>JAHBVW010000099.1 GCA_019637375.1 Deltaproteobacteria bacterium | reverse complement strand
GCGGCTCGAGCGCCGGCCAGCGCTGGTCCGGCCGCGGCGCGAGCCCGCGCCGCAGCGCCGCTTCGATGTGGCCGGGCACGCCCTTGCCGCCGGCGCCGCGCACCGGCTCGGCGCGGATGGCCTCGCGCTCGGTCGTGCGCTCGGCGAACGGCCGCTCGCCGAACAGCGCCTCCCACAGCGACGCGCACAGCGCGAACTGATCCGCGCGCGCGTCGACCTCGCCGTCGCCGAACTGCTCCGGCGCCATGTACGCGGGTGTCCCGAGCGCGCCGGTCATCCCGGCCCCGGCCCCGGCCGCGAGCTGCACGCGCGCGAGCCCGAAGTCCGCGACGCGCGGCCGGCCGTCGGCGCCGACGAGGACGTTGTCGGGCTTGAAGTCGCGGTGCACGAGCCCGGCGGCGTGCGCGGCGGCGAGCCCTTCGCCCGCGGCGATGTACAGCGCCACGACCTCGCGCCGGCCCTTGCCCTGGCACCACGTGCGCGCCGTCCCGCCGGGGACGTACTCCATCGCGACGAACGCGCGCCCGCCGAGCTCGCCGACCTGGTGGATCACGACGACGTTCGGATGCGACAGCCGCGCGAGCGCCATCGCCTCGCGGGCGAGCCGCCCGATCGCCGCCGCCGAGCGCTCGATGCCGACCTTGATCGCGACCTCGCGGTCGAGCTTCAGGTCGCGCGCGAGGTACACGACGCCCATGCCGCCCTCGCCGAGGACGCGCTCCACCTTGTACTGCCCGTCGATCACCGTCCCGCGCGGCACGACCCCGCCCGCCGGCGTCGCGGCGAGCGCCTCGATCAGCGGATCCGGTTCGTCGCGCTCCTCGTCCACCACGGGCGTCATTTTCACCACAACGCGGTCACACCTTGAACACCGCGCGGAGGCTGTTCGCGAGTCCCTCGATCTCCGCGCGCTCCTGCTCCATCCGCTCGATCACCTTCGCGAGATCGTCGGACAGCAGATCGGCGCCTCCCGCGAGCGAGCCCTTCAGCGTGACCGTGGCGCGCGTGGCGAAGAACGTATGCTTGTCCGCCGGCGCCACCGCCAGGTAGTACGTGAGCGTGCCGGTCGTCCCCGCGTCGCGGCGCGGCCCGCCGTCCTTCGCGGGCAGCTTGCCGATCGCGTTGCGGCCCGAGGTGATCGTGAGCTGGGACTGGGTGAGGTACGCCTCGGCCTCCGCGAGCACCTGTGCGACGATCGAGTACGCGTTGCCGCCCTGCGCCTTGTCGAGCGAGTTGCCCATCAGCTGCATCGCGTCGCGGTAGTTGGTCTTGGCATCCGCGAGGTTCTTCAGGCCGTCCTGGAACCCCACGCAGCTCGCCCGGAGATCGCCCAGCACCGCCTGTGCGTTCATCGCGGCCGCCCGCGTGTTGCTGAACGCCAGGTTCGCGGCGGCGACCTTCTTCTTCTCGGCCTCCTCGGCGATGTCGCCGTCGTTCCAGTGCTTCGCCGCGTAAGCCGTCAGGCTCGTGACCAGGTTGATGGCGGTGCCGACCGCCGCGTCGATCTTGCCGGACGTCGCGGAGGCCCCGATCGCCACGGCATCCTTGATCACGCCACCGACGAGCTTCACCTTCTCCTCGGCCTCCGCCGCCTTCGCCCGGAGCGCGTCGATCTCGCCCTGCAGCTTGCCGACGTCCGCGGCCGCGGCCGCGGCCTTGATGGACGCCGCCGCGCCCTCGGCCGCCTTCTGCTTGGGCATCAGCTCGCGGCTCTTCGTGGCCACCGCGGACGCGGCGTCGTTCATGTCCTTCTTGCACTTCTCGGCGTCGTTGCGGTGGGCCGTCGCGTTCGTCGAGTGGCCCTGCGCGCCGTCCGGGGCGGTCATCGTCTGCTTGAAGTCCTTGTTGAGCTCCGCCGCCGACTGGCCGGACCCGGCGTCGATCACGGTCTCGCCGAGCCGCTTGCCGCGGCTCGCGCCGGGATCCATGTTCTGCGCGACCCGCGAGACCGCGCCGCTCCCCTGGCCCGACTTGTCGAGCGTCATCATCTGCGCGTGCAGGCGCGCGAAGTCCGCGCCGAGCGCCTGCGACTGCTGCTGGAACAGGTCGGTGTTGAACTTGTCGTCCCCGAGCACGTCGGAGTACGCCGACAGCTGGTTGACGGTGTCCGCGTTCTTCTTGCGCACCGAGGCGTCGATGTCGCCGGTGGCGATCCCCGCTTCGAGCTTGGTCTGGTCCTGGCCGATCAGCTGGACGACCTTGTCGGCCTCCTGCTTGTTCGCGACCGTGACCGCGCCGGCATCGCCGATGACCGAGCTCCCGCCGGTGCGGCCGCGCGCCGCGGCCTCCGCGCCGTCGGCGTTCTTGGCCATCTGGTCGGTGTTGGCCGGCAGGACCGGGTCGCCCTCGATCTGCTGCTCGGGGAGCGTGATCACGTTCGGCGCCGCACCGTCGATCTGCTGTTCGGGGAGCGTGATCGCGTTCGGCGCCGCACCGTCGATCTGCTGCTCGGGGAGCGTGATCGCGTTCCCACCGCCCGTCTGCTGCGGCTCGGCCTCGCCACCGCCGATCTGCTGCTCGGGGAGCGTGATCACGTTCGGTGCCTCCCCGTCGATGCGCTGCTCGGGGAGCGTGATCGGCGCGCGCGCGATGCGGGCGGGCGAGCGCGACAGCGCGGCGCCCGCGCCGCCGACCGAGAACGCCTGCCCGCGCGTCATCGCGTCCGCGGCGCGGTCCGCCTCGGCCTCGAACGCGTCGCCTGCGCTCGACACCTCGAGCTTGTACTGCGCGCCGATCGCGCCGCCGGCCTGCTGCACGGTGTGTGCGACCTCGTGCGCGAGGAGGTGCTGGCCGGCGTTGGTGGTGGGATCGTAGTGGCCGGCGCCGAAGTGGATGTCGCTGCCGATCGTGTAGGCCTTCGCGCCGACGGCGTTCGCCGAGGCGACGGACTCCGCGCCGGTGTGGACGCGGACGCTCGAGAGGTCGGCGCCGAGCGACGACTCGAACTTGCCGCGCACGTCGTCGGGGAGCGCGTGGCCGGACGAGGACGACGCGCGCGCCACCGCGTGCTCGGCGCCGGCCTGGACGCCGTTGGCGTCGCGGGCCTTGCGCATCAGGATGCCCGACGGCAGCCGCCCGGTCGGACCGACGAGGTCCTGCGCGCGCGTGCCGCGCCCCGGCGCGAGCGTGGGGTCGGACGAGCGGTGGACGTCGTGGTGATCGCGGTCGTGCTCGAGCTCGTGGGTCTTGGTCATCGGTCCTCGGTCCTTCTGGCTATTCGAGGGAGCCCGAGCTCGACAGCTTGCCGAGCTCGGAGAACTCGAGCGCGACGGCCCGCTCGAGGTGGCGCTGGTCGAGCGCGGTCTCTTCCTGCGCGGCGAGGAACGCCGCGCGCAGGCACGCGTTGCGGATGTAGCCGCCCGCGAGCTGGTACTTGCGCGCGAGCCTGTCGAGCGCGAGCTCGCCTCCGATCGGCAGCTGCGGCGGCAGGTGCACGCGCCACAGCTGCTGGCGCGTGTCCTCGTCGGGGAACGGGAACGACACGCGGAACGACATGCGGCGCTTGAACGCGGGATCGATCGAGCCGCCGAAGTTCGTCGTCAGGATCGCGATGCCCTCGAACGCGTCCAGCCGCTGGAGGAGGTAGTTGACCTCGAGGTTCGCGTAGCGGTCGTTCGACGAGCGGACCTCGGTGCGCTTCGCGAACAGCGAGTCGGCCTCGTCGAACAGCAGGATGACCTGGCCGTCCTCGGCGGCGTCGAAGATCGTCGACAGGTTGCGCTCGGTCTCGCCGATCCACTTCGACATCACCTTGGACAGGTCGACCTGGTACAGGTCGAGCCCGAGCTCGCGGGCGATCACGCCGGCGACGAGCGTCTTGCCGGTGCCGGGCTGGCCCTGGAACAGCGCGGTGATGCCGCGCGAGGTCGCGAGCGCCTCGCCCATGCCCCACGTCTCGTAGACCTGGCGGCGGTGGCGCACGCGGCCGATCAGCTCGCGCAGGCTGTCGAGGATGTCGGGCGGCAGCACGAGGTTCGACCACGTCGCCGTGCGCTCGACGCGGCGGGCGATCGAGGCGAGCCGCGCGTCGCGGGTCTGGCGGATGTACGCCTCGAGCGTCTCGGTCGCGTCGGTCGCGTCGACGACGCCCGCCGCGCCGGTCGCGTGGGTCGCGCCGGTCGCGCCGGTCGCGTCAGTTGCGTGGGTCGCGTCGACGACGTCCGCCGCGCCGGTCGCGTGGGTCGCGCCGGTCGCGTGGGTCGCGCCGGTCGCGTCGACGACGTCCGCCGCGCCGCCCGTGGCGATCGCGGCGACGGCTCGGTGGATCATGCCGGGGCCGATGCGGAACCGCGCGGCGAGCGACGCGGCGTCGCGCACCCACAGGCCCGCGGCGGCGATCGCGCGCTGCCAGATCGCGAGGCGCTCGGTCTCGCCGAGCACCGGCAGCTCGATCACGACGTGCCCCAAATCGAACGGCACCGCCGCGTCGGGCGCGGTCACGAGCGCGACCGGCCCGGGGTGCGCGCGGACGACGTCGCCGAGCACGTCCGCGACGGTGCGCTCGCCGAACGCGACGGCGTCGAGCCCCGTGATGCACGGGATCAGCGCCGCGAGGTGGACGCGGCGGAGCGCGGCCCGCATCGCCGCCGCGAACGCGTCGGGCGCGTGCGGCAGCCAGGTGGCGTCGATCGTCGCGAGGTCGCGGCCGGCCTCCGCGGTCAGCGCGGCGAGCAGCGTGCGGCGGCCGGTCGCCGGGCGGCCGCGCACCGCGATGCGCACGGCGCCGTCGGTGCGGCGCGCGAGCGCGGCGACCGCGGACGGCAGGACGCGCGGACCGAGGTCGAGCTGCTCGAGCGGCGTCGTGATCGGCCGCCGCGACACCGCGGCACCGAGCGCCGGCGCGTCGGCGCGCAGGCGCGCGACGATCACCGGATCGACGATCAGCGACGCGAACGGCCGCGGCTGATCGCCGCCGAGCTGGATCGCGCCGCTGCGGACCAGCGGCGCCCTCGCGTCGAGCTCGCGCGCGAGGTCGTGCGCGCTGACCGGCAGGATCGCGGCGAGCAGGTGCTCGTCGACCATCGGCCGGCCCGGGTCGTTCGCGAGCACGCCGTACAGCCGCGCGACGTCGCCCGCGAGCGTCGGCGCCGCGGCGACCAGCAGGATGTCGATCGCGAGCGGCGACAGGCCGAGCTCCGCGGCGAGCATGCCGAGCGGCGTCGCCGGGCCGCGCCGATCCGGATCGCCGGCGAGCGCCGCCGCATGCGCCGCGGCCTCGGCGCGGGCGGCCGCGAGGTGCTCGGTCGCGAAGCCGCCGTTCATGCCGAGGATCGCGGCGACCTCGTGCTCGTGCGGGTGCGCGCTCTCGTTGCCGTACCCGAGCCGGCGCGTGTTCCACGCGTCGGCGATCGCGACGAACGCCCAGCGCGCGACGAGCGCGAGCTCGCGGTCGAGCTGCGCGAGGGCCTCGGCGCGCGGCATCGGCGCGCGTCGCGCGCGCGGCTCGAGCGCACCCAGCGCGAACGGTCGCGCCGGCGGCGCGAGGCGGCGCTCGCCGTCGGCCGGAGCGACGACCGCGGCGATCGGCGCGTCGTCGTCGTCCGTGGGCGCGCCGGCGCGCGTCGCCGCCGCGAGCAGGTCGCCGCCGGCCGCGAGGCACAGCGCGCCGCCGCTCGCGATCGCGAGCCGGTGGCCGTCGCGATCGATCGCGAGGTCGTCGATGTCGGCGTCGTGCTCGCCGTCGCCGAGCGACCGCCCGAACCGCAGGTCGATCACGCCGATCCGGCGCGCCGACGTGTGCACGATCAGCAGGCCGCGGCGGGCCGCGAGGCGCAGCTCGCCGGCGGGCAGCGTGATCCGGTGCTGGACCGAGCCGGCGGCCGTGGACGTCCACGCCTCGAGCACGGCGCCGCGCCGCACGAACAGCGCCACGCTCGCGCCGTCGGCGAGCGCCGCGGCGGCGACCAGCTTCGCGCCCACCGGCAGGCTCCAGCGCACCGCGCCGAGCCGGACCTCGTGGTGGCTCGCCGTGATCTGGCGGCGGCCGGCGAACGGGAACGTCGCGTCGTCGCCCACCGGCAGCTCGCGGAACGTGCCGAGGTCGTCGATCCACATCCGCGACCCGCACATCGCCGCCGGGCCGCCCGCGAGCGCGGGCACCAGCGCGCCGTCGCCGACCTCGATCGCCTCGCCGAGCAGGCGGCCGTCGAGCGCCCACCGCTCGAGCCCGGCGGCGCCCACGGTCCACAGCTGGTCGCCGAACGCCGCGGCCCCGCACGCGCCGGGCCCGGCGATCGGCCGACGCGTCCCGTCGAGGGCGATCAGCGCCGCGCCGGTCTCGTCGACCCGCGCGAGCCACCTCCCATCGTGGGTGAACTGGAGCCTCTCGGAGACCAGCGGCGTCACGGATCGATGGTGCCGGCCGCCGGCCGTTGTGACCTGAGATCGCCGAACTACGCGAAATCCCTCAGCTCGGAGGCGGCGCGAAGACGTTCGCGCGGTAGTAGCGGAGCTCGTCGATCGACTCGCGGATGTCGTCGAGGGCGCGGTGCGTGTCCTTCTTGAGCGGCTGCTTCGCGGTGGCGGCCGGGAACCAGCGGCGCGCGAGCTCCTTGATGGTCGAGACGTCGACCATGCGGTAGTGGAGGCGCGCGTCGAGCGCGGGCATGTAGCGGCGGATGAAGCGGCGGTCCTGGTGGATCGAGTTGCCCGCGAGGACGGGGCGGTCCTTCGCGCCGACGTGCTGCGCGAGGAAGGCGAGCGTCTGCTGCTCGGCGTCGGCGTCGGTCACCGTCGACGCCTTCACGCGCTCGACGAGGCCGGACGCCGAGTGGTGCTTGCGGTTCCAGTCGTCCATCGCGCCGAGCACCTCGTCGGACTGGTGGATCACCAGGTCGGGGCCGATCGCGATCTCGCCGAGCTGGCCGTCGGTGAGGATCGTCGCGATCTCGATGATGCGCTCCTTGCGCGGGTCGAGCCCGGTCATCTCCATGTCGAGCCAGACCAGGACGTCACTGCCAGCCATGGCGACGACGCTACACGATGCTCCGGACACGCGGAACGGGCTCCGGCTGGAGCCCGTCGGGGAAAATCGCGGCCGCGGCGCGGTTCAGTTCGCCGGCGGCGGGACGTAGCCGTTCACGATCGTGCAGTCGACCGGGCTCCAGCGGCTGCCGAGCGAGATCTGGGTGACGTTGTCGGCGGCCGCGTTGGCGACGACGCGGACGTTGTCGCGCGGCATCGTGTTCGGGAACTCGAACACGGACATCGCGTGGACGTCGCTGCCGCGCGCGTCGACCTCGCCGAACACGACCTGCGTGTGCAGCGAGCGCAGGCGGAGGCCGTCGCGCACCATCTGCTTGGCGTCGCGCGCCTGGCACTTCGACGAGTAGGTCTGCAGCGTCTTGCGGTGGTCGACGGGCGTGCCGCCCTGGTTCGCCTTCAGGTGCGCGAGGAGCTGCGCGCCCGGCGAGCCGGCGGCGGGCTGCTCGCGCTCGAGGGCGCCGAGGATCGCGTCGCGGATCTGCGCCGCCTTGCGGTCGCCGGGCTCGAGGTCGGGGACGAACGACAGCAAGCCGCAGCGGTCGTCCGACAGCACGGGGCGCGTGAAGTCGACCATGAGGATGTCGCGGACGAGGTTCTGGTCGAGGATGCCCGCGGCGACGAGCGCGTTGATGTACGCCTCGTCCTCGTGCGAGGGCTCGAGCGTCATGAACGGCGTGGTCAGCTCGTTCGCGCCGGCGACGTCGGGGACGTTGCTGCCGATCGCGGTGAGCGCGGCCGCGAGGTCGGCGGAGGCGAAGCTCTTGCTGCTGACGCGGAGGCCGTGGCGGTTCGTCGCGAACAGGTTGCCGGGGATCGCCGAGCCGCCGCCCGAGTTGTTGAGGTTGACCTGCTTCGTGCAGAACAGCGGCTCGAGCAGGAGCTGCGTGGCGTGGAGGTCGCGGCGCATGCCGCGCTTCACGAGGTCGGCCTTCTCGGCGGCCGACATGCGGTCGTCGGTGAACTTGCCCTTGGCCACCTGCAGCTTCGTCGTCGTCATCTCGCCGAGGAGCTTGGCCTTCGACGCCGCCCACTTGTCGTTGCCGGCCTGCGTGACCTGGAACTGCATGTCCGCACCCGACTGCAGCGTGCCCAGGTAGGCGGCGCGGTTCTGCACGAGCTTGTCGGCGCCGCGGATGTTGTCCTCGAGCGACCAGTGCGTCCACGGCGACTGCAGCTCCTTCATGTTGAGCCCGCCGCCGGGGTGGCAGTTCGCGCAGCCGAGCGTGTTCGTGAGGCCCGGGCCGCCGGGGCCGTGCACCACGAAGTCGGCCGAGCTGCCGAAGAACGTCATCTTCCCGTCGAGCTCCTTGTAGTAGTTGAAGACGCCGTCGACGTCGTCGAACGCGATCGCCTCGACCTCACCGGGGTGGCCGTCCTCGGAGATGTGCGTGCCGGAGCCCTTCGCGCCGTTGTCGCCCGAGAAGCCGAAGCTCGAGAACAGGAGGCCGAAGTCGCCGCGGTTGTCGCAGTCGCGCGACGTGACCGCGCGGTAGTCGGCGTTGGCCTCGCCGAGCTTGGCGGCCGTCTCCGAGACGACGCGCGTCGAGATGCCGTTGCAGCTGTTCGTGTCGACCTTCTCGAGCTTCGCCATGATGCCCGGCATGTCGACGGGACAGGTGATCTCGTCGGTGTCGATCTTCTTGTTGCCGTTCGTGTCCTCGAAGGTCATGTAGACCTTCTTCAGGAGCGCGTCGTTCGCGGTGAACGCGGGGATGAAGCCGCGGCCGCTGCGGTCCGCGAGCGCGGCGGCGCACGGCGTGCACTTGAGCGAGCCGTCGGTCGTCTTGAAGTCCGCGGCGGTCTTGCACGTCTTGAGCTTCTTCGCGGTGAACACGTCGCAGTGGCCGTCGCTGCAATCCTCGCCGTCGTCGGCGCCGCCCTCGTCATCGGCCGCGCATGCGGCCACGAGGAACAGTGGGGTCAGGAGCAGGCCGGTCAGGAGCGAGGCGCGCATGGGGTGCCGCGCTTCCCAGCAAGCCGCGCACCACGCGCAAGCCGCTGGAAGCACGTCCCGTCCGGCTAGCTGGCTAGCCGGTCCACGCGACTTGCCGATAGTTCCGGAAGCCCGGGTTGCCGGGTCAGCCGGCCTCGCGCGGTACGCTCGCGGGGGTGACGGCGGTGATCGAGGCGCTCGCGCGCGCGGTGAACGAGGGGCAGGGATCGGAGCAGCTCGACGCGATGCTCGCCGCGTGGCGGCTGGTGCCGGACCCGCGGCTGGCGGCGGTGATCGCCGCGCTGTCGCGGCAGCTGGCCGGTGCTCCGATCGACAAGCGCAAGGCGTGGCTCGCGGCGCTCGCCGCCGGCCGCCCCGAGTCGGTCCACGGCCTCGTCGACGGCTTCCTGCGCGCGCCGTGGAGCTCGTTCGAGACGCTGGAGATGCTCCTTCGGCGCGCGCCGGACCCGCGCCTGGCGGCGGCCGCGGACGCGCTGGTCGCGCGCTTCACCGGGCAGCATCGGCTGATCGCGAGCCTGGTCGCGCCGCACCGCCTGCCCGAGGCGGCGCTGCCGGCGGAGGCGGAGCCCCTCCTCGCGCGCCTCGTCGCGATCGTGGAGGAGGGCCAGCGGCGCGAGGAGGGTTTGCGCGACGACGTCCTCGCCGATCCGCACGACGACGCGACGCGCGCCGTGTACGCGGATTTCCTGCTCGAGCGCGGCGACCCGCGCGGCGAGCTGATCGCGCTGCAGCTCGCAACCGAGCCGGCGACGGAGGCGCGCCGCAAGCAGCTCGAGGAGCAGCTGTTCGGGCGCTGCCTCGGGCGGCTCGCGGGCGCGGTGACGGGCGGGCGGCTCGATCGCGGCTTCGTCGCCGAGGCGCGGCTGTCGTACGACGAGCGCGCGATCGCGGCGCGCATCGGCGCGCCCGACTGGGTGACCGTGCGCTCGCTGTACGCGTCGAGCGCGGTGTCGCCCGAGCTGCTGGCGCGCCTGCTCGAGCCGCCGGTGATGCACGACCTCGAGGAGCTGCACCACGTGGACGCCGCCGCGCTGGTCGCCTGCCGCGCGCCGCTCGCGGCGCTGCACACCATGACGCTCGTCGCGGGCACCGATGCCGACACGCACGCGCTCGGCGACCGCGACGCGTTCCACGCGCTCGCGCGGCTGCGCACCTCGTACGCGCTCGCCCAGGCGCTCGCCCACAGCCCGCTCGCGCGGCGCCTCTTGCACCTCGACGTCGGATGCCCGCTCGAGGGCCAGCTCCAGGCCTGCATGGTCATGCACGCCGACGGGTACGCGCCGGCGTGCGAGCTTCGCGCGTCGAACGGGCGCGCGACGGTGACCGTGCGCCGGCGGGTGCTCCACACGCACCGGCTCGAGGTCGCCGCGCTCGCGCAGCTCCTCGACGCGCTGCCGGCGGACACGTACCGCGAGGTCCACATCGCCGAGGTGCTCGGGCGCGAGGACCACGCGCGGCTCGGGCTCGCGGCCGGGCGCCACGGCGGGCTGCGCCTCGACGTCTGGCCGCCGGAGCCGTAGCTCAGCGCGACTCGGCTTCGATGCGCAGCGGGAAGCCCTGGGCGCGGGCGCGGCTGCGCGCCTCGGCGACCTTGTGGCGCGCGGTGTCGCCGGCGAAGCGGCCGAGGACGGCGCTGCCCTGGCCGTGCGCGGCCTCCATGCGCGCCATCGCGTGGGCCTCGGGGAGGTCGAAGACGTCGCGGAGGAGCTCGACGACGAACTCGCGCGTCGTGTAGTCGTCGTTGCGCAGGACGACGTCGGCCTCGCGCGTGACGAGCGCGGACGGCGCGCCGTCGACGATGCCGTGCACGAGGACGTAGAGGAGGGCGACGGGGTCGACGCTGCACGCGGTGAGGACGCGGCGCGCGTCGGGGGACGGCGCGAGGTAGGCCCACACGTCCGTGCAGGTGGCGAGGCGCTCGTTGTGGCGCGCGACGACGACAGCGTGGTTCAGCATCTCGCCGACCTCGGCCGGGCGCGCGTCGCGATCTGGCGGGGCGCCGAGGTCGGCGAGGAGCTTGTCCTCGACGCACGCGGCATCGCCGCCGACGCGCGCGATCGCGGCGGCGAACGCCTCGTCCTGCACGAGGCCGTACAGCACGTGCAGCGCCGACAGCGGCTGGCTGCGCGAGCGCGCCTCGTGGCGGGCGACGTGCATCGCGATCTCGGCATCCGGCGCGAACAGCGGATCCTTCGGGCCGCGGGCCGTGCGCGTCTTCAGGTAGCGCCACCAGTACACGCCGACGCCACCGGCGACGAGCGCGAGGTAGCCGACGTCCATCCCGGAACTGTAGCAACTACCCGGCGGCGCGCCGAGCGGCCTCGCCGGGGCGCAGGAAGGCGATGGTCTCCTCGGAGGGGAGGCCCCAGCCGGGCTCGTAGGCGAACGCCTCGCGGGCGGAGCGCGAGTGGGTGTTGCCGTCGACGAGCTCGAGGCTGTCGAGGGGGACGAGCGCCGGGTGCGCGTGGCCGGTGGCGTGGGCCAGCGTGAGGAGGTCTTTGCGGAGGGTGGTCAGGTAGTTGGCGAGGCGCGCGGACTTGAGCGTCGGGTCGAGGCCGCGCATCAGCCAGCGGTTCTGCGTGGCCACCCCGGTCGGGCAGTGGCCGGTGTGGCAGCGCTGCGCCTGGATGCAGCCGATCGCCATCATCGCCTCGCGGCCGACGTTGATCATGTCGCAGCCGAGCGCGATCGCGAGCAGCGCCGTCTCGGGGAAGCCGAGCTTGCCCGAGCCGATGAACACGACGTGGTGCTGGACGCCGCGCTCGGCGAACACGCGGTAGACCTGCGTGAAGCCGAGCTTGAAGGGCAGGGCGACGTGGTCGCTGAACACGAGCGGCGCGGCGCCGGTGCCTCCCTCGCCGCCGTCGATCGTGATGAAGTCGGGCGCGCGGCGCGAGGTGTCGATCTGCTTCGCGAGGTCGTTCCAGAAGCCGAGGTCGCCGACGGCGGACTTGATGCCGACGGGGAGGCCGGTCGCGTCGGCGATGCGCTCGATGAAGTCGAGCATGCTCGAGACGTCGCTGAACGCGGCGTGGCCCGCGGGCGAGACGCAGTCGACGCCCATCGGGATGCCGCGGATGCGCGCGATCTCCGGCGTGATCTTCGCGGCGGGGAGCAGGCCGCCGAGGCCGGGCTTCGCGCCCTGCGAGAGCTTGATCTCGATCGCGCGGACCTTCGCGGAGGCGACGCTCTCGAGGAGCCGGTCCATCGAGAACTTGCCGCGCTCGTCGCGCGCGCCGAAGTAGCCGGTGCCGAGCTGCCAGATCAGCTCGCCGCCGTGGCGGTGGTGATCGGAGATGCCGCCCTCGCCGGTGTTCTGGAGCGCGCCGGCGAGCGCGACGCCGCGGTTGATGGCCTCGACGGCGGGGCCGGACAGCGAGCCGTAGCTCATCGCCGAGGTGTTCACGATCGACGACGGGCGGAACGCGTGCTTGCGGCCGCGCGCGCCGCCGAGGATGCGCGCCGACGGGACGGCGTACTTCGGGTCGTACGCGGCGTCGCCGGCGTGCGGCGTGTCGAGCGGGAACGCGCTGTGGCGGACGAGGATGTAGCCGGCGCGCTCGATGTCGTTGTCGGTGCCGAAGCCGAAGTAGTTGTTCTCCTGCTTCGACGACGCGTACACCCAGCGCCGCTGATCGCGCGAGAACGGCCGCTCCTCGTCGTTCGAGGTCACGATGTACTGGCGCAGCTCGGGCCCGATCGTCTCGAGCCAGTACCGGAAGTGCCCGACGATCGGAAAGTTGCGCAGGACCGCGCGCTTCTTCTGCAGCAGGTCGTGCACGGCCACCGCGAGCAGGAACGCGAGGAATCCGAGGCCGACCCAGCCCCATGTCGACATCCCCCGATCCTACGCCCGTTTCCCCCACCGATCCCTCCTCCGTACTCGTGCTCGGATCTACTCGCCCGACCAGAACCGGATCGGGCCGGTGTCCATGTGGATGAAGCCGCTGTCGAGGTAGAGGCCGAGGCCGCCGGCCTTCTGGTCCTTGGCCCAGGCGTGCAGGGCCTGCGTCGTGACCTTGGGGATGTAGAAGTCGACGGCGTCGCCCTTGGTGTGGTGGCTGTCGCGCGCGACCTGGTGGCCCTTCTTGCGCAGGATCAGGTTGAACTTCGGGTGGCGGAAGCCGGAGACGATCATCGCCGTGTCGCTGCGGAAGTGCGTCGCGGCGGCGAGGACGAAGCCGAGGAGCTTCGGCTCCATGGCGATCGAGGCGCTCGTGTAGTGGTCGCGGAGGAAGCGGTTCGTGACCTCGGTGGGGACCTTCGCGGTCGGCTCGAGGGCGATCCACTCGTGCGTCCAGGTGTTGTACAGGTTGACGAGCTTTGCGGGGCGGCGGCCGGCGGTGGGGACGTCGCGGCGGTGCTTCGCCGACTTCTCGGCCCACGCGCGATCCTTCTTCGGCCTGTCGTCGGCGCGGGCGACGGAGTGGAGCAGGATCAGGGCGAGGACGGCGAAGAGGGCCTTCACGAGGCCTTCCCGCGCAGCTTCACGAGCGTCGAGGCGGGGAGGACCTCGTTGAGCGAGCCCGAGCGGAAGCCGGCGAGGTCGAGCGCGACGTAGGCAAAGCCCAGCTCCTTGCCGAGCGCGTCGATGCGCTCGCGGACGCCGGGCTCGACGACGCGGGTCAGCTCCGACGTCTCGATCTCGAGGCGCGCGATCGTGTCGTGGAAGCGGACGCGGAGCTGGCGGAAGCCGAGCGCGCGCAGGCCGTCCTCGAACGCGTCGACGCGGCGCAGGCGCTCCGGCGTGATCTGCGTGCCGTACGGGAAGCGCGACGACAGGCACGCGAGCTGCGGCTTGTCCCACGTGCGCAGGCCGAGCTCGCGCGACAGCGTGCGGATCTCGGCCTTGGACAGGCCGGCGTCGACGAGCGGCATGCGCGCGCCGCGCCCGCGGGCGGCGGCGATGCCGGGGCGCACGTCGCCGAGGTCGTCGAGGTTCGTGCCGAGGGCGACGGGCGCGCCGCCGAGGCGCTCGGCGATCGGGCCGGCGACGTCCATCAGCTCGGTCTTGCACAGCGCGCAGCGGTGCGCCGGGTTCTCGGCGAAGCCGGGGACCTCGAGCTCGTGCGATGCGACGACGTGGTGGCGCGCGCCGACGCCGAGCTCGGCGGCCAGCTCGGAGGCGCCGGCGATCTCCGAGCGCGCCATCGTCGCGGAGACGGCGGTCACGGCGTGGCAGCGCTCGCCGAGCGCCTGCATCGCGACCGCGAGCAGGAACGCCGAGTCGACGCCGCCGGAGAACGCGACCACCACCTGTCCGTAGGCGGCGAGGTCGGCGCGCAGCGCGTCGAGCTTCGACGATGGCATCCGGATAACCTAGCGTTGGCCGCGCCGTTCGGGAAGGCGGCGCAGGAGGATCGCCCAGCTCGTCGGGGACAGCGCCGTCACGGCGACGACCTCCTGCCCCCACGCGCGCGCCGAGCGCGGGATGTTGCGCGTCGCCGGCTCGTGGTCCACGACGACGCGCAGGCGCTCGCCCTCGGCCATCTCCTCGAGGGCCAGCTTCGTGCGCACGAACGTGAACGGGCACACCTCGCCCGTCAGGTCGAGCGTGCGCTCGGCGCCGTCTACCACGTGATCACCCGATCGGTGGTGAACAGGAGCGCCACGAGCCGGGTGTAGTCGATCTCGCCGCGCTCGTCACCCGCGAGGACCTCGAGCGGCTCGAGCTGCACGATCCAGTCGCCGTCGGCCACCGCCGCAGGGCGGGCCTCGCCGCGCACGAGGTGCAGCGTCCGGCGCGCCCTCACGTCCACACCTCCACGGCATCGGCGCGCGCGATGGCCGCGGCCAGGTCCTCGTCCGCGAGCGCGTGCACCATGTGCCCGAACGACCGCAGCGCGGCCGCCGACCGCTCCGCCAGCGGCAGCACCAGCGGCCCGTCCACCGCCACCTCCACCGTCGCGCCGCGCAGCGTCAAGCCGAGCGCCGCGCGCAGGGCCTCGCTCTGCCGGTGCGGGATCCGGGTCTGCGCGATGATCAGAATTCGCATGCAGATCCTCGAGATCTCGCGAGAAACAGGACCCTCGGTCTTGTTCGCGTCACGTCAGGGCCACCACGCGGTCCGACGTCCCGACCACGGCGGCGTGGTCGTCCTGGCTGCCGCGGACGATGCCGTCGATCAGCGGGAGTCCGACCGCGGAGTTGGAGCAGACGGTGAGGTCGAGGTCGGCGTCGAGCAGGGTCTGGGCGAGCTCCGGAGCGTCGGACAGCGCGTGCACTCCCGCGTCCATCGCGAACAGGGCGACCTCGTGGCGGGCGGCGCGGGCGGCGAGCGCGATCGCGGCGGCGTGGCGGAGGTCGGCGCGGGTGGCGAGGACGATGCCGAGCTTCACGGGATGCTCCAGCGGGCGAGCTCGATGAAGTCGTGCGCGGCGGCGGACCAGCCGAACTGGGCGGCCTCGGTGGGGCCGGCGGCGGTGACGCCGACGACGAGGTGCTGGACGGGCCAGCCGTCGCGCGCGGCGTCGCGGTCGCGGGCGGAGAAGTAGGCGCGGCCGTTCGGGTGCGAGTGGTAGACGACGCGCGGCGGGCGCGGGCCGTCGAAGGCGCGCGCGAACGCGAACAGCTCGGCGCCGTCGATCGCGAACGCGTCGTCGACGCCGGCGGGCGCATGGTTCGCGCACGGGACGGCGGTGTCGACGGCGGCGCCGCCGGCGGGCCCGACGAGGTAGCCGCAGCACTCGCGCGGGTACGCGCGCAGGGCCTCCGCGTAGACGCGCGCGCGGACGTCGTCGGGGATCTCGATCGCCATCACGCGTTCGCGATCGCGGCCATCCAGCGCAGCGCCGCGAGGCCGCCGCGCCAGTGGGCGACGGCGAGCGCGTCGCCGTCGGCACCCGGCCACCACGCGGGCTGCGGCTGGAGGGCCACCTCGCGTCCGTCGCCGGTGGAGGCGACGCGCGCATCCGGGTTGACGGCGGCGAGCTCCGCGAGCTGCGCGGGCGACGCGCCGTCGACGGTGATCGCGCCGACGCCGCCGGCGGCGAGGTACGTCGCGGCGATCAGCTCGGCCTGGGGCTCGCGCTCGCGCAGCGCGATGCGGGCGTGCGCGGTGAGCAGCGCCGTCTGCCCGAGCCCGCCGACGTCGGGCAGGAGGATGTGGCGCGCGTAGCGGCGGACCTGGTCGTCGCGCACTCAGGCACCGCCGGCGATCGCCGGGATGATCGCGATCTCGTCGCGCTCGCCGACCGGCGTGTCGAGCCCGTTCAGCGCGCCGATGTCGTCGGAGCCGACGAAGATCCTGATGAACGGCTTCACCGCCCCGGCGCCGTCGAGCAGCTTCGCCGCGATGCCGGGGTGCCGGCGCTCGAGGTCGGCGATCGCATCGCGCACGGTCGCGGCGCTGACATCGACGTCGGCGTTGCCGGCCGTCAGGGTTCGCAGGGCACTCGGGACGCGGACACTCGGCATCACATCACCTCTCGTTCCTCATCATCTGCGATCTCGCCGTCACGGCGGGGCCTCGCGGTCGGCGAGCAGCACCGGGGCGCCGAACGGGGAGAGCGGGGCGCGGAGGCAGGTGGGGCAGTCGCGGCGGGCGGCGAAGCGCACGATGCGCGGGTCGGGGGAGCGGCGGAGGTCGTCGAAGGCGAACAGGGCGCCGGCGTGGCGGCGGTCGCCGCGCGCGAGGCCGATCGCGAGCGCCGCGGCGACGCCGCCGATCGCCGCGACCACGGGCCCGAGGACGCCGGCGTCGGCGCAGCTCGGGGCCTCGGGGTCGGGGTCCTCGAACAGGCAGCGGTAGCAGGCGGCGCCGGGGGCACCGGCGAACGCGTTGCCGCCGTAGCGCAGCGCCGCGGCGATGACGTAGCAGCGGCCGTGCTCGACGGCCCAGTCGGCGGCGGCGAACTTCGTCGCCGGGTCGTCGCTGCCGTCGACGAGCAGGTCGCCGTCGAGGGTGTGCTCGTCGGTGTCGTCCGCGCGCCAGCGGGTCGGGTACGCGCGCGCCATACCACCCTCGCGCCGGATCCGCGCGGCGAGCGCCTCCGCCTTCGGGGCGCCGAGGTCGGCGCCGGTGAACTGCGTCTGGCGGTGCAGGTTCGACAGCTCGACGACGTCGTGGTCGACGATCGCGACCTCGATCCCCGCGCGCGCCAGCGACCGCGCGATCGGGCCGCCGAGCCCGCCCGCCCCGATCACCGTCGCGCGCAGCGTCACGCCGCCTCCGCGCGCGCTCCTGCGGGCACCGCGTGCATCACGCGGCCGCCTTGCCGCACACCTTGCACTTGCCGTTCTTGCCGATCAGGCCCACGCAGGCACCGTCGGAGCACAGCTCGCGGTCGTCCTCGTCGTCGTCGGCGGCCGCGGCGCGGGGACGGGGGCGGGCGATCGCCGGATCGGACGCGCGCAGGCCGTCCTCGTCGACCACGTCGTCGGCATCGTCGTCGTCGCCCGCGGCGGCGGCCTTCACGCGATCGGCGTCCTCGTCGGCGTCGGCGTCGTCGTCGCTGTCGTCGTCGTCGTCGTCGTCGTCAGCGTCGTCGTCGTCAGCGTCGCCGTCGTCGTTGTTGTCGTTGTTGTCGTCGTCGTCGGCGTCGTCGTCGGCGGCGGCGGCGTCGGCGTCAGCGTCGTCGTCGTCCGGGGAGCCCTTGGAGGCGCCGGCCGAGGCGGCGGTGGCCGTGGCGCCGTCGCCGTCGTCCTCGTCCGCGTCGTCATCCTCGTCCGCGTCCTCGGGGCGGGCCGAGCGGCCGCACACCTTGCACACGCCGTTCTTGCCGATCACGCCGACGCATCCGCCGTCGGGGCACAGGCGGCGCTTGGACCACGTCGGCGCCTTGTTCCCCATCGTGGCGGGTGCCGACGGTGCGATCTCCTCGTCGGCCTCGTCGTCCGCCGATCCCTCGGCGTCGAGGTCGTCGTCCTCGTCGTCGTCCTCGGCCGCATCCGGGTCGGCGTCCTCCCGATGCGTGATGAGGCCGCGCTTGCGCTCGTCGCCCCAGTTCGGTGCGGCGCGCCCGCACGCCTTGCACGTGCCGCTCGGGCCGATCACTCCGACGCAGCCGCCGTCGGGGCACAGCTGACGCTTGTCCCACTCGCTGACGCTCACGGCATCCCTCCGAGGACGATGTACAGATCCGACGCCCAGTAGAACGTCACGTCGACGTCCCCGAGGCGCAGCACGGCGCGCGACGGCAGCGGCTTCTCGCGCCGCGGCTCGAGCGCCTCGCCGCGCAACCAGCTCCCGTTCTTGCTCCCGGCATCCGCCACGACCCAAGTCAGGTCGTGGCCGCGCACGTAGGCGTGCAGCCGCGAGATCGAGTGATCCGAGATGACGATGTCGTTGTTCGAGGTCCGGCCGATCGTGATCCGATCGGGGAACGACGCTCCCGGCTTCTTGACGAGCGGGAACACGTCGAGCTCGACCTCGTTCATCTCGGGTCGGCCGCGCGGCATCGTCTCATCCATCGTCTCGTCCTCGAGGGTCATCGTGTCGCCGCCGGTGATGGCGTCGAGCGGGACGTCGTCCGAGCGATAGCGGACGAGCACCGCGTGCGGTGCGGCCGCGAGGAATCCCTCGCGGCCGAGCGCGACGAGGCGGCGGTAATGATCCGCGGCGTCCACGCCCGCTGTATCGCGTATCAACCACGGTCGAGCAAGGTCCGGTCCGTCGGAATGCTCGTTTGACAGCCCCGACGGGGGCAAGGTAAACGTCCCCACCCATGTACGACACCTCGGATATCCGCAAAGGGCTCAAGGTACTGATGGACGGGAACCCGTACACCGTCATCGAGTTCCAGTTCGTGAAGCCCGGGAAGGGCGCGGCGTTCACCCGGACCAAGTTCAAGAACTTGCTCACGGGCGCCGTCGTCGAGCGGAACATCCGGTCGGGCGAGAAGCTCGAGCCCGCCAACGTCGATCAGCGGGACATGCAGTACCTGTACAAGCAGGGCGACGACCTCGTCTTCATGGACCAGAGCAACTACGAGCAGGTCACCGTCAACGGCGACCTCATCGGTGAGGCCGTCGACCTGATGAAGGACAACCTCCCGGTCACGGTGCTGTTCTTCAACGAGCGCCCCGTCGACATCACGCTCCCGACGTTCGTGTTCCTCGAGGTCACGGCCTCCGAGCACGGCGTCCGCGGCGACACCTCGGGCAACGTCACCAAGCCCGCCACCGTCGAGACCGGCGCCACCGTCCAGGTCCCGCTGTTCATCCGCGTCGGCGACACGATCAAGATCGACACCCGCTCGCACGAGTACGTCGAGCGCGTGAACAAGTAACTCGCTCGTGAACCGCGGCCGGGTGCTCGCGATCGACGGGGACCTCGCGATCCTCCGCGGCGAGCGGGGCGATGCCCGCGTGGCGGCGGATCCGGCCTGGCGCCCGGGCGACCTCGTCGATGCGGGGCGGGTCGTGCGCGCGTACGACGGGCCGCCGTATCCGGGGCCTGGGACCGAGGTCGCGCGCCTGCCGCGCCCGCGCATGGCGGCCCTCGCGGCCCGCGCGACGGCGCTCGCGGCGCTGCGCGAGTTCTTCGACGCGCGCGGGTTCCTCGAGGTCGAGACGCCGCTGCTCGTGCCGAGCCCCGGCCTCGAGATCCACCTCGACGCGGTGCGCGCCGGCGACGGCTACCTCATCACCTCACCCGAGTACCAGATGAAGCGGCTCCTCGCCGCCGGCTGCGAGCGCATCTACCAGGTGTGCCGCTGCTTCCGCGCCGGCGAGCACGGCCCGCACCACGCGAGCGAGTTCACGATGGTCGAGTGGTACCGCGCGTACGACGAGCTCGACGCGATCGCGCGCGACACCGAGGAGCTCGTCGCGCACGTGTGCCGCGCCGTCTCCGGCGCCCCGATCGCACGCGTGCCCATCCCTCCCGATGCCTCGTCCGGGCGCTCGCCCGCCGCCGCCGTCGCCGAGCGCACGCTCGACGTCGCGCCGCCGTGGCCGCGCCTCACCGTGCGCGATGCGATGCGCACGTGGGCGCGCGTCGACGTCGATGGCGACGAGCCGGCCGCCGCGCTCGTCGCCAAGGTCCGCGCCGCGGGCATCGACGTCGCCGACGGCACCGCCTGGGACGACGCCTTCTTCGCCGCGTTCCTCGCGCGCGTCGAACCGGCGATCGCCGCGCTCGATCGCCCGGTCCTCCTCGAGGACTGGCCGTCCCCGCTCGCGGCGCTCGCGCGGCGCCGCCCCGACGACCCGCGCACCGCGCTGCGCTTCGAGGCCTACGCCGGCGGCCTCGAGCTCGCGAACGCGTTCGGCGAGCTCACCGATCCCGTCGAGCAGCGCGCCCGCTTCGAGTCCGATCAGGCCACGCGCCGCGCGCGCGACCGCCCCGTCTACCCCATCGACGAGAAGCTGCTCGCCGCGCTCGCCGAGGGCCTCCCTCCCTCCGCCGGCATCGCACTCGGCTTCGACCGCCTCCTCATGCTCGCCACCGGCGCCGCCCGCATCGACGACGTCCTCGCGTTCGCCACCGCCGAGCTCTAGCCCGGCTCATTCACGACCGCTGGGGTGAGGCTTCTCGG
>JAHBVW010000098.1 GCA_019637375.1 Deltaproteobacteria bacterium | reverse complement strand
AGGTCCGCAGGCGCGGCCGACGGCTTCTTCATCGGGGGCGGTACGGCGCCCGACTTCGCGACCGCCATTCGCTCGTAGTCCGGCTCGGGGTTGCACGGGTCCCGCTCCCAGTACTCGACGAGGCGCGGCGCGCCCATGCGCTCGACGTTGTCGAACACCGCCTTGGGCAGCGTCTTCACGTCGGCCTCCTTCAGCACCGTCGGCACGGGGATCACCATCGCGAACGCCTCGACGGGACCCTTGTAGTTGTTCTGCATCGACAGCACCGTGCGCGTGCCCTTGCGCATCAGCACCACCTGCGTCGCGTCGGCCATCAGCTGGCCTTCACCGGGTGACACGTAGAAACCGCAGAATGCGTCGGCCGTGCTCGGTGCGAGCAGCGCGACGGCCGCCAGGGCCAGGATGGTTCGCCTCATGGCCACGAGCAAAACACGAGCGCCGCGCGATGCAAACGCCGCGATGCAACCAGGGGCACGATGCCTCGCGAAGATCGTCCCAAGGGCGCCGCCGGCCGCGGTGTCGCTCGGAAGGGCGCGCCGCGACGGACCGCGGCGCCACCCTCAGTGGTGCGGATCGCGCTGCGGGATCGGGCGGCGCGGGAGGCGGCGGATCGGGGCCATGCCCTCGGCCGTCTTCTGCGCGAGGAGATCGGTGCGCGGCGGCGACCAGCTGTGCGGCTTGTCGACGTACGGCACGCCGATCGACTGCAGCCACTTCTGCGGCGAGTTGCCGCCGATCAGCGCGAACACGACGTCGTTCGGGATCTCCTCGCGGCGCCCGTCGGTGTTGTGCGTGAACGCGCACGTGGTCGCGGTGACCTCGGCGAGCGCCGTCGCGTAGCGGATCTCGAACTTGCCCGCGGCGAGCGCATCCTCGATCAGCTTGCGGTTCTTCGGCTTGATGCCCTCGAGCTTGGCGCCGCGCGTCGAGAACGTGACCTTGTTGCGCAGCTCGGGGCGCGACAGCGCGAGCACGACCTCGACGGCCGAGTCCGAGCCGCCGACGACCATCACCTGCTTGCCCTGCCACTCCTCGGGATCGACGAGCGAGTTCTTCACCTTCTCGAGCTCGTCGCCGGGGCAGCCGAGCTTGCGCGGGTTGCCGAGCGTGCCGATCGCGAGGACGACGCGCGGCGCGCTGAACGTGCCCGTGATGTTCGGCGGCACGGCGGGCGTGCCCTTCTTCTCGTCGGCGGGCGCGCCGGGCGTGCCGCACTTGATGACGAACTTGTCGCCCTCCTTCTTCACGTCGATCACGTTCTGCTGGTACCGGATGTCGACGCGGTTCTGGTTGATCAGCTCCTCCCACGCGCCGAGGAGCTCCTCGCGGGAGCTGTCCCAGTGGGGCAGGGTCGCCTCGAGCGCCACGTCGTGTGGCTCGGCCATGACCTCCTTGCCCTTGTGGTAGTAGTTGCGGATCGTCCAGCTGAACGCGCGCTCCTTCTCGAGGACGACATAGCTGAGGCCGAGCTCGATGCAGGTCATCACCGCCGACAGGCCGGCGGGGCCCGAGCCGGCGACGATCACGTCGACGTCGCAGCCCATCTGGCGGCCGGTGCCCGGGCGAAAGCCGGCCTGCACGATGCGCTGCACGACGGCGCGCCCGAGGTTCGTCGCGTTCTTGACCTGCGGCACGCCGGAGGCCTGACCGACGAGGTACATGCCCTGCACCGGCGTCTCGTGGAACGCGTCGACGCTCGGCATCGGGATCATCGGCGGCGGCTTGTCGGCGTCGTGCATGCGCAGCGCATCGAACGCGCACGCCTTCTCGCACTTCTTGCACTGGATGCACGCGTCGAAGTTGACGACGCGCGACTTGTGATCGACGAGCTCGAGCACGCTCGCGGGGCACGCCTGCACGCACATGCTGCAGCCCACGCACTTGCTGTCGTTGATCGAGTGGACCAGGCGCTTCACGACCTCGGCCGGCTGCGCGCGCAGATCCTCGACGACGCTCGCCTCGAGCTTGCGGCGGCGCAGGCGCACGAACAGGCCGAACAACAGGCCCGGCGTCACGCCGACGAGCGCGATGCCGGTCGCCCAGCCGAGCGACTGCACCGGGTTCGACATCGCCGACTTCGGCG
The DNA here is from genome assembly GCA_019637375.1 of Deltaproteobacteria bacterium. Lineage (GTDB taxonomy): Bacteria > Myxococcota_A > Polyangia > Haliangiales > Haliangiaceae > JABFXX01. Next base: position 20,217 of record JAHBVW010000098.1, on the reverse strand, counting down.
CGTTCGTCGCGCTGTCCGGTTCGCGGACGAGCGAGTCCTTGTGGTCCTTCGGGTGGCAGCCGCCCGCGAGGCAGCCGTCCTTCATCGCGTTCTCGCCGCCGGGGTGGCAGCGGAAGCACGACATCCGCGGGTTGCCGGGCTCCTTCTCGTCGAGCGTGCCGTTCGCATCGGTCTTCCCGTGGCACGTCGTGCAGCCGATGCCGATCCAGTTGCCGTCGGGGCCCTTCACGCGCACGTGCTTCTGGTGCATCGCCTCGATGTCGAGGTCCTTGTCGTTCTTCTTGTCGGTCTTGACGACGCCGGCGGGTGCCTTGCCGGCGAACGCCTCGGCGTGGCCCTTCGGATCCGCCTTCGGCTCGCGCGTGCCGCTGCTCGAGTGGCAGTCCTTGCACTTGCCGTTCGCGAACAGCGAGTGATCCGGCCCGTCGCCGACGTGCTCGTTGTGGCAGTCGGTGCACGGCAGCGCGTGGTGCTCTTTCTCCTTCTTCTCGCGCTCGGCCTTGTTCGCGGGGACCGTCTTCAGCGCGTGCTGGTCGAAGCCCTGGTGGCAGCCCGCGCACTTGTCGACGGCGACGGTCGCGCCCGCGCTGTGGCACGCGCTGCACACGGTGACGCCGGGCATCTGCTCGACGAACTTCTGGCTCGAGTGCGCCGTCGACAGCGGGTGGTTGACCAGCGCCTGGCCGCGGCCCAGGAACAGCGCGCCGCCGCACAGGGCGACGGCCGCGAGCACCGACAGCACGACGGTGCCGCGCAGCGCCGCGTCGCGCTTGAGGTCGCTCGACGCGCGCCACGCCGGCGCGTTCTTGCGCAGGTCCTTCTTGCGCGCCGCGATCTGCAGCTCGAGCGCGCCGACGTCCATCCGGAAGACCGTCTTTAGGCCCTCGGTCGTCTTGATCGGCCCCGCGGCGCCCGCCGCGCCCAGCATCGCCGATGGCGACGGCGAGACCTGGATGTGCTGCGTCATCATCGACGCCTGCGCGCGCGCGACGTCGACCGCCGCCTGGGCGAGCAGAGCGTCCGTGCGCTCGAGCGTGCACACCTCGCCGCGCACCGCGACGCGGAACAGCGTGTCGACGATGCGGATCACGCACGTCGGCGGCAGCGGCTGCGCGACGATGCGCTTGTCGTCGATGTACGTGCCGGCGCTCGAGGTGTCCTTCGCGGTGAAGCCCTCGGTCCACTCGAGCACGCAGTGCTCGCGCGACACCGACGGCCCGTCGATGATCACGTCGCAGCTGGGCGCGCGGCCGAGCACGATCTTGCGCGCCTTGACGACGCGCCCGTCGAGGACGAAGCGCGGCTGCGGGCCGAGGTCGAGCTGGCCGGCGGACAGCGTCGTGAAGATGGTGTTGCCCATCTTCGCCTGCGTCACGCCGCCGATGAGGCGCGACTCGAGCACGTGGCTGCCGACGGCGATCAGGTCGCCGGGCTTGAGCGCCGTGCCCTGGTAGATGCGCTCGCCGTTGATGTACGTGCCCGACTCGGACTGCAGGTCGGTCGCGATGAACTGATCGCCCGCCTTGGAGATCGCGCAGTGCACCGGGCTCGCGAGCAGGTCGGACAGCACCATCGTGCAGTCCGCGCGCGTGCCCAGGATGATCTGGTTGTCGCCGAGCGGGATGCGCTCGCCCTTGCCGCTGCCCGCGATGAACACGAGCTCGCCGACGGCGTTCGTCGGCGCGACCGAGACGATCGTCTGCGACGACATCCCGGTGTCGGGGCCCTCGACGAGCTCCTCGGTCGCCGTGACCGTGAAGCGGATGACGCTGTTGCCGATGACGATCTCGTCGCCGTGCGACAGCACGCGGCTGTCCGCCGGCGCGCCGTTGAAGATCACGGGCGCGAGCGCGTCGGCGCGGAAGCCGAGCGGCGTCGACGTGATCACCATGTGCTCGGCGGCGACGTTGCGGTCGGCGAGCACGAGGTCGCAGTCGCCGCCCGAGCCGATGCGGCACGTGCCGTCGATCGCGATCTCCTTGCCGACGGCCGCGCCCATCACGCAGATCAGCTTGACCTCGGCCTCGCTGACGACGAGGTCGACGCCGCCGAAGTCGAGGCGGTCGCCGGTCGACAGCGTCGTGATCGACGGCCGCCCGCCGACCGCCTGGATCGCGTCGCCGTTGAGGCGCGACGGACCGGTGCCCATCACCTCGAGCGACCACCCGCCGCGCACCGAGCGCGAGATGATCGCGTGCCGGCGCGACACCTTGGGGTTCGTGAGGAGGATGTCGTTCTGCGACGGATCGCGGCCGAGCCGGATCGTCGGCGACGACGTCACGATGTGAATTCCGGCGAGCGGCCCGGAGTCGAACGAGAGGCGCAGTGGCATCAGTTCACCGCGTTTAGATGATGAGGGTGAAGGCCGTTACGACGTGGAACGCCAGCAGCACGACGAGCGCACTCGCCGTGGCCACGTGGGCGACGAGCCAGCGCTTGAGCCGGCGGTGGAGCAGGAGCTGCGCGCGGACGTCGACGAGCCGGCACTGGTTCTCGACGAGGCGCAGCAGCGTGTTGCGCTCCTCGTCGGAGATCTGGACGCCGGCGAGCCCGTCCTCGAGCTTCTTCTTCGCGCCGAGCACGGCCGTCGACGGGTCGTAGCTCGCGCCCATGCGGTCGTGCAGGCTGCCGACCGCGCCCTCGACGCGCGGCCGGAGCGCCTTCCAGTTCTTGGGCTGGATCGTCGCGATCAGCTCGCTGATCGAGCGCGCGAGCGTGTTCTGCTCGTCGAGCAGGTCCTCGACGAGGCGCGCGAGGCCATGGCGCTCGAGGCGCGTCAGGGCCGACGGTACGGTCGCGTAGATGATCTGCCCGGTGATGCCGGTCGTCACCTCGATCGCGAACACGACCAGGAGCAGCGTCGTGAAGATGCCGGTGACGGCGAACCCGGCGTGCGCGACCGCGGCGAAGAACCCGACGGCGCCGAGCACCATGTGGAACTGCGTCCACGCCTCGAGCCCGCCGATCGCGGTGTTGCGCATGCGCTTGCGGACGCCCTGGAACGCGGCGAGGAGGAGCGCGGACGCGGCGCCGATGCCGAGCGGCAGGCCGACGCTCGAGCCGCCGCGCAGCGGCGCCTTCGCGAGCACGGTCGCCGCGACGATGCCGGCGATCGCGAGGATGCCGAACAGGAAGCTCGCCGGGATGAACCACGTCGAGCGCGGCTTGATCTGCTGCTTGGTGCCGAGCGTGCCCTGCAGCTGCGCCTGCTTGCGCGACCAGTTGATCGCGTCGCGCTGCTCGGCCTCCATCACGAGGGCGAGCTCGTCGAAGTAGCGCAGCGGATCGACGCGGAGGAGCGCGCCGCGCGGACACTCGTGCACGCAGTTCGAGTACTCGTAGCCGCGGCACAGGTTGCACTTGATCGCGCGCTGCGTGACCTCGGGGCTCGGCCGGTCCTTCTCGGCGAGCGGGCGCATCGTGATGTTGCCGTAGGGGCACTTGCGCGCGCAGTTCTGACAGCCGATGCAGTTGTCGTTGATGTCGACGTCGCCGTCGGCGAAGCGCTGGATCGCGCCCGTCGGACAGCCGATCATGCACTCCGGATCTCGGCAGTGCCGGCAGCTCGCCGGCAGCATGATGTGCTCGTGCTGGCGGGCGTCGAGCTTCGCGCGGCGGCGGAAGATCGGGCCGCGGCGATCGAGGCGCGTGTACGTGTGCCGCGAGTGGCACGCGCGCACGCAGTTGCCGCAGCGGACGCAGCGGTCGAGGTTGATGACGAGCAGCGACTCGACCTCGACGCCGGCGGACAGGAACGCCTGCGCGGCCATCATGACGGTGCCCTTCAGGTCCGTCATCGCCGCCTTGCGGATCATGTCGTCCTTGCCGAAGTGCTTCGCGACCTCGGTGTGGCGACCCATCGTGAGCGAGAACGCGTTGCGCGGGAGGAAGATGACCTCGCACTGACCGACGGCCTCGAGGCCGAAGTCGCGCGTGACGCCGTCGGAGACGCCGACGACGTCGTGCGTGTTGAAGTACGCGAGGATCGACACCTGCCCGCCGCTGTGGCGCGTCGCCTTCACGACGCCGTCCTTCAGCACGAGGATCGTGTCGGCGGGGTCGTCCTTCTTCGTGATCTGATCGCCGCGCTGGAACAGCTTCAGGCGCGCGCCGCGGCCGAGCTCGGCGCGCGACGCATCGTCGAGCATCGACAGGTAACGGTGCGTACGCATGTACGTCGCGATGGCGCGCGCGTGATAGACGCCCTCGAGATGCTCGCGCACGGATTTGTAACGGCGCGTAAGGAGATCGAAGCGGTGCTTCTCGATCTCGAGGAGCACGACGTCCGTCTCCGTCGTGACGGTCGCGGTTCGCTCGCCGCGCCCGAGGAGAGCCGCCTCACCGAAAAAATTTCCGGGCTGATCGATGCGGCCGAGCTTCACCGGCGTATCGTCGGGACCGATGGCGTGAACGACGACGGCACCTTGCATGATCACGAACATCGCGTGGCCGTACTGGCGCTGCACCACGACGTCGGTGTTCGCTGGCATCTGCCTTACGAGAACCGTGTTGGCGAACGACGACAGGTCTTCGTGGGGCACCCCGACGAAGAACGGGAGCTTCGACAAGAACTCCGTGTAGGCGGCCCCCGTGACCGGCGCCTCGCCCGCGCGCGCTGCTGTCGACATTCCGCCGCAGCCTACCAGAAACCGATCCCCGATCCGTTGTACTGTGTTCGCGATGATTCGGGTGGCGATCGTCACGTCGGTCTTGTTGTTGTTCCTCGCCGCGTGTGGGAACTCGCGCGCGACCACGCCGTCCGCCAGCAGCAAGGGCAAGCGCGGCGCGATCGCGGTCGACACGGATCGGTTTCCGCACGGCGTGCACACGGGAGACAAGCCCGAGATTCGCAACTGGCAGGGACGCGGCCTCGCGTGCGCGGACTGTCACGACGCGAAGCTCGTCGTCGAGGGCAAGCCCTCGCGGCCGGGCACCAACCAGCACTCGCCGTGCGACGACTGCCACAAGGCGGAGTTCGGCAAGCCGCCGGGGAAGATGTGCAAGGTCTGCCACGAGAACGTCGATCCGTTCACGAAGGGCAACTCGCCGCTGCAGAAGTATCCCGAGCGCGGCGCGACGCAGACGCTCGCGTCGTCGTTCTCGCACAAGCTCCACCTCGACAAGGGCAAGATGGAGAGTGCGACGGGCGCGCACGTCGCCTGTAGCGACTGCCACGAGCGCAATGCCGAGACGCGCGACCCGATGGTGCCCGGTCACACCGCGTGCATCCGCTGCCACGAGAAGTCGCCGAAGGTGAAGGCGCAGCTCCCGATGGAGAAGTGCGGCGGCTGCCACCCGTCGCGCAACGTCGAGCTCGGCCGCGGCCGCCGCTTCATCACCGGCGACCTCAAGTTCCACCACAAGGATCACGAGAAGGACAAGGCGGGCGCCGAGGTGAAGTGCACCGTCTGTCACTCGAACGCCGACGACGCGCCGTCGCGCGAGGAGATGAAGATCCCCGCGATGGAGCGCTGCGCGCAGTGCCACGAGGACTCGGCGAAGAGCCCCGACAAGGTGCGCATGTCGAACTGCGGCGTGTGCCACGGCGAGATCGACGCGGGCGCGCCGCCGACGAACCACATGTCCGGCGGCGGCGGCGGGAGCACGACGTCGCGGCCGTCCGATCACACGCTCAACTTCCGCAAGCACCACGGCGACCAGGCGGCCGAGAAGGACGCGCCCTGCCGCTTCTGCCACACCGAGGTCCGCGGCGCGAAGGAGGACAGCTGCTTCCAGTGCCACCAGGTCATGAAGCCGCAGGACCACAACATGATGTTCCGCAACGACCACGGCCGCGACGCGCAGACCGACGGTCAGCGCTGCGCGACGTGCCACGAGCCGGAGAAGTGCGCCGCGTGCCACTCGATCCCGCCGCGATCCCACACACCGCTCGGTGACTTCCGGCTCGGCGGCCACGCGGAGCTCGCGCGGTTCGGGCTGTCGTCGTGCCTGACCTGCCACACGTTCGAAGACACGTGCGTCAAGTGCCACCGGGGGACGCGATGAAGAAGCTCGCACTGCTCACCGTGGTCCTCGCGTCGCACGCGTACGCGGACACGCCGGACCTCACCGTCCACGAGCTGCCCGCGCCGGGCGCCGCGAAGGACATGAAGATGCGCGACAAGCGCGCGGCGGCGAAGAAGCAGGTCGCGGACGAGAAGGCCGCGAAGAAGGTGGTCGCCGCGGCCGACGATGCGTCGTCGTCGGGCTCGACGAGCACGAGCTTCAAGCCGATCCCGACGTCGATGCGCGACCTGCGCGAGCGCGTGATCTTCCGGATCAACGCCGGCGTGCAGCTCGACAACGCGCCGGCGTCGGGCGATGCGCTGCGCGGCGGCGCGCAGCTGCCCGGTGACTTCGCCGGCAGCCGCGCGTGGCTCGTCGGCGATGCCGTCGTCGGCGCGCACGACATCCTGTTGCCGTCGATGGGCGCGTACTTCTTGACGAGCTTCCAGCTCGACACGACGGACTCGCTCGCGACGCGCACGGCGACGATCTCGCCGTTCGACTCGAGCGACCTCGCGCTCGCGATCAAGGCCGGCTACGCCGAGTACGGGCGCGACGACCGCAAGCCCGACGCGACCGGCGTGTGGCTGCGCGGCGGGCGCCAGTTCCGCCTCGACGGCGGCAACCTGTTCGCCTACTTCGACGGCGCCACGATCGGCTACCGCGCGAAGGGCGTGCAGGTGTCGGGCTTCGCGGGCCAGCGCGTCGCGCTGTACATCGACACGCAGCGCGGCGTCACGTACGGCGGCACGATCACCGTCGACCTGAAGGCGATGAAGACGGCGCCGGCGAAGATCAGCGTCGACTACCAGGGCCTCGCGATCGACGTGTTCGGCGAGGGGCAGGCGCGCTCGCTGCTCGCGCTCAACGGCTCGTACGCCCTCGGCACCAAGGGCAAGGTCGACGTCGTCGGCCGCCTCGTCGACGCCGGCGACGGCACGGGCTTTGGCCTCGGCCGCGTCGGCGGGCGCCTGCGCTACCAGCTGTCGAACGACATGCTCGTGATCGCCGACGCCACGCAGAAGCTCGGCGGCGACCTCGCGTACGACCTGTCGGCGCCGACGGCGGGCGACGTCCTCAACATCGCGCAGCGCCTCGGCGTCGGCCTCAACCGGCCGGTCGACGCGCTCAACCTGGGCGCCACCCTCGACTACCGGAAGAAGGAGTCGGAGGTGATGGTGTTCGTCCGCACCGAGCAGGCGAGCGGCACGCCGCAGTTCGTCGATCAGCGCGGCTACATCGAGGGCGGCGCGGCGCTCGCCGGGTCGCCGGTGGGCTCGCGCGGCGCGGGCGTGTGGGCCACGCTCCAGTACCGCTACCGCCAGTTCCTCAACGGCGGCCACGACGACGATCAGATGGGCTCGGCGTTCGGCGACTCGTCGACGTCGGGCATCGATCAGATGCACGAGATCTCGGCGGACGCGACGCTGCGCAGCGGCGGCCGCGGCTCGCGGCGCTGGCGCTTCCAGGCGGGCGCGTTCTACCGCATCTACGACTTCAGCTCGCCGTACCGCGAGGTCACGACCGAGGGCCGCGGCGGCGGCCGCGCCGACCTGCAGTTCTGGATGAGCCGCGACCTGCGTCTCCAGGTGGGGGCCGAGGGGGCGGAGGCGTCGGTGGTGCTCTCGCCGGACATCGGGTTCATGACGTCGGTTCGCGCTGCACTGGAGGCACGCTGGTGAGGAACAAGACCCTTGTACTGATCCCCGTCGTCCTGGCGATGCTCGCCGGCGTCGCGAGCGCGGTGCCGACGATCGGCGTCTCGAACCGCAAGTTCGATCACGCGCGCCACGACGCGTCCTCGAAGGCGAAGGGCAAGGTCACCGAGTGCACGCAGTGCCACGTGATGAACGCGAAGGGCGAGCCCGTCGCCGGCCGCGACCACGCGCGCTGCAACTCGTGCCACGGCCCGCGCGGCGGCGGCGACATGCGCAGCATCACGAACTGCGAGGTGATGAAGACGACCGGCGCCGGCGGCCCGGCGCGCGTGTGCGCGGTGTGCCATACGCCGACGCGCCCGCAGTGCCTGCCCGGTGACCTGCCGGGTCCGTTCCGCGGCGCATCGCCGTTCGCGCCGCAGTTCGCGCACCAGAAGCACATCGGGCTGTCGGGCTTCGCCGCGAAGTGCGCGCAGTGCCACAAGGAGCAGGCGCCGGTCGCGCCCGCGGCCAAGGCGGGTCACTCGCTGTGCAACGGCTGCCACAACTCGACGGGCGCGCGCCCGAACATGGCCGAGTGCGCGCGCTGCCACATGGGCGGCGGCGCGAAGACCGCGCCGGTCAACGACCCGTTCCGGCTGAACGGCTTCCAGCACAAGTCGCACCACACGATCTCGAAGCAGGCCGACTGCCAGGGCTGCCACACGAAGATGTCCGACGCGCAGCTGCCGCGTCCCGCGATGGCGAGCTGCATGGCGAACGGTTGCCACGTCGACGGCGGCAAGGCGTTCTCCGCCGTCGGCACGCAGTGCACGAAGTGCCACAAGGGCACCGGCGGCGCGACGGCGACGCGCACCGACCTCGCGTTCAACCACAGCGAGCACGCGAAGCGGAACACCAAGATCGCCGACTGCAACGGCTGCCATCCGATCGACACGACGGGCGCGCTCGCGGCGCCGCTGCAGGGCAAGGATCACCAGCCGTGCGCGGCGTCGGGCTGCCACCTGAACGAGTTCCTGGGCCGCACGAACAAGATCTGCGGCGTGTGCCACGCGAGCTCGTCGCCGTGGGCGAAGAACCCCGCGCGCTACAAGGAAGGGTCCCCGGACAAGCCGTCGGAGTACTTCGAGACGATCAACCACGTGAAGCACCTGACGGAGCTGAAGGGCAGCACGAACGACGTGTGCGAGAAGTGCCACGGCGAGAAGCTGGCCGGGAAGGGCAAGCCGGCGCCGCACGGGGCGTGCGTGAGCTGCCACGGCCGCGGCACCAAGCCGGAGATGACCCAGTGCGCGGGCTGCCACCTGTCGCAGCCGCCGGCGCGCGCGGCCGTCACCGAGTGGTCGGTGCGCTCCACGTTCCCGCACAACAAGCACAAGTCCGATCCGCGCAAGCCGCGCACCGACGCGACGTGCCTCGAGTGCCACGCGTCGGTGAAGACGGCGACGACGCTCGCGAACCTGAAGAACCCGACGATGGCGGGCTGCGAGGGCTGCCACAACGGCAAGAACGCGTTCAAGACGACGGGCTTCGAGTGCATGCGCTGCCACACGCGCGCTCCGGGCGCGGCCGCGCCGGTGAACGCGCAAGCGGGCGTGGGGCCGGACGTCACCGCGATGGTGGAGCGTCAGGAATGAACATGCGGCCCAGCTCGCTCGGTGCGTTCCTGGTCGCGTGCGTCGCGATCGGGTTCGGCATGTCCGGCGCGCAGCCCGATCCGACGGCGGCGGGGGCGGGCGTGCGTTTCGATCACGCCAAGCACGAGACGGACGTCAAGAAGCTGAAGAAGGACCTCAAGTGCGAGGGCTGTCACGGCCTCGACAAGGCCGGGAAGATCATCGCGCCGGCCTCGCAGGGTCACCACCCGTGCATCGAGTCGGGCTGCCACTCCGATCTGTTCCTCGCGGCAGGGAAAGCTGCGGAGGCCAAGCCCGTAGAGTTCAGGAAGCGTCAGACCGCGGTCTGCACGGTCTGTCACACCGGCGTCCCGGCGCCCTGGCAGAAGGCGAAGACGAAGGTCCTGCGCGCGTTCGAGTCCCAGATCGATCACCACGTGGAGATGCCGCACTACAGCCACACGCAGATGAACCTGCCCAAGGACCAGGGCGGGAAGCAGGTCGAGTGCCGGACCTGTCACGTGGTCAACGCGAAGGGGACCGACTCACGCATCGGCCGTGAGTACGGCCTCGCGTACAACGCGCCGGGACACGCCGAGTGTGTCCTCTGTCATAACCCCCAGGCCAACAAAGACCACACCATGTCCCAGTGTGGGTCGTGCCACAAGAACGGCTCGCGCGCGGACTACTACGGCCCGCCACGGCCGGGGACGAAGGTTCGCGCGTGCGACAGCGAAGGGCTCGAGATCCTGAAGAAGTCGATCGCGAACGGCGAGGTCGTGCTGAGGCACCCGGGCACCGGCATCAAGGCGAACTGCTTCAAGCACGAGACCAAGGCGCACCGCTGGAAGGATCACAAGGAAGCGGATCCGAAGCAGCCGGTGCAGTGCAATGCCTGTCACGCGATCGTCGAGCAGAAGAACGCGAAGGGCGAGCCGCTGTTCGAGACGCTGCGGGACATGAAGGGCAAGTCCCTCATCGATCACGACGAGGCGAAGCAGCACGCACGCTGCGGCGCCGCGGGGTGCCACGCGAATCAGGTCGGAAACGGGGCGATGGATCCGAAGTGCGGATACTGCCATCCGGAAGTATCGGGGTTTTGAACATGCGAAACACACTCCTACTCATCACGTTCGCAGCGTTCGCCGGACTCGCGGCGTGCACGGCCACGGAGAAGAACCTCCAGGAGGACTTCGCCTTCGACGGCACATGTACGAACTGCCACGCGGGGCTGTCGTCGGGGCATGTTCACAAGAACTACAAGCTGCGCTGCATCGACTGCCACGGCGGCAACGACCAGGCGAGCGTGCCGACCGACGCGTTCGCGCGCGAGGCGGACTTCCGCAACCCGAACCTCCTCAAGGAGGCGCACGTCCGCCCGCGCCAGGAGCTCGCGCGGTTCTTCTACGCGAACGGCATCGACGACGACGGCGACGGCGTCGTCGACGAGGCGCCGGTGTTCGAGAAGGCGCGCCAGCAGAACGCGACGGCGATCGATCGCACCGGTAACGCGGTCGACCTCGGCGAGATCTTCGAGCCCGGCCTCCACGGCGAGGGCCCGGGCGAGTTCTTCGACACCGAGCTCAGCCGCGACCTCAACTACACGCGCTTCCTCAACCCCGGCGACCTGCGCGTCGCGACGATCAGCTGCGGCGGCGGTTCGCGCGCGGCGATCGACGGCGGCGGCGGCGGCGCGTGCCACCAGCAGACGATCGACATCGTCCGCCGCAGCATCATGGTGAACCAGGCGGCCGTGACGAACGGCGCCTACTACGGCAACGAGAACTGGCGCGGGGACTTCGTCACCCAGCGCGACAAGAACGGCAAGGCGACGGACCCGCGCTTCGGCGCGTTCGGCTACGCGCTCGACTACGACGGCCCCGACGGCTGCATCGACAAGGATGCGGCGCTCGCCGACTTCAACGCGCGCGGCCCGGGCGGCCGCGTGCAGCCGACGTTCGACACGAAGTGCCTGCAGGACCGCGCGACGTCCGAGGACCGCGACGGCGTCGGACCGAACGCGCAGGGCAACGCGCTCCTGCCGGCGTTCGAGATCGCGCAGGGCACGATCCGCTTCGACACCGGCAACGACCGCGGCGATCCGGCGGGCAACCCGTCGGACCCGGGCTCGACGCTCGCGCTCACCGGCGCCGGCGACCTGCGCCTCCCGTGGGGCGGCAAGCAGAGCACGAGCGACGCGCACGTCGAGCTCGCCCCCCTGCTCAACGGTGAAGTCCTGCCGGGCATCCCGGACCCCGTCGACGTCATCCTGCGCACGTTCCGCGCGTACTACCCGCTCAACTACCCGGGCTCGACGACGAACTTCAACTTCACCTTCGGCACGTCGATCCTCCCCGAGGTCGCGCGCTTCCGCACGGCGAACCCGTACGGCCGCGGCCACTCGTCGGGCTGCTCGGCCTGCCACGCGGCGTACAACTACGAGGGCAACCGCGAGCCGACGCGCATCCGCCAGGACGACGGCACGTTCGTCGACGTCACCGACCCGACGACGAAGCACCGCGAGTTCGATCCCAAGACGGACCGCGGCACGATCGACGGCAAGGACCGCCTGATCGGCCGCATCGTCAGCGCCGCCGAGCAGGACGCCGGCCGCAACGGTCAGAAGCAGGGCCAGCAGAAGACGTACTCGGCCAAGCACCAGCTGTCGACGAAGGTCGACACCGACACCTGCGGCCTGTGCCACGTGTTCGTCACGCGCATCAACCAGGCCTACCAGGGCATGGCCGAGGAGGAGCAGCGCGATCAGCTGTCGCGGCGCGCCTCGACGACGTTCGTGACGCCGAACAAGACCACCGTCGAGATCCACGACTCGTGGGTGCGCGAGGACTTCGACGTGAACAACGACGGCGTCTTCGACGCGAACGGCCCGACGGTGATCGCGCCGGTCGAGGGCCTGAAGATCATCGAGCTCGCGAAGAAGCGCGACGCCGAGCTCGCGGCGAAGGGCTTCCTCCCGGGCTCGGGCGGCTGCGCGCCGAACGTGTTCACCGAGGACTGCAACAACAACGGCGAGCTCGACAAGAACCTCGTGCTGACCCGCCTCGACGAGAACGGCAACGTCGTCGCGACGGTGACGATCAACGAGGACCTCGACGGCGACAACAAGCTCGACCTCATCGACCGCGTCCCGCGCGAGAAGGCGATCGACGGCCGCCAGATGCGCTACGTGTACGGCGGCCGCAACGGCTCGACGCGCCAGATGGACGTGCACTTCGAGCGCGGCATGCACTGCATCGACTGCCACTTCATCCAGGACCTCCACGGCGACGGTCACGTCTACTCGACGAACTGGGACAACATCGAGATCGAGTGCGAGGACTGCCACGGCACGAAGACGACGCGCGCCACGCTCGTGACGTCGGGCCCGAACGGCGGCAACGACCTCACGCTCGCGAAGAACGAGGACCTGCTGCCGTTCTTCGAGCGGCGCAACGGCCAGATCATCCAGCGCTCGCGCGTGCGCAACGACCTGTTCTGGGTCGTCCCGCAGACGGCGGACGCCAGCTCGCCGAGCGCGATCGAGGCGCACGGCGAGCAACACGTCGCGGAGCAGCGCGCCGGCTCGGAGTTCGCCGGCGGCGTGCAGGGCCAGGGCAAGATGACGTCGGCGAAGATCGAGTGCGCCGCGTGCCACAACGGCTGGGTCGTCAACTGCGTCGGCTGCCACGTGGAGGTCAACATCGGCGACAAGCAGCGCGACAAGCTGTTGCCGGGCGCCAGCAACACGATCGTGAAGGACGCGGGCGAGAACGAGGTGTGGCTGTCGAACCGCACGAATCCGGGCCACATCAACTTCCAGCTCCTCGGCCTCCTGCGCTCGCCGATCGTGCTCGGCTCGTCGTCGCTGACGGAGCAGGGCCGCCTCGGCACGTTCCGCTCGTCGATGCAGGCGCTCGCGTCGGTGTCCGATCAGAACGGCGACCTCCTGCGCGACAACCTGACGTTCACGACGTTCCAGACCAAGGACGCGAACTCGGGGCGCCAGAACGTCGCGACCAGCGGCGTGGCGATGAACCAGACGATGCCGCACACGGTGCGCCCGGCCGAGGCGCACGGTTGCGAGACCTGCCACGCGCTGATGAACGAGCAGGGCCAGGTGCGCAACGAGCACCTGATGGCGCAGACGATGGGCGTCGGGACCGGCTCGCTCCCGTACGTCGGCGACTGGGTGTTCGCGGCGGGCACGAACGGCCTCGAGCTGTTCGAGTACAAGCAGGAGAAGGAGCTCGGCGCGAGCAAGGCGAACCCGCTGTCGACGAGCCACCGCTTCCCGGGCCTCATCGTCGACCAGGGCAACGCGCTCACGCGCGTGGCCGGCAAGGTCGAGCCGAACCAGGCCGGTGCGATCGGCAACGACGTGCTGCTGATCCGCAACTTCAACGTCGAGCCGCCCGTGAACGGGACGCGGCCGCCGTCGCTGCGCGACTTCGCGGTGCTCGCCCTCACCGGCGGCGTCGTGCAGTTCATCGACGTGTCGGAGCGCGGTCACCCGTCGGCGACGCGGCCGGCGGTCAACAACACGCAGCGGGTGACGAACGTCAGCGTCCCGGGCGCGCTCAACGTCAACGCGCTCGCCCACATCGGGTCGGACGTCAGCGATCCGTTCGTGTACGCGGGCACCGAGGACGGCGTCACGGCGCTGAAGATCACGAACGCGCGCGACACGACCGATCCGGGCGGCCTCAACGCCGTGGTCCAGGTCGGCGGGCAGCTCGCGCTGCCGGGCAAGGTGGTCAACGCGCTCGCGTACGGCGGCGACCGCCTGTACGCCGGCACGGTGCAGGGCACGATCGAGGTGATCGACCTGTCGAACCCGAACAACCCGGCGCTCCTGCGCAGCATCGCGCTGCCGGGTGCGCCGGTCGTGAACGGCATGCACCTGTCCGGGTTCGTGCTGTACCTCGCGACCACGGCCGGCACGGCGGCGGTGTCGCTGGATAACCCCGACCAGCCCGGCGCGGTGGTCGGCCTCAACGCCATCCAGTTCATCGGGCCGCCGTCGCAGGGGGTGTACGCGTTCCAGGGGACCGTGTTCGCCGCGACCGGCGCGCAGGGCGTCCAGGCCATCGACTACCGGACGGTGGCGGCGCCGATGCCGCTCGGGCCGATCACCTCGGGTGTGAACGCGGTCGACGTGATCGTGTCGCGCATGCCCGGCCAGGTGTGGGTCATCGCGCTCGACAGCAACGGGTCGGTGAACTACTCGAAGCTGAACAACTCGCAGACGCCGAAGGAGATCTGCTTCACGCCGACGGGCCGCTCGCCCGCCGCGGGATGCACGCTCGACCTCGAGTTCCGCGACGCGCCGGCGCAGAGCGGGCGCGACCCGAGCTTCAACCCGGCGACGGGGCAGTTCGATCCGGTCAACGTCGACCCGAGCTCGCCGGTGGGCGGTACGTTCACGCAGAACACGACGATCCTCGGCGGCGGCAAGCGGCTCGCGCGGCCCGTCTTGTGGGAGCAGCTGAACACGCTGACGGGCCGGCGCTACCGCGACTCGTTCATGCCGGGCTCGGGCACGATCTCGCTCGAGGTCATGCAGCGCATGCGCTCGGTGCAGGTGTGCGAGACCAACGAGCCGAGCAACGACCCGGCCGGTCTGAACCAGCTCGGCTACTTCCTCGGCCCCGGCGACTGCCAGCCGTTCGGGGCGAACCTGAAGCCGAAGCGCGTGTGCAGCGTCGAGACGTTCGGCGGACCCGAGGTGTGCAAGCTCGAGCCGGTGCGCGTCGATCCGACGACGCTGCCGAAGCACCTCGCCGCGCCTCCGGCGAGCCAGTACGTCCCACCCAACAAGCTGGTCCCAGTGCCCGCGCCGGGTGCGCCGTGGGTGAGCGCGCCCCCGGTGACGACGGCGCCACCGCCGGCGTCGTCGGTGCCGCCGGCGGCGATCCCGACGACGGCCGCGCCCGCGGCGGCCGCGGCGGCGGGCGTGTCGGCGCGCTGAGAGGTCCCTGCGTGCCGTGATCTGGGTGGTGATCTCGCTGGTGCTGATCGGGACGGCCCTCGCGTTCGTGATCGCGCGGCAGCGGCGGCTCTCCGAGCGGGAGGCCGACGTCGTAGTGCCGTCCGACCTCGGGCGGCGCGTCCAGGCCGCGGTGCGTGCGCTGCGCACGGCGGAGGCGTGGTCGCCGGCGAAGGCGCCCGAGGCGCCGGAGGCCGCGGCGGCGATCGAGGCGGCGCTGATCGCGGCGCAGCCGAAGCGGGCGCTCGAGGCGGCCGAGGGTGCGCTCGGTGCGACGCCGGAGGGTGCGTCGGCGCGCGTGTGGCTCGCGTGGGCGCTGTGCGCGAACGGCCAGCCTGCGGCGGCGCTCGATCAGCTCGCGCAGGCGCGCGTCCTCGGCGCGACCGACGGCCCGGTCGCCGGCTACGTCGCGGCGCGCGCGGAGCACCTGCGGTTCGAGCACGCGGCCGGCGCGACGGGCCCGGTGCCGGCGCTGGTGACGACGGCGGACCTCGCGGTCGTGACGCTGGCGACGGGGCGGGGCAGCGGCGCGACCTGGCTGTCGGGCAGCGCCGAGGTCGAGCTGTCGGCGGGCCAGGTGCGGGCGGCGATCGCCGAGCACCGCGACACCACGGCCCGCTGCCTGGTCCGCGCGCTCAACGCGCTCGCGCTGGCACCCGGGTTCGCCGACGGGGCGTACCTGGTCGCGCGCCTCGCGATCAAGGCCGGCTTCGTCGCGGACGGCCGCATGATGTTCGAGGCGCTCGCGCCGCGCATGCTCGGGCGCCCCGACGCCGCAACGTTCGAGCGCGATCGCCGGGACCTCGACGACCCGACGAGCGCGGTCGCGGCCGCGCGGACGACGCCGGTCGCGGCCGGCGCGAAGCGCTCGCGGTCGCTGAAGGTGCTGTGACGGCGGCCTGACTTCGGCGGAGCGAACAGCGGGTGCAGGCGGCGGCCGGCGGCGAGGTCCTCGAGGAGGAACGCGACCAGTGAGCACCTTCACGCGAACCCGGCGCCGGTCTTCGCGGTGAGGTCGAGGTCGCGCGCGAGGACTTCGATCCGTGGTCGCGTGGTCATCGGATGCCGTCCTCGACGACCTCGAGGTTTCGCCCGCGTCTCGCGCGGGTCAACACGGGTATACTGGCGCCGTGTCGACTCGTGAGGTCTGGCAGCGCAGGCTCGGGCCGCTCTACGGCGGCGCGGTCGCGCTGGTCAGCTCGACGCCGTGGCGGTGGCCGACCGACGTCGCCGACGACGCGCGCTCGCCGGGCTGGATCGTCGCGCTCGGCGTGCCGATCGGGCTCGCGGCGTGGCTCGTCGCGGCGCTCGCGCGCGGCGCCGGCCTCCCCGACGGCGTCGCCGTGATCTTCGGCCTCGCGATGCTGACCGTCGCGTCCGCCGCGATCGTCGAGCGCGGCCTCGGCGAGCAGGTGCTCGCCTGGCAGGAAGACCCGTCGCCGCGCCTGCCGGTCGCGCCGCTGCTCGCGCTCGTGTTCACGACGCTGATCCGCGCGGTCGCGATCCAGGGCATCGCCTACAACAAGTGGTGGATGGTGTTCGTCGCGATGGCGGTCACCGGCCGCTGGGCCGCCGTCTTCCTCCAGGCCCTCGGCGACCCCGTCCCGCCGCACGACGAGGCGCGCCGCTCCCTCGTCGCGACGCAGGCCCCGGCCTGGCTCACCGCCGCGATCAGCGCCGGCGCCGCCGTCATCGTCGTCGTCGCCCTCGGCAAGGCCGGCGTCGTCGCCATGGCCCTGTCCGCCATCGCCGCCTTCCTCCTCGGCCTCGAGGCCCAGCGCCGCGAGGGTGGCCTCTCCGCGCCCGTCGTCGCCACCGCCGCCGCCATCGGCGAGATGCTCGTCCTCCTCGTCGCGATCACGTCGTAGGGCCGAGCAGGTCCCACTTGTTCCCGGCCAGATCGCGGAACACGACGACGCGGCCGTAGGGCTCGTCGCGCGGCTGGGTCACGAGCTCGACCCCGGCGGCGACGAGGCGCGCGAGCGTGGCGTCGAAGTCGGCCACGCGCAGGAACAGCCCGACGCGGCCGGCGAACTGGTGGCCCACGGCCGCGCGCTGGTGCTCGCCGTCGGCCTTCGCGAGCAGGATGCCCGTCTGCGCGCCGGGCGGGCGCACGACGACCCAGCGCTTGGCGCGGCCGTCGTTCGTCAGCGACGGCACGTCCTCGACGAGGGCGAAGCCCAGCACGTCGACGAAGAATGCGATGGCGGGGTCGTAGTCGTCGACGACGATCGCGATGAGCTCGAGCATCGCTGGGACCCTACGCGATCTCGCGGGGCGCGAGCTCGACGAGCGTGGCGCCCCAGCTGCCGGATCCGCCGTCGGCGAGGCGGTAGGAGGCGACGGCGGGGTGGCGCTCGAGGACGGGGTGGACGATGCGGCGGAGGGTGCCGGTGCCCTTGCCGTGGATGATGCGGACGTGGGGGAAGCCGGCCTCGTGGGCGGCGCGCACGTACTCCTCGACGACATCGGCGCACTCGCGCGGCTGGAAGGTGTGGAGGTCGAGCTCGTCGGTGAGCTCGGGTTCCATCTGGTCGTCGTCCTCGTCGTCGCTCATCGTCGCTCGTCGTCGCTCGTCGTCGCTCATCCGGGCCACGAGGTGCCCGCCGGCACGAACGGGATGACCTTCTTGCGCAGCGCCGGGGGCAGGCGCGCGTCGAGGATCCCGGCGATCTCGTCGGGGCGGTAGAGCTGCGAGAAGTGCATGAGCACGATGTGCTCGTTGTGGAAGCTGTCGGCGCGCTCGACGAGCTCGTCGAGGTGGATGTGGCAGCCGGCGCGCGCGCCCTCGACGGTCTTGCGCTCGTCGAGGAACGTGCACTCGACGACGAGCACGCGCGCGCGCAGCAGCGCCGGGGCGTGGTCGAGCGCGGACACGAGCGTGTCGGTCGCGTACGCGAGCTCGAGGCGGTCCTCGATGTCGTTGATCTCCTCGCCGGCGCGGCGGCGCGCCGCGATCTCGTGGCCGGGGGCACCGTGGAGCTCGTGGCGCAGCTTCGCGACGTGCCGCACGACGACGTAGCCGAGCGACGGCACCGGGTGGAACGTCCGCACCGCGCGGATCGTGAGGTCGCCGCGCAGCGCGAGCTCGTCGCCGGGGGACATGCCGATCGCCTCGATCTCGAGCGGGAACCGCTGCAGGCGCGACAGCGCCGCGAGCGCCGCGCCGAGGTCGGCGACGATCTCCGCCGGCATGATGACCCGAGGCGGCTTCGCCTTCCCGACGAGCCCGCGGATCCCGAGCAGCGCGGGCAGGGCGCCGATGTGGTCCGCGTGCCCGTGCGAGAGCAGGATCGTGTCGATCGCGCACGAGCTCCGCG
Organism: Deltaproteobacteria bacterium; assembly: GCA_019637375.1. Classification (GTDB taxonomy): domain Bacteria; phylum Myxococcota_A; class Polyangia; order Haliangiales; family Haliangiaceae; genus JABFXX01. Next base: position 1,631 of record JAHBVW010000098.1, on the reverse strand, counting down.
GCGAGGCGCCGGCGTCGAACAGGAGGCCGAGCTCCGGCACCGCGATCGACGTGTACACGCCGCCCACCGAGATGCCCCGCACGGTGTACGGACCGGCGGTCACGGTCGTGAGCATCGTGCAAGTATAGGATAGGCGCGGGAATCGAGCCGAGCTAGGATGGCGCCCGCTCATGTTCTGGTACTCGGTCCTCGCGGTCCTGGGCTTCCTGTTTCTCCTCTCGGTGGCGCTGCCCGTGCCGCGGCGGATCTGGGCGTTCTGGATCTACACGTGGAAGTACGTCTGGCTGTGGATCGCCGACGTGCTGCGGCTCCGCAAGCTCGTCATGGGCGACAGGTGGGTGAAGCTGACGCGCCCGATGCTCATCCGCATGTGGTGCGAGGACATGGGGCCGACGTTCATCAAGTTCGGCCAGATCATCGCGTCGTCGGCGGGCATGTTCCCCGACCCCTACGTCAAGGAGTTCCAGAAGGTCCTCGACCGCGTGAAGCCGTTCGCGTTCGCCGACGTGCAGCGCACGCTCGAGGAGGAGCTCGGCACGGAGAAGGCGGCCCACCTCGTCGACATCCAGCCCAAGCAGCTCGCATCCGCGTCGATCGCGCAGGTCCACCTCGCGAAGCTGCGCGACGGCACCGAGGTCGTCATCAAGGTCCAGCGCCCCGGCATCATCCCGCGCTGCATGGCGGACATGAAGCTGATGCGCTTCCTCGCGCGGATCGTCGCCAAGCTGAAGAAGGACGCCGAGCTCGCGAACCCGGTCGGCGTCGTCGACGACTTCACGCAGACGCTCACCGAGGAGCTCGACTTCCGCAAGGAGGCCGAGAACCTCGACCGCTTCAACGACATCATGCGCGAGCTCGGGCACAAGCACATCCACGCGCCCATCCCGCACCACGAGTACACGACGCGCAAGGTGCTCGTGATGACGCGTTTCGTGGGTTTGCGCGTCGACAAGTTCGAGGAGATCCGCGCGCGCGGCATCGACGGCGAGACCAAGCTCGTCGACGGCCTGCGCGCGTGGTTCCAGTGCGTCGTGTTCTACGGCTTCTTCCACGGCGACGTGCACGCCGGCAACCTGATGCTCCTCGACGACGAGACCATCGGCTTCCTCGACTTCGGCATCGTCGGCCGCTTCGACGACGACGACCGCTACCTCGTCACCGACTACATGATCGCGTTCGCCTCCGGTAACTACAAGCGGCTCGCCGAGATCATCGTCGAGATGGCGGGCGCACCCGACAGCCTCGACATGGACGGCTTCGTGAAGGACCTCGCCGACACGTACAGCCCGCTCCTCACGCTGTCGTTCGGCGAGGTCAACTACGCCGACTTCCTCCCCGGCATCCAGCGCACGGCGACGCGCCACCGCATGCGCATGCCGAACGAGTTCATCCTCATCACGAAGCAGCTGCTCTACTTCGATCGCTACGCGAAGGCGCTCGCCCCCAAGCTCAACGTCTTCACCGACCCGCGCCTCGTCCTCGGCATGATGCAGGACATCCAGAAGGCGCGCATGCAGGCCGAGGCGAAGAAGTCCGCGGCCGCGAAGCCCAGCTGAGCTAGCTCGGGTTTTCGGTCCTCGCCGCGTCCAGCGGCCCTGAGCTTTGGACGGAGCTGCTCCTGGTCCCGCGGT
>JAHBVW010000097.1 GCA_019637375.1 Deltaproteobacteria bacterium | reverse complement strand
CCTCGCTCCCTGGCTGCGGCTCGGCGACGTCGTGATCATGGACAACCTCAACTTCCACAAGATGAAGGTGGTCCGCGAAGCGATCGAGGCGACACCGATCTATCTACCAACGTACAGCCCCAAGCGAAACCCCATCTAGATGTGGGGGCCGACATGAAACGGGCCCTGAGAAAGCTCACGATCAACAACAAGTCCCTCCTCTGGAGGGCAGCTCGCAAACCTCGTGCAGGGTTGGCTCTTCCGAAGATCGCGCCTGGTTCAGAAAGGCGCATCGGAGGCTCAGGTCAACTGATCACAGCGTTAGCGGCTGGCCTTGAGCTTCTTGATCTCGCTGATCAGCTCGGGGACGGCCTTTTCCCACTCGGCGACGACGCCGTAGTCGGCGACCTGGAAGATGGGCTCGTCCTTGTTCTTGTTGATCGCGACGATCGTCTTGCTGCCCTTCATGCCGGCGAGGTGCTGGATCGCGCCGGAGATCGCGACGGCGAAGTAGAGGTTGGGGGCGACGATCTTGCCGGTCTGGCCGACCTGCCAGTCGGCGGGGACCATGCCGGCGTCGGTGGCGGCGCGCGAGGCGCCCATCGCGGCGCCGAGGAGGTCGGCGAGCTCCTCGAGGACCTTGAAGTTCTCGCCGGTCTTCATGCCGCGGCCGCCGGAGACGACGACCTTGGCGTCGGTGAGCTCGGGGCGATCGGACTTCTGGGCGTCGAGGCGCACGAACTCGGCGCCGGCGGCGTTGACGTCGCCGGCCGCGGCCGTGGTGACGGTGCCGGCCGAGGGGAGCTCGGCGGCGGCCTCGAACTCGGACTGGCGCGGGGTGACGACGATGGTCGGCGTCGAGATCTGCACCGTCGAGTAGGCGTTGCCGGCGAGGATCGGGCGCACGAACGTGTCCTTGCCGTCGACCTTCGCGATGTCGGACGCCATGCCGGCGTCGAGCAGCGCGGCGACGCGCGGCATCAGGTCCTTGCCGACGGCGGTCGCCGTCGCGGACACGACGCTGGCGTCGTTGGCCTTGGCGACGGTCGCGACGATCGGCGCGTAGGTCTCCGCGAGGTAGTTCGCGAGCTTCGCGTCGTCGACGACGACCACGGTCGGCGCGAACTTCGCGGCGTGCGCGGACGCGGCTTGCGCGCCGGCGCCGACGAGCAGCGCGACGACGTTGCCGCCGTGGTGCTGCGCCGCCTGGCGCGCGAACGCGAGGTTCGAGAGGGCGCTGGTGCGGAGGTTCGCACCGGTGAATTCGCAGAAAGCGATGACGTTGCCCATGGTGCGTACTCCTTCTAGAGGGCCTTCGCCTCGTCGGCGAGCTTCTTCACGAGGGTGGGGATGTCGGCGACGATCTGACCGGGCGGCCGCGGCGGCGGCAGCGTCACGGACAGCTCCTTGATCGACGGCGCGGCGGCCGCGCCGTAGTCGGCGAGCTTCGTCGCCGCGAGGGGCTTCTTCTTCGCGGCCATGATGCCCTTCAGCGACGGCAGGCGCGCACCCTCACCGGAGTACGCGTGCGACGCCGGCGTGACGCCGTTCTGCACGGCCTTGGGGCCGACGATGCGCAGGTCGACGGTGACCACCGCCGGCGACGGCACCTTCTTGTACTCGACGCCGCCGTCGACCTCGCGGCCGACGGTGAGCGCGACCGGGTCCTTCGACATCTCGATCGACGCCGCGAACGTGGCCTGCGGCCAGCCGAGCTTGCCGGCGAGCATCTGCCCGACCTGGTTCGCGTCGCCGTCGACGGCCTGCTTGCCCATGAGCACGAAGTCCGGCTTCTCGGCGGCGATCACCGCCTGCAGCACCTTCACGACCGCGAGCGAGTCGATCTCCTCGTCCTTCGCGACGACGTGGATCGCGCGATCCGCGCCCATCGCGAGGCACGTGCGGATCTCCTTCGCCGCGTCGTCGGGGCCGATCGACACGACCACGATCTCGCTGCCGGCCGTGCGCGTGTTGTCGGCGCCGTTCTCGAGGAGCCGCAGCGCGGTCTCGACGGCGTATTCATCGAACGTGTTGACGATCCAGGACGCGCCGGTCAGATCGATGTGGCCGTCCTTGATCTTGGCTTTCTGCGTCGGGTCGGGGACGCGCTTGACGGGGACCAGAATCTTCACGGAGTCGTCCTTTCCTTTTTCAGACCAGTTGCGACGAGCGCGACTACCCAGTCGGCGGCGCGCACGATATCGAACTTCCTCGGCTTGGAACCACCCGCGCCGCCCGAGATCCGCTGCGTGGCATCCTTCTTCGCGAGCACCCACGCGAGGGCGAGCTCGTCGAGCATCCCGAAGATCATGCGGGCCGCGATGTGGCTCGGGATGTCCTCGGCGAGCTCCCCGCGCTCCTGGCCCGCGGCGATGATGCCGCCGAGCAGGCGCAGGAAGTCGGCGAACTGCGGGTTCTCGTACTCCTTCATGAACTTGCTCGACTGCCGCAGCTCGATCGTGAGCACCTCGGCGGCGGCCGGCTCGTCGTGCACGAGCTGCAGGTACGCGCGGACGAACGCGTGCAGCTGCGCGCCGGGCGGGACGCCCTCGATCGCGACGCGCAGCGCCTCGTTGACCTGCGTCATGCGCGCCTCGAACAGCGAGATGAGCAGGTCGTCCTTGTTCTTGAAGTAGAGGTAGATGGTCCCGTCGGCGACGCCCGCATCCTTCGCGATCTCCGACACGCGCGCCGCGAAGAAGCCGCGCCGCGCGAACACGCGCTCGGCCGCCGCGAGGATGCGCGCGCGCTTGTCGCCGCCGCCGCGCTCGCCCACGACTGAATGAACCGTCATTCAGTGGCTTGATACCCCCCGTGACGCGGGGTGTCAAGGTGCGCTGCTCCTTGCTCGCCGACGACGGGACGATTGAAAACGGCTCCTGCGTGAACTACAACCACGCGGTGATTACGCCTCGGATTTCGCGGCATTTCAGCCTCTTGGTCTTGGTGATGACACCCGTGCTGATGGGCGCGGCGTGCGAGAAGAAGAAGGCCAACAGCGACACCGGGGCGGGCAGCGCGCTCGACCGCGCGAGCGGCGTAGGGACGGTCGACACGACGCCGATCCAGGGCTTCGACCTGAAGCTCGACGCCGAGAAGGCGCAGACGTTCTACCGGCTCGTCGGCTCGTTCGAGTCGCCGTGCCGCAACCACAGCCTGCGCGCGTCGTTCACGAAGGACCCCGACTGCAAGCGCGCGCGGTTCGCGCTCCGCTACCTGCAGGCGATGGTCGAGGACGAGCTCACCGAGGACAAGATCGGCGAGTGGTACCGCGCGAAGTACCTCGTCACCGACACCACGAAGGTCGACGTCTCCAAGGCGCCGCACCACGGCCCCGAGGACGCGCCGATCCGCCTCGTCGAGTTCTTCGACTACGAGTGCCCGGCCTGCCAGGGCGCGAAGCCGAACCTCGACAAGGTGCTCGCGAAGTACGAGGGCAAGGTCGTCATCTACTACATGATGTACCCGCTCGAGCGGCTCCACCCCGGCTCGAAGAGCGCCGCGATGGCGGCCGTCGCCGCGCAGCAGATGGGCAAGTTCCACGAGATGCACGAGATGCTGTTCGCGCAGAAGTCCCACGACCGCAGCGAGGTGCTCGCGTACGCGCAGCAGATCGGCCTCGACATGGCGAAGTTCGAGCCGCTCTACACGGCCGCCGCCGCGCAGGTCGTCGCCGACCAGAAGCAGGGCGAGACCGCCGGCGTCAAGTCCACGCCGACGCTGTACTTCAACGACCGCGCGTACGAGGCGCCGATCAACCCGCGCTACCTGAGCCTGTGGATCGAGGAAGAGCTCGCGGTGAATCGATGAGGGGGGCGCGCCGTCTCATCGCCGTGCGCGCGCTCCCGCTGCTCCTCGTCCTCGCCGCCACCCAACCCGCGTTCGCCGGCATCCTCGCGGTCGGCGACCCCGCCGTCGAGCTCGACACCGCGCAGGACGACTCCGGCAAGAGCTTCAGGCTCAAGCAGGTCGACGGCTGGCGCGTCGTCACGATCGGCGCCGACTGGTGCAAGCCCTGCCACAAGGAGCTCAAGGCCTGGGACCGGCTCGCCGGCGACAACGGCAAGGTCACGTTCATCACGATCGCGATCGACAACGACGTGAAGGACGGCAAGCGCCTGCACAAGGACCTCAAGATCAAGCACATGAAGCGCGTGTACATGCCCGCCGACAAGACGGCGGTCGCGGTGCGCTACGGCTCGGCGGTGATGCCGACGACGTTCGTGATCGACCCCGAGGGTCGCGTGCGCCACGTGCACAAGGGCTACGATCCGGGCGACGAGGACAAGCTGAAGAAGGCCCTCGCGAAGCTCGTGAAGTAGCCGGTACGAGTACAACTCGTCGGCGCGGAGCTCCGGGTCGACGGTGAAGCGCTCGAGGGTGTGATGGCCGGTGATCACCACTTCGCGGCGGTGACCGCCGCCTGCACCGGAGCGCCGGCGCGGTCGAGCCCGAGCCTGACGACCTGGCCGATCGCGACGGCGCCGGCCGCGAGCGCTTGCTGCGCGGCCTCGGGGTCGGCGACGGGGCGCCCGTCGATCGAGACGACGTGGTCGCCGGCCTTCACGCCCGCGGCCTCGGCGGGGCCGCCGGGGGCCACGGAGGCGACGACCAGGCGGTGCGTGCTCGCGTCGGGCACGTCGGTGACGGCGGTGGTGAGGCCGAGCGTGCCGCCGTCGCTGCGCGGCGGGATGACCTCGAGCGTGCCGATGTCGAGGCGCTGGCCGGCGGTGACCTCGTAGTCGCGCTGCGCGAGCGGATCGAAGCCGCCGGTCTTCGACAGCACGGCGACCTTGCCCTTGCCGGTCGCGACGTGCGGGATCGTGAAGCGGCCGGCGGCGTCGGTCGTCGGGCCGCGCCCCGTCAGGAGGTCCGCCATCGAGCGCGACGCGAACAGCTCGCTGCCGGCGAGCACGCTCAGCCCGGCGACGGGCGCGCCGGTCTCGGTGTTCGCGACGGTGCCGACGATCGTCGCCCACGGCACGATCGCGAAGTCGAGCGTCGCGCTGCCGCTCGGGACGTCGACCCTGCCCTCGGCGGTGCCGGCGTCGGAGGTGACCTCGCACGCGTACGCGCCCGGCGGCAGCCGCTCGAGCTGGTACGCGCCGTCGGCGGCGACGACGTGCTTGTGGAACGCGTGCGCGCCCTGCTTGCAGCTGAGGTCGTACGTGCCGATCGGGCGCGTGCCGTCGGCGACCTTGCCGGTGAGCGTGCCGAGCGGCTCGAGCTGCAGCGTCACGGTCTCGCCGGTGCGCACGCCGGACTTCGCGACGCGCGACGCACCGCGCGGGCCCTCGGCGACGAGGGCGTACGTGCCCTTGCGCAGGCGCTCGAGCGCGAACCTGCCGTCGGCGCCGCTCAAGACGGGCGTCGTGTCGCCGGCGTCGCCGCCGCCGTCGTCGTCCTTGCCGTTCGGCGTGTAGCGCGCGCGCACCCACGCGTCGGCGATCGGCCTTTTGTCGGGCCCGAGCACGGTGCCGCGGATCCACGCGTCGCGCGCCTCGACGACGAGCTGCACGCCGGTGCGCGCCTTCCCGGGCTCGAGCTCGAACGCGATCGGCGCGCGACCCTTCGCGGCGTCGGCCCATGCGAGCGGGCCGTGGTCGTCGTCGACCGTCAGGCTCACCTGCGCACCCTCGAGGCCGACGACCTTGAACGAGCCGTCGGCCGCGGTGACGGCGCGGTGGCCCGTGTCGCGGAAGCCGACGACCGGGCCGCCGCTCTCGCCGCCGGCGGCGGTGACGGTGACGCCGGCGACCGCGGCGCCGTTCGCATCGGTGACGCGCCCGGCGAGCGACGCGCGCCCGGCGAGCTTCACGACGAGCCCGCTCTGGTCCTTGTCGGCGACGACGATCGGCAGCCTGCCGATGCTGCCGTCGGTGACGTTCGCGACGAGCGTGAGCTCGCCGGGCGGCACGTTGCGCATCGTGAAGGCACCGTCGGCGCTGCTCTCGGCGCGCGCGAACAGGGGCTTGATCGCCTCGAACATGTTGCCGAGGCCGAGCTTGCTGGCGTCGATGTCGAGCGTGAGCGTGGCGACCGCCGGCGGCTCGACGCGCCCGCTCAGCGTCACGCCGCTCGCCATCTCGACGACGACGTCGGTGACGTCGCGGTCCTTGACCTCGACGATCGTCGTCCCGATCTCGGGGACGCGGTCGTCGCCGATCGCGAACAGGAAGTAGGTGTTCGGGCGCACGCCGAGGATCTCGAACGCGCCGTCGTCGCCGGTCGGATCGATCGCGAGCGCGCTCGCGTTGTCCATCGAGAACAGCCCCATGCGGATGCCGGGGACGCCCTTGTCCTTCTTGCCCTTCTCGACGGCGCGCCCGCTCACGGTGTACGCGCCGTCGAGCGTGATGCGCACCTCGACCTGCTCGCCGATGCCGAGCTCGACGACGGTCGGCGCCTTCGACCCGAGCCGGCGCGCCGAGCCGGTCAGCGCGATCGCACCCGACGGGAGCCCGCGCATCACGAACCTGCCCTGGTCGTCGGCGACGGCGGTGGTCGGCTCGCGGCCGCCGCCGCCCTCGCGGTCGGGCTTCGCGGACACGATCGCGTTCGGCACCGGCCCGCCGTCGCGCGCGACGACCTCGCCGCGGATGACGCCGCCGGGCACGAGGATGAAGTCGGCGACGACGGGCGCGCCGGCGACCTGGAGCTGCTTCTCGGCGCGCGTGTAGTCCTCGTGGCTCGCGCTCGCCTCGTACGTGCCGTCGCCGACCTGGAGCTGGTAGGTGCCGTCGCTCTTCGCGAGCGCGACGAGGTCGGCGCGCGCGAGGAACGGGTTCTCGGAGCCGCGGCGCAGCGTCACGCGCGCGCCCGCGATGCCGCCGCCGCCGACGTCGGTGACGGTGCCGCGCACGGTGACGCCGCCCGCGTCGAGGGCGAGGTCGATGCCGGTGAGCGCGCCGTTCGGCGGCACGACGAGCCGGTCGCGCGTCGCCGGCAGGAGGCCCGGCGCCGTCGCCGCGATCGCGTACGTGCCGGGCGCGATCGCGTCGGCGCGCCACGTGCCGTCGGCGGCCGAGGTCACGACGACCGTCGGCGACTCCGCCGGCGCGAACACGGCGCCGGGCTCGGCGCGCGCGAGCGCCACGACCGCGCCCTCGACCGCCGCGCCGTCGGCCTTCTTCGTGATGCGCCCGCTGATGGACGCGGGAGCCGACGTCGCGAGCCGCCGCACACGGCCGCCGCCGCTCGTCGCGCCTGCACCGCCGCTCCCACCGCCGGCCCCCGCGATCGCGCCGTCGCCGTCCGTGCCGCCGCAGCGCAGCTTCCACACCACGAGCAGCCCGGCGATCGCCGCCGCGGCGATCCCGAACGCGATCAGCGGTCTCTTCACCACGCGACGCTAACACCGGCACCGCGCGGATGTGTCGGGACGGCCCTTCGAGGCGGCGCGAGCTGCCACCGCGACCACACCGAAGGGCGACGACGACGGCGGCACCGTCGATGCGGCGCGGGCCTGCGGGCGCGGCGTCGGTGGTGCGGCGGTGCCGCGCCGGCTAACCTGTCGCCATGCACACGGTGCGCGGCGCCGGCTGGGAGTACACGCGCTGGCGCGCGCCCGGGCTCGACGGCCTCGTCGATCACCTGTGGGCGTTCGCGGGGCCGACGGTGAACCCGAGGAAGCGCGTGTTCCCGAACGGCTGCATCGAGCTGATCGTGAACCTCGCGCAGCCGTACCGGCTCCTCGAGGGGGGCGGGCCGGCGCTCCTGCGGCACGTGTTCGTCGGCGGGATGCAGACCGGGCCGATGCTGCTCGAGCAGCCGGCGCACCAGGCGTGCGTCGCGGCGCGGCTGACGGTGCGCGGCGCGCGCCTCTTGTTCGGCCGGCCGCTCTCCGAGGTCACCGACCTCCACGTCGACCTCGACGATCTCCTCGGTGCGGCGGCGCGCGAGCTCGCGGAGAGGTGCGCGGAGGCGGCGACGGCGCCGGCGCGCCTGCAGCTGCTCGCGGCGTGGCTGCGCGCGCGGATGCGCGGCGATCGCACCGGTCGAGACGACCCGGCGATCTCGTGGGCGGTCGCGCGCCTCGAGCGCAGCGCCGGGACGACGGCGATCGCGGCGCTCCAGCGCGACACGCAGCGCGGCAAGGCGGCGCTCGCCGCGGCGTTCCGCGATCACGTCGGCGTGACGCCGAAGGTGTTCGCGCGGATCCTGCGCCTGCGCCGCGTGCTCGGCCTCCTGCAGGGTGATCGCGGCGGGCTCGCCGAGGTCGCGCTCGCGGCCGGCTTCTACGACCAGGCGCACATGAACGCCGAGTTCCGCGCGCTCGCGGGCATGACGCCGCGCCAGTTCCTCGCGGCGCGCCACCCCGTCGGCGACGGCTCGACCGCGGCCGGCTGAACTTTTTTCCAAGACGGCGATGCGCGGGGCGGCCATCTTTGCCGCATGGATCAGCTCCCTCCGCAGATGGTGATGTACCAGCTCGCCACCGCGTTCTACGCGTCGCAGGCGCTCGGCGTGGCCGCGAACCTCGGCGTCGCCGACCACCTGCCCGCGACCGCCGGCGAGCTCGCCGACAAGCTCGGCCTGCACGCGGGCGCGCTGCGGCGCGTCCTGCGCCTCCTGGTCAGCACCGGCGTGTTCGTCGAGCGCGACGACGGCCGCTTCGACGCGACGCCGCTCGGCGCGCTCCTGCGCACGGGGCCGGGCTCGATGCGCTCGATGGTGCGCCTGTTCGCCGGGCCGGGGCAGTGGGCGACGTGGGGCGACCTCGTCAACACCGTGCGCACCGGCGAGCCCGCGCTGCAGCGCGTGTTCCGCACGGCGGGGCCGTTCGAGTACTTCGAGGGGCGCCCCGAGGAGGCGAAGATCTTCGACGAGGCGATGTCGGCGTTCACGGCGATGACGGCGGTCTCGGTCGCGGCGGCGTACGACTGGAGCGCGGTCCGCTCGGTGTGCGACGTCGGCGGCGGCGACGGCGCGATGATCGCCGGCCTCTTGCGCGCGCACCCGGCGCTGCGCGGCGCCTGCTTCGATCTGCCGCGCACCGGCGAGCCCGCCCGCGCCCGCATCCGCGACGCCGGCCTCGCCGACCGCTGCGAGTTCGTCGGCGGCGACTTCTTCGCGGCCGTGCCGGCGGGGCACGACGTGTACGTGATGAAGCACGTCATCCACGACTGGGACGATGCGCACGCCGCGAAGATCCTCGCGAACGTGCGCGCGGCGCTGGGGACCGGCGCGCGCCTGCTCGTCGTCGAGGGGATCTACCCCGACCGCATCGACACCGGCCTCGCCTCGCGCGGCGCCGCGGGCAACGACTGCAACATGCTCGTCGCGACCGGCGGGTTGCAGCGCACCGAGCGCGAGTTTCGCGAGCTGTTCGCCGCCGCGGGCCTGCGCCTCGCCCGCGTCATCCCGACGCAGGGACCGCCGATCCTCGAGGTCGTGCCGACATGATCGAGAACACGGCGCCCGCCGGATCCGCGACGACGGCGATCCGGCCCCTCGGCCCGTCGTACGGCGGGACCGAGACCTTGCCGCCGAGCTGCACGACGCACTGGGCGGACGCGTCGGCGTTCGCGACGCCGAAGTAGGTCATCCAGCGCGGGCGCGCGGCCTTCGCCATCTGCACGAGCGTCGGCTCGCGGCCGAACACGCGGCGGTAGAAGTCGCGGGCGCGCGGCTCGTCGGGCGTCGCGACCTCGCACCGGCACAGGGCGCCGGGCTCGTCGACGACCTGCGCGCCGGTGTGGCGCATCGCCTGCCACGCGCCGAACTGCGCGCCCGTCGGATCGGTGAAGAAGGCGAGGCGGCCCTCCTGCTGGACGTCCGTCGGGCCGGTCACGACGGTGCCGCCGCCCTCGCGCACCGCCGCGACGGTGGCCTCGAGATCGGCGGTCGCGAAGTACACGCTCCACGCGGGCGGCAGGTGCGAGCGCGGCGGGGGCGTGCCGACGCCGGCGGCGTTGCGGCCGTCGAGCTTCGCCATGCCGTAGTGTCCGGTCTCCGGACCGCCGACCTCGAACTTCCAGCCGAACAGCGCGCCGTAGAACGCACGTGCGCCGGCGGCGTCGGGCGTCATCAGGTCGACCCAGGTGACCGTGCCGGGGGCGTGCGCGTCGATCTTCATGCGGGAAGCTACCCGGGAGCACGGGCGAGGCGAAGCTCTCGGTCGCGACGGGATCTCCGTCGCACGCGGTCGCAGGATCGCGGGCGCGCGCGCGAGGCGCGATGTCGATATGCTGCGCCCGATGTGGAGAGCTGTCGTCGCGATCGCGTGCGTCGCCGCCTGCGCCAGGCCGCCGGCGGCGACGTGCCCACCCCTCGCCGCGCCCGCCGTGGGGGACGCGGCGTCGTCGATCCCGCCCGAGGACGATCAGCTGCGCACGTGGAAGGCGATCGCGGCGACTCCCGACAAGACCCCGCAGGGCGGCGCGACGGCGCAGCACGTGATCGAGCTCGTCGAGTACCTCGGCTCGCCGGATCCGGTGCGCCGCGATGGGATCGCGTACGAGGTGCTCGCGAAGTGGATCGGCGCGAAGGTGCTCGACGACACCAAGGTGCGCGGTGTGATGGAGCAGCTGGTGGCGTACATGTCGGGGCCGCTCGACAAGGGCGGCGTGTTCCGGAGGTCGTTCGCGGCGCTCGTCCTCGCCGAGGTCGCGCGGCGCGACCGCAAGACGCCGTTCCTCACCGTCGACGAGCGGCGCGCACTCGTGAAGGCGGTGCGGGAGTATGCGGAGCGCGAGACCGACCTGCGCGGCCACACCGGTGCGACGGGCTGGGCGCACGCCGCCGCCCACAGCGCGGACCTGATGGTGTGGCTCGCCCAGCTCGAGGGGCTGACCGACGCGGACCGCGCCGGGCTGCTCGACGCCGTCGCCAGCTTCGTCGCGCGCCGGCACGGCGCGATCCTCGCGTACGGCGAGGACACGCGCCTCGCGAACGCCGTCGCCGCGATCGCGCGCGCGGGCGTGACGGCCGAGGCGATCGACGCGTGGCTCGGCAAGCTCGTCGAGCCGCTCGGCGAGCGGATGACGCCGCAGTTCGATGCGAACCTGTTCGCGGCGCAGCGCAACGTCCGCAACCTCCTGTACACGCTGCACGTCCACGGCAGCACGACCAAGCCCACGACGCCGGGCGAGCTCGTGCTGTTCGACAAGGTGCGCGCGGTGATCGCGGAGTAGCGCGGAGCGGTGCGGAGTAGCGAGGAGCGAGGAGCAGCGAGGAGCAGCGAGGAGCAGCGAGGAGCAGAGAGGAGTCACGATGGCACGCGACGATGACGAGGAGAGCCGGCGCACGGCGGCGCGGCGCGCGACGCGCGAGGCAGGCGACCGCTCCGGGCGGCTCGCGCGCGAGCTGATGAAGGTGTCGGACGCGCTGCTCGGCAAGCTCGAGGTCGACGAGGGCCTGCGCGACACGATCGCGCAGGCGCGGGCTGTCACGTCGCCGATCGCGCGCCGCCGCGCCGAGCGCACGCTCGCCGGTGCGCTGCGCCGCGAGGACCTGCGCGCGCTCGAGCAGCAGCTCGCGAACGTGCGCGCCACCGGCGCCGCCGAGCCGGCGCGCCTGCACCTCGCGGAGCGCTGGCGCACCCGCCTCCTCGAGGAAGGGCTCGACGCGATCGCCGAGCTCCCCGGCGGCGACCCCGAGCACGTCCTGCCCGGCCTGATCGCGCAGGCGCGGCGCGAGCGCGACACCGGCAAGCCGCCGGGCGCGGCGCGGGCGCTGTTCCGGGCGATCGTCGAGCGGCTCGAGGCTTCCGAGCGCGCCGCAGACGACGACGCCTAGCTTCACAGTGCGCAACAGTCCCTACACGATCTCTTCACCGCCTCTTCACGTTCGCGGGGAAGGATGTCGTGGCGCCGTCGTGCGCGCCCAGAGAGAGCCGAGGCTCTCGCATCCCTTGCCCATCTTCCGGCGCGGTCGCTCCAGCACGTCGTCCTCGCCGGAACCCATGCCTCGGGATCGAGAACCTTGGCTCTCTGTGGGCGTCAGCGCTTCTGCTTCGGGCGCGTCTTGCGCGCGGGGCGCTTGCGGGGGCGCGAGGCGCGGAGCTTCTTCAGCTTGGTCGACTTCGCCTTCGCGCGGGCCTTCGCGGTGCCGGGCTTCTTCGCGGCGGAGCGGGAGACGCGCTTGGCCGGCTGGGCCGCGCGCACGAGCTCCTCGCGCGGGGTGAGGAGGCGGCGCGGGGCCTGGCAGCGCCAGGCGTCGTCGATGAGCTTGCGCAGCTCGTCCTCGGTGACCTGGTCGAGGCGCACGAGGACGGCGGGGTAGCCGTTGTAGTGCGGCTCGGTGAAGAACTTGTCGGGGTCGGCGGCGAGGAGGGCGGCCTTCTCGTTCTGATCGGCGACGCGCACCGCGAGCACCGCCGGATTGGGGACGCGGGCCTTGCGCTCGGCGAGCCGCTCGAGCCACACCCACACCACGCCCTTCAGCTTGTCGCCGGTCGCGATGCTGAACGCGAAGCGCCCCGTCTCCTCGATGATGCCGGGGAGCCCCAGGGCGATGCGGCGCACGTCGTCTTGATCCGCCACGACGAGAGTCTAGTTCGCGGAGCCGAGCGCGGCGAGCGCGCGCGACGGCACGCCGGCATCCGGAGGGTCAGCGCTCGCGGTGCCAGCGCTCGACGCGCGAGCCGTCGGGCCGGGGGAACGCGCACGTCGCGAACGACAGCGGCGCGACCGGGTCCTTCATCACCAGCTCGAGCTCGTCGCCGCGGCACGCGGTCACGTGCACGGACACCGCCGCGTCGCAGCGGTCGGCGCCGCGCATGTACCAGCGCCGCACGAACCCCGCGACGCCGCTCGGCGTGCGCGCGAGGTCGATCACCCGCGGCGACACGACGACGTCGCCGGCGAGCGCGCCGTCGTCGAACAGCGGATATGCCTCGAGCGCGCCGGGGGAACCGGCGATCACGTCCCAGCGCTTGCCGTCGGCGGCGACGTACACGCCGCGCAGGTCGTCGTCGCACGACGCCAGCTCCGCGCGCCCGCGGCATCCCATCATGATGAAAACGACGACCGCGCGCCGGCGGCTCACGCCAGCGCCTGGGCCTTCAGGGCCTCGGCCTGCGTGTGCGCGCGCAGCGCCTCGATGATGTCGTCGAGGCCGCCGTCCATGATCGACGGCAGGTTGTGCTTCGTCAGGCCGATGCGGTGGTCCGTCACGCGGTCCTGCGGGAAGTTGTACGTGCGGATCTTCTCCGAGCGATCGCCGGAGCCGACCTGCGACTTGCGCGCGGCGCTCTCGGCCGCCATCTGCTTCTCGCGCTCGGCGTCGAGCATCTTCGAGCGCAGGATCTTCATCGCCTTCGAGCGGTTCTTGATCTGGCTGCGCTCGTCCTGGCACGCGACGACGATGCCCGTCGGCAGGTGCGTGATGCGCACGGCGCTGTCGGTCGTGTTGACGTGCTGACCGCCGGCGCCGCTCGAGCGATACGTGTCGATCTTGAGGTCCTTCTCGTCGATCTTGACGTCGACCTCCTCGGCCTCGGGCAGCACGGCCACCGTCGCCGCCGACGTGTGGATGCGCCCCTGCGCCTCGGTCGCCGGCACGCGCTGCACGCGGTGGACGCCGCTCTCGAACTTCATCTTCGAGAACACGTCCTTGCCGTCGATCAGCATGACGACTTCCTTGTAGCCGCCCGCCGTGCCCTCGCTCAGCGACATCACCTCGAGCCGCCAGCCCTGGCGCTCGGCGTAGCGCGTGTACATGCGGTACAGGTCGCCGGCGAACAGCGCGGCCTCGTCGCCGCCCGTGCCACCGCGGATCTCGATGATCGCGTTCTTGCCGTCGCTCGGGTCCTTCGGCAGGAGCAGGATCTTCAGCGACTGCTCGGCCTCGCCGCGCTGGCCCTCGAGGGCGACCAGCTCCTCCTTCGCGAGCGCGCGCAGCTCGGCGTCGGGCTCGGCGTCGGACATCTGCTTGGCCTGCGCGAGGTCGGCGACGAGCTTCTCGTACGCCTTCCACGCGCCGACCAGCGGATCGAGATCGCTGTGCTCGCGCGACAGCTTCAGGAACTCGGCGCGCTTGTTGATGACCTCGGCGGTGCCGAGCAGCGCGCTGACTTCCTCGTGGCGACGCGCGAGCATCGCCATCTTGTCCTTGAAGTTCTGCGAGTCGAACACGGGGCTCTCCCCCTAGGTGCCTCTCAGGACTTCTTCGCGTACTTCTTGTTGAACCGGTCGATGCGGCCGGCCGTGTCCATCAGCTTCTGCTTGCCCGTGAAGAACGGGTGGCAGTTCGAGCAGATGTCGACGCCGAAATCGCCGCGCGTCGAGAACGTGTCGTGCACCATCCCGCACGCGCAGGAGATGCGGGCGGGGCGGTAGTGCGGGTGTCCAGCGGTATCCTTCATGGTTTCTCCTCTGTTACCCGGCGAGCCGGGGTCTCGAGTGGGCCGCCATGTATAGGGATCGTCCGCCCGAAATGCAAGTGCGCAGACGGCTAACTACTTGAGAGCCCGAGCCGTTCCGCCGAGCCGGGCCAGCGCCCGATCGGGGTAGAGCGGCAAGATCTCGTGCCCGATGCGCAGGTCGTGGACCGACCGGTACTTCGCGGCCAGATCGAGGCTGACGTAGACCTTGTTCGTGTCGAACACGCCGAAGCTCGTCGACACCACGATCTGCTCGTCGCCGACGCACTCGAACCCCTCGGGGATGACGTCGTGCCCGTAGATGCTGATCGTGCCGCCGGCCGCGCGCAGGAACCGGCGCGCCTCGGCCTCGGTCGCCGACCGCGCCCACAGGATCTTGCCGACGACCGGCGTGTCGAGCACGTCGAGCGGGCTCGCGTACTGCGCGCCCGAGAGATCGGCCGCCTCGAGATCGGCGACCGACTCGATCACCGCCGCCGGCGCGCCGTGCGTGAACACCGCGCCGCACCGGCTCACGGCCGCGAGCGCGAACGTGTGGATGATGCCGCGCATCCGCGCCGTGGCCGACGGCCCGAGGATCTGCTCGACCAGCGCGACCTCGTCGGCGGCGAACTTCGCGGTGTGCGGGCCGCCGATGTGCCCGTGCTCGTGGTTGCCGAGCAGCGCGTGCACGCGCCCCGGGTACTGCGCCGCGAGCCCCGCGTACGCGATCATCACCTCTCCGGAGGCGTCGCGGTAGTACTCGCCGAGGAAGTCCGGCCAGTCCTCGGGGTCGATGTGCGGCCCGTGGATGAGGTCGCCCGTGAACAGCAGGTGTGCGTCGCCCTGATACTCGAGGAGCGCCTCCTCGAAGATCGTGACCATGCGCTGGAAGTCGCGCATGCAGCCCTGCAGGTCCGTGCACACGAGAAGCCGACCTCGGTCGGGTAGTCGCAGCACGCGAGCCATGCCTCTCGACGCTATCAGCTCGAAGATGGACCTGTCGCGCGGCGCACGCCAATTCCCCTAGAGGGTCGGGCGGATCGTGAAGCCGGTGTCGGCGCCGGTCGGCGCGAGCTCGTCGACCGCGACGTGCGCCACGGCGGCACCGGGTGGGCCGTCGGCGCACCAGGCGAGGAACGCGGCGACCCGGTCATCGGGCCCCCTCGGCCTCGAGCTCCACGGAGCCATCGCGGCGGTTGCGCGCCCACCCGACGACGCCGAGGTGGCGCGCCGCGCTCGCCGCCGACGCGCGGTACGACACGCCCTGCACGCGCCCGGTCGCGATCGCTCTCACGCGCCGCATCGGCTCACGCGGATCACGCCCCGCCGAGGCCGAGCAGCTCCTGGGCCTCGGGGTCGGGCGGGCGGCACACGACGCGGTCGACCTTCGCCATCTTCGCGTGGATGACGTCGCACACCGGCGTGAACGAGGCCTTCTGGAACGCGCGCAGCGACGCCTGGTTGTCGGCGGCGATCAGCGCCCACGAGCGGTACGCGTCGGTGGCGCGCAGCTCCTTCGCCAGGTGCTCGAGCATGACCGGCGCGACGGCGCGGCCGCGCGCGGCCGGCGCGACGTACACGCTGTGGATGTAGGCGTCGTACTTCGACATGCGCAGCGTCCGCCCGAGCTCCGGGGCCTCGATCGGCCCGCGCGCCGCCCACGCGATGCCGGCGGGGCGGATGCCGAGCGTCGCGAGCACGGCGCGGTCGCCGCGGATCCACTGCGCGCGGGCGGCGCCCTCGACGAGCGACAGCTGCTCCGCGAGCTCGGCGCGGTGCGCCTCGTCGAGCGCGTTGTAGTCGGCCTCGGTGAAGTCGCGCAGCTCGAGCCCGGCGGGCGGCGCGATGCCGCGCGTCCACAGCTGCCCGCGGTACAGGCAGTAGCGATCGTACTGCGCCATGTGCGCGGCGACGCTGCGGATGCGCGTCCACGCGGCGCGGGCCTGCGCCGCCGCGACGGCCGGCGTCTCGCGCGCGCGGCGGGCGCGGCGCGCCACCGACGACACGGTGCGGCCGACCGACGCCGTCGTCGAGTTGCCCCACACGCGCACCGCGAGCGCGGGCTGCTTCGACGTCGGCAGCGTCGGGAGGTTGTAGTCGCCGGCGCCGGTCACGACGTCGAGCGCGATGCAGCCGCGCGAGCGCGCCGCGAGCGCCTCGGCGTGGAGCAGCCGCGCCGACGCGCGCTGCCCGGCCTGCGGGTCGACGGCGAGCGCGAGCACGACGGCGCGGTCGCCGTCGTCGACGACGAGGGCCGCGGCGCACGCCTCGCCCTGCGCGTCGTCGAGGCGCGCCAGGCGCACGCGCCCCTGCTTGCCGAGCTCGAGCGCGACCTCCTCGAGGAGGCTGTTCGCCTCGGGGTCGGCGAGCGGCGAGTGCTCGTCGCGCTCGGCCCACTCGAGGCGCGACAGCCGGCGCAGCGCGCTCATGCCCTTGCGCAGCGCCGCGAGGTCGTCGCCGTACGTGGTGACGACGCCCGAGCCGTCGGTCGCATCCGTCGGCGCGAGGCCGAGCGCGATCCGGCTCGCACCGCCGGCCGACGGCGCGCTCTCGACGATGAACCCCGCCGGCGCGAGGCGCTGCATCAGGTTCGCGCGCACGCGCGACGGATCCGCGAGCGGCTCGAGCTCGATCACGTCCCACGACGCCGCTTCCTCGATCAGCTTGCGCGCGAGCGCGGCGCCGGCGCGGTCCTCCCAGCCGGGCCGCGCGAGCAGGTCGAGCGACGGCGGCCGCGGACCGGCGTCGCCGATCATCCGCAGCTCCCGGGTGTCGAGCAGCGCGATCTTGACGGTGCGCTTGTACAGCGGCGCGATCGCCACGATGTCGCCGGCCGACACGGGCACCGCGATCGCGGGGCTCGAGCCGGGCGACAGATCGGCGTCGTTGGCGCGGCACACGAGGACGTGGAGCTCCGCGCCGAGCGTGTTGTGGTAGGCGTGCCACCACGGGAGCAGCCAGTCGGGGCCGCGGAACAGCGCGCTCGATTGCGCCGCGAGCATGCGCCACTCCGCTTCGATCGCACGCAGCGCGGCCAGGTCGCGCACCACGGTGACATCGATCGCCATGCGCTTCGCGAACGTACCATGTCGCGTCGCGGCGTGCGTGTTGCCAACCGCAACGCCGTACGTTGCCGCTTGCGTCGCCGGGTCCCGTCCAGGGTCCATGCAGGAAGGTACCTGCAGGGGAGGTGCCTGGCTAAGTCGTGGAGGCGGCCTCAGATCCGGCGCAGGACGCGCGCATAGAACCCGTCGGTGCCGTGCGTGTCGGGGGCGACCGTGAAGGTGTCCCCGTCGCCGAAGGTCGCGGCGCGGTCACCGAGGACCTCCGTCAGCGGAACGGCCGCGAGCTCCGGGTGGGCCGCCAGCGTCGCCCCCACCACGTCCTCGTTCTCGGCGCGGACCAGCGTGCAGGTCGCGTACACGATGCGGCCGCCCGGCGCGAGCAGGGTCGCGGCGCCGCCGAGGATCTCGCGCTGCCGGGCGGCGAAGTCGGCGAGATCGGCGTCGCGCAGCCGCCAGCGCGCCTCCGGGTTGCGGCGGAGGGCGCCGATCCCGGAGCACGGCGCGTCGACGAACACGACGTCGGCGGTGCCGCGCAGCGCATCCAGCGCCGGCGGCCACAGGCCCGCCTCGAGGTGGAGCGCCTGCGCGTTCGACACGCCGGCGCGGCGGGCGCGCTTGCGCAGCTCGTCGAGCTTCTTCGCGTCGACGTCGCTCGCGACGATGCGGCCGCGGTTGCCGAGCCGCGCCGCGAGCGCGAGCGTCTTGCCGCCGGCCCCGGCGCACAGGTCGATGACCAGCGGGCGCGCGCCCGTGATCGCGGCGAACGCGACGTCGGCGAGCAGCTGGCTGCCCTCGTCCTGCGCCTCGAGGGCGCCGCGCTTGAACGCCTCGAGGGCGAACAGGTTCGTGCGGCTCTCGACGACGAGCGCCGTGTCGCACCACCTGCCGGGGCGCGTCGACAGCTTGGCGCGGCCGAGCTCGGCGGCGAGCGCCTCGCGCTCCGTCGCGAGGAGGTTCGCGCGGATCGTCATCGGCGCCCGCTCGTTGAGCGAGAGCGCCAGGGCCTCGGCGCGGTCGCCGTGGTCCGCGATCAGGCGCTCCACGAGCCAGTCGGGCAGCGAGGCGGCGAGGGCGATGCGCGGCGCGAGCTTGCGCTCGGCGGCGATCGCGGCGTCGACGCCGGCGACGGCCGCCCAGTCGAGGCTCGGCTCGGCGCGGCGCGCGCGGTCCGGCTCGAGGTGCCCCTCGAGGACGAGCAGCGCGACCAGCCGTTCGAGGTCGCGCGGTGGCTTCGTCACGCGGCGCCCGCGCGCGAGCGCCGCATCGACGCGGCGCAGGTGCCGCACGAGCCCGTACAGCGTCTCCGACACGAACCGGCGCTCGTGCGCGCCGACCCACGTCTCGCGCCGGAACGTCGCGCTCAGGCGGTCGGTGACGAAGCCCCAGTCCATGCGCGTGCGCTGCCACAGCTCGAGCAGCAGCGCGCGCAGGCGACCGCCCTCGACGACACCTGCCGCGAGCTTTCGATCGGCGAGCCTGTCCAGGTCCGGCACGGCGGTGGTTATATGTCGCGAGGCCCTAGCGCAGAAGTGGTCGCGTCGGACTCCGAATCCGAAAGACGCCGGTGCAAGTCCCGTCGGGTGGGCTTTACAGCCACCGGCGCGGACCTACGTTGATGCGCATCCGATCGACAGGTGGCTCGTCAGGGGCTCTCCGATCGGGGAGGTACGCAGATGAAGAACCAGCTGAAGACGGTCCTTTTGCTCGGCATCCTGTCGGCGCTGCTGATCTGGATCGGCGGCGCGATCGCCCCGGGTCAGCTCTGGGTGTTCGTCGCGATCGCGGGTGCGATGAACCTGTTCGCCTACTTCTACTCCGACAAGCTCGTGCTGAAGATGTACCGCGCGCAGGAGGTGTCGGCGCAGGAGGCGCCCGACCTCCACGCGATCGTGCGCGAGCTCGCGAACACGGCGAAGATCCCGATGCCGCGCGTGTTCTTGATCCCGGACCGCCAGCCGAACGCGTTCGCGACCGGGCGCAACCCGCAGCACGCGGCCGTCGCGGTGACGGCGGGCATCCTGCAGATCCTCGACCGGCGCGAGCTGCGCGGCGTGCTCGCGCACGAGCTGGCGCACGTCGGCAACCGCGACATCC
Organism: Deltaproteobacteria bacterium; assembly: GCA_019637375.1. Classification (GTDB taxonomy): domain Bacteria; phylum Myxococcota_A; class Polyangia; order Haliangiales; family Haliangiaceae; genus JABFXX01. Next base: position 4,752 of record JAHBVW010000097.1, on the reverse strand, counting down.
TGATCTCGACGATCGCCGCGGTGATCGCGTCCGCGATCACGACGATCGCGCAGGTCCTGAGCTTCGGCGCGATGTTCGGCGGCCGCGGCGGCGGCGACGGCGATCGCTCGCCGCTCGGCGGGCTCGCGCTGCTGATCATGGCGCCGATCGCGGCGACGCTGATCCAGCTCGCGATCTCGCGCTCGCGCGAGCTGCACGCCGACGCGACCGGCGCGAAGCTCTCCGGCGACCCCGAGGCGCTCGCGAGCGCGCTGATGAAGCTCGAGCGCGGCGCGCAGGCGATCCCCGCGCAGCACGTGGCCCCGGCGACGGCGAGCCTGTTCATCGTGAACCCGTTCGGCGCCCTCGATCGCCTGTCGCGCCTGTTCTCGACGCACCCGCCGACCGCGGAGCGCGTCCGCGCGCTGCGCGAGATGGAGCACTCGGACCGCTACGCGCACGCCTACTGAGCTACCGCACGGGATCGTTCGCGTAGTACAGCCAGCCCTTCATCGTCCGGACCTCCACGAGGTCGACCCACGGCGAGATCGTGTTGATGTTGAACGTCGCCTTGGGACCGAGCTTCTCCGCCTTCGCGGTCGCGTCGGCGCGGATGCGCGCGAAGTCGGGCTCGAGGAGGACCAGCTCGTGCGCCGCGTCGCGGAGCTTGAGCTTCGCCGCCTGTAGCTCGCGCGCGAGCCCCGGTGCGGCGTCGCTGTAGCGCGCGGCCCGGTACAGCGCCTCGAGGGCCCGCGCGTCTGCGTAGGCCTGCGCGCACACCTCAGCCTTCTTCGTGACCGCGGCCGTGTAGTCGGGATCGACGCCGCGGACGACGATGGTCTCGGGTCCGTACGTCGTCTGCGAGATCGCGATCCCCGCATTGCACCTCCAGCGATCGACGTAGGACATCCGCTCGACCATGTTCGTCTCCTCGCTGCGGACGGGCCAGCCCGGTGACACCCACACCATGAGTCGGGTCATGAGTGCGTCGTCGCGACGTGCCTGTACCTCACGGATGTACTCGTTCACGACATCATCGGTGAGGACATACGGCCGCGGGTTCCTGCGATGCCACAGATCGATCTGCCGGATCGTGTCCTCGAGGACGGGGCACATGGCGACGGGGTCCAGCCGGTCGTGGATCGACGGTGGAAACGCCACGGCACCGACGCTCTGGAACACCAGCTCGAACCTCCCCTTCGCGAACACCATGAACCAGCCGTAGCGATCGAGCCAGTCGTTGGCCTCGCGCGCGGTCGGATCGACGTCCGCCGGCGGCGCCGCGGCCGGGGGCGGCGCTTCCTCGTCCGCGGCGAGCACGTCCAGGAAGCGCGACGGGTACCCGGTCGGCGCACCGTCCCGGTTGCACGCACCCGCGAGCACGACTGCCAGCATCAGCATCGAGATCCTCATCATCCGCCTCATCCTCATCGTCCTCGTCCCCCGTCATTTCCCGGTTGTGGGTGCGGCCGTTGGGGCACTCGGTGCACCGGCGCCCGTCGCCGATGCCGAAGCGTACGCGCTCCAGACCTCGTAGACCTTCCACATGGCAATGATCATGTTCGAATCAGACGATTTGACGACGTCCTTCGATGGAGCGGCCAGCCTCCGGATCTGAGTGTCGGCATCCTCGATCGAGGCGGGAATGTTGGGTTGCAGTGATTGGAGCCTCAGGCCCAAGTCCACGAGTCCGGACTTCGCGACATCGAGCTCGCCGCCGATGTCGAGCTTCGTCGGGCCGACGGCGGCGCCGTTGAACCTGCGCTCGATTGCCTGGGCTGCGTAATATTGACGTCTATATTCGTAAAACATCTCGAGGATTACCTTGGCGTAGGCAGGATCGACGCCCAGGACTGCAGCGTGGCTGTTCGGGATGTTGAAGCCGACCCAGCGCCGCTCGCCGTGGGCCATGTGACTGCCGAGGACCTGGCCCTGCCCGTCGTGGAGGCGCGACTCGACCCAGTCGAGGCGCTGCTGGACGAACGGATACAGCACGTACGTGCCCTTGAAGTAGGCCGGCAGATCATCGCTCACCGTGAACGCCCTCGTCGCACCGGTCGTCTCCTTCCATCCGGAGCCCGCCGCGTTCTCGTAGGACTCGGTCTCGATCCGCGTCCACTGCTGGTTGAAGCCGAAGTTGAGCTCGCCCCCCGGCTTGCCGCCGCCACCGACGGAACCCTTCCCGCCGGCGATGAGGCTGGTGGTCGCCTGGCTCGTGAGCGTCTGCGCGAACTTGACGTTCGTGCTGGTCGCGGTCTCCACGGCGGTCTGCTGTCCCCAGTTCTCGGCGATGACGAGCTTGGTTGTATTCGACACATGTCGAAGCAGATGCTTGTTGTCGATATCCAGCTGCATTCCCGTCTTCGAGCGCTCGGGGCCGGTGCCCGCGAACGCATCGTGATAGGACTGGATGTGCACGACGGGTGATTTGGCATCGACGCCGGGCTCCAGCACGAGTGGTGCGGAGTATTCGGCGTACAGCGACGCATCGCTGTAGGCCTTGCCGCGGCCCGGATCGACGAGCATGTCCTTCGTGATGTTGACCTCCGCGGGAGAGTTCCACTCTCCGGTGATCTTCTCGATCAGCGCGCGCCGGGCGACCGCGCCGTCGAAGTGGGCGTAGAGGTTGCCGCGCGGCCCGAGGAAGCTCCCGCTGATGTTGAAGAAGATGCGAGGTGTGTAGGCATTCTTGTACTGACTGAGGATGATGTTCGGCGGCGTCGTGACTCCGATCTCCGTCCGCACGAACGGCTTCAGGATGCTGCTCTCCGTGTTCATCTTCGGCTCGCCGGCGACCCAGCGCTGGATCCCGGCCTCGGCGGAGCCGCCTCCGGAGAGCTCGCCGAGGAGCTCCTCGGCGCTCTCGCCCTGCACGACGGCGTGCGCGACGGCGTCGGCGTGTTGCTCGTAGGCGTCGCCGGCGCGGCCCACGCCACCCGCTAGCTGCACGCCCCGGCGCTGCTGCACGACGTGCGCGGCCTCGTGGGCGGCGGTGAACAGGTCGGGCTCGTCGCGGAACGCGACGGAGTTGCCCATCGCATACGCCTCCGCCCCGAGCGCGTCGCTCGCCTCGGCCGCCGGTCCGCCGACGTGCGCCTGCACGCCGGAGACGTCGTGCTTGCCGAACGACGTCTGGATCGTCGCGAGGTGCGGGAGCGCGCGCGCGGGGCCCGCGAAGCCGCGCCGCGCGGTGTCGTGCGCGCCTCCGTCGTGCGGGGCTTCTTCTTCCTGCGCGTCTTCCACCGCAGCGTCCTGCTCCTGCACGGGCTCCTGCACGGGCTCCTGCTCGGGCTCCTGCTCGGGCTCCGGCTCGGGAGCCGCGGCGCGCTGCAGGAGGCCCGAGGGCACGGGGTTCGCGGGGCGGCGCAGGAGCGAGCTCGTGCTCGTCTTGCCGACCGAGGCGTCGTGCGCGCGGGCCTGCGGCGCGGCGGGAGAACCTTCGCTCTGTCGCTCGTGGTCGTGACTCATAGGGCCCCCGTGGTGCTGAGTTTTCCTTGCTCGGCGAACTCGAGCGCGACGGCGCGCTCGAGGTGGTCCTGGTGCAGCGGCCGCTCCTCCTGGGCCGCGAGGAAGGCGGCGCGCAGGCACGCGTTGCGGATGTAGCCGCCGGAGAGCTGGTACCGGCGCGCGAGCCCGTCGAACGTGAGCTCGTGGGCGCGCGGCAGCTCGCGCGGGATGTGGGCGCGCCACAGCGCGGCGCGCGTCTCCTCGTCGGGAAACGGGAACGACAGCTGGAACGACAGGCGCCGCTTGAACGCGGGGTCGATCGAGCCACCGCTGTTCGTCGTCAGGATCGCGAAGCCGTCGAAGCTGTCGAGGCGCTGCAGGAGGTAGTTGACCTCGAGGTTCGCGTAGCGGTCGTTGCTCGAGCGGACCTCGGTGCGCCGCGCGAACAGCGAGTCGGCCTCGTCGAACAGGAGGATCGCCTGGCCGTCGTCGGCGGCGTCGAAGATCCGCGCCAGGTTGCGCTCGGTCTCGCCGATCCACTTCGACATCACGCGCGACAGATCGACCTGGTACAGGTCGAGGCCGAGCTCGCGCGCGATCGCGCCGGCGACGAGCGTCTTGCCGGTGCCGGGCGGCCCCTGGAACAGCGCCGTCAGGCCGCGCGAGGTCGCCATCTTCGCCTCCATGCCCCAGCGCTCGAACACCGTGCGGCGGTGGCGGACGCGGCCGACGAGCTCGCGCAGGCTGTCCATGACGTCGGGCGGGAGCACGAGGTCGCTCCAGCTCGCGAGGCGATCGACGCGGCGGGCGTGCTCGCCGAGCAGGCGGCCGCGCGCCTGCCGGAGGTACCCGTCGATCGCGTCGTCGCACGGTGCGCTCGCGTCGCCGGGGACCGACGCGAGCGCGCGGTGGATCGTGCCGGGGCCGATGCGGAAGCGCGCGGCGAGCGCCGCGAGGTCGCGCGTCCAGGCGCCGGCGGCGACGAGCGCGCGCCCCCACACGTCGAGGCGCTGCGTCTCCGTCAGCATCGGCACGTCGATCACCGCGTGGCCGCCGGGCAGGGGAGCGGAGGCGCCGGGCGGCGCGAGGGTGGCGAGGCCGCCGGGGTGCGCCGCGAGGACGTCGCGGGCGAGGTCGGTGCCGACGGCGTCGCCGAGGACGACGTCCTCGAGGCCGTGCACGACCGGGAACAGGCCGGCGAGGTGGGCGCTGCGCAGCGCGGCGCCGAGGGCCGCGGTGAACGTCGCCGGCTCGCACGGCAGCGCGGTCGCGTCGATCGCGCCGAGGTGGCGGTGCGCGCGCGCCGCGAGCGCGGCGAGGAGCGCC
>JAHBVW010000096.1 GCA_019637375.1 Deltaproteobacteria bacterium | reverse complement strand
GACGAGGCCGCGGCGTGGCTCGCGATCGGCCTCGTGCACGCGCTGCGCGGCGACGTCGCGTGGGGTGCGACCCTCGACGCGCGCGTCGATGCGGCCGCGATCCCGACGACCGCCCTGCCCGCGTTCGCGCGGCCGGCGTTCGCCCGCCTGCTCGGGCGCGCCGAGGCCCCGGAGGCGGTGACGGACGCGGACCTCGAGGGCCTCGCGGAGGTCCCGCGCCTCGTCGTCGCGGCCGGGCGCGCGCTGCGCGGCGCCTCGTCGGCGGAGGTGCGCGCGGCGCTCGGGCCGTTCGCGGACCGCCCCGACGGCCGGTCGCTGCTCGCGCTGGTCGGCTCGCTCGAGGCGGCGGCGCCGCCGAAGGCCGCCGAGGATGCGGCGCCCGGGTTGCGCCGCTCGTACGCGGACGCCGTCGTCGCGTACGTGCGCGCGCGCGTGCCGCTCGGCCCGCCCGAGGGCAAGCTGCGCGAGATCGTCGAGGGGTACCTGCGCGATCCGGCGGTCGGCGAGCGGCGCGCCGACGACGCGGTGGCGCGCGCGACCGACGACGCCGTCGCGTACGCGGCGATCGGCACGCTGTACGACGCGCTCGCGGATCCGGCGCGGTCGCGGCGCGCGTGGCACAAGGCGTTCGCCTCGAGCGCCGAGCCCGCGTTCGCCGGCGGGCTCGCCGCCGCGATGGCGCGGGCGAACGACCCCGACGCCGCGTTGATCTACGGCACCGCCGCGGCGGCCGGCTCCGGCGACCCTGCGGTCGCGTGGACCGCGCTCGCCCGCGCGCTCCTCGACGCGGAGAAGTACGTCGCGGCGCTCGAGGCCGCGCGCGGCGCGATCGATCTCGCCGGCCCCGACGTGCTCGGCGACGCGCTCGACGACGCGCTCGCGGCGCGCCGCGCGCTCGGTCGCGCGGCGCAGGCCGAGTCCCTCGCCGCGCGCCGCGGCCGCGCCACGCCGCCGATCACGCCGCCGCGCGACGACGATCCGACCGACGCCGTCGCCGCGCTCGCCGCCTACCGCGCCGGTGCGTCGCCCGCGTCGGCGGACCGCCTGTGGACCGCCACGCGGTGGAACCCGCGCGCGGTCGCCCCGCGCGCCGCGCTGCTCGACGCGCTCGCCCCCGCCGACCCCCGCCGCGCCACGATCGCGCGCGAGCTCGTCGCCCTCGCCGCCGACCGCGACGCCGCCCTCGCCCGCACCGCCGTGTTCGCCCTCCGTCGCCGGTAGATCACAGCCGCGTGGCGTGGTCGATGCGCGCGCGCTCGGTCGCGAGCCAGCGCGCGAGGTCGTCGTCTGCGATCCCGTCGGCGACCGCCTCCGCGGCCGCGTAGGTCGCCTGCGCGCCCGGATCGTGGACGAGCGCCCACGGGACCTCGCCCGTGCTGGTCGGCAGCGCACCGGCCTCGATCGCCGCGAGGGCCGCGGCGTGCGCCGTGCGCCGTGCGCGGGCCGCCGCCGCGTGCGGCGAGTACCAGGGGTCGCCGGGATCCTCCATCGCGCGCGCGGTGAACGACGCGACGGCCTCGTCGAGGACGCGTGGCGTGCCGGCGGGTGCGAGCGCCGCGACGCGCGCGTGCCCGAGCTCGTGCAGCGCCGCGAACCGCGCCGCCGGCGTCGCGATGCGCTCGGGCACGACGAGGATGACCTCGCGGCCCGGCTCGACGACGAACGCGCGCGGGTGGGCTGTCGACCCGACGAGCTGCAGCCTGAGCTCGCCACCCATCCCGCGCCACCGGGCGGCCACGTCGGCGAGCGTGACGACGATCCCGTCGGGGCGCATCCACCCGGCCCGGGCCTCGCCGTCGCGTGAGCGTGCGTCGGCATCGTTGTCGCCGTCGTTCGGCGCACGAGCGAGGACACCGTGCAGCGCTCGCATCACCTCGCCGAACCCGCGCCCGCACCTCGCCCGCGCGGCGCGGTCGCGTGCGGCGGCGAGCGCGGCGTAGCTCGGCCACGTGCGCGCACCGCCGCGCACGGCCGCCGCGACGGACGGATCGTCCGCGACGGCGATCGGGTACAGGAGGCGCGCGAGCGCGACGGCGCGATCGAGCAGGACCTCGTGGCCGAGCGCGCGAGCAACGGCGGCGAGCGCGCGCGCGTCGTGCGGCCACGGCGGTGGCGCGGTGCCGGCCGCGTGCGCGCGCGCGAACGCACGCACGTGCGCGGGGAGCTCCGCCGCGAGCGCCGCCTCGAGCCGGTCGAGCGCGAGCTCGGCCGGGAGGAGGTCGCACGCGTCCACGGCACCACCGTATCGCGCTTTGCGCGTTCCGCCGCGCGCCCGCGCTACCTCGGACCGGGTGGCTTGATCCCGAGGCGCTCGAGCTCGGCCATGACCTGCTTGAGGTCGGCCCACGTGTCGCGCTTGCGGTCGGGGTCGCGCAGGAGGTACGCGGGGTGGAACGTCGGCATCACGCGCACGCCGTGGCGGTCGTGGAACTTGCCGCGCAGCGCGCTGATCGGCGCGTCCTTGCCGAGGACGTGGTTCGCCGCCGGGCGTCCGAGCGTCACGATGATCCGCGGCGCGATCGCGCGGATCTGCGCGTCGAGGAACGGCGTGCACTGCGCCACCTCGTCGGGCTGCGGGTTCCGGTTCCCGGGCGGCCGGCACTTGAGCACGTTCGCGATGTAGACGGACGACCGCGTCCACCCCATCGCCACGATCATCTTGTCGAGCAGCTCGCCGGCCGCACCGACGAACGGCTCGCCGCGGCGGTCCTCGTTCTCGCCGGGCGCCTCGCCGATGAACATCAGCGGCGCGTCGTCGGCGCCCACACCGAACACGATGTGGTTGCGCGTCGCGTGCAGCTTGCAGCGCGTGCACGCGCCGAGCTCCTCGCGCACCTGCGCGAGCGTCCGCCGCCCGAGCGGGATGACGACGGCCTCGTCGGTGTCGTCGCGCACGACGTCGATGACCGGCGCCGCCGCCGGCAGCTCCACCGCCGGAGGCACCCAGCGCGCCGTCGGCAGCCCCGGCGCCGCCCACGTGCCGAGCGCCGCGTGCCGCATCAGCCGGCCGCGCAGCGCCTGCACGAGCCCGAGAAGCTCGCCCGCCAGCTCGCCGTCGGCCGTGGTATCCACACCCTCGGTATGCCATCGGCGCGCAGGCGGACTCAATGGATCGTGGCAGCGGCCGTCGCCCTCACCGCCCTCACCGCGGGCGCCTGCCGGCGCGGTCAGCCGATCCCGGAAGGCAACATCGCGGCGACGTTGACGCTCCCGACCACCTCCTCCACCGAGCCGTTCGATCCCACCGCGCTCCGGGGCAAGCCCGCGATCGTCGTGTTCGCGTGGCCGACCTGCGGCTACTGCGCGCAGGAGATCCCGATCGCGCAGAAGGTCGCCGACGCCGAGGGCGCGACGCTCGTGGTCGTCTTCACGCGCGGCGCCGAGAAGCACGCCGCCTCCGTGTCGAAGTCGCTCGGCGTCACCGGCCCCGTCCTCGTCGACAAGGGCGGCGCGCTCGGCAAGCGCTACGGCGTCGAGGCCGTCCCCTACACGCTCGTCCTCGACGCCGAGGGCTCCGCCGTCCGCGCCTACAAGGGCGCGCAGGACGAGGACACGCTGCGCAGCGCCGTCGTCGCCGCGCGCTAGGCGATCCGGTCTCGGATCAACGCCCTTCGCGAAGCGGCTCTTTTCTCGACGAGAAAGAGGCCTTGGCCCCGGCTCGGCGCTCTCGGTCGCTACTTCTCGATCTCGCCCTTGTCCTTGATCGTCGACCGGTTCCCGTCGGCGCCCTCGGGGAACGTCAGGTAGGCGTAGGCCATCCCGTCGACCTCGACCTTCTGGGTCAGCGTCCCCTCGCGCGCGTCCTTCGGGTTCTTGAACGAGATGCGCACGTCGATGCCGTTGTTGTAGCGGGCGACCATCCCGGAGAGCGGGTTGTCGAAGAAGCGCGTGTCGATCTGGCGCCACGTGTTCTGGCCGAGGCGGACCAGGTCGAGGTGCACGACCAGCGTCGAGCCCTCCATCTTCTGCGTGACCTTGAACGGGCCCGCCGCCTGGAAGAAGACCTGGGCGCCGCCGTCCCTGGCCTCGAAGCCGATCCAGCCGAGCGTGCCGCGCGCGGGCTTGATGCGCGGGCGGCCGCTGGGGAGCGTGTTCGACTGCCCGGGGGTGACGCCGCCGTACTCGCCCTCGCGGTGCGGCCCGGGCTCACGGCCGTCGGGGCCGCGCATGCGAGGATCTCGCACGACCGGGGCCGGCAGCGACTTCGCCCCACCCTTGGCCGGGGCGGGCTTGGGCTGGGCGAGCGCCGGGCTCGCCATGAGCAGCACGAGCAGGTACGCGCGCATGGGGAGATCGTACGGGGCGGCGAGCGCGAGCGCAAATTCCACCGTTTGCGTATGCTGCCCGCTCGGCCTTCATGAAGCGCTGCGTACGCGGAATCCTCTTCGTCGACTACGTGCGCATGTTGCGCCGGCTCAAGCTCGTCGACTGGTCGCGGCACCTGCCGCCCGAGGACGTCGCGCTTCTCGCGCAGCAGATCGACAACGACGCGTGGTACCCGATGGCGACGTTCGAGCGCTTCGGCAACGCGATCCTGCAGAACGTCGCGCAGGGTCAGATGGCGATGGTGCAGATGTGGGGGCGCTACAGCGCCGGCCAGCTGCGCGCCGCGAACCCGACGCTGCTCGCCCCCGACGATCCGATCGAGACGCTCCACCGCTTCACGATCCTGCGCAAGACGTTCTTCGACTTCGAGGCGCTGCACATCCCGCTGCTCCACGAGGGCGAGGCGAACATCCAGATCGCCTACTTCATGGGCATGCCCGCCGAGGAGGCCGCGTCGTTCCAGACGCTGGGCTTCTTCGAGGGGCTCCTCGAGCTCGCCGGCGCGCGCGCGATCGAGGGCCGGTTCCGGTCGCGCTCGTGGGCCGGCGGCGAGGGCCGCACCGTCGCCGAGCTGCGCTGGGAGCCACCCAAGGGTGTCAGCTAGCTCGGCGCGGTGTTAGATAGATCGTCGATGCGCGCGCGCAGGCTCCTCGGGACGATCGCGCTGATCGCGCTGCCGGGCGCATCGTGCAGCGGCGTGCCGCACGGCGAAGGTGCCCGCCCCACCGGCCCGTCGACGGTGACCGTCGCGATCGCGCCCGGCATCGGCGAGGAGCCGTGGCTCGCGTTCCGCGACGGCGACACCGGCTGGGAGCACCTCGACGCCGGGGCGACGCGCACCGTCGCCGCCGCGTTCTTCGACGTCGCCGCGTTCTGCCCGGCGATCACGCCGTACCGCACCGAGGCCACCGCGTACCTGTACCGGGCGCGCCCCGGCGACGCGACGCGGCTCGTGCTCGACCGCTGCACCGACGCCGTCACGCGCCCCGCGCCGCAGGTCGTGAAGCTGACGATCGCGGGCGTCGGCCCGAACCGCAGCGTGCGCATCCACACCGCCGGCCCCGGGCAGGCGCAGCGCATCGACACCGGCCCGCTCTCCGGCGACGTCGCGGCCGACCCGGCGGCGCCGCGCGGCCTCCAGGACCTGGTCGTCGTCGACGGCGTCCTCGAGTCGGCCACCGACTTCCTCGGCGAGCACGTGCTCGTGCGCCGCGACATCTTCTTCTCGACGGGCACGCGCAAGCGCCTCGACCTCGGCGCCGCCGCGAAGCTCGACCGCGTCGCGGTGACCTACGAGGGCGCGCTCCCCGACGAGCAGATCATCGTCAGCTCGCACCTCGTCACGGCGCGCGGCGCGACGGCGTACCTGTCGATCGACGGCGACGCGCCGTACGAGGCCCGCCGCCTCCCCACCCTCGCGCCGCGCGATCGCCAGTTCGTCGAGGTCGAGGCGACCGCCGGCGAGGCGAGCCGCCGCGTGCGCGGTGCCGGCGGCGCGCTGCGCCTGCCGCCGCCCGTCGAGCCCGCCGCCGTGAAGGGTGAAGGCGCGCTGGTCTCCGTGGTGTGGACGACCGATCCGGCGTTCGACTGGTACGAGCTCGCGAGCAAGGCCGGCAGCGGCGGGTTCCACTTCCGCAGCCCGACGAAGTCGCTCGGCGCCAGGGTCGCGTTCGCGCTGCCGCCGCCGGTGCCCTGGTTCGGCGACGTGCCCTGGAACTCGGAGGACCGCGAGGAGTGGACGCTCTCCGGCTGGCGCGGCCCCGATGGGGCGCCGTGGAGCGCGTACACCGCGCTCAGCGCGCGCGCGTTCCCGGCTCCCCCGCTGGAGTGACCGGCGGATCCGTCACGACGAACGGATCCGTCGGCGCCCCGAGCAGCAGCGTGCGCGCCTCGCCGACGAGGAACAGCGACCCCGCCACCAGCACGGGCACCGCGGCCTCCGTCGCGATCCGCCGCGCGAGCGGGAGGGCGGTCGCCAGGTCCGGTGCGTGCGCGGGGTGGGCGACGCCGGCGCGCGCGAAGGCCGCGGCGAGCGACTCGGGATCGAGCGCGCGGTCCTGGCGGTAGCGCGTCGCGACGACGGCGGACACCGCCGGAGCGAGCGCCGCGGCGATGCCGGCGACGTCCTTGTCGGCCGACACGGCGACGACGAGGATGGGTGCGAGGCCGCGCTCGCGCAGGGCCGCGGCGAGCGCGGCCGCGCCGTGGGCGTTGTGCGCACCGTCGAGGATCGTGCCGCCGGGGAGGACCTCGAACCGCCCCGGATGGACGACGCGCGCGAGCGCCGCGGCCGCTTGCTCCGGCGATAGCGCGAGCCCGGCGGCCGCGGCGGCGGCGAGCGCCGCGGCGGCGTTGCGGCGCTGGTGCGCCCCGGGCAGCGCCACCGGCGGCACGCGCGCGATCGCGGCATCGTCGACGACGAACACCGACGCGGCACCGGCGGCGCGCGCCGCCTCCACGAGCTGCGGCACCGCCGCCGGCTCGCCCGAGGCACCGACGACGACGCGCTGCCCGCGCTTGAAGATGCCCGCCTTCTCCGCCGCGATGTGCGCGAGCGTCGGGCCGAGGATCGCCTCGTGGTCCATCGCCACGCCCGTGACGACCGCGACCGGCGCATCGACGGCGGTCGTCGCGTCGAGCCGCCCGCCGAGGCCGACCTCGAGCACCGTCACGTCCGGCGCCGCCGCGGCGATCGCGACGCACGCGATCGCCGTGACCTGCTCGAAGAACGTGAAGTCGTCGCCGCCCGCGGCCGCGACCGCGTCGGCCGCGGCCGCGAACGCGTCTTCCTCGATCATCCCCTCGGGCACCTCGATCCGCTCGCGCAGCGTCGACAGGTGCGGCGACGTGTACCGCGCGACGCGCGCCCCCGCGACCCGGGCGAGCTCGCCGAGGATCGCGACCGTCGAGCCCTTCCCGTTCGTGCCGCCGACGTGGATCACCGTCCCCATCCGCCGGTCCGGCGCGCCGAGCGCGTCGAGCAGCACGCGCATGCGCTCGAGCCCGAGGACGACGCCGAAGCGGCGCGCCGCAAACAGTCGCCGGAGGTGCTCGAGGTATCCCAAGGGGCGGACGTCAATCCGCGGCGGACGGCTCGGCCTCGGCGTCGGGCGTCAGCGTGCCGGTCCGGTGCTCGGGGTCGTGGCGGCCGCGCTCGAACCAGCGCAGCGAGCGCGCGAGCGTCGACCGCAGGTCCTTGCGCGAGACGACGAGGTCGACCATGCCGTGCTCGAGCAGGAACTCCGAGCGCTGGAACCCCGGCGGGAGCTGCTGGCGGATCGTCTGCTCGATCACGCGCGGGCCGGCGAAGCCGATCAGCGCGTCGGGCTCGGCGATGATGATGTCGCCGAGCATCGCGACCGACGCCGCGACGCCGCCCGTCGTCGGGTGCAGCAGCACCGAGATGTACGGGATGCGGGACTCGCGCAGCCGCGAGCGCGCCGCCGACGTCTTCGCCATCTGCATGAGGGACAGCACGCCCTCCTGCATGCGCGCGCCGCCCGAGGCGCAGAACATGATCGCCGGCCGGCGGTGCGCGATGGCGCGCTCGAACTGGCGCGCGATCTTCTCGCCGACCACCGAGCCCATCGAGCCGCCCATGAACTCGAACACGAAGAAGCCGACCTCGACGGGGATGCCGCCGATCGTCGCCGAGCCCGCGCGGTACGCGTCGCCCGGGCCGACCTTCTTCGTCGTGTTCTTCACCTGGTCGACGTACTTCTTGCCATCCACCCGGAATCCCAGCGGATCCGTGCTCTCGAGCGGACGGTCGTGCTCCTGCCACGAGCCCTCGTCGATCGAGAGCGCGATCCGGTCCTCGGTCCCGACGCGGAAGTGGTGGTTGCAGCTCGTACACACGCGCTGGTTGGCGTCGAGGTCCGCCTCGTACAACGTCGCATTGCACCGCTCGCACTTGATCCAGATCCCCTTGGGGACGGACTTTTTCGGTTCCGCGGCGAGTCCTTGCGTGCGCGACCACCAGGCCATGGAGGCTCAGCTCATAGCAAACAACCGCGCGGTCCGTACAGGCCGAAACTGTTCTGAAATTGGGACCCGGGTCACCTCCGTGGCATGCTGAACCGAAATCCGCATGATTCTCTCTCGCGGGCGTGTCGCGAGTCTGGTAAGCAGCATTGTGAAAATGCAGTCCTTTCCGGGATAGTCACGTCGTATCCCGTTCGCTCGTCGTGAGGTATCGCGATGTCGCAGGTCCTGGTCGTCAACGAAATCAGTACGGAACGCGAGGAAGTGCAGCGGGCACTCGAGGCGGAGGGGTTCAAGGTGGTGCTCGCGTCTTCACCCGCAGAGGCGGTGCGTGAGATCTGGGGCGGGAATTTCTTGGTCGCGATCATCTCGACGCTCCTGACCGGAACGTCGGCGGCGGCGCTGCAACAGCAGCTGACGCAGATGGCGCCCGAGATCGAGACGCTCATCCACAGCAAGAACGACGAGATCCCGCAGCTCGTACGCAAGGTGATCGCGCTTCGCGACGGCGAAGCCGCGGCCTAGCCGCCGAGCTAGCCTCCGAACCGATCCTTCAGGTTCAGGAACTCGAGGAACTCGAGGAGGCGACCGACCTCGGGGACGATGAAGCCATCGCCCTCGATGCCGGCATCCTCGGTCATGAGCACGAGCCGCGCCGCGCGCAGGTGATCGATCACGTCGTTCACCTCGTGCACGGGGAGGCCCACGCGCGCCGCGATGTCCTCGACCTGCTTCGGCACCAAGATCGCGGTGCCCGGGTTGAACTGCGTGCCGGCGAGCGCCATCTGCTCCTCGGCCATCATGCGGAGGCACTGCACGACGCGATGGTTCGCGGTCGGCAGGAGCAGCAGCTCGACGTGCTGGTTCGCGCTCTCGAGCCGCGTCGCGAGCGACTTGATGATGCGCAGCGCGATCTCCGGCCGCGCGCGCAGCATCGCCTCGAACGTCTTGCCCTCGATCACGAGCAGGCGCGCCTGCGTCTTCACCACCGCCGTCGCCGAGCGCGGCCGCCCGTTGAGGATCGCCATCTCGCCGAAGAACTCGCCGGGCGGGAGCACCGCGAGCACGCGCTCGGTCTCGCCGACCTTGCGGCGGATCTCGACCTCGCCGTACTGCACGACGTACATGTAATCGCCCGCCTGCCCCTCCTCGAACAGCACCGTCCCCGGCGGGAAGTCGCGACCGAATCGCTCGAGCGCGTCGTTCACCCCGCGACAGTAGCTCGCCGGGCCGGTCAGCGCATCGTGGCGTGACGGAGGATGTGCAGGAGTGCGCGCCCGAGCGGACGCGGCGGGCGATCACGCTTGCCGCTCTCGTCGGGGAGCACGACCTCGTCGCACGACAGGCCGATCTTCACGGCGCGCACGAGCATCTCGACGTCCCAGCCGTTGCCGCGATCGCTCATGCCGAGCGCGATCAGCGCCGGGAAGCGCACCGCGCGCACCGGGCCGACGCCCGACCAGCGGTGCCGGTACACGGTGTCGATGAGGCCGGTCACGACGCGCGCGCGGAAGTCGCGCTTGCCGCGATCGGCGCCGAGGACGAGCTCGACGTTGCGGTCGAGGATCGGCGCGACGAGGTCGGGCAGCGCGGACGCCGCCGACGGGCGGTCGGCCGGGATGAATGCGACGACGTCGGGGACGCGCGGCAGCGTCGAGAAGTGCGCCTGCGCGCGCAGGCACGCCGCGCCGTAGCCGGCCGTCGGCTCGCGCAACACCAGCGCGCCGCCGTCGCGCGCGAGCTCGGCGGTGCGATCCGAGCTCGCCCGATCCACGACGACGACCGAGCGGACGAGGCGGTGCGGGAGCTCGCGCAGGAGGGGACCGAGCGTCGAAGCTGCGTCGTGTGCGGGAACGACAACATCCAGCACGGGCGGCGGCACGGCCGCCAGCATACCCGCGCCCGCGGCGTGGTACATGGGACCGCGATGGCGATCACGTACAAGGATGCCGGCGTCGACATCGATGCGGGGGAGGCGCTGGTCGAGCGCATCAAGCCCCTGGCCCGCTCGACCCAGCGACCCGAGGTCGTCGGCGGCATCGGCGGGTTCGCGGCGCTGTGCCGCATCCCCACCGGCTACGAGGAACCGCTGCTCGTGAGCGGCACCGACGGCGTCGGTACCAAGCTGAAGACCGCGTTCGCCGCCGGCCGCCACGACACGATCGGCATCGACCTCGTCGCGATGTGCGTCAACGACGTGCTCGTGACCGGCGCCGAGCCGCTGTTCTTCCTCGACTACTTCGCGACGGGCGCGCTCGACGTCGACACCGCGGCATCCGTGATCGCGGGGATCGCCGAGGGTTGCCGCCAGGCCAAGTGCGCGCTCGTCGGCGGTGAGACCGCGGAGCTGCCGGGCCTGTACCACGGCAAGGACTACGACCTCGCCGGGTTCTGCGTCGGCGTCGTCGAGCGCAAGCAGGTGCGGCCGCGGCGCGACCTCGCCGCCGGCGACGTCGTGATCGGCCTGCCGTCGGCGGGCCTGCACTCGAACGGGCACTCGCTCGCGCGCAAGGTCGTGCTCGAGACGCTCGCGCTGCCGCTCGCCGCCACGCCCGCCGAGCTCGGCGGCGCGACGGTCGCCGACGAGCTCCTGCGCCCGACGGTCATCTACGCCGACGCGTTCGCGCGCCTCGCCGACGCGAGCGTGCCGTGGAAGGCGGCGGCGCACATCACCGGCGGCGGGCTCGTCGACAACCCGCCCCGCATCTTCGCCGACGACGCGCTCGCCGTGGAGCTCGACGCGCGCGCGTGGGACGTGCCGCCGATCATGCAGCTGATCGCGAGCGCCGGCGTCGAGGGCGCGGAGATGTACCGGACGTTCAACATGGGGCTCGGGATGGTGATCGTCGTGCCGCCGGCGATCGCGGACCGCGTCGTCGACATGCTGCGCGAGTCGCGGGCGCGCGTCGTCGGGCGCCTCGTGCCGCGCGGTACCGGCGCGCCGTCGCGGGTCATCCCGCGGTGAACGTCGGCGTCCTCGTCTCCGGAACCGGCACGAACCTCCAGGCGCTGCTCGACGCCGATCTCGGGGCCGCGCGCGTCGCGGTCGTGGTGTCGAACCGGCCCGGCGTCGCAGCGCTCGACCGCGCAACCGCGGCGGGTGTGCCGGCGGTCGTGGTCCCGCACGGGGCGTACGGCGACGACCGCGCCGCGTTCGAGGACGCGGTGCTGGCGGTGCTCGCGCAGCACGGCGTCCTTCCCGGCGGAGCGGTCGTGCTCGCCGGGTTCATGCGCATCCTGACGCCGCGCTTCGTCGACCGCTTCCCGCTGCGCATCGTCAACACGCACCCGTCGCTGTTGCCGGCGTTCCCGGGCGCGAATGCCGTCGCCGACGCGCTCGCCCACGGGGTCAAGGTCACCGGGGCGACGGTGCACTTCGTCGACGGCACGCTCGACGGCGGGCCGATCATCGCGCAGGCGGCGGTGCCGGTGCTGCCGGGTGACGACGCCGCGGCGCTGCACGCGCGCATCCTGTGCGAGGAGCACCGCATGTTGCCTGCGGCGGTTCGCAGCTTGGCTGCGGGCGAGCTGTTGTGCCAAGGTCGGCACGTGATCCGCAGAGGCTCCGGTGCCGAGTAACTCGTACGACCTGGTGGTCCTCGGCGACGACCTCGCGGCGCTGGTGTGCGCGACGCTGTGCCAGCGGCGCGGGCTGCGCACGCTCGTCCTCGGCGACGACCGCCCGGCCCGCTACCAGCTCGGGCCGCACAAGCTGCCGATCGAGCCGGCGTCGTGGCCGACGATGCCCGGCGCGGCCGGCGAGCGCGTGCTGAAGGAGCTGCACGCGGAGCTGACGCTGCGCCGAAAGCTCCGCGAGCCGAAGATCCCGGCGCAGCTCGTCGCACCGGACCTGCGCGTGGACCTCGGCCCCGAGCGGCTCGCCGGCGAGCTCGAGCGCGAGCTCGGCGCCGATGCGGCGGCCGCGTGCGTCACGCACTGGGAGAAGAGCGGCGAGGTCGCGCGCCAGCTCGACCCGATTTTAGGCGCGGAGCATGCGTTCCCCGGCGTCGGGTTCTTCGAGCGCCGCGAGATCGGCAAGCTCGTCGAGCGCCTCGTCGACGACGCCGGCGCGTGGTGGCAGGACGCCCAAAACGCGGCGCTCGGCAAGATGTGGCGCCAGCTCGGCGCGATCGCGCTGCGCCACCCCGATCCGCCGCCGGCCGCGCTCGCGCGTGCGATCGATGCCTGGCGCCACGGCCCCGCGTCGCTGCGCGGCGACGGCGACGCGATCCGCGAGCTGCTCCTCGAGAAGCTCACCACCGCCGGCGGCGAGCTGCGCGCCGGCCGCGTCACCGAGCTCGGCGTGTCGTGGGGCAAGATCTCGAGCGTCACGCTCGCGAACGGCGACGAGCTCGGCGCGGCGCAGGTCGTGTCGAGCCGCGCGCCCGCGTACCTGGCCGAGCTCCTCGGGCGCAAGGCGCCCAAGCGGCTCGCGGAGCTAACTGATTCGATCAAGCTCGTCGGCTATCGCTACACGCTCAACATCGTCCTCGACGAGGCCGGGCTCCCCGAGCACATGGCCCCGACGGTGGCGATCGTCGCGTCGACGGACAAGGACCCGTGCGGCGACAACGCGTTCTCGATCCACCTCGGCGACGCCGACGACGCGGGCCGCGTGGTCGCGACGATCGCGGCCGTGCTGCCCGCCGACGCGCCGATCGACGCCGACAAGCTCGCGCCGCGGTGCATCGCGCTGCGCGCGAGCCTGTGGAAGCGGATCGGCGAGATCATGCCGTTCTTCGAGCGGCACCTCGTCCTCGCGCACTCGCCGTTCGAGGCCACGCCGCCGCAGGTACCCGGCGGGCGCGGCAGCTACGACGTGCCGAAGAACCTGCCGCTCGCGATGTCGCCCGTGTGGCGCGGCCACCTCGCGCAGACGGCCGAGACCGGCGCCCTGCCCTACCTCACCGGCATGAAGAACCTGACGCTCACCGGCGAGCAGGTGCTGCCGGCGCTCGGCGTCGAGGGCGCGCTCGTGAGCGGCTGGGGCGCGGCGAAGGTCGCGTGCGCGATCGCCGGCAAGAAGAAGGACTACCTGCGCGACGAGGTCGTCGGCGCCGCCTGATCCCCGTCGGCCGGGTAGAGCGCGACGTCGAGCCCGGGCTCGAACATGAGGTCGGCGAGCGAGCGGCCGAGCCAGCGCGCGGTGACCGCGAACACGCGGCCCTCGTCGTCGCGGCCGCTCTCCTCGAGGAACGGCGTGCCGTGGTCGATCGAGCGCGCGTGCGAGACGACTTCCCACGCGCGGGTGACGACGCCGTGGTCGAACGTGCAGAACGCGTAGGTGGCGGTCACGCCGTCGAGGAAGCCGGCGAGCACGGGCGCGACCGCCGACAGCGCGCGCAGGCGATCGCTGAGCGCCGAGGCGAACGGCGGGTCGTAGGCGACGTCGTACGGCAGCAGGTGGTCGAGCACGAGCGTCGTGTCGCCGACGGTGGCGATCGAGGTCGCGAACGGCTCGGGCTGCGCGTCGCCGATGTGGACCCGGCGCGGCGCGCCGCGGCGGATCAGGCCGAGCGCGTCGAGCAGGGCCACGTCGCCGCGGTCCCAGCGCGCCGACAGGACGACGAAGCCGAGCTTCCAGCTCATGGCTCACTCTGGCAGCTGGGTCAGGGTCCGGCGAGCGTGCCCACGTACGCGAGCTCGAGCATGGCGTAGGCGCGCGGCGAGCCGATCTGATCGACGAGGCCGGCGCCCGCGCGCACGCCGGCGGCGAGCCAGCGGGTCGGGCGAACCACGAGACCGGCGCCCGCGTGCACCGGCGACGGGCCGGTCGCGCCGGCGACACTGTCGCCCGCGATCGCGCCGAGCTCGACCGTCGCGGAGATGCGAGGATCCCGGAGCGGGACGACCACGCCCACCGCGCCGTGCAGCTCGTTGCCGACGAGCCGATCCGCGACGAGCACCTCCGCGCCGCGCAGGCGGATGCCGCCGGCGGCCGCGAGGATCACGCCGCCGGGCAGCGCCGCGCGGCCGATCAGGCTCCAGGCGAACGCCCACGACGCCTCGCCGGCGTAGTGGTCGTCGTTGCCCGTCGGCAGCGTCAGCTCACCGCGCAGGAACGCGCCGCTCTCGCGCTTGCCACCGACGCGCAGGCGCACGCCGAAGCGAAGATCTCCGACGGTGAAGCGATCGAGCCGGCGCGTCTCGCCGAACGCGCGCGACCGGTCGCCGACCTGGTGCACGAGCGGGAGCCGCACGTCGACGACCGCGCTCGCGAGCAGCGACATCGCGCCGCCGAGCACGAGCGACTCGCGCCGGCGCACGGGCTGCGAGACGTTCCCGTCCCCGTCGACGATCTCGATCGGCCGCTCGACGAGGCGCGCCGCGACGGAGGCACCGTAGCCCTCGACCGGCGCCCCGCCGTCGAACCCGAGCTCGACGCGCCCCGGCGGGGTCGCATCGCGATCGACGTCGATCGCCGCGGGCGTCTTGCGCGGCTGATCCGCGGCCGCCTCCGTCGACGCGAGCGCGATCAGCGCGAGAGCTCCCACGGCGACGGCCCCCCCGGAGATGCGGACGTGCGTCGCGCCGGCGTGGCGAGCGTCCGCGGTGGAGGTGCCGGGCTCGTGCGGACGCGGCCGCACCGAGCCTTCGCGCCCCGGCACCAACCTCATCCGACGATCCGCGACCCGAGCTCGTAGACGCGGGCAGCCGGCATGTGGCGGTAGCGCGTGACCTGCACGCGCAGCTGCGCGACCTGGTCGATGACGTCGCGGCGGCTGCCGCCCTTCGCGAGCAGCGCGCGGGCGCGCTCGATGATCGCCCCGCGCGCGGCCTTGGGGTGGTAGATGAACGTGCGACCGAAGCGGACCTCGTCGCCGATGCCGACGAGGCGGAGCTCGGCGACGTCCCCGGGCTCGACGCCGACGAGCGCGCGGTTCTCGTCGACGGCGAACTCCGCGCCGCCGAGGAGGTCGAGCAGCTCGACGCGGCCCTTGCCGAGCGCGCGCACCTCGAACAGGCTGCGCTGCGAGGTCAGGAGCGCGCTCGCGACGGCCGCGCGCTCCTCGTCGCCCGCGGCGCGCAGCTCGCGGTAGCTCAGCGCCGCCGGCGGCACGCCGTGGTCGGGCGCGACGCGCTCGACCACGAACCACTCGACGAACGCGGCGCTCCACGCCTCCCACAGCTCGTCGTCCTGGTGCACCTTGCCGCGCCGCCCCTCGTACTCCTTGCGCGCGGCGCTCGCGGCCGGCGCGTCCGCGGTGTGCCGCGCGTACAGCTCCTCGATGACCTGATCGAGCAGGGCTGCGCGATTCGTCATGCGCGCTTGTGCCGCCGGAGGTGATCGCGGAAGCGCGCGAACAGGTAGCTCGCGTCGTGCGGGCCCGGGCTCGCCTCGGGGTGGTACTGCACGCTGAAGATGGGCTTGCCCTCGACGGCGATGCCCTCGTTCGAGTGATCGAACAGGTTCTCGTGCGTGACGTGCACGCCCGACGGCAGCGTCGCCGGATCGACGACGAACCCGTGGTTCTGGGACGTGATCTCGACCTTGCCGGTCGTCTTGTCGATCACCGGGTGGTTGCCGCCGTGGTGGCCGAACGGTAGCTTGCGCGTCGTCGCGCCGAGCGCGAGCCCGAGGATCTGGTGGCCGAGGCAGATGCCGAACACCGGCAGCCCGGCGTCGCACAGCTCGCGCGTCGCCGCGACCGCGTACGTGACGGCGGCCGGGTCGCCGGGGCCGTTCGACAGGAAGATGCCGTCGGGCGCGAGCGCGAGGGCCTCGTGCGCCGGCGTCGTCGCGGGCACGACGGTGACGCGGCACCCGAGGTCGCGCAGCTGGCGCAGGATGTTCTCCTTGATGCCGAAGTCGTACGCGACGACGTGGTGCTCGATCGGCGGCGGCGGCACCGCGCGGCCGTCGTCGGCGGCGCGCCAGGTCGGCGCCGTCCACTCGTAGCGCTCGCGCGCCGTCACGCGCGGCACGAGGTCCAGGCCGTCCATCACGGGCGAGCTGCGCACGCGCTCGAGCACCGCCGGGATCTCGGACACGTTCGGCGTGATCCCGCCGCGCATCGCGCCGCCGTCGCGCAGCGCGCGCGTGAGGGCGCGCGTGTCGATGCCGTCGATGCCGGGGATGCCGCACTCCTCGAGCCACGCCGACAGCGTGCCGGTGGAGCGCCAGCTCGCGGGGATCGGCGACAGCTCGCGGATCGCGAAGCCGGCGCACGCGCAGCGGCGCGCCTCGAGGTCGTCGCGGTTGACGCCGACGTTGCCGATCTGCGTCGCCGTCATCACGACGATCTGCCCGCAGTACGACGGGTCGGAGATGATCTCCTGGTACCCCGTCATCGACGTGTTGAACACGACCTCGCCGAGCGACTCGACGCGCGCGCCGAAGCCCTCGCCGCGATAGACGTTGCCGTTCTCGAGGACGAGCGCGGCCGGCCACCGGCTGGTCGTCACGCGAACCTCCCGTCGAGGTCGAACACCGCCCTGCCCTCGACGAGCGTGAGCACGGCGCGCCCGCGCATCGGCTGGTCGAGGAACGGCGAGTTCTTCGACTTGCTCGCGAGCGCATCCGCCGTGAACGTGACGGTGCGGTCCGGGTCGATCACGGCGACGTCCGCGAGCGCACCCACCGCGAGCGCCCCGGCGGCGAGGTCGAACGCCTTCGCCGGCGCGCCGGTGAGCGCCGCGATCGCGCGCACGACCGGCAGCTGCTTCGCGTGCACGAACGACATCACGATCGGCACCGCCGTCTCGAGGCCGAGCATGCCGGGCGCGGCGCACTCGAACTCGAGCTCCTTCTCGACGGGCGAGTGCGGCGCGTGGTCGGTCGCGATGCAGTCGATCGTGCCGTCGGCGAGCGCCTCGAGCAGCGCATCGCGGTCGGCGGCGGTGCGCAGCGGCGGCATCACCTTCGTGCGCGTGTCGTAGTGGCTGCACGCCTCGTCGGTGAGCGCGAGGTGGTGCGGCGTGACCTCGCACGTCACGGGGAGCCCGCGCCGCTTGGCCTCGCGCACGAGCGCGACCGAGCGCGCCGTCGACACGTGCGCGACGTGGTAGCGCGCTCCCGTCCACTCGACGACCTCGAGGTCGCGCGCGACCATCGCGCTCTCGGCGCACGCGGGCTGGCCGCGGATGCCGATGCGCGTCGACACGACGCCCTCGTTCATCGCGCCGCCCTCGGCGAGGTCGAGGTCCTCGGCGTGCTGCACGACCGGCAGGTCGAACGTGCGCGCGTACTCGCACGCGCGGCGGAACAGGCCCGCGTTCATCACGGGGCGGCCGTCGTCGGAGACGGCGACGATGCCGGCCGACTTCATGTCCGCGATGTCGGCGAGCGCCTTGCCCTCGAGGTTCTGCGTGATCGCGCCGATCGGCCGCACGCGCACGAGGCCGACCTCGCGCGCGCGGCGCACGATCATCTCGGTCACCGTGCGCTGGTCGTTGACCGGGCGCGTGTTCGGCATGCAGCAGATCGTCGTGAACCCGCCCGCGGCCGCGGCGCGCGTGCCGGTCTCGATGTCTTCCTTGTACTCCTGCCCCGGCTCGCGCAGGTGCACGTGCAGGTCGACGAGGCCCGGCGTCACCCACAGGTCCTTGACGTCGATCATCCGCCGCCCGACGAGCCCGCGGCCGATCTCGACGATGCGGCCGCCGGCGATGCGAACATCTCCGACCTGATCCACGGGGAGCAGGCGGCCGCCGCGCAGAACCAGATCGCCCGGATCCATGGCTGCCGGGTGTAGCAGTCGCGCCGACCCACGTAAAGCGCCCCACGGCCTCGGTGATCGGTGGGCCCCTGAGGCCCGGATCGGATCGGCTCAGCAGCCGTTCGTGCGCGAGGTGCGGCGGGTCGAGGCGGCGGACATCGTGCAGCTGTCGGCGATCGAGCGCTGCTGCGTGCTCGACATCGTCCCGTAGCCGGACCACAGGTCCTTCATCGCGTCGAGGCTGCGGCGCGCGGTGTCGCGCGTGAGCGGGTCGACCTTGGTGCAGGCGAGCAGCTCCTCGGCGACGCGGCGGTACTCGACGCACTCGTACGGCAGGCTCGCCGCGAGCGGGTCGCCCTTGGAGCTCGGCAGCACCGACTGCACGAGCTCCTTCGCCATCTTCTCGCGCTGGCTCGGCGTCAGCTTGTCCTGGCAGCGCATCGTCTCGTACTCGACGACGGCGTCGGCGTAGCAGTTGACGGCCTCCTCGGACCAGTTGTCGTCGCCGCACAGGCCCGTCCAGCGCTCCTCGAGCTTGGTCAGCGCGGCGTCGTCGACGTTCGCCGACTTCTTCAGGCGCGAGCGCGACAGCGCGACGGCGTTGCCCATCGCGCGCGTGCAGTCGGGGACGGACTTCACCTTCGGCGCGGCGAGCAGGTACCACTTGTTGTCGGCCTCGATCGCGCGGAGCTCGACCTTCTGCTCGCGGCCCGCCTTCTCGGCCTTCTCGGGCGTGACCTTGATGATCACGCGCAGCGTGTAGATCGAGATCGCGGTGCGCGCCGTGCAGCCGCGGCGCACGCGATCGCCCTTCTCCCACACGCTCGGCTTGCCGCGCTCCTCGACCTCGACGAGCTCGATGCGCGCGCCCTTCGCCTTGTCGACGATCTTCTCGAACTCGCGCGGCATGCGATCGCGCTTGCGGCGCGGGTCGCGCATGTACTCCTCGTCGCCGAACTTGTCGAAGCGATCGCGGTCGCGATCCTTGTCGTCGTAGCGGTCGTACTTGTCGAACTTGTCGGCGCGCTTGCGGTCGTAGTCGTCCTCGTCGTCGTCGCGGCTCGCGCGCTTGCCGGTGCTGCTCTTCTTGCGTTCGCAGTCGACGATCTTGTCGTCGAAGTCCTCGCCGCCGGTGAGCCGGAGCATGCCGTCGACGTCGCCCTTCTCGATCAGCGCGAGCGTCTCGCGCGCGAGCTCGTCGCGATCGGACGCTCCGCCCTTCGCGCCGCCGCCGCTGTTGAGCAAGAGGACGACGACGGTGATCACGACGAGCGCGCCGCCGCTCGCGGCGAGGCCGATCAGCATGCCCTTCGACAGCTTCTTCGGCGGCCCCGCGGGCGCGCCCATCGCGAAGCCGGGAGGCGGCGTCGCGCGGTGCGGCGAGTACGGCGCCGCGACCGGCGCCGAGCCGGGCGCGGCGTACGGCGACGACGGCACGTTACTCGGCGGCGGTGCGGCTCCCGGCGGTGCCGCGTACGGCGAGCCCGCTGCCGACGCCGGCGGCACGGCGCCCGGCGGTGCGGCGTACGGCGACGACACCGGCGCGGAGCCCGGCGGTGCCGCGTACGGCGACGGCACCGGCGACGGCACGGGCGCGGAGCCCGGCGGTGCCGCGTACGGCGACGACACGGGCGCGGAGCCCGGCGGTGCGTACGGCGACGGCACGGCGGCCGGCCCCGAGCCCGCCTGGTCGATCGGGGTCGGGATGCTCGGCTGCGATCCGGGGCGCGCGTTCGCGACCGGGCCGGATCCGGGCGGCGCGTACGGGCTCGGGGTGCCGGCCGGTGGCGCCCACGGCGACGGCTCGGCGCCCTTGCCGTCCTTCGCGTCGATGGGCGCGACCGCCGGGGGTGCGCTGCTCGTCGAGAAGATCGACGAGCTCGGCGCCGCCCACGGTGACTGCGCCGGTCTGGGCGGCGGCGCGGCCGCGGCGGCAGCCTCGGCCTCCTCGGCGGCGGCGGCCGCCGCGGCGACGAGCGCGTTCGCCGGGATGATGCCCGACAGCGTCGACGACGGCGACGGGCTCGCTCCCGGCGAGGTCGACGACGTCGGGCGCTGCGCGGGCGTCGATCCCGACGGCGTCGTGCGGCCGGGCGCGGGCACGCCGGCGGCCGTCGAGCGCAGCGCGAGCGCCGGTGCCGTCGGGGTCGGCGTCGGCGTCGGCGTCGGGGTCGGGGTCGGGGTCGGCGTCGGCGTCGGCGTCGGCGTCGGCGTCGGCGGTGACACGGCCGGGATCGTGTTGCTCACGCTCGGCGCCGCCCACGGCGAGGACACCGGGACCGGCCCCGACGGCTCGTCCTGCGACAGCTTCGCCGGCGCCGAGGCCGACGGCGGCGGGCCCGCGACGAACGTGCGGCAGCGATCGCAGCCCCACGCGTTCTTCGCCGCGACCCAGCGCAACAGTGTGCCACAAGCTCCGCAGGGCGGCCCGTTCACCATCGCCGATCGCTATAACACATCGGCCCCTGCAAGGCCGTCGACGAATCAGCCCGGGGGCAGCGCGGACTCGACCACGTGCACGACCTCGCGACAGCGCTCCGCGCCGCCGTCGTAGCCCGCGCACGACGGACCGAGCGGCTCGCCGCTCGCACCCGGCGCGAGCTCGAGGAAGCTCTCGCCCAGCGTCGCCGACGTCTGGCGCGTGAGCGTCGCGCTGTCGCGCACGACGAGCCTGGCATCCACCGCGAACGTCACGCGCACGGATCGACCGGCCGGTTCGCTGCCGGTCACCTCGCCCACCGTCGCGCCGCCGATCACCACGCGCGTCCCGCGGGGAAGGCCGCTCCCGTCGCGGAACTTCGCGACCAGCGTGTAGCGCGGCGCCGCCTGCGCCTGCTTCTGCTGCGCCGTGAAGCTCGTGATGCGCTTCATCGCGTCGAGCGTCTCGGGATCGTCGAGGAACGCCTTGCACTGCGCCTGCTGATCGTCGTTGGACAGCGCGCCGCCCTCCGACAGGTACGCGTCGAGCCCCTCGCAGCCGGCCGGGTCGGCACACACCGCCTTCTTGAGCTCCTCGCAGGGCTTGTTGCTGCTCTTGCAGGCCGCGGCGAGGACGACGAGCAACACGAGAGAGCGCGTCATGCAGGATCGAGCTTGGGCTGCGGCCGGCGCGCGAGCAACTCCTGCACGCGCGCCACCAGCTGATCCGGGGCGACCTCGTGCTCGTTCGCACCGCTCGGATCGCGGAGGTCCTTGAGCTTCACGATGCCCCGGCTGTCCTCCTGCTGGCCCAGGATGAGCGCGAGCGGCACGCGGCTCTTGTCGGCGTACTTCAGCTGCTTCGCGAACTTGTCGCCGGCGCCGTAGACCTCGACGTTGACGCCGGCGCCGCGCAGCTCCGTCGCGAGCCGCGCGTACCGGCCCGCGAGCTGTGGGTCGAGCGACAGCACCATCACCTGCGCGACCGCGGTGGTCGCGTCGCCGACCAGGCCGAGCCGCTCGAGCTGGTAGAACAGCCGCGTCGCGCCGATCGAGATGCCGACGCCGGGGAGCCTGGACTTCGTGTAGTGCTCGGCGAGGTTGTCGTAGCGGCCGCCCGAGCAGATGCTGCCGAGGTCGGCGTGCTCCGTCAGGAACGTCTCGTAGACGGTGCCCGTGTAGTAGTCGAGGCCGCGCACGATCGACAGGTCGATCACGCAGCCCGACGCCGGCACGCCGAGCGCGAGCGTGCCCTCGTACACGCGCTGCAGCTCCTCGATGCCCGTCGCGAGCGACGGCGTCGGCGACGGGATCGCGTGCAGCGCCGCGAGCGCGCCCTGCGAGTCGCCGCGGTGCGCGGTCAGGACGTCGAGCAGCCGCTCCGGCTCGCCGAGCCCGGCGGTCACGAGCCGCTTCGCGACGTCATCGCGCGACTGCTTGCCGAGCCGATCGACCTCGTGCAGCACCGCCGCGTGCAGCTCCGGCGTGATGCCGAGCGTCTCGAGCAGGCCCTTCAGCAGGCGCCGGTTGTTGATGCGGATCGCGAACGCGCCGAACGCGAGCTCGGTGAAGATGCCGTGGATGATCGCCGGCACCTCGGCGTCGTACGCGAGCGACAGCGTGTCCTTGCCGACGACGTCGATGTCGCACTGGTAGAACTCGCGGTAGCGCCCCGCCTGGTTGCGCTCGCCGCGGTACACGCGCTGGATCTGGTAGCGCCGGAACGGGAACGTGAGCTCGTTCTCGTGCTGCGCCACGTAGCGCGCGAGCGGCACCGTGAGGTCGAAGCGCAGCGCGTGCTCGGGCCGCGCATCGGCCTTCCCGTCGCGCTCCTTCGCATCGGCGCGCTTCTGCAGCGAGCCCGTCGACTCGACGAAGTACACCTGCTTCTCGGTCTCGCCGCCGGTCTTCGTGAGCAGGACGTCGGTGAGCTCGAACACCGGCGTCTCGATGGGCCAGAACCCGAAGCGCTCGAACCCGCGCCGGATCGTGTCGAGCATGCGCTGGAACGCGATCTGCTTGCCCGGGAGGAGCTCCATCACGCCGGGCGGCGTCCTCGGCTGAACGGTCATGGTGGCGGTGTGTATCACGGGCGTGTAGCGTCGAGCCGTGTTCGCGTGTCGCCACGCCCCCGTCGTCCTGTCCCCCGAGGTCGAGCGCACCCTCGCCGAGGCCTACGGCGAGCCGCACCGCGCCTACCACACGGCCGCGCACATCGCCGAGGTGCTGCGCTGGTTCGACGTCGTCGCCGACGAGGCCGGCTGGGACGACCCGCTCGCCGCGTACCAGGCGATCCTGTTCCACGACGTCGTGTACGACGCCACGCGCGGCGACAACGAGGCCCGCTCCGCGGAGATCGCGGCGCGCGTCGGCGGCGCCGGCGCGCGCGCGTGCGAGCTGATCCTGCTGACGGCGAAGCACGGATCGCTCGAGGCCGTCGCCGATCGCGATACGGCGCACTTCCTCGACGCCGACACCGCGATCCTCGGAGCGCCGCCCGCCGACTTCGACGCGTACGACGCCGCGATCCGCGTCGAGTATCGGCACGTCCCCGACGACCTGTACCGCGCGGGCCGCGGCGCGTTCCTCGCGAAGATGCGCGCGCGCCCGCGCATCTTCTTCAGCGAGCTGTTCCACGCGCGGCTCGACGCGCGCGCCCGCGAGAACCTCGATCGCGCGATCGCCCGGTTGCGCGGCTGAGCGGCGCGCACACCGCCGTGCGCACGCGCGCGCCGCGGCGATGCGCCGTCGGGGACTTGCGCTGGTCCGCGCCTTGCGTGTCCTCCCGGCATGAAGAGTTTCACTGTCATCCTCCTCGCCACCGCCGCGGGCGCGTGCGGTGCCGGCACCTCCTCCACCGTCGTAGCCCCGTCGGTCGACGACTACGACGACACCGCGCAGGCGATCGCGTCGTCGACGGTGCACGAGGGCAGCGGCGACTTCGTCGCGATGGCCGACGCGACCGACATCGCGCTCGGCATCGTGCCCCTCGGCTTCACCGTCGACTCGAACGGCCAGCTGCGCGGCAATCGCTTCGGCATCACGTTCACGTACCGGGTCTCCTGCGAGGACGCGCAGGGCACCGCGCTGCCCCTGTGCGGCGAGCTCACCGACAGGGCGTCGGTCGACTTCGGCTGGGCCGGCACGCTCGC
This sequence comes from Deltaproteobacteria bacterium, assembly GCA_019637375.1. Lineage (GTDB taxonomy): Bacteria > Myxococcota_A > Polyangia > Haliangiales > Haliangiaceae > JABFXX01. Next base: position 1,100 of record JAHBVW010000096.1, on the reverse strand, counting down.
GAGCCCGCACCTCGACGCCGGCGTCACGCGCGAGGGCTCGTGGACCATCGCCGGCCTGCGCGGCCGCGTCGCCACGTTCGACGGCGACGGCACGTTCCACGTCGACGCCACGCTGCGCCCCATCCTGCGCCCCGGCGTCACCGAGCGCTTCACGTTCGACGCCGACTCGAGCTACAGCGCCGTCGCCGTCGACACCGGCTCGCGCGCGATCGTCGGCGGCGCGGCGACCTACGACCTCACCGCCCGCCGCATCGTCACCGGCTCCGGCGACGGCGACCTCGACCGCACCTTCGAGCTGCACGCCGCCCTCGCCTTCTCCGGCGACGGCACCGCGACGCTCGTCCTCGACGGCGTCGACGCGATCCGCGCGGACGCGCGATCCATCGTCGACGATCTGCTCGCGGAGACGATCGATCTCTCCATCGTCACGGGCTCGCGGACCGCGCTCGCGTCACCGCTCGAGATCGTCGTCACGCTCGCCCCGCTCGCCGTCGACGTCGCGACGGCGTTGCTCGTCGAACGCGTCGGCCGAGCCGCGCCGAAGCGCACGATCGAGCCGGAGCTCGCGCGGGAGCTCGCGCAGCGCTCCGCGGGGCTGCCCCTCGCGATCGAGATCGTCGCCGGTTGGGTCGCTTCGCTCGGCGCGCGCGAGACGCTCTCGGCGCTGCGCGAAGGCGAGCTCGCGCTCGACGCGCTCGATCAAGCGCTCGATGCGTCGTGGACGTTGCTCGGCGTCGAGGAGCGCCGGGCGTTCGGGGCGTGCAGCGTCTTTCGAAAGACGTTCGACATCGAGGCCGCGCGCGCGGTCGTCGGCGCGTCCCGCGCTGCGTCCGACCTCGCTACGCTCGTCTCCGCGTCGCTCCTCGACGTGCACGACACGTGCGACGGCGCTCGCTACGCGATGCTCGAGGGCGTCCGCGACTACGCCGCGAGGCGGGCGCCGGCCGAGGCCGTCGACGCGCGCGAGCGCCTCGCGCAGCACCTCGCGACGTGCACGAGGCCGCGCGCCGATTTGCCCGCGAGCTGGAGAAGGCTCGCGGAAGAGCGCGACGACCTCGTCGTCGCGTGGGAGCACGCGATCGATCGCGATCCGCGGAGCG
>JAHBVW010000095.1 GCA_019637375.1 Deltaproteobacteria bacterium | reverse complement strand
TCGCGCTCGGCGAAGGCAACAACGTCGATGCCACTGGACCGATCGTATCGGTGTCATCCCCCGCGATCGCCTCGTCGATCGCCATCGCCGATCGGGCTTCGCGCAACGCATCGAGCGCTGCAACGTCCCACACCGTCGAGCCGTCGTCCGCGGTCGATGGAGCGGGAAGGTCACCACGAGCGATCGCTTCGCGCAGCGACGTGATCGGCACGCCGCTGTACCGGCTCGCCTGGCGCCATGATCGGATCGCTTCACTCATGATCGGTTTGACTCGATCGTAGGCATCTCCGTCGAGGACGCAAGGGCGATCATCGCGTGCGATCACGTTGCGGTCGCGATCCGATCAAGGCGCGATCAGCGTCCCGATCACGGTTGTGATCGATCGGAGTGCAGGTCCGATCGCGCCGTGTAGCCAGCGCGACATCTCCGATCACGACGCCGATCGCGGGCGACGTGGACCAGTTGGGGCCGATCGCATCTCGGATCGCTCGGTGATCATCACCGGATCGATCGCCGTAGCTGCATGTGGGCACTGGAGTCGGACTTCCGAGCGCGGCGATCACTGGCGTAGGCGCCGATCGCGTGTCGCGATCGCCAAACGATCGCGGATCGCCTGTTCGCGATCGCGGCGATCGCCGTCGCGATCGCTGCGATCGCTGCTGAGATCGCCGATCGATCGCACGTGCGATCGCCGATCGATCGCTGCCGCGATCCAGTCTTGAGCGAGTCAGATCGGTTGTCGGTCCGCAACGAGATGGGCTATCGCTGCGGACCGAGACGGCTAGTCGCGCGAGCGATCGCAACGCGTTGAAATTGCTTGCAAACCTCCGCCGGACTGATACCTTGGAGGCACAACCGGATCGCTCGATCGCGTCGGCAGGTGCCGAGGCGACGGCGATCCGTCCACGTCGCGCATGACAGACCTCGGGCACGCAGCGCCGCCACTATCGGTACCAGCTCAAGTGCGTCAGATGCGGCTTGGAGTTTCACGTCCTGTCGTGGTCGCCCACGTGGCGAGGCTTCGCGAACCCAGTCCCTCTCGCTGGCGCGCCGCACGTGGTGACGGGCGAGTTGGCGTCGGTGATGTGCCCTGAATGCGCGCAGCCCGCCGCGGTCTGCCTCTTGCGCGTACACGTGAGGCGTCCTGTCTACGCGGCTGGTGGGCCGCTCATCAGAGATGGCGACGCGGCGGGAGAAGTTGTCGCCATCGCTTCCGTGGGTGGGGAGGAGCCGTGACCGGGGAGCGCGGCCTGCTTGGCCTTCAGCTCGCGGCGGTCGTGGACCTGGTACCGGTGACAGAGCGCCTGACGATCGGCACGATGGCCTCGTCACTCCCTGACGACGGCGACATGGCTTCGACGTGGCTCGATGCGATGTCGCGACACGCGTTACGCGCCGTGCTTCGCGCTCGTGATCGACGTGTTCGAGCCCGCGCCGCTGCAACGAATGCCGCCGCCCGCTGCCGCAGCCAACGACTTCGCGCGCGACGTCCAGCGTCACGAGCACGTCGGGCTCGCGTTGTACGCGGCGCGAGCCGGGCCGGGCCGAGCGACAGCGGCGACGGCTCCGGCGACCCAGAACCACCACACCAACAAGCTGACCATGTAGGCGCGCAGCGCGAGGCGCTGCCATGAAGCCGCGCCCGGTCGACGGCCTGCAGCGCCCGCTCACGACCGCCGAAGCGGCTTGGTACCTCGGCTATCGATCTCCAGCGTCGATCCGAACGCTGGTGCGTCGCGGCTTGCTCGTCCCCTCCGGCGCCGGCTGCAACGACACGCATATGTTCACCGTCGAGGAGCTTGATCGATTCCTCGTGGCCCGACGCGAAAGTCGTCGATTACCTCGACGGCCAACACGAACCGCAGCGAGCGCAGAGGCCGGTCTCGGTGCACGATCACCGGGCCATGAAACGCCTGGCGCACTTCCACAGCAGAGAGGAGAGCTACATGCGCCAGAGCAAAGGAAAGAAGACGAAGTACCCCGGGGTCTACAGCCTCGGCGAGGGCAGCTTTCGGATCGTCGCCAAGGCGATCGACCCAAGGACGAAGAAGCCGAAGTTCAAGGAGCGCGTCGTCGAGAACATCGACGTCAACGAAGCGGTCGCATTTCGAGCCGAGCTGATCAAGGAGATCGAATCGGGCGCCAGCGCAAGCGGCGCACCGATGGACATCCCACGCCTGGCGACGTTGTGCGGTTCCTCGTGGATCACGTTTCTCGTCGCCAACGTTGAACGTGTGCGCGCAGCCAAACTGATCGGCGAACAGGTCGAGCAGCAACTGCTGCCGCGCTGGGGCGACTACTTCATCGACAGGATCGAGATCGCCGAGATCGACGCGTGGGTTCGTGAACTTGAAAGCGACTACGTTCCGACGACGGTTCGTCGGTTCGTTGGGCTGTTACGACGCATCTTGGCGAAGGCCCGCGGTCAGTACGGGCTTCCACCGCTCGACTGGAGCTTGGTCAGCCTGCCGAAGGTCACCGACGAGCACGCGAGGAAGAACCGCCTGCCACCAGAAGACATCGCAAAGGCGCTCCAAGTCATCGAGGAGGAGTTCCCGTTCTACGCGCCGTTCTTCTGCACGATGTTCTCGACCGGCCTGCGCTACTGCCACGTCGCAGCGATGCGGTGGGCCAAGCTCAGCTCAGCAGGCATCGTTACCCTCGACGAGGCGTACGAGTACAAGACGCAGACGTTCGTGCCGATCTCAGCGAGGAAAAGAGCGCCAGGCGAGATCCGGCTTGAGCCGTACACGCTTGAGCTTGTACGGCAGCACCGCAAGTCGCTCATGCGGGACGCGCACCCTGGGCTCAAGTCCGGGTTGCTGTTTCCCGCTGAGCAGAGAGAAGGGCTGCCGATCTCGAACCAGCAGGTGAACACGATCTGGAAGCGCGCGCAGAACAAGGCCGGGCTCAGCAAGCTCATCACGGCGCACGGCGTGCGCCACACGTTCCACGACGTCGCCCGGAAGAGGGACGTGGACGTGGCAACCGTGAAGGCCATGGCCGGCCACACGAACGACGCGCGGCACTTCCTGTACAGCCAGGGTGTCGACGTCGACGAACGTGCCGAAGCGAGCCGCCGCGTGATGACGGTGGTTCTTGGCGAGGGCTGCGAAAGTAGGGACGTGAGTAGGGACGCGTCCAACGAGAACAGCTGCGACGACGAGAAAAGCCAAGGTACTGCAGAGCTTTGAGCGGAGCGAAGCGTGCGCTCCGGCGCTTCGGGGCGAGAGGCCGCTCCGCCGAAGACTCCGGGAACGCTCATTTTCCACCTTCTCTGCGCGACCTTTCTGCGAGAGCACGTGCTGGTGCTCTGCTCGCGCGGTCGCGTCAAGGCGAGATCGCGAGGTCGCAAGGTCGCGAGGTCTGGTGCCTTCCTCGTCGCGCGTCGCGCGCGTCGCAGCCGTGCGCGATGCTTCGATGCTGGCCTCCCGGCGACGTGGGGTGAGCGGCGAGCGGTCGAGCGGTCGCGCGAGCGCGCTACTCGTGCTCGCCGCCGGGGACTTCGAAGGGGCTGATGGGTGGGTGGTGGAGGGTCCAGCCGATGCGCAGGAGCCAGGTCTCGGCGGGGCGAACGGGAAGTGGATCGTGATCGTCGGGGATGACGTACCGACAGGTGGACCAGCGGTCGAAGGAGACGGCCGAGGAGAACTCGTCGAGGTGCACGCGGGTGCCGCGGTCCTCGCGGTGGTGACGCCAGTTGCAGAGGATGTAGGCGAGCGCGTTGCGCGTCTGGCGCGGTGAGGTCACCGCGGTCGTGTGGTAGCGGTGCGCGAACACCTTGCCGGCGCGATCGAGCGCCTTGTTGATGGCCTTCGCGGCGCACGTGGCGAAGCTCTGCATGCCGAGCGCGAGCGTCTCCTTCGACGAGGCCTCCACCATCAGATGGAGATGGTTGTGCTGGATCGAGAGATGAACGATCCGGTACTCCGCGCGAGCCCACGTCTTCGCGACCGCCTTCCGGATCGCCGTGTAGATCCGGCGCCGGCGCAACCGCCCCACCGACGGCAGGGTGCGCAGCACGACGTGCACCGGATGCCACCCGGGATGCGCATCCCTCGTGCGGTGCGAGGGGTCGCTCTTCTGCCGCACCCTCTTCCGCCCTGCCCCGACCCGCAGGCCACCCCACGTCCACTCGATCGCCAGCTGCTCACCACCGCCGCCTGTCATCTTGATTTGAGCATACATGATAGCGCATCGATGTCAACCTCGACGAGGGCACCCGACCGCCGCGCGGCCCGCTTCTTGCGCCCCGCGCCCCGTGCCCTGCACCACAGCACGCGAGACAGCAGAGCGCTCGCCCCTCACCCCACGTCCGGAGCCTCTGCGAGCGCCGCGCGTTCACCGTCGGGAGGCCCGCGCGACAGCACAGCGCTCGCCCCTCGCCCACGCCGCCGGGAGGCCCGCGTCGAGCACGGAGTGTTCTCGCCCAGAGCACGCGAGACAGCTGAGCGCTCGCCCCTCGCCCCACGTCCCAAGCCTCTGCGAGCGCCGCGCGTCCACCGTCGGGAGGCCCGCGTCGAGCACGGAGCCAACCGAGCGCGCCTCTCGGAGGGAGTCCCGCGTCGAGCACGGAGCCAACCGAGCGCATGCCTCTCGGAGGAAGGCCGCGTCGAGCACGGAGCCCGCAGCGAGCGCGAGGACAGCCAGCGTCGAGCACCACGCCGTCACCGGCGAGCGCGTCTCGAAGGAAGCGCGCCTCGAGCACCACGCGCGTCACCAGCGTCGAGCACCACGCGCGTCACCAGCGAGCGCGCCTCCGAAGGGGCGGCCTGCGTCGAGCACAGCGCGCGAGCGCTTCTCCGAGAGCTTCGCCGTTCACCGTCGGGCGAAGCCCGTGCGCCAGCGCTCGGTGCTGCGAGATCGCGGACGGATGTCGGGTCGTGGTACCTAGAGAACCATGGCCCGGTATGCCATCGGCGACGTTCAGGGTTGCATGGCGAGCCTCGAGCGCCTGCTGGCGCTGATCGACTTCGCGCCGGCGCGCGACCACCTGTGGTTCGTGGGCGACCTCGTGAACCGCGGGCCGCGCTCGCTCGATGTGCTGCGCTGGGCGATGGACCACGACGCGGTCATCACGTGCGTCCTCGGCAACCACGACCTGCACCTGCTCGCGCGCGCCGCCGGCGCCGCGGGCGAGAAGAAGCGCGACACGCTCGACGAGGTCCTCGCGGCGCCCGACTGCGACCGCCTCATCGACTGGCTGCGCTGCCGGCCGCTCCTCCACCTCGATCCGAAGTACGTCCTCGTGCACGCCGGCCTCCACCCGCAGTGGACCGCACCCGACGCGCGCGCCCGCGCCGCCGAGATCGAGCGCGAGCTGCGCGGTCCGACGTGGCGCGCGTTCCTCACGCAGATCCACGGCAGCCCGCCGCGCTGGGACGCGCGCCTCGGCGGCGGCGATCGCTGGCGCGCGATCCTCGCGTACCTCGTGCGCGCGCGCACCTGCAAGCTCGACGGGCGCGTCGTCCCCGACTTCGACGGCCCGCCCGCGCAGGCGCCCGCCGGCGCCGTCCCGTGGTTCGCCCTCCCCGCGCGCGCGTGGACCACGCACACCGTCGTGTTCGGCCACTGGGCCGCGCTCGGCCTCGACATCGGCGCGCACCACGTCGGGCTCGACACCGGCTGCGTCTGGGGCCGCTCGCTGACGGCGATCCGCCTCGACGACCGCATGGTGTTCCAGGTGAAAGCCGTCGAGACACCCGCCCCCTGACGCCTACGCGAGCGCGCGGGTGCTCACCGCCAAGAACGCGCTCGGCATCCGGTGAGTTGGTCCCGATCCGCGACTGGTTCGAGCTTGCGATGGACCGGTCGCGCGAGCGCGCGTAAGCACGGCGCATGTACAGCTCGATCGACCGTGTGGACGTGATGGTGGAGACCCGGCGGGCGTGCTCCTCGTGCAGACCGATCATCGGAGCGCGAGCGAGATCGAGGAACACCCCGAGCTCTCGGTGCTCTTCGCCCTCGCGCGTACGATCAACGCGCGGCAGCTCGCCGCGGAGCAGCTGAGGCTCGCCGGCGTGGTGTACGCGCCTCGTGCTCGACGCGGCCCACCCTGCATCTGCCCGCACGTGATCCTCGTGCAGGACGGCCTGCCCGTCGGGATGGTGCTGCCGCCGGCGGCGGTGCCGGAGCCGGAGCCCGTCGGCCGCGGCTGAGCGCTCAGCAGGGCTCGGACGAGGCCGCGGCCGCGTACAGCTGCTCGATCTGCGCGGCGTACTTCGCGGCGATCGGCCTGCGCTTGAGCTTCATCGTCGGCGTGAGCTCGTCGCCGCCGGGGTGCCACTCGTCGGGGAGGAGCTCGTAGCGCTTGATCTGCTCGACGCGCGAGAGGTGCTCGTTCGCGGTGGCGATCGCGGCGTCGATCGCGGCGCGCACGGCCTCGTGCTCGACGAGCTTCGCGAGCGGCAGGTCGAGAGAGCGCGCGCGGCAGAACGCCATCGCGCCGTCGGGATCGAGGACGAGCAGCGCGACGTTGTACGGGCGCCCGTCGCCGATCACGCACGCCTGGCCGATCAGCGGCGACGAGACCTTCACGCGCGCCTCGATGTTCGCCGGCGACATGTTCTTGCCGGCGGCGTTGATGATCAGCTCCTTCTTGCGGTCGACGATCTTGAGGAAGCCCTCGGCGTCGAGCTCGCCGACGTCGCCCGTGCGCAGCCAGCCGTCGCCGTCGATGGTCTCGCGCGTCTGCGCGGGCTGGTTGCGGTAGCCGCGCATGACGATCGGGCCGCGCACGAGGACCTCGCCGTCCTCGGCGAGCCGGATCTCGACGCCGGGCATCGCGACGCCGACGGTGCCGATCCTCGTGCGGCCGAGCGGCATCGCGGTCGCGACGCACGACAGCTCGGACATGCCCCAGACCTCGGCGATCGGGATGCCGATCGCGTGGAAGAACTCGAGCACGTCGCGCGGCGTCGGCGCGGCACCGACGAAGTACGTGCGCGTGCGCTCGAACCCGATCGCCTTGCGCAGCGGCGCGAAGACCATCGCCTCGGCGCGCGCGACACCCTCGGCGAGCGCCGCCGGCACCGGCTGCCCCGCCTGCTCGGCGCGCACCTTCGTGAGCGCCGCCGCGATCGCGCCCTGCACGGCCGCGCGCTTCTCCGGCGCCTCGGCGGCGAGCTTCGCCTCGAGCCCCGCCTTCAGCTTCTCCCACACGCGCGGGACGCCGGTGAACTCCGTCGGCTTCACCTCCATCACGTGCTCGAACAGGAGCCGCGGATCCGGGCACGCGGTGACCGTGTTGCCGAGCGCCATCGGCAGGTAATGTGTGCCCATGCGATCGGCGATGTGCGCGTGCGGCAGGTACGAGATCGTGTGGCCATCCGCCGGCATGTCGCGGATCGCCTGGATCGACTGCAGCTCCGCGACCATGTTCGCGTGCGTGAGCTCGACGCCCTTCGGCGCGCCGGTGGTGCCCGACGTGTAGATGATCGTGAGCAGCGCCTCCGGCGGCAGCGCGCGCCACGTGGCGTCGAAGTCGAACCCGGCGGGCGCGGCCGCCTCGAGCGGCGCGAGCCCGTCGGGCTGATCGATCACGACGATCGTCTCGACCGCCGTCCCCGCCGCCGCCTCGCGCAGCTTGCCCTCGAACGCCCGCTCGGTGACGGCGACGCGCGCCGCGGAGTCCGTGAGCAGGTACCGGATCTGCTCGACGGTCGAGGTCACGTAGATCGAGAACGGCACCGCCCCGACGTGGATCGCGGCCGTATCGATGACGTTGAACTCCGGCCGGTTGACGAGCAGCACCGCGACCGCATCACCGCGCCCGATCCCGAGCGACGCGAGCCCACCCGCATACCTCCGCACCCGCTCCCCATACGCGCGCCACGTCAGCCGCGTCCCATCCCCCTTCGTCCGCAGCGCCACCTCCTCCGGCCGCATGGCCACCGTGCGCTGGAACGCCGCACACATCGTCGGTCCGGCGAACGCCGCCGGAGTCCCCTCGCGAAGCTCGATCTTGGCCATGTCCGTCCCTCCGGCCGACAGCTTGCCACCTCAGTCCACGATGGTGTGGCCGACCTTGCCGTGCTCGTCGATCTGACACATCCAGACGCCGATCTGGAGGGAGCCGGCGCAGTGGCCGAGGACGCCGCGCGAACCGTCGGCGGGGCCCTGCGGGCCGGCGCCGGGGCTGAGGTGGTCGGAGGCGTCGCACGAGCAGGCGATGTCGCAGTCGAGCTTGGACTTGCAGGGCAGGCCGATGCGCGGGCCGCGGCAGGTCAGGAACTGCATGCCCGGGAACTTGCTGCGCTCGTCGCGGCCGCGCATGGGATGGCTGCAGCACGCCGAGCCGTGGCGGGTGTCGCCCGGTGCGCACGCGACGGCAGCGGGCGGCGGCGGCGGTGTGGTGGATGTCGTCGTCGGCGGCGGAGTCGCAGGCGGCGCGGTCGACGGCGGCGGCTCCACGCGCGGCGCGCGTCGGTCGGCGCACCCGACGAGCCACACCGCGACGACCGCGAAGCACGCGCGCACCATCGCGCGATCCTAGCGCGGTCAGTCGATGCGCGCCGACAGAAGTGCGGCGAGCAGCTGGTCGGAGGAGGCGTCGACGTCGCCGTGGGCGCCGGTGGCCTCGGCGAGGAGGAGCGTGTCGGTGCGCGCGAACACGGCGATCCAGTAGGCGGTGCCGGCGTGGGTGTCGTACTTCATCAGCTTGCCGGGGACGCCGGCGCGCGACGTGACGTCGGCGAGCTCGGTGCGCGAGTAGCCCTTGCGCGCGAGCGACAGGTCGACGGCGGCGGCCCAGAAGCCGAGGTCGGCGCGCGGCCGGTTCGGCTTCACGCGCGCCGCGACCACGACGCCGTTGGGGTTCACGGCGCGGACGTCGTAGCCGCCGTCCATGCGACCGAAGCCCGCGGGTGAGGACATCGACGCGTGCGTGTGGCAACCGGTCGCGCACGCGAGGGCGAGCGCGACCACGAGCAGGAGGCGTGTAGCTGTCATCGGCGGGCTCCCTGGAACGTGGTCAGGTGCGTGGCGTCGAGGTCGTCGAGCCACGCGATGGGGAGGACGATGCCCTGCGGCAGCGGGCGCATCGGCTCGGCCGCGGTGGCCGGCGCCGCGGCGACGACCGGCTTGGGCTTCGCGGCGACGCGGACGTCGATCGTCGACAGCGCCGTGCGCGCCTGCAGGAAGCGCAGCCGCCCCTCGACGCGGTCGATCTCCTGCGCCACGCGCTCGAGCTCCTTCTCGATCGTCAGCGTCGCCGGGATGTCGTTCGCCTTCGCGAACAGCTCCTGCAGCCGCTTGCGCGTCGCCTGCAGGTTCGCGAGGCGCACCTCGGCGTCGTGCATCTCCTCGGCGACGTCGTCCGCGGCGATCGAGCGCTGCGTCACCACGCCGAGCCGGTCGAGCTTCGACATCGTCTCGCGGAACACGGCCGACGGCACGCGGATCGCCACGCCGTCGTCGCGCCGCGCCTGGACGCGGCCGCCCTGCGCCTCGGCGAGCTCGATGACCGCGTCGATCAGCGACGGGATCTTCTCGGCCTCCTCGAGCATCGTCACGCCGCCCGTGTAGATCACGCCCGCGCTCGCGAGCGCGACCGCCGGCGCCTTCGTCGTCGTCGTCGTCGTTGTCGTCGTCACCGCCTGCGGCACCGCCGGCTGCGGTGTCGCCGTTGTTGCCGGCGCCGACGCAGCCATCGGCCCCGCGGCGGGTGCGCTCGGCGCGGCGGGCGCGGGCATGCGCTTCGCAGCGCATCCACCACCCGCCGCGGCGGCGACGAGGATGCACGTCATCATCGCTTTCATGGCCACACGAACGTGCGCCGCGCGAGCCGCTTACACGCGGTCGCGGCGGCCCAGCGCGCGCGCGGCCCGCAGGTTCGCGAACCCGCTCGCGACGGCGAGCACGATGGCGAGAGCGATCGCGGTCACGACACTCACCGCGGCGTCGATCCACCATCCGCCGCGCCGAACACGCGCTCGTGGATGTAGGGCACCACGCCGCTCACGGTGGGAGGCGTTGTCATCGTCGTCATGACGGCACGACGAGCGACGCGCCCCGGATCCGACACGCGGGCGCACGATTCTTCGCGAAGATCGTCGTGTTCAGCACGGTCGCGAACCCCAGCCACGCCAGGTACGGCACCACCGCCCACGCGGCGCGCGCGTCGACCTTCCGCGCGGTCAGCGCGTACGACGTCGCCGCCGCGTCCAGGGCGACCAGATCGGCCAGCGCGAACCCCGGGCGGCGCGCCCCGAAGAACAGCGGCGTCCACGCCGCGTTGAGCGCGAGCTGTGCGCCCCACAGCCCCAGCGCGCCCGTGCGCGCGCGCGACGCCGGGCGGCTCCAGACGCGCCATCCCGAGTACGCGATCGTCGCATACAGCACCGTCCACACCGGCCCGAACACGCGGTCCGGCGGCTGGAAGCGCGGCTTCCGCAGCATCCGGAACCAGCGCCCCTCCGGCCTGCCCTTCCCGCGCATCGTCAGCGCCCCCAGCCCCGCCGCCGCGCCCACGGCCATCGCGAATCCGATCTTGCTCAGGAGCTTCCTCATGCCCCCGAACCCTGCAAGCACCGCGCGCGCTACTTGCGTCCGCCGGGCGGCGTCGTGCCCTTGCGCGTCTCGAGAGGAATCGGATCCGACGCGCCGTCGGCGCGCGAGAACTCGAGCGACGACGGCTCGTAGTTCGAGGTCGACGCGTCGTCGGAGTCCTCCGGCGTCAGGTGCTTGCGCACCTCCGCGACCGCGGCGCGCAGCTCGCCCGTCGCATCGACGCCGACGTGCTGCTTCATCACCTGCGCGAGCGCGTGCGCGAACTCGTCGGCCGAGCCGTAGCGATTGTTCGGATCCGCGGCGAGCGCGATGTCGAGCACGTTCGCGAGCTGCTGCGGCACGTCCGGGCGGCGCCGCATGATCGGCGGCACCTGGCACGCGCGGATCTTCTTGAAGATCTCGATGTCCGTCTTGCCGTCGAACAGGCGCTCGCCCGACAGCGCCTCCCACAGCACGCTGCCGACGCCGAACAGGTCCGACTGCACCGTGTTCGGCTTGCCGAACGTGACCTCGGGCGCGAGGTACGACAGCTTGCCCTTCACCGTCCCCGGCGCGGTCAGGCTGCCGGCGCGGTCGCGCGCGCGCGCGAGCCCGAAGTCCGACAGCTTCACGACGCCGTTCACGCCGAGCAGCACGTTGTGCGGCGACACGTCGCGGTGGATCACCGGCGCCGGCGTCCCGTCGGGCGCGATCCGCTCGTGCGCCGCGCCGAGCCCGCGCAGGAGGCCGACGCCGATCGCCGTCGTGAGGCCCCACGGCACGACCCGCCCCTGCCCGCTGTAGACCTTGATGAGCGCGCCGAGGTCGATGCCCTCGACCCACTCCATCACGAGGTAGTACGAGCCCGCGTCGCTGCAGAAGTCGTGCACCTGGACGATGTTCGGGTGCGCGAGCTCGCTGCCGACGCGCGCCTCCTCGATGAACATGTCGATGTAGTTCTTGAGCGCGCGGTACTCGGGCTTGATGTGCTTGACCGCGACGGTGCGCTGGAAGCCGGCGGCCCCTCGCACGACGGCCTTGTAGACGGTGGCCATGCCGCCCTCTCCCGCGATGGAGAGGAGCTGGTACTTGCCGTCGATCGTGTGCCCGGTCAGGTCCACGCCCGTCAGCTTACACGAGTGGCCGACCGCCGTCCCGGCTCAGGCCTCGTCGGTGAAGGCCGCCCGCGCCGCCTCGAGCTCGGCCATCGCCTTCTCCCAGCGGGGATTGAGCTCGTCCAGCTTGTCCTGCGCGGTCTGGTAGTCGCCCAGCAGCTTCTTGCGGCGCGTCGCGTCGTCGTAGACCGCCGGATCGGCGAGCTCCGCCGACCGGGCCTTCTGTTCGGCCTCGATCACCGAGATCCGCTCCTCGAGCTGGGCCACCAGCTTCTCGAGCGGCCCGAGCTTCGCGCTGCGCTTCTGCCGCAGCTCGGCCTCGCGGCGCTTGCGCTGCTTGTCGTCGTCGCGCGTCGGCACGGCCGCCTTCGCGGGGACCGCGCCGCGCGGGTCGCGCCGCGCCCCGTCGCCGCCCGTCGGGTCGGCCGCCACCGCGAGCCGGCGCTGCGCCATCGAGTACATGTACTCGTCGAGCGTGCCGGGATAGATGTCGACGCGGCGGTCCTCGACGTTCCAGATCTTCGTCGCGAGCGTGCGGATGAGGGAGCGGTTGTGGCTGACGAACACGAGCGTGCCGTCGTACGTCACGAGCGACGCGGCGAGGCTCTCCGACGACGCGAGGTCGAGGTGGTTCGTCGGCTCGTCCATGAGAAGGAGGTTGCCCGGCTTCACGAGGAGCCGCGCCAGCGCGACGCGCGCCTTCTCGCCGCCCGACAGCACCTTCACCGGCTTGTCGATGTCGTCTCCGGAGAACATGAACGCGCCGCAGATCGAGCGCACGCGCGACGGCGCCGTCTCGGGCGACGCGCGCTGCACGACCTCGTACACCGTCGCCGTGAGGTCGAGCGTGTCGGCGTGGTGCTGCGCGTAGTAGCCGACCTCCATGCCGCCGCCGATCTTGATCGCGCCGCCGTCGTGCGGCAGCTCGCCGGCGATCATGCGCAGGAGCGTCGTCTTGCCGGCGCCGTTGACGCCGATGATCCCGATCTTCTCGCCGCGGCGCACCGTCAGGTCGATGCCCGGGAACACGATGTGATCGCCGTACGCCTTCTTCAGTCCCTCGATGCGCACGACGTCCGCGACGGCGCGCGCCGTCGGCGGGAACGAGAACCGCATGACGTTGCGCTTCTCGTACGTCTCGACGTCCTCCATGCGGTCGAGCGCCTTGATGCGCGACTGCACGGCCTTCGCCTTGTTCGCCTGCGCGCGGAAGCGATCGACGAAGCGCTGCAGGCGCTCGCGCTCGCGCGCCAGGTTCTTCGCCTTGCCGGCGAGGATCGTCTCCTCCTCGGCGCGCTGCTCGACGTACTTCTCGTAGTTGCCCGTGTACGTGCGCACGCCCTCGAGCTCGAGCGACACGACGCGCTTGATCTGCTCGTTGAGGAACTCGCGGTCGTGGCTGATGAGCACCGTGCAGCCGTTCCAGCGCTTCAGGAACTCGGAGAACCACGCGACCGACGGCAGGTCGAGGTGGTTCGTCGGCTCGTCGAGGAGCAGCACGTCGGGGCGCTGGAACAGGAGCCCCGCGAGCACGCCGCGCATCTTCCAGCCGCCCGACAGCTCGCCGAGGTCGCGCTTCTCGTCGCCCGGCGAGAAGCCGAGGCCGGCGAGGATCGCGAGCGCCTCGTGCTCGCCGAAGAAGCGCTCGAAGTGATCGATGCGCTCGTGCAGCTCGCCGACGCGCGCCGCCAGCTCGAGCAGCGCCTCGTCGTCGGCGCCGCCGCCCTTCGACGCATCCTCCAGCGCCGCCTCCGCCTGCGCGAGCCGGGTATCCAGCTCCGCCCGCCCCGGCACGCTCGACAGGATCATCTCGATCAGCGACCGCCCGCCCGCGATCGCGAGGTCCTGCGGCAGCCACCCGACCCGCACGCCGTTCGCGCGCGTGACGTTCCCGTCGTCGATCTCCTGCTCCCCCGCGATCACCTTCAGCAGCGTCGTCTTCCCCGACCCATTCGGCCCGATCAACCCGACCTTGTCGCCATGCCCGAGGCGCAGCGACACGCCATCAAAGATCATCCGATCGGCGAAGAACAGCGTGACTTCGTCGAGCACCACCAGGCTCATGATTCGGCCCGCTGTGTAGCACGCCCGAAACGCGAGTTGAGCTACCGGGGCGGCGGCAACGGCTCGAATCGCAGGCAGAGCCTCTCGACGTCGCCGCCGTTGACGGTGACGGTGATCCCGAGGAGCCCGCGCTCCGCTGCGGGCGTGATGTTCTCATCGAGAAGCAGTTTCACCAGCACGCGGTCGCCCGACCCGAGGATAGGCGACGACGAAGCGCCTTGCGAGCTCCACGTCGCGCTCGCTCAGGTCGGGGTAGTCCTCGAGGATCTCGGCGCGCGCGCCGCGCTGAGCCTTCGTGCCGATGTGACGTACGGAGAGGCGCGTCCCCGGGAAGACGGGTTCGCCGCCGAGGATGTCATCGCGCTGCACGAGCCCGGCCTTCCACGTCGCGAACTCACGGATGAGCGTGTCGATGGCGCGGACGACCTCGTCGATCATGACGAGCACGTTCTCCGCGAGCCGCAGGTCGCGCGCGCGCGCATCCACGGCGGAGACGACCTGGTGACACAGGCTCCGGCGATCGTCGACGCCGAGGTCCCATCCGAGCGAGTCGAGGATGCGTAGGTAGGCGAGCTGCCCCGTGCCGAAGCGAGGCGGGCTCTTCATGCCCTCGAAGACCCGGTACTCGACGTCCTTGCGCACGCGGCCTTCGTCCAGATCCAGGAGCGCTGCGACTTCGGTGGAGGTGAGCCCTGCCATGAACCGTATCCTGTACAGGGAACGCATATCACACGCAGGGATCGCCGCAAGGATCCTCCCGGGATCTGGGAGTGGGCTCGAGAGGCCCGTGGAGGTACCCTGGGCCGCGTGAAGCGGGGCCCGGACGCGGAGCAGCGACTCGCTGCGCTCACGGAGCGCTGCGACGGCGATCCGTCCGCGCTCGCGGCGATCCGCGCCGACGGCGACGGCCTCGCGGCCGAGGTGGGCGGCGACGCGGCGCTGCGGTGGGCGATCGCCGTGGTCCATGCGGTCATGGCGGATCCCCCGGATGGCGACTCGGTCCGCGAGCTCTACGGGGAGCTCGTCGATCGGTACCGCGATGACCCGCCGCGCCTCGCCGCGCTGCGGCCGCTCGGCGACGAGATCCGGCGCCGCGAGGCCGAGGGGACGCTGCCGAGCGCGCTCGTGGCGCGCAGCGACCGCCGCCCGCGCCGGTAGGGTCGCGTCAGCGCCTCCCCGGTGCCGACGGCAACGGTGCCGCCGCCCGTCTCCGCGATCCAGCCGCGCACATTCCGCGGGCACTCCGGCAACCGTTCGCGCGGACCTACATGTGGCTCACAGCGTCCGCACCACGCCGAGGTCGACGGCGGCGTTCGTGCGGTCGTTGCCGCCGATCGGCACGCCGAGCCCGACGACGCCGCGCCACGCCGCGCCGAGGCGCTGCACGTATCCGGCGCGCACGAGTGTGGTGTCGAAGCCGTCGTGCCAGCCGGCCTGTAGCTCGGCGCCGACGAGCAGCGCGCGCCGCCCGCCGCGCCACACGGCATCGGCGCCGCCGCGCAGGCCGAGGCGCCGCGTCTCGCCGCCGGCCGACGACGCCGCGGCGCCGGTCGCGCCGATCCGCGCGTGCAGCGTCCACCTGCGCGCGAGCTCGCCCGTGAACACCGCGGCGAGCTGGCCGCCGGTGCGCGTCGTGTCCGTGTCGTCGCGCGTCGCCGGGACCTCGAGCGCCGCGACCACGGCGAGCTGCGCGCGCGGCGAGCGCACCGCCGCGACCGCGGCCTCGAGCACGAGCGGCCCGAACCGCAGCGCGGTCGCCTTGTTCACCGCCGTCTGCGCGAACGCGTAGTCGACGACCCGCGCGAGCGCGCCGACCTCGACGCGCTCGCCGAGCCGGAACCGCCCGCGCAGCGTGACGTCGCCCCCGAGGAACCCGTGGAACCCCGGCGTGTCGATCAGCGCGTGCGCCCCGATCGCGGCCGCGACCTCGCTGCGCAGGCACGCGCCGCGCTGCGCATCGATGCGCGCGTCGCGCAGCGGCGTCGCCACCGGATCCGTCACCGCATCCGCGCACACGTCGTCGGCCGCGGCGACACGGGCGAACGCGGCGGCGATCGCGCATGCCGCGAAGGCCGCTCCGCGGATCACCGCGCCCTCCCGCGCGGCGCGGCGGCCGGACGCTTCCGCGCCGCCGGCAACCCCGGAGGCGTCCAGCCGTTGCCGTCGACGTCGATGAGGATCGGGTTCGCGAAGCCCTCGGGATACGCGCCCGGGACGACGCGCGTCACGAGGAAGCGCGGGTGCGCGGGGTCGGTCGGATCGGGCGGCGCCTGGATCGGGCCGGTATCCTCGTCGGGCTCGACGTCGGCGGCATCGACGACGCCGTCGCCGTTGTTGTCGGTCGTGTCGGGGACGCCGTCGTCGTCGAGGTCCGCGGCGAGCGGGTACCTGAGGCCGGCCTCGACGAAGAAGAAGTCGTCGGCGGCGAACTTGCCGGCGAGCGCGAAGCTCGCGCGGTAGCGGACGGTGCCGGCGGTACCGAACGGATCCGGCGGCTGCATCAGCTCGCCGCCCGACGCGAGCACCTCGGTGCCCTTCGACGTCACGAGCCGCACCTCGTCGACGGGCACCCACGGCGGCGCGAGCACCGTCACGAACACCGAGTCGCCGGCGACCGGCACGTACGGCGTGAGGCCCAGGCCGCGGCGCCGGCCGCCGACCTGCCCGATCTCGACGAGCACGATCACGCCGTTGCCGGCCACCATCCGGCCGTCGCGCACGGCGTCGTCGAACTTCCGCGCGTCGAACGCCGCGACGGTCGTGCCGGCATCGACCCAGTTGCGCGCCCACCCGAGCTGCGCGTCGCTGAGGCTGTGCGAGTCGCTGTTGCCGGCGCCCGCCGCGATGAACCCCTGCGCGAGCAGCGACGCCCACAGGACGCGCCCCTTCTGCATCTCCGTCTGGTCCGCGCCGTTCAGGATCTCGATCAGGTTCCAGTCGGCGTTGCGATGCTGGCCCGACGGGCGCCGCAGGAGCGCCCCGTTCGCCGGATCGCCCTCCACGATCGCGCGCCGCGGGTCGAACTTGATCGCGCGCAGATAGCCGAGGTCGCGCCCGAACAGCGGCTCGTCCCACGGGTGGTTCAGCATCATCACGCCGCCGTCGCCGACGAGCGGCGCCATGCGATCGAACAGCGTGCCCGGCTCCATCCGCTCGTCCGACGGCGCACCGGCGCGCGGCGAGCCCGGCACGCGCTGCAGCGGCCAGAAGTTGAAGTGCCCGATCACGCGCGGCACGTCCTCGCCGGGGACGTCGAGCCACGGGATCAGCTGCGTCGCCTCGAGCCCGCCCATCACGGCGATGCGGCCGTCGAGGCCGAGCGCGCGCACGGTCTCGCTGTAGTCGCCGATCACGTCGTGATCGGTCGCGGCGATCACCTGCACGCCGGCCGCCGCGAACGTCTTCACGCGATCCTCGTCGGGAAACCCGGAGTCGAAGCTCGCGCGGCCGTGCACGTGCAGGTCCGCCGTCAACCAGCCCGCCGGCACGATGTCGAGCTTCTGCAGCGCGAGCGCGACCGGCGTGACCTCGCCGGCGACGAGCTCGACCTCGGCGACCGCGAGCGTGTGCTCGGGCCCCGCGGTCGCGTAGACCCGGTACTTCCCCGGCGGGACCTCGAGCTCCGTCCCCTGTGGATCGACGATCGCGCGGTTGCACGCTGGCGAGCCGTTCTGCGGCGGCCCGAGCCACGGCGCGCACGCGAGGCCGCTGCCGTGGAACGTCCCCGTCACCGCCGCGCGCGTCGCCTCGTCGGCGGGGTGCAGCGCGACGATCGCGTAGATCGGCGTCGCGCGCTCGGTCACCGACACCTGCAGCGTCGCCGGAAGCGGCACCTCGACGTCGCCACCGCCGGCCGCGACGCGCGCCACCTCGCGCCCGAACGACCACACCTCGAGCTCTGCGGCCCCACCCGCCGGGACCGTCGCCGCGAACGTGCCGTCGGCCGCGGGCACGACGGCGCTCACGGGGCGGCCGTCGACGCGCACCACGATCGATGCGCGCCGCACGTCGCCGCCGAACGGCATCCCACCGGCGACGACGCGCCCGCTCACCGTCGACGTCGCGCCGCCGCCGAGCTGCGCGCGCGCCGCGAGCACGGCATCGATCGCCGGCGCCGGGCCCGCGCCCGCCCCCGCCGCGACGAGGAAGCGCTCGAGCGCGAGCGTCTCGCCGGGCTCGACGAGCGTCATCGGCGAGCCGAGCGCGCTGATCTCGAGGTCGTTCACGCCCGACAGCGAGCCGCCGTCGCACGCCACCGCGCCGTACGCGCCGCTCTCCGCGGCCGGCGTCGCGCCCGACGCGTAGTCGTACGGCACCCACAGGTCCGCGAGCTCGATCAGCGACAGCTCGGGCAGCACGTAGCCCTGGCCGCGCGCCGGCGAGAACGGCACGACGCGCCGCTTCCCCCAGTGCGACGTGTCCGCGATCATCCACGCGTGCGTGTCGGCGGTGCCGTTGAACAGCTCGCTGCGCACGCGCAGCCCCGGATCGCACGGGCCGAGCTCGTACTGCGTGACGACGGGGACCTGGCGCCGCCCGTCGAGCGTGCCGCGCACCGTGACGCGCACGACGTCGCCCTGCTCGACCGCATCCTTTTCGATGGAGATCGACGTGTACGCGAACGCATCGTCGGGGAGGATGCCCGACAGCTGGTACGTGATCGTGAGGTCGTCGACGCCGCCCGCGGGGCCGAAGTCGATCAGGTTCCCGCCCGTCGGTGCGAGGTCGTTCGCGTTGCCCGGCGCCGAGATCACGGCCGTCACGATCCCGTTCGAGATCAGCGTGTCGTCGTCGGCCGCGTTGCCGTGCAGCAGGCGGTACGCGACCGGCGCGTCGGCGGCGCGCCCCGCGTACATCGGCTTCGCCGCGCACGTGAACGCGAGCTGCGCGCACGGCGCCGGGCACTTCCCCTCGAGACACGTGTCGTGGCGGCACGCGCCCGCAGCCGCAGCCGCGACCGCCACCGCGATCAAACGCCCCATCACCCGAAGCTATCACTGTACGCTCGTCCATCATGCGTGCACCGCGGCGCTCGTTCGCCAACCCGTTCGTGATCACGCTCGCCGCGATCCCCGTCGCCGTGGCGTGCAACCCACCGCCGCCGCACAGCCAGGTCACGGTGCATCCGCAACCGCAGCCGCAGCCGCAGCCCCAACCGCAACAGGAGGCGCCGACGACGGTCGTGATGGAGAACCCACCGCGCCCCGCGCCGCCGCCGCCCACGCCCGTGCCCGCGACGGACCCGAGCTGGCACGTGACGAAGAAGGGCGGCGCGTGCCAGGCGTTCGACAACAACGCGTGCCGCATCCCGCCGGGGCAGCCGGCGCCGCCGTGCAACCCGCCGCCGCCGCGCGCCGCGAACTGTCCCGAGCCGCTCGCCGAGGGCGCGGGCGTGACGGTCACGCAGCTCGCCGGCCAGGCGGAGTGCGTGGTCCTGCCGGCGATGCCGAAGTGCCCGCCGAACATCTCGTGCAACCCGCCGCCGCCGCGCAAGGTGACCTGCCCGTTCTAGACCGGGGTGTTACTGTGCGCGCATGTCCTCGCCGCGGGTCCAGCACGAGTGGCGCGCGCGCATCGCGGCCGAGTACACGTCGGCGGCGATCACGCAGCACCTCACGCTGTGGTTGATCCAGGCCGGCGCGCCGCCCGACCTCATCGACGCGGGCCTCGCGATCGTCGCCGACGAGCTCGTGCACTCGCGGATGAGCCACGAGGTCTACGTCGCCGCCGGCGGCGGCGAGCCGCCCGCGCTCGATCGCGACGCGCTCGACCTGAAGCGCACGTCGGACCGGCTCGAGCTCGACATCCTGCGCATCGCGGTGCGCGTGTTCTGCCTCGGCGAGACCGTCGCCGTGCCGCTGTTCAAGCACCTGCGCGAGGCGTGCACCGAGCCCGTCGCGCGCGCCGCGCTCGATCGCATCCTGCGCGACGAGGTCCGCCACCGCGACTTCGGGTGGGACCTGCTCGACTGGCTGCTGTCGATCGGCGGCGCCGAGATCCCCGCGCTCGTGAGCGCGCAGCTCCCGGAGATGCTGCGCGAGCTCGCCGCGAGCTACGGCACCGACAACACCGTGATCGCGACCGACGACGGCGCGATGACCGCGGCCGATCGCGCGTGGGGCCTCGCACCGCCTCGGGATTACGCGGAGATCCTCGCGCGCACGCTCACGCGCGACTACGCGCCCCGCTTCGCCGCCCGCGACATCGCGATGCCCGCTCAGTAATTCGGGCCACCTGTGATGCATGTGTCACAAACTCGGCGATTGGCTGGACCGTACGGCCAGTCTAAGGTCGGCGCCATGCGCAGAGGGGCCGCCGTCGTACTCGCAATCGCTCTCGTTGGCTGTGCCGGCGAGGACGACAAGTTCGATCCGAACGCGCCGATGACGCTGCCGTTCGGGCCGTACGAGCTCGCCGCCGGCGAGGAGCACATCAACGACTGCGTGCAGATCACGCTGAACAACGACGAGGCGATGTACATCAACGCCGTCGAGCTCACGACCGGCGCGGGCTTCCACCACTCGAACTGGTTCTTCGTCCCCGAGACGATCTTCGCCGGCGAGGACGGCACGTACCGCTGCAACGAGCGCAACTTCAACGAGCCGGCGGCCGCGATCTTCGGCGGCGTCATCTTCGCGCAATCGACGCAGGCGCCGCACGAGGTCCAGCAGTTCCCCGAGGGCGTCGTCGTGAAGCTGCCGCCGCGCCAGAAGCTCGTCGCGAACATCCACCTCCTGAACGCGACCGACGGGACGCTGAAGCTGTCCCCGAAGATCGAGCTGCGCCCGATCCCCGAGGCGAAGGTGACGACGCGCCTCGCCGGCATCTCGTTCACGAACGAGGCGCTCGGGCTGCCCCCGAACAAGGTGTCGAAGTTCTCGATCGAGTGCGACGTCGCGACGCAGCACCAGGCGGCGTTCGGCAAGGCGCCGGACTTCAACATCTACTACGCGCTCGCGCACTACCACGAGCTCGCGACGCGGCTCGACGTCGAGGCGGTGCGCGCCGACGGCTCCACGACGACGGTGTTCACGACGTCCGTGCTCCCCGGCGACGTCATGGGCGGCATGCTGACGCCGACGTTCGGCATGACCGGCTTCGAGAAGCTGCGCCTGTCGTGCACGTACTTCAACCCGCGCGCGGAGGTCGTCCGCTGGGGTTTCGGCGACCAGGAGATGTGCGTGTTCCTCGCGTTCTCCGATTCTCCCTACAACTGGGGCGGAGGCATGCTCGAGCAGGATCCGCCGGCGAACGAGACGCAGGTCGGCAACGAGATGCACTACTCGAACGGGTGCCAGGTGTTCGCGAACGACGCCTCGCGATGACATAGAATCCGCGGCGCATGAAGATCCTCCTCACCGGCGCGGGCGGTCAGATCGGCCACGATCTCATCGGCGCGCTGGCCGCCGCGAACCACGACGTCGTCTCCACGGACCTCGCACCGCGCCCGCCGAGCCACGCGCATGCGAGCGGCTCGTCGTGGAAGCGGCTCGACGTCACCGACGCCGCCGCGACGGAGAGGTTGTTCGACGAGGTCAAGCCCGACATGGTGTTTCACCTCGCCGCGATCCTGAGCGCGCGCGGCGAGAAGGATCCGCGCCTCGCGTACGACGTGAACCAGACGGGCACCTGGAACGTGCTCGAGGCGTGCCGGAAGGTCGGCGTCGGGCGGCTCGTGTTCACCTCGAGCATCGCCGTGTTCGGCCCGCCGCCGTCGGGGCCGCTGCCGGATCCGACGCCGGATGACGTCGCGCTCCACCCGACGACGATGTACGGCGTCACGAAGGTCGCGGGCGAGCTCCTGTGCGCGTACTACACGAAGAAGCACAACGTCGACTGCCGCGGCGTGCGCTTCCCCGGCCTCATCAGCGCCGCGATGCCGGGCGGCGGCTCGTCGGACTACGCCCTGTTCATGTACGTCGACGCCGTGCGCAAGGGCGGCTACGAGGCGTTCGCGCGCCCCGACACGCGCATCCCGCTCATGTACATGCCCGACGGCGTGCGCGCGCTCCTCGAGGTCGCGATGGCCGATCGCGAGCGCCTCTCGCGCTGCATCTACAACATCGCCGCGTTCTCGCCGCGCGCCGACGAGATCGCCGCCTCCGTCCGCCGCGCCATCCCCGAGGCGCAGTTCACCTACTCCCCCGACCCGCGCCGCCAGGCCATCCTCGACTCCTGGCCCCAGTCGCTCGACGACAGCGCCGCGCGCCGCGACTGGTCCTGGAAGCCCCGCTTCGACCTCGACGCCATGACCGACGACCTCATCCCGCGCGTCCGCCGCATGCTCGAGCTCGGCGCCGTCCTCTCGTCTCACTGATCACTGATCCGGTCCGGCCTCGATGGGCCCGAGGATCCGCGCCCGCCTCAGCGATCGCGCGAGCCGGTACAGCGACGCGAGGATCTCCATCCTCCGCGCGACATGTCCACCTCACGCCTCTGCCATCACCGTCGTGAGGGCGTCTTACCACGCGACGCGCGATCGGGTTCGTGGCAGCCTGCGCGCATGTACACGGATGCGAAGTCGGTGCTGGCCGCGCAGCTCGCCGAGATCGAGCAGGCCGGGCTGTGGAAGCACGAGCGCACGATCTCGTCGCCGCAGGCGGCGCACATCGTCACGAACGGTGCGGAGGTCATCAACTTCTGCGCGAACAACTACCTCGGGCTGTCGAGCCACCCGCGCGTGATCGCGGCGGCGCGCGCGGCGCTCGACGAGCGCGGCTACGGGCTGTCGAGCGTGCGCTTCATCTGCGGGACGCAGGACCGGCACAAGGAGCTCGAGGCCGCGATCTCGAAGTTCCTCGGGACCGAGGACACGATCCTGTACGGCTCGTGCTTCGACGCGAACGGCGGCCTGTTCGAGACGCTGCTCGGCGCCGACGACGCGGTGATCTCCGACGCGCTCAACCACGCGTCGATCATCGACGGCATCCGTCTGTGCAAGGCGGAGCGCCTGCGCTACGAGCACGACGACCTCGACGACCTCGAGGCGAAGCTCGTGGCGGCGCAGGGCAAGCGCCTGCGCATGATCGCGACCGACGGCGTGTTCTCGATGGACGGCGACATCGCGCGCGTCGACGCGATCTGCGACCTCGCCGAGAAGTACGGCGCCCTCGTGATGGTCGACGACAGCCACGCGACCGGCTTCGTCGGGCCGACGGGGCGCGGCTCGGCGGAGCTGCGCAGGTGCATGGACCGCGTCGACGTGTACACCTCGACGCTCGGCAAGGCGCTCGGCGGCGCGAGCGGCGGCTTCACGTCGGGCAAGAAGGAGATGATCGACCTCCTCCGCAACCGGTCGCGGCCGTACCTGTTCTCGAACACGCTGGCGCCGCCGATCGTCGCCGGCTCGATCGCGGCGATCGCCCTCGTGAGCGAATCGACCGCGCTCCGCGACAAGCTCGAGGCGAACACGGCGCGCTTCCGCGCCGGCATGACGAAGGCCGGCCTCGCGATCCGCCCCGGCACGCACCCGATCACGCCGGTGATGCTCGGCGATGCCCGCCTCGCCGCCGACATGGCGCAGCGCCTCCTGGCCCACGGGATCTACGTGATCGGCTTCTCGTTCCCGGTCGTGCCCAAGGGGCAGGCGCGCATCCGGGTGCAGATCTCGGCGGCGCACTCCGAGGCCGACATCGACCAGGCCGTCGCGGCGTTCGCCGCCGTCGGCAAGGAGCTTGGGGTGATCTCGTGAAGCCCGAGGAGATCACCGCGAAGATCCGCGGCGCGCTTCCGGATGCGGTCGTCGAGCTGAAGGACCTCACCGGTACGGAGGACCATTGGCAAGCTCGCGTGATCTCGTCGGCCTTCGCGGGCAAGACGCTGATGCAGCGGCACCGCATGATCAACGCCGCCCTGGCCGAGGAGCTGAAGGGTCCGATCCACGCGTTGACGCTGGACGTCATGACCCCGGACGAGGTCGCCGCCGGGCCGGCGTAGGGCCGGCGTAGGGCCGGTAGCCCACGACACAAGTTCCGAACTTGCTGGGTATTTGGGTGTGCGCCGGACACCGGGCCGTGCGAATCTTGGGGTCCTCCCGCCATGGGCGCCGACCTCGCCGAGGAAGAGCAGTTCGGCCCGTACCTCGTCTACGAAAGATTAGGCGTGGGCGGAATGGCGACGGTGCATCGCGCGCTCGAGCGCGGCATCGAGGGGTTCGAGCGGATCGTCGCGCTGAAGCGCCTGCTGCCGCACCTGGCGGAGGACGCGAGCTTCATCAAGTCGTTCGTGCGCGAGGCCAAGCTCGCGTCGCTGCTCAACCACGTCAACATCGTCCAGATCTTCGAGCTCGGGCGCGTCGGCACCGAGTACTTCATCTCGATGGAGTACATCGACGGGCGCGACATCCGTCGGATCCTCCGCCACGCGCGCAAGGTCACCGGGCCGCCGCCGATCCACGTCACCGTCGGGCTCCTCCTGCAGCTGTGCGAGGCGCTCGACTACGCACACGCGAAGGTCGACGAGCACGGGCACCCGCTGAGGCTCGTGCATCGCGACATCTCGCCGTCGAACCTGCTGGTGACCTCCGTCGGGCACCTGAAGGTCATCGACTTCGGGATCGCGAAGGCGCAGTCGACGCACCTGCGCACGCAGACCGGGCGCGTGAAGGGCAAGCTCGCGTACATGGCGCCCGAGGCGATCGCGGGCAAGGACCTCGACGCGCGCAGCGACCTGTTCGCCGTCGGCGTGATCGCGCACGAGCTGCTCACGGCGCGCCCGCTGTTCGCGAGCAAGAACGAGTACCAGACGCTGCTGAAGGTGCAGCGCGGTGACATCCACCCGCCGTCGACGTTCAACCAGGCGTGCCCGGCGGAGATGGACGCGCTCGTGCTGAAGGCGCTCGCGCGCGAGCCCGAGCTGCGGTACGCGAACGCGGCCGAGCTGCGCGACGAGCTGCTCGTCCTGCGGCGCAAGTACAACCTCCAGACCGGGCACCGCGACGTCGCGCAGTGGCTCGACTGGGCGTTCAAGCTCGAGACGCCGTCGGCGGCGTTCGGGTCGACGACCACGAGCGTCACGAGCGTCACGAGCGACCCGGCGGCGGCGCTGAGCCTGCACCACATCACGCCCAAGCCGGCGCCGCGCCGCGAGGACGAGGAGGCGGTCGAGGTCGCGTGGGGCAACGGCGAGATCGAGGAGGGCGGCGGCGAGCCGGTCGTGCTCGACGACGTCCCCGACGTCTCCGACAAGCACCTCGGCGTGCGCGTCGACTTCTCGGACATCGACGGCGGCGACGACCACCCCGATCACGACGACATCCCGGCGTCGCAGCCGAGCCATGGCACCGCGATGCCGCTGCGCGCGCCGACGCGCAACTCCGAGCTCGCGCTGCGCGAGCCGTCCGCGCCGGCGCTGCCGCCACCGCCGGCGGTGCGCGCGCCGAGCGTGCCCGGCGCGGCGCCC
>JAHBVW010000094.1 GCA_019637375.1 Deltaproteobacteria bacterium | reverse complement strand
GCTCGTGGCCGCGCTCGCCGCGCTCGTGCCGCTTCGGCGGCGCCGGCGCCGCTGACGCCTCAGATCCCGCAGGCCCGGGGGCCGCCGTCGAAGCCGCGCTCGTACGCGGCGCGGCGCTGCGCGGCGGAGCCGTGGGTCCAGGTCTCGGGCTGGATGCGGCCCTGCGTCTTGCGCTGGATCGTGTCGTCGCCGACGGCGGCCGCGGCGGTGAGGGCCTCGTCGAGGTCGCCCGCCTCGAGGAGGTCGCGGCGCTGCGCGTCGCGGCCCCACGCGCCGGCGAGGCAGTCGGCCTGGAGCTCGACCGCGATCGAGTCGACCTCGCCGCGGCCGAGCACGCCGCGCAGGTTCTGCACGTGGTGGCCGAGCTCGTGGGCGATCACGTAGGCCTGGGCGAAGTCGCCGGCCGCGCCGAAGCGCCGGCGCAGCTGATCGTAGAAGGACAGGTCGATGTACACGCGCTGGTCGAGCGGGCAGTAGAACGGGCCGACCGCGGCGGACGCGGTACCGCATGCGGAGGCGACCGAGTCGCGGAACAGCACCAGGCGCGCACGCTTGTAGCCGTTCAGCTCGCGCGCCCACATGTCCTGGACGTCGTCGAGCACGAACCCGACGAAGCGCGCGAGCTCGTCCTGGCCGCCGCCGCGCTCGACGACCTGCGCGCGCTCGGCGGGCTCGGGCCCGGTCGCGCACATGCGCGGCCCGTACGTCATCGCGCCGATCACGAGGAGGGCGAGGAGGATGCCGCGCCAGCCGAAGCGGCCGGCCAGCGCGAGGAGGCCGAGCGGGAACCCGCCGCCACCGCCGCCGAAGCCGCCGGCGCCGCCCTGCGACCTGCGGTCCTCGATGTCAGAGCTCTCGTGCGAACGGTCCCAGCGCATGCGCAAGGAATGTGCAAGCGTGCGGCCACGCCACCGCCTGCGGGAGGCGCCACGGCTCGATGGAACGCGCGCGATCGCGCGCCCGCGCGGAGGGGCGCACCGCGGGCGCGGAAGTCCGCGGGTTTCGCAGCTGTTCGCGAGGCACGTCGGCTGCACCGGCACGTTCGCGAACATGGAGACGCTGATGAGCACCGCCGTCGGGGCGAGCGACCGCGCCGCGCCCGACGGGCTCGCGCCCGGCGCGCAGGCCGGACCGTGGACCGTCGAGCGCGAGCTCGGCAGCGGCGGGATGGGGATCGTGTACGAGGTCGTGCACCGCGAGATCGGCAAGCGCGCGGCGCTCAAGATCGTGCACGGCCGCGCGCTGCACGGCTCGAACCCCGAGCGCATGTTGCTCGAGGCGCGCGTCGTCAATCGCATCCGCCACCCGAACATCGTCGACATCTTCGAGGCGGGCCGCCTCCCCGACGGGCGCCCGTACCTCGTGATGGAGCGCCTCGAGGGGCAGACGCTCGCGCGGCGTGCCGGCGAGCGCAAGCTCCTGCCCGATCAGGTCATCGCGATCCTCCTCCAGATCTGCGAGGCGCTCGAGGCGGCGCACGCGCACGGCGTCATCCACCGCGACCTCAAGCTCGACAATGTCTTTCTCGTGGACAATCCCGAGGACCCCCAGGCGCCGCGCGTGAAGCTCCTGGACTGGGGCATCGCGAAGCAGATCGACGACGACCCGCGCCACACGCTCGACGGCCAGCTCGTCGGCACGCCGCAGTACCTGTCGCCCGAGCAGGCGCGCGGCGGCGCGGTGTCGCCGCGGACCGACGTCTACTCGCTCGGCGTGATGGCGTGGGAGCTGTTCCTCGAGGAGCTGCCGTTCGAGGCCGAGACGGCGGCCGAGGTGATGGCGATGCACCTGCGCGCGACGCCCGCGCCCGCCTCCGACGTGTGGCCGGAGATCCCGGCGCGCCTCGAGGAGCTCCTGCACGGCATGCTCGCGAAGTCGCAGTTCGCGCGCCCGACGGTGGCGCAGGTGCGGCAGCGCCTCGCGGCGGTGCAGCACGACCTGCGCGCGCGCTGCGGGTTCCTGACCCCGCGCCCCGAGACGCGGGACGCGCTGGCGTCGCGGTCGTCGAGCGCGACGCCGCCCACCGCGTGGCAGGCGCGGCCGCGGCGCTGGAAGCTCGCGTTCGGCTCGTTCGCGCTCGTCGCCGGCATCACGGTGTTCCTGCTCGGGCGCTCGCCCGATAGCTCGGCGAACGCGAGCGCGCCGTTCGTCGAGCGCCCGATCGCGACGGCGCTGCACCGGCCCGTCGATCCCCCGGCGGGGCCGGTGCTCGCGGGCGAGCCGGCCCACGCGGCCGAGGCGCTTGGCGCACGTGCATCGTCCGCTTCGTTCGCGTCGTTCGCTTCGTCCGCGTCGTCCGCGTCGTCCGCGTCGTCCGCGTCGTTCGCGTCGTTCGCGTCGTCCGCGTCGTCCGCGTCGTCCGCGTCGTCCGCGTCGTCCGCGTCGTCCGCGTCGTCCGCGTCGTTCGCGTCGTTCGCGTCGTTCGTGTCGTCCGCGTCGTTCGCGTCGTCCGCTTGGTTCGCACCGTCCGCTTCGTCCGCTTCGTCCGCTTCGTCCGCGTCCGCGTCCGCTGATCGCACGCTGACCGCGACGCCGGCCCACGGCCGCGCGCGCGCGTCGGCAGCCCGCCGCCGCGCGCTCGCCGCCGACGGCACGCTCGATCCCTACCGATGAGGTCCTACCCAGCCATCCTCGTCGCCGCGCTCGCGGCGGCCCAGCCGTCGGCCGCACGCGCCGACCGGCTGCTCGTCCCCCCGAAGGCGCGCGCCTTCGCCGACGCGGGCCGGCACGCGCACGAGCGCGGCGATTACACGGCCGCGATCGCGGCGTTCAAGGAGGCGTACGTCATCGCACCGGCGCCGGCGCTGCTGTTCAACCTCGCGCAGGCGTACCGGCTGCGCGGTGACTGCGACGACGCGGCGCTGATGTACCGGCGCTACCTCGCGAGCGCGCCGCCCGCCGACGAGGCGGCGCTCGCCGCGGCGCACCTCGCGACCGTCGAGAAGTGCACGTCCGGGCACCTCGCGATGCGCACGCCCCCGCCCCGCGCGGCGACGGCGGTAGCGAGCGTCCACGCCGCGCCGGCGAGGCCGGCGCACTCCCACCTGCGCGAGCTCGGGATCGGCATCGCCGCCGTCGGGGCGGCGTCGCTCGGCGTCGCGATCTACGAGGCCGGGGTCGCCTACCAGGCGTCGTCGGACGTCGAGCGCGCCTACGCGAAGGGCGGCCACGGTCGCGCCATCGCCGAGCGCGACGCCGAGGGCCGCGAGGCCGCGACGATGGCGCGCATCTTCGGCGTCGCCGGGGTCGCCGCCGTCGCCGGCGGCGCCGCCCTCTACGTCCTCGGCAAGCGCGCCGAGCGCGTGCCCGTGGTCGCCCCGATCCCGGGCGGCGGCGCGCGCGTCGCCGTCGCATGGCGGTTCTGATGCGTCGCCGAGGGCGCGCCACCGCATCACGTGTCGGCGAGGATGCTTCGCATCGTCGCATGGCGGTTCTGATGCGTCGCCGAGCGCGCGCCACCGCATCACGTGTCGGCGAGGATGCTTCGCATCGTCGCACGGCGGTTCTGATGCGTCGCCGAGAGCGCGGCTCCGCACGGACGACCGACGGCGCCGCCGCGCGCGGCGGCCGGCGCGCGCGGCGGCGCGGCGCGCCTGCGATCGCCGTCGCCGCACGGCCGCTGCTTCTCGCAGCGCTCGCCGCCTGGATCGGCGGGTGTTACGCGCCGGACCTCCGGGACTGCATCGTGACGTGCGCGAGCACGGCGGACTGCGCCGGAGATCAGGTGTGCGGCAGCGATGCGTTGTGCGCGGCGCCCGAGGTCGCGGGGCGGTGCGGCGAGCTGCCGGGCGTCGTCGACGCGGGCGTCGGGCCGGGGCGCCCGGATGCGCCGCCGCTCCCGCCCGATGCGGCGCTGCCGATGGCGGTGCTGCGGGTCGAGCTCGCGGGCCGGGGGCGCGTCGAGATCGCCGGGCTCGCGACCTGTCTCGACTCGCCGTGCGTGTACGTCGTCCTCGCCGGACAGGCGCTCGAGCTGCGCGCGATCGCCGAGGGCGATCACAGGTTCGAGAAGTGGGAGCAGGGCCCATGCGACGGGCAGGGCGCGACGTGCAACGCGATCGCCGTCGCGCCGATGATCAAGGTCAAGGCGCGCTTCAAGCACCAGTGACTCCCGTCGACGCGCACGTGCGTGTCGACACGGTCGCTCGCTCGCGGCACGGCAATCGTCGAGGAGCTGCGAGTTTCGGCGGGTGCGCGGTGTGCATGGAGCGTCGTCCATGGCCACAGCGGCAGCACCCCGGAGCGCCGAGAACCCCGAGGCGCGCCGGCGCCGACCGACGGCGCGCACGCGGCGGCCGCGACCGGAGCGGCTCGTCGCGGGACAGCGCGTCGGAGCGTGGCGCGTCGAGGGCGAGCTCGGCCGCGGCGGGATGGCGTCGGTGTACGCGGTCTCGCACACCGGGTTCGGCAAGCGCGCGGCCCTGAAGGTCGCGCATCGCTCCGCGCTCGCCGACGACACCGTCGAGGGTGGGCGCCTCGCGCCCGAGACGTTCCTGCGCGAGGCGCGCATCGTCCACCTGATCGATCACCCGGGCGTGTGCGACGTGTTCGCGACGGGCACGTTCGACGGGCGCCCGTACCTCGCGATGGAGCGGCTGCACGGCGAGACGCTCGGTGCGCTCGCCAAGCGCGGGCCGCTGCCGCGCCACGAGGCGCTCGGGATCCTGATCGAGCTGTGCGCGATCCTCGGCGCGGCGCACGCCAAGGGCGTCGTGCACCGCGACCTCAAGCTCGAGAACGTGTTCGTCACGCCGCTCGCGGGCGCGCGCCGCGTGCGCCTGCTCGACTGGGGCATCGCGCGCGTGCTCGCCGAGCCGGATCCGCTGAAGGGCATGGTCGCGGGCACGCTGACGTACGTGTCGCCGGAGCAGGTCACGACCGGCGACGTCACGGCGGCGGCCGACATCTACGCGCTCGGGGTCGTCGCGTACCAGCTGCTGCTCGGCGCGCCGCCGTTCACGTCGACGACGGACCTCGAGCTGATCTGGAAGCACGTGAACGCCGCGCCGCCGGCGCCGGCGCAGCTGCGCCCCGACGTGCCCGAGGAGCTCGCCGACGTGCTGGTCGCGATGCTCGCGAAGGATGCGGCGGAGCGCCCCGCGCTCGACGAGGTCGCCGCCGCGCTCGAGGCGGCGCGGGCCGCGGCGATCGCCGCGCCGCCGCCGGTGGTGGAGCCCACCGCGGCGCCCGCGCCCGCGCCGATCTCCGTCGCGCGCGCGGCCGCCGTGGTCGCGCTGCGCCCGCTGCGCCCGCCGTTCGATGCGCTCGGCCGGCCCGCGCCGCTCGTCGATCCTCGCAAGCTCGCGTGGCTCGCGCTCGCCGGTGCCGCGGCGCTGTCCGTGATCGCGTTCGTCACCGGCTGAGTGGGTGCGGCGCGGACCTACCTCGCCCGTGCGGTACACGAACGCGACCCCCGGCCGATTTCACAGACGTGTTCGCTCGACTGTTCGGCCTGTTCCGGCGCCGGAAGGCCGCCGCGCCGGCGTCGATCCCCGCCGCCGCGGCCGCCGCCGCGCAGGTGGCCGCTCCGGGGGAGCCGCCGAGCCTGACGTCGATGCTGCAGGCGCAGATCGAGCAGCTCGGCGGACCGAAGAGCGAGCTCGACCGCAACGCCTGGATCGACACCGCGCACCGCGTGGCCGACCTCGCGAGCGCGATCCCGCCGCCACCGTCGTTCCCGAGCGTCGCGACGCGCGTGATCGCGATGGCGCGCGATCCCGAGCTCGACCTCAACGAGCTCGTCGGCGCCGTCCAGCGCGACGCCGCGATCGCGACGACGCTGTTGCGCGTGGCGAACTCCGTCGTGTTCGCGCCGCCCGCGCCGATCACCACGCTGCGCGGCGCGATCCAGATGCTCGGCATCCAGCAGGTCGTCGAGGTCGTCCTCGGCGGCTCCTGCCGCGCGATGTACGAGGTCGCCTCGCAGGCCGACCTCGCGATGTTCCCCGACCTGTGGCGCGGCATGTTCAACGAGGCGATGGGCAACGCGTTCACCTCCGGGCGCCTCGCCCTCGAGATCCGCGACTGCTCGAGCGAGCGCGCGCTCCTCGCCGGCCTCCTCGCCGACGTCGGCCGCCCGATCGCGCTGCGCATCCTCGGCAAGATGATCCGCGACGGCATGGCCCGCCCCGACGAGGCCGTCGTGATCGCCATCCTCGACGAGGTCGCGGCCGAGCTCGGCGCGCGCACCGTCCTCGCGATGAACCTGCCGCACGAGCTTCGCTCCGCATGCGTCCCCGACGACGTCGAGCCGACGAAGGACTCGCAGGTCGCGCGCATGGTCTCCGCGATCGGCGCGATCCAGCGCCGCAGCCCCCGCCTCTGGACCAGCGCCGGCGAGGTGCGCCGCTGCGCGGAGCGCATCGCCCTCGGCGCACCCTTCGTGCGCACCGTCTTCGCGCAGCGCACGCAGTACGTCCAGCACGCGACCGCGATGTTCGCCGCCTGAGCCCGCCCGCCGAGCTCGACCGGCGGCGCCTTCGACGGAGATCGCGAGCGCTCGCAGAGCTCCGGGCGCGCTGTGATGTCTCGCCGTTTGTGCTGGTCTGAGATGCGCAGTGCACGCACTGAATGGTGTGGAGGCCGTGCGGCGGTATGGCGATTGTCGATCGTGTATCTGGGCTATCCCGACGGAGAGCGCCACTGGTCAATTGTGTTTGGTGTGTGATGATGGATGACAAAGAAAAGGTGCCCGTTCACGGGTGGAGTCCGGGTCCCTGGAACGCCACGTGGAAGCGCTGCTCGCCCGTGTCGAGACCGGCCCGGGCACAAGGGCCACAAGCGTACGTTCCTGCCCTTTCCCGACGACGTGTCGCCGGTGTGGCGAGAAGCTGCTGAGGCGTCGCGATCCGGAGCCGCGCCTCGCGGTGTTGACCGCCGACGGCCACATGCGCCGACGCAAGGTGCATGGCTTGCTCGCGGCCGTCTTCGGCCTCGACGTCTCGCTCGGCACGCTTAGTGAGTCGAAGCAGATCGTCAGCGAGGCGGCCCTCTCATGTCTGGACTATCTACGACGGAGAAACGCGTTCGGTAAATTGTATTTGGTGTGTGACGTTCGGTGACAAGAAATGACTACAAAATCTAGTTGTGGATGGTAATGTGCACATCGTGATGAAGCACGGTGGAAGGCGAGATGGGGCGGGGCGGCCGCGCAAGAGCTGGCGCTCGTGCCGTGAGGTGCTGCGGCCGGTATTCACCGGGTGGCGGCCGTTCCACGTCACGCTGCGCGTGCACATGGAGGCCGTGGGGCGGCTGAGGCAGCGCGAGAACTACCACGCCATCCGGAAGGCGATGCACACGGCGTTCGCGCGCGAGGACTTCCGGATCCACCAGATCTCGCTGGAGGTGGATCACATCCACCTGATCGTCGAGGCTGCCGACGGGAATGCCCTCAAGCGCGGGATCCACGGGTTCATGGTGGCGGCGGCGCGGCGCTTGAACGTGGAGTGCGGCCCCGCACGCGGGGAGCGGGCGCGGCTCGTGCGCGACGCCAGCGGCAAGCAGCGCGTGATCGCGGCGTCACGGCGCGGGCGCCGCGGCGCGGTGTTCGTGGGGCGCTACCACGTCGTGGCGATCACCTCGCCGTGGCAGGCGCGCAACGTCCTGCGCTACGTGCTCAACAACTACCGCCACCACGACGAGGTCGAGACGATTCCCGGTCACGGTCCGTGGGCCGTCGACTACTACTCCAGTGGGCCGAGCTTCCTTGGTTGGGTTGAATACCGACAATCCGCGCAGCCATTCCCGATCTTCCCGGCCTACCTGCCCCTGCCGGTGAAGCCGGCACGTACCTGGCTCCTCGCCGACGGCTGGCGCAAGGGCGGCCCGATCAGCCTCCACGACGTCCCCGGTCACCCGCGCTGGTAGCCGAATCAAGATCAAGATCTCCGCCCGCGCCGACGCCACGCGTTCTACTCCCTCCCCGGCGTCCGCAATCTCCACAACTCGTCCGCGCGACAGCACACCGAACGAGATCGAACCACCATGCGGAGCCTCCCCGATCGGGAAGCTGCTGCGCGAGACGCTCGACGTCGGAGGCACGCGTCGAACGCCCGCAAGACATCCCGCCGCGCGTGGTTTCACCCCAGGTCGAGAGCTCTGCGCGTCCTTCGCCAAGCGGCGCTCGCTTCTCGCTCGGCGGCGAAGCCACCTCGACATGTGGTCAGCCACACAAGCACAAGGAAGCAGCCGGCGATCCGGGTAGCACGGCTTTGGATGCGCAAAGAAAAGCGGTTCCGTGTCCAGGTGTATGGCCACGGCGAAGAACACGCGTGCGGGGGAAGCTCGCGGTAGGCGAATGAGAACGCGCTGCACCGAGAAGGTGACGAGCCGCAGGCGCAGCGTGTCCGGCTGCGCCGTCGCAAGTCGGACGCGATCGGTCGAGACGTAGGTGCCTCGGGGGCAACCTGCGCGACGGCAGCACCCAGCGCATGCATCAAGCGATAGGCGATGGCGTGGAGCAGGAGCCGGAACGCGTTGGCCACGAAGCGGTGACAGGACAGGCCGTCGGCTTGCAGTGCGTTCTTGAAATGCTCCGACGATCCGCGTGCGCAGTACGCGACGTAGATCAGGTCAGGCTAGCGGCGCTCGCGATAGCTCGCGACGGCGGTCGCCAGGCGCGCCTGCTCGGCGCGGCGCGCCCGGACGCCGCGCCGCCACACGACGAGCCCGAGCAGCGCCGACGAGGCCGCGCCGCAGGCGAGCGCGCGCAGGAGGTTCGCGGTCGGCGGCAGCTGCTTGCCGGCCGCGTTGATCGGGGGCCACAGCGCGTTCGCGATGCAGAACCACGCCAGGACGAGCACCACCACCGTCAGGAACCCCGCGGTCAGCCGTCGCAGCACGGTGACGCAACACGCGACGGCGGCACCCTTATTCACGAGCCGTCGCCGGTTCGAGGCGCGTGACGGTGGTGTCGGCGTCGACCTCGACGCGGGTGCCGTCGTCGGTGCCGCCGGTGAGGGTGAGGACGTCACCGCGCGCGGCGCGCTCGAGGTCGCGGTTGGTGGCGGTGCGGTGGCGCTTGAGGAGGCGGAGGGTGCGGTGGCCGGAGGGGGCGCAGCCGAGGAGCTCGAGCTTGCCCTTCTGGGCATGGGGGGCGGCGACGACGCGGTAGGCGGCGGGGTCGGGGACGAGGTCGAGCGGGGAGGTGCGGAGGACGAGGTAGGCGAGCTTCATGCCGTCGTCGCGCAGGTGCGTGAGGCGGGCGAGCTCGGCGGTGGCGGGTGGCAGGCGGAGCGGGCGGTCCTCGTGGCACCAGTCGTCGGGGCGGGCGAGCATCGGGCACGGCGCGGTGTGGCGCGTGCACGGCGCGAACACGTGGGCGCCGCGGGCGATCGCCGCGTCGCGCAGGTGGTGGAGGGCGCGGGTGGTGTCGCGGAGCGCCGGCTCGACGACGATCAGCGCGCCGTCGCCGGCGAGGGCGGCGAGCCCGCGCTCGACGACGCGCAGCGCGGCGTCGGGTTCGAGCTCGTTCAGCACCGAGCCGAGGACGACGAGGTCCGCGGGCGGGACGGCGCCGGCGGCGTCGCCGGTGCGCACGTGGATCGCGACGCGCGCGCCGGCGTAGCGCGCGACGGCGTCGGCGGCGAGGCGCAGCGCCGCCGCGTCGCGGTCGATCGCGGTGACCTCGAGCTGCGCGTCGGGCAGGCACGCGAGCAGGCCGAGCGTCATCGCGCCGCACCCGGCGCCGACGTCGGCGACGCGCAGCGGGCGCCGCGCGGGCAGGGCGCCGCGCCCGGCGAGCTCGCCGATCGGGATCGCGATCTTCATCGCATCGGCGATCGTGAAGAACGCCGCGCGCGCCGCGAGGTCGCCCGCCGGCGCCGCCGCGATCCGCTCGCGCTCGCTCGTGTACCGCCGCGACCGCTCGACGATCGCCTTCACCAGCGGCCCGGTCGCGAGCGCCGCCTCGCCGAGCTGCGCGCGCACGGCGCCGCGCACGGCCTCCTCGAGCGCGACGGGTACCTCGAACATCACGGCGTCACGGTACCTCGCGCGCGGTGGGGCGGATCAGAGCTTCCCGGGATCGGATCTCACATCCTCCACAGGACGCCGTCGGAGGCCAGCAGCGGGGTCGCCCTCCCCAGGGCGTCGAGGAACCTCGCCCACGGCGCGAGGTCGTCACCGGGCGGCAGCGACGCGCGCAGATCGGCGAGCGCCGCGGCGTCGTGGAGGACGGCGACGCCGCGCGGCCCGGGATCGTCGAGGAGGTAGCCGACGAGGCTGCACCAGCGCAGGAGCCGGGGATGCTCGGCGACCTCGAGCTCGAGCCACTCGGCGAGCGGCGCGAGCGGGAGCTCGTAGCGGCGCCGGCCCTGCTCGCCGCCCAGATCCGGGAGCCAGGTGACGAGGGCGTGCTGCGTCTGGTCGAGCGGCCGCCACGGGAACGTCCGCGCGGGCGTGCGGACGCCGAGCGGCGTGACGACGATGCCCTGGAAGCACGCGTACGCGCGCGCGATCTCGATCGAGCGCGGGCCCGCGGCGACGAGCCGCTCGAGCGCCTCGCCCTGGCGCCAGCGGCGCAGCGACGGCAGCCGCGCGTCGGCGAGCCGCGTGCGCAGCGGCGATCGCGCGAGGACCTCGTACGCATCGACCGTGCCGCCGAAGTAGTGCGGCGCGCGACGGCCGGGCTCGTTGCGCGAGAGATCGAGCCGGCGCAGCGCCGGCAGGCGCTCGGGGCGGTACCGCGCGGCGAGCACGGCATCGTTGAAATCGTCGCCGTCGAACGCGAGGTCGAGCAGCCCGAGCGCGGGGAGCCGCGCCGGCCCCGCGCCGAGGATCGATCCGACGGCGTCGTGCCCGGTGATCCGGAGCGAGCGCAGCGTCGGGTGTGCGAGCTCGCCGAAGACGCGGCGACCCCACACCTCGAGCGCCACGAGCCGCGGCGTCGCCGCCGTCAGCCGAGCGGCCGCGGCATCGCCGATCGCACCGCCGCCGCCGTCGGTGACCTGGATCGACAGTCGCTCGAGCCAGCGCTGCCGCTGCAGGCCGAGCTCCGCCACGACGGTCGCGACCCACGCTGCATCCCCGCGCACCGTCGCGCCGCGCACGTAGCGCAGCGCCGGGTGCGCCGACAGCTGATCGAGCAGCGCGCGCCCGCGCGGCGAGTCTCCGTCGAGGAACACGTCGTCGATGAACGCGGCCTGGACGTCCTCCGGCGCGATCAGGTGCGCGAGCGAAGGCCCGAGCCACGCGGCGATCGCGTCGTCGCTCGTGCGGTCCGCGAGGTCCGCGGCGATCAGCTCGCCGCGCGGATCGCCGCACTCCTGGAGCAGGTCCGCGTACACCGCGAGGTGATCGGCGTCGAAGTGCTCGGCGAGCGCGGCCTCGATCTCGTGCAGGGCGGTCGGCGGCACCTCCGCACGATGGTGCCGCCCACGCGCTCCGGCAAGGTCAGCGGCTGCGGCGCCGGCGCAGGATCAGTGCCAGGCCGAGGAGGCCCGCCCCCGAGGTGCCGCCGCCCGCGCTGCAGCCGCCGCCGTCGCCGCCGTCGCCGGTCGGATCCGGCGTCGGGTCCGTCGGATCGGGGTCCGACGGTTCGGGGCTCGCGCCGAGGATCATGTCGATGTAGTCGAGCTCGCCGTGCACGGAGGTGTACAGGTCCCATCCGGCGCCGCACAGCTCGCCGGTGCCGCCCGACGTGATGCCGGCGACGACGAGCTTGCCGCCGACGGTGGCGAACGTCGGCCCACCGCTGTCGCCGAAGCAGCTGCCGCGCCCGTCGGACGCGTCCATGCACAGGAGGTTCGCGCCGGAGATGCCCGGATCGTTCGCGCCGGCGCAGTCCGCGGTGGTCTTGCCGACCTTGCGCAGGAGGCCGCCGCCGTTGTCGTTGTTGTCGGCGACGCCGTAGCCGACGTCGAGCACCTGCGTGCCGGCCGCGACGACCTCGCGATGGATCGGCGTCGGCGCGCGGTCGGTGACCGGCGTCGCGAGCTTCACCAGCGCGACGTCGTCGTCCCACGCCTCCCAGTCGAAGCCCGGGTGCGCGTGGATCTCCGCCGCCGGGACGACGGTGCCGCCCGCGTCGTCGTTGACGTCCGGATCGCCGAACCGCACCTTCACCATCGACACCGGTGCGCCGTCGACGCAGTGGGCCGCGGTGAGGATCCACTGGGGCGCGATCAGCGTGCCGGTGCAGAACCAGTCGCCGGGCGTCGTCTCGAGCGCGACCACCGACGGGAAGTCGTCCGGCGATGCGAGCTCGCCGCCGATGATCGCGCTGGCGCGCGTGCCCGTCGTCGGCTCGACGGCACAACCGGTGACCCCGAGGAGCGTGATCGCGAAGCTTGCTCGCAGCATGGGCTCACCGCCGAGCAAGGCGCGGGCCGCGCGCGATCGCCGCCGCGGACACCGCCGGCTGCGCGGTCGCGGTCGCGTGGCGTGCATCCCGATGCGCGACCGGTGCACGAACGGTGCGCCGGCGCGGTCTTCCGACGAGGATCCGACGAGGATCCGCGGGCGCCGGCCTGGAGCGAACGCCCCCGCGACGGCCGCTTCACTCCCTGGCAGCTCGAGTTGCCGTCGCCGGCGTCACGGCGGCGCGAGCGCGACCTCGAGGCCGAAGTGGTCCGACACGAACGTGTCGGCGTCGAGGGGGGAGGTCCCGAGCAGCTCGATCGACGTCGCGGTGCGCGCCCCGCGCAGGAACACGCGGTCGATGCGCTTCTGCGCCGGGTTGCCCTTGACCCACGCCCGCATCACGTTGCGCACGCCGTCGACGCTCCAGCCCGGCTCGCCGGGGTGCAGCGCCGCCCACACGTCGGTGACCTCGGGATCGATCGCCGCGGTCTCGAGCTCGTCCTCGGGCGCGAAGTTCATGTCGCCGACGAGGACGGTGTCGCGGCCGAGCGCGCGCAGCTCCGCCTGGACGATGCGCAGCTGCGCCGACCGGGCGCGCGCGTACTCGCGCATGCTCTCGAGGTGCACGCACCCGACGACGAGCCCGCACGCGAGCTCGGCGGCGAGCAGGCGCCGGCCCATGTCGCTCGGCAGGTCGCGCGAGATCGTGCGCCGCACGGGGACGCGCGACAGCAGCGCGACGTCGTACGCCTGCACCATCTCGACGTCGGAGATCCGGTAGCGCGCGCGCACCCACGGCTCGTCGAGGAGCGCATCGAGCAGCGGCGCCGTCACCTCCTGCAGCGCTATCACGTCGGGCGCGCGCCGGCGGAGCTCGTCGAGCAGCGCGCGGCCGCGCCGCCGGAACCCGTGCTCGCCGAACCACACGTTCCACGTCGCGATGCGCAGCGGCGCCGCCGGGGCGCTCGCCGCGGGATCGTCCGCCGGCACCCACATGCCGTCGACGAGCGCGAACACGGTGACTACGCCTTGTCGGCGCCGTCGGTCGGCTTCACGTCGGCGTCGGCAGCGGCGGCGGCCTTCTCGGTGCTCTCGCCGGCTTCTTTCGCGTCCTTCGCGTCCTTCGCGTCCTTCGCGTCCTTCGCGTCCTTCGACTCCGTCAGGTTCGCGCCCGGCGCCTCGCCGGCCTCCTTCGCCGCCTTCTCCCTCTGCACGCGGCCGGTGTCGGCCGTCGCCAGCTCGTGCGGCGTGCCGTCGGAGTCCTTCCCGGACTCGGCGTGGCCGTCGTCGCCGGCCTTGTCGTCGGCGGACGCGCCCTTCTTCTTCTTGCGCTTGCCCTTCTTGCCGTCGGGCTTGTCGGCCGCCGCCTTGTCGTCGGGCTTGTCGTCGGGCTTGTCGTCGGCCTTCGCCTCGGCCTTGTCGACCGGCGGATCCGTGGCGGCGCGCTCGAGCTCGCGGCGGCTCGGCGGGATCGTATCGGCGCCCTCGTCCTCGCTGACGATGCGCATCGGCTGCGTCGGGCGCCCGGCGACCGGCGCCGGCGGGACCACGGACACCGGCATGCGCGGCGGCATCCCCCCCGACGGCGACACGAACGCGGTCTCGGTCGGCTCGTCGACGGCGAACGGGTTCGCCGTCAGGTCCACCGGCTGCGTCGACTCGCCCTCGAGGTGGTGCGGGACCGCCTCGATGATGTCGCGCACGTGGACGGCGACACCCGTGATGTTGTCGTGACCGCCGCGCGTCTTGGCGAGCTCGACCATGTCGGCGAGCGCCCCGCCGGGGTCGTCGCTCGACAGCTTCTGCGCGATCTCCTCCTCGACGGGGAAGTAGTCGTGCAGGCCGTCGGAGCACAGCAGCAGGCGGTCGCTGCGCTTCAGCGTGACGTGCGCCATCTCGACGCCGACGTCCGCCGACACGCCGATCGCGTTGACCAGGATCGTGCGCAGCGGCGAGACCTGCGCCTCCTCGATCGTGAGCTTGCCCTCGATGACGAGGACCTCGGCGACCGTGTGGTCGGTCGTGATCTGGGACGAGCGGCCGTCGCGGATCAGATAGGTACGGCTGTCGCCGACGTGGGCGACGAACGCCTCGGGCCCGGCGACCAGGACGACGTCGAGCGTCGTCCCCATGCCGGCCTTGTCGTGCTCGGCCTGGCCGCGCTGGAACACGGCCTGGTGGGCCGACAGCACGGCGCTCTGAAGGAGCTGGACGATCCCGCGGCGCCCGGCGTCCGTGGGCGCCTTCTTGAACGCGTCGATCTCGGGGCGCGCGCTCTCCAGCGTCTTTCGCACCGTCTCGACGGCCATCGCCGAGGCGACCTCGCCGGCGGCGTGGCCTCCCATGCCGTCGGCGACGATGAAGAAGCCGTTCGACGCCTCCATGAAGGCTGCGTCTTCGTTGTGATCGCGAACGACGCCGACGTCGGTGACGAGCCAGGCATCGAGCATCACGCGGGTTGGCTCGTCTTGAGGGGCGGCCGCCATCACTAGCTCTTGAGCTTGCAAATTCTCACCCGCCCCTCCGTTCACCGCAAGTCTCTGAACAGAAATGCGCGCGGTGGATGATGACGGGAACCGGCGCGGATCCTGCCGCGGCGAGCGCCAGGCCCTGCTTTCGCAGCCGTTCGACGGTCACCTCGACCGCGCCGGCTTCGCGGTCCACGCAGTCGAACCTCCGGCCGAGGCGCTGGGCGACCGCGCCGGTCGTCCCCGAGCCGCAGAACCAGTCGGCCACCCGGTCCCCGGGCTGCGTGACCGCGCCGAGGAGCCGCTCGAGCAGCCGCTCGGGCTTCTGCGATGGCCAGCCCAGCCGCTCGCGGTCCGAATGGTTCAGGGTCTCGATGTCGGTCCACCAGTCCTCGGGGACCTTCCCGGCGGCGACCGGGTACCGATAGACGCGCCCGGTGCGGCGGTCGGTCTTCTCCTGGACCGGCGCCCCGCTCTCGTCGAGGACGACCCGCATGTGCGACCCGCCGCGCCGCGCGACGCGCACGGCCTCCGGGTAGAAGGCGTGGTCCGCCGAGCGCGCGTACCAGAGAATGGTGTCGTGCTTGCGCCCGAACCCGCGCCGGCTCTTTCCGCCGACGGCGTAGCACCAGATGATCTCGTTGATGAAGCGGGCCCGCCCGAAGATGCGGTCGAGCGCGACCTTGGCGTAGTGGACGGTGCGGTAGTCGAGGTGGAGGAAGAGGGAGCCGGTGGGGGCGAGGAGGGCGTGGGCCTGCGCGAGGTGCGGGGCGAGCCAGGCGAGGAGCTCGGCGGGATCGTCCTCGCGGTCGTCGTACTGGAAGCCGCGCCCGCGGCGGACCGTGCCGGTGGCGAACGGCGGATCGAGGTAGATCGCGTCGAGGGAGCCCGGCCGCCACGCGGCGATCGCGGCGAGCGCGTCGGCGTGCGCGACGGTGTCGGGGACGCGGTCCGCGCGCCCGAAGTCGAGCCGATCGCCGTCGGAGCCCAGCCCGGCCGGCTCGATCTGCTCCACACGCCGACAGTACACTGAGCCGCGTGCGCTTCTGCCCCTGGTACCCGCTGGCCGAGGCAGGAGATCACGCACCCGAGGAGGACAACGTGCTCCAGCTGCGGCTGGCGCACGGTCTGCATGATTATCCGCGCGGAAAGAGCGCGATGGTGCTGTACGAGCATGCCCCCGACGCGCGGGCGGCCGCGCGCCGCCTGGCGGAGGCGCACGCCGGGGCGGATCTCCTGTGTCGCCACCTGATCGAGGTGGATGATCCGGACCTCGCGGCGTTCTGTGCCAGACTACGCGCGGAGTTCGTGCGGCGCTTCGGCGCCGTCCCCGTGCTGGAGTCCACGCCCAGATGAAGCTCGTCGAAGCCGAGACGACCGGCCCGGTCGAAGGCGACGACGAGATCGTGACGCCACCGCGGCCGTGGCACCGCGCGGTCTCGGTCTCGCTGCTGTTCACGCTGACGGTGCTGACCGGCACCGTGGTCGCGATCTACACGATCTTTCCGGCCCGGCATAACGTGCTCCTCACGGAGGCGGTCGAGCGCCACCGCGACGCGGCCCCGGGGTGGGAGCTGACGTCGCCCGAGCCGGGCGTGGTGCAGGCGTGGGCGCTGGGCCTGCTCGGGAAGGATGCCCCGCTGCCGCCGCCGAGCGCGGTCGTCGTCGGGGTGCGCGGGATCGAGGTGCTCGAGCGGCGCGCCGCGCTGGTCGGCCTGATGATCGGCGCCGACCGGGTCACGTATCTGTGCCAGCACGCGCGCTCGAACCGCTACGACACGGAGCGCGTCGACGGCGACGTCCACGCGGTCGCGTGGCGGCACGGCGCGTACGACTGCGTCGCCGCGGGCCCCGAGGCGACGGTCGCGCACTGGCTGTCCGCGCTGCGGTAGCTGTCCGCGAGGCTACCCGCGAGCGCGGCGAGGCAGGGCTCGACGAGGTCCGCGAGGCTACGCCGCGAGCGCGGCGAGGCAGGGCTCGACGACCTCGCGCAGGACGTCGCAGCGCAGCTCCCCGAGGGCGGCGTCGGAGAGGACGCCGTGCGCGGCGAGGTCCGGCTCGTGCGGTCGTGCCGGCGCGGCCGGCGCGGGGAGATCGGCGTCGCGCAGCGCGGCGCGCAGGTCGGGCAGGAGCGGGCGCTCGCTCGCGCGCAGGCACCACGCGAGGATCTGCCAGGCGAGCTGGGCGTGGCGCTTCTCGTCCTCGGCGATCCGGCGCAACACCGCGGCGACGTCGGGATCCGCGGCGGTCTCGCCGGCGAGCTCGGCCTCGAACGCGGCGACGGTCTCGTTGAGGCAGCCGTCGAGGAGCGTCTCGACGGCGAGCTCGGCGAGGTCGCTGGCCGGTGTCAGGTGCGCGGCGTCGTCGAAGCGGCCCGGCGCGACGGGCGCGCCGCGGTACGCCGAGGCGAGCTGGAACGCGAGCCGCGCATGCTCGATCTCGTCGATCGCGGCGACGTGCGCGGCCGCGACGAGGTCCGGCGGCGCGCCGAGCGCGAGCAGGCGCAGCGACAGGTTCGCGAACGCGGCGATCGACGCATGCTCCATGCGCGCGGCGGCGATCCACGCCTCGGCGAGCCGCGCGCGCACCTCCGTCGCGAGCGACGCCACGTCCGGGTGCGGATCGAGCCGCGGCCGCGCCTCCGCGGCGATGGGCACGGTCGCCGGGGCGGCGGTGCTCCAGGCGGTGCCGGTCGCGACCTCGGCGAACCGGGCGGTGCCGTCGACGCGGGCGGCGCGGCCGCGGATCGGCTCGTAGCGGCGGGGGATGGCGTAGCAGCACGTCTCGGCGGTCGACGACAGGTACGGGCGCAGCGCGCCCTCGATGCGCACGCCCGCCGCGCACCGCGCGTCCTTCGTCGACGGGATGCTCGTGCCGTTCGGCGGGTGTGGCATGCAGCGCGACTCGACGCGGTAGCCCGGGGTCGCCGGCTCGGCCTGGCCGATCACCATCGGCGTGCAGCGCGAGTAACAGCACTGCGACTCGTCGCGGCCGCCGCCCTCGCTCTCGGCGACGAGCTCGTCCCGGTACTGCTCGGTGCCGGCCCCGTCGAACACGAAGCGGCGGAACGTGTGCTTCTCGCCGTCGTTCTGCGTCACGTGGAGGTGGCGCGCGTCGAACGTGTCGAGCGAGGCCGCCGTCGGGCCGCAGCGCGGCGCGCCCTCCTCGCGCATGCCGCACACCATCTCGGGGATCGTGTCGCGCGCGCAGCTCTTCGCATCGAACGCGCCGATCGCCGGCGCCTTCGGCGGCTCGGGCGGCTTCACGTCGGCGGCGGGGGCGGTCCAGCACGCGGGGAGCCCCATCGCGAGCAGCACCTGATGACGGAAGCGGGCAAAGCGCATCCCTCGAGTGTCCCGTCGCGGCGCGCGCCGCGCAACGTCTACTCGCGGCGCACGGTCACGCAGGCGACGTCGGGGTCGCCGGGGCGCGGCGCGACACGAGCCCCGGCCGAGGCCGCGACGCGGACGCAGATCTGGTTCGGGCGGTCGCCGGTGATGGCGAACGCGCCGGCGACGACGACGTCGTTGCCGCACGCGATCGCGGCCGGCTCGCCGAGCGGGTAGTCGACGGCGCCCGCGTCGAGGACCGCGACGTCGACCCACGCCTGCGGGCCGGGCGCGCACGTCACCATCACCTTCCAGCGG
Source organism: Deltaproteobacteria bacterium (assembly GCA_019637375.1). Lineage (GTDB taxonomy): Bacteria > Myxococcota_A > Polyangia > Haliangiales > Haliangiaceae > JABFXX01. The sequence goes on along the minus strand of JAHBVW010000094.1, from coordinate 7,092 downwards.
TCGCCCGGCGCGTACGTCGCCGCGTCGCTGCGGATCGCGCCGTCGCGCTCGCGCACCGTCCGCAGCACGACCTCCCCGACGCCCTTCACGAGCGCCACGTCGCCGCGGCGTGCCGCTGGTTCTCCGGGCTCGCGCGGCCGCACGACGACGAGCAGCACCACCGCGGCCGCGACGCCGGCGACCGGCAGGAACGCGAGCCACCACCGCCGCCTCGGCGCCGCCGCCGCGACCGTCAGCGGCGGCAGCACCACCCGGTCCGCGCGCAGCTGCGCCAGGCACGCCCCGCACGCCGGGCACGCCTCCACGTGCGCCGCCACCGCCGCATCGCTCGGATCGAGCGCGAACAGCTCGAGCCTCATCCACGACACCGGCTCCCCGATGCACGCCGTCACCACGACCCCACCTCCGGACCGCCCGCAGCCACGGCGCGCACCGGCACGCGGCGGCCACCGACGACGACGGCGCGGCGTCGCACCGACACGCACCGGCCTCCGGCGACGCTTCGCACCGGCACGCGGCGGCCTCCGGCGACGACGACGACAGCGCGGCGTTGTACCGGCACGACACGCTCCACGGCAGCAACGCTCTCGACGCGGCCTCCGACGACAGCGCGGCGTTGCACCGGCGTGCCACGCTCCACGGCGATCGCAGCGGCGCTCACGACGCGGCCTCCGACGACAGCGCGGCGTTGTACCGGCATGCCGCGGTCCACGGCGATCGCTGCGCTCACGACGCGGCCTCCTCGCGAAGGGCGGAGGCGGCGTCGCGGATGCGGTCGAGGCGCTTGCCGATGGTCTTGCGCGAGAGGCCGAGGTGCTCGGCGATCTCCTCCTGGGTCATGTCGTCGACGAAGCGGCACACGAGGACCTCGAGGTGGCCCGGGTCGAGGCGGTCGGCGAGCGCGGCGATCAGGGCGACGCCGACGACCTGGTCGTCGAGGCGCACGCGCGCGACCGGGGTCGCGGCGACCTGCTCGCGCTCGAGCAGGCGGGTCTTCGTGGCGTGGTCACGAAGGATGTTGAGGCAGCGGTTGGTCACGGCTCGGTAGAGGTAGGGGAGGTTGACGTCGCTCGACCAGCGCGGCAGCAGATCCGCGAACAGCGCGTGCACCACGTCGACCGCGTCCTCGCGGCTGCGCAGGATGCGCTCGGCCTTGCGGACGAGCGCCGGGCCGTACGCGCGGTACGCGCCCTGCGGGTCACTGACAGGTTCCACCCTGGATGCCGACGCTAGTGCATGCCCCGGGTGCGAGGCCACTCGTGACGGGACAGTTGGCGGGGGAGGCGCACGGGCGGCCGTCGCTGCATTCCTTGCGCTCGGGGCCGCGGCACGTGCCGCTCGCGCAGTCCGCGTGCGTGCCGCACGGCTCGCCCGCTGCCAGCGCGCCCGCGCCGGGGCCGCACACGCTCGGCCCGAGGTGCGTGGCCGGCTCGCCCCATGCCCACAAACACGTCTGGCCGTTCGCGCACGCGGGGCCGTCGACGCGGCACCCCGAGCACACGCCGTGGTCGCAGACCCCCGAGGCGCACTCGCCGTCGACGACGCACTGCTCGGCGAGCTCGCGCGACGCGGCGGGGACGCACGACGAGAACCCGGCGAGGATCGGCGACCGCGGGTCCGCGTAGCCGCACACCTCGCCCGCGACGCACGCCCCTCCGGGCGCGCCGCGGTCGCACGCGGCGCACACCTTCCCGGTCACGTTGCCGGGCGCCGGCGCGATCGCCGCCGCCGTGCACAGCTCCGACAGGCAGTCGCCGCCGGTCTCGCACGCGGCGCCGTTCGGGCGCGGGCCGATCTCGATCATCGGCAGCCCCTCGCACTCGCCGCTCACGTGCGCCTCGATCTGCGCGAACACCGCGCGCCCGGGGCCGCGCTTGGCGATCTCGAAGCGGATCCCGTCGAACGGCGGCTTGATCGCCATCAGGAACGAGACCGGCTTGAAACGCGACGTCGGGATCCGGTCGCGCTGGTCGATGACGCCGTCGTTCTCGACGTCGGTGAGGAGGAACGCCTCGGCGTTCTCCTCGATGTCCGCGACGAGATCGAAGCGGATGCAGTGCGTGTCGTTGGAGTTGACCGGCGTGAGCTGGCTGATCGCCGCGTCGTCGCCGACGAGCTCGACGCCCGCGTCCGACGCATGCCACGTCGGGGCGCGCCGCGCCTCGCCGCGCACGACCTTCCATACGCACAGACCCTCGCCGCACCACAGGTCGAAGTTGGCGTCGCGCGTGATCGCGCCGCAGTCCGTCGCGCCGAGCGAGGCCGAGGCCAGGCCGGCCGCGAGCGTCGCCATCGAGAATCGCTTGATCATCATGGTCGTCATCGTCGTCATCGTCGTCATGGGGGGGGGGGCCTCAGTAGCTGAAGGAGATGCCGATGCCGACGCGGTTGCCGCCGCCGCCGTGCTTCTCGTCGAGGAGGTTCGTGATGGCCGGCGCGTACAGGAACTGGTAGCCGGCCGAGAGCGTGACGCCGGAGAGCCACGCCGAGTCGAGGCGCAGCCCGGCCCCCACCGCGAGCGCCGGCCCGACGAAGGTCTCGGTCCTCGCGTCGCCCATCGCCTCGTCGAAGCGGGTGCGATCGATCGTGAGGCCGGCGCCGACCTGCGCGTACACGCCGAGGCGCCGGAAGAAGCCGTGCTCGGCGAACGGCTGCTCGCCGCGCGCGACCGCGAGCACGGTGTTCGACGCCCAGCGGAAGCGCTGCGGCTCGAGCTCCGTGTCGCGCACGTACTTCGGCGACCCCTGCAGCGCGAGCTGGCCGCCGACCCACAGGCGCGGGGCGATGCGGCGCGCCGCGCCGAGCGCGATCCCCGACGACACGCCCTCCTCGCGGTAGCCGAAGTCGTCGAGGCGCTGCAGGTAGTCGTCGCGGCGCTCGGCGCCGGCGAACGCGGTGACCTCGAAGCGCGTGGTGCGCCCGAGCTCGCCGCCCTTCGCGCCGGCGGCGACGAGCTTCTCGCTCGTGCAGCGGTCGAGCTCCACCGTGCCGCCGCCGCTGACCTGGCAGCGCATCAGCTTGCCGCCCTGCCGCACGAGCACCTCGTACTCGCCGGGCGCGACCGCGATCCTCGTCGCGGCGCCCTTCGCCTTGTGCGTCTCGGCGACGACGGCCTTCGCCTTCTTGTCCTGCACGAGCGCGTGCCCCTCGAGCGCGGCCGGCAGCACGATCGCGGACGTCGCGGCGCGCGGGAACGACAGCGGCACCTCGCCGTGGCCCTTCAGGTCGACCTCGAGGCTGACGTGCTGGCCGCCGACCGCGGTGGTCGCCGTCGCGAGCAGCGTCTGGTGGTACGCGTAGCGGTACGCCTCGTCGACGGAGACCTGGCCGTCGCCGTTCGCGTCGCCGGCGCCGCGCATCCCGACGAGCAGGTGGTGCGTGAAGTACGACGACCGCAGCTGCTCGCTCTCCTGCGACAGCTCGCTGCCGCTCGACGACGCGAGCACGGCGACGCCGCGCGCGTCGAGCTGCTGCCGCGAGTTGAACGAGAAGTCCGCGACCGACGTGGCGCCCTTGGGGCGCGAGAACGCGCCGCTCTGGCACGCGTCGAGGACGACGACCGTCAGCGTCGCGGGGACGGCGAACAGCCGCTCGCGCAGCTCGCTGAGCGGCAGCGCGTCCTTGCCGAGGTCGATCGCCGTCGCGCGGGCGTGGCCCGAGTAGTAGAAGAACACGCGCGCCTGCTTGCCGGCGGCGATGTCGGCCTGCACGCGGGCGGCGAGGCGCGCCAGGCGCGCGCGCAGGACGTCGGGCGTCGGGTGGACGACGACGTCGACGCCCTCGGCGCGGTAGCCGCCGAGCTCGGTGAGGAACGCGCCGACACGGCGCGCGTCCTCCTCGGCGTAGCGGAGGTCGGTCTGGCCGGGGCCGGCGGCGTTCGAGCCGACGACCAGCGCGTACGTCGCGACCGCCGGGGGCGGTGCATCGGCGCGCGCCGGGCCGGCGGCGCTCGCGAGCGCGCACAGCAGGAAGGGGAGTCGCTGCATGGTCACGATGAGGAGACACGCGAGCCGCGAGGACTGGGAAGCGGAAAGACGCGGCATGCGCGGGCGCGCGCAAGTGGCCGCTATTGCTTGCTGTCGTCCGGATCGTCGGGATCGTCGGGCAGGTGCACGGCGCGCCGGATCGTGCCCTTGCCGAACTTCGCCGCCAGCTTGTCGAGGGTGTCGCCGAGGCGCTCGCCGCGGGCGCGCGCGGCCTCGTCGAGCCCGAGCTGGCGCGGGGCATCGCGCGGCTCGAGCTGCGTGGCGCTGATCCCGCACAGGCGGACGCGGCCGCCCTTGCGGGGCGTGATCCGGCTCGCGCCCTCCGCGCGCGGCTCCTCCGGACGCTCGCCGATCGCCACCTTCGCGAGCAGGTCGATCGCCGTGCGCGCGAGGGTGCCGCCGTCGCTCGTCGGGGCGGGCAGGGTCAGGCGGCGCGTGATCTGGCGGAAGTCGTCGTACTTCACGACGAGCACGACCACGCGCGCGCGCAGATCGGCCGCGCGCAGGCGGGCCGCGACGCGATCCGCCTGGTCGAGCAGGATCACGGCGAGCTCGCCGCGGTCCTCGAGGTCGTCGTCGAACGTCTCCTGGTGCCCGATCGACACCGGATCGTGCTCGGGCTCGACGGCGCGCGCATCCTCGCCGCGGGCGAGCGCCGCGAGGTGGCGGCCGTGCAGCTCGCCGAGGCGCGCCACGAGCGCCGCCTCCGGGTAGCGCGCGACGTCGCCGATCCGCGATAGCCCGAGCGACGCGAGCACCTCGCGCGTGGCCTCGCCGACGCCCCACAGGCGCGTCACCGGCAGCGGGTGCAGGAACGCGAGCAGGTCGGCGGGCGCGACGACGCGCAGGCCGTCGGGCTTGTCGATGTCGGATGCGATCTTCGCCGCGAGCTTGACCGGCGCGACGCCGACCGACGCGACCAGCGCCAGCTCCGCGCGCACCCGCGCCTTGATCGCGCGCGCGATCGTCGGGCCGTCGCCGAGGAGGCGCTCGCTCGCGGTGACGTCGAGGAACGCCTCGTCGAGCGAGAGCCCCTCGACCTCCGGCGAGAAGTCGCGGAGGATGCCGAAGAACGCGTGCGACGCCTCGGCGTAGCGCTCCATGCGGTGGCGCACGACGACGGCGCGCGGGCAGCGCCGCAGCGCCTCGGCCATCGGCATCGCCGAGCGGATGCCGAACGCGCGCGCCTCGTACGAGCACGACGCGACGACCCCGCGCCGCGCGCTGCCGCCGACGAGCACCGGCTTGCCGCGCAGCTCCGCCCGATCCCGCTGCTCGACCGCCGCGTAGAACGCGTCGAGGTCGACGTGCAGGATCGTCCGCGCCGTCACTACCCGTGGAGGTCGGTCGGCACGACGAGCTCGATCTGCGAGCTCGGCTGTGCCGGCTTGTCGTCGGCCTTCCTCGCGAACATGAACGGACCGCGGATCACGAGGATGATGATCGCGACGACGGACACGAGCAGCACGCTCCACATCCACTGCGGGACGGTCGGCGATTCGCCGCGGCTGAACTTCGCGACGCGCGCGCGCAGCATCCCGTGGATCGAGAGGACGCCGAGGACCACCACCAGCAGCTTGATGTGGAACCAGCCGGGACTGCTGAGGCCTCCCTTGGCGGCGAACAGGTTGCCGACGGGGTGCGTGAACTGACTCTGGAACGACCCGCTCTCGCCGCCGCCGCTCGACAGCGCCATCCCGAGGCCGCAGCCGATCGCGAGCGCGGCGCCGAGGTCCATCGCGAGCGCGAGCGAGCGCTCCATCAGGATCAGCTTTTCATGGACGGCCTTGGGGGCCTGGGTGTGGAAGCGCAACATCCAGTACGTGGCCGCCATGCAGCCGATCCACAGGATCACGCCGATCAGGTGGCCCACGAGTAACCACTGGTACATGTGGCGAACTTACCCCATTGTCGATCCGATCCCCCGGCCCCCGCAGCGGGGTATGCTCGGGGCGCCGACGTGGCCAGACTCCTCAAGGTCTACTTCCACGACGCCTGCTTCGACGGCACGACCTCGGCGGCGCTGTTCGCCGCGTTCTACCGGCAGGTGGTCGATCCGCAGGTCGTCATCGAGCCGATCGGGATGACCCACAAGGATGGGAATCCGTTCGACAACGTCGCGCTCGACGCCGACGACCACGCCTGCGTGGATTTCCGGTTCTGCGCCGACACGCGCATGCGCTGGTGGTTCGATCACCACCCGACGGCGTTCCAGCCGGCCTCGCTGCGGGCCGTGTTCGAGCGCGAGCACCTCCCGACCTGGTTCTTCGACCCCAGGGCGCCGTCGTGTGCCGGGCTGATCGCCCGCGCGCTCGCGGGCGGCGACTGGGGGTGGCGGCCGCCCGAGTACCTCGCAGATGCCGTCGTGTGGGCCGACAAGATCGACGCCGCGCAGTTCCGGTCCGCCGAGGAGGCGATCGCGCTCGCGGTGCCGGCGCAGCGGCTCGCCGCGTGGCTCGCCCACGGGCGCTCGCCGGGCGAGACGGCGCGCTACGTCGAGTGGCTGTCGCACGCCTCGCTCGCCGAGGTCGAGGCGCGCCCCGAGCTGCGGCGCGAGCTCGCCGAGGTCGAGGCCGAGCGCGCGCGCGAGCTCGAGGCGGTGCGCCGCCTCGGCGTGTGGCACGGCGACGTGATCGTGTTCGATCGCTTCGGCGAGCCGGGCGCGCGCAGCCCGGGCTTCCTCGGGTACCTCCTGTTCCCGACGTGCCTGTACGCGGTGTCCGCGACGCGGACGTCGTCGAGCATCAAGATCTCCGTCGGCGTGAACCCGTGGACGGCGGCCGTGCGGCGCCACGACATGGGCGAGCTGTGCGCGCGCTACGGCGGCGGCGGCCACGCCGTCGTCGGCGGCGTCACGCTGCGCGCCGAGGAGCTCGACCGCGCGCGCGACACGCTCGCCCGGCTCGTGCGCGAGCTCGCGAGCAGCTAGTGCCCAGAGGGCTCCCGACGGTGGTCTGACGCGGGCGCTTTGCTATCGCGCGGGCGGTCGGCGAGACCACGCACGGGCTCGTGCTCGACGCGGGCCTCCCGACGGTGAACTCGCGACGCTCGGAGAAGGCTCCGGACGGTGCGGGCGGGCTATTCGTGCTCGCCGCCGGGGACTTCA
>JAHBVW010000093.1 GCA_019637375.1 Deltaproteobacteria bacterium | reverse complement strand
CTCCGCGTCGCTCAGCCGACGACGCGATCGAACAGCCGCGGCCGCACGAGGCGCGCCTCGTGCTCGAGCAGCCACTTCTTCGCCGGCAGGCCGCCGCCGAACCCGGTCAGCGAGCCGTCGGCGCCGATCACGCGGTGGCACGGGATGATGATCGCGATCGGGTTGCGCCCGTTCGCGGCGCCGACGGCGCGGCTCGCCGCCGGGCGCCCGATCGAGCGCGCCTGCTCGCCGTAGCTGCGCGTCTCGCCGTACGGGATCGCGAGCAGCGCGCGCCACACGCGCTCCTGGAAGCCGGTGCCGCGCGGCTCGAGCGGCAGGTCGAACGCGCGGCGCTCACCGGCGAAGTACTCGGCGAGCTGCGCGGCGGCGCGCGCGAGCGCCGGCGACGTGCCCGGCACGGCCGCGATCTCCTCGTCGTGCGGCGGCAGGTACAGGTGGGTCAGCACGTCGTCCCGCGCGACGAGGCGGAGCGGGCCGATCGGGGATGGGACGGTCATCAGCACGGCTTCGGTCATCGGAACCTCCAAGGGATGCCCACAGGTGCATCACGGCGTACGAACGGAACGGGCGCCACGCCTCCGCGCGCGCCTCGGCCTCGCGCACGGACGCGCCGGCGAGGGCCTTGCGCACGCCGAGGTCGGCGGCGGGGAACGCATCGGGGACGTGCAGCGCGCGCATCGCGAGGTAGTGCGCGGTCCACGGCCCGACGCCGGGGAGCGCGCACGCGGCGGCGACGAACGCGTCGAGGTGGTGCGCGCCGTCGAAGCGCAGCGCACCTCCGGCGACCGCGGTCGCGAGCGCGTGGATCGCGGCGGCGCGCGCGGACGGCAGGCCGATCTTCGCGATCGCGGCCGGCGAGCACGCGGCGACCTCGGCCGCCGTCGGGAAGCGCCGCGCGAGGCCGTCGCGTGCGTCCGGATCGCGGTCGAGCGGCGCGCCGAGCTGCGCGGCGAACCGCCCGGCGAGCGTCGTCGCGGCGGCGACCGACACCTGCTGGCCGAGCAGCGCGCGCACCGCGGCCTCGAAGCCGTCGACGGCGCCCGGCACGCGCAGCCCCGGGCGGCGCGCGATCGCCGGCGCGAGGAACGGATCGCGCCCGAGCACGCGGCCGATCACGTCGGGGCGCGCGTCGAGGTCGAACAGCCGGCGCACGCGCGCGACGAGCGGCATCACGACCGGCACGAGCGCCGGGTCGATCGACAGCTCGAGCGCGTTGCGCCGGTCCGCCCGCCGCACCGCGATCGCGCCGGCCGTGCCGTCGACGTGCACGACGCGGCGGTACGCACCGTCCGCCACGACCTCGACGCCGGGGATCGCGCGCGCGGCGAGGAAGCCGAGCAGCTCGTCCCAGTCGAGCGGCGGCCGGTAGTCGAGGCGCAGCGACAGGCCGCGCACGTCGCCGCGCTGCACGCGCTCGACGTGCGTGCGGCGCAGCTGCGACGGCGAGCTGCCCATGACCTCCTGGAACACGGCGTTGAAGCGGCGCACGCTCCCGAAGCCGGCCGCGAACGCGATCTCCGTCAGCGACAGCGCCGTGTCGTGCAGCAGCTGCTTCGCCATGCCGAGGCGGCGCGTCTGCGCGAGCGCGACCGGCGACACGCCGAGCCTTGCCTCCATCGCGCGCCGCAGGTGGCGGTCCGACACGCCGAGCTGCGCCGCGAGGTCGTCGACGGAGCCGTCGTTCAGCGCGCCCTCGCCGATGCGCGCCGCCGCGGCCGCGACCAGGTTATCGACGGCGTCGACGTCCGCGTTGCCCGGCGCGAGCTCCGGCCGGCAGCGGAAGCACGCGCGGTACCCGGCGGCCTCGGCGAGCGCGGCGGTGTCGTAGAACGTGCACCGCGCGCGCCCCGGCGTCCGCGCCGGGCACACCGGCCGGCAGTAGATGCCGGTCGTCGACACCGCGACGAAGAACACGCCGTCGAAGCGCGGGTCCCGCGCGGCGATGGCGGCGTAGCGTGCGTCGTCGTTCACGCATCCGAGGTACCACGCGCGCATCCGCGCGACTGGCCGTTTCCGGACATGGCTACGACATCGGGATCGCTAGCCGCGCTTGTCGTCGGCGGCGTCGGCCGCGCCGACCTCGGACAGCAGGCCGCTGATCGGCGCGGTGAGCCACGGCGCGTCGCGGTGGCACCCCAGGGGCACTTGCTCGCCCGGCGGCTCGCCGGCGTACGCCGCCGCGATCAGCTGCGCGCGCGAGCCCGGGTCCATCGCGTGCCACTCTTCGGCGGTGAGCACGAAGCCGGCGAGCGCGATGTCTCCTCCCTGCATGCGATCCACGATCGGCGCGGGGCGGCGCACGGGCAACTTTTCGTGCTAACTCGCCTGACGTGGCACGGGAGGTCACACATCGGTACATCGATCCGCTCGCGCAGGTGTGGATCGGCGCGGCGCGCAGGATCGGGCTGCGCGTCGTCCGCACGCCGGACGCCTACGCGGCGACGGACGGCCGCGGCACGCTCGCGATCGCGACCGACACCGAGCTCGACGCCGACGACAGCCTCGCGCAGATGATCTTCCACGAGCTGTGTCACTCGCTCGTCGAGGGCGAGGACGCGTTCCGGCGCGCCGACTGGGGCATGGACAACACCGGCCCCGATCACGACTGGCGCGAGCACGCGTGCCTGCGCGTGCAGTGGCTGCTCACCGGCCGCCACGGCCTGCGCGGCGTGTTCGCACCGACGACGGACTTCCGCGCGTTCTGGGACACGCTGTCGGGCGATGTCCTCGCGGACCGCACCGATCCATCCGTTCAGGCCGCGATCGTCGCGCTCCGCCGCTCCGCGCACCCGCCGTGGGCCCCCGCGCTCGGCGAGGCGCTCGCCGCGAGCGCGCGCATCGCCGCCGACGCCGCGAAGTTCGCCGCGCCCACCGCCGATGCGCGCCCGCTGTGGATCACCGTCGGCGCGCCGCCCGCGCCGCACCCGAGCGGCCTGCCCACCGGCGCCGGCGCCGGCACGTGCGGCACGTGCGCGTGGCGCTTCGAGCAGCGCGGCGCCTCGCGCTGTCGCCAGGCCGACGGCCGCGTCGATCCGGCGTGGCCGGCGTGCGAGCGCTTCGAGGCCGCGCTCGACTGCCAGACGTGCGGCGCGTGCTGCCGCGCCGCGTACCACTCCGTCGAGGTCTCGCGCCGCGACCCCGCCGTCGCCGCGCACCCCGAGCTCGTCGTCGACCGTGGGCACTACCTCGAGATCCGGCGGAGCGGCGATCGCTGCGCCGCGCTGCACGGCGGCACCGTCGAGGACGGCCGCACCACGCGCTATCACTGCGCGATCTACGACGATCGCCCGCGGACGTGCCGCGACTTCACGCTCGGCGGCGCCCACTGCCTGACGGCGCGCCGGCGCGTCGGCCTCACCCTGTGAGCGAACGGGCCGTGGCCGCCGGGCCGGGCCGACCGATCACACCGTTCGCGGCGCGCTCGCCCGACGACGCGCCGCGCGCCGCACGGCTTGCGCCGCCGCGCCGCAACGGCCGCTGATCCTCCGCGCCACCCCCGCGGCCCGCGCGAGCGCACGCCGCGGCACGAGCGATGCTCCCTCGTGACGTCGGAGGTTGTCGTGAACCGACTCATCCTGGCAATCGCAATCGGTGCGGCGACGGCCTCTGGCTGCGTCGCCGCGTACCCCGCCGACTACTACGGCGGTTACAGCGACTACTACTCGCCCTACTCCTCACCCTATTACTATGGATACGGATATCCGTACTATTACAGCAACGGATTCCCGTACTTCTCCTATCCGTTCTACGGCGGCTACTACGGCAACTATCCGTACGGCTACGGCGGCGGCTACTACGGCAACCGCTACTACGGCGGCCGCTACTACGGTAACAACACCGTCGTCCGCCGCGGCCCGGGCTACTACGGCGGCCACCCGCAGGTGTCGACGCGCGGCTACTACGGCGGCGGCGGCATGCGCGGCGGCGCGACCACCGTCCCGCGCACCGGCGGCGGTGGCGGCATGCGCGGCGGCGGCGGCGGCGGCGGCATGCACGGCGGCGGCGGCCACCGCTGAGGTCTAGCCGTTGCCGTCGCCGTGCGGGCGGCGCGGCGGCAGCGGCGGGGGTGCGCCGGCCGGGCGTGCGGCGAGGTTCTGCGCGAGCTGTGCGACGTCGACGCCGAGCAGCTGCTTGATCTGCTCCGCGGTGATCGCCGTCTTGACCGCGAAGTTGCTGCCGTTCGCCGCGAGCTCCTTGTCGATCACGGTGACCTTGTCGATCGGCATGTCGCCGACCGTCTGCATCATCGTCGAGACCAACCGCGACAGCTTCTGCGCGACGAAGATCTGCCGCGCGTTGTCGCCGGCGCCGGCCCACGTCTCGCCGAGCGAGCGGATCGCGGTCGCGGTCGCCTTGCCCTCCTCGAGGATCTTCGACGCGACGCCGCGGGCCTGCGCCACCATCTGCGCGCGCTTCGCCTCGGCCGGCTTGACCTTGTCGGCGACGAGCTGGAACCGGACCTGCGCGATGCGCGCGCGCTGCACCTCGAGCTCGGCGTTCGCCTTCGCGACGAGCGCCTGCACCTGACCGCGCGACTCCGCGATCAGCGCGCCCTTGCGCGTCTGCGCCTCGGCCACGCGGCGGGCACCGTCGGCGCGCGCCGTCGCGACCTGCGCGTCGATCTTCGCGATCTCCTGGTTCTGGTAGTTCGACGCCGCGTTCTCGGCCGACAGCGCGTGGTTCTCCGCCTCGGCGATGCGCGACTTCTTCAGCAGCTCCGCCGTCTGCCGGCGGCCGATCGAGTCGAGGTAGCCCTTGTCGTCGGACACGTGCTGGATCTTCAGCGTGTCGAGCTCGAGCCCGAGCCGCGCGAGGTCGCTGTCGGCCTCGTGCAGCAGCTCGCCCGCGAACTTCTCGCGGTCCTGGTTGACCTCCTCGGGCGTCAGCGTCGACAGCACGCCGCGCAGGTTGCCCTCGAGCGTCTCGCGCGCCGTGGTCATGATCTGCTCCCGGGACATCCCGAGGAAGCGCTCGATCGCGTTCGCGAGCTGCACGCTCTTGCTCGACACCTTCACGTTCGCGACGCCCTGCACGTTGAGCGGGATGCCGCCGCGCGAGTACGCGCCCTGCGCGCGCAGGTCGATCACCATGTTCGTGAGGTCCATCCGGTCGACGACCTCGATCAGCGGGATGCGCAGCCCGCGCCCGCCCTGCACGACGCGGTAGCCGACGGTGCGCTCCTCGCCGTCGCGCCCCGCGATCCTGCGGTGGCCGCCGCTGAAGATCAGCACCTCGTTCGGCGGGCAGATGTAGATGATGCGGCTGATGATGATCGCGATGAACACGAGCGACGCGAGCACCGCGACCGCTCCGACGAGGATGACGTCAGACATGGGGCGCACCTCCTGCCTTGCCGGTGATCGTCTTGCCGATGTCGATGCCGAGCGTCCGCGTGACCTGGTCGAGCAGCGCGCCCATCGTCGCGGGGTAGGACGCGGCGTACGCCGGGAGCGTCTTGCCGTCGCCGCCGTCGATGAGGTTGACCTCGTTGACCTTGACCCGCTGCGTGGCCTGCGCCGCCGCCGCGAAGATCTCGTCGAGGTGCTGCAGCACGAACATGTCCATCGCGCGCCCGCCGCTGTCGCGCCACGCGCCCGCGACCTCCGCGAGCGAGCCGGCCATCGCCTCGCCGTCCGCCGCGATCGACGCGGCCTGACCGGCGGCGAACAGCTCGCGCACGATCGCGTCGATCTCCGCCGGGATCGTGACGTCGGCCTCGAGCCGGAGCTGCTCGAGCTCGCCGCGGATCTGCTGCAGCGCGAGCTCCGCCTCCGCGCGCGCCTGCTGCCCGGCGGCCTCCGCGCGCACCTCCTCGCCGCGCGCCTCCGCATCGATCTCCGCCTTGATCTGGCGCAGCTCGTTGCCCTTGCGCTGCACCGCCGCCTGCGCGTTCGTGTGCGCGACCTCGCCGCGCGCCCGCGCGCCCGCCTCGGCCTGCTCGGCGAGCCGCGCCGCATCGGACTCCGCGACCTCGGCGTTGCGCAGGATCTCGGCGATCCGCTGCCGCCCGATGCTCTCGAGGTAGTTCCGGTCGTCGGCGACGTGCTGGATCTTCAGCACGTCGAGCTCGAGGCCGAGCTTGTCGAGGTCCGGCCGCGCCGACTTCTCGAGCTGGTGCGCAAACTTCAGCCGGTCCTCGTTGAGCTCCTCGGGCGTGAGCGACGCGAGCACGCCGCGCAGGTGCCCCTCGAGCGTCTGCTGCACGACGCGCGCGATCTCGTGCTGCCCCTTGCCGAGGAAGCGCTCGATCGCGTTCCCGACGAGCCGCGGATCCGTCGACACCTTGATGTTCGCGATCGCGTGCACGTTGAGCGGGATGCCGCCCTCGGAGTACGCGCCGTTGACGTGCACCGGCACCGAGATCAGCGACACGTCCATGCGGTCGACCGTCTCGACGAGCGGCACGCGCACGCCGCGCCCGCCGAACACGACGCGGTAGCCCACGGTCCGTCCGTCGTGCGTGGCGTGCTTGCCTCCGGAGAAGATGAGGATCTCGTTCGGCCTGCAGATCCTGAGCAGGTAGCGATAGATCACCAGCAGCACGAAGAGGACGGCGACGCCCGCGGCGACTCCGCCCACCACGCCCGGTGGGATCGTGACAGTTCCGATCTTCATTCCTGACCTCCTTTCGACACGCACACGACGGCGCCGCGGCCGCCGCATGCGGCCGCGGGCAACGAACCTCACGTCGCCTGTTTACATCTCGCCTTTGGCGACGAGCAACGAGCCCTGTTCGCCTTCCGCCACGATCAGCACGACCGTCCCCTCGGCGAGCGCGCCGCCATCCTCGGCGGCGTGGGCGATGAAGTCCTCCTGCCGGCCCTTCACGTCGACGCGCACCTTGCCTGGCCGCCCCGGGGCCACCGGCAGGAGCAGCCTCCCGGTCTCACCGACGAGCTCCGTCGCGCCGACCTCGCTCGACACGCTGCCGCGCCGGAGCGCCGCGATCGCCGCGATCGCGATCGCCCCGCTCAGCCATCCGACGACGCCCGCCGCGACCGCGGTCACCGCCGTGCCCTGCCCGAGCTCCGTCAGCGCGAACCCGGTCCCACCGCCGAACGCGAGCAGGAACACCCAGAACCGGAGCGACGTGACCGGCGCCCACCCGAAGCCGCCGCCGCCGGAGTCGTGCCCGTCATCCCCGTCATGCCCGTCATGCCCGCCGTCGCCGCTGTCGGTGTCCTTGCCGCCGAGCAGCAACGACGCGAGGAGCAGCGTGAAACCGAACGCGACCGCGCCGAGATACACCTGGTTCACGCTGGACCTCCGACCAATGGATGATCAAACTCTGCGCACGGTTGCACATGCGTGCAAGGGAATCCGACACGGCGCGGGCGCGTTGGGGGCGCTACCGTGATCGCGTGGTGCGCCTGGTCGTACTGACCTTTCTGATCGCCTGCGCCCCGCGCCCCGCGCCCGCACCGGCCCCACCACCGCCACGCCCCAGTGGCCCGCTCGCGCTGGTCGAGGCGACGGCGGATCTCGACGGCGCCCGCATCGGCCCGCTCGGCACCGGGCGCGCGACGGTGCTCGTCGTGTTCGCGTCGTGGTGCCCGCACTGCCAAGTCGAGCTCGACGTCCTCGGCGAGCTGCGCGCGCGCCACACCGGCGTCCGCATCCTCGGCGTCAACTACGTCGGCCACGAGGAGTACAAGGGCCGCGGCAACGCGCTCGCGGTGCGTGCCTACCTCGCCGAGCACGCGCCGTGGCTGCGCGTCGTGCCCGCCGACGACGAGCTGTTCGCCGCGCTCGGCCGCCCGCCGAAGATCCCGACGATCTATATCTACGACCGCACCGGCGCGCTCGCCGCGAAGTTCGATCGCCGGGAGCGCCCGCAGCCGACGGCCGCCGAGCTCGAGGAGATCCTCGCGCGGCTCACGGAGGATCGCTCGTCGCCTCGTCGATCCTCGCTCGCCCCCTGAGGAACAGCGCGTAGACGAGCGCGCCGATCGCCGTCATCCCGAGGCCGATCGCGCTCGGCTCGGGCGCCGTGTACACGGTGTTGACGAGGAGCAGCGTCGCGAGCGCGACGAACACGACCGGCACCACCGGGAAGCCCGGCACGCGGAACGGCCGCGCGCGCCCCGGCTCGCGGCGGCGCAGCATCAGCACCGAGCCGGCGTTGAGCGCGTAGAACAGCCACGACGCGAACACGACCGCATCCGTCAGCTGATCGAAGCTGCTCGTGAGCGCGAGGATGCACGCGAGCGCGCCCTGCACGAGCACCGACACCGCGGGGACGCGCGCACCGTCGGAGAGCGCGCCGAGCCCGGCGGGCGCGAGGCGGTCGCGCGCGACGGCGTACGGCACCCGCGCGCCGGTGAGCATCGAGCCGTTCATCGCCGACAGCGCGCACAGCGCCATCGCGAGCGCGAGCACGATCTGCGACGTGTCGCCGAGGAACTGCGCCGCGACGCGCGCCGCGACCGCCGGCTGATCGCCCTTGTTCGACGCCGAGTTGATGACGTCGGGCAGCGGGAGCGCGTGGAAGTACCCGAGGTTGATGACCGCGTAGATCGCGAGCACCGCGAGCGAGCCGCCGACGATCGCGCGCGGCAGGTTGCGCCCCGGATCGCGCACCTCGCCGGCGGCCATCGGGAGGTTGTTCCACCCGTCGTACGCCCACAGCGCCGCGAGCATCATCGCGCCGAACGCGCTCCAGCCCGGGAAGCCGCCGCCCGCCGACAGGTTGCTCCAGCTGCCGCGCGGCGCCGCGAGCGCGCCCGCCGCGACGACGAGCACGAGCGCGACCTTCATCACCGTGAGGACCGTGTTGAAGTGCCCGCCCGAGCGCACGTTGACGAGGTTGATCGCGGTGAACGTCGCGACGAGCGCGATCGCGAGGACCGTGTTGCCGCCGACCACCGACGTGTCGAACGGCACCTCGAGGAACTTCGCGGTCCCCACCGCGTACGCCGCGATCGAGCCCGGCGTCGCGATCCAGAACCGGTTCCACGCGTACAGGTAGCCCATGAACGGCCCGTAGCCGCGCCGCAGGTACACGTACTCGCCGCCCGCCTGCGGGTACATCGCGCCGAGCTCGGCGTACGTCATCGCGCCCGCGAGCGACAGCGCGCCGGCCGCGAGCCACGCGAGCAGCACCCACAGCGGCGAGCCGCCGAGCTCGGCCATCACCGACGTCTTCAGGAACACGCCGGTGCCGATGATCGTGCCGACGACGAGCGACGACGCGCCCCAGAAGCCGAGGCCGCGGACGAGCCGCCTCTCGGTCATCGCTTCACGTCGCGCACCCACGCGCGGACGAGCTCGCCGAGCACCGGCAGCGTCACCGCGCCCGAGCCGAGCACGACGCGGTGGAAGCCCTTCAGGTCGAACGCGGCGCCGAGCGCGGCCTCCGCCTCGGCGCGCAGCTTCACGATCTCGAGCTGCCCGACCTTGTACGCGAGCGCCTGCCCCGGCCAGCCGATGTAGCGATCGACCTCGTTCGAGATGTTCGTCTCGGTGAGCGCGGTGTGCTCGCGCATGTACGCCTCGGCCTGCGCGCGCGTCCACTTCATCGCGTGCAGCCCCGTGTCGACGACGAGCCGCGAGCCGCGCCACGCGTCGTAGCTGAGCTTGCCGAGCCGGTCGAGGTCGCTCGAGTACAGGCCCATCTCCTCGGCGAGCCGCTCCGTGTACAGCGCCCAGCCCTCGATGTACGCCGTCGAGCCGTCGAGCTTGCGGAACGCCGGCAGCGCGCCGAGCTCCTGCGCGATCGCGATCTGCAGGTGGTGGCCCGGGATCGACTCGTGCCACGTCAGCGCCTCGAGCTCGAAGCGCGGCCGCACCTCGGGCTGGTACGTGTTGACGAAGTACTCGCCCGGCTTGGAGCCGTCGTAGTTCGGTTGCCGGTAGTACGCGATCGTCGTGAACGGCGCCTCGTACGCCGGGATCTCGCGCATCACGCAGTCGGTCTTCGGCAGCACGCTGAAGTAGCCGGCCATCGCCGCCTTCGCGCGGTCGAGCGCCGCCTGCGAGGCCGCGAGGATCTCCTCGCGCGTCGTGAAGTACAGCTTCGGGTCCTCGCGCAGCACCTTCAGCGTCGCCGCGAGGTCGGTGGTGCCGAACAGCCTGCTGCCGAGCGCGGCGATCTCGCGGTCGGTCTTCGCGATCTCCTCGCGCCCGAGCGCGTGCAGCTCCTCGGGCGTGCGCGGCAGGCCGACGTGGAGCAGGATCGACGCTCGGTAGCACGCGTCGCCGCCGGCGAGCCCCGACAGCCCCTCGAGCTCGCCGCGCGCCGCCGGCATCACGCGGTCGCGCAGGAAGTCGCGCTGCCGCGCGAACGCCGGGTACAGCTTCGTCGCGACGATCTCGCGCAGCCGCGCCGCCAGCTTCGCGCGCTCGCCCGCGGGCCACGCGTCGGTGCCGTCGACCACCGTCCACGCCGGCGTCGCCATCACCCAGGCGCCGGCGGGCTTGCCGAGCTCGGTCTCGAGCTGCGCGAGCGCGCGCCGCACCTTCTCCTGCGACGACACGCGCCCCGCCGCGAGCCCGCGGCCGACGTTCGCGATCGTGTCGTCGACGAGGCGGTCCGCCGCGTCCATGCGCGCGACGAGGTTCGCGGCGTCGGCGGCCGTCTTCACCGTGTGCTGCTCGACGAGGTACGACAGCTCGCCGAACAGGCTGCCGCCGCCGGTCTCGACGACCCACTCGTGGAGCTTGCACGCGTCGACGGCGCGCTCGGCCTCGAGGCGCCCGCGCAGGAGGGCCGCGGTCACGCGATCGATCTCGCCGAGCTTGCCCTCGTCGAGCGCCGCGAGCCGGCCGAGCAGCGCGTCGCGCTCGGCGGCGGCCTCGGCGATCGCCGCCGCGTCGCGCGGTGCGAGGCGGTCGTCGTAGCGGTGATCGCCGAGCGTGGTGGCCCACGTCGGCGCCCACTTCATCCAGTGCTCCCAGTGGTCGGCGACGACGGCGCGGAGCTGCGCGTCGGTGATGCCGGCGACGGCGTCGGCGGCGAGCGGAGACGGCTGCATGCGGTGGCCCTTTCCCTGGCTGCACGCCGCGAGCGCGACGGCGACGATCCAGGCGCGCGGCGAGTGCATCGCGACGGGTTGTACCGTGTACGCTGCGCCGCGTGCAGGTCCATCTTGTCGACGGCACCTACGAGCTGTTCCGGGCGTGGTTCGGGGCGCCGCAGGGGCGCCACGGCGATCGCGAGGTCGGCGCGTGCCGCAGCCTCCTGCGCAGCTTCGCGGCGCTGCTGTCGCGCGGCGTGTTCACGCACGCCGGCGTCGCGTTCGACCACGTGATCGAGTCGTTCCGCAACGACCTGTTCGCCGGCTACAAGACCGGCGAGGGGCTGCCCGAGGATCTGGTCGCGCAGTTCGAGCTCGCCGAGCGCGTCACCGCGGCGCTCGGCCTGACCGTGTGGCCGATGATCGAGTTCGAGGCCGACGACGCGATCGCGACGGCCGCCCACGCGCTCGCCGGCGACGACCGCATCGCGCAGATCCGCATCGTCGCCGTCGACAAGGACATGTGCCAGTGCGTCGTCGGCGACAAGGTCGTCGTGTGGGACCGCTTCAAGGACGTCGCGCTCGACGAGCCGGCGGTGATCGCGAAGCACGGCGTCGCGCCCGCCTCGATCCCCGACCTGCTCGCGCTCGTCGGCGACACCGCCGACGGCATCCCCGGCATCCCCGGCTGGGGCAAGGCCTCCGCCGCGAAGCTGCTCACCACCTACGGCCGCGTCGACGCGATCCCCGACGATCCGCGCGCGTGGACCGCGACCGTGCGCGGCGCCGACCGCCTCGCCGGCGCCCTGCGCGAGCGCCGCGCCGACGCCGACCTCTACCGCACGCTCGCCACGCTGCGCACCGACTGCCCGATCCCGACCGACCTCGACACGCTCGCGTGGCGCGGCGTCGACCGCCCCGCCCTCGACGGCATCCTCGAGGAGCTCGGTCTCCCGCCGGGCAGCATCACGCTGCGCGACCGCGGCTGACCGCTACTTCGCGAGCTCGAGCGCCCCGCCCTCGACGGCATCCTCGAAGAGCTCGGCCTCCCGCCGGGCCGCATCACGCTGCGCGACCGCGGCTGACCGCTACTTCGCGAGCTCGAGGCTCGCGCGGCCGTCGGCGCCGGGCGGGACCCGGGCGAGGACGCGCTGGATGCAGGCGAGCACCGCCGGCGGCGCACCCGCGGCGGCGATCGACCGCGCACCGCCCGTGACCGTGACGACGAGCGTGAGCTTCGGCGTCGCCGCGTCGAGGCACGCGCGCAGCGGCTCGCGCAGACCGGCGAGCCCCTTCTCCGACGCCGGCGCCTCGATCGCCGGCTTGCGCGCGACCTCGGCGTTGCCGCCGCCGCGCAGCTCGAGGTTCTTCGTCTGCCCCGTCTTCGGCGGGAGGTCGTCCACGACCCGCTTCGGCGGATCGTTGCGCGGGGGCGTCGTCACCGGATCCGGACGGCGATCGCGCTCCGGAGGCGAGGCGCCCTGGTTCCCGCTCTCGTCGCCGCCGTTCTTGCGTTCCTCCCTGCTACCACCCTCGCCGCCCGGGCCGCCTCCCGCACCGCCGCCCTTGCCGCCCAGGCCGTCGGTGGGGTCCTTCGCGGTCTTCTCGAGGTGCTTGCCGTCGTCGAGGTTGTCGGTGGGATTCTTCGCGCTCACCTTCTTGCCGTCGTGGTCGGCGGTGTCCTTGGACGCCGCCGTCGCGGCCGTGTCCGCCGCCGTGCGCTCGCCGTTGCGGCCCGCGGCCGACGTCGCGTGCGCCACGCTCTCCCCGGGCGCCGCCTTCGCGAGGCCCCACGCGACCGACTCGTCGAGCCGCTTCTTCGGTTGCCCGCCGCCGACGTGCCAGCGCGCGCCGTTGTGGAACAGGTCGATCGCGACGGCGCCGTCGCCGGTCGCCGCGATGACGTCGTCGCGGAACACCTCCGCTCCGGCGGACAGCGCGCGCGTCGCACCGCCGCGCGTGGCCTCGACCTTCCCCGTCACCTCGACGACGCGCCCCGCCGGCTCGCTCGTCGAGACCTCGGCGGCGGCTCCGCCTTTCCCGCAGCCCGCCGCGGCGATGCTGCAGCCGGCCAGGAGCACTGCGACGACGAGCGACCTCATCGCGGGTATTGTACGCACGTGCGACGCGACGGGTCTCGCCTGTGATGCGCTGGACATCCGCCCGGTTGGACGCTGCCAGCCCCGCTCGCCTTGGCGCCGCCCGGCGCCCGAAGCATGATCGCCGGGTGAAGATCCTGCTGGCGCTGCTCGCGTGCGCGGCCGCGGCGTGCGGCGCCCTCGCCGGCGGCCCCGCGCCCCGCGCGAAGCCGACGACCGGCGGCATCGCGGGCCTCGCGCGCGACCTCGACAGCGGCGACCCGATCTCGAAGGCCGAGATCGCGATCCGCACGCCGGCCGCGCCGGCGCGCTCGACGACGTCGTCCGAGCGCGGCCTCTACGACCTCGATCGCCTCGCGCCGGGGCGCTACGCACTCGCGGCGACGTTCGCCGGCCAGACCGTCGACGTCGAGAACATCGACGTGCGCGCCGGCGAGATCACGATGGTCGACCTCGGGTTCACGCTGAGCGACCCGAAGAACGTCAAGATCGACTTCCAGAACGACACCGCGTCGTCGCGCATCGATCGCTACCGCCCGTCGGGCCTGACCGATCAGACCGCGCGCATCGAGGGCACGGTCAGCGACGTCGTCACGCGGCGCCGCGTCCCCGGCGCGGTCATCTACGCCGTCGACGGGGCCGAGCGCACGCAGCAGACCGTGTCCGACGACCACGGTCGCTACACGTTCGAGCCGCTCGCTCCCGGGACGTACGCCGTGTCGGCGTACTACTCGATGGGCGGCCGCGGCCAGATCGAGGTGCGGCGGAGCGGCATCGACGTCGCGGGCGCGGAGGCCGTCGTCGTGCCGCTGTGGATCGAGGTCCAGCGCTAAGTTAGTCGAACCAGAAGCGGATGCCGAGCGAACCCTCGAGGCCCGCCGCGAAGTTATCCCGGTAGCGCGTGAAGAAGTCCGCGACGAACGTCAGCTGGATGAACACGTCGATCGGCGCCTTGTTGAAATCGAACGCGATACCGAACGGCACGCGCACGCCGAACGCCAGGCCGTCCTCGTTGCGGTTGTCGTTGAAGTCCCAGATCCGCCCGCCCACGCCGACGTAGAGCGGGAGCTTGAACGTCTCGTTGTTCGTGAGCGACACCGGATGGAACAGGTAATCCAGGTACAGGTGCAGGCCGTCGCGGTCGCGGTAGTAGTAACCGTCCGCGCCAACTCCGAAATTCAGCGCCCGATCGTCCGAGAGAAAATACTTTCCGTTGAGGCCGAAGGGAGCTCCGAGCTCCAATCCCAGACCGAACACCCCGTTGGAGGCGTACCGCTCGCCGCCCATCGACCGCCGCCGCCGGGCATCGGCGGTCTGGGTCGTGAGTGCGAGGGCCAACGCAACTAGGACCGTGGTGCGTAGCGTCATAGAGACCGATCCTAGACGCGGACTCGCGCCACTTCGAAGCTTCATGTCAGAATTGGCTGTGCAAAATAACCACATCCGATGCAGCGTCTTGACGTTGCTCGCGGCATGTGGGCCCGGCACCGGCCCGAAGAGCTCGCCGGTCGAGCCGCCGCCGGCGGTGGTCGCGCAGGTCGCGCCCGACGCGGCACCGCCGCCCGACGCACCCGAGGTGAAGCTCCTCACGTGCGATGCCGGGCTCGTCGTCACGCCCGCGCCCGCGCCGGAGCCGACGTGGTACTGCGCGCGGCCCGACGGCACGCGCCACGGCCCGTACCTCACGCTGTATCCCGACCTCGAGATCCAGGTGAGCGGCGCGTACAAGGACGGCGTCCTCGACGGCACGTGGGAGCGCCGCCGCCGCGACGGCACGGTCGCCGAGCGCGGCGCCTACGTCGCGGGCCTGAAGGATGGCACGTGGCAGCAGCTCGGCCCGTCGGGGAATGTCCTCGGCGAATACATGATGTCCGGCGGCACCGGCGTCGAGAAGGTGTGGCTCGAGAGCGGCGCGCTGTTCAGCGAGATGAAGCTCGACAAGGGCGTGCCGAACGGCCCCGCGAAGACGTACGCCGCCGACGGCTCGCCGACGATCACCGCGAGCTACGCCGCCGGCAAGCTCGACGGCCCGCACACGTTCGGCACGCGCCCGACCCTGCGCTTCGAGGAGAGGTTCACGAACGGCGTGCGCTACGGCAGCCGCCAGATCTGGCACTTCAACGTGCTCATCGCCGAGGAGAACTACGATCGCCTCGGCCGCCTGAGCGGCCCGTACGTGCTGTGGCGGTGGCCGCGCAACCCGCGCGTGAAGGGCCAGTTCGCCGCGGGACGGCGCAACGGCGCGTGGGTGTGGACGGATCGCAGCAACGCGAAGGAGCGCGAGGGTCGCTACGTCGACGGCAAGCGCGACGGCCTGTGGCAGGAGTGGTGGGAGCGCCGCCTCGTGTTCAGCGGCAACTACAAGGCCGGCAAGCCCGACGGCGACTTCGCGTACTTCGATCGCATGGGCAACGAGCTCGGCCGCTTCACGATGACCGGCGGCACCGGCTGGATGCTGACGTTCCACCAGAACAAGAAGCCGTCGTCGCGCCAGCAGTTCGTGCGCGGCCAGGCCGACGGCGGGTACCAGGAGCTGTCGTGGACCGGCAAGGTCCTCGTCGACGGTCAGTACGCGGGCGGCGCGCGCCACGGCGTGTGGAAGGAGTTCGCGAGCGACGGCACGCCCACGCTCGAGCAGAGCTGGAAGAAGGGCAAGCTCGACGGCCTCACGAGGAAGTACGTCGACGGCAAGGTCGCGACGGAGATGCGCTACGCCGACGCGAAGGCCGACGGCCCGTACGCCGAGTTCCGCGCGGGCAAGCCGGCGGTGACCGGTCAGTTCGCCGCAGATCAGAAGACCGGCACGTGGACGTACTTCGACGCCGAGGGCTCGACGGTGCTGACGGCGACGTACAAGGACGGCGTGCTCGACGGCCCGTGGCGCCAGCTGGTCGACGGCAGCGTGATCGAGGGCCCGATGGTCGCAGGGCGTCGCAGCGGGACGTGGACGCAGACCGACAGGAGCGGCGCGGTTCGGAAATTCGCTTACAAGACGCCGTAGAGCGAAGCGTCGAGTACCGCACCTGCCGCGAAGATATTCCCGAGCGTGTCTGGATCACGGTCGGTGCAACCCTTCGGCTCCTCGCGCGTTCTAGTCGTAGAACCCGCCGTGAACCGAGATGCCAAGACCCAGTCGGCGCTGATCGCGCTGGCCCGCACGCGCAGGATGCAGCGCGCCCTCGCGCATGCGTACCTGCATCGCGGCGAGCCGATGCCCACGCTGCGGTCGTCGCTCGGCTACATGACGTCGACCGCGTGCGTGACCGACGAGCCGGCCACGCCGCCGCGGCTCGACGACGAGCGCGCGCACCGCATGACCGTGCTCGGCGTCGCGCGCGCCGAGGGCGTCGTGTACGTCGTCGAGGAGCTCGGCGAGGGCGAGGCGCCCGTCGCGTACCGCCTGTGGCTGTGCGGCCCGCGCCAGGGCCACCTGGTGCCGATCCACGCCTGGTACGAGCACAGCGAGGATCCCGAGGAGATCCGCGCGCGCCTCGCGGCGATCGCGCCGACGCTCGAGCCCGCGATGGCGACGACGGCCGAGGCGTGGATGCTGTCGACGCGCATCGTGCAGCGCCGCGCGCTGCGCGTGGCCGGCCCGTCGGCGTGCTCGGACCTGCCGATCCGCAAGTTCGCGCTGCAGCTCCAGGTCGAGCCGGTCAGCGGCCACGGCCCGAGCGGCAAGACCACGGTGACCGCGTTCCTGCGCCCGCAGGCGCAGCTCGCCGACGTCTGGGCGCTGGCCGGCGGCGAGGCCGTCGCGCGCGTCACGTACACGGGCATCCCGAGCGGGCTCGGCCTGTCGAAGGACACCGTCGTGCTGCTCACGCCGGCGACCTCGCTCGACTAAGGCGCCCGCGACGAATCAGTGTGTTAGCCGGGGTGATCGGGCGGCGGTCGCGGGTCGCGCGTAGAAGCGAGTAACCTCGTGCTACCTGCTGCGTAGGAGCTCCCGATGCGCCCGCTTCTCCTCGGATTTTCCCTCGCTCTCGTCGCCTGCGGCGGTGGCTCCGGCGGCGGCGCCGATGCCGACGAGGCGGTGAACTGCGCCGCGCTCGAGGCCGACACGTTCGTCGTCGGCTTCCAGAAGACCGGGCAGGACGGCGTGCTCGACTTTCGCATCATGTCGGCGACGCCGGCGCCGCCCGCGCGCAACGACAACGCGTGGAGCGTGCAGGTCAACGCGGTCGCCGGCGGTGCGCCGGTCGAGAACGCGACGATCAAGGTCACGCCGTTCATGCCCGCGCACGGCCACGGAGCGGGCAAGAACGCGCTCGTCGAGCCCGGCGCCGAACCGGGTCGCTACGAGCTGTCGCCGATCAACCTGTGGATGCCCGGCGTGTGGGAGACGACGGTCCGCGTGACCTCCGATGCCGGCGACGACAGGGTCGTCTTCAAGTTCTGCATCCCGAGCTAGTTCGGGTTGCACCCGGTGTTGATCGCGTCGCCCATACCCTTCGTTGCCTTCGTCCACACCGAGCGCCCGCCCTCGACGGTGAGCAGCTTGAGCTGACCCCGCACCGCCGGATCGAGGTCGCCGCTGGCCTCGAGGTCGTCGAGCACCGCGAACGGCAGCGCCCGGATCAAGAGCCGCGTCTCGACGCGATCGATCTCGTTGAGGTTCGGGAGCTGCCACTTGAAGTTGTACGAGTGGTCCTCGCCGCGCACGGTCGGCACCTTCATCAGGTGGCTCCGGACCTCGGCGATCTCCCAGAAGAAGTGCGCAGGTGCGCCGTCGCTCTTGAACGTGCGGTCCCACAGGCCGATCGACACCGGGTTGGACTCGACGAACGGGTCGTCGGGCGGATCGGCGTCCTCGGGCACCACGCCGCTCGAGAAGATCACGTCGCCCGCGGCGTTCTTCGCGATCACCTCGAGCCAGGCGCGGCGATCGTGGGCGGCGCCGCTCGGGAACGCGTGGCCCGGCGAGATCGTGTCGAGTCGGATCTTCAGCAGGTTCTCCTCGATGCAGATGCCGCCGGGCTGGGTCTGCGCGATCACGTTGAACGGGCCGACCACGCGCACCGCGCCGTCGAGCTCGCGCTTGATCAGCGCGGCCTGCTCGTCGATCCCGGGCCACGGCGTGAGCGCCTGATCGATCGCAGGCCACGCGTGCTCGTGGAACGCGTTCCGGCGCGCGGGGACGGTGAGGCCCGCGGCGTCGGCGAGGACGCGCGGGTTCGGGTCCCCCGGCATGTGGCACGCGCCGCACGACAGGTGGATCCCCGGGTCGGACTCGGTCGCGAAGAACGTCTGCTTCCACTCGGCGAACGTGCGCTCGACGGCGACGCCGCCCGCCACGCCGTTGAGCTCCTGCGGCACGACGATGTCGTGGCACGACCCGCACATCTCCGAGTTGTTCCGGTCGGAGTCCATCAGCTCGTCGTACTTCGAGAAGTGCGCGGGTGACTTCACGGGGTCGCGCACGCCGCCGCGCATCGTCTGATCCATCGCGAGCGTGAGGCCGTTGTTGTGCGTGTCGGTGACCGCCTCGACGTTGTGGCAGAAGTAGCAGGTCACGCCCCTCGCCTCGGGAGGCAGCGTCGTCGGATCGAAGTTGCGCCCGTCGGTGAGGCCGAGCTTCACCGCCATCGGCGCGTGGCAGCTCACGCAGAACGTGCCGAGCTTGTCGCCGGTGTCGCGCTGGCCGCGGTTGTTCATCGCGACGAACACCGGGTCGTCGGCGGCGTACGCGTGCATCGAGCCGGCCCACTGGTTGTAGTGCTCGGCGTGGCACTCCTTGCACGTCTCCGGCTTCATCAGCTCGGCGATGGGCGGCGGGTGGATGGCGTCGTCGCCGCACGCGGCGAGGCACAGCAGCGCGAGGAACGCGTACAGCTTCACGGAGATCCTCCGGGTCCGGGCGCGCCGTTCTGCACCCACTTGATGAGCGCGCAGCGCTCGGGCGCCGTGAGCGCGGAGCCCGGCGGCATCTGGTACGACTCACCCGGCGACGACGTCCGCACGATCACCTCGCTGCACGCGGCGTCGCCGGGCACCACGCGCCCGGCGCGCAGCGACGTGAAGGCGGTCTGCATGGTCTCGAACGACATCCCGCCCTGCCGGCCGGCGGCGGAGTGGCACGCGGTCGCCGTCGCGCCGCACCCGACGGCGAGCGTGCGCGTGTACACGTTCTCGAACGTCGGCTCGTACAGCTCGGCGCAGCTCAGGTCGACGTCGATGCACGCCGGCGGGTCATCACCTCGGGGACAACCGGTCGCGAGTGTGGCGATCGCGACGGCGATCCACATCCGATCCATGCGCAGACTCTACCCGACGAGGCCCTCCGGACGAACGTGGCAGGATCACACAAGCTCACGCCCACGATGCCAGGGAGAGAGGCGCGAGCGCCTCGACCAGCCGCCGGTAGCGGCCGTAGGCGTCGTCGAGCGCGGCGCCGGGGCCCGGTGAGAACGCTTCGGCGGGCGGCGGCAGCGCGGCGGCGGCGGAGGCGAGGTCGGCGTGGAGGCCGATTGCGATCGCGGCGAGCACGGCGGCGCCGATCGGGCACGTGTCGGCGCTCGCGGCGCGCTCGTGCGGCAGGCCGAGCGCGTCGGCGCGCAGCTGCGCCCACGGGCGGCTGCGCGAGCCGCCGCCGAGCAGCAGCACGCGGTCGCGCGGCAGACCGAGCGCGGCGAGCCGCTCGACGACGTCGCGGCACGCGAAGGCGAGCCCCTCGAGCACGGCGCGCGCCACGTGGGCGCGGTCGTGGCCGGGCGCGAGGCCGTAGAAGGCGCCGCGCGCGTGCGGCCGCCAGCGCGGCGTCATCGCGCCGGCGAGGGCGGGCACGAACGTCACCCCGCCGGCGCCGGGAGGCGCGGTCGCCGCAATCGCGTCGAGCTCGGCGTCGCTCGCGATCCCGACGAGGTCGCGCACCCAGCGCAGCGTGCCGCCCGACAGCCACCCCGGGTTCTCGATGAAGTACGCGTCGCCGACGTACGCGTGCGTCTCGACCATCGGCTCGGCGCCGGCGCGATCGAGCGTGGCCCTCGCGGCGAGCGCACCGACGACCTCCGCCGTCCCGATCGCGCAGATCGCGCGCCCGTCCGGCGCGACGACGCCGGCGCCGAGCGGCGTCGCGAAGTCATCGCCCGTCCCGACGGCGACGCGCGTGCCGGCGCAGAGGCCGGAGATGCGCGCACCCTCGGCGGTGAGCACGCCCGCGACCGAGGTTGCCTCCGCGATGCGCGGCAGCTCGCGCGCCTCGAGCTCCCAGGCCGCGAGCAGCTCCGGCGCCCACGCGCGCGCCGCGAGGTCGAACAGCATCGTCGTCGACGCGAGCGCCGGATCCATCACCGTCTCACCTGTCAGCCTCTCGACGATCCAGGTCGTCGGCGGGTGGTAGCGCGCCGGCCGCGTCGCGAGCCGCGCCCGCAGCCACGCCGCCTTCGGCGCCAGGTGCCCGGCGTCCGCGACCTGCCCCGTCCGCGCGAACAGCTCCGCCGCGTCGACGCGCGCCGCCTCCTCGACCGCGCGCCGGTCCTGCCAGATCAGCGCCGGGTGCAGCACCCTCCCGCGCGCATCCACGGCGACGCACCCGTCGAGCTGCCCCGACACCGCGAGCGCCGCGACGTCACGGGCCGCGACTCCCGCCTCCGCGATCGCTCCCGCGATCGCCGGCCCGATTGCCGCCTCCCACACCCCCGGATCCTGCTCGGCCCACCCGGGCCTCGGATACGCCGTCTCGTACGCGATCGCGTGCGCCCCGCGCACCACCATCCGCTCGTCGCACACCACCGCCTTGCAGCTCTGCGTCCCGAGGTCGAGCCCTACGACGAGCACCGACCGATCTGTACCGCGATCAGCGGTAGTCGTAGTAGTCGTCACCTCGATCCGGCGGCGCGAGCGACTTCGCCGCGGTGATCGCGATGAGGCCGACGAGCGGGAAGAGGAACCCCAGGACCGACCAGGCGGCGACGTTGCGGTGCTTCTCGCCGGCCTTCACCGCGCACGTGGCGCACCCGGCGATCGCGAAGAGGAGAGCGGCGGCCTCGATGGACATGTCTGACTCCTTGTGAGGGCGGCGCATCGACACGTGCGGGGTGCGGTTGCTAAGAAAGATCGTGAACTACTTCGGGCACGCGGCCGTCGCGAGCTGGTCGTCGCCGGCGGCGGGCACGATCCTCGGGGCGATGCTCCCGGACTTCGAGTCGATGTCGGGTGCGCGCGTGGCGGCGACGGAGGACCGCGAGGTCGCGGCGGGGATCGAGCTGCACCACGCGACGGATGCGGCGTTCCACAAGCTGCCGGCCGCGACGGCGCTCATGCGCGAGCTCGACGAACGGCTCGCCGCCGCGGGCTGTGCGCGCGGGCCGCGGCTGGCGGTGGCGCACGTCGGGGTGGAGCTGCTGCTCGACGGCGTGCTCGTCGACGAGCACGTCTATGCGGAGGCGTTCACGCGCGCGATCGCGCACGATGCGGCGATCACCTGGCGCGATGCAAACGACGGGGCGCGGTTCGCGGCGCTGCTCGCGCGCATGCGCGCCTACGGCGTGCCGTACGACCTGCGCCGCGTCGACGCGATCGTGCAGCGGCTGGCGCGCATCCTCGGGCACCGCCCGCTGCTCGCGCCGTCGCCCGACGACCTCCGCGCGATCGCGACCGCGCTCGCCGAGCACAAGCCGCGCGTCGACGTCGCGGCCGATACGATCCTGCGCGCGCTGCGCGCCGCCCTACACGCGTGAGATCCGGTAGGCGTGGTGCGGGCGTGCGTCGCGGAAGTCGAGCGGCGTGGTCGCGCGCGTCTCGTCGGTGATCGTGGCGTGCGGGTGCTGCCAGGCGAGGTCGAACTTCTTCCGGTTCGTCGAGAACCACAGCACGCGGTCGCACACGTCGAACACGTCGTCGAGCAGCGCGACGTGATCGCGCTGCAGGTCCCACGTGTAGTCCATCCGCTTGGAGTTGGAGAACGTCGGCGGGTCGCACACGACCACGTCCCACCGCCGCCCGGCGCGGCGCGCGTCGTCGAGGAAGTCGCGCACGTCCGCGTGCACGATCTCGCCGTCGAGGTCGTTCGCCGCCAGGTTGTCGCGCGCCCACCCGAGGTACGTGTTGCTGAGGTCCACCGTCGTCGTGCGCATCCCCGCCGCCGCCGCGTACACGGAGAACGCGCCGGTGTAGGCGAACAGGTTCAGCATCGTCGCGCCCTGCTCGGCGGCGACGCGCGCGCGCGTGCTGCGGTGGTCGAGGAACAGCCCGGTGTCGACGTAGTCCGACAGGTTCACGCGGAACGCGTGCCCGCCCTCGCGCACGGTGCGCCACACGCCGCGCTCGCCGAGCCGCTCGTACTGATGCCCGGCCTGGCGATCGACGAGGCGCTCGCGCTGCTTCACGTACGTCGCCGTCGCCTCGACGACGCCCGCCGCCGCCGCGGTCATCGCGCCGAGCCACTCGTCGCCGCCGCCGCGGTCGGCGTGGCGGTAGTCCTGCACGACGATCGCGAGCTCGCCCGGCCCGCCGCCCGGCGGCTCGCACAGGTAGCGGTCGACGGCGAGCGGCACCTCCGGGATGTCGCGGTCGTACACGCGGTAGCACGTGACGCCCTCGCGCTTCGCCCACTTCGCGAGGTGGCGCGCGTTCTTGCGCACCCGGTTCGCGAACATCTCGGCGACGGCGGCGTACACGTCAGATCCCGGCGACGCCGCGCTGGCTGCGCACGCGGTACTCGAGCGTGACCGCGCGCCGCCCGAACGGCGGCAGCTCGACCCCCCACGTGACCATGCCGCGATCGTCGAGGGCGCGCGCGGTGACCTGCGTGATCTCCTCGCCGCCCGGATGATCGTCCGTGCCGAGCAGGTACGCGTCGGGGCCCGCGGCGTTGACCTCGACCTGCTCGACCTCCGAGATCGGGAGGCGCTCGGTGACCTCGACCGTGCGCGCGCGATCGCCGAGGTTCGACAGCCGCACGGCGACGCGCACCGTCTGCACGTTCCAGCCGCCGAGCAGGCCGGCGTCGTCGCGGTCGCGCGTCTCGGTGCGGTGCACGCGGAGGTCGGCGTCGGGGCCGAAGCCGAGGTGGAAGCGCTCGCCCGCCGCGACGAAGCCGATCTCGGCGCGCCCGACGTAGCCCGACGACATGATGAGGTCGACCGGCCCCGCGAGCAGCGGCGCCGAGCCCTCGTTCGCGAGCTTCGCGCGGACGTGCACGAACGCCGACTTCACCGGGACCGCGACGAGCGCGAGCGATGCCTTCGCCGTGAAGGCGCCGACCGGCACGCGGTGCGGGAGCCCGTCGCAGCGGATCGTCGCGCGCGGCGCCGACAGCGTGAGCCCGAGGCCGCCGTCATCGATGCCGAGCACCTCGCTCGCGCCGCCGCCGAGCCCCGTCGTCTGCTGCTCCTGCTCGCGCGCCTCGACGACGACCGTGTCGGGCCGCCGCCGCGCGCGCAGCTCGTCGTCGGAGAGCTCCGGCGGCTCGACGCCGAGCGACGGCCGCTCGAGCGAGAACGTCAGCGCCGCATCGGTCCAGTCCTCGCCGGTCGCCTGCCACACGCACGCCGTCGTCTGCCACGCGACCTGCGGCTTGTCGCCGCCCGGAGCGAGCGTCGCGCGGTGGTACGGGCGCCACGCGGCGCCCGGCACGATGTAGCCGATCGTCACGCGCGCGTCGCTCGCCGCGTCGGCGACGAGGTCGATCACGAGCCGCGCCGCCTCCTCCCCCGCCTCCGCCTCGGCGCGGGCGATGCGCGCATCGAGCCGCGCGATCGCGGCCCGCGCGTCGTCGGCCGCGAGGTCCGCATCGAGCACGCGCACGCGCGCCGCCGACTCGAGCGCGTCGAGCTCCGCGAGCGCGCCCGCGGCACCGTCGGGCGACGAGCCGCGCGTCGCACCGATCGCGAGGTCGCGCATCGCCGCGGCCGACAGCTCCGCGAGCGCGTGCACCTCGGCGCGCGCCGCGTGCGCCCGCGCCGACGCCGCGTCGCGCTCGATCTCGAGCCGCGTGCGCTCGGCGCGCAGCTGCGCCGGCGCCTCGACCTCGCCCGCCGCCGGGTCGCGCCAGGGCGCGATGTAGCGCTCGCACCGCACGTCGAGCACGCGCGCACCGGTCGCGGTCGCGGTCAGCGTCTTGTCCGCGAGGATCGGCGACACGCGCTCGATCGTCACGCGCGACTGCCCCGCGCCGATCGCGACCACCGCGGCGCGGGTGACCGACGCGCGGTCCTCCAGCACCGTCACCGCCACGATCGGCGCCGTGGTCGTCGTGCTCGCGACGCCACCTCCGTTCGAGGTCATGGCTCCCTCCGGTTTCCGCCGACGAGCTCGTGCTTGCCGGCGATCGTGACGACGTACGCGGCGCGCAGCGTCTTCTTCTGCGCGTGCAGCAGCGCGAGGCGCCAGCGGTGGCCGCCGCGCAGGCGGTCGTCCTTCGGCGCGCCGGGATCGGGAGTCCAGCGCTCCCAGCCCGGCTCGATCCGGCCGATCACGACGTCGACGTCGTCGTCGCCGTCGGCGGTGACGGGCACGCGCTCGCGGACCTCGAGCTCGATGCCGCGCCCGCTCAGGTTCTCGACGTCGATCGTCACCTGGTGGTGCAGCTCGAGCTTGCCGCGCAGCATGCCGGTCGCCTCCTCGCGGAACTCGCAGTTGCGCGCGATCTTCACGGTCGCGTCGACGCCGAGGCCGATCTCCACGGTCGCCGACGGCGGCGTGTAGTCGAGCTCGCTCGTGATGAGGAAGCGGCCGCGGTCGTACACGTCGATCGGCCCGGGCAGGAGCGGCCCCGCGAACGGGTTCGCGATCGCCGCGACGCGGAACACGTCGGCCTGCTCGCGCGGCACGGCGACGTGGCGCACCTTCGCGCTCGCGGCCTTCGCCGTGACGGCGATCGCGTGCCACGCGCCGTCGGACCTGACGTCCACCGCGCCGTCCGTGACGTAGGCGTAGTCGTACGCGTGCGCCCACTCGGCGCGGCAGCCGGGCGGCAGCGGCAAGACGGCGATGCGCGCCTTCGCCGCCGCCAGCTCGCCCTCGAACGCGCCGGCGTCGCGATCCGGCGGCGCCGCGATCAGCCGCCCGCGCTGCCCCGACGACGGGCCGGCCATGCGCAGGTGGCCGTAGTCGAGCCGCGGCACCGCCGGCCCGGCCGCCGGGGCCTGCACATCCGGCTCGGGCTCGTACATCGCGCCGCCGCCGCGCGCGAAGTTCGCATCCGGCTCCTCGTCGGAGCTGCGCGCCAGCCGGCGCATCGCGCCCTTGGCCTGCTCGAGCTTCTTGCCCACCACCGTCGACGCGCGCGCCTGCTGCGGCATCGCCTGCAGCATCGGCGCGGCCGACGGCGCCGGTGGAGGCGGCGGGCTGGGTCGCGCACCCGCCGCGCGCCCGCGATAGGCCTCCTTCGAGCGCGACTCGCCCTCGTCCCACACCTGGTCGGAGAAGCCGCCGCCGTCGGCGGGGAGCACCGGCGTCGTCGCCGGAGGTGCCGCGCGCGTCACCGGCTTCGGCTCGTCGTGGCGGCGCGCGGGCAGCTCGCGATCGTAGTCGGCGTACAGCGCGTCCGCGCCCGTCGGGGCGGCGCGGTAGCCGGCCTTCGCGGGCTCCTGCTGGCGCCGCCCGATGCGCAGCGCGTGCAGCTCGGGCAGCGCCGCGAACCGCGCCGGCTCGGCGGTCGACAGCGACAGCGGCACGTTCGCCCAGTCCTCGCCGGTGTCCTGCGCGGCGACGGCGCGGATCTCGAACGCGACCCGCTCGCCGTCGAGCCGCGCGACGTAGCTCGGCGCCCAGCGCGCCGCGGCGACCAGGTACTCGAGCCGGATCGCGATGCCCTGCGCCGGGGGCTCCGCGAACTCGATCTCGACGTACTTGCGCTGCTCGTGCAGCTTCGGCTGCCGCGCCGAGCCCGTCCTGCGATCGCGGTCGATCGCGGCGTCGAGCGCGCGCCGCGCCTCGTCGAGCGTGCGCCGCGCCGCCGCGGCACCCTCGCGCAGCGCGAGCTCGCGGTCCGTGCGCACGGCGACGACCGCGCGCCGCGCCTTCACCACGGCGGCCCACGGCGCCGGCG
>JAHBVW010000092.1 GCA_019637375.1 Deltaproteobacteria bacterium | reverse complement strand
CGCCGCCGGTGCGGCATCCGGCTGCGGGGCCGCCGCGAACCCGACGAGCGCGGCGTCGCGTACCGGCCGCAGCGCGACGACGGTCGCGGCCGCCGCCGTCGCGGCGAGGGCCACACCCGCGACCGGCGCGAGCCAGCGCCGCCGGCCCGGCGTCGCGGCGCCCGCCGCGACACGCTCGAGCTCCGCGAGCAGCTCCGACAGCGACGGCCATCGGTCCGCCGGTCGCCGCGCGAGCCCGCGCCGCAGCGCCACCTCGATCCGGCTCGGCATCGCGCACCCCTGGGGCGGCTCGACGACCGCACCCGCGATCACGGCCGCGCGCACCTCCACCTTCGTCTCGCCGGCGAACGGCGCCGCCCCGACGATCGCGCGCCACAGCGCCACCGCGAACGCGAACTGATCCGCGTGCGCATCAACATCCTCCTCGAGCCACTGCTCCGGCGCCATGTACGCCGGCGTGCCGCCCGACCTCGCGAACGACACGCTCGCGAGCCCGAAGTCGCACACGCGCGGCCACCCATCGCGATCCACGAGCACGTTCTCCGGCTTGAAGTCGCGATGCACGATCCCCGCGCGGTGCGCCGCCTCGAGCCCGCGCCCCGCGCGCACGAACATCGCGACCACCTCCGCCCACGCCCGCGGCTCCTCGTCGAGCCACGCGCGCAGCGTCCTCCCCGCGATCAGCTCCATCACGATGAACGCCTGCCCGTGCGCCTCCCCGACCTCGTACACGCTCACCGTGTTCGGGTGCGTCAGCCGCGCCATCGCCTGCGCCTCGCTCTTCAGCGCCTCCCCACCCGCCGCCACCTCCGTATGCAGCACCTTGATCGCCACCTCGCGATCCAGCTCCGGGTCCCGCGCCGCAAACACCGCCCCCATCCCTCCATACCCGAGCAACCTCACGACGACGAACCGCCCATACCTCTGCCCCGGCGCACCCTCACCCGTCACCCCCGGCGCCTCGCGCACGGTCGCCAACAGCTCGCTCACCCCACCAGCTTAGCGCACTCCTCCTCGACGATCGCCCGCACAACTCGCCCGGCCAACTCGCCCCTCCGACCCTTCACCCGAGCGCGAAGGTCACCGCACGGCGCCGTGCATGACCTTGCCCATCGCCGCGTACTCGAGGCTCGCCGCCCGGATGAGGTGGGTCATGCCGATCACCTTGCTCTCGGAGGCGGCGAGGAAGGCCGCGCGCAGGGCGGCGTTGCCGATGTAGCCGCCGCTCATCGCGTAGCGATCGGCGAGCGTGTCGAAGTCGGTGTCGCCGGCGAGCGCCGCGGTCGTGGGGACGAGCGTGCGCCACAGGCGCAGCCGCTCGGGCGCGTCGGGGACCGGGAAGTGGACGCGCGCGGACAGACGGCGGCGGAACGCCTCGTCGATCGAGGCCTCGAGGTTCGTCGTGAGGATCGAGATGCCGCGGAACGCTTCCATGCGCTGGAGGAGGTAGTTCACCTCGAGGTTCGCGTAGCGATCGACGGAGGACTTCACCTCCGTGCGTTTCGCGAACAGCGAGTCCGCCTCGTCGAACAGGAGGATCGCGTGTCCCGATTCGGCGGCGTCGAACACCTGCGCGAGGTTCTTCTCGGTCTCGCCGATCCACTTCGACACGATGCGCGACAGATCGATCTGGTAGAGGTCGAGCTCGAGCGTCTTCGCGATCAGCCCGGCGACCATCGTCTTGCCCGTGCCGGGCGGCCCGTGGAACAGCGCCGACACGCCGAGGCCGCGGCCGATCTTGCCGGCGAAGCCCCACGTGTCGTGGACCAGGCGGCGGTGCTGCACGCGCGCGACGAGCTCGCGGATCTCGTCGTGCGTCTCGTCGGGCAGCACCAGGTCGTCCCACGTCGGGGCGATCTCGATGCGCGTGCCGAGGCTGCCGAGCCTGGCGTCGAGCGCGCTGCGAACGCCGCGATGGATCTCGCGGTCCCCGATCGGGCGAGCGCGGCGGCCGGCGATCGCCGCGGCGCTGCGCGCGATCGTGCCGGCGGTGATCGCGTAGCGCGCGCCGGCCTTCGCGCACGTCTCGTCGCTCGCCGCATCTCCGAGCACGCGCTTCCACAGCGCCGCGCGCTCGGTCTCGCCCGGCACCGGCACCTCGACGATCGCGACGCCGCGCGCGAGCGAGATCGGCGCCGCACCGGTGCGGCGGGTCGTCGCCGCGACCGGCCCCGGATACTCGGCGATCGCGCGCTCGAGCACGCGCATGCGCTCCTCGGACCCGAGCGCATCGATCTCGTCGAACACCGGCACCGCGCCGAACAGCCGCGCCTCGCGGAGCACCGCAGCGACCTTCCGTGCGAGCTCGCGCCGCTCCTCCGGCAGGTCCGCACACCGCACGCTCAGCACCTGCCTCGACGCCTGCGCCACGAGCGACTTCCGCCCTGATCCCTCGGGTCCCGCGAGTAGCACGAGCGGCCCCTCCGACCCGCGCTCGACCAGCTCCTTCACCTCGCCGGAGATCTCCGGCGGCATCAGCAGCTCGCCACCGACGGCCGTCACCATTGCCGCGACGTCGGCGACCTCCGGATCCAGCCTCCACGCACCGTGGAACGCCTCCACCACGCGCGGTGCCACCCGCAGCGGCCGCAACATGAACGGCGCATCCTCCACCTGCCGCGCCGACCCGACGACCTCGACGAGCCGCGTCCGGAACAGCGTCCCCTCCGCCGACATCTCCCTCACCATGTGCCCCCGCATCCGCGACCCCCGATACACGAGCTCCGCCACCAGCTCCACATCCGGCCACACCTTCCCCTCCGGCATCCGCCTCCTCAGCGCCGGCACCGCCTCCACCGCCACCAGCACCATCACCACCACCTGCTCGCTCGGCGTCAACCCCAACCCCTCCCTCACCCTCACCCACGGCCCCACCTCCCCCGCCTCCCCCGCCTCCCCCACCTCCGCGAACCTCCGCTCCATCGCCTCCGCCCTCTCGACCACACTCCTCTCCAGCACCTCCCTCTCCTCCTCCACCTTCGCCCTCGCACACAGAAACAACAACTCCACCCACGCCGCCACGTCGTCTAGGTATTCAGTCGCAAGCATCACGACGGCTTCCCTTGAAGGGCCGCCTCCAGATCGCTCGCAATCTTAGCAAGCGAACTGTTTGCCAATCTGCAATAGTCCGGATCATTTTCCTGAAGGTGTATCCTGGCCTCGACGTCCACCTGGAACCTGCCTGAATCAAACAACTCCTGAAGCCTGGATGGCTTGAGGGCCCAGTTGCGGCCCGAAAATTGAAGGATCCATTGGGTGTCTTCGTGGCGATCAACGATGGACCTGAGCACCGATATCAGATGCCCGACCCGCTCCGCCGGCACCGATGGATCAAACCTCCACACCACAAGCGGAGCCTTCGTCAGGTCTCCAGCCTCGAGCGAGGGAAATCGGTACCACTCGAGAGGAGCCACCTTCTCGAGTGCATCAATCAACTCACGCCCGCTGATATTCATTTTATCATCGCTCCAGGGTTCATCCTTCGCACCAGGGTTTCCCAATCACCCTTTGGGACGGGCACC
This sequence comes from Deltaproteobacteria bacterium, assembly GCA_019637375.1. Taxonomy (GTDB): domain Bacteria; phylum Myxococcota_A; class Polyangia; order Haliangiales; family Haliangiaceae; genus JABFXX01. Next base: position 22,728 of record JAHBVW010000092.1, on the reverse strand, counting down.
TTGCTAAGCCGCGGATCGTAGACATACCTCCCATCAGTATATACCTCGTGATAAAGAAATATGTCATCCACCTTGCCATATTCAACGAGTTTTAGTCGACTGAACCCCTTGGGCGTGACACGCAGAATCTGACCATTCCCACCAACACCCTTGTGAACCTGCTGGAGTTCGTAGGCAATCTCGGAACAATCTGTCATTTCTATAATGAACATGTCCTTCATGTGGTTTGTGAGTGCCGGATCGGGCCCGTGCTGAGGGTTAGGTGCGCGAAACGGCGCATCGAGTCCACGTAGTTGTTCCGGTGGGCGCGCTGATGTCGAACGGGAATTCGTCGTCTCACTGCCGGAGCCTGGTGGGACGTCTTCGACGCTCTCGATCTCGACGAGGGGTTTCTTGGTGGGAGCCGCGGTTGTCGGAGAAGCAGTTCGGTGGGGCCGGCGCCCTTGCCCTCGCCGACCGTCGACATCTGCATCGGCTCGGTGAGGGGTGAGGACGGGCGGAGGCTGACGTCGAGGAGGGTGTCGCCCGGAAGGGTGCGGATCGGGGCGCCGTTGGCGGTCGCGAGCGCGTTCGGGCTTTGGCTGAGGTGGGTGTCGATGAGCTCGAGCACCTCGGAGACGGTCATGCGGACGCGCACCACCGCCTGCGTGCCGAGCTTCGCCGCGGTGGCACCGTGGGCCTCGCCGATGGCCTGGACACCCTCGAAGGTCGGGTTGATCGCCGCGCGGATGCGTTCGAGCGCGCCGCTGAGGCGTGGGTACTTGCTCGCGGCGGCGTCGATCGGGCGCTGACCGCTCCCCGGCGTCATGAAGCGGCCGGCGGCGAGGCTGAGACCGGCGGCGACGGTTCCGGTCAGGCCGCCGATGGCGCCGGACCTCGCATAGTCGCTGATGCTATCGAAGCCGTCCTTGCCGTTGAACGCCTGGTCGAAGACATCGCCGGTGGCGTGACCGGCGAGACCTGCCGCCGTCCCTCCGGCCGCCCCGGCGATGACCGTCGCGGCGCCTGGGGCGAGGCCCGCACCTCGTGCGAGTCCACCGGCGTACGCACCGCCCACGCCGCCCGCCGCCGCGGACGCAGCGATGACGAGGCCGGCCTTGGCGAGCGCGTTGCGCGACCTGTGCTGGTACTCCTCCTCGGTGATGAGCCCCTGCTGGTACTCGTCGAACGCGTCCGAGTACTCCTTGTGAAAGCCGGCGGTGAACACGTTGCTCACATAGTCGAGGACGAACCAGGCGCGTGCGCGCACCGGATTCCCTGCGTCGTGATGGTCCAGCGCGCGCTGCATGTACTCCTCGTGCAAGGAGTGCCGGCCGCCCTTGTCCTGGTAGTAGGGAGCCAGCAGCGCGGCCGTCTCGATGTCGTACTTCGCGATGTGGTCGTGGAGGACCTTGACGCGTTGCCAGGGCAGGACCTCGAGGAAGGCGTCCAGGACCTCGCTCGCGTCGAGCCGGCGCAGGATCGCGGCGCGCGAGGGTGCGGGGAGCGCCTGCATCCGCTCGTAGAGCTCGAGAGCACCGGCCGACGTCGGGCGCGCGATGCGGGTCTCGCCGCTGCCCCCGGGGAGCCAGTCGTCGCCGGCGTTCAACAGCTTGTCGACGGTCTCGCCGTCGAGCGTTCCGATGTCGTTGAGCGCGCCGGTCTGCTTGGCCTGTGCGTCGACCGCCTGCTGCGTCTGCGCGAGCGTCTTGCCGCTCTCCGTCTTCTCCGACGCCACCGCGTCCCACACGCCCTCCTCGAACAGGACGCGCACGAGGAACGCGAAGTTGACGGGCCGCGACTTCCACGGCTCGATGAGCGCGACGATCTCCTTGCGCTTCTCGGGCGCGACGTCGACGGACCTGTCGCCCGCCACACCCGCGATCCTGCACGCCTGCGCGGCGATCGCGACGAGCTCGCACGTCGCGCCGGCCTCACCGGTGATCGCCACGAGCGGATCCTTCCCGAGGCGCGGCGGCGTGGTGCTCCCCAGCACGGGATGACCGCGGAACACCTGCGGCCCGATCCCGATCGCGACCTCCGCCTCGAGCGCCTGCAGGCTGTTGACGAGCTGGAGCTCGATCGGACGCAGCTCGGCGAGCCGCGGATCGGGCGTGTCCGTCTTCTCGTTGGTCGCGACCGCGAGCACCGCCTCGTGACGCGAGCGCTCGGCGATTCGCAGCGCGCCCACGACGTGCTGCGCGAGCTCGAGCGCGGCGCGCGCATCCATCGCGTCGACGGCGCGCCGGTACGCGGGCATCAGCATGCCGCGCACGACGTCGATCGCCTCGTTGCCCTCCTTCACCTCGGCGAACCCGCGCTCCAGCGACACGTCGTGCGCCAGCGCCGGGTTGATCGGCGCGGGCTGCTTCAGCTGTGCGTCGACCGCCGGGTTGTCGAGGCCGGGGACCGCGGCCTTCGGCATCGGGCCGAGCTTGAACGATCGACTTTGTTCACCCACACCGACTCCGTTGCCGTGAGCCGTGACGCTATCGAACCGGGCGGTGGGAGTCATCGAGAAACGGCGAGGGGCGGTGCCGTGTGGTGCGGCGCCGGCTAGGATCGGGGGGTGTGGTTCCTGTGGTTCCTGGGGGCGATCGTGTTCTTCCTCGCGTACACGATCTACATGTCGGATCGGTTGTGTCCGACGTGCGGCGTGGAGTTGCCGACGAAGTTCGGGGCGCCGTGGGAGGTGGCGGATGGGTGTCCGAGGTGCGGGTGGAGGAGGTAGGCTGCGCGCATGCGTGGACTCGCGATCGCGATGATGTTGGCCGGCTGCGGTGCGCCGGCGAAGAAGACCGGACCGTCGACGAACGGGCCGGACCCGAGGCATTCGCGGGAGGCGATGGTGAGGGAGACGTTCGCGAAGCTCGCGGCCGGCGATGTGGAGGGGCTGGTGGCGCTGTCGGCGACGAGCGAGATGTTCGAGAGCTCGGTGGACTGCTCGAAGGGTGCGGGCGAGCTCGACGTGGCGAAGGAGGTGTCGCGCGTGCGCGAGCGGCTCGTCGAGGATGCGGCGCAGGCGAAGGGGAGCGTGATCGAGGTCGTGAACATCCCGGCGACCACGGAGAAGCAGGAGGTGAAGCGCGGCGAGGTGCTCGACGGGTGCGTCGCGAAGGCGGACGTCGTCGTCGAGAAGGTGCCGGTCGCCGTGCGCACGAAGCTCCCCGGCACGGCCGCGGGCGAAGCGACGACGGCGACGGTGCTGCTCGTGTCCGTCGGCGGCGACCGCTGGTACCTCGCGAGCACGCCGTCGGTGAACGGCGCTGCGTACGTCGCGAAGCTGCGCGAGCTCGCGGACGCGATGTGCGCGTGCAAGGACAAGGCGTGCGTCCACACGATCGGCGTGAAGACGGCCGAGTGGGTCGACGCGCACCCGGATCACGAGGCGAACGCCGCCGGCGAGAAGCAGGCCGCGGAGGCGCTGCAGCGTTTCACCGGCTGCGCCGACAAGCTGCGCGCGTCGAGCTTCCCCGCACCGCCCGACGTCGCGGCGCCGCCCGCCGACGCGAAGGTCAGCCCGACGGGCGTGCACTACAAGATCCTGCACGCCACCGGCGGCGCGCGCCCCGCGGCGACGGACACCGTGAAGGTGCACTACACGGGCTGGACCACCGACGGCAACATGTTCGACTCGTCCGTCGAGCGCGGCCAGCCGATCGAGTTCCCGCTCCGGGGCGTGATCCCAGGCTGGACCGACGGCATGCAGCAGGTCGGCGTCGGCGAGAAGGTCCGCCTGTGGATCCCCGAGGCCCTCGCGTACCAGGGCCGCCCCGGCATGCCGGCCGGCATGCTCGTGTTCGACGTCGAGCTCCTCGAGATCGTCAAGCCGTGAGCGGCGGCGCCTTCGCCGCCTTCGCCTTGGCCCCCGACGAGCCCGCCGCGCCCTGACGGCCCGGCGACTCGGCCCGCACGTCTCCCTGAGGCGCCGCGTCGACTCCCGCGAGGTATCGAAGGAACTCTCTCGTCGTCATGACCACGGTACGACCGTGGTGGGCGCGAGCTCACATCAATTGACGGTGATCGTGCCGGTCATCGACGTGTGCGGGTTGCACCGGAACGCGAACGTGCCCGCGGCCGTGAACTTCAGGCAGGCCGTCGCGCCGAAGCCGACGACGAAGCCGCTGTCCGCGTTCGCACCGCTCGGCACGATGCTGTGCTCCGCCGCGTTCTCGAACTTGATCACGTCGTTGACGCTGATCGTCGCCGTGTTCGGGCTGAACCGAAACCCGCCGGTCGACTCGATCGTGGCGACCTCGCTCCCGTCGCAGGCCACCGACATGATCGTCCCCGCGGGCGCATCGACGCCCTTCGGTGCATCCACGGACGGGTCACCGTCCCCACCACCACCACAAGCGGCCGCGGCAACCGAACACAGCACAAGCACAAGACGTCGCATGGCGCTCCTCGTGTAACACGATCCCGAGACTGTACGAACGAGCGTTGATGGCCCGATCTCGATCTATTTCGCAACGAGTTGCCCGGTCGACATCTTCACGCTGAACAAGGGGGTTCCCGACGTCCCGAACGTGCCGTCTCGCGTGACGATGCGCATGCGACCGACGGAGCCGCCGCCGCCACCGTACACGATGGGGCACGTCGCGGCGCTGCAGTTCGTCGAGCAGCCACTGCCGGGACTGCGTGTTGCCGTACCACCGTCGCCGGAGAAGTAGTTCGCACAGACGCGCCCCGGCGCCGGCGTCGTGTTCGGACCCGAATCCACGCCGCTCAGGCCACAGCCGCCACCCGATCCGCCGTTCGCGAAGACACCCGTTCCGAGCCCGCCGAACGAGACGGTCGGCGCTTCGATGATGATCAGACCGCCCGCACCACCACCCGCGGTGGAACGACCGCCGCCACCGCCGACATCGATCTGTCCGGTGTCGACGAACCCGACCTTTGTGGCGGAGACGAGTTGGACCGCACCACCTCCACCACCACCGAACGCCACGATCTGGTTCAGCGGGTCTCGCTGGTGTCCGCCTCTGCAGCCGCCTCTCAAGGGAGTGAAGGTGGTAAGTGGCGCGCCCGCGTTGAGCGATCTCGAGCCGCCGTGACCGCCCGCTTCCGCATTCCCTCCACCGCCGGCCCCTGTCGAGACCAGGGTCGGACACACAGCGCCCATGAACTGATCCTGGTCTCCCCCGCTGCATGCTCCGGCGCCTGGTCCGCCGACACCCATCGCCGCACGAGCAGTGACGAGCCCACGAATCTCGATCGGTCCGTCGGCCACGAACGCGACCGCCGAGGCGCCCGTGACGTTCGTGTTGTGGATCGTGAAGCGCTCGCCGACGAGCGCAAAGATCTCGGAGCCGTCCGCCTGTTGGATGCGCATCGAGGTCAGCGGAACTGGGTTGCCCATCACGTCGTTGACCGTCCCGGCGCTGGTGTCGATCTGCGTGCCCGAGAGCAGAGTGATCGGGGGTTCGGCGGCAGCAGTGTCGAGCGCCGCGCGGAGTCCGTTCGAAGGGTCGAACGTGAGGCAGCGAGGTGAATCGGATGCGCATCCGAGCGCACACGTCTCCGCCACCGTGGCGGTACCCTCAGCGTTGCAGGTCACGAGCGTATCGTTCGTGCACGACTGCGCCATCCCTGCGACGCAGAACGACCGACACCCATCCGTGGCGTTGCAACCACCCGCGCACGGCGTGCGATCGTAGGAGTCACCGGTCGCATTGCAAACGAGTGCGACGTCGCCGGTACAGACCTCGAAGACCATCGGCGTGCAGTCGACGGCCATGCATCGCCCCGGCGCACCGCCGATCGTCCCGTCGATGTCGCAGTAGGGAAACCTCGGGTCGATGCACGCACTGTCAAGATCGCAGAAGGCGACAGGGTTCGGCTCCGTCCCATAGCAGCCGACGAGCACGGCGAACACAAACAACGTTGGACTTCGCATCCCCCCTCCTTCGACACTCCAACATCGAGTGTTGCGTATCCTCTTCGAACCTCGCGCTTTCGCGTCAGTTTACCGTGATGGTACCACCGAAAAAGTGCATTCCGCAGGCGAACTTGAAGGTGCCGGACTGCGTGAAGCGCAGGCACGTCGTGGCACCGTAGCCCACGTTGAGGCCCGGGTCGGTCGGAGGGAGTGCGTTGGGTTGAACGTTGTGATCGAGGTCGCTCATGACGAACTTCACGATCTGGCCCTGGCTGATCGTGGTGGTCATCGGAATGTACGCCGAGGCGTTGTTCGTCACGGTCGCCGACTCGCCGGTGCACGGCTCGACCTTCACGACGCTCGACGCGGACGCATCGATCCCGCTCGGCGCGTCCTTCGCGCCGCCTCCTTCGTCACCACCGCAAGCAACAAGGCCAACGAACACGAACGCGAACGTGAGATGTCTCGACATCGAGCTCCTCCGGTTACGAGCACCGACGATATCTCATCGCGGGACCGGGAAGTAACCGCCGCGCACGGTCGTCGGTGGGCGTGACGGCTGCGGGTCATCGCCGGTGCCTTCGTCGGTCTCGTCGTCGTCGCGCGCGAGGCTCGCCGAGGTCGTGGCGCGCTGGCCGACGACCTTGCCGCGCATGCCGCGCGGCGTCTTGCGGAGCTGCTCGGCGGCGCGCTCGGAGCGGCTCGCGTCGGCGACCTGGTAGACGATGATCTTGTCGCCCTTCTGGAGCGTGGCGTCGTAGGAGATGCGGTTGATGCGCGCGAGGTCGTGCGAGCCGAGGCCGAAGCGCCGCGCGATGTCGGCGACCTTCTCCCGGCCCTGCGCGACGTACTCGGTGCGGACGCGCCCGAGCCGCGTCTCCTGCATGTCGAGGTGCTCGGCCGAGCCGCGCGTGACGACTGCGAGCGCGGCCTCGTCGAGCAGCGTCACGCGCCGCGACTCCGCGTCGAACGACGGCGGCACCCACATCACGAGCACCATGCGCGGGTGCAGCTTCGCGTCCTCGTCGAGCTGGTTCCACTTCGCGATCTCGGCGCCCGGCAGCGCGAACGCGCGCGCGACCCCGGCGAGCGTGTCGCCGACGACGACGCGGTAGAACACGCGCCGCTTGCCGGCGACGGTCGCGTCCTTGTCGGGGATCGGCACGATCAGCAGCTCGCCCGGCTTCTGGTCGACGCCGGAGGTGTGCAGCGCGGCGCGCGCCTTCGCGCGGCCCTTCTGGCGCTGGTCCTCGGTGATGCGCGGCACGACGAGCACGCTGCCGCCCTGGATCTCGGAGTCGTGCGTCATGTCGTTGAGCTTGCGCAGCTGCGCGACGGTGATGCCGTGGACCATCGCCACGTCCTCGAACCGCTCGCCGTGCGCGACGACGTACGCGTCGAAGCCGCTCCACTGCGACTGCAGCTCGGCGATGCGCCGCTGCGTGTCGGCGCGCGTGCCCGGCGGGACGCGCACGATGTACCCGGCCTCACCCGGCGGCGTGCGCCCGTGGCGGAGGTGCGGGTTCAGCTTGAGAATGTCCGCCTCGGAGACATTCGCCGCCTGCGCGATCAGCCCGAGCGGCAGCGACGCCGGCACCGCGACGTCCTCCCACACCTCGGAGGCCTTCACCTTCACCTTGTCGAGCCCGAACGCGGCGCGGTTGCGCCCGACGATCGCCGTCGCGAGCACCTTCGGCGTGTACCAGCACGTCTCCCACGGGATCGCGTTCTCGTACTCGCACAGCTGGTAGATGTCGTTCGTGTTGTAGCGGGCGACCGAGCGCAGGACGGCGCCGTAGCCGACGTTGAACGCGGCGAGCGCGATGTGCCAGTCGCCGAAGCGCTGGTACAGGTCCTTGAAGTAGTCCATCTGCGCGATCGTCGAGCGCAGCGGATCGCGCCGCTCGTCGACCCAGTGGTCGCGGCGCAGGCCGTAGATCTTCGCGCCCTCGGGCATCCACTGCCACACGCCGAGCGCGCCCGCCGACGACAGCTCGTTCGGGTCGTACGACGACTCGATCATCGCGACGTAGAGCAGGTCCTCCGGCAGCCTCGCCTTGCGCAGGTGCGCGACGATGAGGTCGCGGTAGCGCCCCTGGTCGACGATCCAGCTCTGCATGATCGAGCGGCCGCGCGGGTCGTCGCGGTAGAAGACGAGGTAGTCGACGAGCTGCTTGGACCAGCGGACCGGCAGGTCGGGCAACGCGAGGGTGTCGAGCCACGGGGCGTCGGGGCGAAGCTCGCTCGGCTTCTTCACCTGGCGGACCGTGCGAGCCTCGAGCCGGCTCGGCGGCGCCGCGCGGTGCTCGTTGATCCACGGATCCGCGCCCGGCGGCGGCATCCGCTCCATCTCGAACTCGCGCAGGACGTCCGCCGGCCGCAGGCACGTCTCGCCGACGGCACACCCGCGGATGTTGCGCCGGTGGTCGTCGAGCGAGGTCAGCGACGGATCCTGCGCACGGACCGGCGGCGCGACCTGCGGACCCGCCTTCAGATCGGGCTGCGCGTCCGCGCGTCCACCGAGCCCACCCAGGGCACCGAGGGAGGCGATGACCACGACGACTGCGGCGCTGCGTCGCATGCCGGTGAACATGCCGCGACGGCATCCTGCGCACCAACTTTTCCTCCTGCTTTTCGGTCCTTTCCCCAAACAGTGCTAGGCTGCGGAGGACCTTCTAGGAGCACGCCATGCCCGGTATGGGCGAGCTAGTGATCATCCTGCTCATCGTCCTCGTCGTGTTCGGCGCCAACAAGCTGCCGAGCATCGGCGACGCGCTCGGGCGCAGTATCAAGAACTTCAAGCGCGCGTCGAAGACCGATGAGGCCGACGACGACGACGAGAAAGACGACAAAGACGACAAGAAGCAGCTCGCGGCGAAGAAGCCGGTCAAGGAGCTGGATCGGAAGTCGTCCGCATCATCCGACGACGACGATGACGACGGCGAGTGGGAAGAGGTGGTGGTGCGCCGGCGCAAGAAGTCGTCGGCGTCCGCCGAGTAGCTCACGCCCTCGGGCGCCGCAGGGTCGCCGCGCGCAGCTCGGCGGCGTGCGTGCGCAGGACCTCCGGGACCGCGGGATCCGTCGCGAGCTCGGCGAGCTCCGCACCGCGCAGCGTCGTGGCGATCCGGATCGCGTCGGCGAGCGGCGTCGACGGGTTCAACACGAGCGCGCGCTTGATCGGGTGGCGCACCGACCAGCGCGGGTGGCCCGCGATGACCGCGAGCGACTCGGGGACGTGCGGCCGCATCGACGCCATGAACATGACGTCGGACTCGGTGACGTGCGGGTTGTCGAGGAGGATCGCGACCACGGCCGGGTGCGGATCGCGCCGCATGAGGAGGATCTGGTCGCGCCGGTGCGTGCGCGCCGCGGACTTGCGCTCGCCGAGCGTGAGCGGCCGCCCCTGCGGGCGCAGCGGCCGCTCGGGCTGGAGCTGCTTCTCGAGCGTCGCCGGCAGCGGCGTCGTCGGCGACGCGGCGAGGAACAGCCGCGCGATCGCCGGCTGACCGCGGGCGACCGCGGCCTCGTACAGCTGCTGGCGCGCGGTGTAGGGCAGCCCCGGCTCGGCGGCGGCGTGCGTCAGGCACTCGAGCGCGAGCAGGGCATCGACGTCGTCGAGCAGGTGGGCACGCGCGAGGATCGCCGCGGCCACGTCGATCCACCCCGCCGGGTCGCCGTCGCGCATCGCCTCGACGAGCGCGAGGACGCGCATCCTGCTGTCGCTGATCCCGCGCAACCTCGAGATGACGAGATCCGGACCCACCGTGCAGCAGTGTGACACGTTGAGGTCATGGCGCGGTGCGTGATACTCTCGGAATGGCAGGAGATCCGATGCCGGAGACCCGAATCATCAAGCGATACGCGAACCGCAAGCTCTACGACACGGAGCACAGCCGGTACGTCACTCTCGACCAGATCAGCGAGATGATTCGCAACGGCGACGACGTGAAGATCGTCGACAACAAGACCAAGGAAGACCTGACGACGGTCACCCTGGCGCAGATCATCTTCGAGGAAGAGAAGAAGCAGCGCAGCTTCCTGCCGCTCGGCGCGATGCGCAACATCATCCAGAGCGGCGGCGCGTGGTTCGCCGAGGCGCAGCGCCGCGTGCAGAGCATCCTGCCGGGCAAGCGCCACGACGCCGAGGCCCCGCCCGACGACGATGACGCTTCCTCCGTCGACGAGGCGATGGTGAAGAAGCGCAGCCTCGCCTCGCTGCGGGAGTGGATCGAGCACTCCAAGCACCGCCTCGACGAGTGGCAGAAGCAGGTCGACAGCAAGATCCGCTCGACGATCGACGGCATCTCCCACGCCGTCACGCCGTGGGCCTCCGTCAACAAGGACGTCCGCGCCCTCGCCGACCGCATCGCCGACCTCGAAGCCAAGCTCCACGAGCTCGAGGCGCACGAGGAGCCCCGCACCTCCGCGCTCCCCGCCGGCGACGGCACCGCCGAAGCCGACAAGCCCAGCTAGCTCCAGCGTCATCGACGCCTGGACGCCGGCTGCGTCGGCGAGCCAGGACGACAGCCTCGATACGACGCGGTCGCCGAGAACCGGCGGCGCGCCCGAGAACGCGGCCGCCATGTGATCGGCGAGCGTATCGGGGAGAGCGCGGCGGACCCGACGGCACCGCGCCGAGAGCTGCGCGCACGACGCGCACGCTTGCTCGGCCGCAGTGCGCCGCAGCGCTAGAGCAGCTCTAGCAGGCTGCGGAAAAACTCCGATCGACATGGGTCGGAGCGCCGTGATCTAAGGGAGGTCGTGCGAGGCAAGCAGACTTCCCAGATGACGCTGTCGACCGTTTCGCCGGATAGCCGGGTGCCCACTGGTCATCCGATCAGGGCGATCAGGGAGCTCGCCGACGCAGCACTAACGGACCTCTCGCCTGTGTTCGACGAGATGTACTCGTCGGTGGGTCGGCCTTCGATCCCACCGGAGCGTTTGCTGAAGGGCTCGCTGTTGATGGCGCTCTACTCTGTCAGGAGCGAGCGGCAGCTCTGCGAGCGCCTCGACTACGACCTTTTGTTTCGCTTCTTCCTCGGGATGAACCTCGACGACCCGAGCTTCGATGCAACTTCGTTCACGAAGAACCGGGACCGTCTGCTTCAGGCCGATGTCGCGAAGCTCTTCTTCGAGCGCGTGGTGGCAGTCGCGAAGCAGCGAGGCTTGATCTCGGCCGAGCACTTCACCGTGGACGGCACGCTCATTGAGGCATGGGCGTCGCTCAAGAGCTTCAAGAAGAAGGGTACCAAGAGCGAGCCGCCGGACGATCCGGGTAATCCGACGGTGAACTTCCACGGAGAGAAGCGCAGCAACGAGACCCACGAGTCGACGACCGACCCAGAATCGCGCCTCTACCGAAAGGGCGACGGACAGGCGGCACGACTCTGCTACTCCGTTACGCCTCGCCGTGACCCGTAGGGACATCACGATGTCGGCGTGCCGTCCTCGAGGGCCATGACCCTACTCGACGAAGCCAAGCAGATCAGAAACGAAGTTCTCCACCTCCGCGAAGGAGCTGGCCGCAGGTTCGGCAGCAAGCTCCGCAACGAGATCCTCGACTGGGTAGCCCGGGCTGAGGAGTCGGGGATGAAGTTCCCCGAGGCGTGTCGCGCTGTCGGCGTCATGACCCAACGGGTCAACGACTGGAGACGGGGCCGACGCGACCGCCCGACGTCGCGATCGGCTCGAGCCGCGCGCGAAGAGTCGCTGGCGATGATCCCGGTCAACGTGCGGGAGGTGCGAGACGAAGTCGGCGGCATCACGTTCGGAGCTCCGAGCGGACACACCGTCTCCGGTCTCACCCTCGACCAGGCGATCGGCCTCCTGCGGGTGTTCTCGTGATCCTGTCGCCATCGCGGGCCGCACGCGTCTTCGCGTATCCGGCGCCCGTCGATCTCCGTCGTGGCTACGACGGGCTGTACGGTCTCGTCGAGCAGGGCCTCAAGCAAGCGCCGTTGGGTGGCGACCTGTTCCTCTTCGTCAACTCGACGAGGAAGCTGTGCAAGGTCCTCCTCTGGGATGGGACCGGCCTCTGCATCTTCCAGAAGCGACTCGACCGCGGCACGTTCGCCAAGCTCTGGCGCGACGACGATCAGGTCGTGCGGCTCACGTTGAGCGAGCTCGCGCTGTTCATCGAAGGCAGCACAATCCTCGAGCGCCGCTCGCTCTCGCCCGCGCCGACGCGGAATGTCCTTGTTTCGGATCGCGGAGTGTGATCAAAGAGAGATGTGGAGCGCGGCGACCTCGAGCGCGAGCAAGATATCGAGGAGCTGCGCACGATCGCCCTCGCGCAACACGCGCAGATCCAGGCGCTGCTCGAGATCGTCGCGACCAAGAGCCGTGAGGTCGAACGCCTTCGCGGCTCCGCCGGCGACCTTCAGCTCACGCTGAAGATGCTCGCCGAGCTCCAGGCGAAGGCGAAGGCGACCGCCGAGAAGATCGAGAAGGCGAAGCCCAAGGAGACCGCGGCGCGCAAGGCGCGCTCGACGACGGGGCCGACTCCACAGCCGCTCCTACCGATCGTCGAGCGCGAGTTCACGCTCGACGACGCCGATCGCGCATGCCCGAGCTGTGGCGGGAATCTCCAGCCGATGAAGGATCAGTTCGACGAGTCGGAGATGATCGACGTCGTCGAGGTTCGCTACGAGCTCGTGAAGGTGAAGCAGCAGAAGTACGTGTGCCGCTGCGGCGGCTGCGTCGAGACCGCGCTCGGGCCGGCGCGCGCCTTGTCGGGAAGCCGCTACTCGCTCGCGTTCGCGGTCAAGATCATCATCGACAAGTGGCTCGATCACATTCCGCTCGAGCGGCAGGTCCGCATTCTCGAGCGCCACGGCCTGTCGGTCTCGTCGAGCACGCTCTGGGACCTCGCCTATGCGGTCACGCAGGAGCTCTCGCCGCTCAGCGCGGCGCTGCTCGATCACGTGAAGCGGCAGCCCGTGATCGGCCTCGACCAGACGAGCTGGCCACGCCTGGAAAGCGATGCGACCAAACCGTGGCAGATGTGGTGCCTCACGGCGCCCGGCGTCGTCGTCCATCGAATTCGCGACGACAAGAGCGCCGACACGTTCGCCGACCTCGTCGGCGACTACGTAGGCACGATCGTCGCCGACGCGTTGAGCACGCACGGCGCCGGAGCTCGCGCAGCGCCGGGCATCGCACTTGCCGCGTGCTGGGCACACGTGTTCCGTCGGTTCGACGAGGCGAAGGCAGACTACCCCGACGCAGAGCGGGCATGCGCGTGGATCGGCGCGCTCTATGAGCTCGACCGACGGGCAGGGGGTGACCCAGCTCGTCTCGGTGAGATCCGTCGCTCCAGCGCACCCGAGATCCTCGACGCGCTTCGCGAGTGGCTGCTCGTGCGCGCGGCGGACACGCATCTCTCGATCGGCAAGGCCGCGGCGTACACGCTCGGGATCTGGGATCGACTGACGCTGTTCGTCGACGACGCGCGCATTCCACTCGACAACAACGCCACGGAGCGTGCGATCCGCGGCCCTGTCGTTGGCCGCAAGAATCATCTCGGCTCGAAGTCTCGTCGTGGAACCGAGGTCGCCGCCACGCTGTACACGATCCTCGAGACCGCGAAGCTCCACGACATCGACCCGAGCGCCTACGTGGCCGCCGCCATCGAAGCCGCGCGACGCGGCGAGGTGCTGCTTCCCTGGCAGTTCACCTCGCCGATGCAGCCCTGCTGAAGCTCCGCGCCGCCTGCCACAACCTTGCCCGCTCGTCACGACGGGGAACGGCGAGGACTAACGCTACTCCGCTCATGTCTTGATGGAGAACCGCAACGGCCTTTGCATCGACGTACGCGTCGCCGAGGCAAGCGGGTTCGCGGAGCGTCGCGAAGCGCTGAACATGATCGACGAGCAGCTCGACCGAGGGGTTCGAATCGCCACGGTCGGTGCCGACAAGGCCTACGACACGACAGACTTCGTCGCCGACCTCCGTGCTCGTGGAATCACGCCGCACGTGGCTCAGCAGATCACGACGCACCGAGGGTCCAAGATCGACGGGAGAACCACGAGACATCCCGGTTACGCGATCAGCCAACGGAAGCGAAAGCTCGTCGAGGAGGTCTTCGGTTGGATGAAGACTGTGGGTGGCCTCCGAAAGACAAAGCTCCGAGGCCGCGAACCGAACGGCCTTCTCGCCTACGTCAATGCCGCTGCCTACAACCTGGTTCGGCTGGTGAAAATGGCGACGGTCTGAGGTACCGGAGCAGCGAGCTCCGGTGCCGATCGCCCCAGCACTGGTTCACGGCGAGGTACGATCGCGTTCGCACACGGGGTTCTTCAGCAGCCTGCTAGAGCTCCTTGGAGAGCGTCTCGGTCGCGCCGGCTTTGACGACGACGGTGAACGTGTGCTTGTCGCCGCCGATCGTGAAGGTGATCTTGTGACGGCCGGGGGCGAGGGGGAGCTTGACGACGGGGGTGGTGAGGCCGGTGTCGATGCCGTCGATGGCGATGCGCGCGGGGGTCTTGTTGAAGAGCGAGATGAAGCCCTTGTCCTCGGCGGCGGCGTGCGGCTTGTCGGTGGTCTTGTCGGGCTTCTTCCCCTCGAGCGCGCTGTCGATCGCGCTGTCGATGCCACCGCCGCCCTTCTTGTCGGGCTGCTTCTTCTCGTCGAGCTTCTTCTTCTCCTCCGCCCGCTTCTTCTCCTCGGCCTTCCGCTTCTCCTCGGCGAGCCTTTGCTCCTCGGCCTTCTTCTTCTCGTCGGCCCTCAGCTGCTCCGGCGTCTTCTTCTTCTTCTCCTCGGCGAGCCTCAGCTCCTCCGCCTTCTTCTTCTCCTCGGCGAGCCTTTGCTCCTCGGCCTTCTTCTTGTCTCTGTCCTTCTCCCTCTCCTTCTCCTTCTCCTTCTCCTCCGCCGCCGCCTTCAGCTCGTCGGCCTTCTTCTTCTCGTCGGCGGCCTTCAGCTCCTCCGCCTTCTTCTTCTCGTCGGCCGGCTTCACCTCCTCGGCCTTCTTCTTGTCCTTGTCGTCGGTGGTGGTCACCGACGTGGCGGCGCCGGCCTTGGACGGCTCCGCCGCCGAGCCCTTGTCGTCGGGCTTGGTCGTGTCGCCGCCCGTGAGCGGGCAGTCGAACGCGTTGACCTTGTCGGGCTCGAGGGTGATCTCCTTCTCGCACGTGCCCGCGCCGCTGCGCCCGACGAGGCGGAGCTTGTGGGAGCCGGTGGCGATGTCGATCTCGTTGCCGTTCTCGACGACCTGGGCCTTGTCCTTGCCGTCGACCTCGAGCTTGGCCTTCACGCCGGCCGGCAGCTGGATCTTGACCTTCGTGATCGACGACGGCGTCGACTCGCCGCTCGAGCCGCTGCTCGATCCCCCGCCGTCGTCGGCGTCGAGGATGAAGAACTTCACGGCGAGGAAGCCGCCCAGCACGATCGCCGCGATCAGGACGCCGATCGCGACGTCGCGCCCGATCGACGACTTCTTGCGACCCTCGGCGATCGGCGGCGGCGCCACCACCGGCTGCGGCGCGCTCGGCTCGACGGCGACCGCCGGGCCGGTGCCGTAGTTGTTGTAGCCCTGCATCGGCTGCATCGGCTGCGACTGCTGCGCGTGGTAGTCGCCCGTCGCGTTCGGGTTGAACCCACCCTGCGGCGGGTAGCCGTTGTTGTACCCGCCGTTGTACCCGCCGTTGTTGTACCCACCGCTGTTGTAGTCGCCGTAGCCGCCGCCGTAGCCCTGCTGCGGATACGCCTGCTGCGGCCCGGTGTTGTTCAGGATCTGCGGCTGCTGCGGCGAGTGGATGTTCACCGACAGCGGCGCGGGCGTGTACGGCTGCGGCGGCGGTGGCTGCTGCTCCGGGTAGCCCTGCGGCGGCGAGACCTGCGGCTGCGGAGGCGCCGCCGCCTGCCCCTGCCAGCCGCTGTAGCCCGGGATCACCGGCGCCGTCGCGCCCATGAGCGTGCGGCTGTTGACGGCGTTGGCCTGCGACGGCGTCCCCGTCGCGAAGCTCGTCGACACGAACATCGGCGGCGGGTTCGGCGCCGGTGCCGGCGCGGCCGCGGCGGCGTACATCCCGTCGCCACCCATCGCCGCGGCCGGCGCGACCGGCGCGGGCGCGATCGGCGCGGGCGCGGCGGCCATCGGCGCGACGCCCGGCAGCGGACGCGGCGTCAGCGGATCGGTCGGGCGGCTCGACGCCGGGCGCGCCGGCGGCGCCATCGGCGGCGGCTTGGGCCGTCCCACCGGCTGCGCGCCCGTCGGCGGGCGCCCCGGCGGCTGCGCGGGCGGCGGCTTGGGCCCGTGATCGATCTCGCCGAAGATCTCCGTCGGCGCTTCCTCGCCGAAGTCGCTGTCCTCCTCGACCTCGCTCGGCGCACGCCCGCGCGCCGCCGGCGAACCCGGCGCCGGTCCGAGCTCGACGTTCGCTCCCGCCGCGACCGCCTGCTCGAGGTCGTCGAAGTTCGGCCCGCCGAGCTGCGTCGCATCGCCCTCGGGCGCCGGCGCCTCGCCGAGGTGCTCGACGACGTCGAGCTTGGCCTCCGCCGACGGCACGCCCGCGATCAACCCGTCGCGACCGACGCGCTTGTACTGCTCGAGCAGCGCGCGCTCGCGCTCGATCTCCGCCTGGAACACTTCCTTGAGCCAGCTCGACAGGGACTTCGCCGTGAACACGACGTCCTGGCTCATCAGGTACTGCTGCAGGTCGGCGAGCATCTCGCTGCACCACTGGTACCGATCGTCGACGTCCTTCGCGAGCGCCTTCAGGATCACGCGCTCGACCAGCTCCGGGATGTTCGGGTTGATCTCGCGCGGCGGCCGGATGTCGACGTTGCGGACCTTCTCCAGCGTCGAGAAGTCGGTCTCGCCCTGGAACAGGCGCTCGCTCGTCAGGCACTCGTACAGCATCGTGCCGAGCGCGAAGATGTCGCTGCGCCGATCGAGCGGCAGCCCGCGCACCTGCTCGGGCGACATGTACCCGAACTTGCCCTTGAGCACGCCGGCCATCGTGCGCGAGTTGCGCGACGTCGCCTTCGCGATGCCGAAGTCGATGACCTTGACCTCGCCCTCGTACGACACGAGCACGTTCTGCGGCGAACAGTCGCGGTGCACGATCTCGAGCGGGCGCCCGAGCGGATCGCGCTTGCGGTGCGCGTAGTCGAGCCCCTCGAGGACCTTCGCGATGGAGAAGCACGCCATCGCGACCGGCATCGGCTGCTTGATCTTGCGCAGCCGGTTCTGGATCTGGAGCAGGTCCTTGCCCCAGATGTACTCCATCGCGATGAAGTGCGAGCCGTCGATGCGGCCGAGCTCGAAGATCTGGCAGATGTTCGCGTGCGCGAGCTGCCCGGCGATCTTCGCTTCATCGATGAACATCTTGATGAAGTCGCGGTCCTCGCCCATCGTCGGCAAGATCCGCTTGATGGCGATGATCTTCTCGAAGCCCTCGACCCCGTAGGACTTCGCCTTGAACACCTCCGCCATGCCGCCGACGCTGATGCGGTCGAGCAGCAGGTATTTCCCGAATGGAACGGGCTGCCTCACCTGTCCGAAATGGTATTCGATGTCGTTTCACGATCACAACGACGAAGGGGGGATTACGCCGCGGTCGATCGACGACAGTGGTCGAACGTTTCCGCTGTCGCGTGGTGCGACGGCCATGGGCTGTGACCCCCAGGCTCAGAAGCGGCCGGCGATCCCGAACAGTGCGTCGCCGCTCGGCGACGTGGCGACGTACGGTTGCATCGTCTCGCGCGATCTCCGTCGATATCCGCGCACACCGTCCCACACGCCGTAGGCGTAGGTGAGGATCAGGCCGGCACCCGTCACCAGGTTGACGGTGCGGAGCTGACCGGCGGCGCGCAGGTGGTCCTTGTCGTCATCGCACGTGACGCTCGACCCGCGCGAGCCCGACACCTCGTTGCACCACGAGCGCAGCACCAGGTACGAGGCGACGTTGCCGACGGCGAACGCGACCATGAGCCCGCCGACGACGTAGCCCTTCGCGCGGTCGCCGTTCTGGATCTGACCGCCGGGCGGGATCAGGTTGAGCAGCCAGTAGCGCTTCTGCTTGGGCCGCTTCGCGCGCAGCTCGCGCTGGTGGCCGAGCTTCACGCGCTCGAAGAACGCGAGGGCATCGGGCGGATAGAGCGCCGGATCGAGGCGCCCGTCGAGCTCGAGCAGCAGGTACTGGAAGAAGTGGTGATCCGCCTCGTCGGTGCGGCCGCGGAAGTACGCCGCGAGCCCGGCGAGCCGGTGCGCCTCCGCGAGGTCCTTCTGCGGCAGCCGGCCGGCGAGCAGCGGCGACACGAGCTGCGCGACCTTCTCCCAGTCGCCCGCCGCGGCGGCGTCGTTGCCGTCGCGCAGCGCATCCGCCTGCGCCGGCGTCTGCGCCCGCGCGGGCGCCGCGACGCAGCAGACGAGCGCGACGGCGAGGACGACGCGCGCTACCACGACGGCACCGCCCTGCGCATGTGCGGCCGCGCGATCGCCAGCACCTCGCCGACGGCGAGCTCGATCAGCTTGTCCTCGCCGATCTCCGCCTTCGCGACGATCGTGTCCGTCACGATCGTGCGGTCGAACAGCACGGCGCCGCCGTCGGCGATGCGCACGTGCACGCGCGCCGTCGCGAACCGCGCCTTCGTCCGCCCGTCGATGTGCGTGCTGAACCCGCGGACCTCGAGGAGGATCCCGCGATCGACGCCGCTCGCGCGCACCGTCTGCGGCGCGAGCCGGGCGACCAGCGTCGCCGCATCGACCGCGCGCGCCTCGCGGCCGTGCGCGCGCAGCCACCCGGGCACGAGCGCGGCGAGGCCGGCGCGCAGCGGCTCGCCCTCCATCGCGCTCGCCGGCCGCGCCGCGATGCCGACGAGCATCGGCATCGACATCGGCACCGTCCTCACCGGTGGCGGTAGCGCGTCGACGGGCCTGCGCACCGGATCCGGCGGCAGCGTGCGCCGCAGCACCGCGAGCCGGTCGCGCAGGATCGGCACGAGCCGGCCCGCGAGCTCCGCCGCCGCGCGGTCGATCTTCTCGAGGCTCGACGTCATCTCGAGGCTCTCGAGCTCCTTGCCGTCGCGCGGGTTGCGCACGTGCAGCGTGACCACGACGCTGTCGCCGCCCTTGCTCGTCATCTTGCCGAACACGACGAGCCGCGCGCGCTCCGGCACGACGGCCTTCGCGCCGACGACCACCACGTCGAGGTCGGGGACGTCCAGCGTGCGCGCGATCTCCGTCGCCACGGGCTGGCTGTAGATCTCGAGGCGCGGCTCGGTGTCGAGCGGCAACAGCGCGATCGCGTCGCGCCCCGGCGCCTCCGCGCGCGCGACCGCCGCCCACACGCACACGAGCGCGACTGCCATCCGGACGATCATGGGGCCTTCCGCACCGGCTTTGTCATCGTGCCCGGATCCGGGACCGCAATGTCGAACTTGCCGTCCAATCGCGTCGCCGCCTCGCCGACGGGCCGGCTGCGCTCGACGCCGGTGCACGCGGCGCACAGGAGCTGCACCGACGCGCCGCCGACGACCTGCCCCGTCGACAGCTCGACGCTGCCGCTGATCGTGACGCTCTTGCTGAGAGGGTAGCTCGCGGCGATCGTCGCCGGCGTCACGCCCGGCACGACCGACGCCGCGCCGCGGTTGAACGGATCGCGCAGGTGGAGGTCGTACGTGCCGCCCGCGGCCACGCGCAGCGCCGCGGTGCCGTCGGCGCCCGCCGTCGCCTGCAGCTCCGGCGCGCCCGCGAGCGCGAGCGCACCGGCGGGGATCGCGTCGACGATCGCGCCCTTCATCGGCGCGCCGTCGAACGCCTGCAGCACCGTCGCCACCTGCACCATCGCCGGCGCGTCGATCGCGGACGGCACCTGCGCCGTCAGGTTCAGATCGGCGACCGCGACGTCGCCCGGCGCCACCTGCACGACGGCGTCGAGGTCGAGCGCCGGCACCGCGACGTCCGGCAAGACGCCCGCGCCGTTCGCGACGGCCTCGATGCGCAGCTCGCCGCTCGCCGCAACCGCCGTCGGGCCGGCCGCGATCGTGCCGAGCGCGGGGAACGCCCCGACGGCGATCACCTTCGCGCCGGCGACGGGCGCTCCGCCGCGCCGCACCGTCGTGCCGGCGAGGCTGCGCGTCGCGACGCCCGCGTACTTCACCTGCACCTGCGCGCCGAGGTCGAACAGCCCCGACGCGCCGACGAGCCGCGCGAGCCCGCTGCCCGCCGGCGGCGTGACGTCGAAGCGCACCGTCGCATTCGGCTCGAGCGCCGCGCGCACCGTGAACGCACCGGTGGCCGACGTCGTCGCGAGCGTCGACGGCACCTCGACGACCGTCTGCCCGAGCGCGAGGACCGACGTCAGCCGCACCTTCGCACCGGCGATGGGCGCGTTCGCCGCGTCGACGACCGTGCCCGACACCGCCGTCCCGGCGTCGAGCGTGATCGCCGGCGCCTGCGGGAACCAGTTCTGCACCACGCGCGGCGCGAGGCCCGGCGTCGACGGCACGACCAGCACGTCGTGCGTCTGGTTGACCACGCGCGCCGAGTACGAGGCGTTCGCCGCCGTCGAGAACGTCTCGACGTAGGCGTCGCGCCCCGCCGACGGCATGAACCGCAGGTACGCGCCGACGTTCGCGCCCGCCGACGAACGCACCGTGCCGGTCACGAGCACGCCCGGGTCGAGCGCGACCTTGCCGAGCGACGCGTTGCCGCCGCCGGTGATCTGGATCGCCCGCTCGATCGGCGGCGCCGCGACCCCGCCGAGCGGCGGCACCACGCGCACGCGGTAGTCCTGCCGGTTCCCCGTCGCCGACACGGCGTTGTACTCGACGGTGTGCGGGAAGCACGTCGGCCCGGGCTGGCTGACCTCGAGCGTGACGCGGTAGGTGCCGACCTCGGACGCGACGAACGTGACCTGCGAGAAGTCGGCCTGCGCCGCCGTCACCTCCTGCGGCGCGCCGCCGCGCGTGACGGTCCACGTGAACGTCGGCACGCCCGTCGGGTTCACGATGACGGCGATCGCGCGCACGACGGCGTCGGGGCCGGCCTCGACCTGCGGCGTCGGATCGAAGTTGATCGCGATGCCGCACGAGCTCGGCGCGTCGGGCGAGCCGTCGTCGTCGCCGGCGCCGCCGAGGCCGGACGAGCACGCGCCGAGCGCGAGCGCGAGCGCGAGGGCCGCGGCCTTCACAGGACCTCCAGGCGCCAGGTCTGGCGCTGGATGCAGTCGGTCGAGATCGTCGAGCACGTCTGATCTCCGTCGGCGCACGAGATCGGCGTGCCCTTGCGGTCGAAGATCTCGACGCGCAGCTCGACGCGGCTCCCCGGCGCGAACGTCGCCGGATCGAGCGAGATGCGGTTGCCCGTCGCGTCGGCGAGGACCGTGCGCGTGCCGCCGGGCGGCAGGATCGACCACACGAACCGCGTCGACCCGAGGATGTCGCGCGCGTCGAGCGTGCCCTGCGGGTACGGATCGAGGTCGTCGGCGACGAGCGGCACCTGGAACAGCGTCGGCCCCGACAGCGGCAGCGTCGCGCCGCCGACCGGGGCGATCGGCGCCCACTGCGCGAGGCACGGGGCGCGGTCCTGCGCGACGACGACGGTGACGTGCTCGGTGACCGCGTTGCCGAGCGGATCGGCGAGCGTCACCTGCACGTCCCACTCGCCGGGCACGTTCGGCGTGAGCTCGACGCCGCGCTGCGCGAACTTCGGGTCGGGGTCGGTCACGCCGCCGAGGTCGCGCAGCTCGAACGTCGTCTGCTGCGGCGAGAACGCCTTCCACGCCACCGCGATGCGGTCGAGCGGGTCGTCGCCGTCGGTGAAGCGCGCGAACACCTGGAGCGGCGTGCCGACGACGCCGCCGTACAGCAGCACCGGCGTGAGCATCACCGTCGGCGCGCGGTTGAGGACCGGGATCACGAGCTCCTGCGACGGGCGCGCGGTCGCGCCGAGCTCGTCCTTGGCCTCGAGCACGACGCGGATCGCGCTCGTCGGGACGGTGCCGTCGGCGCGGAACGGCGGCGCGTCGAACGACGCGTGCTGCTCGATCGACGTGAAGAACGGCTCGGCGTCGCACCCGCTCGGCGTCGTCGCGTCGGTGCACGCGTACGCGCGCCACGCGAACGAGACGACCTGGTTCTCGGGGTCGTTCGCGACCGCGTGGAGGAGCACGTGGTCGCCCCGGAACACCGGCGCCGACGAGTCCGGCAGGATGTCGATCGACGGCCGCTGGTTGATCCGGTCGGTGTAGAAGCACCCGCCCAGGACGCTGGCCAACACGAGGCTACACGCCGGTCGCACGCAGATATCGTCGTGCAACGGTCACGCCACGCGCAAGTGATGGATCCGGCAACGGTCGCGAGGCGCCGGCCGCTGCGATCGCGACAGCGGTGTCGTGATCAGGGGTCGCACGCGAGATCGTTCCCGACCTCGTGGACGGTGCACGCGGCGACCTGCGGCACGGTCAGCCAGCCCGCGGCGCCGCCCGGCACGACGGCGCGGTAGCGCCCGGCCTTGAGCTGGGCCTTCGCGCCGCGCGGGTAGTGGCGCCCGTCGATCTGGATCTTGTCGCCCGAGATCCCCATCGTGACCGCGACCGGCCGGAGCAGCGCGTCCTGGACCGCTGCCGGCTGCCCGGCGACGACGACGATGGTCTTGGTCCACGTCCCCGCGGGCTGCTGGCACGTCACGACGTGCTGCCCCGCCGCGATCTTGAGCTCCCTGCGGTGACCGGCGCCGGTGCGCCCGGCGGGGAGGCCGTCGACGAGGATGTCGCACCACGTGTCGTTGAGGACGATCAGCGTGCCGTCCCCCGGCGTCGCCGCCGGCGCCGCATCGATCGGCGGCGCGGCATCCGGCGGCTCGGGAGCCGCGTCGAGCGCGACCATCGGCGCCGCGGCATCGGGCGGCGTCGCGCGGCGCGCAT
>JAHBVW010000091.1 GCA_019637375.1 Deltaproteobacteria bacterium | reverse complement strand
CGAGCCCGCCCGAGCCCGAGCCGCCGGCGCGCGGCCCGAGCGAGGCCGAGCAGCGCGAGCGCGTCGCGGCGTGGAACCGCGAGCGCCGCGAGGCCGCCCAGCGCAGGGAGAGCGAGGACGGCGAGCATCGCGGCGCCCCTACAACAACACCGCCGATGACCGACGAGGATCGCCGCCGCGAGCGCATCCGCCGCGTCGAGCTCGAGCTCGCCCAGCTCGACCGCTCGCTCGAGCGCTCGCGCCAGCGGATCCGCGCGCTCGAGGCCGAGCTCGTCCAGACGCGCAGCGAGGAGGCCGAGCTCCGCGTCTCCCTGGCGCTGACCCGCCGCGAGCTCGAGGATCTGCAGCGCGCCTGACATACAGTAGTCGCGATGTCCGCCGACCTCGCCGCCGACACCGCGGTGCGCGCCGATCCCGATCACCCGCACCGCTACCACCTGACACTCCCGGATCACTGGGACTACCTGATGCCGTCGGGCGGCGTCGTGATGACCTGCGCGCTGCGTGCGGCCGAGGCCGCGCTCGGATCGCCGGTGCACCGGCTCGCGTCGGCGACGACGATCTTCTGCGCGCCGCTCCGCAGCGGGCCGCTCGTCGCGGACGTCGCCGTCCTGCGGCGCGGCGGCTCGACGGCGCAGGTGCGCGTCGCCCTGCGGAATGTCCCGGCCGAGAACAAACCGGCGCCGGGGGAGGGCGGCGAGGCCGGCTCGGGAGCCGCCGACGACGCCGGGCTCGAGCTCCTCGTGACGTTCTGCCGCGACCGCAAGGGCCCCGACGTGATCGGCGCCGCGTTCCCGTCGACGGTGCGCCCGCTCGCGGATGCGCCGGATGCGCTCGACGACAGCGCGAACAACCCGCATACGCGGCTGCGCTTCTACCACCAGCTCGATTGCCGGATCGCCGACGGCGATCGCTGGTGGGCGGGCGGGCTCGCGGCCGGGCCCGCGCGCTACGCGCGGTGGCTGCGCTACAAGGTCCCGCAGCGCGACGCCGAGGGGCGGCTCGATCGCCTCGCCCTCCCGCCGCTGATCGACACGATGCCGACGGCGCTCCACCGCGCGATCGGTCCGGGAGGGTACCGGTTCTACGCGCCGAGCCTGGACCTCACCACGCACGTCGTCGACGACACGCGGCGCGAGTGGCTGCTCGTCGCCGCGACCGTGCGCCGCGCGCGCGCCGGATGGGCCATCGCCGAGGCGGAGGTGTGGGACGACGAGGGCCGCTTCCTCGCGTTCGGCACGCAGGCGATGTACCTGCACGGCCTGTCCGGAGAGCCGCCGATCATCGACGCGTCGGGGCGCTGAGCGAGCTCTGCGCGCTCGCGGCCCGCGTCGCGATCACCGATCCCCGCGGAGGACGGCGAGTGAGCCCGTCGCTCACTTCCAACGAGAGCGCTGCGCGTGACGCGCTTCGTGTAGGCCTCGCGACCACAGCGAGGAGCGGCGCGAGCTGGGCTAGAATCGCGAGGATGCGGAGCGCTGCAATGACGTGCGCACTGTTCGCGCTTGCGAGCGGCTGCGCCAGCGGGCGAGCGGCCGACGGTGACATCGATGCACCGGGCGGCAACGGCGGCGGCGACGGCCCTGCGCGGCCCGACGCCGCGACGTGCGGCGGCACCGAGCTGCTGCCGTGCGAGGCGATCTACGTCGCGAAGAGCGGCAACGACGCGGCGCCCGGCTCGCAGCAGGCGCCGGTGCGATCGATCGCCATCGCGATCTCGAAGGCGGGGCAGTCGAACCCGAAGAAGGTCGTGTTCGTCCAGCAGGGCGTCTACACCGAGTCGATCGTGATGTCGCCGGGCGTGTCGGTGTTCGGCGGCTTCGACGACCTGTGGAAGCAGAACTCGGCGGTGAAGACGGAGATCGTCGGCGCGTCGCCGACGGTGACGTTCGAGGCGATCGCGGAGCCGACGAAGCTCGACCGCGTGACCGTGCGCGCGACGGACGCGATCGGCCTCGGCGACAGCTCGTTCGCCGTCGCGATCAGCACGTCGGTGATGATCGAGCTCTCCGATGTCGTGATCGAGGCCGGCATCGGCGCGGCGGGCGTCGACGGCACGAACGGCATGATCGGCGCGAACGGCAGCGCCGGGCTGACGGGACGGCCGGGCGTCGAGCGTTCGGGCGGGCTGTTCTGCGACTTCAACCCGATCCCCGCGGGCGGCGCGGGCGGCGCGTCGTCGTGCGGGCGCACCGGCGGCGCCGGCGGCACGCCGGGCGTCGGCTCCGGGCGGCAACGCGGGCGCGACGGGCACGGGCGGCGGTCGCCGGGCGGTCTCGCGCGCCGGCCTCGCGTGGCAGAACGGCACCGTCGGCGGCATCGGCGCCCGGCACGCCGGGCGCAACGGCAACGGCGGCGGCGCGGTCGGCACGCTGCCGGGACGCTACGTGCTGTCGCGTCGGCGTCGACGGCACGCGCGGCGTACTGCGAACGGCTTCCGCGGCGGTGGCGGTGGCGGCACCACCGACTGCGACTCGACCGCCTGTCGGGCGGCGGCGGCGGCGGCGGCGGATGCGGCGCCACCGGCGCGACCGGCGGCACCGGCGGCGGCGGCTCGTTCGGCGATCGTCGTCGACTCGCGGTCACGCTCCGCAAGTCGATGGTGACGGCGAGCCGCGGCGGCGCGGCGGGCGCGGCGGCGCGGGCGGCACCGGTGCGGTGCAGGTGCCGCCGGCGCGCGGGGCGGCCCGTACGGCGGCAGCTCGGAGCAGGACGACGGCGGCTTCGGCGCCGCGGGTGGGCGCGGCGGCAACGGCGGCAACGGCGGTCACGGCGGCGGCGGCGGCGGCGGTCCGTCGGCGGCGGTCGTGTGCGTCGGCACGGCGACCGTCACGATCCCGCAGTCGCTGCTCGCGGGCGGCACGCCCGGCGCGGGCGGCACCTCGCCGGGCAACGCCGGCTCCATCGGCACGTCGACGAACGCGATCGGCTGCTCGTTCTTCTGAGCGTGGGTGCGCGCGGCGGGGTAGACCACGGCGTGCTGATGCAACGGATCGCGATCGCGCTGGTCGTGCTGTGCGGGCTCGCCGCGGCCGACGGCGGAGGCGGCAAGAAGAAGCCCGTCGAGCACGACGATGACCTCGTCGACGTCGCGAAGGTCATCCCGGATGCGGTGATCGATCTGCGGTACGCGACCGCCGACAACTTCACGAAGCGGGTGCTGTACGCCTCGGGCACGTGCAAGCTGCGGCGCGCCGTCGCCGCGCGCCTCGCCGTCGCCGCGGAGGCGCTGCGCAAGGACCGGCGCCGCCTGCTCCTGTGGGACTGCTACCGGCCGCTGTCGGTGCAGAAGCAGCTGTGGAAGCTCGTGCCGGACCCGCGCTACGTCGCCGATCCGAAGACGGGCTCGCGGCACAACGCGGGCGCGTCGGTGGACGTCGCACTCGTCGCCGAGGACGGCAGCGCGGTCACGCTGCCGACGAAGCACGACGACTTCTCCGCAGCGGCGCACCGCGACCGCGCCCTCGCCGGTGCGCACGGCGCCGAGGCGCGGCGGCTCGACGCGGCGATGAGCGCCGCCGGCTTTCGCGGCCTCGCGACCGAGTGGTGGCATTTCGACGCACCGGGGCGCTTCGCCCTCTCGGACGAGCCGCTGTAGCATCGAACGCGCGTGCCCGACCCGATCCCGTACTACCCGGTGAACGAGTTCGGCCCGCTGATGAAGGGGCTGGTGATCGGCGGCGTCGGGATCCTGCACGTGTTCCTCGCACAGTTCGCGATCGGCGGCGGCGCGCTCCTCTACTACTTCGAGCGCGTCGCGCAGCGCGGCGACGCGGATGCGCGGCGCTTCGTCGACGGGTACTTCAAGGTCCTCGTGCTCGTGAGCTTCGTCGTCGGTGCGCTCACCGGCGTCGCGATGTGGTTCACGACGATCCAGGTCGGCGCCCGCACCATCGGCCTCATGATCGACGAGTTCCACTGGCTGTGGGCGACCGAGTGGGTGTGGTTCTCCGTCGAGATCTGCGCCGGCTACGCCTTCTACCGCGTCGGGCCGCGCCTCGACGGGCGCGCGCGCCTGCGGCTCCTCGGCCTGTACGCGTTCGCGTCGTGGATGAGCCTGTTCTGGATCAACGGCATCCTCGCATGGCAGCTCACGCCGGGCGCGTGGCTCGACGGCGGCGGCGTGTGGGCCGGGTTCTTCAACCCGAGCTTCTGGCCGTCGCTGCTGTTCCGCACCGCCGTCGCCGCGACGCTCGCGGCGCTCGTCGCGTGCGTCGTCATCAACACGATGACCTTCGCCGACCCCCAGCACCAGCGCGAGCGCCGGGCCGCGCTGATCCGCCGCGCGGCCCGCTTCGCCGTCCCGATCGTCGCGATGCCGCTCCTCGCCGCCTGGTTCCTCGCCGTGATCCCCAGCGACAGCCGCGGCTGGGTCATGGGCGGCAGCCTCCCGATGACGATGTTCGTCGGCGTCGCCGCCGGCGCGTCGATGCTGATCGGCGCCTACGTGATCCTCGGGATCCTCCTCAAGCGGCTCACGATCAACATCGCCACCGCGACGATGCTGCTCCTCCTCGCCTTCGGCGCCACCGCCGCCGGCGAGTTCGTCCGCGAGGGCGCGCGCAAGCCCTTCACGGTCCGCGGCGTCCTCTACTCGACGTCGATCCGCCCCGAGGAGGTCGCGGCCCTGCGCGCCCACGGCGCCGTCGCGAACGACCCCTACCCCCTGCGCGACGAGCACCGCTACCCGACCGCCCAGCTCGTGCGCGGCGCGAAGGTCCACCGCGCCCTGTGCGACGCCTGCCACACGATGCACGGCTCGAACGCCCTGACCGAGCTCGTCCGCACCTGGAGCGACGACCAGCTGCGCCTCAACATCGCCAAGCTCCAGCGCACCAAGGGCTTCATGCCGCCGTTCGCCGGCAACGCCGAGGATGTCGAGTCCCTCGCCCAGCTCCTGCGCTGGGAGCTCGCCGGCGCCCCGACCACCTGGCCCCCACCCGCCGTCTCGCGCGACGAGCGCCCTCCCATCCCGCTCGATCAGATCTCGAAGTGGCTCGACGAGGCCGGCACCGAGCCCGCGAAGGAGGCGCCGTGACGGAACCAGGTCCGAGCCATGTTCTCCGACCACGGGCGACCAGGGGGGTGGGGTGATGTGGCCGTTCACGGGGCCGGGGGCGGCGTGGCTCGTGCTGTACGTGCTGACGTTCGCGCTGCATGCGGTGTTCGTGAGCTACGTGGTCGGGGGGACGGTGTATGCGCTCGTGCAGGCTGTCCGGAAGCCGGACGATGCGATCGCGGAGAGGGTGCGCGACCGGCTGCCGTTCATGCTCGGGTGCGGCATCACGGCGGGGGTGGCACCGCTGCTGTTCCTGCAGCTGCTGCATCAGCGGCGGTTCTACACGGCGAACCTGGTCGCGGGGCCGCGGTGGGGGGCGGTGGTGCCGGCGCTGATCGTCGGGTTCTATGCGCTGTACCTCGCGAAGGCGAGCGTGCGTCTGCGCAAGGTGGCGCTCGGGGTCGGTGCGGGGTGCTTCGTGTTCGTGGCGTGGTCGTGGACGGAGATCCACCTGCTGATGGAGGACGATGCGGCGTGGCGCGCGATGTATGCGGCGGGCAGGCGCGTCTACGGGGAGGCGTCGGTGGCGCCGCGGCTGCTCGTCTGGCTCGGGGCGATGGCGACGCTGTTCGCGACCGTGTCGCTGTGGTGGGCGTCGGGGGCCGAGCGCCGGCGCCTGGTGGTGATCGGCGTCGCCGGCCGCGCCGTCGCGGCGATCGCGTGTGCGTGGCTGATCGCGCGCGGTGCCTCGACGGAGCAGGGGGCGCACGGCTGGCTGTACCTCGCGCTCGCCGCGCTCGCCGTCGAGGCGGTGGGGTGGGGCTGGACCTGGGTGGCGCCGGGCGGGGCCGGGCCGCTGCTCGTCACGGGCGCCGGGACCGCGGCGCTCGTCGCCGCCGCCGTCGTGCGCGAGGCGCCGCGCATCGCGCTCCTCGAGCCGCCGCGCCCCGCGGCCGCCGAGGCGGGCGGCTTGCCGCTGTTCGTCGTCACGGCGCTCGCCGGCGCCGCCGCGATCGCGTGGATCGTGCGCACCGTCGCCTCGACCCCGCCCGAGTCGGGCGACGGAGACGAGCGCTCGTGATGGAGCGCCCCACGATCCGCCAGCTCGAGGGCCTGGTCGCCGTCGCCGACCACGGCAGCTTCCGGCGCGCCGCCGCGTCGCTCGGCATCTCGCAGCCGGCGCTGTCGGCGCAGGTGCAGGCCGCCGAGCACCTGCTCGGGGTGCAGGTGTTCGAGCGCGATCGCCGCCGCGTGCTGGTGACACCCGCCGGCGAGGAGGTCGTGGCGCGCGCGCGCCTCGCGCTGACCGCCGTCGACGAGGTCCGGGCGACCGCGCGCCGCCGCGCCGAGCCGCTCGTCGGCCCGCTCCGTCTCGGCGTGATCCCGACGATCGCCCCGTACTGGCTGCCCGCGCTCCTGCCCGCCATCCGCACGAGGTTCCCGCGGCTCGAGCTGATCCTGCGCGAGGAGCAGACGTCCCGCCTCCTCGCGCAGCTCGACACCGGCCAGCTCGACGTCGCGCTCCTCGCGCTACCCGTCCCCGGCGACCTGACGACGGCGGCCGTCGCGCGCGAGGACTTCCTCGTCGCCGCACCGCGCGGTGCACCCGTGCTGTCGCGGCGCGGCGCGCTGAAGGAGCGCGACCTCGACGCCGAGACGGTGCTGCTCCTCGAGGACGGCCACTGCCTGCGCGACCAGGCGCTCGCCGTGTGCTCGCGCGGCGGCGCCGTCGAGTCGATGGAGGTCCGCGGCACCAGCCTCCCGACGCTCGTGCAGATGGTCGCCGGCGGCCTCGGCGTCACGCTCCTCCCCGAGGCGGCCGCCGCCGCGCTCGTCGGGCGCACGCGCGGCCCGATCGGCCTCGCGCGCTTCGCCACGCCGGCGCCCGGCCGCACGATCGGCCTCGCCTGGCGCACCTCGTCCGCCCGCCTCCGCGAGTTCCGCCTCCTCGCCGAGGCCCTGCGCACCGAGGCCGAGCGCTACCTCACCAAGCTCCACGGCTGACTACGTGCCGAGGTGGACCTGCATGCGCAGGCCGATCGGCAGCGCGACGTCGGGGACGGCGTCGAACTTCACCATCACCTCGAGCACGCGGGTGTCGACGCGGGCGCGCGGGTCGTCGTCGCGCACGGTCTTGCGGCCGAGCTCGTGCGTGAGGCGCGCGACCGTCACCGGGAACTTGCGGTCGCCGAACGCGTCGGCGGTGGCGAACGCCTTCTGGCCGACCCGGATCGCGGCGACGTCGACCTCGTCGACCTCCGCGCGCACCTCGAGCCGGGTGACGTCGGCGATCGTGGCGACGGGCCTGGGCGTCATCAGCGTGACGAGCTGCCCGACCTCGGCGGTGCGCCGCAGCACGAGGCCCGCGGCGGGCGCGCGCAGCGTGTGCTGGTCGAGCGCGACGCGCGCGGCGTCGAGCTCGGCGGTGGCGAGCTGGATCGCGGCGGCCGCCTCCTGGATCACCTCGAGGCGCGTGCCCCGCGCCAGCGAGCGCAGGCGCGCCGCGGCCGCGCCGGCCTGCGCGGTGGCGACGCGGGCCGCCGCGCCGTCGGCGTCTACGACCGACGTGGCGACCGCGCCGGCCTTGCCGAGCTGCTCGCTGCGCGCCTGCTCGGCGCCGCGGTGCGCGGCGGCGGCCTCGGCGGCGGCGACCTCGGCCCGGGCCGCGTCGAGGTCCTCGCGGCGCGGGCCGTTCAGCGCGAGGGCGTGGCGCGCCTTCGCCTGCGCGAGCGCGGCCTCGGCGGCGGCGACGCGCGCCTTCGCCATGCGGTCGTCGAGGCGCGCGACCGGTTGCCCGGCCGTCACGGCGTCGCCCTCGTCGACGAGCAGCTCCGAGATCCGGCCCTGCGCCTCGAACGCGAGCTGCACGGGGTCGCGCGCCGGCTCGACGCGGCCCGGCGCGATGAGCGTCGGCGGGCGCGCCACCGCGTGCTCGGCCGACGACGACTCGGCGGCCGACGCGGAGGGCGTCTTGTGCCCGGCCCACAGATAGACGCCGCCCGCGAGCGGCAGGGCGAGGAGGAAGTAGCGCAGCTTGGTCATCGGGAGCTCCTAGTGGGACGCGGTTGCCGAGGGAGAGGAGATGGACTGGATGAGGCCGTCCTCGACGCGCACGACGCGGTCGGCGAAGCGCTCGAGGCGGGGATCGTGGGTGACGACGACGACGGCGCGGCCGCGCTCGCTCGCGAGCTCGCGCAGGAGCTCCATCACCGACAGCGCGGTCTTCGTGTCGAGGGCCGCCGTCGGCTCGTCGCCGACGAGGATCGGCGGGTTGCCGCCGAGCGCGCGCGCGATCGCGACGCGCTGCTTCTGGCCGCCCGACAGATCCGCCGGCAGGTGGTGCATGCGCGGGCCGAGCCCGACGAGCTCGAGCAGGCGCCTGGCCTCGTCGCGCGGCTTCTTGAACTTCGGGTCCTTCATCTGGATCGCCATCGCCACGTTCTCGAGCGCGCTCAGCGCCGGGAACAGGTTGAAGCCCTGGAACACGAAGCCGAAGTTGCGCGCGCGCAGCGGCGGCAGCGCCCGCTCGCCGAGGCCCGCGACGTTGCGACCCTCGAGCCAGATCTCGCCGGAGGTCGGCGTGAGCAGGAGGCCCAGGATCGAGATCAGCGTCGTCTTGCCCGAGCCGCTCGGCCCCTCGATCAGCGTGACCTCGCCGGCGCGGATGTCGAGCGACGCGTTCGACAGCGCGGCGACGGCGTGCTCGCCCGCACCGTAGATCTTGCCGACGTGGACGAGGCGCGCGAGCACGTCCGGGGCCTTGCCCATCGACGGCAGCGATTCAGCGAGCGCGAGTGCGGAGATCATGGTGGGCTCCTGCTAGGTCTTGAACACGGAGGCGGGGTCGAGGCGGAGGACCTTGACGATCGACAGGAGCGCGGCGAACGAGCACATCACCGCGGTGATCACCGCCGTCGCGCCGTACAGCTCCGGCGTCAGCGCGACCGTGAGGTTCGCGCCCGCCATCGCCTTCTTCATGCCGACGGCCATCACGCCGCCGACGACGAACCCGAGCGCCGCGGAGATCATCGCCTGCGACAGGATGACCTTGACGACGGCGCTGTTGCGCGCGCCCATCGCCTTCAGCGTCCCGTACTCGCGGATGTACTGCAGCGTGCCGCTGTACAGGATCTGCCCGACGACGACGAACCCGACGATGATGCCGAGCACGGCGGTGGTGAAGAAGCCGGCGCCGACGCCGGTGCGGCTCGACCAGTACGAGCGCGTGCGGTCCGACATCTCCTTCGTCGTGTACGCGGCGAGGTGCGGCAGCGCGTTGATGCGCGCCTTCACCTCGTCGACGTCCTCGCCCGGCTCGACCTGGACGAGCACGTACGTGACGGCCTCGCCGCCGACCTGCGGCAGGAAGCTGCGCGCCGTGCGCATGTCGGCGAACACGATCGGGGACGTCGTGAAGGAGCGGATGCCCGACGTCATCGCCACGACCTCGGCGTGCACGCCGGAGAGCTCGGTCTGGTGACCGACGCGATCGATCTTGAGCTTTGCGTACTCGCTGCGATCGATCACGATCGCCCCCGGCTCGGACAGGCGGCGCGCGTCGCCGTCGACGACGTTCCACGGCGCGAGCAGCGACTTCTCGGTCGGGACGGTCTCGATGCCGACGACCTGGACGCCGAGGTCACCGCCGTCGGCGAGCTTGAACTGCGCGAAGTTCATCAGCACGCGCTCGGTGCGCCTGACGCCCCGGACCGAGGCGACCTTGTAGAACGCGCGCTCGTCGAACGGGGTGGCGAACTCGAACGACTCGTTGCCCTTCTTGCCGACCCACAGGTCGGCGCGGCTCGCGTCGATCAGCGACGACGCGGTGTCCATGAAGCCGAAGTACAGGCCGACCTGTACCAGCACGAGCATGACCGACACGGACACGCCGGCGATCGCGACCGCGAACCGCAGGCGGTCGTGCAGGAGGAGCTTGCGAGCCAGGTTCCACATGCCCCGCGCGGTACAGCACCCCTCGTGCCGCCCGGAGCGTCTGCGGTTTCGCGCGGTTGCGCAGGGTAACGAAGTAATACTCCGTTACCCCGCGATGGACCGTTACGCCTCCGGAACGAGGGCGCCGCGGTCGGCGGGATCGAGCGTGTCGACGACGACGGCCGGCGGCAGCGCGCGCACGTCGAGGCGCGTCCCCTCGCGCCAGGGGAGGGTGGAGCGGAGGATCTCCCACGGGTGGCGCGCGCCGCGCGCGAGGCCGTACGAGACCTCGCAGTCGAGGTAGGCGAGGGCGTGGTCGCGGGTCGCGTCGCGCACGAGGTGATCGAGCGACGGTGCGGCGGGGAGATCGATCGCGCGGTTGCGCGCGTAGATGAAGTGATCGCCCGCGAGGAGGAACAGCTGCTCGAGGCGGCCCGCGGCGCTCCGCTGCTCCCGCACGAGGAAGGCGCCCTCGCCGGTGGAGAACCGCCACCAGTCCTCGGCGTAGCTGTCGTCGAGCGCGACCTCGCGCATCGCGCGTCCGCGGAGGTCGACGCGCCCCTCGTCGCGCTCGCCCGTCGGCGGCTGGTAGTCGAGCTCGCGGTGCCAGGTGACGATGCCGCCGGCGTACGTGGTGTGCCCGGCGAAGCCCTTCTGGCGCGCGAGCAGGCGCAGCTCGTCGTCGGACAGCTCGTCGAGCCCCATCGCATACGGAAAGCGCGGGCGGTCGTCCGGAACGCGGACATCGCCGAACATCTGCGGCGTCTGCACGTAGAACACGCCCACGCTCGTGTCGACCCGCCCGCCCTCGTGCAGCGCATCCCTGCGCCAGGCACCGCGCAGCCACGCCGGTACCTCGGTCATCTCGCACCTCGCATCGCCCGATCCTACGCCGCGGGCAGGACGACGGTGAAGGTCGAGCCCTCGCCGACGGTGGAGCGCACGCGGATGTCGCCGCCGTGGGCGCGCACGACCTTGTGGCAGATCGCGAGGCCGAGGCCGGTGCCGTCGGGGCGCGTCGTGTAGAACGGCTCGAAGATGTGGGGCAGGTCGTCGGCGCCGATGCGGCGGCCGCGGGCCTCGACCTCGATCGCGACGGTGCGGTCGGCGGAGGCGACGGCGCGCAGCGTGACCTTCGCGCCGGGCCGGGACGCCTCGGCGGCGTTGCCGACGAGGTTCGTGAGGACCTGGCGCAGGCGCTGGCGGTCGCCCTGCACGGTGAGCGGGGCCGGGGCGGCGAGGGCGCCCGTCTCGAGCTCGACGCCGCGCTCCGACAGCACGGGCACGAGGTTGCGCGCGGCGGTCTCGATGAGCTCGCCGACGTCGATCGCCTCGGCGGCGAGCTTCACCGGCTTCGCGAAGTCGAGGATCTCGGCGACCGACTTGTCGAGGCGCGCGAGCTCCTCGAGGGCGATGTCGAGGTGCTCGCGGTCGTCGTCGGAGAGCTGCAGCTTGCGCCGCAGGATCTGCACGTTCAGCGAGATCGACGTGAGCGGGGTGCGGATGTCGTGCGCGATCGCGGCGGCGAACTGGCCGAGCGCCGCGAGCCGGCGCGCGTCCTCGAGCGCGGACACGGCGGCGGCGCGCTCGACGACGAGGGCGATGCGCGCGGCGAGGTCGCGCGCGACCAGGTAGGTGTCGCGGTCGACGAGCCCGTTCGCGATGGAGAAGGCACCGACGAGCGTGCGCTCGGCGCCGAGCGCGGGCACGAGGAAGCACGCGGGCTGCTCCTGCCGCCGCGGCGCACCGTCGCGCATCTCCTCGGCGAGCGCCGGGTCGAGGTTCGTCACCGGCACCCAGCGCACGTCGCCGCCGTCGGCGATCGCGGCGATTCGCTGCGTCGCCTCGGCGATCGCGCCGGCCGCGTCGGTCGGCAGCGGATCGCCCTGCACGTGGAGGCGGCGCGCGCGGCGCTCGTCGAAGTTCGCGAGCACGCGGCGCTCGACGCGCGGATACAGCGCCGAGCCGATCGCCGCGAGCGCGAGCGGCACGAGCGTCGCACCGACGAGCAGCGCGTGCCGCAGCGTGCCCTCGGCGACGTACGTCTCGACGACCCACACCGACGCGCCGCCGCCGAGCACCACGACGAGCGCGATCGCCGCGACCGTCGTCGCCTCCGCCGCCGACGAGCGGATCGAGAACAGCTCGGTGCGGAGCACGGCCGTCCCGATCACGACGAACGTCACCATCGTCGCGAACGTGGTCTCCGCCCACACGGCGGCCTCGAACCCGCCGACGCGCGGCGCGATCGAGTACGCCACGATGCCGAACGCCCAGCGGAACGCGAGCGCCGCGAGCACGATCCGCGCATCGCGCGCGCCGGTGAGGCGCCACGCGCGCCCGATCAGCACGAAGATCGCAAGCTCCGCGGGGAGGAAGAACGCGAACTGCACGGCCGGCGTCTCGGCCTCGTGCTTCATCGGCGCCACCGCCGCGAGCGCGAGGGCGAGGGCCGCCCACGCGAGCAGCGGCACGCGCCACGTCCACGGCATCCCGCGCCGCCCGGGGAACGCGTACGCGAACTCCATCGTCAGGATCGCGAGGAGGATCGTCCCGATCGTGCACGGCACGAGCACGCCGGTCGAGATGATCGATCCGCCGGTGATGACGTTGATCCCGCGCCACGCGGTCATCATCGCGTCGACGAGCGCGAGCACGCCGAACGCGACGTTGTCCCGGCGCGTCCCGCCGCGCAGCACGAGCACGGCGTACGCGACGCCGATCGTCGAGATCACCAGCGGCAGGAGCCCCGCGTTCACGCGGCCTCCGCCGTCACGGCTTCCCCGCCGGGTCGGCGGCGTCGTCGCCGCCGCGCCGCAGGCCGAACTCCTCGATCTTGCGGTCGAGCGTCGGGCGGCTGATGTCGAGGATCGCGCACGCGCGGCGCTTGTTCCACTCGGTGTGGGCGAGGACGCGGATGACGTGGCGGCGCTCGATCTCGCGCAGCGTCGGCAGCGCGCCTTCGGCGTCGGCCTCGGCACCGACGGCGGCGACCGGGTCGCCCGCGGGGGCGGCGGCGCCGATCGGGAGCAGGGTCTCGTCGAGGACGTCCGACTTCGCGAGCACGAGCGCGCGCGTCAGCATGTTCTCGAGCTCGCGCACGTTGCCGGGCCACGCGTACGCCTGCAGGCGCGCGAGCGCCGCCGGCGTGACGTAGCGGACGTCCTTGTCGAGGTCGCGGTTGATCTTCGCGAGCAGCCCCTCGACGAGCACCGGGATGTCCCCCGCGCGGTCGCGCAGCGGGGGGAGCGCGATCTCGACGACGCGCAGCCGGTAGAACAGGTCCTCGCGGAACGTGCCCTTCGCGACCATCGCCGGCAGGTCGCGGTGCGTCGCCGCGATCACGCGCGCGTCGAGCGTCAGCACCTTCGCATCGCCGACGCGCTCGAACGTGCGCTCCTGCAGCACGCGCAGCAGCTTCGCCTGCAGCTCGAGCGGGATCTCCGCGATCTCGTCGAGGAAGATCGTGCCGCGCGCCGCGAGCTCGAAGCGCCCGGGGCGGTCGGCGACGGCGCCGGTGAACGCGCCCTTCACGTGCCCGAACAGCTCGCTCTCGAGCACGCCCGGCGCGAGCGCGGTGCAGTTCACGGCGACGAACGGCCGGTCGCGGTGCTCGCTCGCGCGCGCGAGGCCGGCCGTGTGGATCGCCTTCGCGACGAGCTCCTTGCCGGTCCCCGACTCGCCGATGATCAGCACGGGGGCGCGCGTCGTCGAGACGGCGCCGATCTGCTTCCACACGTCGCGGATCTTCGGGCTCTTGCCGAGGATGTCGCCGACCTGCGGGACCTGGCGGTCGCGCGACACCAGCTCCTCGAGCTGATCGCGCGTGCGCCGGCTCTCGACGGCGCCCTTCACGACGGCGCGCAGGCGATCGATGTCGACCGGCTTCACGAGGTACTCGTGCGCGCCGAGCTGCACGGCCTTCACGGTCGACTGCATGTCGTCGCGCGCGGTCACGACCACGACGGCGGGCGGGCGCGGCCGGTCGGCGAGCGCGGTCAGCACGTCGAACCCGCTGCCGCCGGGCAGGCCGAGGTCGAGCAGCATGACGTCGCAACCGTCGGCGCTCGCGATCGCACCCGGCGCATCGCCCGCCGTCGACACCTCGTAGCCCTCGCCGCCGAGGAACTTCTCGAGGGTCCTGCGGATCGATCGGTCGTCGTCGACGATCAGGATGCGCTCCACGGTGGAGCCATCTTTCCACGGTCCATGCCAGCGCAACCCCTGGAGACGACGTGGTTGCGTGCGAGGGGATGGTAACGAAACGTTCTTCCAGGAGTTTCGCTGAGTTCTGCGATCTGATTTGACAGTGTTAGATACAGTGTTAGATATGAGCTCGTGGACGAACGCTGGACCCTGGCCGAGCTGACGAGCGAAGCGGCGACGCGCATCGCGGCGCTGCCGGCGCCGAAGAACGGACAGGTCCGCGCGGTCCCCGACGAGCGGACGATCCGTTACTACGGGACGATCGGCCTGCTCGACCGCCCGATCGCGATGCGCGGCCGCACGGCGCTGTACGGGCGCCGCCACCTCGCGCAGGTGGTCGCGATCAAGCGCCTGCAGACGACGGGCTCGAGCCTCGCCGACATCCAGGCGCTGTGGCCGTCGCTCGACGACGCGACCCTGTCCCGCATGGCGGGCGTGGCGCTCACCGCCGCCGCGCCGTCACCGCCGCCGCCGCCGTCACCGCGCCCGGCCCGCGCCGACTTCTGGCGCGCCGCACCCGGCGAGCTCGCGGCGCCCGAGTCCGTCGAGCCGCCCGCCGCGCCGCCCGTCGAGCCGCTCGAGATCCAGATCGAGCTCGCGCCTGGCATCCGCGTCGCGATCGCGGTGCCCGGCGGCGGCCTCACGCTTACCCAGGACGACGTTCGCGCGCTTCGCGCGAGCGCCGGCCCCCTCATCGAGCTGACACGTCGTCGGTTCGACCTGACCGATCACGGGACGCCCCCAGAGCACACGAACGAAGGAGAATCACGATGACCGCACTGATGATGGTACTGATGACGGACGAGGAGGTGGCGGTCATCGCCCGCACCCACGCGCGCGGACCCGACGGCGACGCCGGCTTCGGCGCGCTGCGCACGGCGCGCGGCCTGTTGCCGCTCGTGGCGATGGACGTCGATGCGCGCGTCGCGGGGACGATCGCGTCCGTCGAGCTGGCGCAGACGTTCGTCAACACGACGGGCACGGCGATCGAGGCGACGTACATCTTCCCGCTGCCGGATCGCGCGGCGGTGCACCGCTTCCGCATGGAGGTCGCGGGGCGCGTCGTCGAGGGCGTCGTCGAGGAGCGCGGCGCGGCCCGCGAGCAGTACGACGAGGCGATCGCGCGCGGTCACCGCGCCGCGATCACCGAGGAGGAGCGCCCCGGCGTGTTCACGCTGCGCGTCGGCAACCTCCTGCCGGGCGAGGCGGCGACCGTGCGCCTGTCGATGGTGGGGCCGCTCCCCGTCGACGACGGCGAGGTGACCTTTCGCTTTCCGCTCGTCGTCGCGCCGCGCTACATCCCGGGCGCGGGGCTCGGGGGCGAGCAGGCCGGCCTGGGCGTCGCCGGCGATACGAACCTGGTGCCGGATGCGTCGCGCATCTCGCCGCCGGTGCGGCTCCCCGGCTGCCCGAACCCGGTGCGGCTCGGGCTGCGCGTCGCGCTCGCCGATCACGGCGTGCGCGAGGTCGCGTCGAGCCTGCACGCCGTCACGACCGTGCACCGCGACGCGCACGTCGTCGAGGTGCACCCGGGCGAGCGCCTCGATCGCGACTTCCTCCTGCGCTGGCGCGTCGACGGCGCGGCGCTGCGCAGCCAGCTCGTGTGCGCCGACGATCCCGACGGGCGCGCCGGCACGTTCCTCCTGACGCTCGTGCCGCCGAGCACGACGTCCGTCGCCGCGAAGCCGCGCGACGTGGTGTTCGTGATCGATCGCTCGGGCTCGATGGGCGGGTGGAAGATGGTGGCGGCGCGGCGCGCGGCGGCGCGGATGATCGACACGCTGACGTCGCGCGATCGGTTCTGCGCGATCGCATTCGACGACGTCGTCGACGTGATGCCGGAGCACGGCCTCGTCGACGCGACGGATCGCAACCGCTACCGCGCCGTCGAGGCGCTCGCGAAGGTCGACGCGCGCGGCGGCACCGAGATGGCGGAGCCGCTGCGCCGCGCCGTCGGCATGCTCGCCGGCGGCCACGACGACCGCGAGCGCGTCGTCGTGCTCGTGACGGACGGGCAGGTGGGCAACGAGGATCACATCCTGCGCGAGCTCGGCGCCCACCTGCGCAACGTGCGCATGTTCACGCTCGGCATCGATCAGGCGGTGAACGCGGCGTTCCTGCGCCGCCTCGCGGGCGCGGGCGGCGGCCTGTGCGAGCTCGTCGAGTCGGAGGACCGGCTCGACGCCGTGATGGCGAAGGTGCACCGCCGCATCGGCACGCCGATCGCGACGGAGCTCGCGCTGCGCGGCCTCGACCTCGACGTCGACGCGGCGCTGACGGCGCCGGCGAAGCTGCCCGACGTGTACGCGGGCGCGCCGGTCGCGATCCTCGGCCGGTACCGCGGGCGCGCGCCGGCGGCGGCGGCGATCGACGTGCTCGGCACGAGCCTCGGCGAGGCGCTGCGCCTGCCGGTGCGGCGCGACGCGGCCCCGCCCGCGCCCGCCGGCGTCGTCGACCGGCCCACGTGGCTCGCCGCGTGCTGGGCGCGCGCCGCGATCCGCGACCGCGAGGACCGCTACGCCGCCGGCGAGCGCGGCGGCCTCGAGTCCGAGATCGTGACCCTGTCGAAGCAGTTCGGCGTGCTGTCGCGCTTCACGGCGTTCCTCGCCGTCGACCGCGCCGCCGTCGTCAACCCGGGCGGCGGGCTCCGCCAGGTCGTGCAGCCGGTCGAGACGCCGGCCGGCTGGGGGAGCGCCTCCGCGAGCAGCGTCCTCGGCGGCGGCGGCGGCAACCTGGGCGCGCCGCCGATGCCGCGCGCTCCGGCGCCGATGTCGCCGTCGATGTCGCGCCCCGCGGCCTCGATGGCGCCTCCGCCTCCCCCCGCGGCGCCGAGCTTCGCGGGCCCGATGGCGCAGGCCGGCGGCATGGCGCCGCAGGAGCCGATGGAGCGGGCGCGGCGCGCGGAGGAGGCCGCGGACATGTCCGACGAGGACACGCTGCTCGGCCCGCCGCGGGGCGCTCCGATGATGCCGAGGAAGGTCAAGCGCGAGGTGCGCGAGCTGAAGGTCGAGGCCGAGGGCCGGGCGATGTCGAAGGACGCCCGCGCGCGCCACGACGACGCCGCGGCCCCGCCGGTGCGGCCGTACCACGCCAGCCTCGCGACCCTCGCCCGCGAGCTCGAGGCCCACGCACGTGGGGCCGCCGACGCGAACGCCATCCGGCTCCTGCGCGTGCGCCTCGCGCAGTGGATCGAGGACGTCCGCTCCGTCGGCGACCTCGAGGACCTGGCCCTGGCCGTCGAGGCCCTGACGAACCGCCTCGCCGCCGCCCTCGCCGGCACGACCCCGCTCGCCGCCGAGGCCCTCGTCATCGCCGGCGAGCTCTCCGCACTCGCCACCGGCGCCACCCCACGCAAGCCCGGCCGCGCGTTCTGGAAGTAGGGCTCTGTCCGGCAAGCGGACAGCCATGACGCCCCGGTGTCATGGCGATCTGCGCGTCCCCAGCTCGAACGCACCGCGCAAACACGCGGCGGCACCTTTCGCGGATGGCGTGACGTCCGACAAGATGGGGTCGAGGAAGACATGCGGTTCTTGCGCGCATTCGTGGCCGAGCCGGTGGTCGTGGCCGGGATCATCGTCAGCACCATCGCCGTGTTCGCGCATGGCTTCACGACGCCGGGGTCGAACGCGCACCAGTGGTGGATGACGGTCGATCTGGCCGTCGTCACGTACTTCGCCGTCGAGCAGGCCGTCAAGATCCGGCTGGTCGGCTGGCGCGAGTACTGGCGGAACAACTGGAACCGGTTCGATCTGCTCGTCGTGCTGATGTCGATGCCGGTGCTCGCGGCGCCCACCGCGGACACCAGCGTGTTCCTCGGCGTGCCGGTGCTGCGCCTCACGCGCCTGTTCCGGCTGTTCCGCCTGCTGCGGTTCATCCCGGATCACCAGCACCTCGCCGCCGGCATCCGCCGCGCCATCCGCGCCTCGGTGGGCGTGTTCCTCGCGATCGCGATCGTCAACTTCATCTTCGCGATGGGAGGGCAGGCGCTGTTCGCCGCCGACTCGCCGGAGTACTTCGGCGACCCCTTGCGCGCCTGTTACTCGATGTTCCGGATCTTCACGATCGAGGGCTGGAACGACATCCCGGATGCGATCGCGGCCGGGGCCTCCGAGGGCTGGGGCGTGTTCGCGCGGATCTACTTCGGGGTCGCGGTGCTCGTCGGCGGCATCCTCGGGCTCTCCCTCGGCAACGCCGTGTTCGTGGACCAGATGATGGCGGACAACACGGACGACGTGGAGCGCAGGATCGCGGCGATGACCGTCGAGCTGGGGGCGTTGCGCAGCGAGATCCGCGGGCTCCACACCCTGATCGCCAGCCGTCTGGGAGCGCCGACGGATCCGACCGACCCAGGACCGGGCAGCTCGTAGCTTCGCGGGGGCGTGTGCTACGACCGCGGCGTGCGCCTGTTGCCGTGCCTCGTCCTCGTGATCGCGTGCTCGCAGAAGCGGCCGGAGGAGCCGGCGCGCGGGTCGGCGCCGCCGGCGCCGGTGGTGGTGGCGGTAGCGGCGGATGCCGCGGCGCCCGTCGAGCCGCCCGTCGATGCGGCGATGGCGGTGGTGTCGGCGCCGGCGATCGTGGATGCGCCGATGGTGTGGAACGCGGAGCGCGAGAAGCTGACGCTGGCGTATCGCACGCGGCACAGCGATGCGGATGCGAAGGATGTGGCGATCGAGCCGAAGGTGATCGTGCTGCACTACACGGCGGGCGCGACGGCGAAGAGCACGCGCACGTACTTCGACAACATCCGGATCGAGGCGGAGCGCGCCGAGCTGGCGGCGGCGGGGGCGGTGAACGTGTCGTCGCACTACGTGATCGATCGCGACGGCACGATCTACCGGCTGCAGCCGGAGACGCGGTTCGCGCGTCACTGCATCGGGCTCAACCACATCTCGATCGGGATCGAGAATGCGGGCGACGGCGACCTCGGGGCGAGGAGCAAGCATCCGCTGACGGAGGCGCAGGTCGCGGCGAACGTCGCGCTCGTGCGCTACCTGGCGAGCGCGTACGGGATCACGCACCTGATGGGGCACCACGAGGTCGGCAAGCTCGTGAAGCACCCGTACTACCGGGAGCGCGAGCCGAAGTACTTCGCCGACAAGCCCGACCCGGGGCCGGCGTTCATGAAGCGCGTGCGCGAGGGCGTCGCCGACCTCGGGCTCGCGCAGCCGTGAGTCAGCGCGGCTTGCGCGGCTGAACCTTCAGCGTGGCGCTGACGCCGCCGTTGTTCGCCTTCGGCGTCACGGTCTGCGTCTGGGGCTGGTAGCCCGGCTTGGTGAACGTGAGCGTCGACGCCTCGAACGCGGGCAGCCGCACCGTCGTCGGCGTGACGCCGGCGGCCTTGCCGTTCGCGCTGACGGCCGCGCCCGTCGGCGACGACGTCACCTTCACGACGAACGTCGGCTTCTGGAACACGACGTTCACCTTGGGCGAGCTCTCCTTCGGCATGACCTCGCGGTCGACGTTCGGGTAGCCCTTCTTGCGGAACGTGAGCTTCACGGTCTCGCCGCACGGCAGCGGCAGCTTCGCCGGCGTCGCCCCGACGACGGAGCCGTCGCTCGTCATCACGATCTCGGCGCCCGCGGGGACGCTCGAGAGATCCGCGAAGCACTGCGCCGGTGGCTCGTCGGACGGCGCCGGCGGTGCGACCGGGTCGTTCTTCTTCTTCTCGTTCTCCTCCTTCTTGTCGGCCGTCCTCTCGTCCCTCTTGTCGTCGGTGATCGCCGCCGCGGCATCGGGCTTGTCCTGGGACGGCCGCGGGTCGGGCGCGGTCGCCTGCTTCGCCGGCGCGGGCGAGTCCTT
Organism: Deltaproteobacteria bacterium; assembly: GCA_019637375.1. Classification (GTDB taxonomy): domain Bacteria; phylum Myxococcota_A; class Polyangia; order Haliangiales; family Haliangiaceae; genus JABFXX01. The sequence continues at coordinate 7,021 of JAHBVW010000091.1, read as the reverse complement.
GTCGTCGTGGCTGTTGCCTCCGCCGCCGCCGCCGCCGCCGCCGAAGACGATCAGCAGGATCACGCCGACGATCACCACGAACGCCGCGCTCGCCGCGATCACGACGATCCGGCGCCGCCGGTGGCGGTCGTCGGTGATCGTGGGTGGCGCGTGCAGGTCCGGCGGGAGGCGCCTCGGCAGCGAGGCGTTCGGATCGATCGCGAAGCCGGGGGGCGGGACCGCCGGATACCCGGCGACCGGCGTGGCGTAGCCGCCCGGCACCGCGCCGGGGGCCATGCGCGGCGAGAGCGGCGCCGGCAGTGGCGGCGCCGGCAGTGGCGGCGCCGGTGGGGACGGCGCCGGCGGCGGCGGGACCGGGTCGGGCGCCGCGCCGGTCGCCGCGCCGGTCGCGAGCTGCGGGGCGCTGCTGCTCGCGTCGGGCTCGTCGTCGGCGGGCATCGGCTGCAGCGGCTCGATCAGCGTCGGATCGATCTGCACCTTCGGCTCGTCGACGACGACCTCCTTCGCGCGCGGCCGCTCCGGCTCGTTGCGCTCCATCGTCGGGCCGGACGACCAGCCGCGCTTGCGCTCGGCATCGCTCGGCGACCGCGCGCCGAGCACGGGCACCGCCGAGGTCGACGCGGCCAGCACCGTCGACGCCGGGATGACCTTCGGCTTCTGCGGCTCGAGGGCCTCGACGATCACGGACGGCTTCGACGGCTCGCTCCAGCCGTCGGGAGCGTTCTCGTCGAGCGAGATCGTCCAGTCGCCCGTCGGCAGCGACGGCCGCCGCTGCACGACCGGATCGCCGGGCGGCGGTGCCGCGCCGACGGGCGGCGCCGCGGCGGCGACGGGCGGCGGCGTGTTGCGCACCGGCGGCGGCGTCGCGGCGACCGGCGGCGTCGCGGCGACGGGTGGCGGCGTGTTGCGGCGCGGCGGTGGTGGCGGCGGTGCCGGCTCGTCGTCGTCGGACGTCGCATCGGCCGCTGCATCGGGTGTCGCCTCGGGCAGCGCGTCGGAGCTCGTGTCGGCGGCGCGGGCGGGCCGCGGCGGTGGCGCGACCTCGTCGTCGGCCGGAGTCGCGGCGCGGCGGAGTGCCGGTGCCTCGTCGTCGATCGGGGGCGCGGCGCGGCGCGCGCGGGGCGGCGGTGCCGGTGCGTCGTCGTCGGCCGGCGGCGCCGAGAAGGCCGACTCGGGCGGGATCGTGGCGGCGTGCGCGTCGACGCTCGCCGGCCCGACGATGCCGGCCGCCGGTTCCTGCTGGGACATCACGACGGTCGCGCGTGGCTCGGCGACGGGCAGGGCGGGGACGATGTGCTCGCCCGACCGGCTGATGGGGATGCCGATGACGGTGCGCCGCGGCTCGCGCGTGCCGCGCTCGTCGGAGGCGGCCGCCGGCGGCGCGACCGGGATGTCGGTGAGGTCGGTCGGCTCGTCGATCTCGACGTCGGAGACGCGCGCGATCTCCTGCGCCGGTGTGCGCACGACCGGCAGCGGCGCCGCCGGCGTCGGCGTCGACTTCGCCTGCGGCGTCGCCGGCGCGGGCCCGCGCTCGCCGACGCCGAGCACGGTCTCGCCGCGGCGCGGGACGGCGGGCGGCGGCGGCTCGTCGACGGTGGGCACGGCGCCGCGCTGGCGTGCCTCGTCGACGGTGGGCACGGCGCCGCGCTGGCGTGCCTCGTCGATGGTGGGCACGGCGCCGCGCTGGCGTGCCTCGTCGATGGTGGGCACGGCGCCGCGCTGGCGTGCCTCGACGACGGCGGGCAGCGGCGCCGACGGCGTCGCCGGCCGCGCCACGGGCACGGGCGGTGGGGTCGCCGCGGGCGCGCGCGCCGAGGACTTGCCGCGCCCCGGCGCGCCGAGCGGCACGTCCTCGACGACGAGCGGCTTGCGCTCCGGCTTCGACGTCGTGCCGGCCGCGCCGAGCACGAGGTCGGGCACCTCGAGGTCGGTGTTGTCGTCGGACATCGACACACCGGCGTCGCCGAGCTCGAGCTCGATCACCGACGCCGCGCGCTTCTGCGGCACGACGATGCCGCGCCCGAGCTCGGGCCGCTTCTCGTGGCCGCCCATCTCGGCGATCGCCGCCTCGACGCGGTCGCGGCTCATCGGGATGGTCGGGTCCTCGCGCGTCGCGGCGCGCGCCGTCGCCGGCACGGTCGCCGGCACGGTCGCCGCCGCCGGGGCCGTGCGCCGACCCGTCGTCGGATCGTGCAGCGGATCGAGCATCGGCCCCGATCCCTCGTCCGCGGCGACCGCCGGGATCGCGGCCGTCGGCGCGAGCGCCGGCGCGATCGACGACGTCGGCGCCACCGGCGGCGTCGGCGGCGGGCCGACCTGCGTCACCGCGAGCGCCACATCCGTCGGCCGCGTCGGCGGCGGCGCCGACGCCGCGGCGAGCTTCGCCGCGAGCGCCGCCCCGCTGTTTTTCGGGGGCGGCGCGGGCGCAGGGGCGGGCGGAGCCGCCGACGGTGAGCGGGAGCTGGAGACCAGGACCTCGTGCGTGGGCGAGCGGTTGATCGCGATCGCGGCGTCGGTGTCGTCGTCGGGAGGGCGCTCCGCCAGCATCGTGACGGCGAGCCGCGGTCGCTCCTCGGGGACGCCGACGATGCCCGTCTCCTCGGAGTCGCGCGCCGGGCGACGCGCGAAGCTCGCCTCCGGAGCCTGCGGCACCGGAGCCTCGGCCGGAGCGTCGGGGATGTCGACGACACCCGTCTGCTCGGAGTCGCGCGCCTCGGGCAGGACGACGATGCCGGTCGGATCCGAGTCGCGCACCGCCTCGTCGTCGTCGGCCGAGTCGACGTCTGCATCATCGTCGGCCTGGGGCGGCGCGACGACGCCGGTCTGCTCGGAGTCGCGCACCGGCCGGTTCGCGCCGGTGCCGTTCGCGCGCGGCCCACCGCGCTGCTCGGCATCGCTCGGCGCGGGGCGCGCCTTCTCCGGCACGCTCACGACACCCGTGGCCTCGTCGGCATCATCGTCGTCGAGGACCGGGCGCCCGCGGCCCACCGGCGCGCGTAGCCCCGCGCCGTCGGGGATCGTCGGCGGAGGCGGGCGCATCGTCGTCGCCGGCGGCTCCGTCCCCGCCGCCGGCCGCATCGCCGCACCGGCGGGACGCGCCGTCCCCGCCGCTGGCGTCGTCTGCGCCGGCGATCGCGGCGCACCAGGCGACTGCGCCGCGGCCGGCCCGGACGTCGAGTCGGGAGCCGTCGTCGCACGCGCGGTGCCGCCGGGCGTGCCGGCGGGTGGCGTCGCGGTGCCGCCGGGACGCGCGGTGCCGGCGGGTGGGGTCGCGGTGCCGGCGGGGCGCGGCGTGCCCGCGGGTGGGGTCGCGCGCGCCGCGACGTCGCGGACGAGCGCGGCGACGGCGGCCTTCGCATCCTTCGGCGGTGGCTCGGTCGAGCGAGCGACGGCGCCGGTCGCGGCCTTCGCCGCCGCCGTGACGTCGGGAGACGTGTCGGGGCCGCGCGGAGGGGGTGTGTCGACGGTGGTGTCGGCGGCGCGGAAGGCCTTCGGGGGTGCGTCGGGGTTGGTGTCGGCGGCGCGAAAGGCCGGAGGCGGGCCGTCGGGAGCGGTGTCCGCGGGGACGGGGACCGGCGCGCGCAGCGGCGGCGGGATCGTCGAGGGGATCGGGGGGCGCGCGCCGGTGCGCTCCGACGCGGCGCCCTTGTCCGCAGGCGGCGCCGCAGCAGCGGGCGGCGGCGTGCTCGCCGACTTCGTCCGCGCGGGCATCCCACCACCGACGGGGATCGTCGGCACCACGAACTTCGGACCGGCCTTCGGCGGCAGCTTCTCGACCACCGGCATCGCGTCGACGTCGCCGATCGCCACGCACTCGGCGAGCGCGTTCATCGCGTCGATCCGGCCGCCGAGCGTCGGCGGCTGCGGCCGCGGCTCCGCCGGGATCACCGCGGGGCGCGGCGGCACGCTCGGCGGCGGCGGCCGCATCGACAGCCGCGCCTTCTCGAGCTCGACGAGCACGGTCTTGCTCTCCGCGTCGAGGTCCGCGAACCGCAGCGTCATCCCGACGCGCCCGTGCAGCACCGACGGCGTCTTCGCCGAGCTGATGATCTCCGCCTCGCCGGACACCATCACGCCGCCGTCCGCCAGCGTCAGCGCGAAGTGGCCCTTCTTCCCGACGGGGATCGGGTCGGCCATCGGGATGAACAGCCCGTTCCGATCCGCATAGCGACGGAAGGCCGCGACGAACTCCTCGCCCGACGAACAAGCAGAGACCAGGTAGATCGGAGCCCCAGTCGTCACTTGCGACAAGTGTAGGCCAGACTCCCGACCGCCCGAAAGCGCGTTGTCGTCTGTGTCTTCGGCCCCACGTCGGCCGCTCGGACGTTCACCGAATCAGCGCGCTTCGCGCTTGCAAACGAACTACATGATCAGGAAGTCATGCGCGCGGACGGTCTTGCGGCCGTTCTCGCTCGCGCGCTTCGTCGCCTGCTGCACGAGCCACGCGACGTAGCCGTTGAGGCCGTCGAGGGCGTCGCCCGCCGTGTTACAGCCGGCGTCCTTGATCATCGCGCGGACCTTCGACGAGATGAGCAGCATCTCCGTCGGACGCGCCGCACCGCCGCCCGAGGCAGCCTTACCCTTTTTTGCTTTGGCCATGATCTCTCTCCTTCTCTTGAGGCCCGGTTCTTTTACACCCGGACACCGACGTGGGAAGAGACGAGATCCCGGTTTCTCGGCCCCCTAGGGGCGGATTCCTGCCGATCTAGAAAAGTCGAAGGGTCTAGCGATCCAGCTTCACGACGAACACGTCCGCCTTCGGGATGGGATCGTTCTCCGCACGCACACAGTCGAGCGCTGGTGTCACAGCGTCGAACGTGAACCGGAACAGGCCACTCAGGTAGGGGTTGCCTTTTCCATCCATCGCGACCGCGCGGCCCTGGTCGTGGTCCTTGTCGCCCCACGACTGCGCCCACACGATCGAGCCGCTCGCGTCGACCTTGATCGCGAAGATGTCCTTGTTCGGCGTCTTGCTCTCGAGCGAGCGGTCGTTGCCGAGCTCCATCTTGTCGCTGAACATCCCGACGATGACCGCGTTGCCCGACGCGTCGGCCGCGATCCCGGCCGGCACGTCGTCGCGGGTGCCGCCCCACGAGCGCGCCCACTCGAGCTTGCCGTCGGTGTCGAACCGCGCGAGGAACGTGTCGCCCTTGCCCTTCGCGGTGTGGTCGTCGCCGGGGCCGAACGAGATCGAGCGCTCGAAGCTGCCGGTCATGAGGATGTTGCCCGCCGGGTCCACCGCGATCCCCCCCGCGGTGTCCTCGAGCGGGTTGCCGAAGCGCTTCGACCACAGGTGGTCGCCGTTGAGGTCGTACTTCGCGAGCACGAGGTCGTGGTCCGACGCGCCCGCCGCGATGAAGTCCTCGCCGCCCCAGTTCGACTTCAGCCGGAACTCGCCCTGCACGTAGATGTTGCCGCGCGCGTCGACGGCGACGTGGTTGATCGTGTCCTCGCGCTCGCCGCCGAACTGCTTGATCCACTCGAGGTTGCCGCCGCGGTCGAGCTTGATCAGCATCGCGTCGGTGCGGCCGCGCGACACGAGCTTCGTCTCGTAGAACGCAACATCCTTGCTGAACGAGCCGCCGATCACCCAGCCGCCGTCGGGCGTGGCCGCGACCGTGTTCGCGCCGTCGGTGTCGACGCCGCCCGTGGTCCACACCCACTTCACGTCGCCGTCCTTGCTGAACGCGGCGACGAACATGTCGTCCGAGCCGTTCGACTTGCGCTCGCCCTGCTCGCCGAGCTTGAACGAGTCGAGGAAGTTGCCGACGACGACGATCGTGTCGCCCGCGATCGCGAGGCCCTTCGCATCGTCGTCGCGCAGGCCGCCCCACGTGCGCGCCCACGCGATCTTTCCCTCGGGCGTGATCTTCGTGAGGAACGCGTCCGTCGTCGGGCGCGTCATCTTGCCCTTCTTCACGTACGGCGCGGCGAGCGGATCCTTCGGATCGATCTGCGGCGCCTCGAACTTCTTGCCGCCGATCTCCGTCGCGCCCTCGAAGTAGCCGGCCACGTAGACCGATCCGTCGCCGGCGACCGCGAGCCCGCGCGGCGAGTCCATGTGCAGGCCGCCGAAGCCGACCGACCACAGCGGGCGCCCCGTGCCGCCGCCGCCGCCGGCCGCGAGCTTCGGCAGCGGCGTCTTGTCGACGGGCTTCTTCACCTGCGGCTTCGACGTGCCGCTGCCCTGCGACGACACCGGCTGCACGCCGCCCTTGACGTCGTTCGTCGCCTCGCCGCCGCTCGGCTGCGAGCCGGGCGCCGCGGGCGCGCTCGCCTCCTCCTTGCCGCAGCCGATCGCGAGGACGGCGACGCTCGTTGCCACGCTGAACCATGAGCGCATGACGGACACGATGTCATGCACGCGCAGCGAACGCGAGCGCGATGTCGACGGAGAATTGCTGGGAACTGGACGCGTGCACCGTTGTCGAACAGCGCTTCGAGTACGCTGCGCGCATGTCGCCGCGCACGCTCGCTGCAACCGTCGCCGCGCTGTCCTGTCTCCTCGGATGTCCCGGTCCGAAGCGGCCGGGCGACGTCGTCACCGCCGCGACCGACGATCCGGCGCTGCGCCTGCGCGTCGCGCGCGCCGAGGCGCTGCGGGCCGGCGGCGTCGCCGAGCTGCGCGAGCTCGCGCTGCACGGCGTGAAGGCCGAGCGGCTGCTCGCGCTGCGAGGCCTGGGCCGCATCGGCGGCGCGCAGGCCGTCGAGGTGCTGCGCAGCGCCGTCGCCGATCGCGACGTCGACGTGTTCGCGCACGCCGTCGCCGCGCTCGGCCTCGCCGGCTCGCTCGACGAGGACGCGCCGCTCACCGCCGCGATGATCACGCGGCTGCCGAAGGACCCGGCGCTCGTCGCGCTCATCTTCGAGGGCCTCGGCCGGGGCGGCGACGCGTCGACGCAGGACACGCTCGCGGCCGGCCTCGCGGGCCCGCCGGCGATGGCCGCCGCCGCCGCGATCGGCCTGGGCCGCCACGGCCGCCGCAAGCTCGCGCTGGCGCCGGGTGCGAGGAAGGCGCTCG
>JAHBVW010000090.1 GCA_019637375.1 Deltaproteobacteria bacterium | reverse complement strand
CGCGGCTGGATCCACTGCCTCGCGCAGGTGATCGCCGCGCGCGCCCCCGGAGCCACGGCGGGCTACGCCGCGGTCGCGACGTGCGGGCGCGGCGGCCTCCCCGACCACCTGCGCCTGCCGCTCCTCGGCGACCTCGTCGGCGCGAACGCCGGCTCGCTCGCCGACCAGCGCGCGGCGCTGCGCCAGCTGCTCGGCCACGCCGATCCGCGCGTGCGCGCCGCCGGCATCGCCGCGCTGCCCGCGCTGTGGAAGAACGGCGACGACGCCGACAAGCAGTTCGCGACGAGCACCATCGTGGGGTCGTTCGCGAGCCGGGTCACGATGGTCGCCGGCACCGGCGTCGACGCGGCCGGCGCGCTGTACGAGGCGATCGACAAGGCGAAGCTCGCGCACGCCGAGCTCGACGGCGCCGTCGTCGCGCGCGCCCGGATCGAGAGCGACGTCGAGGTCGGCGCGGCGCTGTTCGAGCTGATCGGCAAGCGCAAGCTCGCCGCCGGCGCCGACGCGTGCCGCGCGGGCCTCGACGGTCCGCCGGTGCGCGCGCGCGCCGCGGCGTCGTGCCTGACCGCGCTCGGCCAGCCGCCGCCGCCCGCCGCGATCGGCCCGGCCGCCGTCCCGCCCGTCGAGATCGAGCCGGTGATCGGCAAGCAGGTGCGCTGGCGGCTCGCGACGACGCGGGGCGAGATCGTGATCCGCCTCCTGCCCTCCGTCGCGCCGTGGGCGGTGGCGACCGTCGTCGCGCTCACCCGCAAGGGCAGCTACGACAACCTCGAGCTCCACCGCGTCGTGCCGGACTTCGTGGTCCAGGGCGGCGACCCCACGCAGTCCGGCTGGGGCGGCCCCGGCTTCACCGTGCCGTCCGAGCCGGCGACCGTGGCGGATGGCGCGGGCTTCGTGGTGGGAGGTGTAGGCATCGCCGACTCCGGGCGCGACAGCGGCGGCTCGCAGTGGTTCGCGATGCACGCGCGGGCGCCGCACCTGGACGGCCGCTACACGTGGATCGGGCACATCGAGAGCGGGCAGAAGTCCGCGGATGCGTTGCTGATCGGCGACAAGGTCACCCAGGCGACGGTCGAGCTCGCCGATCATTTTTGACGAACGAGGTGGAACCGCGCCGGTTTCGGGGTGTCCCGGCGTTTGCGTCCGCGCCTCTGAATAGATCCACAAACCGGCTTGTTCGTTGGAGAACCCCGATGCGTACCCGCCATCAGCTCGCGCTGGCTCTCGTTGCTGTCGCAGTTCCGTCCGGGATCGTGTTCGCGAGGCGCGTCGTGCGCGACTTCGACGTCGCCCCGCCGACGTTCGAGCTCGTCGGCCGACCCATCGGCGGCGCGACGGCGGCGGGCGCGACGGCGCCGCACCTGACGGCCGCGCGCATCTTCGCCGCCGGCGACGGCGCGGTCGTCATCGACGCCGACAGCGGCGCGCTGATCAAGACCGACAAGGCGGGCAAGAACATCGGACAGCTCCCGATCGGCGTCGAGGCCGGCCTGATGAGCTTCGACGCGGCGACGAAGACCGCGTTCGTCGCGGACCGCCGCGGCGACAAGCTCCTGGTCGTGAACACGTCGACGATGGAGGTCGCGCGCACGATCAAGACGCCGACCGAGCCGTACGGCGTCGCGCTCCTTCCGGACAAGAAGACGGTGCTCGTGTCGACGATCGCCGACCGCACGCTGGTCGCCTACGACACGTCGACGGGCGCGGAGAAGTGGCGCACGCCGCTCGGCCGCGAGCCGCGCGGCCTCGCCGTGTCGCCGGACGGTGCGCGCGCCCTCGTCGCGTACCTCACGACCGGCACCGTCGATCAGATCGACCTCTCGACCCACCGCTCCGAGCACATCGCGCTGTCGAACGCGGTGCCGTCGCGCCGCGGGCGCCGCGCGGAGGGCGACAGCTTCGCGCGCGCCTCGTTCGCGGTGACGTTCATGGGCGCCGCGCAGGCGATCGTGCCGTTCCAGCGCGAGGTCCCGGTGCAGCAGTCCGACGGCTCGGAGCGCACCGGCAGCTACGGCGGCGGGTTCGAGCCGCCGGTCACGCAGCAGCTCGCGTTCCTCGGCTTCGGCAAGGACACGCCGTCGCAGATCACCGCGTCGATCTCGCAGCACCAGCCGCGCGCGATGGCGTGGGACGGCGCGCGCGACGCGCTGTACATCGCCGGCCTCGGCTCGGATTCGATCCTCCAGGTCCGCAACGCGTCGCAGGTCGGCATCGTCGAGGGCCTCTCGGCGTCGGTCACCAGCGGCAAGGACCGCTGCGGCCCCGACGGTGTCGCCGTCGCCGGCGACGGCAACGTCCTCGTGTGGTGCTCGTTCACGCGCACCGTCCAGCGCGTCGAGTTCGTCGACGGCAAGGGCGCGTTCGCGGCCGCGACCAAGCTCACGGCCGGCCCGCAGGTCGTCGCGTCGCGCCTGAGCGAGAAGCAGCACAAGGGGCTCGTGATCTTCCACAGCGCGGACCCGGCGACCTCGCAGCGCGGCTCGATGGCGTGCTCGACGTGCCATCCGGATAACCGCGCCGACGGCCTGTCGTGGCGCATCGAGAAGCACACGCTGCAGACGCCGATCCTCGCCGGCCGCGTCGTCGGCACGCACCCGTACAAGTGGGACGGCGGCGACAAGACGCTCGTGGACTCGATGACGTCGACGATGCGCCGCCTCGGCGGCTTCGGCCTCGACAAGACGCAGACCGAGGCGCTGATGGCGTACGTCGAGAGCCTCCCGAGCGTGCGCGCGCCGGCGCGCGAGGCGACGCAGGTCGCCCGCGGCAAGGCGCTGTTCGACTCCGCCCAGCTCGGCTGCCGGACCTGCCACGACGGCGCGACCTACCAGGACAACAGCCGCCACCGGTTCTCCGGCAACCTCGCGGAGGCGGACACGCCGAGCCTCCTGGGCCTGGCGGCGAGCGCGCCCTACTACCACGACGGCAGCGCCGCGACGCTCGAGGCCCTGCTGCGGGACCGCGGCGCGGTCCACGGCATGGCGGAGACGTCGAAGCTCACCGACGGGCAAGTTGCTGATCTCACGGCGTTCCTCGAGACGCTCTGAGATGTAGGTGGAGGCGCGGCCCAGAAGGCCGCGTTTTTTTTCCGCTTTGACGTCCACCGCCCGCGGGCCTCCGGCATCTACAGCGCCGGAGGAACACGATGCGTCATTCGCTTCTCGTCGCGCTGCTCGCCGGGTCGGGGCTCGTGGTCGCTCAGCCGGCGTCGTCCGATGCCTGCGATCACGACGACGACGATGACGGCGAGGTCGATGGTGCCAGGGCCGCCGCCGAGGCGGCGCGCGAGGCGGCGAGGGCCGCGCGCGAGGCCGCGAAGGAGCAGGCGCGCGCCGCGCGCGAGATCGCGAAGGAGCACGCCCGGGCCGCGCGCGAGGTCGCGCGAGCGCACGAGCGGGCCCAGCGCGACCTCGAGCGGGATCAGGAGCGGGCGCAGCGCGATCAGGAGCGGGCGCAGCGCGATCAGGAGCGGGCGCAGCGCGATGCGGCCCGCGCGGCCCGCGACGCCGCCCGCGCGGCCCGCGATGATGCCCGCGCACGGGACGCCGAGGTCGAGCTGCCGAAGGACCTCGAGAAGAAGCTCGACAAGCTGCAGCGCAAGCTCGACAAGCTGCGCGAGAAGCTCGGCCAGTTCCGCCCGGCGATCGGCCCGGTCGCGCCGCCTCCTCCCGCACCTCCCGCGCGCCTCGCGCCGATGCCACCGATGCCGCCGATGCCGCCGATGCCGCCGATGCCGCCGATGCCGCCGATGCCGCCGATGCCTGCGATGAAGAAGGGCCTCCGCATCCAGATCCCGAAGATCGAGATCCCGAAGATCGAGATCCCGAGGATCGACATCCCGCTCCCGGACCTCGACCTCGACCTCAACATCGACGTGGACCTCGACTTCGACTCCGACGACTAGCTCGACGCGCTCGTGTAGCTGCGGATCGCGGTCCGCCACACGAGGCGGCTGACGACGAGGAGGGCGGCGGTGCCGGCGAGCGTCGCGATCGCGGTGCGCGCATCGAGGTCGTCGAGCAGCGCCATCGCCGGGAACGTCGTCATCACGGCGACCGGGATGACGAACGTGAACACCATGCGCCACAGGCCGCGGAACACGTGGATCGGCCAGCGCGCCACGTCGAAGATCGCGCCGAGCAGGTAGGTGAGGTTGTCGAGGCGCACGACCCAGAACGCGGCGGCGGCGCACAGGATCCACACCGCGTACATCGCGAGGACGCCGTTGACGAACAGGAGCGCGCCGACGGCGAGGCCGGTCGCGCTCGGCGGGCCGCCGCGGGCGTGGAACGCGTAGATGACGAGCGCGAGCGCACCGAGCAGGTCGAAGATCTTCCACGGCTCGAAGCGCGACGCCGAGATCAGCGCCTGCGCGTCGACGGGCTTCAGCAGCACGTAGTCGAACGCGCCCGAGCGGATGCGCTCGACGAGATCGACGAGCGACGGGCTGACCACGCCCTCGAGCACGGCGCGCACGCCGAGGAAGTACGCGATCACGACGAGCGCCGACGAGCGGTCCCAGCCGGCGACCGCGCTGCGCTGGTCGTAGAGGACGAGCAGCGGCAGGAGCGTGAGCGCCATCCACGCGACCGCCATCACGCCCTCGATGATGAAGTCGGCGCGGTACGCCATCCCGGCGGCGGCGCTGATGCGCAGCTGCACGAGGACGAGGCGCAGGTAGCGGACCACGGTCAGCCGCCCACCGACTCGAACCGCTTGACGCCGCGGTCCCACACGAACAGCGCGAGCGCGAGCGTCCCGGCCGCCCACGCGAGCTGCCCGCCGACGAGCAGCAGCGCCTCACGCTGCGACATCGCGCGCGTCATCAGCTCGACGGGGACGCTCTGCATGAACCGGAACGGCAGCCACTCCGCGACGCCGCGGATGTACGACGGCAGCAGCGGGAGCGGCAGCAGGTACCCCGACAGCAGCATGAACAGGCCGAAGTACAGGTTGAGGATCCCCATCATCTTGGTGATCCAGAACGACACCGTCCCGAGCGCGAACAGGATGCTGAAGTTGATCAGCCACGCGATCGCGAGCGACGGCACGATCAGCGCGAGCTGCAGCGGCTCGCGGGTGAGCGCGTTCGCGCCCGACGACAGGAGCAGCACGACCGCGACCGGGAACACGACGAGGCTGCGGAACGGGATCGCCGCGACGTGGCTCGCCGCGAACGCGACGAACGGGTGGATCGGCCGGAGCAGGCGCATCGCCATCGAGCCGAGGCGGATCTCCTCGGAGATCTGCCAGGCCACCCACGTGCCCGCGAGGTTGCGCACGATCAGCGTCGCCAGGTAGTACGCGACGAAGTCGTCCTGCCCGTAGCCGCGGAACGCCTCCTCGCTCGCGACGCTCGACCACAGGCCGAGCATGACGAGCGGGATCGTCGTCGTGAGGATCCAGACGAGGAACTCGGCGCGGTAGGCGATCGTCTCGGCGACGCCGATGCGCAGGAGCGTCGGGAGCGCCCGCAGCGTGCGCGCGGCGCGGCTCACGTGCCGGCCTCCTCCTCGGCGCGATCCGCTTCGGCGCGCTTCCCGGGAGGCGGCGTGGCGTCGACGGCGGCGGCGCCGTTGGCCTCGCCCTCGCGCGCCTTGCCGAACATGACGCGCAGGATCTCCTCGAGCGGCGGGTCCTCGATCGCGAGGTCGGCGACGTGGAGCGGGCCGAGCAGGTGCCCGACGACGCCGGGCAGCTCGCGCTCGGGCACGCGCAGCGTGAGGCGGTGCCCGTCGCGCGCGAGGACGGTGCCGAGCTTCGCGAGCGCGTCGCCGGCGATCGGATCGACGATGGTGAACGACACGCGCTTGTCGGGGTCCATCGTCTTCACGAGGCCCTTGAGGTCGCCGTCGTGGATGAGGACGCCGTGATCGATCACGATGATGCGCGGGCACAGGGCGACGACGTCGTCCATGTAGTGCGACGTCAGCAGCACGGTCGCCTCGTGGCGCTGGTTGTAGCTGCGCACGAAGTCGCGGATCGCGAGCTGCATCGCGACGTCGAGGCCGATCGTCGGCTCGTCGAGGAACAGCGTCGTCGGGCGGTGGAGGAGGGCCGCGGCGAGCTCGCACTTCATGCGCTCGCCGAGCGACAGCTGGCGCGTCGGCTTGTCGAGGAGCGGCGCCAGCTCGAGCAGCTCGGTCAGCTCGTCGAGCGTCTGCCGGAACTGCGCGTCGGGGACGTCGAACACGGCGCGGTTCAGCGCGTAGGTCTCCGACGGAGGCAGGTCCCAGATCAGCTGCGACTTCTGACCCATCACGAGCGTGATGCGCTCGAGCAGCTCGGTCTGGCGCCGGAACGGGACGAAGCCGTCGACCTCGACCTCGCCGCTCGTCGGGTGGAGGAGCCCGGCCAGCACCTTCAGCGTCGTGGTTTTCCCTGCGCCGTTCGGGCCGAGGAAGCCGACGCGCTCGCCGCGCTCGATCGAGAACGTCACGCCGTCGACGGCCTTCACCGTCTCGTAGCGGCGGCGCACGAGCGAGCGAAGTGCTGAGGCGAACCCCGGCGGTCGCTTGTGCACGCGAAAATGCTTCACCAGCTCGCGGGCGCGGATCACGGCGTGCCGCAAACGTACCGCGTCGCGACGTGTGGTGTAATGACCGTTCGCAGATGCTGACCGCTGGCATGACGATCGGTCGATATCGCGTGGTGCGTGCGCTCGGGCGCGGTGCGCCCGACAGCCTGTTCGAGGTCGTCGACGAGGCCAACCGCAAGTTCGCGATGCGCGCGCCGATCGGCGACCTCCGCGACGGCGACGCCGTCACGCGCCACTTCCTGCCGCTCGCCGCCGAGCTGCGCGGGCTCATGCACCTCCACCTGGTGCCGCTGTTCGACGTGTTCGTCGACAAGGGCCTCCTGTGCCTCGTCGTCGAGCTCGTGCGCGGCCGCGGCCTGCAGGCGGCGATCGACGGCGAGCTCGGTCCGCGCACCGCGCTCCTGATCGGCCGCCAGGTCCTCGAGGGGCTCACCGCGGTGCACGCCGCGGGCCGCGTGCACCGCGACCTCCAGCCGCTGAAGGTGCTGCTCGCGCCGATGTCGGGCTGGGAGCTCGCGAAGGTGGCCGACGCCGGCATCGGCACGCTGATCGACGAGGCCCTCCTCGAGTTCGGCGACGGGGCGCTCACGGGCACGATCCCCAAGCCGTACGCCGCGTACATGGCCCCCGAGCAGGTGCGCGGCCGCTCCGTCGACGCGCGCACCGACGTCTACGCGATGGGCATCATGCTCTACCAGATGCTCGCGCGCCGCCTCCCGTTCTGGGACAGCGACCCGCAGCTCGTGATGCAGCTGCAGACGTCGATGCCGGCCCCGCGCCTCGACGAGGTCTGCCGCGGCGAGCCCTGGTGCACGCCGGAAGTGCTGTCGATGATCGAGAAGGCGCTCGAGAAGGACCGCGACGCCCGCTACGCCGACGCCGCCGAGATGCTGAAGGCCGTCGACGACGCGATCCTCTCGATCCAGCACCTGCCCGCCGAGTGACCCCTTCGAGGTAAGGTACGGATGTGAGTGCTTCCGACGTCGAGATCCTCCTCGAGCATCTGCGGAACAAGACCGCCGATGTCGAGCTCGACCTCCCGCCGGCGTCGTCCTCCGCAACCCTCCAGGCCGCTGCGCAGCATGCGAGATCTCGCCGGGAGTCGATCCGGCGTGGGGAGCGCGCCGCCTACGCCTACGTCGGCGGAAACGGGGACCGGCGTCGGATCTTGTCGGTGCTCGTGAACGCCGACCAGTCCTTTGCCCTGGCCAGGTCGGGCGCCCGCTGGGTGGGACCTTCGATCTACGCCCCGACGGGCCCGATCCTCGAGGGAACGCGCGTCACGTCGCAGGTGCACCTCGTCGACTTCAAGGGCCACGTCGACACGAACCTCGAGCTCGGTCGGTTCACGATGCTGGTGGGTGACAACGCTTCGGGCAAGACGTCGGTGCTCGAGGCGCTCGAGATCCTGTCGCTCCTCGGTGAGGATGAAAGTGTCTTGAGGGGTGAGCGTTCACCGAGCGATCTTGTGCGGTACGGGGCCGCTCGAACGGTCGTGGAGGCACGGGGGACCTGGAACGCGAGACCGTGGGAGCTCGAGCTCATCGCCGTTCCCGGCAGCCCCGGCAAGGTGAGCCTCGCCGGGACGCAGGGAGCCGCAGCGTTTCATGCGGACGCGACGAATGGCATAACCACCGGCGATTGGCGACCACTTCAGACCACGATCGGTCGCGCGAGAGTGTACGCGCTACGCAGTGATCGTATTGCGGCGGTCGCACACAGCGAGGACGTTCACCCGTCGGTCGGGACCGATGGGACCAACACGGCGCTCGTCCTGGGAGCGCTGAAACTCGAGTCCAACGAGCGCTTCGACCTGATCGAGGAGGCCATGCGCAGGCTGGTCCCATCGCTCCGCGGAATCCAGATCAGGCGCGCGCGCTACCGCCACGACGGGATGATGAGCTCCTCGAGCACCGTGATCGGCGACAAGCTCTACTTCGACTTCGTCGGTGGCACGGGGATCCCGGCACACGCCGCGAGCCATGGGACCCTCGTCGCCTTGTCGCTACTCACGATGTTGTTCAGCCCCTCACGCCCCAATCTCGTGCTTCTCGACGATATCGATCACGCCCTGCATCCGCGGGCGCAGAAGGAGCTGATGCAGACCTTGTTGAAGCTTCTTGTACTCCCGGACTTCGCCGATCTCCAGATCGTCGCGACGACGCACTCGCCGTACATCCTCGACGAGCTCGAGCCGTCGGACGTGTACGCGTTCGCGCTGCGCGACGACGGTACGGTCGCGTCGAGGTCGCTGGCCGAGCACCCCGAGGCGGCGAAGACCACCGGCGCGCTGACGGCCGGCCAGCTGTGGAGCCTCGACAGCGAGCGCAGCTGGGTCCTCTCCGACTGACACATGCGTCTGGTGGCGTTCTGCGAGGCGCGCGGTGACTTCGACACACTGTCGGGGCTCGTGGATCGCGTGCTCGCAGGCCACGCGACGTGGATCGCGGACCTGCTCGACGGTGGTGCCGAGGTCGCGGCCGCAGTTCGTACGTGGCACGGCGACACCCTCCTGCACCAGACCGAGTTCTTCGACCTTCACGGTATCCGCGCGTACCGCGAAGCCCTCGAGCTGCGGCCGATCCACGGGCGCTTCGGCGGCGAACCTGGGGCGGCCGGCGCGGCGATGGCCCGGACCGCATTCCAGATCGTCCGCGAGCTACGGCGGCGGCATAGCGACAACCCGATCGACGCGGTCCTGTTGGTCTGGGACACCGACGACGACCTCACGCGGATCTCCGGACTCGAGCAGGCGCGCGACCTCGCGTGGGACTTCGCGATCGCGATCGGGTGCCCGCACGTCGAGCGCGAGTCATGGGTGCTCTCGGGGTTCGAGCCGCGAGACGAGGGCGAGCGCGAGCGCCTGGGTACGCTCCGCGCGGAGATCGGCTTCGCGCCGAACGAGCACCCGCACGAGCTCACGGCGAAGCACGACCACGACAAGAAGAGCGTGAAGCGCGTCCTCGGTTTCCTCACAGGAGGAGATCGCGAGCGCGAGACAGCGTGCTGGCGCGACACGCCGCTCGCCACGCTCCGGGAACGCGGAAATGCCAACGGCCTCGCCGCATTTCTCGATGAGGTCGCCGAGCGCATCGTCCCGCTGTGCGTGCGCCGCTAGGCCAGAAGCGCGCAGTGGGCGTGGTGGGGGTGGCTGCTAGCCTGGAACATGTCCGTCTCGCCGCTGCGCTGTGATGCGTGCGACCGCGAGTGCACGTTCGATCACGCAGGGCCGTTTCCGCCGGGGCAGGAGGGGAGCTATGGGGTCGCGTGGCAGTGTCCGTCGTGCCAAAGGCGCGCGCTCGACGTGTGCTCGATCGGGCCGCTGATCCCGGTGGCGACGACGTGCGTGAACTGCGGCGGCGAGCGCGGGGCGGGTGAGTGTCCGGATTGCGGACTGACGGAGGTGCAGGTGCGCGCGGTCTTCGGGATCGACGGCGCGATCACCGTGGAGCGCGCGATCGCGGATGCGCAGCGCGGCCTCCTCCGGCGCGCGCTCGCGCACTGCAACTGGCTGCTCGCGCGGGCTCCGTCGACGGAGCTCGCGTGGCGGCTGAAGGGCGAGATCTGCCAGCAGCTCGGGTTCCACACGGCGACGGCGCGCATGCTGCTGCACGCGGCGGAGGTCGCGAACGCGCCGGTGCTGCTGTTCTCGGCGGCGCTGTCGCTGCAGGAGCTCGGGCGCAACACCGAGGCGGTCGCCGTGTACCGCGAGCTGCTCGCGTGGGCGCCCGAGGCGCCGAACGCGCCGCTCGCGTGGTCGAACCTCGGCAACGCGCTGTCCGCGCTCGGGCGGCGCGACGAGGCGGATCGCGCCCACGCGCGCGCGCTCGCGAGGGAGCCGGCGCACTCGACGATCGCGTTCAACTACGTCCACCACCTCCAGCAGGGCGAGCGCTGGCTCGAGTCGCTCGGGATCCTCGAGCACGCGCTGCGCTTCGCGACCGATGCGTCGACGCGCGTCGCGTTCCTGTTCAGCCTGTCGCGCGCGCACGCCGAGCTCGAGAACGGCGCGAGCGCGCTCGACGCCGCCGACGCCGCGGTCGCCCTCGACGAGCACTCGATCGGCGCCCGCTTCATGCGCGGCCGCGCGCTGTGCCTCCTCGGCCGCCTCCACGAGGGCATGGCCGAGATGCAGCACGTCCTCGCGCTCGACCCCGGCAACCGCGACGCCGCGAACGCCGTCCGCATCCTCGAGCGCGCCGGCGTCACCGCGACGATGCCGTCGTGACCGCGCGATCGCGGTTCACACTTCGTCACGAGGTCGCAAGGCCGGGTTCACGCGCACCCCGCGGGGCGTGTGGATCATCGCGCCATGCGAATCCTCCCCTCGATCCTCCTCGGTGCAGCGGCGCTCGCGTGCGGCTGCAAGAAGCAAGTCAGCACGTCGTCGACGATGCCGCCGCCCCCCACGACGGCCGAGGCCGAGCCGATGCCCCCCGCCGCGGAGGAGGAGCCCGAGACCGAGCCCGTCGTGGCCGAGGAGCCGAAGAACATCGAGATCCAGAAGAACGTGATCCGCCTGAAGCGCGGGATCCGGATCCAGTTCGAGACCAACAAGGCCGAGCTGCTGCCGGTGTCGAACGAGATCCTCGACGAGGTGGCCGCGGTGATGAGCCAGAACGAGAAGATCCGCGTGCGCGTCGAGGGCCACACCGACAACGTCGGCCAGGCGGACTACAACAAGACGCTGTCCGATCAGCGCGCGGCGTCGGTGCAGACGTACCTCGTGAACAAGGGCATCGCGCAGGACCGCCTCGAGGCCACCGGGTGCGGGCAGGGCACGCCCGTCGCCGACAACAACACCGACGACGGCAAGGCCGAGAACCGGCGCGTCGAGTTCGTGATCCTGCGCCGCCGCCGCGCGGTCGCGCCGTGCCAGCTGTACAAGCCGGGCGAGCACCGCCGCCACAAGGACCACAAGGACCACGGCGACGCGGCGCCGCCCGCGAACCCGTGATCGCTCAGAGTGTCTCGAGATAGGTGACGAGCGCGGCGCGGTCGGGGGCGGAGAGGTCGGTGCCGGCGAGGTGGCCGGGGATGGGCCCGGGCGTGCGGCCGCGCGTGTAGTCGGCGCGGAGGCGCGCGGGCGAGAGGAGCTCGTCGAGCGAGGCGACGACGCCGTGGTGCAGGTACGGTGCACCGCGCGCGACGTCGAGGAGCCCGGGCACGCGGTAGAGGCCGGTGCCGCGCGCGAGGCCGTTCGCGAGCGCGAGGTCGGTGCCGATCGCGGTCGCGGCGATCGTGCGGCCGCCGTGCGCGGCGTTGCCGTGGCAGCCGCGGCAGTGGGTCGCGAACAGCTCGCCGCCGCGGGCGAGGCGCTCGGGGTGCTTCGGCGGCGCGCGGGGCGGCGGCTCGAGGGAGTAGACGTACATCGCGAGCGCCCACGCGAGCTCGCGCGGCGGGCGCACGAGCTGGTGGTTGGAGTGCAGGAGCTGCGTCTCCTGCCGGATCGCGAGCGCGAGCGGCGACGCGTGCTTGATCGTGCCGGCCTGCGTGAGCGAGGTCTGCGCGCGCAGGCCCCACAGGTCGGGGATCGCGACCGGATCCTCGTCGTTGTCCTCGGTGACGTCGGCGCGGCCGGGGCCCCACTTCGCCATGCGGCGCGCGAGCTCCGGCTCGACGAACGCCCTGGTCTCGTCGAAGTAGGCGATGCGCAGGCGGCCGTAGTCGAACGTGCGGCGCGCGGCGCCGGCGACGAGCTGCCCGTCGCGCACGGTGCTGTGGCAGACCGCGCACGTGATGCCGACGCGCGTCTTGCCGTCGACGTTCGCGAACACGACGAGGCCGGGCACGCCGCCGGCGGCGGTGCGCTCGACGCCGATCGCATCGAACGTCGCGCGGTGCGTGAACCCCCACTCGGCGAACACCTCCGCGCGCATCGGATACTCGAAGAACACGCGGCGCCCGAGCTCGACCCACCCGGCCTGCGTCGCCGGCGCCACGCCGTCCCACAGCGGCTTTCTCCCCGCGGGGAGCCGCGGCGCCTCCCCGCGCTCGAGCGCGGCCGCGATCTCCGCCGTGATCGGCTGCGACCGCGGGTTCCACACCGGCAGCGCATCCCACCCGCGCACGTCCAGGCCGTACGCCGCGAGCCGCTGCGCCGAGTACATGTTCGCCGGGTTCACGAGCGACGCCTCGAGCGCCGCCCTCCGCGCCCCACCATCCTCGAGGTATCGCCGCCGCTGCCACGTGATCCACGCCTCCGACCACACCTCCGCCGGCTCGGGCCCGAGCTGCGGCGTCGCATCGCCGGGCACCGCCGGCACCGGCTCCCGCGGCGCGCCGCCGCCGCTGCGATCGCACGCGGCGACCAGCGCCAGCGCGAGCGCGAGTCCGACCACCGCCCCTGATCGCTGCGTCATAGGACCTCCAGGTTACCGCCGGAGGCGCTCAGGTCGGGACGGGCGGGGCGAGCATCGCGACGGTGATCGCGTCCTTCTCGACGGTGCGCTCGTTCGTGCCGACGACCAGGCGCACGCGCAGCTGGAAGGTGCGCGCGTGGGCCTGCCAGCGGCCGCCGGGCATGGCCTGCCACAGCGGGGCCGACAGCGGGTAGGTGACGGCGAGGGTGTGGCCGCCGTCGACGAGCTGGTTCCACGGGGCGTAGCGGCCGTCGTCGGAGGACCAGCGCATCGGGCCGCGCGGGACGAGCTCGCCGAGGCGCTTGCCGTTGTCGTCGAGGAGCTCGACCTTGCCGACGCGGACCTGCTGCGAGCCGGTCGCGGCGCGGTTGGCGATGCGCAGCTGCATCGAGGTCTGCTCGCACGCGAGGAGGTACGGTGCGGTGCAGCTGTAGCCGGGCGCGCAGGCGACCGACGCCGGGGGGACGGTGGGCCCCTGGCTCGGCGTGATCGGGGCGGGCGGTGAGGCGCCGGTCGTCGTCGGCACGAGGGGTGGTCGGAGGACGGCCGTGTCGCCGCACTCGTCGGCGAGCGTGACGGAGGCGAGCTCGACGGTGACGTCGGGGCCGGTCGGGGACGGGCGCGGATCGGTCGTGGCGGTGCCGCTCGACGTCCAGCATCCGCCGAGGGCGAGTGCCGCGAACGCCGTCGCCGCGGCGCGCATCAGGTCACCACCGGCGCTTCGATCATCGCGGGCGCGTCGACGGTCTTCTCGACGGTGCGCTCCTTGTCGCCGGCGGTGACCGTCACGCGCATGCTGAACTTCTTCTCCTGCGCGGCCCAGCGGCCGCCCGGGACCTTGTTCCAGTCGAGGCCGTGGAGGTTGTAGGTGACCTTCGCGATCTCGCCGGCCTTCACGACCTGGTCCCACGCGACGTAGCCGTCGCCGCGCCAGTGCATCGGGGAGCGCGCCGTCAGGTCGCCGAGCACGCGGCCGTCCTCGTCGAGGAGCTCGACGCGCTTCACGCGGACCGAGGTGTCCTCGCCGGCCGACAGCGATAGCGCCATCGCCGTCTGGGTGCACGGCATGCTGCCGTCGGGGGCCATGTCGCCGGCGCTCGGGGCCTTCCTGTTGGCGGCGGCGTCGTCGCCGAGGCAGTCGTCGCCGAGCGACACCGAGGACAGGTCGACCCGGACCTCGCCCTTGGCCCGGGGGGCCTCGGGCGCCTGGGTTCCAGTCTTCCAGCAGCTCGCGAGGAGCAGGGTCGCAACGGCCAGCTTCATGTTCGTCATGGTCGCTCCGGGTTCGACGCGCGAGGAGCCTCGTCGGTCTGTGGTGTAAGCGAGGGTGGCAGCTGCCGTTCTAGCGGTCCTTGCCCAGGTCCCCGATCGTCTTGATGGGAAGGGAATCGACGGAGGCGCCCTGCAGCATCGCCTCGAGCAGGTGCGCACCGACGCGCGCGAGCTCCGCGAGGCCGGCGATGCGCGTCGCGATCAGCTCGCGGCGCACCGGGTCGCCGTCCTCGCCGAGCTGGGCGCTCGCGCCGTCGAACGCCTCGCTCGCGGCGCGGATCCACTGCAGCTCGCGCTCGCGGAACACGCGCGACACCATCTTCCAGATCGAGGTCTCGGCCTCGTAGTGCTCCTTGCGCTCGCCGACGACCCAGGCCTTCTTCACCGCGCCCCACTCCTGCATCTCGGTGAGCAGCATCGACACGGCGCCCGTCGACAGCCCGAGGCGCTCGCCGAGCTCGGTCGCGTTGAGCGGGCGGCTCTCGAGGTAGAGCACCGCCCACATCCGGCCCATGTTGCGCTTGAAGCCCCAGTTCTCGAGCAGCGCGCCGACCGCGTCGGCGACGACGAGGACCCCCGGGTCCGCGCGCAGAGGATCGGCGGCCACGCTAGGCCTTTCCGGAATCGTCGGGATCGCCGGGGCGCGTGATCAGCTGCTCGCGCGTCGTCACGCGCACGCCGCCGGCCACGCCGTCCTCGTCGGCCGACGGCGGCAGCGAGGCGGCGAACTGCGTCTCGAGCCGCCGGCGCTGGATGATCTCGACGATCTCCCGCTGCGACAGTCCGCCCGACGGACGGATCGTGACGCTCGCCTCGCGCCCGAAGCGCAGCTCGCGCGCCGTCACCGACAGGATCGACTCGACGTCGATCGTGATGACGAGCTCGACGCGCACGCTGCCCGCGGGGCCGGCCGGCAGGTCGTCGAGGACGACCTGGCCGAGCTTGCGCATGCGCGACACGTCCTGATCGTCGCCCTGGTAGAGCTCGATCGACACGAACCGCTGGTTCTCGGTCGTCGTCGCGAACAGGCGCTTCGCGCGCACCGGCAGCATCGAGTTGCGCGGCACCATCAGCGCGAACTGCGAGTCGCCGACGCGGATGCCGACGTCGTGCGGCGTGACGTCGAGGAGCGCGGCGTCGTCGGAGTCGCCCGACAGGATGCCCGCGTACGCCGCCGCGCCGAGCGCGACGACCTCATCCGGGTTCGCGCCCTTCGACGGCTTCTTGCCGAAGATGCGCTCGACGACGGCCTGCACCGCGGGCCAGCGCGACATCCCGCCGACGAGCAGCACCTCCTCGACCTCGTTCGGCGCGAGCTTCGCGTCCTCGAGCGCGCGCCGGCACGGCGGCTCGAGGCGATCGAGCAGGTCCTTCGTCAGGCCCTCGATGTACTCGCGGTCGATGCGCTTCTCGTAGTTGATCGGTGCGCCGTGCTGGTCGTTCGCGAGGAACGGCAGCGCGATCTTCGCGTGGTCCTCCGTCGACAGCGCCTTCTTCGCGTTCTCGCACGCCTCGCGCAGGCGCGACATCGCCATCGGGATGCTCGTGATGTCGATGCGGTGCTGGTCGAACACCTCGTCGACGATGCGCTCCTGGACGCGGCGGTCCCAGTCCTCGCCGCCGAGCGCGCTGTCGCCGCCCGTCGCGAGCACCTCGAAGATGCCGTTCTCGACGGACATCAGCGAGATGTCGAACGTGCCGCCGCCGAGGTCGAACACCGCGATGATGCGGCGCCCCTCGCCGACGCGGTGCGCGCCGTACGCGAGCGCCGCGGCCGTCGGCTCGTTGAGGATGCGCACGACGTCGAGGCCGGCGATCTGGCCGGCGTCGCGCGTCGCCTGCCGCTGGGCGTCGTCGAAGTACGCGGGCACGGTGACGACGGCGCGCGTGACGGCCTCGCCGAGCGACTCCTCGGCGACGCGCCGCACGGCGCGCAGCACGTGCGCGGCGATCTCCTGCGGCGAGATCGGCTGGCCGTGGATGCGCACCCACGCGTCGCCGTTCGGCGCGGCGACGATCCGGAACGGCGCGAGGCGTGCGAACCACGACACGTCGTCGGCGTTGACCTTGCGGCCGATCAGGCGCTTGGCGCCGAACACCGTCGCCGACGCGTTCGTCACGCCCTGCCGCCGCGCCCGCGCGCCCACCGCGACCTGCCCGCTCACCGACCAGCTCACCCACGACGGGATCGTGCGCTCGCCGTCGGCGGCGGCCAGCGTCGTCGGCTGGCCCTTGTCGTCGAGCACCGCGACGCACGAGTTCGTGGTTCCGAGATCGATGCCGATGATGCGCGACACCCTTCGCTAGCTCTCTTTCTTTCCCATGAGGCGGGACAACAGGCCCTTGCGTTCGTTCGTCGCCTGGCGGCGCATCTCGGCGAGCTCGCGCGCGGCCCGCTCGTTCGCGGGATCGATCTCGAGCGCGGACTCGAACCGCTGCGCCGCCTCGAGGCGGTCGCGTGCCGCGAGCGCCCGCAGCCCCTCGCACAGCTCGATGCCGGCGCGGAACGCGCGGTCGTTCGGGTGCTTCTTCGCCAGCACGCGGTAGCCGGCGATCGCCTCGTCGAACTTGCCCTGATCGAGCATCGCCTCGAGCGCGCCGGCGTCGTTCTCGTGCAGCACCGCCGGCGGCGACGCGAGCACCGGGCGGCGCTCCGTCAGGACCGGCGGCAGGTCGGCCTCCGCGATCCTCGGAGGCGTCGGCCGCACCGGCACCCCGAGCGGCGGCGTGCGCCCGGCGTCGACCTTCACGCTCGCGGCGGGGCGTGGCACGTCGTCGAACATGCCCTTGCCGTCGGGCTTCACCTGCGGGATCGCCTGCGAGCGGATCGCGCCGGGCTCGGTCCCCGCGCGCTTGATCGGCGGGGCCGGTTGCCGCGGCACCGCGTGGACGGCCGGGATGTTCTCGGTCACCGCGCGCACGGCACCGGGCGTGTGCGGCGGCGCAGCCGGAGGCTCGACGCTCGGCACGCGCACCGGGCCGCTCTTCACATCCGTGATCGCGCGCGGCGCCGGCGTCGACACCGGGATCGCCTGCGAGCGCCCGACGGGCGGCGGCGGGACCGGCGCGGGCGCCGAGGTGGGGCGCGGCGCGGGGACGGCGCGCGGCGCGGCGGTGCGGCCGAGCGACGCGAGCACCTGCGCGCGGCCCGTCTCGTCGCCGAGGCGGCGGTACGCGTCGCGGATGAGGATGAAGATCTCGGCGGCGACGGCGCGCAGCTGCGTCGAGCCGTAGCGGGCGAAGCGATCGGGGTGGTAGCGCTTCGTGAGCTCGCCGAACGCGGCGCGCACGTCGGCGTCGCCGGCCTCGTAGCCGACGCCGAGCACGAGGAACGGGTTCAGCTTCTTCAGCGACTCGGCCTCGGCGATCAGCGCGCGCACGAGCTCGGTCTCGGCATCGGCGAGGTCGGCGCCGTCGCCGACGGAGGCGACCGGGCCCGACACCGTCGGCGGGCGCACGGAGGGGAGCCCGCCGCTCGGCGTGGAGCGCTTCTGCTCCGACGACAGCGCGCTCTCGATCAGCCAGATCGATCCCGTCGGGATCGGCGCGAGCTTCAGCTCCACGCCCTGGCCGCGCGTCTCGTCCTTCACGTGCTGCTGCACGACGCCCGTCAGCACGATCACCGACGACGACGGCAGCGTGAGGTCGATGCGCACGCTCGTCCCGAGGGCAGGCGGGGTCGATGCCTTGAGGAACATCGTCCCCCGGCTGAGGTCACGCTTGTAGATCGTGGCCAGCTGCTGCCACGAGGCACAGCGGAGCTTGATGCTTAGCGCTCCTTGAGCCATCCGAGACCTGCGAGATCATAGGCGTTCATGGTTCGCGTGGCAACGATCGGTACTGCTCGAGCACACGCTCGTGGCGCTCTTTGATCCGCATGAGGTAGACGTGCTCGCGCGTCCGCTGCAGGGACTCGTGCGCGAGCTGGGTGAGGCGCTCGACCACCTCGTCCGCGTGGTCGAGCGGCTTCTCGACGAACCCGACGACCCCGAGGTCGGCCGCCTGGGCGGCCAGATCGCCGTCGGAGACGGCCGTCATGAGGAACGCGGGCAGGCCGGGGATTCGGTCGCGCAGCTTGCGCACCGTCTCGAGCCCGTCGATGCCCGGGAGCTGGGCGGCGACGAGCGCCAGGTCCAGGCCCGTGGTCTCGGCCAGCGTGCGAGCTTCCCGTAGGGCCTCCTCACCCGTGACGTAGGCGTAGGTGGCGACCCCGGCGGCCTCGAGCAGGTCCGCGAGGTCGTCGGCCACCGCCCGCTCGTGCTCGATGAGGAGGATCGCGGGGGCGCGCGACTCGCCGCTCGCGAGCTCGCCGGTGCGGGCCGCCGCGAGCGCCTCCTCGACGTCGATCGTGCGCCGCTCGGTGCGGATCAGGTCCTTCAGCAGCTCCTCGATGATCTGGCGCTGCCGCTCGACGACCTCGAGCTCGAACGCGCGGTCGCGCTGGCGGTGGCAGACGCGCTGCACAACGGCGCGCGCGGTCGCGGCGCCCTCGAGGGCCAGGTCGATCACGTCGCCGGCGCCGGCGCGCAGGAGCGCGAGGATGAGCTGGGTCGACGCGTCGGCGGTGACCGCGACGGGCTGCGCGTGCGGGATCGCGGAGATCGTGCGGCGCACGAAGTCGGTGCCACGGCGCATGTCCTCGACCTCGCCGGCGCCGAGCTCGCGCATGTCGAGCAGCACCGCGGGCGGGTCCTCGTGGTGGTCGAACAGATCGGCGGCGGCCCCGATCTCGTCGACGATCGTCACGATGACCCCGACGGAGACGAGGCGATCCATGAGCCCGCGCAGCGGGCCGCCGGCACCTCCCGGCGCGATCAGGATCGCGGCGACCTTCACTTAGTGGAATTCCCAGCGGCTCTCGCCGTCGCGCACGATCGAGGGGATATCGAACGGCGCATCGAAGTGCGTCTGGGGAAGGTAGTACCGGTCGAGCAGGTCGCGGTAGTGGCGGTTGCGGCTATCGAAGATCACGCCGCCCGGCAGAGCCCACTTCACCGAGATCGTCTCGCCCGGGGCGGCGCGCGCGAGGAAGCGCTGCGCCGGGCCGTCCGCCGATTGCGCGAAGTCGAGGTCGCTCCAGCCCATGTCGGAGCGGTTGACGTTGAAGTTGTCGCCGGCCTTCGCGAAGCCCGGGCGCTCCCCCTCACCGGGGCCGGGCAGGTCGAGCCGCGGGTTCGGGAACAGCGGGTGCATCGTCAGGCGGTGGAGGTGGCCCCAGCGCCACGCGTCGGGGGCGGCGGTCCCGAACGTCGCCGTCAGGTGGTCCACGGCCTCGAGCATCGCCTCGAGGATCACGGTCGTGCAGCTGTCGTCCGTGGGCGACGCGAGGCGATCGCAGAGCACGGGCTGCCCGGTCGCCGGGAGCTGCACGAACCGCGCGGGCGACACGAGCAGGCGATAGACGATGCGGGCGAGCGCGTTGTCGTCGAGGCGGAACACCGGAAACGGCCCGACGCCGGCGCTCTGCGGGAGGGCGTCGAATTCGTCGCCGAGCGCGTCGGTGATGAAGAAGTGCATCCACGCGTTGAACAGCGCGGTCGCGGCGGAGTCGTCGTCGCCCGCGTCGATCGCGGCGGGCGTCGCGAACGTCCACGCGGCGAGGATCGCGCGCGCCGACGCGAGGATCGCGCGCCGGGGGGCGGGCAGGGCGGCGAGGAACGCGCGCGTGTCGGCGGGCGCGGCCGCGTCGTCGTCGAGGAAGGCGAGCGCCGCGAGGATGGGCGGCGCGAGCTTGGCGCCCATCATCGAGCGGTTGTCGTGCTGCGCGGCGGCCATCGTCTCGAGCGTCTGCGTGCGCGCGACGATCAGGTCGGTGATGCGCTCCTCGCGCACGCCGGCGGCGTAGGTGACGCCGGCGTAGAGCGGGCGGCCGTCGACCATCGGCTGATCGGCGCCGCCGAGCGGGTCGTTGTCGAACGTGGCGCCGACGGGATCGGCGTTCGCCGTCGCGAGGTAGCCCTGCAGCGGATCGATCGCGTGCGGGATGTAGCGCGCGCTCATGCGGGCGTTCTCGCCGGTCTCCCACTCGAAGCCGCCGCGCCCGTCGAGGACCAGGAACGGCGCGCTGCCCGTCGGGTTCGCCGTCGCGTTCCACGTGTACGCGGCGGGGTCGCGGTTCGGGAGCACGGCGTTCGTCGTCCACGCGATCGACGGGCCCTTGTTGTCGATCATCGTCCAGTTCTGGCTGCCGTAGCTGAAGTCGGCGAGCGCGCGGAAGGCGTCGTCGACGTCGTTCGCGCGCGCGAGCTTCCACAGCGCGCGGATCTCGAACGTCGGGACGTAGCCCGTGTAGCGGACCGACAGCGCCGTCGCGCCGGTGCGCGGCACGAGCGCGTGGTTCGCGACCTCGGGGATGATCGGCCCGTGGTGCGGGACGCGCTCGTACTGCACCACGCGCTGGCCGGTGATCGTGCCGAGCGCGCCGATCCGGATCGTCTCGTCGAAGGTCTCGATCGGCACGGCGTCGCCCTCGAAGCTCACGCAGTCGCCGTCGCCGCGCGGGCAGGGCACGATCTGCTCGAGGTAGACGTCGTTGACGTCGTGCTCGCTCACCGTGGCCGCCCACGCGACGTTGCCGTTCGTGCCCAGGATGACGCCTGGGATGCCGGGGAACGTGATGCCCATGACGTCGAGCTCGGCGTCGGGATCGTCGACGATCAGGTGCGTCGGGTAGAAGATCGACGGGTTCGGCAGCTGCAGGTGCTGGTCGCTCGCGAGGAGCGCGTCGCTGCCGGTGAGCGCGGGGCCGACGGCCCAGTTGTTCGAGCCGCTGTACGGGCGCATGAACGCGTGCGGCCCGAGGCTGCCGAGCGGCCCGGTGCGGATCGTGCGCGCGAAGAAGCTGCGCGCCGCGCCGAACAGCTCGAGCGGGACGCGCGGCCGCGCCGGGGCGGTGGTTGCGGTGGGCTTCTCCTGCGGGCGGCCGGCGTCGGCGCGCGTGCCGGTGTCCTCGACGACGTTCGGGAAGCCGGCGATCGTCGGATCGGTGCCGACGGGCGCGAACGTCATGATGTCGCGCGAGATGCCGCGGCGGCGGAAGCGATCCACCTGCGCGGGCGGCGCGTCGTCGTAGAAGTCCTCGAGGCGCTGGTACAGCTCGGTCAGATCGAGCTCGAACGGCGTCGACCACGACAGCGCGAACGCCTGGAAGCGGCCGAGGACGAGCGAGTCGATCGGCGTCCACGCGGCGAACGAGTCGGCGGAGAACGACGCGGCGATCTCGGGATCGAGCACCCACACGCCGTCGCGCACGTGCTGCGCGTACAGGTTCACGCCGTCGGCGAAGCGCGTGAGGAGGTCGACGACCTCCCGATCCGTCGCGTCCTCCGACTGCGCGAGCGCGAGGAACGTCGCCTCGGCGAGCGGCCGCATCCGGTGGATGCGCATCTCGAGGTCGGTGTCGATCACGCTCGGGTCGAGCGCGCCGAACAGCTCCGCGAGCGTGCCCCCACCGAAGCGGCGTAAAATGTCCATCTGCGGGAGGCGGTCGTGCGCCATCACGTAGCCCTGCACGAGCGCGGCGTCGCGCACGCTGTGGGCGTAGATGTGGGCGACGCCGTACACGTCGCGCGCGACGTGGACCTGCGCGTCGGATCCGACCTCGAAGTCGCCGTCCTTGGGGAGCGACGCGAACGGCCCGTCCTCGCCGCCCTCGCCGCACGCGGCGACGGCGACGAGCGCCGCGAGGGCGACGGTGAGGCTCCGCATCACGGCCACGATACCACCGCCGTGTTGCGCTCGTTCGTGTCGCTGCTACACTAAGCGGATGAACGTGCTCGTACCGGGCCGCGGGCGGCCCTACCTCGACGGCGACAGCCTGGACCACGGCGCGCCGATGGTGTAGACCGTACCCGACGTGCTGCCGGCGAAGGCGTGCGCGGCGCTGATCGCGCGGATCGAGGAGCTCGGGCCGACGGACGCGCCGGTGACCACGCGGCGCGGCTTCGTGATGCGGCCCGACATCCGCAACAACACGCGCGTGATCTTCGACGATGCGGAGCTCGCGGCGCGGCTGTTCGACCGGGTCGCGCCGGCGCTCCCGCCGTCGCTGTGCGGGATGCGCCCGGCCGGCGCGAACGAGCGCTTTCGCTGCTACCGCTACGAGCCCGGGCAGCGGTTCGCGCCGCACTACGACGGCGCGTACGTGCGCAGCGCCGACGAGCAGAGCCTCCTGACGTTCATGGTCTACCTGAACGACGGCTTCGGCGGCGGCGACACCACGTTCCACGACCACGGCGTCAGCGCGCGGCCGAGCACCGGCATGGCGCTCCTGTTCCAGCACCGCCTGCTGCACGAGGGCTGCGTGGTGACGAGCGGGACGAAGTACGCGCTGCGCAGCGACGTGATGTACCGACGCTGTTAGGATTCCGGCCGCATGGCCGACCACCTGTTCCTGCGCGCGTGCCGGCGTGAGCCGGTCGAGCGGACCCCGATCTGGATGATGCGTCAGGCGGGGCGGTACCTGCCGTCGTACCGCGAGGTGCGCGCGCGCGCGTCGTTCCTGGATCTGTGCCGCACGCCGGAGCTCGCGTGCGAGGTCACGCTGCAGCCGATCGATCAGCTCGGGTTCGACGCGGCGATCCTGTTCTCCGACATCCTCATCACGCTGCCGCCGATGGGGCTCGAGGTCGCGTTCCCCGAGTCGGGGCCGAAGATCGCGACGCCGATCCGCACGCACGCGGCGATCGAGAAGCTGCACGTGCCGGATCCCGAGGCGGAGCTGCCGTACGTGATGGCGTCGATCCGGCTGATCAAGCAGGCGCTGGCCGACCGCGTGCCGCTGATCGGGTTCGCGGGTGCGCCGCTGACGATGCTGACCTACGCCGTCGAGGGCGGCGGCTCGAAGGACTACGCGCACACCAAGCGCATGCTGTACGGCGCGCCCGAGTCGGCGCACGCGCTGCTCGACAAGCTCGCGCGCACGTGCGCCGTGTACCTCGAGGCGCAGATCGCCGCGGGCGCGGACGCGGTGCAGCTGTTCGACAGCTGGGGCGGCATCGTGTCGCCGGGCGACTTCCGCGAGTACCCGCTGCGCTACGCGAAGCGGGTGATCGAGCTCCTGCGGGCGTCGCCGGCGTACGCGGCGCGCAAGGTCCCGATCATCTACTTCGTCAACGGGTGCGCGCCGTACCTCGACGACTACGCGTCGTCGGGCGCGGACGTCCTCGGCGTCGACTGGCGCGTCGGCATCGACGAGGTGCGGCGGCGCGTCGGCGACGGCGTCGCGCTGCAGGGCAACCTCGATCCGGGCGCGCTGTTCGCGCCGCCGTCGGAGATCCGCACGCGCGTCGCCGACATCCTCGCGCGCGCCGGCACGCGCGGGCACATCTTCAACCTCGGCCACGGCGTCTTGCCGGAGACCGACCCCGAGCACGTGCGTGCGATGGTGACGGCGGTGCGCGAGCTGTCGTCGACGCCGGCGTCATGAGGGTCGCGGTCGTCGGCGGCGGTCTCGGCGGGCTCGCCGCGGCGCGGACGTTGCGGTCCGCGGGCGTCGACGTCCACGTGTTCGAGGCGTCGCCGCGCGCGGGCGGTGTGCTCGGCACGAGCAGCTCGGACGGGTACGTGCGCGAGCACGCGGCGAGCTCGTTCCTCGGCGGCCCGGCGCGAGGCGCGCTCGCGCTGTGCAAGGAGCTCGGCGTCGCCGTCGAGCGGGCATCGCCGAAGGCGCGGCGGCGCTGGATCTACATCGACGGCAAGCTGCGCGCGCTGCCGCAGGACCCGGTGTCGCTCGTGCGCTCGGACCTCCTCACGTGGCGCGGGAAGCTCGACCTCCTGCGCGAGCCGTTCCGGCCGTCGCAGCCGGCGGCGAACGGCGACGAGTCGGTCTACGACTTCGCGGCGCGCCGGCTCGGCGCGGAGGCGGCGCGCGCGATCGTGGCGCCGTTCGTGACGGGCGTGTACGCGGCGGACGCGCACGACATCAGCCTCGAGGCCGGGTTCCCGCGGCTCGCGGCGCTCGAGGCGCACGGCGGGCTCGCGCGCGGGCTCGCGCGGCAGGCGGCGCTCGGCGTGTTCGGCAAGGTGGTGAGCCTCGCGAGCGGTCGCAGGCGCTCGGACGGCACGGAGCGCGGCCTGTGGGCGCCGGTCGGCGGGCTCGGGGCGCTCGTCGCGGCGCTCGCGGCGGACCTCGGCGACCGCGTGCACGCCGGCGCGCCGGTCGCGCGGATCGAGCCGGGTGCGGGCGGCGTACGTCTCGTGCTCGGCGGCTCCTCCGGAGCCTCGCTTCCCGGCGACACGTGGGACGGCGCGGTGCTCGCGATCCCGGCGGAGGATGCGGGCGGCGTCGTCGCGGTCCCGGGGCTCGGGGCGCGGATGGCGGGCTTTCACCGCGCGCCGGCGGCGATCGTGTACCTCGGGTACCGCGAGGAGGACGTGCCGCGCGCGCGCGACGGCTTCGGCGCGCTCGTCGCGCTCGGGGAGGACGTGCGCGTGCTCGGCATCGTGTTCGAGTCCGTGGTGTGGAGCCGGCGCGCGCCGGCGGGGCACGTGCTCCTGCGCTGCATCTTCGGCGGCGGGCGCGACCCCGCGGCGGCGGGGCTCGACGACGCGGCGCTGATCGCGCAGGCGACGCGCGACGCCGGCGTGATCGTCGGGGCGGCGGGGACGCCGGCGCACGCGAGCGTCGTGCGGTGGAAGCGCGGCGTCGCGCAGTACGGCCTCGGGCATCGCGAGCGCGTGCGCGCGGCGGTGACGGCGGCGCGCACGCACCGGATCGCGCTCGCCGGCGCCGACTACATGGGCCCCGGGCTCAACGACCTGTGCACCGACACGGCGCGCATCCTCGACGAGGTGCGCGCGTGGTGAGGCTGCTCGCGTGCGCGCTCGTGGTCGCCTGCTCGGGCGGGAAGGCGCGCGACGACGGCGCCGTGGCGAGTGGGAGTGGGAGTGGCAGCGCGAGCGCGCCGGCGGATGCGGCCGGTGCGAGCGACGCGGCGCCGCCGGCGGGCGGGGACCTCGCCGTGCGCGTGGAGTGGCGGGGCGTGCCGACGGCGGCGCGGACGGCGCCGGGGCGCACGTCGTGCAACACGCCGCGCGCGCCGTCGGTGTCGCCGACGACGATGTTCCAGATCCCGGAGGCGCTGGTGTTCGTCGAGGGCACCGGCACGCTGCCGGCGCAGGCGCACGTGAGGCTCGGCAACTGCGCGTTCACGCCGCGGGTCGCCGTCGGCGCGGCGCTGGTGCTCGAGAGCACGAGCGGCCGCCCCGTGCGCGCGACGCTCGCGAAGTGGGGCGACGCGAAGGACCTGACCGCGCTCGCCGAGGGCGCGGCGCGCTCGATCCAGCTGCCGATCGCGGGGCACGCGGTGGCGGTGACGCTCGAGCCCGGGGCGATCTACCGCCTCTCCACCGACGACAAGGATCCGGAGACGGCGTGGATCGTGGCGGCGCCGGCGGCGGTGACGGAGCCGAGCGGGCAGGTCACCGTGCACGCCTCTCCCGGAGAGCACGCGATCCGCGCGCTCGTGCCGGCGCGGGGCGGGCAGCCGGCGCGGCTCGGCGCGGGCCGTGCGACGGCCGTCACCGGAGAGCTCGTCGAGGTCGCGATCGAGCTCGCGCCCTGAGTCATACTCGCGCGATGCGCGTGTCGATCGTCGCCGCGGTGATCCTCGGTGTGGCCAGCGTGGGTGTCGCGGCGGCGCAGCCGTCGGGGCCGCTCGAGCGCGGGATCCGGCTGTACGACAAGAAGGACTACCTGACGGCGACGGTCGAGCTGAAGCGGGTCATCGACCGCGAGACCGGCGACGACGCCGCGAACGTGCAGCGGGCCGAGTTCTTCCTCGGCAAGGCGCTGTTCCTGACGCAGCTCACGGTCCCCGCGCTCGCGACGTTCGAGCGCATCGCGCACAACGATCAGCACGCGTGGCGCGAGCCGTCGATCAAGTGGATCGCCGTGGCGCTCGACCTGCTCCCCGACGTCGGGTCCGGCGTGTTCGCCGGCTACGATCCCGCGGCCGCGGACCGGCCGGTTGTCGATCCCAAGGTGCGCGACGCCTTCCGCTACCACCGCGGTGCGCACCTCGCGCGCTCGGGGGGCCCGGGCGGCGCGGAGATGCTCGCGCAGATCGGCGACGCGTCGGAGTACCGCGCGCGGGCGGCGCTGGTGCTCGCGGAGCTGCGGTTCGGCGCGCGCGACACCCACGGCGGGCACGCGGAGCTGCAGGTCGCGGCGCGCGACCCGCGGTTCGCCGACGACGCCGCGCGGATCCTCCTGCGCTGGGCGCGGACGCTCGAGCTCGGGGACCGCACGCGCGACGCGCTGGCCGGGCTCGGGCCGCACGGCGCGCTGGTCCACATCGAGACGGCGCGCCTCGGCGTCGAGCGCAAGGGTGCGCAGCTCGCGGGCGTGTCGCACGACGGGTTCGCGGCGATCGCGGTCGCGGCGCGCTGCACCGTGGGCGGCTCGTTCGCGTCGGCGGTGGCGTCCACCGACCGCGTGCTCGCGAAGCTGCGCGAGCTCGACGACCACGTGGAGGTCTACGAGGCCGTGCACCGGATGCCGCGCGATCCCGCGATCGCGTTCGCGCTCGCCGATCGCCCCGTCCGCGAGGCGATCGGGTTCGTCGACGAGCTCGAGCGCGAGCTCGCGCTGGTGTCGCGCCTGGACCGCGCGTGGCAGACGACGCCGATCGCGTCGGAGGTGCTGCAGGAGCTCACCGTCCAGCTCTCGGTGGCGCGGGCCGACGCCGGCAAGCTGATCGCGCAGCGGCTCGACGGGCTCCGGGCGGACCTGGCGCCGCTGGCCGCGTTCGGCGCGACGCCGCTCGCCGGCCAGCTCGCGCTCCCCGACGCGGTGTGCCGGGCTCCGGCTATCGCCGC
>JAHBVW010000009.1 GCA_019637375.1 Deltaproteobacteria bacterium | reverse complement strand
CCGCGATAGCTGTCGTCCTGCTCGATCTTCGAGAGGACCCAGTCGAACTCGCCCGCGGTCAGGTGGACGTTGCAGTGGGTGCACTCGCCGGACTGCGTGATCTGGAGCGGCGCGCCGCAGTTGCCGCACACGGGGCGCGCCTGCGCCGGGCCGCGGCGCGTCGCCGACCGGATCAGCGTCCAGTACTCGCTGTACGGGCGCAGCATCATCCGGGACCCCTTCACGTGCTTGCCGTCGCTGCTGCGCACCGTGAAGTCGTAGCCGGTCGCCCAGATGCGGATCGTGACCGCGTCGTACCAGCGGTCGCGCTGGACCTTCGCGAACGTCGTGCCGGTGATGCGCATCTGCTCGAGCTTGTTGCGCAGGCCCTGTCGCTTGTAGGCTTCGACCCAGTACGAGAGGTAGTCGTACAAGCCATCGGAGACGAGGCCTCGAATCGGCGTGAGATCGTTCTTCGACCACGCACGATTGAGCTCGTCGTAGATCATGTGGAGTCGCTGCTGGATCGCCTGGACGCTGGCGTTCGGGTCGTGCTGCTGCAGCGACACGAACGCCATCTCGGCGCCGGCCTGGTAGTAGGTCGGCAGGTCGGTGCCGCGCTCGGGGACGTCGGCGATCAGCGTCGGCGGGCGCTCGTCCATCGAGAGGAGCGAGATCTGCTCGACGCTCCAGTCGAAGCGGCCGTTGTCGACGGCCTGGTTGCACGAGGCGCACACCTGCGTGCCCGTCGACGACGCCTGCCACGGCGCGCCGCAGTTCGGGCACGGGAAGCTCTTCGACGCGCCGGGCGGCTTGCCCTGGCGCCCGGCCTCGCGGCCGAACAGCCAGCTCTCGACGGAGTAGTACGTCTTCTTCGCGGTCGTGACGTTCGCCTCGAACTCGATGCCGATGCGCTCGCGGTACGGGCGGCCCTCCCGGTCGCGCGCGGCGGGCGGGATGTCGAGGCGGAACGAGCGCATCGCGCCGATCACGACGGACTCGACGCGCTCGCCGGGAGGCTTGCGCTTCGCGAGCGCCTGGCGCGCCGGCTCAGCGACGTACGGCGCGATGGTGGCGAGCGCATCCGCGGCGTGGCGCGCGCGGTGGGCCGTCGAGAACAGGCGGTACGCGAAGTCCTCGAACAGGACCTGCGAGAAGTTGGGGTCGACGCGGCGCAGGTCGTCGAGCGGGATCGCGCGCTGCAGCTGGACGGCTGGTCCGGAGTCCCAGTCCTTGTTCTTGTGCTGTTGGTAGGCGCTGTACATGATCCACACGACGATGAGGATCACGAGCGGAATCCCGATCTCCGGGTAATAGACGATCAGGCGGACGAGGTGATAGATGAGCTCGAACAGCGCGCCGATGTCGCCGCTGCCGCTGCTGCTGCTGCTCCCGCCGCCGCCGCTCGAGCTCGAGTGCCCGCCGCCGCCGGAGTAAGACTGTCCGCCGCCCGGACGAGCGAGCGCGGCGCCGACGAGCGCGAGCAGGAACAGCAGGGCGAGGCCGAGGACGAGCTTCGTGCGGCGGGTCACTCGGCCCCCGACTTCCTGGAGGGCGGCGCGAGATCGCTGTCGATGTCGTCGGGGAGCTCGTTGATGTCGTCGGGGCGGCGCGGCATCGCGGGCGCGTGGACGAGGAGGCGCTCCTCGAGGGTGCGCGCGACGGCGGCGCCTCCGCCCGGGACCGCGGCGGAGATCGCGAGGGCGTCGGCGGCGAGCGCGGGCGCGGCGATCTCGTGGAGGATGCCGCTGTCGGGGACGAGCGTCGCGAGCTGCTCGGTCCACGAGATGTAGAGTAGGACGCCGGAGCGATCGCGCGTGTTGTGCACGCCGCGCTCGACGAAGGCGGCGCGCGCGGCGCGCTCGACGTGGAAGCGGCGGGCGGCGGGCGGCGTGAGCACGCGCTTCACGGCGGGGAGGAGCTCGACGAGGGCCCCGGCGAGGAGGCCGACGATGAACGGATCGACGAGGATCGCGAGGAGGCCGAACTCGCGGTCGGAGTACAGCATCGTCGCGAGCCCGGCGAACGCGGCGAGCGCGCCGACGAGGACGTTCGCGTGGAGGTAGCGGCTCGAGGCGCGGCGCACGGCGACGACGACCTCCATCGAGGACGCGCCCTCGATCGCCTCGATCGCGCGCTTGAAGGCCCGGCGCGCCTCGTCGTCGAGGAAGCGCGCGCTCACCGGCGACCGCGCGTCGGGCGAAGCTGCTTCGTGATCGCGAGGGCCTGCGCGATGCGGCCCTCGCGCGTGTCGGGCTTGCTCATCGGGAGGATCGCGAGCTCCTCGCCGGCGACGGTGATGCGCACGCACTCACCGTCGGGCTCGACCCGGTCGATGAGCTCGGCCGCGCGCGACAGCGAGCCGTGCGGCCAGCGGACCTCGACGAGCCCGGCGTGGATGCGCAGCGTGCCGTCGCCGCGGTTCACGACGTGGATCGGCCACTCGGCGCGCGTCGACACCACCACGGGCCCGCGGCGCAGGACGATGCCGATCGCGCCCATGACCGCAGCCATGAGCGCGCTCGGCGCGAGGAACACGCCGAACAGGGTCAGGCTCGAGACGTCCTGGTCCGAGCTGGCGACGTCGGAGAGCCACCGGATGCCGGTCGCGAGCCCGAGGCCACCGCCGACGACGGCGCCGATCGACCAGCCGACCACGTTCCGCCCGCGCTCCTGGGCCGTGCGTGCGATCCACGCGAGCAGCCCCGCGAACAGGAACAGCTGAAAGAGGAACCACCTCATCCCGGGTGGAGCATACCTCTGGATCTCAGTAGCGCACCGGCGTGCGCGGCAGCTGCGCGGCCGCCCGGCGGTCGGGCTTGCCGGTCGGGGACAGCGGGAGGGCGGGCGCCACCGCCAGCTCGCGCGGGCGCGCGTGGGCGGGGAGGGCCGCGTGCCAGTGCGCGAACGCCGTCGGCGGGTCGAAGCTGAGCGGGTCCGCGGCGATCGCGAGCCCGACGACGTGCCCCCAGCGCGGATCCGCGACGGCGAACGCGCAGGCGGCGCGGACGCCCGGGGAGGTGGTGACGACCGCCTCGATCGCGGCGGGATGTATTTTTGCCCCGCCGCTGACGATCACGTCGTCCGCGCGGCCCGCGACGTGGACGTGGTTGTCGCCGTCGACGTGGCCGAGGTCGCCGGTGGTGAGCTCGGGGGCGATCTTGTCGTGCTCGACGTGGCCGGCGTCGTCGACGTGGCCGAGGTCGGGCGCGATCGCGTCGTGCTCGACGTGGCCGGCGTCGGCGACGTGGCCGAGGTCGGGGGCGATCGCGTCGTGGTCGACGTGGCGGGCGGCGGCGATCACCTGGGGCGCGGGTGTGACGTAGCAGGTCGCGAGCATCGGGCCGCGCACGCGGAGGCGCGCGGGGGCGTCGGCCGTGCCGCCCTGGACCTCGACGCCGGAGAGGAGGCGCGGCAGGGCGGTCGGGTCGCCGGCGCGCGCCGGGTCGGCGGTGGCGATCTGGCCGAGCGCCTCGGTCATGCCGTAGGTGACCAGGAACGGCACGCCGCGGGCGGCGGCGGCCGCGAGCAGCGCGGGCGGCGCGGCGGCACCGCCGAGGAGCACGGCGCGCAGGTGCGGCGGCGGGTGCCACGCCGGATCCTCGAGGAGCGCGGCGAGCTGCGACGGCACGAGCGACGCGATCGTGCAGCGCTGTTCGGCGAGCGCGCGCGGCAGCTCGTCGCCGGGCTCGAGGAGCACCAGCGGCGCGCGCGCGGCGAGGCAGCGGACGGCGATCGCGAGGCCGCCGGCGTGCGCGAGCGAGAGCGCGCACAGCCAGCGGTCGCCGTCGCGCCACGGCAGGTTCGCGGCATGCGCCGCGGCGGCCGCGAGCGCCGCGGCGCGCCCGATCGCGACGGCGCGCGCCGGTCCCGTCGAGCCCGACGTGAACAGCACGAACGCGGTCCCGTCGGGGAGGCGCGCGCTTGCGACGACCTCGCGCTGCCGCGCGAGCTCCGCCGGCGGCAGCTTCGCGTGCAGGAGCGCGATCGGCGCGCCGCCCTCGAGCGCCGCGTGGACGACCTCGATCGTCTCCACGCTCGGGTGCGCGACGACCGCGCGCGGCACCGGCGCGCTCCGCCGCGCCCGGCGCGCCGCATCGGCATACGACACCGTCGCGCGCGCGGTGATGACCGCCGCGGCGTCGCCGCGCTCGCGCGCCGCCCGCTCGATCGACAGCGCATCCTGCACGACGAAGTCGGCCATCCCGACCGCACCGAACCCGAGGCCCGGCGCGGCGGCGCGACGCACCCGCGCCGGCTCCGCGAGCTGCGGCACCGCCCGCGACCACGCATCGAGCGCCGCGTGCGGCCCCAGCCCGGCGGCGACGCGCCCCCCGATCGCCCGCGCCAGCTCCGCGCACGCCGCCGTCCCGATCGGCCCCTCGAGCGCGTGCGACGCGATCGCCGGCACCCCGCGCCGCGCGAGCTCCATGCACCGCGCCAGCCCGCCGAGCAGCGTCGGCTTCAGCACCACGGCGGCGAGCCCTCGCACCGCCGGCACGTCGGGACCGCCGTCGGATGGCCCCCGCTCCGACCGGGCCAGCGGCACGTCGGGCTCGTCGGGTGCGTGCGCACCGCGCGCCGCCGGAGCCGGCGGCACGTCGGGCTCTCCGAGGGATGTCTCGCCGGGCAGCTCGTCGGCCATCGCGAGGCTCTCGTCGAGCGCGATCGGGAGCGGCAGCGGCAGCGGCTCGCCGAGCAGCTCGTGCGCGCCGGGGCAGGGCTCCTCGACGAAGTCGATCGGCAACCCCGCGAGCGCCGCGAGCCGCGCGCGCACGCCATCCCGCGGCCAGCACCGGTTCGCATCGAGCCGCAGCCGCACCCCCGGCGCCGCCGCCGCGATCGCGCGGATGCGCTCGACCTCGTCGCCGGGCCCGACCTTCACCTTCAGCGTCCGCACGCCCGCCTCGAACGCCCGCCGCGCCTCCCCGGCATCGTCGACGACGTGCGCGACCTCCGGCTCGCCCGCGACACCCGCGAGCAGCTCGGCGAGCCCGACGCCGCGCTCCTCGGCGAGCGCCGCCCCCAGCGCCGCCTCGATCGCGAAGCGCGCCGCCGGCGCCTCCGCCGCGACGGCCGCAGCGATCGACACCGCGTCCGCGCCGGTCGCCGTGCCCGCCGCCGCGATCTCGCCGGGCGCGGTCGCTCCCACGGAAGGCGCCATCGCCGCGTCCTCGCCGAGCGCGGCCTCCGGCGCGAGCGCCACCGCCGCCGGGCCGGGCGTCGCGAAGCGGGTGACGTCGAACGGCACGCGCGCGGCGAGCGCGGCGAAGGCGCGCGCGGCGTCGGCGAGCGTGTCGCGCGAGGTGCCGGGGAGCGGGGCGGCTTCGCCGAGGCCGAGCGCGCCGGTGGCGGTGCGGACCTCGAGGAGGAGGGCGCATCGCTCGCCGCGGCCGCGGGCGGCGCCGCGGCCGTCGAGCGGCCAGGCGACCTCGCGCGTCGCGACGGCGACGACGCGCACTAGCCGATCGCGATCCCCGCCGCGAACAGCGCGCCGTGCAGCGCGAGCAGCTGCGCGGTGGCGGCGAGACAGCCGTTGAACGTCGGGCCGTCCGCGGCGCCGACGAGCGTCCGCATGCGCGCGACCGCGAGCGGGGCCGTCACCACGGGCAGCGCCGCCCACGGGCGGCCGGCGATGGCGAGCCCGACGGGCACCGCATACGCCGCGACCACCAGCAACGCATACTCCGCGAGCGCACCGCCGCGCCCGAGCCGCACGGCGAGCGTGCGCTTGCCGGCGCGCGCGTCGCCGGCGCGGTCGCGCAGGTTGTTGACGACGAGGATCGCCGTCGCGAGCGCCCCCACCGGGACCGCCGCCCACGCGGCGAGCGCCGGCACGTGCGCGAGCTGCACGTACGCCGTGCCGCACACGGCGACAAAGCCGAAGAACCCGAGCACGAACACGTCGCCGAGCCCGTGATACCCGAGCGGGTACGGCCCACCCGTGTACGCGATCCCCGACACGATCGACGCCACGCCGATCGCCGCGATCGGCCACCCGCCGACGTGCACGAGGTACAGCCCGAACGCGCACGCCACCGCGAACGCCGCGACCATCGCGCGCTTCATCGCCCCCGCCGTGATCAGCCCCGCCGACACCGCGCGCGTCGGCCCGAGCCGGTCCGGACCGTCGGCACCGCGCTCCGCATCGAACACGTCGTTCGCGAAGTTCGTCCCGATCTGGATCGCACTCGCCCCGCCGAGCGCCGCCAGCGCCGGCCCCCACGCCACGCCGCCGCACGCCGCCGCGCACGCCGTCCCGACCGCCACCGGCACCACCGCCGCCGCGAGCGTCTTGGGCCGCGCGGCCGCGATCCACGTCGCCACGGCCGGGGTCACCGGGCACCCCGCGCCCCGGCAAACAGGTCCGACTCGATCTCTGCGCGCGTCGCGCAGAAAAAGCCGGGGACCGGACGGATCCGGCCAGAACCCGTGACGCGGAGGTCGTGGCTGTCCGGATGTCGGACATCCGGAGGCGCGGGTAGGGCGCGGATGTCGCGGGTGGTGGAGGTGGACGTCACGGGTAGCGCTTGAACTTGGTGAAGTCGGGGGGGCGCTTCTCGAGGAAGGCTTCCTTGCCTTCGCGGCCCTCGTCGGTCGTGTAGTACATGAGGGTGGCGGAGCCGGCGAAGGCCATCATGCCGGCCTGGCCGTCGCAGTCGGCGTTCATGGCCATCTTCAGGAAGCGGAGGGCCGTGGGGGAGAGGGCGAGCATCTCGCGGCACCAGGCGAGGGTCGTGGACTCGAGGTCGGCGAGCGGGACGACGGTGTTGACGAGGCCCATGTCGAGGGCCTCGGCGGCGCCGTACTGGCGGCACAGGAACCAGATCTCGCGGGCCTTCTTCTGGCCGACGATGCGCGCCAGGTACGAGCTGCCGAAGCCGGCGTCGAAGCTGCCGACGCGCGGGCCGGTCTGGCCGAAGCGGGCGTTGTCGGCGGCGATCGTGAGGTCGCAGACGAGGTGGAGGATGTGGCCGCCGCCGATGGCGTAGCCGGCGACCATCGCGACGACGGGCTTCGGCAGGTAGCGGATGCGCATCTGGAGGTCGAGGACGTTGAGGCGGGGGATGCCGTCGGAGCCGACGTAGCCGCCCTCGCCGCGCACGCGCTGGTCGCCGCCCGAGCAGAACGCGTCGGGGCCGGCGCCGGTGAGGATGACGGCGCCGACGGTGGCGTCGTCGCGCGCCTCGTCGAACGCGCGGATCATCTCGGCGACGGTGCGCGGCCGGAACGCGTTGCGGACCTCGGGGCGGTTGATCGTGATCTTCGCGATGCCGTCACCGGAGGTCTCGTAGAGGATGTCCTCGTAGCCGGTGTGGCGCGTCCAGGTGATGTCCTTCGTCATGTCGATCTCCTCCGGTGATGGCGGCGCGGCGGACGTCGCGCGCGCCGGATGTCGAGACTTCGGCGTGGATGACCGTCGCGCCGGCGGGGCCCGCGAGGGCGGCGGCGACGCCGGCGGCGACGGCCGCGGGTGAGGGCGCGTGGATCACGCGGGCGCCGAGGGCGGCGGCGACGGCGCGCGCGTCGACGGCGGGCGGCGTGAGCCAGTGCTGCGCGAACGCGGCCTCGCCGAGCTGCGCGCCGGCGACGGGCAGGCCGCTGAAGATCTGGCCGCCGCCGTTGTCGACGACGAGGATCGCGAGCGGTGCGCGGGCGGCGCGCGCGGCGAGCAGGCCGCCGAGGTCGTGGGCGAAGCTGACGTCGCCGAGCACGACGAGGGTCGGCGTGCCGGCGACGGTCGCGCCCGCCGCCGAGGCGATCAGGCCGTCGATGCCGGCGGCGCCGCGCTGCGTGAGGACGGCGCGCGCCGGGGACGCGCCGCCGGAGGCGTGATCGACGACGCGGATCGGCAGGCTGTTGCCGATCTGGAGCGCGGCGCCAACGGGGAGCGCGTGGAGGGCGGCGCGGATCGCGGCGGTCTCGCTGCGCGGGTGCTCGGCGAGCGCGCGCTCGACGGCGGCGGCGGCGGTGTCGTCGAGGTCGCGCCAGCGCGCGGCCCACGCGGTGCGCGCGGCCGGATCGCTGCACTCGCGCAGCTGCGCGTCGACGGCGCGCAGCGCGAGCTCGACGTCGCCGAGGACGACCGCGTGCGCGGAGGAGTCCGGGTCGTGCCACACGGGTCCCGCGAGGACGCGGCGCGCGTGGCCGATGCGCGCGAGCCACGCGGGCCACGCCGCGGCGACCGGCTCGGCGCCGAGCTGCAGGATGACGCGCGGCTCGGGCAGCGCCGCGGTGGGGATCAGGTCGAAGCGATCGACGAACGTGACGTCGGCCGGCCGCGGGCCGAAGCGCAGCTGGCTGCCGGCCTCGGCGAGGATCGGGTACCCGGTGCGCGCGGCGAGGGCGAGCACGAGCTCGCGCGCGCCGGCGAAGCTCGCGGGCATCGCGCCCGCGACGATCGCGCCGTGCGGCTCGCGCGCGAGGTCCGCGGCGAGCTGCGCGATCGCGGCCGGGTCGGGGAGGGCGCGCGGCGCCGCGGCGAGCGGGGTCGGCATCGCGGAGCGCAGCTCGACGGCGAAGCGTGCGAGCGCGCGCTCGTCGTCGGTCGCCGGCGCGGCGGGCTCGAGCGGCTTGCGCAGCGGGACCTCGAGGTGCACCGGCCCGGCGTGCGGGCCGCGCGCGAGCGTGACCGCCTGGATCACCTTGCGGCGGAGCGCGCGCAGCGCGAGGTCGGAGGCGACGGGCGCGCCGAGGTCGAACGCGCCGCGCACGAAGCCGCCGTAGATGCCGACCTGATCGATCGTCTGCGACGCGCCGCACGCGTGCAGCTCCGGCGGCCGGTCCGCCGTGATCGCGAGGAGCGGGACGCCCGCGAGGCTCGCCTCGACGAGCGCCGGCAGGTAGTGCGCCGCGGCGGTGCCGCTCGTGCACACCATCGCCGCCGGCCGCCCCGTCGCGCGCGCGGCGCCGAGCGCGTAGAACGCGGCCGCGCGCTCGTCGATGATCGTCGCGAGCTCGAGCCCGGGCTCGGCGTGGAACGCCGCCGTCAGCGGCGTCGACCGCGACCCCGGGCTGATGACGACCGTCGCGACGCCCGCATCCGCGAGCGTCCCGGCGACGAGCCGCGCCCACACGGTCTGCACGGCGGCGGCGCTCGGGGGCGGCGCGGGAGTCATCGCGTCGCCTCGCCGGCGCCGAGGGCCTGCAGCATCGCGCGGAACTTGACCTCGGTCTCGGCGAGCTCGCGGTCGGGGTCGGAGGCGCCGACGATGCCGCCGCCGGCCCACAGGTGGGCGCGGTCGCCGTCGAGGACGCCCGTGCGGATCGCGACGGCGAGCTCGCCGTTGCCGTCGCGATCGAACCAGCCGACGGGCGAGGCGTACCAGCCGCGCGGCGCCGGCTCGCGCGCCGAGATCCAGCCGACGGCGACGCCGGTCGGCGTGCCGCCCATCGCCGGCGTCGGGTGGAGGCGCGCCGCGAGGTCGAGCACGTGCCGCGGCGCGCGCAGGCGGGCGCGGAACGGCGTGTGGAGGTGCGCGACGTGGCGCAGCACGCGCACGACCGGCTCCGCCGGGGCCTCGACGAGCGCGCCCGCGCCCTCGAGGGCCTCGCGGATCGCGTCGACGACGAGCGCGTGCTCCCAGCGATCCTTCGCGCTCGCCAGGAGCTCGCGCGCCACCTGCTCGAGGTCGGCGGTGACGCCGGCGGTGCCGGCGAGGGCGTCGCAGGTGACGAGGTCGCCGTCGACGCGCACGAGGCGCTCGGGGGTGGCGGCGACGAGCGCGCCCGAGCCGGGCGGGCGCACGAGGACGCGCACGCAGTCGGCGTGGCGGTCGTCGAAGGCGCCGAGGACGCCGGCGGGGCGCACGGTGGAGGCGAAGCGCAGCTCCGTCGTGCGGGCGGCGACGACCTTCGCGCACGCGCCGCGCGCGATGGCGCCGGTGATCGCGAGGATCTGATCGCGCCACACCGCGGCGGGTGCCGGCCGCACCTCGAGCGCCGCGGGCTGCGCGCGATCGACGGGCGGCGCCGCGAACGCGGCGCGGAAGCGCGCGAGCTCGGCGCGGAGGCGCGGCGCCTCGCCGGCCGTGCGCGCATCGGCGGCGAGCACCAGCCACGCGCGCTCTCCGTCGGCGACGTACGTCCAGCGCGGGAGCGCGAACCACGCGTCGCCGAACCCGCGCCACGGCGGTGCGTCGGCGGCGCCCGGTGCGAACGCGGCCCCGCCGAGGAAGCGCGGCCGCGCCCCCGCGAGCGCGGCGAGCTCCGCGCGCATGCCGCCGACGACGGCGCCCGCGAACCGCACGCCGCGCGCGCCGCCGACGACCTCGTCCCAGCGGCGCGGCCCGGCGCCGCGCAGCTCGGCCGCGACGCCGACGCCGACGACGACCTCCGCACCCGCCGTCCACGCCGCGACCACGTCGCCGTCGAACGCGTCGACGATCCGCGCCGCATCCACGCACGGCGCCGCGAGCGCGATGCACGTGAGGCCGTCGGCGCTCGTTGCGATCGCGAGCCCGCGCGCGAGCTCGTCCTCGCCGATCCCGATCCCGCCCCCGACGCCGACCCCCTCGCCGCGCGACGGCTCGAAGCGCGCGGGGTCGCCGGCGCCGGAGGTGCGGGGGAGGGGCGGGTTCATGCGTCCTCCGCGGGTGTGGCGACGAACAGCGTGCAGGCGCCGAACGCGAGCGGGACGACCTCGACGACGTGCAGGCCGGAGGCCTGCATCGTCTCGACGAACTC
Source organism: Deltaproteobacteria bacterium (assembly GCA_019637375.1). Taxonomy (GTDB): domain Bacteria; phylum Myxococcota_A; class Polyangia; order Haliangiales; family Haliangiaceae; genus JABFXX01. The sequence continues at coordinate 196,335 of JAHBVW010000009.1, read as the reverse complement.
CGGCGCCGGCGGGAACGCCGCGATCGAGCGCTGGAGGTACGCGTACTCGCGCGCGCCGGAGAGCAGCGCCCCGAGGCGGGGGACCACGTGGCGCGTGTGGAAGCGCGCGAACCAGCCGAGCACGCCGCGGCGCGGCTCGCCGAGCTCGAGCACCGCGATCCGGCCGCCGGGGCGCACGACGCGCGCGAGCTCGCGCAGCGCGCGCGGGCGATCGGGGACGTTGCGGATGCCGAACGCGATCGTCGCCGCGTCGAGCTCGCAGCTCGCGAACGGGAGCGCCTGCGCATCGCCGGTGACGAGCGTGACCCGCTCGGCGAGCTGCTTCCGCGCGACCTTCTCCGCCGCGATCGCGAGCATCTGCTCCGACGGATCCAGCCCGATCACCGTCGCGCCCGGCACCATCTGCGCGAGGTCGATCGCGAGGTCGCCGGTGCCCGTCGCCACGTCGAGCACGCGCGGCCGCTCGCCGAGCTGCAGGCTGCGCACCGTGCGCCGCCGCCAGCCCCGGTCCATCCCGAGGGAGATGACGCGGTTCACGCGGTCGTACCGCCGCGCGATCCGATCGAACATCGCGCCGCTGCCGAGCTGCGGGAGCGGCGCCGGCGGGGCATCGTCCGTGGCGGCGTGCGGCTCGGCCGCGGGCTCCGGAGAGGTCTGGGGTTCCGCGGTGGGCTGCGGGTCGAGGGCGCTCACGACGCACGCTCCAGCGACGCGAGGGCGACGGTGACGAGGGCATCGCGCGCGGCGCACGCGGGCAGCTCGTCGAGGACGGCGATCGCGCGCCCGACGTGCTCCTCGGCGAGGGTGCGCGTGGCGGCGAGGGCGCCGGTGGCGCGCACGCGCGCGGCGATCGCGGCGAGGTCGTCGCCCGGCGGCGAGGGGTCGGCGAGCAGCGCGTCGAGGCGGTCGCGCAGCCCGGCGTCGCGCTCGATCGCCACGACGAGCGGGAACGTGACCTTGCCCTCGCGCAGGTCCGCGAGCGGGTCCTTGCCGGTGACGTCGCTCGAGTAGTCGAGCTCGTCGTCGACGGCCTGGAACGCGATGCCCAGGTGGCGGCCGTACACCTCGAGCACGCGCTCGAGCACCGCGTGATCGGGCCCCGACGCGCGCGCGCCGGCGACCATCGCCCAGCGGAACAGCGCGGCGGTCTTGCCCTCGACGATGTCGAAGTAGTCCTCGCGCGCACCCGCGATCTTGCCGCGCCGCTCGAGCTGGATCGACTCGGCGACGATCATCTCGTCGATGATCTCGAGCATCCGGTCGAGCAACCCGGGCACGCCGCTCGCCGCGATCCGGCGCAGCGCCGCGACGAGCAGCCAGTCGCCGGCGAAGATCGCCGCCGCGTTCCCGTACACCACCGACGCCGCCGGCTGCCCGCGCCGGCGCTCGGCGACGTCGACGACGTCGTCGTGGAGCAGCGTCGCCGCGTGCACGAGCTCGACCGCGACCGCGAGGCCGCGCGCGACCGGCGTGAACCCGGCGCCGAAGCGCGCCGCGAGCGCCACGCAGAGCGGCCGCAGGTGCTTGCCGCGCAGATCCAGCAGGTGGTGCGCGGCCGCGTGGACGGCGCGCGCCCCGCGCGGGATCGTCGCGAGCTCCTGCTCGAACGCCCTCAGGTCGTCTCGCACCCAGCGGTCGAGGTCCGCGAGCCGCTCGGCGAGCGACGGGAGGCCGCGGCCGTCGCCGACCCGGGCCAGCCGGTCGAGCACGCTGGGCGAGAACGCGGAGGGCGCGGCGGATTCGGCGCTCGTCACGAGGGAGCTCATGGTTGCCCTGTGATGTATCAGATTCGTTCAAATATTCTTGAAAGTTCTGCGGGATCTCGGAACTTCTCAGAACACCATGGGAAATCCGGGCCACAGGTGTAAAGGCGACAACGTTTTCGCCGGCCGGTATCCTGTTCGCAGGTGGCTCAGGCGCGACGCAGTCGTGATCAGCGACTCGTCAGTCGCTGCAGGGTCGAGTTCGACCGGCCGTCCGGCGTCGTCGAGGCCGAGACCGAGGACCTGTCCGCGCGCGGGCTGTTCATCCGCACCGAGGCGCTGCTCCCCGTCGGCGAGGAGACCGAGATCCGGCTGACGCTCCCGGACGGCACGTTCCTCGCGCTGAAGGCGCGCGTCGCCCACATGCTGACGCCGTCCGCGGCGCGCGCGCTCGGCCGCCACGCCGGCATGGGCTTCGAGCTCGTCGGCCCCGATACGCCGTCGCGCCTCATGCTGCGCACGCACGTCGAGGGGCTGCGCAGCGAGATCACGAACCCCGGCCTGTCGACGACGACGCAGGTGATCATCGTCGAGCCGGCGCCGCCGCTGCTCGCGCGCATGGGCCGCGCGCTCGAGGCCGCCGGCTTCAAGGTCAGCTCGTACGCGGCGGCGACCGAGGCGCTCGTCGCGTGCAGCGTGTGGCGCCCCGACGCGATCGTCGCCGCCGCCGCGATGGAGGGCATGAGCGGGATCGACCTCGCGCACGCGATGTCGGAGCACGCGACGCTGTCGGACGTGCCGCTCGTCCTCACCGGCGACGAGGGCGACCTCGCGCGGCTCGAGGCGTACCGCGCGGGAGTGCGCGACCTGATCCCTCGCCCGTTCCTCGACGAGGAGCTCGTGATCCGCGTGCACCGCGTCGCCGCGCCGACGCCGGGCGCGAGCCAGGGCCTGCGCGGGAGCCTCGTCGACATCTCGCTCGGCACGCTGCTGTCGCTGTTCGAGTTCGAGCGCAAGTCCGGAGTCCTCCTGCTCATGCGCACGGGCGAGATCGCGCGCGTGTTCGTCGGCGAGGGCCGCGTCCTCAAGGTCGAGTCGAGCGCGCCGAACGGCCTCGTGCGCCCGCGAGATCGTCTGATGCGGCTCCTCGACTGGCGCGACGGCCAGTTCGAGTTCTCGCCCGCCGCGGTCGGCGGCAAGGACGAGGTTGGCCTCACGACGACGGCGCTCCTCCTCGAGCACGCGCGCACCACCGACGAGACGCGTCCGTTTCCGCGGCGCTGACTGTCGCGGGCGTCGCACGCCTGTCGCAGTCGCGCGTGCGTGTGAAGAAGTGTAACGATGTGCCGCCCGCGGAGTCCTCCACTCGGGCGCGCGAGGGCTCTTAGGGACGCTCCATGTCACGGACGCTTTGCTTCGCCTGTCTCCTGGTGGTCGCGTCGTTGGGGGTCACCTCGGTGCCCGCCGCCGCGGCCGACAACGCCGCCATCACCCCCGTCGCGCCCGCGATGCGCGCCGTCGCCGTGCGCCGCAGCGGCAGCATCACCATCGACGGCCACCTCGACGAGCGCGCATGGACCGACGCGCCGAAGCACTCCGGCTTCACGCAGCGCCAGCCGAAGAGCGGCGCGAAGGCGGACCTCGAGACGCGCTTCGCGATCCTCTACGACGACGCGGCGATCTACGTCGGCGTGTGGGCCGACGATCCGGAGCCGCACCGCATCCGCCGCCTGCTCACGCGGCGCGACGTCGACGCGCCCGCCGACGCGGTCGCCGTCGCGATCGACAGCTACCACGACAAGCGCACCGCCTACCTGTTCCAGCTCAACGCCGCCGGCGTGCAGCGCGACATGCTGCTGTTCGACGACGTCAGCTCCGACGACACGTGGGACGCCGTGTGGACCGGCAACGTGTCGCTCACCGACAAGGGCTGGTGCGCCGAGTTCCGCATCCCGCTCAACCAGCTGCGCTTCTCGAACGCCGACACGCAGGAGTGGGGCTTCCAGGTCATGCGCAGCGTGCCGCGCACGCAGGAGCTGGCGACGTGGTCGCCGTGGCCGATCACGGGCGACCAGGTGGTGTCGCGGTTCGGCGTCGTCGGCGGCATCGAGCACGTGAAGCAGCAGCGGCGCCTCGAGCTGTTGCCGTACGCGACCGGCGGCTTCTCGGCGCGCCCCGTCGAGGCCGGCGATCCGCTGCACGACAGCTTCGGCATGACCGGCAACGCCGGCCTCGATCTCAAGTACGGGCTCGGCTCGGCGTTCACGCTGTCGGCGACGATCAACCCGGACTTCGGGCAGGTCGAGGCCGACCCGTCGCAGGTGAACCTGTCGGCGAACGAGCTGTTCTTCAGCGAGCGGCGCCCGTTCTTCCTCGAGGGCACCGACCTGTTCCGGCTGCCGATCTCGACGACGGGCGGCGGCGTCGAGAGCGTCTTCTACTCGCGGCGCATCGGCGCGGCGCCGGGCGTCGAGCCCGACAACTACCAGTACCTCGATCAGCCGACGTCGACGCGCATCTACACGGCGGCCAAGCTCACCGGCAAGACGCGGGACGGCTGGTCGGTCGGCGTGCTCGACGCCGTCACCGGCCAGGAGAGCGCGACGATCATCGACGGCGACGGCAACCGCGCCGAGCCGATCGTCGCACCGCTGACGAACTACGCGCTCGCCCGCGTGAAGCGCGACCTGCGCGGCGGCAAGACGTCGATCGGCGGCTCGGCGTCGGCGGTGCACCGCGCGCTCGCGGACACGCCGCTCGAGATGCTGCTGCACGACCAGGCGTACACGGCCGGCGCGCAGCTCCAGCACCGCTCCGACAACAACGCGTGGGTCGCGACGATGAACCTGTTCGGCAGCTACGTGCACGGCGCGAAGGAGGCGATCGCGCGCACGCAGCGGAGCCAGCGCCACCTGTTCCAGCGCCCCGACAACCAGCACCAGCACTTCGATCCGGAGCGCACGAGCATGTCGGGCCTCGCGTTCGGCTACATGGCGGGCAAGCTCGGCGACACGAAGCGCTGGCGCTACGGCGTCGGCGGCGACGTCCGCACCGCCGGCCTCGAGCTCAACGACCTCGGGTTCCAGAACAGCGCCGACCGCGCCGTCAACTTCATCTACGGCGAGTATCACAACGAGACGCCCGGCCCGAACGTGCTCGCGTGGAGCTTCAACGCCGACGTGTTCGCGGTGAACACGCTCGAGCCGCGCCTCGGCTCGCTCGGCTTCGAGTGCAACGGGCGCGTGCAGCTCGTCAACTACTGGACGCTCGGCGCCGGCTGCAACCTCGAGACGGGCGGCTCGTCGCCGGGCTTCCTCCGCGGCGGCCCGGCGCTGAACCTCGACGCCAACGGGAGCTTCTACGCGAACATCAACACGGACAGCCGCAAGCGCGTGCAGGCGTTCATCGGATCGTTCGGCTGGCACCAGCCGTCGAGCCAGTCGAGCCAGTACGGCTTCGACGTCGGCCTGCAGATCCAGGCGCGCTCGAACATCGACATCTTCGTCGGGCCCGGCGTGCAGGCGCGCAACGACGCGCTGCAGTTCGTGGACGCGGCCGGCGACGAGCGCGGCCGCACGCACTACGTCCTCGGGCGCATCAACCAGATGATCGCGGCGCTCACGCTGCGCGTGAACTGGACGTTCTCGCCGGAGATCACGTTGCAGGCGTACGCGCAGCCGTTCGTCGCGACCGGCCGCTACAGCGAGTTCAAGGACGTCGTCCAGCCCGGCGCCGCGCAGTTCGACGACCGCTACACGATCCTCGACGGCACGGCCCTGTCGCTCTCCGACGGCGTCTACAGCGCGCAGAGCGGCGGCCGCTTCCAGTTCGGGCGCCCCGACTTCAACTTCCGCCAGCTCCGCTCCACCGTCGTCTTCCGCTGGCAGTACCGCCCGGGCTCCACCGTGTTCGCGATCTGGAGCCACGGCCGCACCAGCGCCAGCGACGACGGCCGCTTCTTCCTCGGGCGCGACCTCCGCGGCCTCGGCGAGGTCGACGGCGAGAACCTGGTGATGGTGAAGGCGAACTACTGGATCGGCTTCTAGCTAGGTCTTGGGCTTCGGGGGCGGGGGCGGCCGGAGGTTCTCCCACGGGGCGTTGAGGCCGAGGTACTCGCCCCACTCGAAGCCGGCGTCGGTCATGGCGCGGAGCTGGGTGGGGGAGAGGATCTTGCCGACCTGGCCCTGGGCGTCGGTGAGGAAGCCGCCGAGGCCGCCGGCGAAGTCGAGCCAGCCGGGGACGTTGCGCTCGTAGGGCGAGAGCTGGCCGTCCTGGATCGCCTTGTTCGTGTAGGCGAGGACGTCGTCGTAGACCTTCTCGAAGGCCTTGTCGAGCTGGGCGGATTGCTCGGCGGTGACGCCGGCCTTGGTCTCGGCCTCCTTGCGCATCTCGTTGACGCGCTCGCGCGGCATCGACAGGCCGAGCTTGATGAGCGGCATGACGCGCGCGCGGTACTCCTCGTCGGTCTCGTTCGGGCCGCGGCCCCACCGCGCGCCGAACTCCTCCATGCGGCGCTGGCGGCGCTCGCCGCGCGACTCCTTCTGCTCCTCGGGGAGCGCGGGCTGCGGCGTGGTCGCGAACCGCGGGGTGGCGTCGCGGTTCTGCTTCACCGCGTCGTTCCACGGATCGGCCGGGGCCTCGCCGGCGGGCGCCTTCGCGGCGGGCTCGGCGACGGCGACGGGCGCGGGCCGGTCGCGATCGGCGCGCAGCGAGCGGTTGTCGAGGTAGAGGTACGTCGAGAGCCCGAAGCCGAGGACCGTCGTGGCTGCGAGGACGTGAGCGGCGCGCGCCATGCGGACAAACTAGCATCGGGCGCGCGGCGCAGCGGGGCGGAATCCTCCGTGGCGGGCCTCTCCAACCGGGCAGGCGCGGGGTACGCTGGCGCCGGTGTCCAAGCTCGACTCCTATCTCCGCAGCATCGAGAAGTTCGGGGCGGTCGGCGCGATCTTGACGTCGGGACAGGCGGTGACGCTGCGCTTTCCGACGGGCGATCGCCAGGCGACACAGGTCACGCCGCACGAGCTGCTCGTCGGGCTCGTGCGCGAGGTGGCGCCGCCGGCGGTGCTCGACCTCGTCGACAAGCATCGGCCCGCGCGGTTCGAGATCGACTCCAACGGCAACCGCTACGCGGTCAACATCGCGTCGCGGCCGGGAGCGTGGCAGGTGGCGATCGAGGCGGTCGCGGCGCCGCCGCCGGGGCCGGCGTCGTACCCGTCGGGGCTGAGCCCGCACGCGACGGCCCGCGCGTCGGACCAGCACGCCGTGCCGCAGGCGGCGGCGATGCAGGCGCAGGCGCGCCCGCGCCCGACGCAGCCGGCGCCCATGGGCGAGCTCACGATCGAGCGCGGTCAGTACGACGCGCCCGCCGCGGTCGAGGCCGTCGGCGGCGCGAGCGCGAGCGCGGTGCTCGATCAGCTCACGCACGCCGCGCGCGCCGGGCAGGCGATCGACCTGTACCTCGCGGCCGGGGCGCGCCCCCTGCAGCGCGCCGCCGGCGAAAACGCCATGGAGGTGGGGGCGCCGATGGACGCCGAGACGCTGTCGCGCGAGCTCGGCTCCGTCGCGCCGGCCGAGGCGCGCGCCGCCTGGCAGGAGAAGGGGCACGCCACGTTCGCGTACTCCGACGGAGCGGGGTGGGTGCGCGTCGGCCTGGGCCGCGACCGCGGCGGCCCGACGGCGGCGCTGCGGCTCCTCCCCGACGGCCCGCCCGAGCTGGGTCAGATCGGCCTCACGGCCGCGGAGAAGTGGCTGCACGGCGGCGGGCTCGTGCTCGTCACCGGGCCGGCCGGCAGCGGCAAGACCCTCGCGCTGGCGGCGCTCGTGCGGGCCGTCGCGGAGCTCGGCCGGCGGGTGGTCTCCGTCGAGGATCCGATCGAGATCGCGCACGCCGGGCCGTGGGTCAGCCAGCGCGGCGTCGGCACCCACGTCGGGTCGGTCGCCGAGGGTGTGCGCGCCGCGATGCGCGAGGGGGCGGACGCGATCGCGCTCGGGGACGTTCCGGATGGGGCGGCCGCCGGGGCGGTCGTCGACGCGGCGGCGGCGGGGCACCTGGTGCTCGCGGCCTGCGCCGCCCCGGTCGCGGCGATGGCGCTCGAGCGGCTCATCGGCGAGGTCCCCGCCGACCGCCGCGAGGTCGCCCGCGCCATGCTCGAGGCGACCTGGCTCGCGACCGTCCGCCCGGTGCTGGGCCGGAACGGGCGCACGTTCGAGATCAGCGCGCGCGACCAGCGCTGATGCCAAGTCTTGGATTCCCCACCAAATCGGCGATATAATTCGAAGAGCGCGTGACGGACGATTACCGCGAAGGCGGGACGCTGATCCTCCAGCGTCCACTGGGCCCGCTCGAGAAGAAGCCGCCGAGCGGGGACGCGTGTCTCGTGCACCTTCATCCGCCGGGGCCCGACATCGGGCGGCGCATCCCGCTCGTCAACCTGCAGTACGTCGTCGGGCGCGACAGCGACGCCGGGTTCGTGGTGTCGCGCAGCTCGGTGTCGCGCCAGCACGCGCGGCTGTACACGGACGAGACCGGCGCGTGGTGGGTCGAGGACCTGAACTCGACGAACGGGACGTTCGTGAACGAGGCGCGCATCAAGTTGCAGCAGCTCACCGACGCGGACCAGGTGCGCTTCGGCGACGCGATCTACAAGTTCCTCACGGGCGCGAACATCGAGAGCGCGTACCACGAGGCGATCCACAACATGGCCATCCAGGATGGCATGACGGGGATCCACAACAAGCGCTACTTCATGGAGTTCCTCGAGCGCGAGATCGCCGTGTGCCACCGCCACGGGCACCCGCTCACGCTCGTGATGTTCGACGTCGATCACTTCAAGCGCGTCAACGACTCGCACGGGCACCTCGCCGGCGACGCCGTGCTGAAGGAGCTCGCGGGCCGCATCCGGCCGCGCATCCGGCGCGAGGACCTGTTCGCGCGCTACGGCGGCGAGGAGTTCGCGTGCGTGTTGCCGTCGACGGCGCTCGCGGGCGGCGTCGTGTTCGCGGAGCACCTGCGCTCGATCATCGAGGAGCGGCCGTGCGTGTTCGACGGCAACGTCATCCCGTTCACGGTCAGCCTCGGCGTCACGACGCTGCACCGCGAGACGGGCGTCGATCCGTCGTCGCTGATCAAGCGTGCCGACGAGAACCTGTACGCGGCGAAGCGCGCGGGTCGCAACCGCGTCGTGCCGAGCCTGGCCGACCTGATCCCCGGATAGCTTGCAGGAAGCCCACGGGCTAGCCAGCGCGCGGCATCTCGGCTAGACCATGGGGCCCCGCAGGGGGAGTTGACGATGATCGGTGCGAAGACCCTCGACGACCTCGGGTGGCCCAGCCTCGTCGAGCACTGGGCGAAGCGCTGCGCGACCTCGCGCGGCGCCGCGGCCGTGCGCGCGCTGCAGCTGTTCGCGACGGCGGTGGAGGCGCGCGAGCGCGCGGCCGAGATCGCGGAGGCGCGCCGGCTGGCGTCGCTGAATGCGCCGCTGCCGCTCGGGAACATCGCGGACATCGCGAGCGCGATCGAGCGCGTGCGCAAGGCGGCGGCGCTCGACGCGCCCGAGCTGGTCGCCGTCGCGACGACGGGGCGCGCCTACGCGCGGCTGCGCGGGCACCTGCGCGAGCACGGCGAGGCGGCGCCGCGGCTGGCCGCGCGCGCGCAGGTCATCCCGGACCTCGGGCACGTGTTCCACCCGATCCTCGAGGCGTTCGACGCCGACGGGCGGCTCGTCGACCACGCGAGCGAGGCGCTCGGGCCGCTGCGGCGCGCGCTGGCGGCGCTGCGCGCGCAGCTCGAGAAGCGGATGGGCACGCTGCTCACCGACGAGCGGTTCGCGCCGTACCTCCAGGACGCGTACTACACGCAGCGCGAGGACCGCTACGTCTTGCCGGTGCGCACCGACGGCAAGGGCTTCGTGCGCGGGATCGTGCACGGGACGTCGCAGAGCGGGCAGACGCTGTTCATCGAGCCCGAGGAGATCGTCGACCTCAACAACCGCGCGAAGCTCGCGGAGGCCGAGGTGCTCGACGAGGAGCGCCGGATCCTCGTGAAGTTCTCGGGGTGGGTCGCCGAGGAGGCGGACGGCTTCGCGGCGGCGCTCGGGGCGGCGGAGGTGCTCGACGTGATCGCGGCGGCCGCGATCATGGCCGACGACACGGTCGCGGCGGAGCCGATCATCGACGACGCGCCGCGCGTCGGGCTGTTGCACGCGCGGCACCCGCTGATGCTGCTCGCCGAGCGGCGGTGCGTCGCGAACGACATCACCGTCGCGGCGGGGACGACGCTCGTCATCTCGGGGCCGAACGCGGGCGGCAAGACGGTGGCGCTGAAGACGACGGGGCTCGCGGCGCTGATGACGCGCGCCGGGCTGCACCTGACGGCGGAGAGCGGCAGCGCGATGGGCTGGTTCCCCGACGTGCGGACGGACATCGGCGATGCCCAGGACCTGGAGCACGACCTGTCGACGTTCTCCGGGCACATGGTGAACCTGCGCGAGGTGCTCGGGACGGCGGGGAGCGGATCGCTCGTGCTGATCGACGAGATCGCCGTCGGCACGGACCCGGATCAGGGCGCGGCGCTCGCGCAGGCGGTGCTCGAGGCGCTCGCGGAGCGCGGCGTGACGTCGATCGTGACGACGCATTACGAGCGGCTGAAGGCGCTCGGCGCGACGGGCGAGAAGTTCGCGAACGCGTCGGTCGGGTTCGACATGGCGCGGCTCGAGCCGACGTTCAAGCTGCACCTGGGGACGCCGGGCAGCTCGGGCGCGCTGTCGGTGGCGCGGCGCATGGGCATCCCGGTGGACGTGGTGGAGCGGGCGCGCGAGCTGATCGGGGCGAACGTGGTGAAGGTGGAGGAGCTGCTCGCGAACGTCGCGGAGCAGCAGCGGCGCCTCGAGGAGGAGCGGGCGGCGCTGCTCGCGGAGCTCGAGGCGGCGGAGTCGGATCGCGCGGCCGCGCGGGCGCTGCGCGAGCGATCGCAGCAGCGGTTCGAGAAGCAGACGCGCGCGGCGCACGGCGAGGCGCTGGCGTCGCTGAAGTCGGCGCGGCGCGAGATCGAGGAGGTGCGGCGCGAGCTGCGCGCCCGCCAGCTCGCGGCGGAGGTGTCGCTCGACGACGTGAAGGCGGCGACGAAGCGGATCGCCGAGCCGGGCGGGGTGGTCGCGAAGCACGAGCCGAAGCGCCAGCTGCCGCCGGGGACGCCCGCGACCGCCGACAAGATGGTGCCGAGCGCGCCGGTGATCGTGCCGCGCATCGGGCGCGCCGAGGTCGTGGCGATGCTCGCCGACGACAAGGTCGAGGTCCGCGTCGGGGCGATGCGCGCGATCGTCCCGCTCGCCGACGTCCTCGTCGACACGCACCGCGCGGCGCGCCGCGCCCAGGAGCGCGAGCGCCCGCCCGAGCCGGCGGTCGTCGTCGTGGACACGACGCTCGTCGACGGCCAGCCGGCCGGCGGCCGCGCGAACGCGCGCACGATGGACACCACCGTCGACGTGCGCGGCAACCGCGTCGACGAGGCCGTCGCCCAGGTCGATCGCTTCGTCGACGAGAGCCTCGTCGCCGGCCGCGACACCGTCTTCGTCATCCACGGCCACGGCACCGGCGCCCTCCGCTCCGCCGTCCGCCAGCACCTCGCCGCCCACAAGGGCATCGACAAGTTCCGCGCGGGCGAGCAGTCCGAAGGCGGCGACGGCGTCACCGTCGCGTTCCTCAAGGGCTAACGCGAGGCGGTTACTGGGCCTGCCAGGAGGGCGTCATGTTGCCCTTGGCGTCGACGGTGACGGTGAGCTTGGTCTGCTTCGCCTTCGCGATCGTGCAGGTGAACGACTCGCCGCCGCGGACCCACATGATGCGGCGCGGGCACTTGATCTCGGCGCCGGGGATGCGGGCCTTCACCTGCTTGATGATCTCGATCTCGGTGTCGACGGGGACGGGGTCGAACTTCACCGAGAGGTCGCCCTGCGCGCTGGTCTGCGTGACGGTGTAGGACTGGCGCGTGCCGTCGGACTCGGCGATGTCGCACTGGAAGGTCGCGTTCTCCTCGACCGCGACCTTGGGGCACGAGACCGTGAAGCCGACGACGCGCTTGTCGCTGAGGTATCGCGTGATCTCCTTCTCCACCTTGGAGGGATCGATGTGCTTCTTGCATCCGGCGATGCCGAGCGCGAGCACGACCACGACGAGGAACGACCGCATCACCCACGAACTATTGCCATGATCACCGGGCCCAGCGCCAGCTGAACGGGTGCGAACGGTCCGCGTGCGGGGTGATCAGAAGGCGCCGGAACACGCCCTCGTCGAGCACGGTGCAGCCGATCTCGTCCTCGGGGGCGAGCACCACGACGTCGAGGTCGCACGCCGGCGGGATCAGGGAGCGGCGCTGCGCCGCGAGGTCGCCCGCGAGCTTGCGCAGGTCCACCACCGCGTACCTCGGGGGGATCGACCACGCGAGCAGGGCCGGCTTGCCCGCCTCCGCAGCGCCGAGCTCGACGTCGATCGCGAACGGCTTGTCTCCGCCGTCGACGCGCTGCACGCCCGTACACGCGCCGCGCCCGGCGATCCACGGGCACCGCACGGCCGCGCGGATGCCCTTCGCCGCCAGGCGGCGCTCGAGCCGGCGCTCGAGCTCGCTCTGCGCCGACGGTTCGGCCCGGTCGCGCGCGCACGCCGCGAGCGCCAGCGCCGCCCACGCGATCAGCTGCAGGTCGCCCCCGTGTACGAGAGGTTCTGACGGGCCCGCACGCGGCGATCGCAATCGTCCTCTACGGGCCGACGACGTAGAAGAACGCCTTGTAGTAGGCGTCCTTGTCCGCGATCACGGGCAGCTGGATCTTCTCGGCGATCGGGTCGACGCACCGGATCGCCGCGTCCTTCTCCGCCGTGGCGACGGCGTCGAGGTTGAGGTCGCTCGTCACGGCGACGCCCTCGGGCGGCGCGAAGATCCGGCTCCCGCGCGCGCCCGGCGTCTGCGGGGTGCGCGGTCCGACGCGCGTGACCTCCACCTTCAGCGCGAGCCCCGGCGTCTTCGCGAGGCACTGGCGCATCGCCGGCATCGCCCGGCGCACGGCGAGCATCGCCGCGTTCAGGTCGAGCGCCGCGTTGCCCCCGATCCGCACGACGGCCTCGGGGAGCTGCGCCGCCTTCAGCTCGCGCAGGTGCTCCTCGGCGCGCCGGCGCCACGGGCTCTCGGGCGCCGCCTTCAGGAACTGGCGGAAGTACAGGAGCACGTACTCGGGGCGCGGCGGATCGAACGCCGCGTACGCGATGCCGCGCAGGTAGTGCTGCTCGCCCTGGCCGAGGAACGGCGTCGGCGGGCTCTCGAGCATCGTCGCGAACCGGTCCATCGCGAGCGCGCGGCGCGCGGCCTCCGCCGACTCCGCCGGGCGCAGCGCGCGGTCGTACGCGCCGGCGAGCAGCCACCGGATCAGCGCCGGCGACGGGTTGTCGGGCGCCTCGGACGCCGCCTCGAGCGCCGCGATCGCCTCCTCGAGCTTGCCCATCGCGATGCGGACCTCGCCGAGCCGCATCCACACCTCGCCGCTGCCCATCCCCGACGCCGTCGCCTCGGCGAGCGTGCGCTCCGCGTCGGCGAGCTTGCCGGCGCGCGCCTGGCAGATGCCGAGCTTTCGGCGCACGTCCGCCGTCTCCTTCGACGTCAGGTCGTCCTGCTTGGCGACCTGCACCGCCGACGCGTAGTCGGCCGCGCACTTCGCCCACTCCGACGCGACGGTCCACGCGTCGCCGCGCACGATGTACGCCTTGGGCTCCTTCGGCAACAGCACGATCGCCTGGTCGAGCTTCTTCGCCGCCTCGAGCGCCGCATCGACGCTCTTCTGCTTGAGCAGCTCGACCGCGTCCTCCCACAGCCCCTCGTACGGCGTGCGCTGCGGGTTCGTCGCGCGGTCCCACAGACGCGACTTGCGCTGCGCCTCGAGGTCCTTGTCGACGGGCGTAGGCGGGTACTTCTTCGACTGTGCGAGGGCGACGCCGGTGGCCCCGGCCACCAGCGCGAGGGCGATCGCGAGTGTTCTCACGGTAGGTCCTTGAAGGGATCGGGCGGCGGGACGACGGGCGGACGGTGGCGGCGGCCTTTGACGAGCGCGTCGAGGTGCGCCTTCGCGCGCGGCTGGAACTGCGGGTGGGCGCCGCTCTTCACGAACAGCTGCCACGCCTCGATCGCCTCCTCGTGCTCGTCGAACGCCTCGTGCAGGAGGCCGAGGTAGTAGTACTCCTCGCCCTTGGGGACGTAGAACACGAGGCCCTCGCGGTACTTCCTCACGAACGCCTCGAAGCTCTCGCGCTTGAGGCTGCGGATCACGCGCCGCGCCTCGGCGCCCTGATCGTCGCGGTCGAGCGCGACCGCGTAGCCGTACACGACAGACTCGTCGCCGCCGCGCACGCGGATCGCCGTCTTGTAGGCGTCGATCGCCTGCTCGAGCTTGCCGACCATCATGAACGTCTCGGCGAGGTTGCCGTAGCTGATCGTCTGCGCGCCGTCGTTGAGGCTATCGGCGTGATCGATCATCGCCTCGTAGTCGGCGGCGGCGCGCTCGAGCAGCCGGTGGCGGTGCTCGGTGAGCGCCTTCTCGGCCTTCGCGAGCCGCTGCTCCGCTTCCTTGCGCTGCACGTCGGTGAGATCGCGCCGCGCGAGCATGCGCTGCAGCGCATCGATCTCGGGCGGCACGTTCGCGACCATCTTCGTGCGCGTGAGCGCGCGCTCGTTGAGGATCAGCGCCACGCGCGGATCGAGCGGCGCGAGCTCCTCGAACTTGTCGTACGCCTCGACGAGCTGGCGCGCGCGGTTGTCGTCGTTCTGGAGCGCGCACGTGACCGGCTGCGGGATCGTCGGGAGCGAGGCGCAGGTGAAGAAGAAGTGGTTGAGCACCGCCGCGATCCGGTAGTGCGGCTCGGCCTGATCGGGGCGCGCCTTCGCGGCGCTCCGGTACGAGGCGATCGCCTGATCGACGAGGCGCACCGCCGCCGCCAGGTTCACGCTGCGCGTGTTCGCCTGCCCGGCGGCCTCGTCCCCGGCCGTCAGCGCCGCCTCGTACATGCTCGCCGCGTCGGCGCCGTCGCGATCGATGGCGCGATCCCACACGTTGGCATCCGCGCCCGTCGGAGTGGACGCGAGCAGCGCGAGCGCGACGGCGGGTGCGAGCTTCATGGGCGCGGGATCTTTCGGTGGAGCACCGGCGGCGCGACCGTCCCCGGCGCGAGCGGCCTCGGCGGACCGGCGCGGCGGCCGCCGTCGATCGCGGCGATGTGGTCGAGCGCGCGGCCTCGCCACGGCAGGTCGCCGCTCGCCGCGTACAGCGCCCACTCCGCGCGCGCCTCGACGTAGTGGTTGAGCGACTCGTAGAGCAGCGCCTGGTAGTAGTGGCGGTCGGCGGCGGGAGCGAAGCGCATCCGCGCGAGCTCGGCCTGCACGTTCTTGCCGTACTCGGCCTGCGTCGCCGACTGCATGTGGTCGAGCACGTCGAACGCCGCGGAGCGCTGCTCGTCGCGGTCGTACACGACGGCGAGCCCGAACCCGACGAGCGCGAGCGGCCCCTCGAACGGCCCCGCCGATTGCACCGGGATCACGTTCGACAGCGTGTCGATCGCCGCCGTCGTCTCGCCGCGGGCCGCGAGCGCGTTCGCGAGGTGGACCAGCGCCGGCGCGGAGTCCGGCGTGAGAGCACCCTGCGCGTAGCGCAACCATCGTACGGCGGCGTCGTACTTCTCGAGCCGCAGGTAGATCGCGCCGAGCCGCCCCGTCACCGCGGGCCCGGCCTTGTCGGGGCCGGCGACCCGCACGCACGTCTCGAGCGCCTCGATCGCCTCGGCGGTCTTGCCGATCTCGTCGGCGGCGCGCCCGAGCTTCGCGAGCACCTCGACGCTCTCCGGCGACAGCTTCCGCGCGTAGCGCAGGAGGTTGTAGGCGTCGCGGTAGAACCGCATCCTCTGATCGACCGCGAAGTCCTGATCCGCGGCGAGGGCGTCGTCCGGCGCCTTCATGACGCGGTTCGCCTTGTCGAGGAGGGCGGCGACCTCGACGTTGTTGGGCTCGATCACCTCGCGCCAGAAGTCGGCGTGCTCGCGGGGGGGCCGCGCGGCGGCCGGCGATGCCAGAAGGATCGCCGCGACGAGCACTTGCCAGCGCACCCCAGGAGTATGCCGGTGGGATCGCAGCGGTGCCAGGTCCGCTCCACCGGGGTGAACGGCCCCGTCTGGAGTCCCCAAAAGCTGTCAGGGAGATCGCGTCGAAGTCACGGCATTCCAGGGTGTTGAACCCACCTACGTCGGTCCGGGCCCTGGCCCATCGCTTGCTCGAATTGCGCTTCGTGGATCGAGCAGTCATTGCCACAGCGGGGGAGCTGTTCGAGTCGCGTCACTACCCGGGCGTGGTAGCGATGTGCTCGGACGCACTGGAGGGCGAGCCGGAGTGTGTCCCGCTTCTGTTGATGCGCGCCCGTGCTCACATCGCCCTGCGCCGGGATCTCGACGCGCAGGCGGACCTGCGCGACATCATCCGCCTCGACCCGCAGTGCGGCCTCGCGTACCGGTTGCTCGGCACCCTCGCCGCGCGCCGCGACGAGAACGAGTCCGCCGCGATCTTCTTCCGCGAGGCGCTCCGCCTCGATCCGCACGACCGCGAGGCCGCCGACTGGCTGCTCGTCGTCGACAACTCGGTTCGACCGGCCGCGGCGGCCAAGAAGCTCCCGGCACCCGCCGCCGCCGGTCGGTTCATCCCCAACTCGACCCAGGTGATCGACGAGCCGATCGACGAGCCCGTGCCGCTCCCGCACCCGCCGCGGTTCGCGCGCGGCACGCACCCGCCGCTCGGCGACGAGCACGAGGAGCGGCCGACCAAGCCGTTCGCGCGCGGCTCCGAGCGCAACGGGGACGCGTGGCGGACCCCGTCGCCGTACGCGTCGCCCTACGTCCCCGCGCCGATGCCGTCGCCGAAGTTCGGCGTGAGCATCGAGCCGATCCGCACGCTGCACGGCCCGCCGGCGACGCAGGCCCCGGCCAAGCCGGCCCCGCGCCTCGCCTCGGGCAGCGTCTCGCGCCCGCGCCCGGCGACGCGCGGCCCGGTGCCCGAGCTGCCCGGGTTCGGCGAGTACCTCGTCTCGGCGGGCATCCTCACGCGCGAGCGGCTGCGCGCCGCGCAGGCGTACCAGCGGTCGATGAAGGTGCAGCTGTCGACGGCGATCGTGACGCTCGGCCTGGCGACCCCGCAGCGCATCGAGTGGGCGGCGGTCTCGCACCAGTCGCAGCTCGCGCGCGAGCGCCAGCAGCAGGAAGGCTGATAGCCTCGGGGGCGTGCGCGGCGTTCGCTCCCTCTCGCTGTTCCTGACCGCGTCGTGCGCCGCGGCGGCGCCCGCGCCGCTCTCGAACCGGGTCGCCGAGCCGCCGGCGGCGACGGTGACGCGCGCCGGCGTCGGCAAGCTGCGCTTCGAGGTCTCGATGAAGCCGGCGCCACGCGCCGCGCCGACGGGCGAGCTGCACGGCCTCGCCACCGACGACGCGGGCGACCCGGTGGCCGGGTGCACGGTCGTCGCGAGCTCGCCGGTCCTCACCCGGGAGGAGATCGCGCTCAGCGACGAGCACGGCCGCTGGACGATCGCGGCGCTGCCGCCCGGGATCTACACGACGAACTACTACTGGGACGATCAGACATATTCGAACCGCAACATTCCGGTCCGATCGTCGCAGATCACGTTCGAGCGGCTCGTCGATTGGCCCACGATCGGCCGCGCGCCGATCCCCATCCACTGAGCGGCTATGCTTGGCGGGATGCGCGCCGTCTGCGTCCTCCTGGTGATCGCCGCATGCGGAGCGCCGGCGCATCCGCAGGCGGAGCAGGCAGCACCGAGCGCGCGAGAGATCCTCGTCGAAGCGTCGGCGGCGTCGCTCGCGGTGCCGATCGACGCCGCGGCCCTGGCGAGGCCCATCGGCGGCGCGCGCGGCCAGGTGGCGTGGCTCGGGGTGCGCCTCGATCGCGGCGGCCGGATCACGCAGCTCGTGGGCGGGGCGCCGGGCGAGCGCGGCGGGCTGCGGCTCGGCGACCGGGTGCTCGGCGTCGACGGCGAGGCGGTGCGCGACGGCGCCGACCTGAGCCGGATCGTGCAGGAGAAGGGCGCCGGCACGGCGGTCGAGATCGCGATCGAGCGCGGCGGGGCGCCGATGACGCTGAAGATCGTCGTCGAGGCGCGGCCGCCGTCGATCGCGAACCAGGCGCTGATCGGCAAGGCGGCGCCGGACTTCTCGGCGTCGCTGCTCGCGGGCCCGTACTCGGCGAACCTCGCCGATCACAAGGGCAGCGTCGTGATCCTCGACTTCTGGGCGACGTGGTGCGGCCCGTGCGCCGTCACGATCCCGAGGCTCAACGCGCTGCACGACCGGTATGCGGCGTCGGGCCTGCGCGTCATCGGCGTGTCGAGCGAGGAGCCCGCGGTGATCCAGAAGTTCGTCGCGGATCGCGGGATCCGCTACGCGATCGGCCACGACCCCGACGACCGGATCGCGCACCAGTTCCTGCGCGAGGGCCTGCCGATGTTCGTGCTGATCGACAAGCAGGGCGTCGTGCGGGAGGTCGTGAGCGGCGCGGACGTCGACGCCGTCGAGGGCGCGCTGCCGGCGCTGCTCGCGCAGCCGTAGTCAGCGCGCCCCGAGGACGACCGTGAAGCTATCGTGGTCGCGCGTGAACGCGGCATCGAGGCGCGTCGCCCACACGGCCTCGACGAGGCAGGCCTGGAACGGCGTGCTCTGGGCCGGGGCGCTCACGTCGACGACCTCGTCTTTCGTGGTCTCGACGACGAGGATCGCCGCCCACCCGGCGGGCGGCCGGTGCTCGGCGACGCACGCCGTGGTGTCGACGAGCTTGCCGAGGTCGGGCTCGTGCTCGTGCAACGTGCCGCAGTAGCAGGTCGCGTCGTCGAACCCGGCGCCGGCGCCGGCGCCGCGGCGGGCCGCGCCGGCGCGGCCCAGGCCGATCGTCGACGGGCGCGTGCCGGGCTCGGACGCGACGTACGACGTCACCGGCGAGACGGCGCGGCCGGCGAGCGCGACGGTCGTCATCTCGTCGCGCGAGAGCCGGTGGTGCTCGTCGAGGCCGAACACGAACGCGGCGGTCGCGCGCGAGAAGCCTGCGGTGACCTCGACGTCGCGGCGGATCGGGTCGCTCCACAGGACGCCGGTGAGCGCGACGCGCGCCGGTGCCTCCTTCGCGCTGCGCGCCGCGAACAGGCGGACGCCGTCGCCCTCGCGCAGCGTCGGCGAGGGCAGCGCGAAGCCGCCGGTGACCGCGGCCCGCTCGATGCGCGTCGGGCGCACGAGCTCGAGCACGGCGGGCGGGAGGTCCTTGTCGCGCTCGCGCTGGAGCGGGAAGCCGCCGAGCGTGGCCATGATGCCGTGGTGGCGGGTCGCGAGCGGCGCGAGCGGGCGCGCGTCGTCGCGCTCGAGGGCGATGCGGTCGCGGCGGTCGACCTGCGGGGCGACGACGTGCACGATCGTCTCCGGCGCGAGGGCGGCGAACGGCGCGGCGGCCGCGGCCGGGTCGAGCGCGCGGCGCACGAGCTCGTCGGTGAACACGACGATGCGCTTGTCGCCGGTGCGCCCGGCGAGCGCGGCGGCGGCGAGGCGCGTGCCCTCGTCGAGCGCGCTGCCGTTGCCGGGGACGAACGCGCTCGCGTACCGCGCGTCGCGCAGGCGGCGGTCGACGTCGGCCGCGGGGACGAACGTGTCGAACACGCGCGCGGCGCGCCGCCGGTACGCGACGATCTCGACCTGCGCGTCGGGGACGTGCGCGAGGTACGCGCGCAGCGTCGCGAGCTGCGCGGCCACCAGCTGCTCGCCTCCGGAGTACGACGCGTCGACGACGAACACGACGTGCGGCTTCACCGGCAGCCTCGACAGCCGCGGCGCGACGTCGACCTCGAGGCGCGCGAACGCGTTCGCCGGCGACGCGACGGCGCGCCCGAGCCGCGCCTGCCAGCGCTCGAAGCTCGGCGCCGCGACCGCGATCGGCGCCATACCCGCATCGCGCTCGCTCTCCGGCGCATCCGGGATGGCGTCGCGCCACGGCTCGCGCACCGGCGGCGTCAGCACGACCGGCGTCCCGGGAGCGGCGCGGCGGCCGTCGACGAGGATCTCCGTCGCCGCGTCGCCCCACGCCGGCACGACCGTCACCGTCGGAACGGCGAGCCGGCGCGCCTCGCCCGGATCGATGCGCGGGTACGAGACCCAGTAGCGGCCGGCGGCGTAGCGCGTCGGGACCGTGAGCGTGTACTCGACGGTCGACACCTGCCCGGGCAGGACGGGGAACACCTGGAGGTACAGCTTGTCGGCCCACAGCCACTGCAGGAGCGCGGGAGCCTTCGGCGCGTGCGCACCGAGGCCGGTGAGCTCCCGGCGCTCCACGAGCTCGCCGTCGTACCAGCGGTCGCGCGCGCGGATGCGCAGGCCGGTCGCGGCGGCGCCGCTCGGCAGGTCGATCGCGAGGCCGGCCTCGCCGGCGACCTTGCCGCGGTTCGCGAACCGGCGGCGCACCTGGTAGGTCGCGACGCCGTCGGCGATGCGGATCTCGACGGTGTGCGCGACCTCGGCGAGCGGCTGCTCGCGCGCGGTGCGGAGCTCGTCGGCGTGCGCGGCCGGCGAGGCGAGCGCGATCAGGGCGAACAGCGCGAGCGGCGGGCGCGGCATGCGCCTTCGACACGCGCGGCGCGCGCCGGTTCCCGCGTCAGTCGAGCTCGACGGTGTACGTGTGGCGCGGGCGCTGGAAGCTGTTGTCGAGGCGCACGCTCCACACCGTCTCGACGAGGCACGCGGCGAACGGCGAGTCGTGATCGGCGACGACGTCGACGATCTCGTCGAGCGTCGTCTCCACGCGCAGCGTCTGCTTCCAGCCGGCGGGCGGGCGGTGCTTGGCGACGCACGCGCGCACGTCGATCAGCGGGCGCAGCTCGGCGATGCGCGGGATGATCGTGGCCGTGCCGACGCGGAGGCCGCAGCGCGTGGTGGTCGAGTAGCGGCCGAGCGTGATCGTGGGGTTGATCTCCCGCGCGCGCTGGCCGGCGCCGACGGCGACGAACGAGGTCACCGGCGTGACGGCGTGGGCGGCGAGCGCGAGCGTGCGCTGCTCGGGGAGGCGGAGGGCGCGGTACTTGCTCTCGGAGAACACGAACCCGGCGGTGGCGCGGCCGAAGTCGCCGCCGCCGTCGAGCTCGCGCACGACCTCGTCGCTCCACAGGACGCCCCGCAGCGTCACGCGCGGCGGCGCGGCCTTGCGCTCCTGCGCGATGCGCACGGTCGCGCCCTCGCCGAGGACCGGGGCGACCGTGAAGCCGACGACGCCGACGCGCTCGAGCTTCGTCGGCCGCACCAGCTCGAGCGCGGCCTGCTCGAGCTCCGCCGCGTCGCCGGAGGTGCCCGACAGGCGCGCCATGATGCCGCGGTGGCGCGTCGCCATCGGGGCGAGCGCGAGCTTGTCGTCGCGGGCGACTGCGGGCTCGCCGGAGGTTTGCGGCACGACGACGTGCACGACGACGTCGCGGGCGAGCGCGCCGAGCGAGGACTCGGCGGCGGCGGCGGCGAGCGACGAGCGGACGAGCTCGTCGGTGAAGATCACGACGCGCCGCTCGCCGGTGCGCTCGGCGATCGCCGCGGAGGCGAGGCGCGCACCCTCGTCGACGGCGCTGCCGTTCGCGGGCGCGAGGGCGGCGCGCACGGCGGGCTCCGCGAGCCGGCGCTCGAGCGCGGCCGCCGGGACGAACGCGCCGAACACGCGCGCGGCGCGGCGGTGGTAGGCGACGAGCTCGACCTCGGCGTCGGGGACGTGCCGGAGGTACGCGCGAATCGCGGCGAGCTGCGGCTCGAGCGGCGCGGAGTGCGACGCGTCGACGGCGAACACGACCTGCGGGCGCACCGGCACCTGCGAGAGCGGGCCGACGTCGAGCTCGAGGCGCGTGAACGTGCGCAGCTCCGACGCGACGGCGCGGCCGTAGCGCGCCGCGAAGCCGAGCGGGCGCGGCGCGGCGGTGATCTCGGCGAATTCCCAGCTGCGGTGGTCGGCGTCGGGGAGCGAGCCGGGGTTCGGCGCGAGCACCGCCGCGACGCCGGCGGGCACGGTGCGCCCGTCGATGCGGATCTCGGGCCGCGTGTCGGCCCACGCCGTGGTCACGGCGATCGCGGGCCGCGCGAGGTGCGCCCCGCCGCGCGCGTACGGGATGCGGTAGCGGCCGCGGTCGAACTTGAGCGGCGCGGTCAGCCGGTACTCGATCGCGACGGTCGCGCCGGCGGGGATCGAGGCGACGTGGAGGTCGAGGCGGTCCGAGCGCGACCACTCGAGCAGCGCGGGCAGCTTCTTGCCCTTGCCCGCCTTCGCGAACGCGGCGGACGCGGCGCCGCGATCGGCGAGCTCGGCGTCGTGCCACCTGCCGCCGGCGTGGATGCGCAGGCCGGTCGCGACGGCGCCCTCGGGGAGATCGAGCCCGATGCGCGCGCCGCCGGCGCCGCCGCGGTTCGCGAGCTCGCGGCGCACGCGGTACGTCGCGACGTCGCCGAGGTGGAGCTCGACGGTGTGGGCCGTCTCCTGGATGCGCGCGCCGCCGACGGCGCCGAGCGTATCGGCGTGGGCCAGGGCGGAACCGCAGAGGATCAGCACGAGCGGCGCGCGGGTCACGGGGACGTAGACAGCGCGCCGCCCGGGCGGTTCCCGACATGTTTTCGGCCCGCGCGCCAACCATCCCGCGGGGTTCGGTCTACGCTGGCGGTAGTGGACACGGAGCTGGCCGAGCAGCGGCGCCTCGACGAAGACGCGCGGCGCGAGCGGAACTGGCGGCGGTGGGGGCCCTACCTGTCGGAGCGGCAGTGGGGCACCGTGCGCGAGGACTACTCCGCGTGGGGCGCGTGCTGGGAGCACTTCCCGCACGACCACGCGCGCAGCCGCGTCTACCGCTGGGGCGAGGACGGCCTGCTCGGCATCTGCGACCGCGGGTGCCGCGTGTGCGTCGCCGTCGCGCTGTGGAACGGGCGCGATCCGATCCTGAAGGAGCGGCTGTTCGGCCTCGCGGCGCACGAGGGCAACCACTGCGAGGACGTGAAGGAGCTGTACTACTTCCTCGACGCGACGCCGACGTCGTCCTACCTGAAGGCGCTGTACAAGTACCCGCAGGAGGCGTTCCCGTACGCGCAGCTCCTCGACGAGAACCGGCGGCGCGATCACCGCGTGCCGGAGCTCGAGCTCGAGGACCTCGGCGTGTTCGAGCGCGGCTACTGGGACGTGCTCGTCGAGTACGCGAAGGCCGGCCCCGACGATGTCCTCGTACGCTACACCGTGACGAACCGCGGCCCGGCGGAGGCGACGCTGCACGTGCTGCCGTCGGTGTGGCTGCGCAACACGTGGAGCTGGAACCGCACCGGCGAGGGCTACGACGCGCGCGGCGAGATCGCCGAGGTCGCGCCCGGCGTCGCGCGCGTGGTGCAGCCGGCGCTCGGCGAGCTGTATTTTGCCTGCGAGGGCGCGTCCGAATTGCTGTTCGCGCACAACGAGCACAACGCCGAGCGGCTGTGGGGGGCGGCGTCGATCACGCCGTATCCGAAGGACGCCTTCCACCGGCGCGTCGTCGGCGGCGACGCCGCGGCCGTCGACCCGGCGCGGCGCGGCACCAAGTGCGCCGCGTGGTGCCGCGTCGACGTGCCCGCGGGAGCGTCGCGCGTCGTGCGCGCGCGGCTGTCGGCGGCGCCCGGCTTCGCCGACTTCGCCGACTTCGAGGACGTATTCGCGGCGCGCATCGCCGAGGCCGACGCCTACCACCGCGCGACGCGCCCGGCGCCGCTCACCGACGAGGAGCGCGCGGTCGTCCGGCAAGCGGACGCCGGCCTCGTGTGGTCGCGCAAGTTCTACCACTACATCGTCGAGCACTGGTTCGAGGGAGATCCGGGGCACCCGGCGCCCCCGGCGTCGCGCGGCCGCAACCGGGGCTGGGAGCAGCTGTGGGCGCGCGACGTGATCTCGATGCCCGACCCGTGGGAGTACCCGTGGTTCGCGGCGTGGGACCTCGCGTTCCACTGCGTCGCGATGGCGCCGACGGATCCGGCGTTCGCGAAGCAGCAGCTCCTGCTCCTGTGCCGCGAATGGTACATGCACCCGAACGGCCAGCTGCCCGCGTACGAGTTCGGCTTCGCCGACGTCAACCCGCCGGTGCACGCGTGGGCGGTGTGGCGCACGTACCAGCTCTCGGGCGCTTCCTCCGGGCGCGACCGCGAGTTCCTCGAGCGCGCGTTCGACAAGTGCGTCGTCAACTTCACGTGGTGGGTGAACCGGCAGGACGCCGAGGGCTACAACCTGTTCACGGGCGGCTTCCTCGGCCTCGACAACGTCGGCGTGTTCGATCGCGGGCAGCCGCTGCCGGGCGGCGGCAAGCTCGTGCAGGCCGACGCGACGGGGTGGATGGCGTTCTACTGCACGACGATGCTCGAGATGGCGCTCGAGCTCGCGCGCGAGGAGGCGCACTACGGCGACCTCGCGCTGAAGTTCTTCGAGCACTTCGTGGCGATCGCGCGGGCGGCGAACGAGGCCGGCGGTACGGGCCTGTGGAACGACGGCGACGGCTTCTACGAGGACCAGATGCACCGCCCCGGCCGCGCGCCGGAGCTGTTGCCGATCCGCTCGATCGTCGGGCTCGTGCCGCTGTTCGCGGTGGCGTCGCTCGACGAGGACCGGCTCGCCGCGCTGCCGCAGTTCCGCGCGCGCCTCGAGTGGGTGTTCGCGAACCGCCCGAAGCTGACGAGCGCGATCACCACCGCCGGCGGGCGGCGGCTCCTCGCGATCCCGAGCCGCGCGCAGCTCGAGCGGGTGCTCGCGCGCGCCCTCGACGAGCGCGAGCTGCTGTCGCCGCACGGCATCCGCTCCCTGTCGCGCGCGCACGGCGAGCATCCGTACGCGCTCGAGCTCGACGGCCGCCGCTTCGAGGTCCACTACGCGCCCGGCGAGTCCGACACGACGACGTTCGGCGGCAACTCGAACTGGCGCGGCCCCATCTGGTTCCCGGTGAACTACCTGATGGTCGAGGCGCTCGACCGCTTCCACGCATTCTACGGCGACGGCTTCACGGTCGAGTGCCCGACGGGGAGCGGCGTGCGCATGCACCTCGGGCAGGTCGCGCGCGAGCTCGAGCGGCGCCTCGTGTCGCTGTTCCTCCCGGGCGCCGCGGGGCACCGGCCCTGCCACGGCGGCGCGGCGCGATATGCGGAAGACCCCGCGTTCCGCGAGCTCGTCCTGTTCCACGAGTACTTCCATGGCGACACGGGTCGCGGGCTCGGCGCCAGCCACCAGACGGGCTGGACCGCGCTCGCGGCGAACCTGCTCGAACGCGTTGCGAGGTCGAGATGACGACGGAGTGGCTCGAGACCGACGGACTGGGCGGCTACGCGATGGGCGCCGCGGACCTCATCCGCTCGCGGCGCTACCACGCGCTCCTGCTCGCGGCGACGCGCCCGCCCGAGGGGCGCATGGTGCTCGTCGCCGACATGGAGGTGTTCGTCGAGACGGCGACGAACCGCTACGCGCTGATGTCGCACCGCTACCGCGGCGGGTTCGTGCACCCCGACGGCGCGGCGCGCATCACGTCGTTCGCGCACGCGCCGTGGCCGCGCTGGCAGTGGACGCTGCCCGACGGCGCCGTCGTCGAGCTCGAGCTCGCCGTCGCACCGGGGGCGCCGCGCACGGCGCTGCGCTGGCGGCGCGTCGCCGGCTCGGCGGTCGCGCTGCACGTGCAGCCGCTGCTCGCCGGGCGCGATTACCACGCGACGCACCACGAGAACGGCGGCTTCGGGTTCGAGCCCGAGCTCGACGGGAGCGAGCGCGTGACGTGGCGGCCGTACCCCGGCGTGCCGGCGGTGACCGCGGTCGCGAACGCCGTGTACCAGCACGCGCCCGACTGGTACCGCGCGTTCGACCTCGCCGACGAGGCCGAGCGCGGGCTCGACCACCTCGAGGACCTCGCGGCGCCGGGGACGCTCACGTTCGACCTCGCCGCCGGGCCGGCCGCGCTGCTGCTCGCCGCGGATGCGCCGCCGGCGGGGCGCGCGGCGGAGCTCGTCGAGGCCGTGTTCGCCGCCGAGCGCACGCGGCGCGGGGCGTTCCCGAGCGAGCTCGCGCGCGCCGCGGACGCCTACATCGCGCGCCGCGACGGCGGCAAGACGGTGCTCGCGGGCTACCCGTGGTTCAGCGACTGGGGCCGCGACACGTTCATCTCGCTGCGCGGGCTGACGCTCGCGACGGGCCGGCGCGACGAGGCGCGCGCGATCCTCGTGCAGTGGGCCGGCGCGATCAGCGACGGCATGCTGCCGAACCGCTACGACGAGGGTGCGACGACTCCCGAGTACAACTCCGTCGACGCGGCGCTGTGGTTCGTGATCGCGGCGGATGCGTACCTCGCCGGCGCTGCGACGGCGGAGGATCGGCGCCTGTTGCAAACCGCGATCGGCGCGATCGTCGAGGGCTACGCGCGTGGCACGCGCCACGGCATCCGCGCGGACGGCGACGGCCTGCTCGCGTGCGGCGAGCCGGGCTGGCAGCTGACGTGGATGGACGCGAAGATCGGCGGCGACGTCATCACGCCGCGCATCGGCAAGCCCGTCGAGATCCAGGCGCTGTGGATCAACGCGCTCGCGATCGCCGGCCGCGCCGCCGAGGCCGAGCGCGCCCGCGCCGCGTTCGGCGCGCGGTTCTGGCACGAGGACGGGCGCTATCTGTACGACGTCGTCGACTGCGACCACGTCGCCGGCACCGCCGACGCGAGCTGCCGCCCGAACCAGCTGTTCGCGATCGGCGGGCTGCCGCGCCAGGTCCTCGACGGCGCGCGCGCCGCGGCCGTCGTCGACACCGTCGAGCGCGTGCTGTGGACGCCGGCGGGTCCGCGCACGCTCGCGCCCGGCGATCCGCGCTACTGCGCGCGCTTCACCGGCGGGCCCGAGGTGCGCGACCGCGCGTACCACCAGGGCACGGTGTGGCCGTGGCTCGCGGGCGCGTTCGTGGAGGCGTGGGTGCGGGTGCGCGGGAACACGGTGGAGGCGAAGCGCGAGGCGAAGGTGCGCTTCCTCGAGCCGCTGCTCGCGCGCCGCGACGTCGCCGGGCTCGGGCACGTCGCCGAGATCTGCGAGGCGGAGCCGCCGCATCGCCCGGTCGGCTGTCCGTTCCAGGCGTGGTCGCTCGCGGAGCTGATCCGGCTCGACGCGCTGCTCGCCTGAATATTTGTCTTGCGCGAGCGGTGGTGTTTTCCATATTTGATCTTGTTGCGTTTGCAACAACCCACCATGGAGACACTCATGCGCAAGCACTCGAAGGAATACACGGAGCCGATCTACGCCGCGCTCGATCAGTACCGCGCCGAGCTCGCGGCTCACCCGCTGCTCGAAGCCGGGCGCACCGGTTCACTCTCGACGACGACCCTCCACGAATTCGCCTTCCAGCAGTACAGCGACAGCATCACCTGGATCCCGATGCTGGCGCACATGAAGGGCAAGGCCACGCGCTCGCCTCGCCTGCGCGCCGCGATCGAGGACAACATCGCGCACGAGGCGGGCCTCGGCGGGACCTCGCACGTCACGCTCGCCGTCACCCTGCTCCGCAGCCTCGGCATCACGAGCCTCGACGCCTTCGACACGGCCACGTTCGGCGCCACGGCGAGCATGTGGCTGTCCGACGGCTTCGAGGGGATGGCGGAGCCGGCCGTCGCCGGCTTTCTGCTCGCGGCCGAGGCCCTCGTCCCCCAGATGTTCGCCGCGATGAAGCCGAGCTACGACGCCGTCGCGGATGCCAACACGCGTTACTTCTCCGAGCACATCGCCGTCGACGCCGACGAGCACGCCGCCTGGATGGCGGAGGCCGTCGACGAGGTCGTCGCGATGTACGGACCCGAGAGCGTCCCGATCGTCCTTCTCGGCATGGCCGAGGCGTGGGCGGAGACGCGCGAGGTCCCCGATGCCCTGTGGCACCGCGACGGAGGGGGAACGTGCGGATCGCCCTGACCCACAACCGGTCGCCGAGTGCGACGCCGAGCTCGACGCGCCCGAGACGATCGCGGCGATCATCTCCGGCGCGGCGCGCCCGCTCGACTCACCCCTCGGCGCGTGCGTCGCCCTCGCCGAGTAGCGCGTCGACCGGCGCGAGCAGCTGCTGCGCCGTGAACGGCTTCTCGACGAACGCGCACCTCCCCGTGGCGAGGAGCTCGCGCGTGTCGGCGGCGAGCGCGTAGCCCGACACGATCACGATCGGCACGCTCGCGCGCGCGCGGAGGCGGCGGAAGCACTCGGCGCCGCCCATCACCGGCATCGCCATGTCGAGCACGACGAGCGCGAACGTGTCGGGCTCGGCCTCGAACAGCTCGAGCGCCTGGCGGCCGTGCTCCGCCTCGCGCGTCGCGAGCCCGTGGCGATCGAGGATCCGGCACGCGGCCTTGCGCACCATCGGCTCGTCGTCGACGACGAGTACGAGCCGGCGCGCGACGGGGGCCGGTGCGGGCGCGGGCGCGGGGACCGGCGCGGGCGCGGCGGACGGCTCGGCGAGCGGCAGGAGGATCTCGAAGCGCGTCGCGCCCGGGAGCGAGGTCACGTCGATCGCGCCGTCGTGCGCGCGGACGACGCCGTAGACGACGGACAGGCCGAGGCCGGTGCCCTTGCCCTGCGGCTTCGTGGTGAAGAACGGATCGAAGATGCGCAGGCGGACCGCGTCGGCGATGCCGTGGCCGGTGTCGGCGACGGCGAGCATCGCCCACGTGCGGCCGCGCGCGAGGCCGAGGGCGTCGGCGCGCGCGTCGGACGGCGTGCACGTGCCGCGCTCGATCGTGAGCTTGCCCGTACCGGCCATCGCGTCGGCGGCGTTGATGCACAGGTTCACGATCACCTGGCCGACCTGCACGATGTCGGCGTCGATCGTCGGGTGCGCGGCGACGACGTGCTCGATCGCGATCTCCTTGGACAGCGTGCGCGACAGGAGCGTGCCGACGGAGTCGACGACGGCCTCGAGCTCGACGGGCCGGCGCCGGTACTGCCCCTTGCGGCTGTACGCGAGCAGGCTGCGCGTCAGCACGGCGCCTCGCTCGGCCTCCTCGGCGATGCGCGCGGCGTCGCGGCGGACCGTCGCGTCGGCGGACTCGGCGCGGAGGACCTCGGCCTGCGCCAGGATCCCGCCGAGGATGTTGTTCATGTCGTGCGCGAGGCCGGCGGCGAGCGTGCCGACGGCCTCGAGGTGCTGCGCGTGGACGAGGCGCTCGGCCATCGCGGCGCGCGCGGCCTCGGCGCTGCGCTCCTCGAGGCGCGCCTGCTCGGTGGCGAGCAGCGACGCGAGCACGATGCGGTGGAGGATCAGCGCGAAGACGATCGTCGTCGCGACGGCCGCGATGTGAAGGCCGAGGTCGTCGCCGGCGTCGCGGAGGCCGAGCGGCAGCCACCCGGCGGCGATCGCGATCGACGTCGCGACCAGGTGCGGCGTCGACAGCTGCACGCACGACGCGACGATCTCGAGGACGATGAGCAGGATCATCGCCGCGCGCCCGGTGTGCCACTGCGAGGCGATCGTCGTCGCCGGCGCGCACAGCGCGATCGCGGCGCACGCGTGGTGCACGAGGTGCAGGGGCAGGCGGTCCCGGCGGATCGCGAGGTAGATCGCCGCGGCGACGGTGATCGCGACGGCGTTGACCGCGTACACGCCGCCGGAGAGCGGCATCCCGAGCGGGGCCGTCGTGGCGAGGGACACCACGATCGCGATCAGCAGGGCCGGGATCAGCGTCCGCAGGCGCTGCACGGACGCGCGCGCGAGGACCTCTGCCACGTCGGCCACCCCGGGCATGTCGTCGACTGTACCGCACGGGGCCGGGTCACGATCCGGGCGCGGCGGCGCCGCCGCTCTGCACGAACACGAGCAGGACTCCGGCCGGATCGACGAGGTGTGTCACGAGGTCGTCCTCGACGGCCTCGGGCGGCTTCGCGCCGATGCCGGGGTGCTCGCCCGAGGCGATCAGCTCCTCGGCGCGCGCGTACCACCCGCGCGCGTCGTCGGTGGCCACGACGAACATGAAGTTCCCCGCCCAGTCGGCGACGTAGTAGTCCTGCAGGCGAAAGCGCAGCTCGCCGAGCGTGCAGTCGACCGTGTCGCCGAAGCCGGGAGTCAGCGTGAAGCCGAGGGCGCGGTAGTACCGCTGCGAGGCCGCGAAGTCCTTCGCGGGGACGTAGACGCGGGCGCCGGTGATGTTCATGCGTCAGCTTGGCACGGACCCGGACGATCGCGCGGAGGATGCGATCGCCTCGATGCGGTGGCCGGCGACGTAGGCGAGGACGAGGCCGGGGATGGCCATCAGCGAGGTGGTGATGAAGAAGCCGGTCCAGCCGGCGGCGCCGACGAGCGGGGCGGCGAGCGGGCCGAACACGCGCTGGCCGAGCGAGGAGAGCGAGGTGAGCAGCGCGAACTGCGTGGCGCTGACCGCGGGCGAGCACAGCGACATCAGGAACGCGACGAACGCCGCGGTACCCATCGCGCCGGCGAGGTTGTCGGACAGGACGGCGGCGCTGAAGATCGCGAAGCTGCGCGGCTCGGTGGCGAGCCACGCGTAGAGGAGGTTCGTCATCGCCTGGACGACGCCGAACGCGAGCAGCATGCGGCGCATGCCGAAGCGCGCGACGAGGCTGCCGGCGAAGAACGCGCCGGCGTAGATGCCGGCGAAGCCGAGCACCTTGTAGACGACGGCGATGTCGGTGAACCGGAACCCGGCGCCGCGCTGCACGAAGTTCGCGACGAGCGCCTTGCTCCACGCGTCGGCGAAGTGCTCCGGCTTGACCTCGCTGAAGTCGTAGCCGGAGCCGTTCTTCAGGAACGTGATGAGGAGGGACTGCGCGAAGTAGTCGCCGAACTTGTAGACCAGCGTGAACGCGACGGCGAGCGCGAAGCCCCTCCAGCCGAGCTTGCGCCAGAACTCGGTGAACGGCTCGTACACCGACTGCGCGAGCGTGAAGCGCCGCGCGGGCGCCGGCGGCTCGGCGGCGAACAGCGTGCCGCCGATGCCGATCGCCATCAGCACGGCCATCGTCGCGTAGATGACCCGCCACGGGAGGTGGTCGGCCATCACGAGCGCGAGCGTGCCGGTGATGAGCATCGCCGTGCGGTAGCCGATCACGGACATCGACGAGCCGGCGGCGCGCTCGTGCGGCGCACACACGTCGACGGTGTAGGCGTCGACGACGACATCCTGCGACGCCGACAGCACCGCGACCGCGAGCGCGAGCGCCGCGAGCAGCCCGACGTGCTCCGCCGGATCGACGAGCCCCATCGCCGCGATCGCCACGACGAGCCCGACCTGCGTCGCGACCAGCCACCCGCGCCGCCGCCCGAGGAACGGCAGCGTGAACCGGTCGAGCAGCGGCGCCCACGCAAACTTGAACGTGTACGCGAGCCCGACCACGTTCATCGCCGCGATGTCGTCGAGGCTGACGTGCGCATCCGTCATCCACGCCTGCAGCGTCGAGCCGGTCAGGTACAGCGGTAGCCCCGACGAGAACCCGAGCAGGAACAGCGCCGCCATCCGCCGCGACCGGAACACCTCGAACATGCGCGCCATGGGTGCGATCAGGCCTTCGGGATGGCGTCGAGCTCCTGCCAGCGCGCGAACAGGCGCTCGACCTCGGCGCGGGCGCGGTCGAGGTCGGCGACGAGGTCGGCGACGCTGCCCTGCTTGAAGGTCGCCGGGTCGGAGAGCGTGGCCTCGAGCTCCTTCACGCGCGTCTCGGCGGCGGCGATCGCCTCTTCCATGCCCTCGAGCTCGCGCGCCTCCTTGAACGTGAGCTTCTTCGGGCGCGGGGCGCTCGCGGCGGGCGCGGCCTTCGGCTCCTTCTTCGGTGCGGCGGCGGCGGCGGCGCGCTTGGGGCGGCGCTCGGCGTAGAACGTGTAGCTGCCCTCGTAGAACGTGACGCGGCCGTCGCCCTCGAACGCGAGGATGCCGGTCGCGACGCGGTCGAGGAACCAGCGGTCGTGCGAGACGATCAGCGCGCAGCCCGGGAAGTGGATGAGGCCCTCCTCGAGCGCGCCGAGCGTCGGCAGGTCGAGGTCGTTCGTGGGCTCGTCGAGGACGAGCAGGTTGCCGCCGCGGCGCAAGAGGCGCGCGAGCTGCACGCGGTTGCGCTCGCCGCCCGACAGCTGCCCGACCTTCGTGTCGGCGACGGACTCGGGGAAGGCCATCATGCGCAGGAAGCCGCGCACGTGCAGGCGCTCGCCGTCGGGGAGCTCGACGAAGTCGTTGCCGTCGCCGACCTCCTCGAGGACCGTCAGGTCGTCGCGCAGCTCCGAGCGCCCCTGCTCGAAGTACGCGGGCATCGTGTTCTTGCCGACGATCACGCGCCCGGCGTCGGGCGCGACCTCGCCGAGGATCATGCGGATCAGCGTCGTCTTGCCGGCGCCGTTCTCGCCGACGATGCCGATGCGATCGCCCGGCTTCATGACGAGCGACAGGTCCTTCACGAGCTGCTTGCCGCCGAGCGCCTTGTCCACCTTGTCGAGCTCGACGATGTTGCCGCCGAGGCGCGGGCCGCCCGGCAGCTGCAGCGCGAGCCGCGCCGGGAGCTTGTCGTCGGCGCCGGGCGCCGCCGAGACGGCCGCGTCGAAGCGGTCGATGCGGGCCTTCGCCTTCGTCGTGCGCGCGGGCGCGCCGCGGCGGATCCAGTCGATCTCGCGCCGGATGAACGACACGCGCTGGTACTCGGCCTCGGCCTCGGTCGCCAGGCGCTCGGCCTGCGCGATCAGGAACGCGGCGTAGTCGCCCTCGTACGCGTAGACCTTGCCGCGGTCGACCTCGAGGATCCTCGTCGCGACGCGGTCGAGGAAGTAGCGATCGTGCGTGACCACGATCAGCGCGCCCGGCCACGCGCCGAGGCGGCCCTCGAGCCACTCCACCGTCGAGGCGTCGAGGTGGTTCGTCGGCTCGTCGAGCGCCAGCACGTCCGCGCGCCCGAGCAGCGCGTGCGCGAGCGCGACGCGGCGCCGCTCGCCGAGCGACAGGTTGCCGATGCGCGCGTTCATCGGGGGGAGCTTGAGCGCCGCGGCGATCGTCGCGATCTCGTGGTCGGCCACGCCCTCGCGCGCGAGCGTCGCGGCGACGGTCGCCGCGAGGTCGAGCACCGGCTCCTGCGGCACGTACTCGAGTGCGAGGTCGCGCTTCCACGTGATGAGGCCGTCGTCGGGGACGTACGCCGGATCGTCCCAGCTCTCGCCCACGGCGGCGCGCGCGACGAGCATGCGCAGGAGCGTCGACTTGCCGGCGCCGTTCGCGCCGATCATCCCGATGCGGTCGCGGTCGTGCACCGCGAACGACGCGCCGGCGAGCACGCGCCGCGTCCCGAACCGCTTCTCCAGCCCCTGGACGGTGAGGATCGCCGTCACGACAGCCGCGCGTGACCGGTCTGCACGAGCAGGTACGTCAGCCGCAGCAGGTTGAGCCGCGCCTCCGGCGAGCGCACGCGCCCGGCGAGCTCCGCGAGCCGCGTCCGCCCGTCGAGCAGGCTGTACACGCGCAGGAGCGGCTCGCCGATCCCGAAGTGGCCGAGGTCGCTGTGCTTGTCCTTCTCCTCGGCGACGATGAACGCCTTCGCGTGCGTCGCGAGCCAGTCCTCGATCAGCGTCTCCGCGAGCTGCACGGCGCCGGCGCCGATCACGCGGTGGGCGTCGAGGTGCAGCGAGCGCGCCTTCCACGGGTTCGGGTGGCGCGGCGACCACGTGTAGCGGCCCTTCTGCCACGAGAACGTCTCCATCAGCTTCGACGCGACCTGCTTCGCGAGCACGCGGTACGCCTCGAGCGGATCGAGGATGTCGAGGCCGACGAGCGTGTCGGCGAGCCGCCCGCCGAAGTGGTGCATCACGCTGAGCGCGCGCTGCAGCGCCTGCTGCGAGAGTGCGCCGATCGAGATCAGGTACGGCCCGAGCCGCTCGCTCTCGACGTTGGAGTTCACGAACTGCGGCTGCCCGTCGTGGAAGTAGACCTCCTTGAGCACGCCGGCGCGGCCCTCGAGCGCGAGCATGCCCGTCACGCGCTGCGTGGAGAGGCGATACACGAGCTGCATCACCGGCATGTCCTTGAGGTCGCCGATCTCGCGCGGGCCCGACGGGATGTCGACGGGATCCGGCGGCAGGTCGTCGCCGCTGCGCGCGTCCGTCGACGGCCGCTCCTCCTCGACCGCGGCGTCGCCGGCGTTGAACGCCGCGCGGGCGCGCGCCGCCTCGGCCTCGGCCTTCGCCATGCTCGTGCGGGTGAGCGGCCCCGACAGGTCGTTGCCGTCGTCCTCCTCGGACGTCTCGATGTCGACGACGCCGTCGAGGTCCGCGGTCGGCGAGTTGATCACGCGGCCGATCAGGCTCGCGAGCTCGCGCGAGCCGACGCGCGTCGTGCGCCGCAGCCAGTCGTCGATCGCGTCGCGGAACTCGGCCGCGGACTGCCAGCGCTTCTCCGGGCGGCGCTCGAGGGCGCGCTGCGTGATCACGCGCAGC
Source organism: Deltaproteobacteria bacterium (assembly GCA_019637375.1). GTDB lineage: Bacteria > Myxococcota_A > Polyangia > Haliangiales > Haliangiaceae > JABFXX01. The sequence continues at coordinate 162,132 of JAHBVW010000009.1, read as the reverse complement.
TCGATCGGGAAGTCGTCGGCGTACTTGTGCAGGCGATCGAGGCGCGCGTCGCGCACCATCAGCAGGATGTCGAGGTCGTTCGTCGACGTGAACAGCCGCCGCGCCATCACCATCTCGGCGAGCAGGATGCCGATCGAGAACAGGTCCGAGCGCGCGTCGATGTCGACGACACCCGACACCTGCTCGGGCGACATGTAGCCGTACTTGCCCTTCAGCGTGCCGGCCTCGGTCTTGTGCCGGCGCTCGGCGGCGCGCGCGATGCCGAAGTCGGTGAGCTTGACGTCGCCGCGCCACGACAGGAGCACGTTGCCGGGCGAGATGTCGCGGTGGACGATCCCGAGCGCCTTGCCGCTCGCGTCGACGGCGTTGTGCGCGTAGTCGAGCGCGTCGAGGACGTCGCGCGCGATCACCGCGGCGAGGTCGGCCGGGAGGCGGATCTGGACGCGCGCGCACTCGCGCAGGAGGCCGAGCACGTCGAGGCCGTCGACGTACTGCATCGCGATGTACGGCGTGTCGGCGTCGGTGCCGTACTCGAACACCTGGACGATGTGGCGATGGTCGAGCTGCGCGGTGATGCGCGCCTCGTCGCGGAACATCTCGACGAACGTGGAGTCGTTCGCGAGGTGCGGGAGGATCTTCTTGATCGCGACCAGCTTCTCGAAGCCGTGGTCGCCGGTCAGCGTCGCCTTGAACAGCTCCGCCATGCCGCCGACGGCCACCCGGTCGAGGATCTGATACCTCCCGATGGCCTTTGGCATGGGTGAGATCACGACAGCTTCTCCATCTTAGTCGAACGAACCCCGCTGCGCCCGGTCTGCCAGTTTGGCAGTTCGGGTCCGAACCCGGAGGCCGAGGTGGCGCAAGAGTACAGCCGGCGCGCCGGATCTCCGAGGCTTGCGGGCTGCTTTGCTCGTGGCACGGCGCTTGGACTCCTCCCGGGCGAGGTCAGCGAAAGATGCAACTCGCCTCGCTCCACCAGCTCCTCGCCGGGCTCGTACGCCGGACCTGGGTGATCGCGCTGGTCGCGATCATCACCTGCGCGGCATTTGCGGCGAAGGCCGTCGCCGCGCTGGTCGAGGCCGACTACCTGACCGACGACCGCCGGGCACCCGCCGCGCCGGTCGCCCCGGTGAAGAAGGCGCCTCCGCCGCCGGCGCAGATCGACGGCCGCGTGCTCGTCGACCGCAACATCTTCTGCTCCGAGTGCACGCCCGCGCTCCCCGTCGCCCCGACCGGTGCCGTCGACGCGCCGTACTCCGGCCTGCCGGTCGTGCTGATCGCCACGAGCCTCGGCGAGGATGCGAGCGCGACCGTGCACGTCCCGTCGACGGGCACGCAGGGCAGCTGGAGCCTCGGCGACACGATCCCCGGCGTCGGCACGATCGCGAAGATCGGCCCGACGTACATCGACGTCGTCGACACGAACCAGAAGCGCGGCCGGATCTCCCTCCTCGATGCAAACGCAGGCGCCGCGGGGCGCAGCGGGCCCGGCGCGGCAACGCCGGTCGCCGCCGCGCCCGCGGCCCCGCGCCCCTTCGCCGACCGCATCAACAAGATCAACGACACCACGTTCGAGGTCGAGCGCGGCCTCGTGCGCGACCTCGTCACCGGCGTCAGCAACGGCGGCGGCGTCCGCGCCTTCCCCGTGATGGAGAAGGACCAGATCAAGGGCCTGCGCCTCGCCGGCGTGAGGCCGGGCTCGGTCGCCTCCGAGCTCGGCCTGCGCTCCTCGGACATGGTCAACACCATCGACGGCGAGCCGATCAAGAACGCCCAGCAGCTCCTCGACCTCTACGCGAAGATCGACAACCTCAACGGCGTCGAGATCGGCGTCGTGCGCGGCGGCAAGCCCTTCCAGCTCGCGCTGCGACTTCGCTAGCCCGGAGCCTTCACCAAGACGTCGAGCGAGACCAAGCGATCCGAGGCAGATCGAGGCGCACGCCCGGAAGCGGAGCGAGAGGTCGTACTTGCCGTACGGACCGAGTGAGAACCGGCCGTACGCCTCGAGCTGCCCGGAGCGCGACGGTCGCAGCCGACGTGTTGGTGAATGATCCGGGCTCGCACCTGCGAGCCGTTGTCGATCGCCGGGATTGACACCGGCGCGAAGGAGCGACAACGTCGGCGTGTGGTCGTGCCGGGTGGCGAGGCGTAGGCGATGGATCCCGCGTTGTGGGAGGCCCTCGCCGGCGAGCGCGACGACGTCGTCGCGGTGCTGGTGCGCTTCGTCCCCGGCGCCGCGGTGCCGCCGGGCGTGCGCGTGATCGCGAGGTTCGGCGACGTCGCGACGTGCCGCGTGCGGCGCGGCGACCTCCTGCGCCTGCGCCACGATCCGGGGGTGCGGTCGGTCAAGGCGCCGCGCCGGCTCACGCCGGAGCCGACCGCGTCGCGGGCGCGTCCCGCCGCCGGTGCCATACCGCGGCGCGGGCTGCGCGGCGCGCGCGGGCGGGGCGTGGTGATCGGCCTCGTCGACTGGGGCCTCGACTTCACGCATCCGAACCTGCGGGCCCGCGACGGGCGCACGCGGCTGCTCGCGCTGTGGGACCAGCGGCCGGGGCGCGCGCACGGTCCGCGACCGTACGGCTACGGCACGGTGCACGGCCGGGGCGCGATCGACCGCGCGCTCGCCGAGGAGGATCCGTTCGCGGCGCTCGGCTATGACCCGGCGGACGCGGACGTCGACGGGCACGGCAGCCACGGCACGCACGTCGCCGACATCGCGGCCGGTCGCCCGGTCGTGGGGCGGGGCGGCGTGGCGCCCGGGGCGTCGCTCGTGTTCGTGCACCTGGCGACGCACGAGCGCGGGCCGCGCAGCATCGCGAGCTCGGTGTCGCTGCTCGAGGGGATCGACTTCATCGCGCGCGTCGCGGGCGCGCGGCCGTGGGTGATCAACCTGAGCCTCGGCAGCCACGCGGGTCCGCACGATGGGTCGACGCTCGTCGAGCAGGCGCTCGATGCGGCCGTCTCCGCGGGCCCGGGCCGCGTGATCGTGCAGAGCGCCGGCAACTACTTCTCGCGCCGGATCCACACGCAGGGCGTGCTGCGCACGGGCGAGCGCGCGGTGCTGGTGTGGCTCGTCGATCGCGAGGACGAAACGCCGAACGAGCTCGAGGTGTGGTACCGGCGCGGCGACGCGATCATCGCGCGCGTGTGGAGCCCGAGCGGGCGCGAGGTCGCGGTCGCGGCCCCCGACAGCCACGGGCCGATCGTCGACGGCGGCGAGGTGATCGGGCGGTTCGGTCACCGCACGGGCGATCCGAACAACGGCGACAACCAGATCACGATCGTGATCGAGCCGCGGCCGCACGGGCGCTGGCGCGTCGAGCTCGAGGCGGTGCGCGCCGCGGAGGGGACGTACCACGCGTGGATCGAGCGGGACGAGGCACGGCCGGGGAGCCAGTCGCGGCTCGCGAGGGAGGCCGTGCGGACGACGACGACCAACTCGATCAGCAACGGTCACCGCACGATCTCCGTCGGCGCCTACGACGCGTCGCGCGACGCGGTCGCGCCGTTCTCGAGCGCGGGCCCCACGCGCGACGGGCGCGCCAAGCCGGACCTCGTCGCGCCGGGTGTGGCGATCGTCGCCGCACGGTCGTGGAGCGCGGACGGCGCGGATCTGACGGTGAAGAGCGGGACGAGCATGGCGTCGCCGCACGTGACGGGGACGGTGGCGCTGATGTACGAGGCGGCCGGGCGAGGGCTGACGGTGGAGGAGGTGCGCACGGCGCTGGGGCGCACCGCGCGCCCGATCGGCGAGCGCGGCGGATGGGGCCGGCTCGACACGCCGGCCGCGGTCGCGTGGGTGTCGCCGCGTGCGGCGCCGGCGCTGCGCGAGGACGTCGCGGTGCCGGCGCCGGTCGTCGCGATCCGCCGCACCATCTTCAGCGGCGGCATCCGCATCACGCCGGCGGATCCGAAGCAGACGTGGGTCGGCGGGCAGGAGCTCGCGCCGCAGCTCGCGCGCCTCGTGCTGACGGCGCTGGTGCCGCAGGATGCGCTGACCGATCCGCTGATCGCCGGCGTGCTGCCGCTGATCCGGAGCGGCCGCTGGACGGGGCTCGACCTCGGTCGCCGCGCGACGAACAAGCAGCCGATGCGCAGCGTGACGGTGCTGCCGTCGCTGGCGTTCGCGCTGTCGTCGCTGTTCGAGGCGCGCGGGACGCCGACGCTGCTCGGCGCCGACGAGCTCGGCCGCCTCGAGCGCGCGATCGCGGTGACGCTCGTGTGGCGGCGCCACGGCAAGGCGCTGCAGGAGAGCTACCCGTGGATGGCGGAGGGCACGCTCGCCGCGTACGGCTGGAGCGAGCGCGCGTACCTCGATGCGATCCACATGGCGATCGGGACGGGCATCGTCGCCCCGGTCGCGGCGACGCCGGCCGGAGCGCCGGGCTGGCGCGCGTGGCGCGAGCAGACGGTGGCGGCGCTCGCGGCCGACGACGCGTCGCAGCTGCCGTGGGATCCGCGGTGGATCCCGCAGGCGCCGCTCGCCGAGGCGATGCTGCGCTTCCTCGACGGATGGAACGCGGCGATCGAGCCGCTCGAGGCGATCCGCAGGGACGCGGCGCTCGTGAAGGTGCGCGGCTATCGCTACCTGTGGCGGGTCGCCGAGGGCGCGCAGGCGACGCCGCGGACGCCGGTGGATCCCGAGGAGCTCCGGCGCTTCCTGACGTATGCGTGGCAGCGACGGCCGTCGTGGGCGCGCGAGGCGCGCGATGATGGGGAGGCGCGGCGAAAGCTCCTCGAGGGCTTCGCGCGCTACGCGAACGTCGCGCGCAAGGAGGGGCGTGCGGGTGCGGCGACCGGCGAGCTGAGCTACACGCCGGGGACGGCGAACGCGCCGCCGCTGCCGGCATCGCTGACGACGTCGCCGCCGCTGTCGGCGCCGCTGTTCATGATGCCGGCCGGCGGCGAGCTGCGCGCGAACATGGTGCTCGAGTTCCCCGACGTCTACGAGGCGTTCGGCAACTTCGGCTACCGCTGGGAGCTGGTCAAGCTCGACGAGAAGACGATCGAGGATGCGCTCGTGCGCGGCCATGCGCTCGGGTACGCGCACCGGGAGGGCGCCGGCGCGCCGGGGCTCGGAGGCACGCTCGCGAACCAGCTCGATCGCCGCATCGGCTACGCGAAGGAGGACATCGCCCGCATCTGGGACGGCTGCGGTGCGCTGCTCGGGACGGCCGGGGTCGGCGCGACGGCGCTCGTCGGCGTCGGGGCGATCGCCGGGTTCATCGGCGAGGTCATCTCGAGCGTGCTCGAATGGCTGGCGGCGAAGCACGACGAGAAGCGCATCGCGCTGCGCGATCCGGGCCTGTACCTGCTGCGCTGCATCGCGACGCCGGTGGTCGACGTCGACGCGGACCGCATCCGCCCGCCGTCGGCGGCGTACCTGCCGGTGTGGGTCGCGCCGATCGACGAGGTGGCCGACAAGCTGCTGCGCGAGCGCGAGCAGGCGCTCGGCAAGCAGGCAGAGGAGCTCGCGGCGCGCCGGGGCAAGCTCGCGGCAGCGACGGATGCGGTCGCGATGGCGCGCCTCGCGATGGAGGTGCGGCGGCTCGAGATCGAGCTCGGCGGGGTCGACGCCGTGCTCGACGACGCGCACGCCAAGCTGAGCGAGTTCCTCGCGAAGACCGTCGTGCCCGATGCGCCCCTGTCGGTGAAGCGCAGCGTCGAGGCGTCGATCCGCGATGCGTCGCAGCAGCGCGACGATCTGCGCGCGCGGATGCTGCGGCGCGCGACGTGGCGGAGCGAGATCGATCCGTCACCCGTGCCCGAGGAGATGGTGCGGCTGCGCGGCGTGATGGTCACCGACGACGGCGCGTCGATCGAGCTGCTCGCCGATGCGTGGCGCCACCCCGGGACGGGCGCGTACCACGTGTTCGACTCGACGAAGTCGCACGGTGGGCGGCGAAGCGCGCTCGATGAGGACCCGTCGGTCGCGATCCGCAAGGGGCTGAAGGCGATCCTCGACGACAGCGCGCACGGCTACGGGCGCGGTCACGTCGCGTTCAGCGTCGTGATCGGCGGCGTGGTCTATCAGCAGAGCTTCCGCACGGCGCCGGACCTGCCGTCGGCGCTCGTCCACTCGCTCGAGAACGCCGTCAACCTCGCGACGGCGGTGGCGCTCGTCGTCGTCGTGGCGAGCAGCGGCGGGACGGGGCTGGGGCTGCTGATGCCGCTCGCGATCGTGGGCGGCGTCCCGTCGCTGTTCCGGCTCGTCGACAAGGCGCGCGACGGCGAGCTCGGGCTGGATCTGCCGACGCTGCTCGACATCTGCACCCTGGTCGGCACGGTCGCGGGCGCCGGGCAGATCGCGACCGGATTCCTGAGGAGGATCGACCTCGGCCACGCCATGATGATCATGGGGCTCGGCGCGAACGGCGCCGGCGGATTGTTGCTCGGCGTCTCCGTCGTGGCGGAGCTGGCCGAGGCGCAGAAGATCGAGCCGCCCGCCGCGCGCCGGGCGCAGATCGTGCGGATCCTCGCGGGCGCGATGCAGCAGCTCGGCATGGTCGGCCTGGCGGCGGCCGCGGGGCGCCACGCGCACGACGTCCACGTCGCCGCCGGCGGTACGGGGCCGCTCCTCGAGCGCGCGCCGCGCGAGGTGCAGACCCGGCTGCGCGAGCTCGTCGGGGCCGACGTGCCCGTCTTCGTCGATCCGGAGGCGGGTGCGCAGGCGCCGAGGATCCGGTTCGACGCCGACGGCTACAAGCTGCCGGATCAGCTGCGCGTCGTGCTGCCGGAGGCCGCGCCGACCCCGGATGCCGTCGTCGAGCTCGCGCCCGCGGTGCGCGCGATCCGGCGGATCGACGAGCTCGCGGTCGGCGTGCGCAAGCTCGCCGACCGGCTCGACGGGATGCGTGCGCGGAGCGTCGCGATGCCCGCGGACAGCCGCGCGGGCGCCGCGGCGCAGGCGATCGACGGTGCGCCGCAGCGGCTGACGGAGCTCGCGACCGACGTGAGCTCCGGGAAGGTCAAGCTCGACGCGGCGGACGCGCGGCTCGCCGGCGTGCGCGCCGAGCTCGAAGGTGCCGCCGTGGCCCTCGACGAGCTCGCCCTCGGCAGGCGGGTGATCGTCCAGCAGGAGGCGACCGCGGCGCGCGCGGCCGACGCCGGCTACGCGAAGCCGCCGCAGGGCCACTACGTCGTCGCGACGCCGGAGGGCACGTTCACGCTGCGCCGGGCGGTCGACTCGACCGTGCGCGCGGCGCACTACGATGCGCGGAAGCAGGTCGTCACCGGCGACGCGGTTCCGGCCAAGCCTGCGGCGGCGGCCGATCCTTCGCCGCCTGCGGTCGCGCAGGTCGCGCCCGGTGGGTTCGACGAGGCGGTCACCGGCACGCGCGCGGCGGCGGCGCTCGGCGGTCCGGTGAGGTTCGAGCGGCGGCGCGGCGAGCGCTTCGATCGCAAGGCGGGCGTGGGGCCGCGCATCCGGCCGCGGCGCGACGGCGGCTTCGAGATCATCCTCCCGCTCCACAAGCGCGCGCGGATCACCGAGGCCGACGTGATGCGCGCGATCGCGAGGCGGGCGAGCTTGCCGGCGCGCCCGGCAGCGCCGGAGAACGGCCCGACGTCGCGCAAGCTGCGGGGGCGCGGCCGCCTGTGGTCCGGTAGCGACGAGGCGCAGTGGCGCGGCTACCCGTGCCGGGACGGCCATTGCTGGGTCTGGCGCGGCAAGGACATCGACCACATCCGGCGGCCCGGCGAGACGGGGCGCTCGTATCGCTACATCGTCGAGCGGGACGCGTTCGCCGTCCGCGAGCGCGACCCGCAGGTGTTCCGCCCCGGCGACGACCCGATGGAGGTGCTCGGCGCGAACGCGCCCGACGAGCCGTTCGGCTTGTGGGTCGACACCGTGACCGGCTCCAACCGCGTCCTCGCGCGCATCCTCGGCAAGCAGCCGGGGGAGGCGCTCCTGCGCCCCGACGGCACCAGCCCGATCACGCGCGCGTGGATCCGCGAGCAGATGGGCGATCCGACGGGCAAGACGTTCGGCGAGGTGATGAAGGCGGCCAAGCGCAACGTCCAGCCGCAGCTCGAGGCCGCGATCCGCGACGTCGGCCGCCTCCGGCAGCTGAAGCGCTACGCCGACCTGTGGGCGAAGGCGCACGCCCTCGACCCGCAGATGGCCGATGTCGTCGTCGGCCACCGCGCACTCCTCGACCTCACGGCGACCCCGCAGCTCGGCGCGTTCTCCGACGGCCTGCACCCGCTCGACGCGGGGCTGATGGCGAACGACTGGTTCTTCAGCGAGGTCGCGCCGCGCTTCGTGCCGCGCGACGGCATCGTGCGCGAGGTCGGCATCCCTGCGATGCTCGTCGATCTCATGGGCCTCGATGCGACGGGCCCGCTGCCCCGGCTCGACGGCGTCCTGGTCCCGATCGCGACGGCCAGCGAGGTCAAGCACGGCCGCTCCCTCCTCATCCACCCCGACCCGAACCTCGGCGCCCACAACAAGCGCCAGTTCGAGGTGTTCTCGCAGCTCCCCGACAAGCTGCTGGTGCACCGGCGCATGCCGGGTGGTGCACTGGAGCTGAGCGCGATGCAGTACGCGCTGACCCATCCCGAAGGTGTGATCGTCAACGCCGGGTGGCTCGCGCGTCGGCTCCTAAGTCTGAACAACACGGTCGACTTCATGCTGTTCGACCACGAACGCGGCTTCCGGATCTGGCGCGCCGACGTGTATCGGCGACACGCGCGCGCGGAGACCATGACCGAAGCGGAGCTGGTCGCCGCACTCCTGGCGTTCGCCGGCGCCTCTTCAGGAACTCCCCCATGACCTACACGAGTGATCTCTCGCTATGCCTGCGCGCGCGCATGTGGACCTTCGACGACGCCTCGCGCAAGGCGGTCGCCATCCAGACGCAGGAGATGGCGCGTACGCTGTACGCGCTCGGCTGGCACCCGACCGGGCTTCCCGCCAAGATCGTGGTGGACGAGGCGAAGCTCGCACCTCGCGAGGACTGGCTCGCTCACTTCCTGGGGCGAACGCGCCACGAGCTCCACGTCCGGTGGCCCGATCAGTCCATGTTCATGGTGGAACCCGGCGTGCGCGATGTGGTGCTGCACAACCACCGCGCGACGTACTCGCCGCGTGGGCTCGTCGACGGCATCGCGAAGACGCCGTTCACGTTCGCGACGTTTCACGAGATGGGGTTCAGGAAGTACCCGGAGCTCCCGGAGGGCTTCTCTTCGGCGCGCGGGATCCCGGGCGGAGGAGGGCCGATCGGCCTCGGTCTGGGTGTGAAGGGAGACGGTCACCTGGTGTTCGTGTCGCGGCGGTGGATCACGCACGGCGGACCGTGGCGCGTGCTGCGGGGCGCGGAGGACACGTCCTTCCTCCAGCTGTACGACCTCGGTGCGACGCCCGAGGTGGCGTGGTCGCAGGCCGAGCCGGGGCACGCCCGGTTGTATTCGCGCGGTGGGGGCAAGGTCGGGTTCGTGTGGTTGCGCGAGGACCCGGAGCGGCTCGCACCGAAGGACGCGAAGCACGACAGGAGCCACCGGAAGCTGTGGGTGCTCGCGGGAGACCGGAAGGTGGGCGTGGAGGAGATGCGCGATGTCGCGGAGTACCGGTTCAACGGCACGGTGGCGCCGGAGCGGCTGTTTCCGCCGACGACGTCGACGGCGTACGTGTTCGGGTCGGAGGAGCGCGCGAAGGAGCACCTGCACGAGCTGTGGCTGCGCGGACACGAGGTGTGGTTCGAGCGCGCGGGGGAGCGGACGCGGGTAGACGAGGCGCACGATCCGGCACCGCCGGCGCCGCCGGCGTGGGTCGCCGAGGCCGACGCGCGCGAGGCTCACGCGCCAGCGCGCCTGCCCACGGATCGGCCGAAGAGCGCGAGCCCGCCGCCGCCCGCCGAGGCGAGCGACGCCGCGTCGGAGGGCGAGTCGGAGGCCGACGAGGCGGACGACGGCGAGATCACCGGCGACCTGCGGCTGCGCTGACGTCGAGGACGCCCGGGACCGGGCTCAGAGGCCGGACTTGAACAGCTGGAGGCCGCGCTCGGCGAACGGGCGCTCGAGGGACTCGAGCTCGGAGCGCAGCTCGGGGGAGAGCACGAGGTGAGGGCGTGGCATGGAGGCGGCGACGGCGGCGGCGCCGTGGTCGCGCACGTCGACGAGCGAAGCCGGGAGGAGGGCGTCGCGGCGCTCGCTGGCCCAGGCGAGGCGGCGGCGCCGGTCGACGGGGAGGTCGGGCACGCGGTTGCGCCAGCGCGGCCACACGGCGCCGTGGCGCATGTGGCCGTGGGCGACGAGGGCACCGTCGAGCTCGTCCGCGAACACGCGCGCGACGGCGTCGGCGGGATCCATGCGGTCGTCGACGGCCCACAGGGCCCACGTGCGGTAGTCGGCGCAGCCGTGCGCGATGCCGTCGCGCGCGGGCGGGAAGGCCGGGAGCGTGATCGGCCGGCCGTGTTCGCGCGCGAGGTCGTCCCAGCTCGCGGTCTGCGAGGCGTCGCTCGGCCGCGCGTACTGCCGATCGCGCTCGGGGATCGCGATCCCCGACGCGTCGATCGCGGCCCACACCGCGTACGTCTCGATCTTCGTGCGCGCCCACGTCGGCGCCGTCTCCGCGGCGGCGAGGCGCACGCGCCAGTAGGGGTGCTCGAGGTAGCGGATGCGCACGCCGTCGTCCCGCAGCTGCGCCCGCACGAGCTCGCGCGCGGCATCGAACGCGAGCTCGGGGAGGTCGATCAGCTGCGCGAGCAGCTCGAGGCCGAGCGGCGTGCGCGCGAACACCTCGACGAGCGACGAGCACCGCGTGACCCCGGCGAATTCGGCGAGCTCGAGCGCGGCCGTCGGGACCGCGTCGGCGCCGGCGCACCTGCGCAGCGCGCGGTACGAGTCGCCGCGCCAGCCGACGAGGGCGCTCGGCCGGCCGCGATCGGTGCGGATGCGCGCGATCAGCGCGGCCGTCGCCTCGGCGCGCCGCGCGTCGGCGGCGGAGAGGAGCTCGAAGCCGCCGCTCGTGCGCCCCGAGAACCGGTCGCCGTCGGGCGCCGCGACCTCGTCGAGCGCCCGCTCGAAGATCTCGGGCGTCGCCGCGACCGAGCGCACGTAGCCGTCGGCGCGCGACGGCGATCGCCACGGCAGCGCGTACGCGGTCTCCCACGCCTCCGCGAGGCGCCGCGCACCGCCGGGCTCGGCGGCGACCGCCGGGAACACCTGCTCCGCGAGGTCGCCCAGGCCGCTGCCCTCGTGGAGCTCGGTCAGCTTCGCGAGCAGGCGCTCTCCGGCCCGCGCGGGCCCGAGCTCGACGAGCCGCTTGCACAGCTCGCGCTCCCGGTCCCACCGGCTCAGCGACGCGAGGTCGTCGCGCAGCTCCGCGCGCGCACGCAGCGCCTCGTCGGGCACCTCCTCGCGCGCCAGCGCCACGATCAGCGCATCGATGATCTCCTCCGTCTCGCTCGCCGCCGGCGCTTGCGCGCCGGGAACGGCAGACGCGGCCGTGGATGCGACGGCCTCCTCCTCCTCCTCCGCGTCGCTGTGGACCGGGTCGGTGACCGGAGGCGCGGCGGGTGATGCGACGGGTGGCGCAGTTGCGTTGCGGACCGGGTCGGTGACCGGAGGCGCGGCGGGCGGGGTCGCGGCGGAGGGCGCGAGGTTCGTCGCGGCGCGCCGCCGCGCGGCCGCCGCGTCCGGAGGGACGGGCACGCCGTGCTTCGCGAGGATGGCGGCCTCGTCGGCGCTCAGCTCGTCGAGGGCGGCCGGGTCGAGCGCGATCGTGGACGGCGCGTAGCCGGCGGCGAGCTCGTCGGCGCTGCCGTCGAGGATGGGCTGGATCGACGGCCACAGCACCTGCTCCGGCAGCCCGGGGACGCGGCCCTCGCGCAGCGCGGCGAGCTGCTCGGTGTGGGGGGCGTGGCGCACGGCCTCCGGCAGGAGGTCGAAGTAGGAGCCGTACGAGCCGACCGAGCCGCCGGTGCGCCGGCCGATCGCGCCCTCGAGCACGTGCACGGCGACGACGGACGTCATGACGGCCGGATCCCGCGCGCGCTCGATCTCTCCGAGCGCGATCCCGCGCACGATCGCCAGCGGGTGCGTGACCAGCGTCTCCCACGGTGGGATCGGGTCGACGGGCGGCGGTTCCTCGCCGAGCTCGCGCAGGGCGGCCGCCGCACGCGCGCGCTCGAACTGCGAGGGGAACGCGCACAGGGCGCGCAGCGTGTCGGCGTCGCGCGCGATCTGCAGCGCCGGGATCAGCTCGCTCATGCCCTCGCCCTGCGCCGCGCACGCGCGCAGGATCGGCCGCACGCGCTCGGGGGCGAGGCGCGCGAGGACCTGTAGCCCGTCGAGGTGATGGCGCACGAGCGGGCCCTCGAAGCCGAGCAGCAGCGACGGCACGACGTCCTCGACCCCGGCGAGCACGAGGCCGGCCTGGATGCCGGCGGCGGTGTGATAGCGCTGGCTCGACGACATCGGCCGGCCGCGCAGCGAGCGCGCCGCGCCGACGAGCGCCGCGATCGCGACCGGCGTGCCGCCGCGGCCGAGCATGATCGCCGCGTGCTCGGCGCGCCGGTGCACGAGCTGGGACTCGCTGCCGAGCACGCCCTCGTCGAGATCGGCCAGCATCTGCTCCTCGACCTCGTCGACCCGCGCGAGCGCCGCGGCGATCTTCGGCGGGAGCCTGAGGTCGCCGTACCAGTAGATGCCGTGCGGGTTGCACCACACCTCGAGGAAGCCGTCGACGATGCCCGCGACGTCGTCGAGCTGCTCGAGGGCGTCCGCCACGACGTCCCAGCGGTGCGCGCCGCGCAGCTCGCGGTAGCACGCGCCGAACCCGGCGCGCGCGAGCACCGGAGCGGGCAGGGCGGCGAGCCGCGCGCGCAGCTCCTCGCGCTGCGGATGTGCATCGTCCATGCGCGCCAGCTCGAGCAGCGCGGCCTCGAGCGCCTCGCCCTCCACCGCCTCGCCCGCGAGCAGCCGCACCGCCGCCTCGCCGAGCGGCGCGCGCCGCACGCCGACGAGCTCGTGCGGCGCGACGAACTTTGCGAGCTCCTCGCTCGGCACCTTCACGAGCGCCGGCCCCGACCGCGCGTTCAGGCAGATCTCGCCGTCGTCGACGCCGAACACGTGGAAGTCATCCGCGATCCGGATCTCGACGTCCGACAAGACCCCGCGCAGCCCCTCGAGCACCGTGCACAGCCGCTCCGCGTCGTCGGACTCGTCGATCGACATCGCGAGCTTCTGCCAGCCCTCGCCGAGCACGCGGTCCGCGCGCGCCTCGCGCGTGACCGCCAGCCCGAAGCTCTCGCCGTCCCACGGCGGCCGGTTGCTGCTCGTGACGTAATCATCGAGCGCCACCAGCTCCTCGTCGCTGAGCGGCCGGTCGCGGAGGATCTGGTAGTACGCGGTCCATCCCATCCACGGAACATACGCGGTCCGGCTGTTCCCGTTCGCGACAATCACCGACCGCCGGCCTCGCGATCCTCGACGAGACGCGTGAACAGAACGGCCGGTCGACACGCTCCGCCGACGCATCCTCCACGACACGAGGTGCCGGGTATAGTCACGCGGCGTGAGCATCGTCCTCATGACGCACAACCGCTGGAAGATCGCCGAGTACCGGCGCTTCCTCGCGCGGCACGCGCAGACCCTGCTCGTCGAGGCGCCGACCGAGTCGCCGGCCGTGCTCGCGTCGTGGCTCGCGACGGCGCGCGCCGTGCTCGCCGACGAGAGCAACATCTTCGACCCGCGCGGTGACCTCGTCGACGCGCGCTACGCCGGGCCCGCGCGCAACATCTGCCGCCTGCACGCGTGGGTGAAGGACGGCGACGCGGTCGTCCGGACGTCGTACCTCCGCGAGGTCGCCGGCACGTTCGACGGCGCCGCGCTGCGCCCCGGCGACGCGACGGTGTTCGACTGGGACGTCGCGTTCACGAACGCCGCCGGCGCGACGCTCGACGAGATGAGCTCCGCCGGCCTCAAGAGCTCGGCGCGCGAGCAGTGCCTGTCCGCGTTCGCGCGCGCGCACCTCCACCACAAGGCGCCCAGGACCCTCCGCTGGTCGCCCGCGCTCCTCGAGGCCGGCGCCGACTGGACCACCGACGCGCGCCTCCTCCTCGAGCATCCGCTGTACCGAAACCTCACCGGGCCGCTCCGCAACGCGCTCGCGTTCGCCGTCGACCAGGGCATCTTCTTCCGCGCCGCGCGCAGCCGCCGCGACGGCAACTACTGGTTCCCCGGCCTCAACGGCGGCCTCCCGTTCGTGCCGAAGTCCGACGCCGTGCACGAGGGGACGTACATGTTCCACGACGTCATGCACCAGCTGATGCCGGACCTCGTGTTCGACGGCGGCACGAGCCTCGACCACAAGCGCACGTACATCGCGTACCGCATGATGAGCGAGGGCGTCAGCCTCGTGCTCGCCGACATGTGCTTCGTCGACACGCTCGCGCGCGACCCCGCGCACGCCGGCTACGACTTCGCGAAGCGCCGCATCTACCCGCTGTACCGCGAGCTCGGCGCGCGCCGCGACGACCTGCCCTGGCTGCTGCGCCAGATGATCGGCTACGTCACGCGCGGCGCGCGCGGCGACCTCCCCGCCGACACCGATGCGTGGCGCGCGTTCGAGGCGAAGTACGCGCGCTTCTTCGTCGCCGACTTCCAGTGGACGCGCATCAACTGGGCGAACCTCGTGTCGCGCGCCGCGATGACGCGCCGCTGGATCGATCTCGTCTACCCCGAGACGTTCCGCGCGCAGGGCGTCTGGTTCGTCGGCGAGGTCGTCGCCGAGCTCGGCCGCGACCTGCCGCTCGACGCGCTGTGCGCGCGCCTGTTCGAGCTCGTGTGGGCGCGCCGCATCGCCCCCGCGCTCGCGTACGCCGAGACACCCGACGTCGCGCGCGCGCTCTCGAACGGCTTTCGTCGCTGGCTCACCGGCCAGCTCGCGTTCTTCGCGCACTACGCGCCGATCGTCGACCCGCCGCCGCTCGCGCACGAGCTCGCCGCGCGCGTCCGCGATCCGCGCCCGTTCGACCGCGCCGAGCTCGACGCGATCCGCGCGCGCTTCGCGGACCACGTCCGCGCGCTCGCCGCCGATGGCATCATCTCCGACGACGACGCCGCGATCTTCCCCGACCTGTTCCCGCTGTTCGACCCGTTCTTCCTGCGCGACTACGACGAGGCCCAGCAGGAGTTCGCCACCGTCGCCGAGGCGAGCGCCGTCGCCCTGTCGTGACCGAATAGTTTCGGCCATCCGCACGAAATCCCGCCCGCCGCGGCGCACCGCGGGCATCGTGGTCGCATGCACAGGGCGCTGCCGGTGGTCCTCCTCGTGGCATGCGGCGGCGACTCCGCGCCGCTCTCCCCCGACGCCGGCGGCGACCCCGCCGGGGACGGCGCCGTCGGCTCGTGCGAGGCGCCCGGCCGGTTCGGCGCGCCCGCGTCGACGTTCACGCTGCCCGCGACGGCCGGCCGCGGCATCGCCTACGCCGACGTGCAGGCGGCGTTCCCCGAGGTCGACTGGTCGACGCTCGACCGGCTGTACATCCCGGCCGGCTCGTACACGAACCTCATGCTCGGCAACCTGCCGGTGCGCACGGCGGAGCGCCCGCTCGTCATCACGAACAAGGGCGGCCAGGTCGTGATCGGCCGGAACCACGGGCAGGGCAACTACATCTGGTCGATGGGCGGCGGCGCGAACTGGATCCTCACCGGCCGCGCCGACGACGTCTCGCAGACGGGCGACGCCGCGTTCCCGGGGCACGCGTGCGGCGGCTACCCCGACGCGACCGGCAGGTACGGCCTCCTCAGCGACGACGAATTCGCGCTGTCGGCGCCGTACCTCCACATGGGGATCGCCGTCGGCGGCGGCGCCACGGACTTCGAGATCGAGTTCGTCGAGGTCACGCGCTCGGGCTTCGCCGGGATCCGCCTCTACAACGATCACACGCTCGATCAGCCGATGGCGAACGTGCGCGTGCACGACACGTACGTGCACGACACCGACGGCGAGGGCTTCTACTTCGGCTGGACCGGCGCGCCGCCGTCGAACAAGTTCCCGGGGTTGCAGATCTACAACAACCGCATCCTGCGCACGGGCAACGAGGCGCTGCAGATCCAGGACGTCGGCGACGGCTCGCGCATCCACCACAACACGTTCATCTCCGGCGGGCTGCACTGGCTCGACAACGGGCTCGGCCGCTACCAGGACTCGAACTCGCAGATCCTCGTGCGCGAGGGCACGATCGAATTCGATCACAACATCTTCATCGACGGCGCGGGCACGCTCGTGAGCTTCTTCAGCTCGCCGCAGCCCGGCGACGGCGACCGCCACGTCACGTTCCACGACAACTACTTCTCCGACGCGATCGACCTCGGCATGTACCTGAACGGCACGTCGGCCGCGGGGTCGTCGTTCACGTGGTCGCGCAACGTGTTCCGCAACTTCGACTTCGCGTACACGCCCGCGGATCCGCAGGCGACCGACCCCGACGTGATCGCGGGCCGCAACGGCGCGTTCCAGGCGCCGGTGACGTTCGAGGGGAACCGCTGGATCGGGACGTCGCGCATCGTCGCCGGGATCGCCGGCGGCGACGGCACCGCCGGCAACGTCACGCTCACCGGCAACCGCAACGAGGACGCGGGCGCGATCGAGCTCCGCGACGGGCCGTGGTCGTCGGCCGGCCACCACCTGACGTCGTGGGCGCCGAACGCGACGGTCGCGCCCGGCAGCCCGCCGGTGACGTACCGCGCGGGCGACGTCGTCGTGCACGGCGCGGCGTGGACGCTGTACCGCGCGACCGACGCGACGGCGAACCCACCGCCGGGCCCGGCGTGGACGCCGCTCGCCGCGCCGACCGACGACGTGCGCGTCGCGCCCGGGACGGCGTACGCGGGCCTCGGCGTGCAGTAGCCGCGCTCAGCGCGGCAGCGCGACCTCGACGGGGCCGAGCACGCGCAGCGACGCCGGCTGCGCGACCTGGCCGGCGGTGTTCTTGCCCCAGCACAGCACGCGCCGCGGCGCCCCCGGCGGATCGGCGCGGCGGCGCGCGATCGCGCAGCCGTGGTTGCCGCCGATCGACGCGCTCGCGATGTCGACGAGGTCGCCGACGTTCGTCGGCGTCGGGTGGTCGGCGAGGTCGGTCGTGCCGATGCCGAGCTGGCCCTCGTTGTTGGCGCCCAGACACGTGAGCGCGCCGTCGGGGTCGTCGGGCGTGTACGCGCACAGGTTGAAGCCGCCCGCGGTGAGGTGCGTGCGGCCGGCGAGCGCGGCGACCTCGACGGGGCTCGCGACGTTCGCGTCGGGCGTCTCGCCGAGCTGACCGGCGTTGTTCTGCCCCCAGCAGTGCGTGCGCCGGTCCGCGACGACGCACGCGTGCGCGTTGCCCATCACGATCTGCGTGATGTCGGCGACGCCCGCGAGCGCCACCGCCGTCGGCGGGACGTTGCCGGTGGTGCCGATCTGCGGGTCGCCGATCGTCCTCGACCGGTTGTTGCCCCAGCACTGCACGCGGTCGCCGGTCGCCGCCACCGCGCACGACGTGCCCGCGCCCGCCGCGACCAGCGACGCCGGCCCCACGCCGCTCACCGGCACCGGCCGCGCGAACACGCTGCCCATCAGCGTCCTGCACGTGCCGCTCGGATCCGCGTCGCCGGTGACCGCGCAGCCGACATCGTCGCTGCCCCAGCACTGCACCGCGCCGTCGCCGACGAGGCACGCGTGCCGGCCGCCGAGCGCCATCGCGGAGACGTTCGCGATCGCCAGGCCCGGGATCTTCTCGACGGGGCGCGGCTGCGGGTGCGGCATCGTATCGGCGCTGCCGCGCCCGAGCTCGCCCGACACGTTCGATCCCCAGCACGCCGCGCCGCCCGCGTCGTCGAGGACGCAGCTGAACGCGATCAGCGCGGTCTGCGCGCTCCGGGCCACGAACAGGCCCGCGGGGCGCGTCGCCGGCGGCAGCACGACCGCGCCGGGCGGCAGCGTGTCGAGCGGCACCGGCGCGAAGCCGAGCTGCCCGGCCGTGTTCGCGCCCCAGCAGAACACCACGCCGTCGGACATGCGCACGCACGAGTGGTTCGACGCGTTCGGGCCCGAGACGGCGACCTCGACCGGCACCGCGCAGGTCGGGCCCTCGCACGCATCGCGCGGCGCGGGGGACGGCCCGTCGGCGATCGGCTCCCCGACGTCGCCGCATCCGAGCAGCGCACCCGCGACACCCAGGACCGGAGCCAACCGCATCGCGCAAGTATCTCGCAACGCACCGACACCGCGCCGCGAAAGTTGCCCGCGCGCGGCGCCGTCCGTAGCGTGGGCGCGTGAGGTTTCGCCTGTGGATGGCGGGCGGTGCGATCGCCGCCGGGACCGCCGCGGCCACGGGGGCCGCGTGGCCGGCCGCCGTCGCCGCCGGGTGCGCGGGCGCGGCGATCGCGCAGCTGACACTCGCGCTCGGCGTCGCCGGCGAGGGGCCGGGCGCGCAGGTCGGCGCCCTCGCGGCGGCGGCGCTCGCGGCGGTGTTCGCGATCGATGCGCTCGGCGCGGTGCACGCGGTGCCGTACGCGGCGGTCGCGGCGGCGGCGTGGGCCGCGTGCGAGCTCGCGCAGGGCGGCGCGTCGCAGCGCCGGAGCGCGGTCGCCCTCGCCCCGGCGTCGGTCGCGGCGGCGCTCGAGCCGGCGTTCGCGCTGTTGCCCCTGCTCGCCGGCGCGCGCTGGTTCCTCGCCGCGTCGGGCGGGCGCTCGCTGCGCCGCACGCTCGCGTTCGTGCGCTACCGCGACGGCCGGATCGCCGCGCTCGTGCCGCTCGCGGGCGCCGCGATCGCCTGCGCCGCCGTCGCGCGCGGTGAGCGCTGGTTCGGCGGGCCGCCGGCGCCGGCCTCCGCCGGGCACGCACTCGCCCAGCTCGGGGAGGCGCTCGGCCCGCTCGCCGCCTGCGCCGCGCTCGCCGGGATCGCCATCGCCGTCCTGCACGGGCGGCTCGTCGGGGCCGCGCTCGCGAGCTGCGCGATCGGCGCGGTGCTCGTCGGCGCGCGCGCGGGTGCGCCGGGCGGTGCCGCGGTCGCGCTCGCCGGGCTCGGCGCCGGGGTCGGCATCGCGCGCCTCGCGGGGTCGATCCGGCTCGCCTCGGGTCAGGCGATCGCCGGGGCGACGTGCGCGGCGCTCGTCGCGCTGCCGCCGGTGTGGATCGCGATCGAGCGGACGCTCGCGCGCTGATCGGCTACGTTTCCCCGCGATGGACGTCATCCGGGGTCACCAGCGCGCACCCGCGTGGCCGGGAGCCGCGGTCGCGATCGGCAACTTCGACGGCGTCCACCTCGGCCACCGCGCCCTCGCCGAGCGCGCGCGCCGGCTCGCGGAGGCCCACGACGCGAAGAGCGTGGTGCTGACGTTCGACCCGCACCCGTCGCGCCTGATCTCGCCGCACACGGCGCCGCCGATGCTGTCGTCGCTCGAGCGCCGCCTCGAGCTGCTCGCCGAGACGGGCATCGACGCGGTCGTCGTCGAGCCGTTCACGCGCGAGCTCGCCGCGTGCCCGGCGCAGCGGTTCATCGACGACGTCGTGCTGTTCGGCCTGCGCGCGCGCGCGATCGTCGTCGGCTACGACTTCAGCTACGGCCAGGGCCGCACCGGCACCGTCGAGGCGCTGCGCATCCACGGCCAGCGCGCCGGCATCGAGGTCGACATCCTGCCGGCCGTCGAGGTCGGCGAGGTCGCGTCGTCGACGCGCATCCGCCACTACCTGCGCGAGGGGGACCTCGCCGGTGCCGAGCGACTGCTCGGGCGGCGCTGGGACGTCGACGGCGTCGTCGTGCACGGTGCCAAGCGCGGGCGGGCGATCGGCATCCCCACCGCGAACATCACGCCGTCATCGGACCTGCCGATCGCCCCCGGGATCTACGCGGTCACGCTCGCCGTGGCGGGCGCGGATCGCGCGTTCGGCCCGCCGCGGCCGGCGGTCGCGAGCCTCGGCACGAACCCGACGTTCGTCGACGGCGACAGGCTCGTGCTCGAGGTCCACGTCCTCGACTTCGACGGGGATCTCTACGACCGCCGCGTCCGGACGACGTTCGTGGCGCGCCTCCGCGCCGAGCAGAAGTTCGACTCGGTCGAGGCGCTGGTCGCGCAGATCCACCGCGACATCGACGCGGCCCGGACGCACCTGAAGTAGCCGGCGTCGCTCGGCTTTCGGGCCGCCGTCCGACTGAGGCGCGCGCGCCTCGCCGGCTTGACGCATGGAGGTCTCGGCAGACGCAGGGGATGTCATGCGCGGCGCGTTGGCGAGCCGCGCGACGACATGTCTGATACGCGCCTGTTCAACGGAGGCTGCTGCATGCGCTTGCGAACGATCGGACTGGCCGCCGCACTGTCGACGATGGGCCTCGTCCAGACCAGCTCGGCCCTGGTCCGGCCCAAGGGGGCCGACGCCCCGACCGTCTCCGCCGACCGGGGGCCGCGGCTCCACCGTGCGACGGCGTTCGCGAAGGCGTCGCGGCTCGACGCGATCGGCCTGGCCGGCTGGCGCGCGATCTGGGACCAGGACACCGACGTGCCGCTCCGCATGTGGGGCCGCGGCGAGCTGGTCGCGAACGCGGTCGCCGACGGCGCCGCCGCCGAGGCCGCGGCGCGCAGCTTCCTCGCGCGGCACCTCGCCACCCTCGCGCCCGGCGCGGCGGTCGGTGACTTCGCGCTCGTGTCGAACCAGCTCTCGCCCGACGGCGAGATCCGCAGCGTCGGCTTCGTGCAGCGCGCGAGCGGCATGCGCGTCCTCGGCGGGTCGATCGGCTTCGCGTTCAAGCGCGACCGCCTCGTCCTCGTGAGCTCGACGGCGCTCCCGCACGTCGCGGTCAGCGTCCCGGCGGCGCGGCTGTCGTCGTCGGCGCTCGCGTGGTCGGCGAGGACGTGGCTCGCGCGGGACGGGCACGACGTCCGCGTCGACACCGTCGCGAACCTTCTGTCGCCGGGCAGCGAGCGCGTCGTCGTCCCGGTCGTGCGCCCGCGCATCGGCCTCGCGCCGGACGTCACCTACCGCGTCGCCGAGCCGCTCGGCGTCGCCGAGGCCGACGGCCCGGGCCGCTGGAACGTGTGGCTCGACGCCGCCGACGGCGCGCCGATCGCGCGCGCGTCGACGATCTCGTACGCCAGCGGCCGGATCCTGTTCGACGCCCCCGATCGCGGCCCGCAGGGCGCGCGCAACGGCAAGGCGGCGTCGTTCGCGACGCACACCATCGACGGCGCGGCGGTCACCGCGGACCTCGCGGGCAACGTGACGTGGGCCGGCAACGCGCCGGCGACGGTGGACCTGAAGGTCGCCGGCACGTTCGTGGCGATCGCCAACAAGGCGGGCGTCGCGGTCACCGAGCAGGTGACGCTCGCCCCGGGCGCCACGTTCACGTGGAGCAAGGCCACGGTCGAGCAGCAGGACGCGCAGCTCGACGCGTTCGTGTTCGCGAACCAGGCGAAGGAGTTCGCGCGCACGCGCGTGAACCCGAGCCTCGCCTGGGTCAACCAGCGCCTCGTCGTCAGCGTCAACGAGAACCAGACCTGCAACGCGTTCTCGACGGGCGACGACATCCACTTCTTCCGCCGCGGCCAGCAGTGCGAGAACACCGCGCGCCTCGCGGACGTCGTCTATCACGAGTTCGGCCACTCGCTGCACGCGAACTCGATCATCGACGGCATCGGCCAGTTCGACGGCGCGCTGTCGGAGGGCATGTCCGACGTCTACTCGACGCTCATCACCGGCGACCCCGGCATGGGGCGCGGCTTCTTCTTCAGCAACAACCCGCTGCGCAACCTCGCGCCGGCGAACCCGCTGCGCTGGCCGGAGGACACGACCGGCGAGCCGCACGACGACGGCGAGATCATCGGCGGCACGCTGTGGGACCTGCGCGTCGCGCTCGAGCAGCAGCTCGGCCAGCAGGCCGGGTTCGAGAAGTCGATCAAGATCTTCTACACGATCCTGCAGCGCGCCTCCGACATCCCGTCGGCGTTCCCCGAGGCGCTGCTCGCCGACGACGACGACGGCGACCTGTCGAACGGCACGCCGAACCAGTGCGCGATCAGCGCCGCGTTCGGCCGCCACGGCCTGGCCGACCCGACGGTGACGCTCGGGATCAAGGCGCCGGTGCGCGATGCGTACAAGGTGTCGATCGACGCCACGCCGCCCGCGACCGTGTGCCCGGGTGCGCCGACGGTGCAGTCGATCTCGCTCGACTGGATGCCGCGCGGCGGCCAGCCGCAGCAGGTCGCGATGACGGCGACCGGCGCGACGTTCGCCGGCGACATCCCGGCGCAGCCCGACGGCACGGTCGTGCAGTACAAGGTCACGGCCACGCTGACCGACGGCTCGACGCTGTCGTTCCCGCAGAACAAGGCGGACCCGTTCTACGAGTTCTACGTCGGCGCGGTGACCCCGCTGTGGTGCGCGGACTTCGAGAACGGCGCCGCGGACTGGACGCACGCGGCGACGCCCGCGAACCGCGACGAGTGGGAGGCCGGCCCGCCGCTCGGCCTCGGCGGTGACCCCAAGGTCGCGCACGGCGGCAGCAACGTGTTCGGCCTCGACCTGTCGCGCGACGGCGTGTACCGCTCGAACACGGCATCGTCGTTCGCGGAGACGCCGGAGATCGACCTGCAGGGCCACGCGAAGGTCCGCCTGCAGTACTACCGCTGGCTCGGCGTCGAGGACGGCTTCTACGACCAGGCGAAGATCACGGTCAACGGCGCGCCCGTGTGGTCGAACTTCCAGAGCCCGACGGATCCGCAGGCGGGCGGCGTCAACCACATCGACCGGGAGTGGCGCTTCCAGGACGTCGACCTGTCGGCGCACGCCGCGAACGGCAAGCTGAAGGTCCGCTTCGAGCTCGCGAGCGACCAGGGCCTCGAGCTCGGCGGCTGGACGCTCGACGACGTGTGCGTCGTGGCGCTCACCGGCCCGGCGCTGACGTGCGGCAACGGCACCGTCGACGAGGGCGAGACCTGCGACGACGGCAACCGCGTCGACGGCGACGGCTGCTCGGCGAACTGCGTCGACGAGACCGGCGGCGAGGGCGGCGGCTGCTGCTCCGCGAACGACGGCCCGGCCGGCGCCTTCGCGCTCTCGCTCGTCACGCTCGGCATCGCGTTCGGGCGCCGCCGCCGCCGCGGCTAACGGCGCACGTGCCTCGGCCCCGGCGATGCATCGACGGGGAGCATGCAGCAGCACGAATCCAGCCAGGTCCCCGAGGAGACGGTCGGACACGTCGTCGTCGAGTCGGGGAAACACCACCATACGAAGGTCCCGCGCACCGACGCGGTCCACCGGACGTGGCTCAGGCTCCACCTGGCCTACGGCGCGAGGCCGGCGATCGGCGCGGTCGTGGTGGGCGGCGCCGCACTCGTGCTCGCGGCGCAGATCGGCGCGCTCGAGCTCGCGGTCGGCGCGCTGACGGCGTACACGGCGTATCGCATGCTGCGGTACGGCATCGACCTCAAGGAGGCGCTGACGGAGACCATCGAGGTCGAGCAGCTCGCGCGCAACGAGGTGTGAGCCCTACGGGTGGGAGAAGTACGCGAGCGCGAGGAGGATCGTCGTGTAGAGGAGGGCGCCGACGACGAACAGCGGGAAGCGCCCCTGCTGCTTGCCGGGCAGCTCCTCCTTGATCGAGTTGAGGATGATGCTCCCCGACAAGAAGCCGAGCAGCGCGGCGACGAGGATCACGTGCGGGTGGCCGAGCATCTCCGACAACGTCCACCCGAAGACGAGCGAGCCGGCGAGCACCCAGCGCCCGTAGCGCGCGAACGCGCGCGGGTGCTGGGTCTGCAGCGCGTGGTCGTTGACGAGGAAGTGGGCGCCGAACGCGAGCAGCGCGAGCGCGAGCGGCAGGACGCCGTCGACGCGCAGCCCGACCGCGCCGACGATCCCGTTGTGCAGTGCGAACATGACGGTGTTCGGCCAGAAGCGCATGCCGGGGCGGCGGCCCTCGGCGGCGTAGGTGATGCCGAGCGCGAGGATGATCCCGAACATCGCGGTCACGTAGACCTGGCGATCGAGCCAGCGGAACGGACGATCCGGCCACGCCTCGAGCCAGGCGTGCTGGCTCTCGGCGAGCTCGGGCAGGAGATACACGAGCACGTACGCCACCGACATCCCGCCGGCGACGGAGAGCCACGTCGGGCGCTCGAGCGCATCGCCGTGCAGGCGCGGCGCGAGCACGTGCAGGGTGGCGAGGGCGCACACCGCGACCAGGGACAGCGCCGTGTTCACGCTGTCACGAGCGAGCAACGGACGTGCCGGTCCGCCCCGTCGGGGTGCCGCTACAGCGACGCGACGAACGCGAGCAGCGCGGCCGCATCGTCGGGCGAGAGCGCCGCGAACGCCGCGCGCGAGACCTCGGCCTCACCGCCGTGCCACCGGATCGCGTCGGCGAGGGTGGCCGCGCGCCCGTCGTGGAGGAAGCGCGCCGCCGGGTCGGCCGCGACGAGGCCGAGGCCCCACAGCGGCGGCGTGCGCCACTCCGCCGCCGCCGCGTCCCCCTCGCCGAGCGGATCGGCGAGCCCGGGGCCCATGTCGTGGAGCAGGAGATCCGTGTACGGGTGGAAGTCCACGTGCGCGAGCGCGTCGGGTGCGTCGCCGGTGGTCAGCGTCTGCGCGTGGCACGCGATGCAGCGCGCCGCGACGAACAGCGCGTAGCCGCGCGCGATCACCGGGTCGGCGTTGTCGCGCCGGGCGCGCGGGACGCCGAGGTAGCGCTGGAAGGTGTCGACGGCGCGGACGTCGGCGCTCGCGATCTCGGGCGCGCCGCCGTTCGGCAGGGCGAGGCACGCCGGCTGCGCCGCCGTGCAGTCGTCGGCGCGATCCTCCGACGCGATGCCGATGTCGGCGGCGAACGCGGCGGTGGTCTGCCCGCGCAGGGACGGCTGCACGGCCTTCCAGCCGAAGCGGCCGATCGCGCCGCCGGGGAGGCGCGCGGCGCGGCCGGAGATGCCGTCGCCGTCGGCGTCGAGCGGATCCTCGCGGGCGACGATCGCCGCGTCGGGGACCCGCTCGAGGAGGCCCATGCCGGCGAGGTGCGGCGACATCCGCGGGAGCGCGCGCGTCGTCGCGGCGAGCGCGCCGTAGCTCGGCTCGGTCGCGAACGCGAACACGGGGCGCGCGGAGGCCGGGGTGATGCCGGGCGGCGCGGCCTCGGCGTACGCGTACGTGATCGTCGCCTCCGCGGGCGCGCCGGCGAGGCCGGAGGGCTGCAGCTGGCCGCCGAAGATCGGATCGGGCGCGCCCCCGGGACCGGCGAGGCGAAACAGGAGGCCGGGCGCGACGGCGCCGTTCGCGCCGAGCGACGCCGGCCGCCCCGTCGCCGGGTGACACGCCGCGCACGAGGTCGCGTGGAACAGCGGGCCCAGCCCGTCGAGGTTCGGGCGCTGCGCGCTCGGGGCCGCGACCCAGGCCGCGACGAAGAACTCGCGGCCGATCGAGAACCCGCCCTGCAGCACCTCGTCGATCGGCGCCGGGGTCAGGAACGGCTGCGCGCCCCACGCGTCGAGCGTGAGCGGGCCGGCGATGCGCGCCGGATCCGGCAGGGGTGGCAGGGGCGGCATCGCATCGGGCATCGCATCGGGCACCGCCGCCGCGTCGCGCGGCGCGTCGGCCCCGGCCGCGGCATCGACCTGTGCGGGCGCGGGGGCGCCGCACGCGGCGAGGCCCACGAGGCCGGCGAGCGCTGGGAGCCTGACACTCGTGATCACGGCAAGTTGTATTGAAATTGATTTGCAAAGTCAATTATGGACGCGTACAGATCGCAGCGATGTCTCACCGCGCCCTCTCCGTACTCCTCGCCGCGCTCGCGCTCGTCGCGTGCGGCGACAACACGACCGAACACGAGCTCTCGCCGCGGATCTCGATCGTCTCACCGGCGACCGGCAGCGTGCTCGTCGCCCCGACGGCGTCGCTGGTCTTCCGCGTCGAGGACGCCGCGGCCACCGGTTACACGCTCGCGATCGGCGACGGTGCGCCGGCGACGGTGACGCAGGCGATCGCCGCGGGTGCGGAGATCACGACCCCGCTCGCGCTCGCGGGCGGCGTCAACACGATCACGCTCGGCGTGCTCGACGCGCGCGCGGCGGTCGCCGACCGCGCGACGCTCGTCCTCGTCGTCGAGGTCGACGCCGATCCGGTCGTCGAGCTGACCGCACCGGCGCCCGGTGGCGAGACGTTCGCGACGACGGCCGCGGTCGCCGGGCGGATCCTCGCGGCCCGGCCCATCACCGCGGCGACCGTGCGCGCCGGCGCCGGCGCCCCGGTCGCGCTGACGCTCGCGCCGGCCGCGGGCGGCTATACGTTCACCGGCACCGCCGCGCTCGAGCTCGGCGCGAACGCCCTCGTCGTCGAGGTCACCGACGATCGCGCCCACGCCGGCACGGCCACGACCTCGATCACGCGCCTGGTCGACGACCTCGCGCCGTCGGCGACGATCGCGTTCCCGCGCGACGGGCAGGCCGTTCGCACCCGGCGCGTCCTCGTGCGCGGCACGGTCGCCGATGCCTCGGCGATCGCGAGCGTCACGGTCGAGCTCGGTGCGCAGGTCGCGACCGCGGCGGTCGCGGCCGACGGCACGTACGCGGCGGCGATCGACCTGGTCCCGGCCGACAACACGATCACCGTGCGCGCGACCGACGAGCATGGCAACACGAGCACGCGCGAGAGCCACATCTACTACGGGACGCGCCTCGCGGCGGGCGGCGCGCACGGCGGGGCGATCCGCAACGGACGGCTCTTCACGTGGGGCCGCAACAACCTCGGCCAGACCGGGCTCGACTACGTGAGCCACGAATCGCGCACGACGTACTGCGACCGCACCCTGACGACGCCGCTCGCGATCGCGCAGTGCAAGGCCGTAACGATCACGGCGATCGATGCGATCTGCCTCAACCCCGACCTCGTCACGCCGGCGCCGCCCGACTCGCCGGAGGCCGCGGCGTGCCGCGCGGCGACGCGCGCGTACCGCGACACGGTGTGCGACGCCGCCGGTGCCGGCGCGCCCGCGAACTGCAAGACGAGCTCGTCGGCGAACCTGGCGACGGCGTGCGACGCCGCGTTCGGCGCGAGCACGCCGGTGAGCAACGCGTGCGAGGCGCGGCTCGCCTGCGACGGCGCCTACGCGGCCGGCTCGCCCGCGCACGCGAGCTGCACGGCCGCGGCGGGCGCGGTGCCGTCGGTGTTCCCCGCGCCCGCGCCGCCGTACGCTCCCGTCGCGATCGCCGCGTTCTCACCGTCGGCGGCGACGGGACCCGGCGTCGACCCGGCCTCGCTCGGCGTGACGTTCACGTCGGTCTCGTTCAACCAGAACACCTCGAGCGCGATCGACTCCGCCGGGCGCGTGTGGAGCTGGGGCGACGGCGGGAGCGGCATGCTCTGCCTCGGCGACACGCTCGACCGCCGCATCCCGCATCGCGTCGACGCGTTCGGCGCCGCGGGCACCACGGCGATCGCGCTCTCGCGCGGCTACGACCACGTGCTGATCCTCCGCTCCGACGGGACGGTCTGGAGCTGCGGCCTCAACGGCGTCGGCCAGCTCGGCGACGGCACCTCCGGCACGGCGAACAACCGCGCGGTGCCGACGCAGGTCGTCGGGCTGCCCGCGAACATCGTGCAGGTCCTGGCGTCCTCGCAGACCTCCTACGCGCTCACCGCCGACGGCCAGGTCTACGCGTGGGGACGCAACCAGTACGGCAACCTCGGCAACGGCACCTCGTCGACCTCGACCGCCGCCGCACCGGTGCCGGCGCTCGTCCCCGGCCTCGGCGGCATCGCGATGCTCGCGAGCGGCCGCGACCACGTCCTCGCCGCGGCCGCCGACGGCGCCGTGTGGGGCTGGGGCCTCAACGCCAGCCACCAGGTCAACGCGTCGACGGGGAACGTGCTGTCGCCCGTCTCGATCGCGAACGTCGGCGACGCGCGCGCCGTGTACGCCAACGGCAACCAGGGCTTCTACGAGGACGCGGGCGGCCGGCTGTTCGGCTGGGGCCAGAACGGCAGCGGCAACCTCGGCATCCCCGAGGACGCCGACATGCCGGCCCCGACGTCCTCGGTGTTCGGCATCTCGAACGTGCTCGACGTCGGGATCGGCGCGCTGCAGGGCTTCGCGATGCGCGGCGACCAGGTCTTCGGGTGGGGCTGGAGCTTCCACGGCTCCCTCGGCGCGGGCACCTCGGCGATCCACACGTGGGCGTACCGCACGCCGCTGCTCGTCCAGCTACCGTGAGCGCGATCCGCCCGCGCAGGCGCGAACTGCGACCGCGGCGGTTGCACGATGCGTCGGAAGACGGGCGAGCGTGGGTGGCGGTTCCGTGCGATGGTGAGGTGTTCGGATGGGTCGGATGCGTGCAGCCCTGTGGTGGACGGTCGCGGTGTCCGCGCTCGCCTGTTCTTCGGGCACGGGCACGCACCGGCCGGCGTACGAGGCCACGCCCGGCGCGGTCGCGGCCGTCGCGGTGGACGACACGCCGGCCGCCGTCGTCCCGCTGGTTCCGGTCGCCGCCGTCGCCGCGGTCGCCGCCGTCACGCCCGTCGCGCCCGTCGCGCCCGAGGTCTGGCTGCGCGGCTCCACGCACGTCCACGCGAAGCCGTCGGGGGACAGCTCGACGCCGATCTCCGACGTCATCGCGTGGTACCGCACGCACGGCTATGACTTCTTCGTGCTCACCGACCACAACCAGGTGAGCGAGGTCGAGGACGGCAACGACACGCGCGGTAAGCCGGCGGTCCTCGACGAGGGCTTCATCGTCCTGGCCGGGATCGAGCTCACGAGCAACACGCGCGACTGCATCCCGCGCGGTCATCGCAACCGGTGCCGCATCCACGTGAACATGATCGGCGCGACCGCGCGGCCCGGCTCGCGCCTCGAGTGGGCGGAGCGTCGCTCGCAGGCGCGCGTCGACAGGTACAACGCCGCGCTCGTCGCGGGGCGGGCGCTGGGCGGCGTCGCGCAGATGAACCACCCCAACTGGGCGTGGGGCACGGATGCGGCGCTGCTCGTCGAGCTCGCCCGGCGCGGCATGCACCTCGTCGAGATCGCGAATGCCCAGGTCCCGACGTGGAACGCCGGCAACGCGACGCATCCGTCGATGGAGGCGCTGTGGGACACGGCGCTCGCGCGCGGCGCCGTCCTCTGGGGCGTCGCCTCCGACGACGCGCACGACTACGGCGCGCGCGGTCGCGCGAAGGCCGGGGGCGGATGGGTCGCCGTGCGCGCGCGCCGCGAGCCGCAGGCGATCGTCGACGCGCTGGCGGCGGGGCGCTTCTACGCGTCGAGCGGCGTCGTCCTCGAGCACGCCGAGGTCGCCGGCGGCGAGCTCGTCGTCGCGGTCGCCGCCGGCGAGACCGGGACGTACACGATCGAGTTCGTCGAGAACGGCAAGATCGTGCAGACCGTCCGCGGTGCCGGCGCGCGGCGCGCGGTCCCGGCCACCGGCTACGTGCGCGCCGTCGTCACGCGGCAGGACGGCAAGAAGGCGTGGGTCCAGCCGGCGCGGCGCTGAGCTCGCGCTACCGGCACGACGTCGCGCCGGAGGGACACTTGAAGCGGACGTGGAGGTGGTCGTCGTGGTTCGCGATGTGCCGGACGAGGCCGCCGCTCGCGCCGCGGCCGTGCGGGTACTGGAACAGGCGCGCGAGCCGGCGCTCGCTCGTCCCGCGGCCGCGCGCCCACCGGTAGACGAGCTCCTGCACGCCGAAGTCGAGGAACATCACCTGCACGCCGTCGGCGTCGCCGGACGTGGCGGCGAGCTGCTCGATCAGCGCGAACGTCGCCGCGCAGTCGAGGTTGCCGGCGGTCGCGGAGACGAAGTCGCGGGGATAGTTGGCCGGGACGACCTTGTAGAACAGCCCGAGGTCGACGTCGCGTCCCGACTGGTGCGAGCGATGGCCGCTGATCGCGCCGCCGCGCTCGGCGGACAGGTCGCCGATCGCGAGCACGTGCGCCTTCGGGAACGTGCGTCGCACGGCCGCGATCGCACGCTCGATCCGCGCGACGGTCGTGCGCGTCCCGAACGCGCGCCACGGACGCCGCAGGTGGTACTGCGTGTCGTTGTCGGGGAGTCGCGTCGCGTGGTGGAGCGTCCCGTTCCACGGCGCACCGGCGCTCTGGGCGCGCCGCGGCCGAGGGCGCGCGATCGCGAGCGACGGGATCATCAGCACGAAGCAGGTGATGACGAGGAGGCGCATCCCGAACACGCTGCGTGCATTCGAGTGCGTTCGCGAGTTTTTCGCGACGGCAACGCAGGCGCATGTTGCGACGGTGCCCCCCGGCGCACGATGCAACGAACGCGTGGGGCCACGGGGTGTTGCGTGAATTCGCGCAACCCGCGGCGACGGCGGCCGACACGTCGCCGTCATGCACGACTTCCAGCGCCGGCTCGCGCGCACGCACCGGCAGGTGGTCCGCGCGCATGCGCGGCTGAACGGCGACGACGAGCTCGTCGCGGCGATCGGGGAGAGCGTGGAAGTCGGGGAGAGCGTGGACGTCGGGCAGAGCGGGGACGTCGGAGCGATCGGAGCGATCGGAGCGATCGGAGCGATCGGAGCGATCGGAGCGATCGGAGCGGTCGGAGAGGTCGGGGAACGCGGGGCGTTCGAGCCGGGGCGGCTGGCGAGCCTGGGCGTGTGCGGCGAGGAGGCGCGGCTCGTGTGGGCGATCGTGGCGTGCTCGGTCGACGCGCGCAGCGTCGCGCACCTGACGGCGATCGGGGGCGCGCATGCGCGCGGGGGGCTGAGCGTCGCGACGTATGCGCAGGTCGCGGAGCTCGACGACGGGAGCGCCGCCGAGCTCGCGCACTGGCTGGCGTCGCCGAACCCGCTCGTCGCCGACGGGCTGATCGCGGCGGCGGACGACGCCTCGCCGGCGGCGCGCGCATACGTGGCCTCGCCGCGGCTGGTCGCGTTCCTCGCCGACAGGCCGCATCCGATCGCGCCGCTGCAGCTCGTCGCGCCGCCGGTGGAGGCGCTGCACGACGGCGCGCAGCGCGCGGGGATCGAGGAGCTCGCGCGCATCCTCGCCGCCGGCGCCGGCGTGGTCGTCGTCGAGGGGCCGGTCGGATCGGGGCGCGCGACGGCGTGCGCGTGCGCGGCCGGCGGCGCGGAGATCGTGGCGCTCGACTTCGCGCGCACCGCGGGTGGCGACGTCGCCGGCATGCTCGTGGCGCTCGGGCGCGAGTGCACGCTGCGCGGCGCGATCCCGCTGCTCGCGAACGCCGATGCCGCGGTGGCCGGCGAGGACCGCCGGGAGCTGCGCGGCGCGATCGCGGCGTTCCTCGACGGGCGCCCGGGCGCCGCGATCGCGACGACGGCGGTGCGCGGGCTCGACCTCGGCACGCGGCGCGCCGTCGTGCGCGTCGCGTGGGAGGCGCCGGCGACCCAGACGCGCATCGCGCTGTGGCGGCGCGCCGTCGAGCGCGGCGGTGGTGCCGTCGAGGACGGTCCCGAGCTCGCCGAGCTCGCGCACCGTTACCGTGTCGGGCCCGGCGCGATCGAGCGCGCCGTGGCGTCGATGCGCGCGCTGCACGGCGGCGGCGCGGTGCGCGCCGGCGAGCTGCGCGCGGGGCTGCGCCACAACATCGCCGAGCGGATGGGCGGCCTCGCCGACCGCATCGAGGTCACGCAGACCTGGGACGACCTCGTGCTCGCCGACGACCTGCGCGATCAGGTGGTCGCGCTGATCGGCCGCGTGCGCCACGCGCACCAGGTCCTCGACACGTGGGGCTACCGGCGGCGGATCGCGCGCGGCGCGGGCACCGCGGCGCTGTTCTCCGGGCCGCCCGGCACCGGCAAGACCATGGTCGCCGGGCTGATCGCGCGCGAGCTCGACCTCGAGCTGTACCAGGTCGACCTCAGCAAGGTCGTGTCGAAGTGGGTCGGCGAGACGGAGAAGAACCTCGGCCGCGTGTTCGACGCCGCCGAGGAGGGCCACGCGCTGTTGCTGTTCGACGAGGCCGACGCGCTGTTCGGCCAGCGCTCGAGCAACGTCGGCGGCGCGAACGACCGCTACGCGAACCTCGAGGTCAACTACCTCCTCCAGCGCGTCGAGGCGTTCGGCGGCATCGCGATCCTCACGACGAACCTCGAGTCCGCGATCGACACCGCGCTGATCCGCCGCCTCGCCGCGCACGTCGTGTTCGCGACGCCCGACGAGGACGAGCGCGCCCGCCTGTGGCGCCACCAGACCACCACCGGCACCGCCCCGATCGCGGCGAGCGCCGACCACGATCACCTCGCGCGCGCGTTCCCCAAGATGAGCGGCGCCAACATCCGCAACGCGGCCGTCGCCGCCGCATTCCTCGCGGCCTCCGACGGCTCCCCGACGATCACGCAGGACCACCTCCTGCGCGCCGCCCACGCCGAGTACCGGAGCATGGGCCACATGGTCACCGACTCCATCTCTCGCAAAAGGAGCCATCTACGATGAGTATCGATCACGACACCCACAAGTCTTCCGACACCACCACGCACGAGGGTCGCGACCGCAGCGACCCTGCGCGCCACGAAGAGGGCATCCCCAAGGCGAGCCAGGACCACATGCTGCGCGAGGCGAAGAAGAAGGTCGTCGCCCAGGCGTCGGGCCCGCCCGATCCGAAGGCGGCCCACGCGGCTTCGGACAAGGAGTCGATCGAGGCCGCGCGCGCCACGCTGAATGCGCAGGCCGCGATCGTCGTGGAGGCCGCTGCTCGGATCGAGGCGGTCTCACGTAGACCGAGCGATTCGGGCCCGCAGAGGAATGTGGTGGTCGAAAACCTCGCGCGTGGAGAACACGCGATCAACGCGAGTGCCAGCTACTGCCGCTTGGTGAAGCTCGACGCCCGTGGCTGGAGCAACCTCAGCTATGTCGTGACGGGCCTCTACCGCGCGTTCGAGAGGTTCGAAGCGGCCATGGAGGGTTGCTACGCGGCCTTCGACATCTCGAGGGACGGGGACCGGGACACCCAGTTCATGCGTCGGACGCTCGCGGACATGTTGAAGACGATCGGCCACGGCGAGGTCACGGTGAACTACGTCGGAACGCCGCCCACCGAGAGCTCGAAGTCCCTCCTTGTCATCGAGGTGCGCGAGAACCTCGAGGCCGCGCGCGCGGCTGCCGACTCCGTGATCGCCGGCAACAGGAGCGACCTCCGCCGCCTCGTGACGCACCTGCAACACCTCGGTCACTCGATCCACGGCGAGCTCCTCCTCCTCAAGAGGAGCGACGGCGTCACGTTTCGCAGCCTGCTCGGGTTGCGGAAGGACGTGCTGCAGCGCCTCGACAAGCTCGAGCCGGCGGGCCAGTTCGCGAGCGAAGAAGAGCGCAGCTCCGTCGCCTCGT
Organism: Deltaproteobacteria bacterium; assembly: GCA_019637375.1. Classification (GTDB taxonomy): domain Bacteria; phylum Myxococcota_A; class Polyangia; order Haliangiales; family Haliangiaceae; genus JABFXX01. The sequence goes on along the minus strand of JAHBVW010000009.1, from coordinate 128,869 downwards.
TCCGCGAGGTCGCCAAGCCATGATGCGGGCGATCGTGATGACGATCCTCGTCGGGTGTGCGTCCGCACCCGCGTCTTCGCCGGAACCGGCTCGACCCACGCCGGCCGCACCGAGGCCACCGGATCCGGTAAGAGCGGCGGATCCGGTGCTGGGCGACTGGCGTCCCGACTACGCGAAGCCGTTCGTCGGACCCGACCTCGACCCCGACGTTTTCCGCGCGGGCACCTCCGACCTCGATCCCGGGGGCAGGGTCTGCATGGGTGTCGAGCGCGGGCCGTGCTGGCTCGAGGGCTTGCCGCTCGCGGACCAGTGCCGCGCGGGTCACCGCATGAGCTGCCGGGCGATGCAGGTCGGCGACGGCGTCGGCCTCCCCGGGGAGGCCGGCCGGGCGAGCTACTGGTGCTACCGGGAGGATTTCGACAAGTGCGACTTCGAAGCGATCGCGCGCGAGTGCGACGCGGGGTTCCGGTGGAGCTGTTTGCATCTGAAGGGGGCGCTGCACGAATTCCACCTGGAGCTCGTCGCGCGCATCTACGACGGCCCGCTGTTGGCGCTGGCCCGCGAAGGTTGCAGGCAGGGGATCTCGGCGGACTGCTACGAGCTCGAGCGCCTCGGAACCCCGGACGACAAGCTGCATGCGCGCGAGGAGGTTTGCCGGCGCAACACGAAGGGGTGCGACTCGCTCGTGGATCTCCTGCTCGAGCGAGGGGAGCCCGAGCGCGCGCTGCGCATCCTCGAGCGCACCTGCCAGCGCGGCGAGCCGCTCGCGTGCGAGCGCGTCGCCCTCGGCTACCAGCGCGGTGTGTGGGCCGAGCCGGTCGCAGGACGCGGCGCCCAGCTCCTCGCGTGGGCGTGCGGGCGACCCGCGTGGAGCGGCTACCGCATCGATTGCGCGACGGGCGCGCGCGACGCGCCTTGATGGGTGCTGACTCGTGCTCAATAGGTGTTGACTCAGGGTCAACATGAAGCGCGAGGGCATCGGGGAGGTGGGGTGATGTCATGGCGGGGCCGTTGGCGGGGCGGCGGGGAGCGTGTTGGATGACGCGCAACAACGAGGGAGGAACCGATGCGTTGGAGCGCGCTCGGATGCGCCGCGGCTCTGTCCGTCGGCGGTCTGGTTCAGGTCAGCGATGCGGTGGTGCAGCCGAAGGGGATGGATGCGGCGTGGGTCGCCGCGCGGCGCGGGCCGCGGATGCACCGCGAGATCGAGTGGAGTCGCGAGATGGCGAGCCGCGGGCTGCCCGGGTGGACCGCGATGTGGGATCGCGACACCGACGTGCCGCTGCGCATGTGGGGGCCGGGAGTGCCGGCGCCCAACGTGCTCGCGGATCCGGACGTCGCGGAGCGCGTCGCGCGGAGATTCCTCGCGGACCACGTCGTGCTGCTCGCGCCGGGCGCGGCCGCGGCGGACTTCGTGCAGGTGTCGAACCAGATCGGCGGCGCCGGCGACACGCGCAGCGTCGGGTTCGTGCAGCACCACCGCGGCACGCCGGTGCGCGGCGGCACGGTCGGCTTCACGTTCAAGCACGACCACCTCGTGATGGTCGGCTCGACGGCGCTGCCGAACGTCGCCGTCGACGCGCTCGTGCACCGCATGCCGGCGGCCGACGCCGGCGCCGCCGCGCGCATCTGGATGCACGGCGACGGGTACACGGTCACGCCGCGCGCGACGAGCGAGCTCGTGATCCTGCCGACGGTGCGGCCGAAACTGCGCGGGCGCCGGGACCTCACGTACCGGCTCGCCGAGCAGCTCGTCGTCGACGCGAACACCGGCCCGGGCCGGTGGAACGTGTGGATCGACGCGATCGACGGCACGCCGATCGCGCGGCAGAGCACGATCTCCTTCGCCTCCGGCAAGGTCATGTACGACGTGCCCGAGCGCTGGCCGGGCGGCACGCGCGGCGCGCAGCCGTCGCTGTTCGCGGCGCACACGGTGAACGGCATGACGACGGCGGCGACCGCCGACGGCACGGTGACGTGGGCGTCGGGCAACGCGACGGTGTCGCCGAAGCTGACGGGCGCGTACTGCGCGATCTCGAACGCCTCGGGTGCGCTCGCGTCGACGTCGCTCGCGCTCGCGCCGAACGGCTCGGTGACGTGGAGCGCGGCGGCGAGCGAGACGCAGGACGCGCAGCTCACGACGTACGTGCACGTCAACAAGGTGAAGGAGTTCGCGCGCGCCGCGCTCGACCCGAACCTGCCGTTCCTCGGCCGGCGCCTCAGCGCGACCGTGAACGAGGGCGGCTCGTGCAACGCCTACTCGACGGGCGACGACATCCACTTCCTGCGCAAGGGCGGGCAGTGCGAGAACACGGGGCGCCTGCCGGACGTCGTCTATCACGAGTTCGGCCACTCGCTGCACGCGCACGCGATCATCGAGGGCGTCGGGCAGTGGGACGCCGCGCTGTCGGAGGGCCTCGGCGACATCATGTCGATGCTGATGACGAAGGACCACGGCATGGGCCGGGGCTTCTTCAACTCGAACGCGCCGATGCGCGAGCTCGACACGCCGCAGAACAAGACCTGGCAGCACGACACGACCGGCGAGCCGCACGACGACGGCGAGATCATCGGCCAGACGATGTGGGACACGTTCGTCGCGCTGCAGGCCAAGCTCGGTCCGGCGGCCGGACACGCGAAGACCGCCGAGATCTTCTACGGGATCATGCAGCGCGCGTCCGACATCCCGTCGAGCTACGCCGAGGCGCTCGTCGCCGACGACGATGACGGCAACCTCGCGAACGGCACGCCCAACCAGTGCGAGCTCGACACGCAGTTCAAGCTGCACGGGCTCGCGAACGGCACGGTCGCGGCCGGCGTTCCGAACCCGACGCGCGACGACTTCACGATCTCGCTCGAGGCCAAGGGCGGCGGCAGCTCGGCGTGCCCCGGGCCGGCCATCACGTCGGCGGTCGTCGAGTGGAAGCTGCGCGGCGGCCCCGGTGGTACCAGTGGTACGGTCACGCTCGCGAAGTCCGGCGACACGTACGCGGGGGACATCCCGTCGCAGGTCGAGGGCTCCGTCGTGCAGTACAGGGTGACGGTCACGCTCGCGGGCGGCTCGAAGATCGTGTACCCGAACAACGCGGCCGATCCGTTCTACGAGTTCTACGTCGGACCGACGACGCCGATCTGGTGCGCGAGCTTCGAGCAGGGCGCGGCCGACTGGACGCACGGCGCGACGCCCGCGAACCTCGACGAGTGGGAGGCCGGCGCGCCGGGCGGCCTCGGCGGCGATCCGAAGCAGGCGCACGGCGGCAGCGCCGTGTTCGGCTACGACCTGACGCGGGACGGCACGTACGCGAAGAACATGACGACGTTCGCGGAGTCGCCGGAGATCGATCTGCAGGGCGAGACCGAGGTGCGCCTGCAGTACTACCGGTGGCTCACCGTCGAGGACGGCTTCTACGACAAGGCGCGCGTGCTCGTGAACGGCACCGCGGCGTGGTCGAACTTCGCGAGCTCGTCGGCGCCGCAGCAGAACGGCACGAACCACCTCGACCGGGAGTGGCGCTTCCAGGACCTCGACCTCGCGCCGTTCGCGGCCGGCGGGAAGATCAAGCTCCGGTTCGAGCTGGCGAGCGACGAGGGCCTGCAGTTCGGCGGCTGGACGATCGACGACGTGTGCATCGTGAAGAAGGGCGCCGCCCCGAACCCGTCGTGCGGCAACGGCGTGATCGACGCCGGCGAGACGTGCGACGACGGCAACCGCATCGACGGCGACGGCTGCTCGGCGTCGTGCACCGACGAGACCGGCGGCGGCAGCGACGACGCTGATGCCACGAACGACGCCGGCGGTTGCTGCTCGAGCGGCGGCGGCGCGGCGGGTGCGTTCGGCCTGTCGGCGCTCACGCTCGGCCTCGCGCTCCGCCGCCGCGCCACGCAGCGGTCACCCGAGCGCGCCCGGCGGAGCCGCGGCTGTCACGATCTCCGACGATGATCGCGCCGTTCGCGTAGGGAGGCATCGCAGATCGAAATCGCTTGCCGAGCCTGATTTCGCGACGCACAACCACCACAGCACCGCCGCACGACCGAGGCACCGAGCCGCCCACCCGAGCGTCGCGCGGTCATCGAGACCCCTCATCATCACTCGGTGATCGCGCGATCCACGGCGAGCGACTCGGGGCTTCGGTCGCGCGGCGGTGCCGGGTTTCGGTGCCGCAGTCCGGCGGTCAGTTCGGCGTGCCCGACGACGCCCACAGGTCGTAGTGGACGCAGGCGCAGCCGCGGCGGTCGCGCAGCCAGGCGAGCAGGTCGCCGACGCGCTCGGCGGTCGGGTACGGCTCGCCGTCGGGGATGCGGCGGAACTTGCGCACGGCGCCCGGCGGATCCGCGAGCAGCGCGTGCGCGGCGGCGACGAGCTCGAGCAGCTCGCCGAACGCGAGCTCGTGCTTGCCGCGGGCGCGGTCGCGATCGATGCGCGCGATGTGCTCGAGCGTGCGGCGCGCGGCCGCCGACAGGTGCCGGCCGATCGGCTCGAGCATCTTCGCGAGCGGCCCGGCGAGCTCGAGCTCCGCGACGACGCCGTCGTCGCCCGCGACGCTGACGAACGCCTTCACGTCACACCGCGACCGGCAGCACGCGCCGGCGCACCAGCTTGATGCTGAGGAGCCGGTACAGCATCTTGCTGACCTCGAACGAGCCCATCCGCGACTTGCGGATGATGTCCTTCACCGTGTTCTTGCCGTTGACGAGCTCGAGCACGGCGAGCTCCTCGCGCGTGAGGCGGCCGCGGCCCATCTGGGCGACGGAGTCCTCGTTGCGCAGGAACACGACGTCGAAGTTGTCGATCGCGCGCTCGATGAGGTGCCACTCGTCGACGCGGCGGTAGCCCTCCATGAGCACCGCCTCGACGTCGAGGCCGAGCGCCGCGTCGATCACGTGCGGCGGCAGCTCGAGGCCCGCGGCGAAGCGGAACCGGCCGTGGCGCCAGCGCAGGATCTCGTAGATGAGCTCGCTCGACTGCCGCGTCAGGCACGCCTTCAGGTCCGGCTCGGTGAGGTGACCGAGCCGCACGAGCTGCTGCCCGAGCAGCTTCTGCCACGGACCCGAAACGACGGCGCGGGAGTCGAGGAACGCCTCGAAGTCGGCGCGCTGCATGAGCTCGGCGTCGGTCACGAAGCGCCCGAGCAGGAACTCGTCGGGGACGCCGCTGGCGACCGCCTGATCGACGCGGCCGCGGCGGAAGTAGATGTCGACGCGCGCCTCGCTGCGCTCGACGGTGAGCGCTCCCGACTGCTCCTGCACGTCGAGGAGCTGCAGCACCTCGGCGAGCGGCACGACGCGCAGGTCGCCGCGCAGGCCGGGCGTGCCCTCGCCGAACAGGCTGAGGTCGATCGCGGACAGCATCGCGTCGAGCGTGGCGTCGTCGAGCGCGCCGCGCGCGGCCTCGGCGATCGCGGCCGCATCCGTCGCGACCTGCGCGTTCGGGTCCGCGGAGCTCTGCGCGAGCTGGAACAGCGCGCCGATGCGCGCGCTCACGACGTCGATGATCGAGCGCCGCAGCGTCCCGAGGGCCGCGGCGCGCGCGTGCGTGCGGTCGGCGTCGTCGGTCGCCGCGAGGTCCTCGCCGGTCACGAGCGACGGGTTGTCCTCCTCGGCGCGCGCCGGGTGGTACTTGCCGATCGTGTGCTGCACCACCGCCGTGATCGCCTCGGGCGAGAACGGCTTGGTGATGTAGTCGACGATGCCCATCACCTTCACGAACCGCTCTCCGACCTGGTCGCCCTTCGCGCTCATCAGCACGACCGGGATCTCGCGCAGCGCGGGGTCCGACACCAGCTCGCGGCAGAACTGGTAGCCGTTCATCTTCGGCATCACGAAGTCGAGCAGGATCAGCGCGGGCCGCTGCGCGCGCGTCGCCTCGAGGCCGGCCTCGCCGTCGGGCGCGGTCGCGACCTGATAGCCGGCCTTGGTGAGCACCAGCTGGACCACCTTGGTGATGGTGGGACTGTCGTCGATGACGAGGACCAGCTCGCCGGCCATGTCGGTGTTCCCCTCACTCGACATCTTAGGTGCTTCGAATCTGCGCTTCAATCGACCTACAGACGCATTTGGAGCCGGCTCTCGCCGCGTGGTACCTTCCTCCAGCGTGCCGCTCCACGAGGGAGACCTGGAGCATTACCCCAGGAAATTCGGCAAGTATCACTTGCTGGGTCCCCTGGCTCAGGGCGGCATGGGGGCGCTCTATCTCGCGGTCACGGGCGATCGCGGCCTCGAGCGCATGATGGTCATCAAGACCGTCCTGCCGCACCTGGCCGACGCCGAGTACGTCGCGCGCTTTCGCGATGAAGCGAAGGTCGTCATCAAGCTGTCGCACGGCAACTTGATCCCGGTGTTCGACGCCGGCCTCGTCGGCGGCGAGCTGTTCCTCGCGATGGACTTCGTCGAGGGTCGCGACCTGCGCGCGGTGTGGAACCGGTGCGCGAAGAAGCAGGTCGCGTTCCCGATCGACGTCGCGGTCTACATCATCAAGGAGCTGTGCCGCGGCCTCGCGTACGCGCACAACTTCCCCGAGCTCAACCTCGTCCACCGCGACGTCTCGCCGCCGAACGTGCTGGTGTCGTACACGGGCGAGGTCAAGCTGACCGACTTCGGGCTCGCGTCGTCGACGCTCAAGCTCGAGAAGACCGCGCCCGGCATCATCTACGGCAAGGTCGCGTACATGTCTCCGGAGCAGGCGCGCGGCGAGAAGCTCGACGGGCGCTCGGACATGTACGCCGCGGCGATCGTCCTCTGGGAGCTGCTCACGGGGCGCCAGCTGTTCCCGCCGGGGAAGGACCAGCCGCAGGACCTCCTCGCGCGCGCGAAGAACCCCGAGGTCATGCGCCCGAGCAAGCGCGCGCCGCGCGTGCCGGTGGACCTCGACGAGATCTGCCTGCGCGCGCTCGCGGCCGACAAGAGCGAGCGCTACGCCGACTGCGACGAGATGCGCATGGCGCTGCAGACGTGGCTCGCGCACAACGCGCCGACCACGGACGGCACGCGCATGTCGTCGTTCCTCCAGGACCTGTTCGCCGAGGACATCCTGCGAGAGCGCGCCGAGCGCGCCGAGCTGATCCAGCGCGTCCGCACGCGCGCGCTGACGATGCCGCCGACCGACGAGCTGCGCCAGCTCGTCGAGAAGAGCGAGCCGCAGATGATGCCGCCGGACCTGTACCCGCCGAACGTGCACGCCGAGGCGCCGGTGCGCAAGCCGGGCTCCGTCGGGCGCCGCTCGACGGATCACAACGAGGACATCGACGACCGCCGCCAGCGTCCGGACCGGCGCGCGAAGCCGGCGGCGCCGGCCGCGGATCGCAGCGCGGCGACGGCGCTCGCGCAGCAGCTCGACGAGGAGGCCGAGCCCGAGCTCCTGGGCACGATCGTCGACGGCCGTTACCGCGTGATCGAGCTGATCGGCGAGGGCGGCATGGGCAAGGTGTACCTCGCCGAGCACGTCGAGATCGGCAAGCGCGTCGCGCTGAAGGTCCTGCATCCGAGCTACAGCCGCATGCCCGACCTCGTCGAGCGCTTCCGCCGCGAGGCGCGCGCCGCGTCGAAGATCGGGCACCCGAACATCGTCGACGTCACCGACTCCGGCACCACCGCCGACGGCAGCGTGTACTTCGTCATGGAGTACCTCGAGGGCGTCGAGCTCGGCAGCGTGATCGAGCGCGAGGGTGCGATCGACGTCGCGCGCGGCCTCAGGATCGCCGGCCAGATCTGCCGCGCGCTCGCCGCCGCCCACACGCAGGGCATCGTCCACCGCGACCTCAAGCCCGAGAACATCTTCCTCATCACGCGCGACGGCGCCGCCGACGTCGTGAAGGTGCTCGACTTCGGCATCGCGAAGACGACCGAGGCCGAGGCCGCGCGCGAGCGCCGGCTGACGAGCCCCGGCATGGCGATGGGCACGCCCGAGTACATGGCGCCCGAGCAGGCCGCCGGGCGGCCCGCCGACGCGCGCTGCGACGTCTACGCGCTCGGCGCGATCATGTACGAGATGGTCACGGGGATCCCGCCGTACTCCGGCGACAACTTCATGGAGATCCTGACCAAGAAGGCGACGATCGATCCGCACCCGCCCAGGGCGGTGCGCGGCGACCTGCCGCTGCAGGTCTCGGATCTCGTGATGGCGGCGATGGCGCGCAACCCGGACGCGCGCCCGCAGTCGATGGAGGCGCTCGAGTACGAGCTCAACAAGTGCCTCGGCGGCCGCGGCATCGCGGTCGCGCAGATCCTCGGCATGACCACCGATCCGACGGTGGTCGCCACGCTCAACCCGGGCCTGTCGATGCGCAACATGGACGAGGGCATCGTCTCGTCGCGCGCGCAGACCAGCGTCCCGAACATCCCGATCCCGCGCACGACCACGTCGCCCGCGGCGCCGGCGACGACGCCGCCTCCCGGGGCCGCGGCGCAGGAGATGCCGAACATGTGGTCCGGGCCGGCGTCGATCACGACGACCGGTCCGCTGCCCGGACAGACCTTCGCGCGCGCCACGAGCGAGCCCGTCGCGGCGGTCATCCCGCCGGGGCCGCAGTCGGCGCCGATCCCGACCGCGGCGGACAGCCTCCGCATGCCGGCGCTGTCGGATCCGTCGGCCACCTCGTCGGTGCCGATGCTCAAGCACAGCGCGCTCGGCGTGTTCGGGTGGCTGCTCCTGACGGTGGTCCTGCTCGGCGGCCTCGGCACGCTCCTCTACTTCGCGTTCAACGAGAGCGGCAAGCGCGCCGCCGCGAAGGCCGAGGAGTCGCTGAACCCGTCGTCGCAGAGCACGCCGCCGCCGCCGACGCACGCGCAGGCGCAGCCGCAGCCGCAGCCGAAGGTGGCGGCGCAGCAGGTGCAGACGCAGCCGCCCGGCGGCGGCGCGGCGCCGGTGCCGCAGCAGGTCGAGCCGGGCAACGGGACGGCGAACGCCGACAAGAACGACCGCACGAGGAAGCCGGCCGACAAGAAGGTCGCGGCCGCGGCGGACAACACGAAGACGCCGGGGAAGAAGTCCGCGGCGCTCGAGTCGAACGATCCGAAGGTGCTGTACAAGGCGGGCAAGGCCGCCGTGCAGGCGCACGACTTCGAGCAGGCGCGCGCGATCTGGCAGAAGCTCGAGACGATCAAGGGCTACGGCGTGCAGGCCGTGCTCGAGCAGGCGCGCGTCGCGTACGCGCTCAACGACAACACCGGCGCCGCGGCGCTCGCGCTGCGCGCGCTCCAGGAGCCGAGCCCGTTCAAGCAGGATGCGACGCTGGTCTACGGCGACGCGCTGATGCGCGGCAACGAGTGCATGCGCGCGAAGGTCATCTTCCTCGGTGTGCGGAAGGGTCTGTCCAACGGCCCGCTGAAGGACAACGTGACCAAGAAGATCGCCGCCTGCAACAAGCAGCTGGGCCTCGCCGACAACGACGGAATGCAGCGTTAGCCGAAAGCTGCGACCGGATCGGGAGCCGTCCCCACAAGACGGACATGAAGCTCGCGATCGCGATCGTGGTGTTCGCCACGGCATGTGGCAGTGATGACCTCGACTCCGACGAGAAGGCGCGGCGCGCGTACCTCGCGCTCGACGGATCGATCGAGAGGTCGCTCGCCCTCGGCTTCGCCGGGTTCAACGCGGCGTCGTCGGCGAACATCGATCCGCAGACGGAGGCCGGCGGCGGCGGTGGCACGCTGACGATCACCGGCAAGGTGGACCAGGGCGCGTCGACCAACAAGGGCATGCGCCTTGCCGTCGGCATGGTCGCCTACACCGAGGGCATCGTCGTGATCGACGACGACCTCGAGGTCGACATCACGTACGACACGGCCGCGGATCCGGCGAGCCAGCCGGCGCTCACGCTGTCGCTGAAGGGCATCCCGACGGGGACGCTCGAGGGCACGCTCGCCGGGTCGTACACGATGACCGGCGACATCAAGGCGGACGTCGACCTCGACCTGACGTTCGCCGGGAGGCTGATGAGCGACGGCGCCGGCGGGACGCTGCGCGCGGTCGGCACGACGCGCGTGACCGGCACCGCGACGAGCGGCGACGGCACGTTCATCGTCGACGTGACGCTGTAGCGCCTCGTGCGGACCGAACGGAGCCCGAGCGCGGCCTTGCCGCGCGAGGAACCGCGGAGTGCGTGGACGCGCGGAAGAGCCCCTAGACCATCGAGCCGGCGAGCCAGTCGGCGAGCAGGTCGACCGACGACAGCATCTGGTTCGCGCGGCGCAGGCGGTCGCTCAGCGTCTTCACGATCTGCACGAGCAGCACCGACGAGGCGCTCGAGTCCTCGGTGATCATCCGCCGCAGCTGGTCGTGCGGCAGGCGGAACAGGAACGTCGCCGACATCGCGGTGACGCTCGCCGAGCGCGGCGCCGGCTCGACGAGCGACATCTCTCCGAAGAACTCGCCGTTGGCGAGCGTGGCGAACGTCTGCGCACCGCGGTGCACGGCGACCTGCCCGGACAGGATCAGGAACAGCGCGTCGCCGAGGCTGCCCTCGACGACGATCGCCTCGCCCGGGTTGTAGCTCTCGATCTCGCCGGTGCGCGCGATCCCCTCCAGCTGCTCCGGCGAGAGGTGCACGAGGAGCGGGTGTCGCTCGAGCAAGGTCGGGGTCGCCACGATCGCCAGTATCCCTCTTCTCCCTCCGAGCGGGTGATACCGTCGCGCCATGTTCCGCCTACGCGCCGCGGCGACGATCTGCCTCGCGATCTGCCTCGCGATCGTCGCGGCCCACTCGAGCACCGCGCGGGCGCAGGCGGTGGATCGTCGCTACGCGGAGGAGCCGACCGACGGCCTGGCCCTCCCGACCGCGCCGCTCGCCGGCGAGTACGACGCGCGCGTGGTGGCGATGAACCCCGGCGGCCTCAGCCTGGTGCGCGGGACCGAGCTCGCGCTCGTCCTCAACATCGAGAACCCGGACGTCGCGACGTCGTCGGGGCAGGGCTTCGGGACGTACGTCGCGATGGCGGGCGGCGGCAAGCTGCTGCCGCGCTTCGGGCTCGGCCTCGGCTTCGAGTGGCTGCGCCCGCCGCGCAGCCAGGTCGTGCCCGATCCGGGCGAGCCGTTCCGCTTCACGCTCGGGCTCGCGACGGCGCTCGGGCCGCGCGCCGGCTTCGGCGCGTCGTGGCACCACTTCGTCGACGCGACCGGGCTGCTCGACGCCATCGACACGTTCGACCTCGGGCTGTCGCTGCGGCTCGACAACCGGCTCGCCGTCGGCGCGACCGTGCGCGACGTGGCGACGACCGACGTCGGGCGCCTGGGCCCGAGCGGCGAGGCAGCGCTCGTGCAGCGCCGCTACGAGCTCGAGGCCGTCGTGCGGCCGCTCGGGACGGACGTGCTGTCGCTCGCCGCCGGCGGGCGGCTCGGCGAGACGCGCCGCGACCTCGACGGCTGGGGGCGCATCTCGGCGCGTGTCGCGCGCGGGCTCGACGTGCACGCGGCGCTCGAGACGCGCGCGCTGCACGTCCTGACCGACTCGCCGGTGGGGCGCGACGAGCGCGAGGGGCGCGACTACCGCGCGACGCTCGGGCTCGAGGTGTCGTTCGGCGCGTTCGGGATCACGACACTCGCGACGGGGCTGCGCGACGACGCGCGCCGGAGCCACGTCCTCGGCGGGCAGGTGGTGATGCGGTCGTCGTCGCTCGGGCCGCCGTCGATCCTCGGCACGCCCGACCACATCGAGCGCGTCGAGCTGACGGGCGCGATCGGGCTGCGCGAGACGACGAGCCTCGTCGCGCGGCTGCGCTCGATCGCGCGCGACCGGTCGGCGAAGGCGCTCGTGCTCACGTTCGACGGCGCGACCGCCGGCTGGGCGACGCTGCAGGAGCTGCGCGACGAGGTGCTCGCCGTGAAGAAGGCGGGCAAGAAGGTGTTCGCGTACATGGTGTCGGGGACGGGCCGCGACTACTTCGTGGCGTCGGTCGCCGACAAGATCTACGTCGACCCGGCGGGCGGCGTGCGGCTCGTCGGCATGGCGGGCACGACGATCTTCTTCCGCGGCGCGTTCGACCACCTGGGCGTGCTGCCGCAGTTCGAGAAGATCGCCGAGTACAAGAGCGCGCCCGAGCAGTTCACCGAGACCGGCCCGTCGGCGACCGCCGCGAAGATGAACAACGACCTGTTCGACTCGCTGTGGGAGCAGTGGCTCGAGCAGGTCGCGTCCGCGCGCAAGCTGACGGTCGCCGAGCTGCGCGCGCTGATCGACGGCGGCCCGTTCACGGCGGGCGACCTCGCGCAGATGATCGAGGCGGGCGGCCCGTCGGGCGGGGCGCGCGGCAAGCTCGTCGACGCGGTCGCGACGCCGGAGAAGATCAGCGAGCTCGTCGCGACGGAGATGGGCGTCGTGCTGCCGGTCGCGACGCCGGCGCCGGTGCGGCCGGAGCGCTGGGATCGCCCGGGCATCGCGATCATCTACGTCGACGGCGACATCACCGACGGCGCGTCGCGCTCGATCCCGTTCGTCGCGCGGAGCCTGGCGGGCGGCGAGACGCTCGTCGCGGCGCTCGCGGCGGCGCGCCAGGACCCCAAGGTCGGCGCGGTGATCCTGCGCATCGACTCGCCGGGCGGCAGCGCCCTCGCGTCGGAGCTGGTGTCGCGCGAGGTGTTCGCGCTGCGCGGCCAGAAGCCGGTGCTGTGCTCGATGCGCGACGTCGCCGCGTCGGGCGGCTACTTCATCGCGGCCGGCTGCGACCTGATCTTCGCCGAGCCGATGACGATCACGGGATCGATCGGCATCTTCTACGGCAAGTTCGACCTGTCGGGTCTGTTGCGCAAGGTCGGCGTCACGACCGACACGTACAAGCGCGGCAAGCGCGCCGACCTCGAGAGCATGTACCGCGCGTACGACGACGAGGAGCGCGCGGTGCTGCTCGACAAGCTGCGCTACATGTACAGCCGCTTCATCGGCGCCGTCGCCGAGGGGCGCGGCATGAAGAAGGAGGAGGTCGACGCCGTCGGGCGCGGTCACGTGTACACCGGCGCGCAGGCGAAGCCGATCCGCCTCGTCGACCGGTTCGGCGGCCTCGGCGACGCGCTCGACGAGGCGAAGCGCCGCATGGGCCTCGCACCGTCGGCGCGCGTGCAGCTCTACGAGCTGCCGAAGCTGCCCGAGGGCCTGTTCGGCACGCTCGGCAAGCTGGTCGGCGTGCGCGCCGAGGCGCCGCCGTCCGCGGCGGACCTCCCGATCTTCCGCGAGCTCGTGCGCGGCATCCCCGCATCGGTGCTCGCCGACCCGACGGTGCCGCAGGCCCGCCTGCCGTACGACCTCGCCTGGCCGTGAGCACCGGCGAGAAGCTCGCCGAGGCGGTCAAGACCGAGGTCGCGCGCCCCGACTTCGGGCTGCGCGTGATCATCGTGTGGAAGTGCGTGAAGGCGGCGCTGGTCACCGCCGTCGGGGTCACGGCGCTCGCGCTGATGCACGACGACCTCCACGAGCTCGGCGTGCGCGCGGTCGCGTGGCTCGGCATCGATCCCGCGCGCCCGACGGTGGTGAAGGTGCTCGCGGCGCTGACCGGGCTCACGCCGGGGCGCATCGCGCTGATCGGCACGGGCGCGTTGATCTACGCGTGCGTGCTCGCGCTGCAGGCGTGGGGGCTGCACCGGCGGCGCGTGTGGGCCGAGTGGCTCACCGTGATCGTGACGAGCTCGCTGATCCCGATCGAGATCTACGAGCTCGCGTCGCACGCGACGCTCGGCAAGGTGCTCGCCCTCGTCGCGAACCTCGCGATCGTCGTGTACCTGTTGCGCCACCGCTGGCTGTTCGTGCCGGGGCGCATCGGCCGCTGGCTCAAGGCGCGGCGTCGGGCGAGGTCGGCGGGGAAGGCGCGGGAGCGGCGTCGCGCGGCGGAGGCTTCGGGATGTCGAGCTCGATGCGCTCCGGCGGCCCCGCGGGCGGCTCGTACGCGCAGTAGCCGACGATCAGGTTGAGGATGCAGATGAGGATCATGCCGCCGGTCACGGGGATCCAGTAGCGGCGGTGTTTGCGCGAGAACGGCGCCGCGCGATCCTTCGACACACCGACGGCTTAGCACGACTCTGCGCTATCGTGCGCGCGTGGGCCGCTGGCAGCGCTACTGGTTCGCGGAGGGCGGCCGCACGGCATGCGCGGCGCTGCGCATCGCGATCGCGCTGTCGGTGCTGTTCACGCTGCACCGCCTCGCCACGCTGTCGACGGTGCAGCTGCCCGGGCCGCCCGAGCTGTACCGGCCCGTCGGGATCTGGATGCTGCTCGGCCACGCGATCCCGCCGGACGGGCTGATCGCGCTCCTGTGGGTGCTGGCGTGGGGCGGCTCGGTCGCGATGCTGCTCGGCCTCGCGACGCGCGCGGCGACGGCGATCAGCTTCGTCGGGGCCGTGTCGATCACGTCGCTGTCGTTCGCGTCGACGGCGACGTGGTCGCACCAGTACAACGTCGTCTTGCTCGCGCAGCTCGCATTCCTGGGCGCGCGCGGGGGCGACACGTGGTCGCTGGATGCGCTGATCCGCCGCGGGCGCGGCCTGCCGCCGGTGGACGTCGCGCGCGGCTACCAGTGGTCGGTGCGGCTCGTGCAGCTCGCGGTCGCGCTGATGTTCGTCGGCGCCGTGGCGCACAAGCTCGGGCACGGCAAGCTCACGCTGCGCTGGGCGCTGTCGGACAGCCTGCGCCACCACCTGCTCGTGCGCTACGACCTCGCCGGCATCGAGCGCCCGGCGCTCGTCGACTGGCTCCTCGAGGACGTGTGGCGCTACCGCACCGCCGCGATGCTGAACCTGATCTCGCAGGCGACGCCGATCCTCGCGGTGTTCTTCATCCGGCGGCCGTGGGTGCGCGCGTTCGCGGGCCTGATGTTCGTCGCCGAGGTGCTCGGCCTTGGCTTCGTCGTCAGCCTGTGGAACCAGCACTGGCTCCCGCTCGCCGCGGCGTTCGTCGACTGGGACGCGCTGGTCGCGTGGGCGCGGCGGATCGCGAAGCTGCCGGCGCGGCCGGCCTCGCCGTCGGATCCGCCGGATCCGCCGGGGCGCTTCCCGTCGCGCCGGCTGCGCGGCTGGATCGTGTTCTTCGTCGCGTACGACGCGCTGACGTCGTTCATCCCGACGCTCGATCAGAAGCTCAACACGTACCCGTTCACGGGCTTCCCGATGTTCTCGGTGGTCCGCGCGCGCGCGCCGTACGACGAGCACCACTCGTACGAGGTCCCGGGCGACCGCTACGAGGTCACGAGCGATCTGCCGCTGTCGCCGGCGCAGCAGCGCTGGTTCGATCACCAGAACCGGCGCCTGTTCACCGTCGCGGATCCGGCGGAGCTCAGGCGCCGGCTGACCGCGATCCTCGAGACGGCGCAGAAGCGCTACCCGGACCGCGGCATCCGCGGCGTGCGCCACTACCTCGCGATCTACCAGGCGCAGGCGTACCCGGCGCCGGCGCGCTTCGACGTGCACCCGATCGCGATCACGGCCGAGATCCGCGCGGACGGCTCGTACCACAGCATGCTCGGCAAGCTCGTCGCGAGCGGCGCGGAGACGGCGCCCGAGGGCGTGTCCGCCGACGGTGCGCGCCTCGTGTCGTACGGCGATGACCTGCCGTCGCCGGTCGAGCTCGCCGCGACGCGCACCGAGCAGGGCTTTGTGTTCGTGCGCCCCGACGCCGATCCGCTGTACGTCGTCGCGATCGTCGATGGGACGCCGTGGCTCGTCGCCGCGAAGCGGTCGTGGCGCTGGCAGTGATCCGCCGGCTCAGCGCGCCGGCGGCAGCTGCTGCTCGGTGCAGCCCGACACCGCCGCCGTCGAGCCCTTCGTCGTGAGCTTGCACGACGTGACCACGAGCGAGCCGTCGGGAGCGGGGACGACGCCGGTCACCGCGCGGCCCTGGTCCTTCGCGCACGCGTTCACACACACCTTGCAGCCGCTCGCGAACAAGGCGATCAGGAGCACCACGCGACGCATGCGCCCATGATACCGTGGGGATCATGCTTCGTCGTCGCCGGGTGGTGACGCTCGCCGTGGTGATCGTCGCGGCGTGCGGCGAGACCCGCTTCGGGCGCGTGGTCACCGAGGTCTCCATCTCGCCGAAGGATCCCGGGCTGTTGATCGTGCGCTCGTGCGAGCTCGTCGAGACCGGCAAGGGCAACCTGGATCAGGTCGCGCTCGGCGAGTGCAAGCGCGTCGGCGTGCGGCGGTCGGCGATCCGGCCCGTGCCCGTCGTGGACGCGGCGGTGCTCGCGCGCGAGGACCGCGTCGTGACCGGCTTTCGCGAGCGCGACGGCGGCGCCGTCGTGACGACGTGCCGGATCGGCAAGCAGGGCGCGAAGTGGGCGCTGCTCGACTGTGCCGACACCGAGATCTCGACCGCGCCGCTCGCACCCGCAGGAGGTCCACCGTGAACCGAATCGTTGCCGTCGCCGTCGTTGCCGGGCTGGGCGTCACCGCGTGCAAGCGCTACGACGTGCACGTCGTGCTCACGCCCGCCGCCGAGGACCGCCGCCTCGCGAGCGGCAAGAGCGACACGATCAAGGGTGCGCTCGAGCGCGCCGACGCCGCGAACCTGTACGTGCGCGTCGACGGCGAGGTCCAGACGATCCCGCGCGCCGAGGTCGTCAAGGTCGACCAGCGGCTCGCGCGCCGCGACGTCGTCGGCGGCGCCGTGTTCGGCGGCCTCGGCGTCGTCGCGATCATCGGCAGCTCGATCGCGTTCGAGTGCGGCAAGGACACCTTCCCGCTCCTGTGCCTCGACAGCGACCGCAACATCCTCGCATCGCTGACGTTCCTCCTCGGGATCGGCCTGACCGGCGCCGGCCTGAAGGCGCTCGTCAGCGGCATGAGCGCGCAGAGCGAGACCAACGCCATGCTGAAGACGCAGCACGCCGGCCGCTGGCACCTCGCCCCCACGGTGGTGCGCGGCGACGCCGGCACCGCCCCGGGGCTCGGCGCGACCGCGCGCTGGTAGCCGCCGGTCAGCAGTCCGGCGAGCGCGTGCAGGCGGCGACCAGCGCCTGCTGGATGCGGCTCGCGACCGCACCGTCGAGGCTGCATGCCTTCAGGCGCGCGAGCGCGGCGCGGATCTCGGCGCCGGTCGGCGCCGCCGCGTTCGCGACCGCCAGGAGCGACGCCTCGCTGCAGCCGCTCGGCGCGGGTGGGACGCCCGCGTCGACCGGAGTCTTCGGCGGCGGCGGAGTCTTCGGCGGCGGCGGGGTCTTCGGCGGCGGCGGCTTTGGCTCGAGCTGCGCGGGCGTGAGCGCGTCGGCGACGACCGGGGGGTGTGTGCGGAGCGGGAGGTCGATCGCGACGGTGCCGCCGCCCGCGCTCGCGGGCCAGCGCGGTGTGGCGACCGCCTCCTGCGCGCAGGCGAGGAGCGCGGCGACGTCGGCGTACGCGGCGGCGGGGGCGAAGCGCCCGGCGTCGGGGGTCAGCTTGCCGCGCCCCGAGGTGTCGACGTCGACGACACCGGCGAGCGCGCCGCCGACGAGCCCGCGATCGCAGGCGCCGATCGCCGCGGTCAGCGCTCGCACGCCGTCGTCGAGCTCTGCCCGCGTCAGCCGCGCAGCCGGCGCGGCTGTGGGGCCATCGGCAGGTCCATCGGCGGGTGCCTCCGCGGAAGGCGCCGCGTCGCGCGCGACCTGCCCGGCGCCGCGCGAGACGAGCACGGCGGCGATCGCCCCGCTCACCGCGAACACGCCGCCGATCCCGACGACGATCGGCCACCTCGACCGCGGCCGCGCCGGCGGTGCGACCGGCGAGGCGGCGGGTCGCAGGTGCTCGGTCGCCGGCGGAGCGACCGGCGAGGCGGCGGGCCGCATGCGCTCGGTCGCCGGCGCGGGCATCGCCCCGGGCGCGCGCACCATCGGCTGCGCGAGCAGGGCGGCGCGCAGCTCGCTCCACGCCGCGGCGACCGTCGGCGGGCGGTAGTCGCGCGACTTCGCGAGGCAGCGCGCGAGCGTGGCCTCGACGGCGGGCGGGGCCTCGGGGACGAGCTCGCGCAGCGGCGGCGGCGGATCCATCTGGACCATCACCATGATCGCGGGCACCGACGAGCCGACGAACGGTGGGCGCCCGGCGATCGCGGCGAACACCGTGGCGCCGAAGGCGTAGACGTCGGCGCGCACGTCGACGTTCTTCGCGTCGATCGCCTGCTCGGGGGCCATGAAGTTCGGCGTCCCCATCGCGCTGCCGGTCACCGACCCGGCGGTGTCGCCGATGTCCATCAGCTTCGCGACGCCGAAGTCGAGCAGCCGCACGTCGCCGACGCGGTCGCCGTCGAAGCGCACCATGATGTTGTCGGGCTTGAGGTCGCGGTGGATGATGTTGCGCGCGTGCGCCGCGCCGAGCGCATCGGCGATTGGGTCGAAGATCGCGACGAGCTGCTCGCCGTCGAGCACGCGCACCTTGCACTCCTGTTGCAGCGACCGCCCGGGGAAGTACTCCATCAGGTAGAACGGCTCGCCCGCCGGCAGCGTGCCGAAGTTCTCGATCTGCACGATCGCGCGGTGCCCGATCGCGCACACGGCGCGCGCCTCGCGGAAGAAGCGCTCGACGACGCTCGGCTCGCGCGCGTACTGCGGGTGCAGGATCTTGATCGCCGCGCGCCGCCCGAGGTCGACGTGCTCGGCGAGGTACACGGCCCCGAACCCGCCCTCGCCGAGCTTCTCCGTCAGCCGGTAGTTGAGGACGGTCTCTCCCTCGTACCCCATGGACCTACCTCTGGCAGCCGACGAGGATCGCGTCGTAGCGCTGGAACTCGGCCTCCTTCAGGAGGCCGTCCTGCACCATCTTCTGCAGCTTCTCGCGCTTCTTCAGGTAGTCCGCGCGCGTCAGCTTCTCGGGCGGGCACAGGCGCGGCGTCACCGCGAGCTGCGCCGTGTGGCTCGGCGGGGGCTTGTGCTGGTCGAGCGCGAGCTCGGCGACCACGGTGATCGCCGTCGCCTTCTCGTCGCCGGGGAGGTCGATGTCGATCGAGCGCGTGCGCGTCTCCTTCGCGCCGAGGTCGCCGAACGACAGGTCGCGGTTGTCGATCGCGGCGTGGCTCGAGCGCACCTTCGCGCGCAGGTTCCGCGCGAGGCCGCCGCCGCGGTTCTCGATCGTGAGGCGGATCGTGTTCGACTGCCCCGCGACGAGCGACCCGCCGTCGGGGTTGAGCGCGACGACGGCGAGCTCGGGCGGCTCGCCGGTCCTCGCGGCCGACGCGACCTGCACGAGCCGCAGCTCGGTGTCGCGGTCGGCGACGCCGGGCACCCAGTCCATCGCGAGCCCGGTCCGCGTCGAGCGCACGTTCCAGCTCGCGGCGAGCCGCTGCGCGAGCTGCGGGTCGTACGGATCGAGCCCGGTCGTCGCCCAGTCGAGCGCGATCTGCACGGCGCCGTCGGAGCCGATCGGCGCGCGCAGCGTCTGCCCCCACGGCGTCGCGACCTGTAGCTCGCCGAGCACCTGCGCCGGCGAGAACCCCTCGCACGGGACGTCGATCGCGCTCGACGGCACGTCCTTCTCCTGCACCATCTTCTCCCGGCGCGAGCCGCCGGTCGCGTAGCGGTAGTACAGCGGCACGCCGACGAACGGCAGGCCCACGACGATCAGGCTCGGCCCCGTCGACGACTTCGGGTCCGCGGTGTCCGTCGCCGCGAGCACCGCCCCCAGCGCGATCGCCGCCCCGCCCGCGATCAGCGACGCCTGCCCGGGCCGCGAGAATTCCTTCGACTCGACGGTGACCACGCGCTCCTTCACGAGCTCGCTGCGCCGGCACACGTGCGCGAGATCGATCTGGAAGCGGAACGCGCCGTCGGCGAGGAGCGTCCCCGTGCCCGGCAGCTGGTCCGTGCGCAGCGCGATCGCCGGCGCGGCGAGCGGGACGCGCCGCTGTTGCATCTCGGGCACCGTCCACTGGACGCACCCGGCCGTCACCATGCATGCCACCACCGCGCGCATCCCTCTATCTTGCGGCGCGAGCGGCGCGCTCCGCCAGCCGCTGACGGAGCTTTTCCCCGCCCGATCCGGAGTTGAAGGCGCGCCCGAGGCTCGCGTCCGACGGGGCATGACGTACTCGAAGCTCCTCGGACTCGGCCTCGCCGCGGCGCTCGCCGCACCCACCCTCGCCTCGGCGGAGACCCGCACGCAGATCGCGGAGGTCAGCGCCGATCCTCGCGACGGCGCGGACCGCGTCGACCTCGAGCTCGGCCGCCGCACGACGGCGATCGAGCTGCGTGCGCGCGCGGCGCCCGTGCGCCTCCACAGCGTCCGCATCCTCACCGCCGACGGCAGGTCGCGCGTGCAGCGCGTGGAGCGCTGGCTCGCGCCCGGCGAGAGCCTCACGCTCGACCTGCCGCGCAGCGTACCGCTCGACGCGCTCGTCCTCGACTACGGCGACCCGGCGACGCGCCCGACGGACCGCACGCCGGCGCGGCTCGAGCTGTACGCGGTGTCAGATCAGCGCCGCGAGGTCGGGTGGCAGCGGCGCTTCCGCGACGACGGTGCCGCCTTCGGGATGTGGGAACGCGATGCGCGCCGCGTGCAGCGCATGCCGTGGTAGCAGGAACAGCCGCGCGAGGTCGGGGACGAGGCCCTCGTCGCAGTAGCGGATGAACGCGTCGTCGCCGTGCGTGTACAGCTTGTCGCCGACGATCGGGAACCCGGCGTGCGCGAGGTGCGCGCGGATCTGGTGCTGCCTCCCGGTGACGAGCAGGCAGCGCACGAGCCCGTGGGTCGCGCTCCCTCCGACGACGCGCACGCGCGTGATCGCGGGGAGCCCGGCCGGATCCGGGAGCATGCGCACGTGCGGGAGCCGCGTCGGATCGCCGGGCTGCGCGAGGCGGAGCGGGATCGCGAGCTCGGTCTCGCGCTCCCACGGCGGCCGGCCGTGCACGACCGCCAGGTACTCCTTCGTCACCGCCGCCTTCGTCTCGAACGCCTGCTTGATCGTCACCGCGGCCCCGCGGTCGCGCGCCACGACGAGGCAGCCGGAGGTCTCGCGGTCGAGGCGGTGGCAGATCTGCAGCTCGGGCTCGCCCGGGAAGCGCTCGGCGAGCACGCGCGTGAGCGTGTTGAAGTAGAACTTCGCCGACGCGTGCACCGGCAGGAGGGCCGGCTTGGCGACGACGAGCGCGCGCGCGTCCTCGTGCACCACGGTGAACGTGCGCGGGCAGGGCGGCTCGCGGCGCGCCGGTCGGCGGATCACGTAGTGCTCGCCGGCCGCGACGATCGTCGCCGGCTTGGGGCGGTGCCCGTCGGCGCGCCGCAGCTGCTCGCCGATGATCCCCTGGATGCGCGTGCGCGACAGCCGCACGATCTGCGTCTTCACGAAGTGATCGAGGCGCAGCCCCGCGAGCTCCGGCGGCACGTGCAGGTGGCGCTCGATGATCTTCGGCGCGCCGTTCGCGTCGAGGTGCGACGTCAGCCCCCAGTCG
Source organism: Deltaproteobacteria bacterium (assembly GCA_019637375.1). Taxonomy (GTDB): domain Bacteria; phylum Myxococcota_A; class Polyangia; order Haliangiales; family Haliangiaceae; genus JABFXX01. Next base: position 107,539 of record JAHBVW010000009.1, on the reverse strand, counting down.
AGGCTCGGGTCCGCGCCGGGCGGCAGGGCGTAGGTGTCGGAGTTGGTGTCGGAGGAAGGCTCGCCTTCCTCTTCCAGATCGTCGTCGGCGTCGCTCACGCCTCGGCGCTGGTGCCGTCGTCGACCTCGTCGACGCCCGCGGCCTCGATGTCGTACTTCTTCATCAGCTTGCGGAAGTACTTGCGATCGATGTCGGCGGCGCGCGCGGCGTGCGAGATGTTGCCGCTGTTGCGCCGGAGCAGCTGCAGGATGTAGTCGCGCTCGAACGCGGCGACCCAGCGCTCCTTCGCGTCCTTGAACGTGACGCCCTCGGCGAGCAGCTCCTCGGGCGGCGTCGGCGTCGGCGCGGTCGGGCTCATCGGCACGATCGGCGCGGCGCCGGTGCCGGCCGTCGACGCGCGCCGGTTGTGCTCGCGCGGCGGCACCTTCGCCGTGCGCACGTAGTCCGGCAGCTCGCCGACCTCGAGCAGGTCGTTGTCGCAGAACGACACGGCGCGCTCGATGACGTTGACGAGCTCGCGCACGTTGCCCGGCCACGGGTACGCCTGCAGCACCTGCATCGCCTCGCGCGACACCTCGCGCACGCGCTGCTGGCCGGTCGCGCTGCGGTTGTAGTGTCCGTTGTCGAGGAAGTGCTGCACGAGCAGCGGGATGTCGTCGGCGCGGTCGCGCAGCGACGGCAGGTGCAGGCGCACCACCGACAGGCGGTAGAACAGGTCCTGGCGGAAGCGCCCGGCGCGCACCTCGTCCTCGAGGTTGCGGTTCGTCGCCGCGATGATGCGGACGTCGACCTTCGCGGCCTTCGTCGAGCCGACGCGGCGGACCTCGCGCTGCTCGAGGGCGCGCAGGAGCTTCGGCTGCAGGTCGAGCGGGAGCTCGCCGAGCTCGTCGAGGAACAGCGTGCCGCCGTCGGCCTGCTCGAACAGGCCCTGGCGCGTCATCATCGCGCCCGTGAAGCTGCCCTTCTCGTGGCCGAACAGCTCGCTCTCGATGAGGTTCGGCGGCACCGCGCCGCAGTCGAACACGACGAGGTCGTTGCGCGAGCGCGGCGACAGCGAGTGGATCGCCTGCGCGACGACCTCCTTGCCGGTGCCGGTCTCGCCGTCGATGACCACCGTCGTCGCGGTCGGCGCGATCTTCTCGATGATCGCGTAGATCTCGCGCATCCGCGGATTGCCGCCGATGAGGCCCGCGCAGCGGTCGCTGCGCGACGGGACGATCTGGACCTCCTCCTCGCGCGCGTTGAACCGCAGCTGGCTCTGGCCGACCGAGAGGATCGACGCCGGCTTGAGGAACGCCTCGCGGACGCGGACCTTGTTGATGAACGTGCCGTTCGTCGAGCGCTGATCGACCAGGACGTAGCCACTGTCCTCCTGCACGATCCGGCAGTGATAGCGGGACACCGTGTCGTCGGAGATGACGACGTCGTTGTCCTCCATCGAGCCGATCCGGATCTCCTCCTTCTCGAAGGACCACTCCTGCGTGGGATCGTCCACCGACTGCAGCGTGCAGCGCCGCAGGTGCAGCGTCGGACCGCGGTCGAGGTAGCTGACCTTGGTCGGCGGGACGAAGTCGGGGAACTTCTTCATGCCTGGGGACCGGCGACCATCATATCCCAAGCTACCGGCGGCGGCGCGCGAGGAGGGTCGCTGCCGCGGCCAGAATCAGCCCCAGGATCGCGGCGCTGCCGATGACGAGGATGGCCGGGACGCCCTTGCCTTCGGCGGGATCCTCACCGGGGGCCGCCTGGCGGCACGCGCCGTCGGTGCCGCGCGGGACGTCGCCGCGGACGCGGAACGCGAGGTCGAGCCCGTCGTCCCACAGGGGGCCGCCGGGTCCGACGAACTTGTAGTCGTGGCTCGCGTCGTCGGCGGGGCCGACGCGGGCGCGCTCGATCGCGATGCCGGGGCTGTCCTCGACCTTCACCTCGGTCTCGCCCGGCTGGGGGACGCGGAAGCGATCGCGGAGCTCGAGCCGGTGCGCCGGGCCGGCTCCCGTCAGGCACAGGTACGCGACCAGGTCGACGGAGAACGAGCCGCCGCCGCGCACGCGCCGGTTGCCCATCCCGACCTCCACGACCGCCCACACCACGCGCTGCGGGACCCCGTCGACCACGGCGATCAGGCCGTCGGCGACCTGCGCGGCGAGGCGCGCCGCGAACGCCTCGGCCTCGGGCTCGGACACCTGGCCGTTCTTATCGGCGTCCATCGTGTGCCGGACCTGCTCGCCCGGGACCTCGCCGAAGAACACGGTGTAGGCGAGGCGGACGCGGTCGCCGAGCGGCGTCAGCTTGAGGTAGCGGTTGTTGTCGTCCTTCGAGGGCGCGACGTGAGCATGGGCCGGGCCACCGACGGCGAGGACCATCGTGATCGCGAGCACGACCACCCGACGCATGGTGGCATCCTGCCACGAACCCCTCCAAGGCGGACGGCGCGATCGTCGTTGACCGCCCCCCGAAATCTCGGGCACTGTGCGCGCGATGAGGAACGGATCCATAGCCTTCGTATTGGCAGCAGCGCTCGTCGGGTGCGGTGACGACGGCGGCGCGGGCGGCGGCGACCTGTTCCCGGTCAAGCCGGAGTGCTCGGGCGCGATGATCGCCGCGCTCCAGGGCATGCACCCGCAGGTCATCAGCTCGCTCGCGATCGGCTCGGCCGCCGATGGGTTCGACCTCGACCGCGACGGCAAGCCCGACAACAAGCTCGCCGCCGTCGGCAGCCTCGCGAAGAGCGCGATCGACGACGCGCTCAAGAACTACTCGATCGTCATCCCGATCGAGTTCTTCGACCTCGACGCCGCGGCCGCCGACGCGTGCGTGAAGTTCGCGGTCTACCTCGGCCAGTACGTCACCGACGCCGACGACGACGGCAAGAACGCGTTCGTCGAGCGCGGCGACTGCAACGACCACAACGCCGCGGTGCACCCGGGCGCCACCGAGATCGTGGGCAACTTCATCGACGACGACTGCGACGGCCTCGCCGACGAGGACGAGCAGAACAACCCGTCGGATGACGAGGAGGACCGCGACGGCGACGGCGTGACGATCAAGGACGGCGACTGCGACGACACGAACCCGATGGTGCATCCGGGCATGCCCGAGATCTGTGGCGACGGCCTCGACAACGACTGCGACGGCGTCGCGGATCGCACCGAGCGCAACGGCCAGGTCGCCGTGTGCAGCCCGTTCGATCCCGGCCAGGCCGACATCCCGCTCGACCCGCTCTCGTTCGTCAACGGCGCGCCGGCGATCGCGTTCCGCGACGGCGTGATCACGTCGAAGGACGGCAAGCTCGTCCTCGAGGCCGGCCCGTCGATCTTCAGCGTCAACATCCCGGTCTCCGACGGCATCAACCTCGACCTCCGCATCACCGGCGCGCAGATCAAGGCCGACGTCGTGCAGATGGGCAACGCGATCGTGCTCGCGAACGGCCACCTCGGCGGCGTGATCGACGCGAAGACGTCCGACACGATCCGCGGCCTCGACGTCGACGCGATCGGCCTCCTGCCGGAGAACTCGCTCCTCGACGCGACGTTCGCGAACCTCCTCGGGCCCCTGCTCGCGCTGCCCAAGGCGAAGGAGTCGGTGACCAAGAAGTACCCGAACTGCCGCACGCCGGACATCGACGTCGACCAGGACGGGCTCGAGGCGTTCTGCGACTCGAACCCGGATGACATGGTGAAGGTCGTCGACGTGTGCATCGACGGCAACGGCACCGAGTTCACCGACGTCCTCGACGGCGCGGGCAACGTGACGATGCAGTGCACCGAGGCCCAGGTGAACGGCAAGGCGCGCTTCGTCGACGGCATCTCGGTCGAGCTCAACTTCTCGACGACCGCGGTCAAGTCGCTGAAGCGCCCGTAACAGCGCGCGTCACATCCGGCGGGACGGGTCTCTATCTCCGTATGAGGCTCGTCCCGTTTGTCTTCGTGCTGCTGCTCGGGTGTTCGGACAAGGCCCCCGGCGACAGCAAGCTCCTGAAGGATCTCCAGGCCCTGGAGGGCGAGGCGTGCGCGTGCAAGGACGCCGCGTGCGCCGACCTCGTGGGCGACAAGGTGACCAAGCTCGGCGAGGCGACCAAGGACTTCGACCGCGACGAGCTCCCGAAGCTGCAGGCGGCGCAGCAGGCCATCGACAAGTGCCTCGCCGCGGCGAACCCGGTGGTGACGACGTACGCGGCCGCCGCGAAGGCGGCGTGCGCGTGCAAGGACAAGAAGTGCGGCCAGGCCGCCGCCGACCGGATCGCGAAGTGGGCGGCCGACCTCAAGGCCTCCGGCAAGAAGCTGCGCCAGGGCGACGCGAGCTACATCATGGCCGAGGGCAAGCCGGCGGGGGAGTGTCTGACCAAGCTCGGCGTCGCGATCCCGAAGTGACTGCGCCGCGCGCACGGCCGGGGTAGAACTCCGCCCGATGTCTCCTCTGGTCCTGGCCTCGGCGTCGCCGCGGCGGCGCGAGATGCTCGAGCGGGTCGGCGTGCCGATCGAAGTGGTGCCGGCGGACGTCGACGAGGGCGAGCGGGCCGGCGAGGACCCGCGCGCGTACGTCGAGCGGATCGCGCATGCGAAGGCGCGGGCGATCGCGGATCGCATGCCGGGGCGGTGGGTGCTGGCGGCGGACACGACGGTGACGATCGACGGGGCGATCCTCGCGAAGGCGGCGACCGGCGACGAGGCGGCGGCGATGCTGCGGCGGCTGTCGGGGCGCGTGCACCAGGTGCACACGGCGTTCGTGCTCGCCGGGCCGGCCGAGCGCGCCGCGGTCGTGACGACGGACGTCGTGATGATCGCGATGGGAGAGGGCGCGATCGCCGAGTACGTGGCGAGCGGCGAGTGGCGCGACAAGGCCGGTGCCTACGCGATCCAGGGCATCGCCGCGGCGTTCGTGCGCGAGCTGCGCGGGTCCGTGACGAACGTGATCGGCCTGCCCCTCGTCGAGGTGCTGGCCGCGCTGCGCGAGGTCGGAGCGCCGTCGTCGCCCTATGGTGGGAGCGTGTCGTGACCGCGTGGCGGCAGGTGCGGGCGCGCGTCGATGCGGCGTGCGAGCGCGCCGGGCGCGCCCCGTCGGAGGTGACGGTCGTCGCCGTGTCGAAGACGCACCCGGCCGAGGCCGTGCGCGCCGCGGCCGCCGAGGGCGCGCTCGACTTCGGCGAGAACTACGCGCAGGAGCTCGACGGCAAGCGCGCGGCGTGCGCGGACCTGGGGGGCTTGCGCTGGCACTTCATCGGCCGGCTGCAGCGCAACAAGGCCAAGCTCGTCGCGGGCAAGGTCGCGCTCGTGCACGCGGTCGACTCGGTCGCGCTCGCCGAGGAGCTCGCGCGCCGGGCGGAGGGCCGCGTCCAGCCGATCCTGCTCGCGGTCAACGTCGCGGGCGAGGCGACGAAGGGCGGCGTCGCGGCCGAGGCGGCGCCGGAGCTCGCGCGCGCCGTCGCGGGGATCGCGGGCGTGCGGCTCGACGGCCTGATGACGATGCCGCCGCCGTCCGACGACCCCGAGGCGAGCCGGCCGAGCTTCGCGGCCCTGCGCGAGCTGCGCGCGCGGATCGCGGATGCGCTCGGGGCGCCGCTCCCCGTGCTGTCGATGGGGATGTCCGGCGACTTCGAGGTCGCGATCGCGTGCGGGGCGACCCACGTGCGCATCGGGACCGCGATCTTCGGGGCCCGGCCGTAGGAACTTCGCGACTGTCGGAGGGGTGGGGTAGCGTCGGGGACGTGAGGATCCTCGGCCTCGACCCCGGCAGCCGCGTGTGCGGATACGGCGTCATCGAGCGCGTGGGGAACCGGCTGACGTACGTCGAGTGCGGCGTGCTGACGGCGCCGGAGTCGCAGCCGATGGAGCGCCGGCTCGGCGAGATCGCGCGCGGGCTGCGCGAGGTGCTCGCCGACTGCGCGCCCGAGGTCGTCGCCGTCGAGGACGTGTTCACGCACCAGAACCCGCGGTCGGCGCTGGCGCTCGCGCACGCGCGCGGGATGGCGCTCGCGGTCGTCGGGCTCGCGGGCCTCGCGGTCGCGAGCTACCCGCCGGCGAGCGTGAAGAAGGCGGTGTCGGGGTCGGGCAAGGCGGACAAGGCGCAGGTCGCGCGCATGGTGCAGGCGCTGATCGGCATGGCGTCGCTGCCGCGCGCCGACGCGACGGATGCGCTCGCTGTCGCGATCACGCACGGCAACCAGCTCGAGCTCGCGGCGGCGGCGAAGAACCGGTCGCCGGGCGCGGCCCGCATCGCGAGCGCGGTCTTGCCCTCCGACCGCCCTCGCACGTGGGCGACCGGGTCGTCGCCGAGGGTCGGCACGGCGGGGCAGGTGATCGAGGCCGACGACGCGCTCGGCTGGCCCGACGGGACGCTCTTGCGCGACGGCGAGCCCGAGGCACGATCGGCCGCGGCCGCGGCGCCGCGACGCGAGGTCGCCGGGAGGCGCACGTGATCGCGCCGCTCGAGGGCACGCTCCTGCGCGGCGGCGAGCACGTCGCGGCGCGACGCGAGAGGCGCACGTGATCGCGCGGCTCGAGGGCATGCTCCTGCGCGACGGCGAGCACGTCGTCGTCGACTGCGGCGGCGTCGGGTACGAGGTGAAGTGCTCGGCGCACACGCTCGCGGCGCTGCCGGCGCACGGCGAGCGCGTCACGCTGCGCGTGTTCACCCAGGTGCGCGAGACGGAGATCGCGCTGTTCGGGTTCGCCGACGCGGCGGAGCGCGCGCTGTTCGACCTGCTCATCACGGTGAAGAACGTCGGGCCGAGCACGGCGATCGCGATCCTGTCCGGCGCCACGCCGCGCGACATCGCGGCGCTGATCGCGCGCGAGGACGTCCCCGGGCTCACGCGCATCAAGGGCATCGGCAAGAAGACGGCGGAGCTGCTCGTCGTCGAGCTGCGCGAGCGGACGGAGATGCTGCTCCTGTCGTGGAACGCCGCCGGCGAGGTCCGCGCGGCCGCGTCGCCCGGCGGCGTCCCGCGGCGCGGCGGGCCGTCGGCGCGGCACCCGCTGCTCGTCGAGGTCGCGCAGGCGCTCGTCCACATGGGCTGGCGGCCCGCCGAAGCGGATGCCGCGGTGGGGGATCTCGCCGTCGGCGAGGATGCGACGCTCGAGAGCCTGTTGCGGCAGGCCCTGCGGAGCATGCCCAGGTAGGATGCCTCGTGGCGCGCCAGCGACACATCGATACACCGCCGGCACCTCCGGATGAGGCCGCCCGCGAGGTCGCCGCCGCCGAGCGGACGTCCGAGCGCGCGTGGCAGGCGGCGCTGCGGCCGCGCACGTTCGAGGACTACATCGGCCAGCGCGACCTCATCGACAACCTGCGCGTCTCGGTGCGCGCCGCGCGCGAGAACGGCTGGGCGCTCGACCACTTCCTGTTCGCCGGCCCGCCGGGCCTCGGCAAGACGACCCTCGCGCACGTCATCGCGAACGAGCTCGGCGTCAACCTCCACGTCTCGAGCGGCCCCGCGATCGATCACAAGGGCATGCTCGCGTCGCTGCTCACGTCGCTCGGCGAGGGCGACGCGCTGTTCATCGACGAGATCCACCGGCTCGCGCCCGTCGTCGAGGAGAACCTGTACCCGGCGATGGAGGACTTCCGCTTCGACCTGTTCATCGGCGAGGGCCCGCACGCGAAGGCCGTCACGATGCAGCTGCCGCGCTTCACGCTGCTCGGCGCGACGACGCGCATGGGCCTCCTCTCGGCGCCGCTCCTCGATCGCTTCGGCTTCCACTGGCAGCTCCGCTACTACGAGCAGGCCGACATGGAGGCGATCGTGCGGCGCAGCGCCGCGCTGATCGGCGTCCCGATCGACCTCGGCGGCGCGACCGAGATCGCGCGCCGGGCCCGCGGCACGCCGCGCATCGCGAACCGGCTGCTCCGCCGCGTCCGCGACTTCGCGGCCGTCGAGCGCGACGGCGCGATCGACGGCGACATCGCCGCGTCCTCGCTCGACCGCCTCGCCGTCGACCACGCCGGGCTCGACGCGCTCGACCGCGCGTACCTCTCGGTCATCTGCGAGCGCTTCGACGGCGGCCCCGTCGGCATCGAGGCCGTCGCCGCGTCGCTGTCCGAGGAGCGCGGCACGCTCGAGGAGGTCGTCGAGCCGTTCCTCCTCCAGGTCGGCTTCATCGCGCGCACGCCGCGCGGCCGCGTCGCCACCGCGGCCGGCTACCAGCACATGGGCCTCGTCGCTCCCACCAAGGCCCCGAGCGGCGGCCAGGGCGGAGCGCAGGGCCGCCTGTTCTGACGCGCGGGCTCGCGGGCTAGCCCTGCTCGGGAGCGAGGGCGCGCACCGCGGCCTGCCAGCTCTCGCCGCGCGTCGTGGCCTTGCCGAGGCCGACGGCGTCGATCCGTGACTCGTCGATGCCGCGGTCGACCAGCGCGCGCTTGATGTTGTCGGCGCGCTGCTGGGCGAGCTTGGGGTCGGCGTCGTGGGCACCGACGCCGATCCGGGAGCTCGGGTTCTCGGACATGACCTTCGCGACGCGGTCGAGCTGCTGCTTCGCCGACGCCGGGACCTGCGCGCCGCCGCGCGGGAACTGCATCGCATCGAGCTCGAACCACTGCGAGGGAGCGTTGCTCTGCTGCTGCAGGTGCGTGCGCAGGCCCTCCTCGCCGGTCGCGGCGTGCTGCTGCGTGGTGGTGGTGGGCGCCGGCGTGCGGGCGTGCTCCGTGTCGGCGGGGCGCCGCCCGCGGGCGAACAGCCACAGCGCGATCACGGCGAGCGGGATGAGCACGTACAGCCACCACGGACGGGTCGGCCGCCCGACGCTCTCGACGCGGTGTCGCGTCGCCGCCGGGGCAGCCTCGGCCCCGACGGGCCGCGCGCCCGACTTGTCGCCGAGCAGCGCCGACGCGAGCGAGCCCGCGTCGAACCGACCGCCCGTGCCGCCGAACTTGCGCAGCACGCCCATCACCATGCCCGACGACGTCGCGAGCAGCGCGCCGACGGTGCCGCCGCCGAGCCCGAGCGAGCTGCTGAGCCGCTGGATGAGGCCGCCGGTGTTGTTGTTCGTCACCAGCCCGAGCAGCGCGTCCGTCGACGAGCGCGCGGGCGCCTGCTCGTCGAGCAGGCTCGCCGGATCGGCCACGTCCGGGGCATCGCGGATGACGTCGGCGGCGCGCCCCATCGCACGCGGATCGCTCGCGCGTTCGGTGAGGCCGCCCATGATCGCCTGCGTCGCCGAGGTCATCCCGCTGTGGACCTTCGTGCCGGGTACCCCCGTCCGCGCCGACATCCTCTGGATCAGGTCGGGCGTGAGCTGCTCTTGAATGCGGTCGGTGAGCGTGGACATGTCTTCCTCTCTTTCCTCCTCCTCGGGGTGAGGGTCAGCGTCGCTTCCAGCCCGTGAAGATCGCTTCTCGGAACTGATCCCACGTGCCCGGACGCATCCGCTCCCAGGATGCTCTGGCCTCGGGTTCGACCTTGCTCCAGTCGCTCTCGCGAGACCGAGACGAGAGCTGTTCGCCGAGCTCGTACGCGGGCGCCGCGGTCGCGAGGTCGTAGCGATCGCCGAACAGCTTCGCGTGGTGCTCGCGGTAGCGCGCGACCTCGAACGGGCGCGGCGCGGCCGGCAGGTTCGCCAGGTTGACCTCGGTGTGGCGCACGGTGTCGTTGATCTTCGCGACCTTCTCGTCGCGGTCCTTGTGGATCCGGATCTCCTCGACGACGTGCGCTCGCTTGGTCGCGAACGGCTCCTCCGACGAGGCGCGCAGGTCGATCGTGTGATCGCGGAACACCTCGTCGTCCTCGACGGGGCGATCGATGATGCGCCGCTCGACGGTCACGCGCTCCTCGCGTACCGAGACCGTCCGCTCGACGGGGATCTCCCGCACGCGCGACGTGACGCGGACGCCGCCGGTGTCGTGCGTGCGATTGCCGACCTCGAAGTCCTCGCGGATGACGCGCACCACGACTTCCTCGTTCACCTCGTTCGCCTCGCCCGCGTAGCGGCCGAGGATCGCGTCGGCATCCGAGACGCGGTCGTCCGCGACGGCGACCGACTCGAGCGTGCACCCGCGCCGGAGTGCCGCCGCGCAGCGGTCGACCTCGCTCGCTGGGACACCCAAGCTCGCCATCAACGACGACATGGTCCGGTCGCGCGGCGGCAGGGCGGTCAGATGATCCCGCAGCTGCCGGTTCGCGCCGACGCGCCCGATGCCGGGGACGTCGATGTCGATGTAGTCCGGTCGCCCGTCGGGGCGGCCCGTGATCACGTCGGGCGTGAGCCCGGCGCTCTGCAGCGCGGCGCTCGCGAGCTCCGCCTGGTCGAAGCGGTCGAACACTCGATAGACGGTCTTCATCGGCGCGCTCCCTGCTGAGCCTCGTCGGCGCGAAGCTCGGTGATGTCAGCCTCGGTGTGACGGAGGGTGTCGCGCACGATCGCGTCACGGTCGACGACCGACTTCTTGACGACGATCTCCTCGACGACGTGCGCTTGCTTGCACAGCGTCGGGACCTCCGCCTTCGTCCTGACCTCGTAGGTCTCCTCGTGGAACGCGCGCTCCGCATCGGCGCTCGAGATCGGGCGATCGACGCGGCCGCGCTGGACGGTGACGTGCTCCTCCGCGACGCGCACCTCCTTCGTCACCGGCTCGCTGACGACGTGCGTCTCCAGGTGGACTCCGCCCGTCTCGTAGCGACGCTTGCCGATCTCGAGTTCCTCCTCGAGCATCTGGACGACGATGTCCTCGCCGGGGGCCCCGAGCGGCTTCGCCGTCGCAACCGCCGGCTTCGCGGCCGTCGTCGTGGTCGTCGTCGTGGTGGTCGTCGTCGTGGCCGTCGTCGTCGCCGGAGCCGTCGTGGCCTTCGTCGTCGCCGGAGCCGTCGCCGTCGCCGTCCTCGGGGCCGCGACCGTCGTCTCCTTCACGGTCCTCACCTCCTTCGCCTCCCGTTCCTTCGTGATCGCGGGCTCCTCCGCGCGCGCCTTGCGTCCGTTCGCGCCGGGCGGCGCAGACGTTGCCGCCGTCTCGACGACGCGCAGGTCCGGTGCCGGGCGCGGCTGCGCCGCCGGCCGATGGATCAGCCGGCGATCGGCGAGCTCGAGGTCGTGCGCGGCGAGGCGAGTCCCGTTCTCGAGCGTGATCTCGCTGACGTACGACGTCTCGGCATCGACGAGGAGGTTCGCGACGTTGCCGACGCGTCCGCCGTTCTCGTCGACGACGGGCCAGCCGCGGATGTCGGGCTCGTCGCGGTCGAGCATCCACTTCGTACCTCGGGTCTCCTTGTCCTTCATGGGGTCCTCCTCACCGCGCTGTCCGGACCGCGATCACCGGAGGTCTCGTGGCGCCGGGCACCGCCGAAGATGAGCGCGGCGAGAATCCCCAGCGCTGCGAGCCCCACGATGACCCAGAGCAGGATCGAACGCGATCTCTCGCGGTGCGCGTGGAGCCTGTCCAGGCGCCCTCCGAGATCGATTGGTTTGGTGCCATTCATATGCAGCCTCTGCCGCCACGAGGTGCAACTCGATGGCCACTCGGCGGCCGCGCGTCCGCACCGCGCAGCGCGTGCGTTCGGCTAGCGGCGCAGGCGTGAGATCTGCGCGCGGCGCACGTCCGGCGCGGCGCGCGGATCGAAGTCGATGCGCCGACCGAGCGCATCCTCGACGGCGAACCGCGCCCAGGCGCGGACGTGCGCGAGCGGATCGTCGAGGCCGCGCAGCAGCGGCTCGAGCGGCAGGCGCGCCCGCGCGTGGGCACTCGCGGCCACCATGCGCACGGCGGGCTCGGGGCTCGCGAGCCACAGCTCGCCGGCCGGCTCGTCGACGTCGACGCGCGCGCGGCGCAGCTCGACGCCGAGCTCGGCGGCCGTCCACCGCGTCGTGCGATCGAGGTGGCACAGGTTGCACGCGTTCGGCGCGCCCGCGGCGAGCATGCGCGCGTCGCGCGGCGACGAGATCCGGTGCGAGCGCACGTGGCCGTCGATGCCCATCACGATGCGCGGCATGTGGCAGTCGAGGCACGACACGCCGGCGTGCCCGGCGCCCGCGTGGTCGCGCGGCGTCGCCGGGTGGCAGCGCGCGCACGCGGCGACGGCGCGCGCGGCGTCGGCCCGCGCGTCGGTGCGGTGCGGGTCGTGGCAGTCGACGCAGCGCGCGGTGGTGCACGCCGAGCGCGCGAGGTCGAGCGCCTCGCTCGAGTTGCGCGTCGCGCTGCCGTCGGGGAAGCGCGGCGACGGCCCGGAGTGGCACTGCGCGCACGCGGCGTTCACGATCGCCGGGTCGCGCCGCTCCGCCGCGAACGTCGACGGCACCGGCGCACCGGGCAGCGCCACCGCGCCGATCGCGCCCGCGATCGGCACCATGTGGATCGGCCCGCCCGCCGCGTGCGCGCGCCCGCCCAGGTGGCAGCTCTCGCAGCTGATGCCGACGGTGACCTGCTGCGCGACGTCGAGGCGCTCGGCGCCGGGCGCGCCGCGGAAGTGCTGCTCGAGGCCGTGGCCGACCTCGCGCGCCGAGGCGCGGCCGATGCGCTGCTCGAACGGGTACGTCGAGTGGCACCACGGGCAGCGCTCGGCCCACGGCTCGCGCACCGGCGCGTACGCATCGAAGTCGTCCTCGGCGAGCCACGGGTCGAAGTACGGCTGCGGGTACCAGCCGCGCCCGCGCGGCCACCACGCGAACGGCAACCGGACCTCTCCTCCGGGCTGCAAGCTCGTGGGGCTCTCCTCGAACCCGACGTACTCCTGCAGGCCGCGCGCGCCGATCGTCCGCGTCACGCGATAGCGCAGCGTGACGCGCCCCGGCCGCGACAGCGTCATCGTGTGCGCGCCGTCGCCGTCGCGTTCGAACCGCGCCACGCCGCCGCGGTACGCCAGCGACGTCGCGAAGTCGCCGATCACGGCGGCGTCGCCGGCGCGCTGGTTCATCACCGCGTGCAGGCTGCCGGACCAGCGCGCGTGCTCGTCGGGGTGGCACTCGCCGCACACCTGCGGACCGACGTAGTCCGCGGCGGCGACGTTGGTCTCGAGCGGCGCGTCCGGGGGGGGAGGCGGTGGCGGTGGCGGCGCGCCGCACGCCGCCGCCGTCACCGCCGCCAGGAGTGGGGGCAGCACACGATTCGTCGTGGCGAATTGCGCGTGCCCCACGCCGGGACATTCGCACATTTGGTTCTTGAACCGCCCCATCGAGACGCTACCGTCAGGAGATGGGGAACGCTCACGGGTACGCGGCCATCGCCTCGCTCGCCTTGCTCGCCTGCCAGCCGATGTACGGCGAGAAGCCGGACACGCTGGGCAAGGTGAAGCCCATCGCGAAGAAGACCGACGGAAAGGACGGCGAGCCGGCGAAGAAGGAGGACCCGTACGTGACGGCGTGCTCGTTCAACTCGCACCTCGACCCGAAGGTGTACGGCAAGCGCGACCCCAAGCTCGCCGAGCCCCTGCGCATCGCGGGCGACGCGAAGATCACGGTCGCGCAGCAGTCGACCGTCGAGAAGGCGCGCGTGAAGCAGTACCAGCTCGGCCTCGACGACTACGCGGCCGCGCTGAAGAAGGACCCGTACGATGCCGACGCGACGCTCGGCCTCGCGCGCGCCTACGACGGCCTCAAGCGGTCGGGCTGCGCGGTGATGCTGATCAAGCGCCTCGCCGACCTCACGCGCAGCGACAAGTACGCCGACTCGGCGCGCCGCGCGATCGCGCAGGTGCAGTCGAACCCGGACTGGTTCAAGGACTATCGTCAGGACGTCGATCGCGAGCTGCCCTGACACGCACGTTGGGATACACACTGCTTCATACCCTCTGAGGATCCGCGCGCGCGGCACGCGTGGTATCCGGGAGCTACGGGATGAGCTCTCGCAACCGCGCCGTCGTCCGCATCATCGTCGCGGTCGCCGTGATCGGCGTGGTCGTGTGGTGGCTGCGCAGCCGCGGCGACGGCAAGTCGTCGCCGAACGGCGCGGCGGCCGCCGGCGGCTCGGGCGGCGGGGAGCGCGTCGTCGCCGTCCAGGTCGCGAAGGTCGAGGTGCGAGATCTCCCGATCTGGCTCGAGGGGCTCGGCAGCGTCGCCGCGGCGCAGCAGGTCACGGTGCGCCCGCAGGTCGACGGCCGCCTCGACAAGGTGCTGTTCACCGAGGGGCAGCCGGTCAAGAAGGGCGACGTCCTCGCCGAGATCGATCCGCGCCCGTGGCTCGTGCAGCTGCACCAGGCGCAGGGTGCGCTCGCCCGGGACCGCGCGCAGCTCGACGCGGCGAGGCGCAACCACGAGCGCTACAAGGGCCTGCACGAGCAGAACCTCGTCGCGAAGCAGCAGGTCGACGACTTCGCCGCGCAGGTCGGCCAGTTCGAGGGCGCGATCAAGATCGACGCCGCGCAGATCGAGAGCGCGCAGCTCTTCCTCGACTACGCGACGGTGAAGGCGCCGATCGACGGCGTCACCGGCGTGCGCCAGGTCGACGCCGGCAACCTCGTGCGCGCGAGCGATCCGAACGGGCTCGTCGTGATCACCGCGATCGATCCGGCGGCGATCTTCTTCACCGTCCCGCAGGACCGCCTGCCGGGCATCGCGGCTGCGATGGCGCGCGCGACCGAGACGAGCTCTCCCGTCGAGGTCGAGGTGTGGAACCGCGACGACACGCAGAAGCTCGCGACGGGCACGCTCGCGGTGCTCGACAACCAGGTCAACCAGACGACGGCGACGCTGCGCCTGAAGGCGATGGCGCCGAACCCGACGCGCGCGCTGTGGCCGAACGCGTTCGTGAAGGCGCGCATGCTGCTCGAGACGCGCAGGGGCGCGCTCGTGATCCCGGCGGTCGCGGTGCAGCGCGGCCCGCAGGGCACGTTCGTGTACGTCGTCGGCGCCGACAAGACCGCGGTGCTGCGCCCGGTCACGGTGGGGCTGCTCACCGGCGATCGGGCGGCGATCGACAAGGGCGTCGAGGCGGGGGAGCTGGTGGTCGTCGAGGGGCAGAACCAGATCCGGCCGGGTGGGCGCGTCGAGGCGATCGACCCGAGCGCCCGCAAGAAGGGCGACGGCGGAGCCAAGAAGTCCACGGCGGGTAGCGGCTCGGCGGCGCCATGAGCCAGCCGCCCGCCGACGAGGGTGGGGCCCCCGAGCGTCCGGAACCCGGACAGCCGCGCCCCGAGGGCCACGGGGCGCGGACGCGCGTCGAGGAGGCCAAGGCGCGCGTGCCGGCGGCGGTGCTCGCGAGCATCTCGGCGCCGTTCATCACGCGGCCGGTCGCGACGACGCTGCTCACGATCGGCCTTCTGCTCGCGGGCCTGACCGCGTACCGCTCGCTGCCCGTCGCGGCGCTCCCCCAGGTCGACTACCCGACGATCGTCGTGTCGACGCAGCTCCCGGGCGCGAGCCCGGAGACGATGGCCTCGGCGGTGACGACGCCGCTCGAGCGCCAGTTCGGGCAGGTGCCGTCGCTGACGCAGATGACGAGCGTGTCGAGCTTCGGCAGCTCGCAGATCACGCTCCAGTTCGAGCTCGACCGCGACATCGACGGCGCCGAGCAGGACGTGCAGGCGGCGATCAACGCCGCGACGAACCTGCTCCCGCGCACGCTGCCGGCGCCGCCGACGTACTCGAAGTCCAACCCGGCCGACCAGCCGATCCTCACGATCGCGGTCAGCTCCGACACGCTGCCGCTCCCCGCGGTGAGCGACTACGCCGACTCGGTACTCGCGCAGAAGATCAGCCAGGTGAAGGGCGTCGGGCTCGTCACGACCGGCGGCGGCCAGAAGCCGGCGGTGCGCGTGCAGGTCGACCCGATGGCGCTCGCCGGCACCGGCCTCACGCTCGAGGACGTGCGCGCGGCGATCGCCGCCGCGAACGTCAACCAGCCCAAGGGCAACCTCGACGGTCCGCGCCAGAACTACGCGCTCGCGACCGACGACCAGCTCGCGAAGGCGCAGAGCTTCCGGCCGCTGATCGTGGCGTACCGCAACGGCTCGCCGGTGCGGCTCGGCGAGGTCGCGAACGTGATCGACGACGTCGAGAACGCGCAGCTCGCCGGCTGGTCGGGGACCAAGCGCGCGGTGCTCCTGTCGGTGCAGCGCCAGCCGGGTGCGAACATCATCGAGGTCACCGACGACATCAAGGAGCTGCTGCCGCGCCTGCGCGCGTCGATGCCGCAGGCGATCGACGTCGAGATCATCGCGGATCGCACGGTCACGGTGCGCGCCTCCGTCGAGGACGTGCAGTTCACGCTCGTCCTCACGATCTTCTTGGTCATCGCCGTCATCTTCCTGTTCCTGGGGAACCTGCGCGCCACGGTCATCCCCGGCGTCGCCGTGCCGCTCGCGCTGATCGGCACGTTCGCCGTGATGAAGGCGGTCGGTTACAGCCTCGACAACCTGTCGCTGATGGCGCTCACGATCTCGACGGGGTTCGTCGTCGACGACGCGATCGTCATGGTCGAGAACGTGTCGCGCCTGATCGAGGGGCGCCCGGGCGAGCCCGGGCTGTCGCCGTTCGAGGCCGCGCTGCGCGGCGCCAAGCAGATCGGCTTCACGATCGTGTCGCTCACGGTGTCGCTCGTCGCCGTGCTCATCCCGCTCCTGTTCATGGGCGGCCTCGTCGGGCGCCTGTTCCGCGAGTTCGCCGTCACGCTCGCGATCGCGATCGCGATCTCCGCGGTGCTGTCGCTGACGCTGACCGCGATGATGTGCGCGTGGGTGCTGAGGCCGCACGACGAGCACGCGCCGCGCAACCTCGTCGTGCGCACGTTCGATCGCGGCTTCCGCGCGCTCACGAGCTTCTACGAGCACACGCTCGCGGTCGCGCTGAAGCACCGCGTGATCACGCTGCTCGTCACGCTCGCCGCCGTCGCGGTCACCGCGCTCCTCGCGCTCGCGGTCCCGAAGGGCTTCTTCCCCGTGCAGGACACCGGTCAGATCGCCGGTGTCTCCGAGGCCGCGCCCGACGTGTCGTTCGGCAAGATGATGGAGCTGCAGCGCGACCTCGCCGAGAAGCTGCTCGAGGACCCGGCGGTCGCGACGGTGTCGTCGTCGATCGGCGCCGACGGCACGAACCCGGCGGCGAACGTCGGGCGGTTCGCGATCACGCTGCGGCCGATGGAGGAGCGCTCGCACATCGACGAGGTGATGGCGCGGCTCAAGGCGCGCGCGAGCGCGGTGTCGGGCATCGCGCTGTACGTGCAGCCCGTGCAGGACCTCACCGTCGACGCGCGCATGAGCCGCACGCAGTACCAGTACACGATCGAGGATCCCGACCCCGACGAGCTCGCCGCGTGGGCGCCGCGCCTGCTCGAGGCGATGCGCGCGCTGCCTCAGTTGCGCGACGTCGCGTCCGATCAGCAGAGCAAGGGGCTCGAGCTGCACCTCGACGTCGATCGCGACAGCGCGTCGCGCCTCGGCATCACGGCGCTCGTCCTCGACGACACGCTGTACGACGCGTTCGGGCAGCGCATCGTGTCGACGACGTTCACCCAGCTCAACCAGTACCGCATCATCCTCGAGGTCCGCCCCGAGGACCGCCACACGGCCGCACACCTCGAGCGCCTGCACGTCCGCTCGGCGAGCGGCGTCCCGGTGCCGCTGTCGTCGTTCGCCACGCTGGTCACGCGCGAGGCGCCGCTCTCGATCTCGCACCAGGGGCAGTTCCCGTCGGTGACGCTCTCGTTCGACACCGCGCCCGGCGTCTCGCTCGGCGAGGCCGTCGCGGCGATCGAGGAGGCGTCCGCGAAGCTCGAGCCGCCGCCGGCGATGCGCGGTCAGTTCACGGGCGCCGCGCAGGCGTTCCGCGAGTCGCTCGCGTCGACGCCGTTCCTGATCCTCGCCGCGCTGATCACCGTCTACATCGTGCTCGGCGTCCTCTACGAGAGCTACATCCACCCGATCACGATCCTGTCGACGCTGCCGTCCGCGGGCATCGGCGCGATCCTCGCGCTCTACGTCGTCGGCATGCCGTTCGACGTGATCGCGCTGATCGGCATCGTGCTCCTGATCGGCATCGTGCAGAAGAACGCGATCATGATGATCGACTTCGCACTCGAGGCGGAGCGCGAGGAGGGCCTGCCGCCCGAGCAGGCGATCGCGAAGGCGTGCCTCCTGCGCTTTCGCCCGATCATGATGACGACGATGGCGGCGCTGCTCGGCGGCCTGCCGCTCGCGCTCGGCACCGGCGTCGGCGCGGAGCTGCGCAAGCCGCTCGGCGTGACGATCGTCGGCGGCCTGCTCCTGTCGCAGGTCCTCACGCTGTACACGACGCCCGTCATCTACCTGTTCATGGAGAAGGTCGGGCGCTGGTTCACGTCGTCGAGCGCGAAGGGCGTGACGTGAACATCTCGGCCCCGTTCATCCGGCGGCCGATCGGGACGTCGCTGCTCGCGGTGGCGCTCCTCCTCGCAGGTGCCTCGGCGTTCCTCGGCCTGCCGGTCGCACCGCTGCCGCGCGTCGACTTCCCGACGATCAGCGTCACCGGCAACCTCCCCGGCGCGAGCCCGCAGACGATGGCGACCGCCGTCGCGATGCCGCTCGAGCGCCGGTTCGGGCGCATCGCCGGCGTCACGGAGATCACGTCGTCGAGCTCGCTCGGCACGACGCAGGTGACCGTCCAGTTCGACCTCGACAAGAGCCAGGAGTCCGCGGCGCGCGAGATCCAGGCCGCGATCCAGGCGGCGGGCGGCGACCTGCCGCCGAACATGCCGTCGCGGCCGAGCTACCGGAAGGTCAACCCGAACGACGCGCCGATCCTCATCATCGCGCTGCAGTCGAAGTCACTGCCGCTGCCGAAGGTGTTCGAGTCCGCGAACACGGTGCTCGCGCAGAAGATCGCGCAGGTCCCGGGGGTCGGGCAGGTCGGCGTCGGCGGCGGCGTGCAGCCGGCGGTGCGCGTGCGCGTCGACGCCGACCGCATCGCCGGCATGGGCCTCGGCCTCGAGGAGGTGCGGCTCGCGATCGCGAGCGCGACGGCGAACCAGCCGCGCGGCGGCCTCGGCGCCGAGCGCTGGTTCTCGATCGACACCGACGGCCAGCTCACGGATGCCGAGGCGTGGAAGAAGGTGGTCATCCGCACCGACGCGCAGGGTGGGCCCTTCTCGTCGGGAGTGGTGCGGCTCGGCGACATCGCGGCGGTGACCGACGACGTCGAGAACGAGCGGGTCGCGGGGTGGTTCGACGGCGAGCGCGTCGTCAGCATCATCGTGCGCCGCCAGCCGGGGGCGAACATCCTCGACGTCATCTCGCGCGTGAAGGCGCTGCTCCCCGAGCTCGCGCGCTCGATCCACCCGGCGATCGACGTGCAGATCGCGCTCGATCGCGCCGGCACGATCCGCGCGTCGGTGCACGACGTCGAGGAGACGCTCGTGATCTCGATCCTGCTCGTGACCGCGGTCGTCGCGCTGTTCCTGCGCTCGGCGCGCGCGACCGCGATCCCGAGCGTCGCCGTGCCGCTGTCGCTCGTCGCGACGTTCGGCGCGATGTACATGCTCGACTACTCGCTCGACAACCTGTCGCTGATGGCGCTCACGATCGCGACCGGGTTCGTCGTCGACGATGCGATCGTGGTGACCGAGAACATCACGCGCTACCTCGAGGGCGGGATGTCGCCGCGCGAGGCCGCGCTCGCCGGTGCGAAGCAGGTCGGGTTCACGATCGTGAGCATCACGGCGTCGCTGCTCGCGGTGTTCGTGCCGATCCTGTTCATGGCGGGCGCCGTCGGCCGCCTGTTCCGCGAGTTCGCGGTGGTGCTCGCCGTCTCGATCTCCGTCTCCGCGCTGATCTCGCTGACGATCACGCCGATGATGTGCAGCCGCCTCCTGAAGACGCACGATCCGCACGCGCGCCCGAACGTGGTGTCGCGCATGCTCGAGCGCGGGCTCGCGGGGATCATCGCGGGCTACGCGGCCGCGCTGCGCGTGGTGCTGCGGCACCGCATCATCGTCGGCGTCGCGACCGTCGTGACCGTCGTCATCACCGTGTGGCTGTACCAGCGGCTGCCGTTCGGGCTGTTCCCGCAGCAGGACACCGGCATGCTCGTCGGCACGACGCAGGGGCCGCAGGACATCTCGTTCCCGGCGATGCGCGAGCGCCAGCTGGCGCTCATCGACATCGTGCGCAAGGACCCCGACGTCGCGCACGTGATCGCGAACATCGGCGGCTTCGGCTCGTCGACCCAGAACACGGGCAACATGTTCATCGCGCTGCGCGACAAGCCCGAGCGCACGTCGTCGGCCGACGACGTCATCAACCGGCTGCGCCCCAGGCTCGCGGCGGTGCAGGGCGTGAACCTGTACCTGCAGTCGGTGCAGGACGTCCGCATCGGCGGCCGCCCGTCGCGCACGCAGTACCAGTTCGTGCTCGAGGATGCCGACCTCGCGGAGCTCGACGAGTGGGCGCCGAAGGTCACGGCGGCGCTGCGCAAGCTGCCCGAGATCAAGGACGTCGTGTCGGACCAGCAGTCGGCGGGCCTGCAGCTGTCGCTGATGATCGACCGCGACACGGCCGCGCGCCACGGCATCACCGTGTCGCAGATCGACAACACGCTGTACGACGCGTTCGGCCAGCGCCAGGTCGCGACGTTCTACACGCAGATCAACCAGTACCGCGTCGTGCTCGACGCCGTCCCGCCGAACGTCGGGCCCGAGATCCTCGACCGCCTGCACGTGTCGACGCCGGCGGGCGTGCAGGTGCCGCTCGCCCAGCTCGTGCGCGTCGTGCCGACGAACGTGTCGCTGTCGATCGGCCACCAGGGCCAGTTCCCGGCGACGACGATCTCGTTCAACACGGCGCCGGGCATCGCGCTCAGCGAGGCGACGTCCGCGATCGACAAGGCGATGCTCGAGATCGGCGTGCCGCCGAGCATCCACGCCTCGTACGCCGGCACCGCGGCCGCGTTCAAGGACTCGGCCTCGACGCAGCCGATGCTGATCCTGATCGCGCTGATCGCCGTGTACATCGTGCTCGGCGTCCTCTACGAGAGCTACATCCACCCGATCACGATCCTCTCGACGCTGCCGTCGGCGGGGCTGGGCGCGCTGCTCGCGCTGATGGTCACCGACAGCCAGCTCGACCTGATCGCGCTCGTCGGCATCATCCTGCTCGTCGGCATCGTCAAGAAGAACGCGATCCTCATGATCGACTTCGCCCTCGAGCGCGAGCGCGAGGGGGCCGACCCCGAGAAGGCGATCTACGAGGCCTGCCTCCTCCGCTTCCGCCCGATCCTCATGACCACGCTGGCGGCGCTCCTCGGCGCGCTCCCGCTCGCGCTCGGCACCGGCATGGGCAGCGAGCTCCGCCGCCCGCTCGGCATCGCGATCGTCGGCGGCCTCACCGTGTCCCAGCTCCTCACGCTGTTCACCACCCCGGTCACGTACCTCGCGCTCCACCGGTTCACGCGCCGAAGCTCCGGCCGCGAACGCTCGCTTCACGGGTGAGAATCTACTAGCGTCGAAGCAAGGGGCTCATGGAGACGACCACGCACGCGGACGGTCGCGTCGAGCTGCGCGAGCCCGAGCAGCTGCGCGACTCGCCGCTCTACAACGAGGACCTGGCGCCCGTCGCCGTCGCGAAGCGCACGTGGTCGACGTGGGACTACGCCGCGCTGTGGATCTCGATGGCCCACTGCATCCCGACGTACCAGATGGCGTCGTCGATGATCGAGAACGGGATGTCGTGGTGGCAGGCGCTCGGCACGATCGCGCTCGGCAACATCATCGTGCTCGCGCCGATCCTCCTCAACTCGCACCCCGGCACGAAGTACGGCATCCCGTTCCCGGTGTTCGCGCGCGCCGCGTACGGCACCGTCGGCTCGAACCTGCCGGCGCTGATGCGCGCGCTGATCGCGTGCGGCTGGTTCGGCATCAACGCGTGGATCGGCGGTCACGCGCTGCAGACGTTCCTCACGTCGTTGTGGCCCGGCTGGGCGGAGCTGTTGGGCTGGTTCGGGGGCTTCCCGTGGAACGACTGGCCCGAGGCGCAGTGGTTCCCCGCGACGCAGTGGATCTCGTTCGCGCTGTTCTGGGGCCTCAACATCCTCATCATCTATCGCGGCATGGAGCTGGTGCGCCGGCTCGAGCGCTTCGCGGCGCCGTTCGTGCTCGTGATGACGGCGCTGCTCCTCGCGTGGGCGATCTACGCCGCCGACGGGCTCGGCCCGATCATGGCGGAGTCGGGGCTGCCGGCGGGCGAGTTCTTCGCGAAGTTCATCCCCGCACTCACGGCGACGATCGGCTTCTGGTCGACGCTGTCGCTCAACATGCCCGACTTCACGCGCTACGGGCGCTCGCAGCGCGAGCAGGTGGTGGGGCAGGTGGTCGCGCTGCCGTCGACGATGACCGTGTTCGCCGCGATGGGCATCATCATCACGTCGGCGACGGTCATCATCTTCAAGGTCGACAAGCCGATCTCGGATCCGATCGCGCTCGGCGGCATGCTCGGCAGCCGCGCGGTGATCGGCGTCGCGATGTTCACGATCGTGGTCGCGACGCTCGCGGTGAACATCGCCGCGAACGTCGTGTCGCCGGCGAACGACTTCGCGAACGCGTTCCCCGGCAAGATCAACTTCGCGCGCGGCGGCCTCATCACGGGCGTGATCGGCATCCTCATGATGCCGTGGGAGCTGCTCGCGAACGCGGACCGCTACATCAACGGCTGGCTCGTCGGCTACTCGGGCGCGCTCGGCTCGGTCGCGGGCGTGCTCATCGTCGACTACTGGGTGCTGCGCAAGACGGAGCTCGACCTGCGCTCGCTGTACGTCGCCGACGGCGCGTACCGCTACGAGCGCGGCTGGAACATGGCGGCGGTGTACGCCACGCTCGCAGGCGCGGGCGTCGCGCTCCTCGGGGCGTTCTGGTCGCCGATGCGCCCGATCTACGACTGGTCGTGGTTCGTCGGATTCGGGCTCGCCGGTGGTGTGTACTGGCTCCTCATGCGCGGGCGCGTACATCCGCGCTGAGGCCGATAGACACAGGTGGTGACGTGTTTCGTCACCCACGCACGCGCAGATCGCCTTGATCCCTCGGTGCTGCATGCTGCGGCACCCTTCGTGCACTTCCGGGACACCGTGACGCGCACGGTGACTCGCGATCTTCTCGCCCCCGGAGACCGCATCGGGGATTACAAGATCGAGCGCGGGTTATCCGTCGACGAGCACGGCCTCGTCTACCTCGGGACCCACGTCGTGCTGCCGCGGCGCGCCGAGATCAAGGTCATGTACCCCGGCACGTGGACGCGCGCGGTCGCGGTGCAGATGCTGCGCGAGGCGTGCATCCGCGAGGCGCTCGGTCACCCGGGCGTGCCGCGCGTGTACGAGTGCGGCGTGCTCGCCGACCGCCGCCCGTGGACCGCGAGCGAGCACCTCGACGGCACCACGATCGCCGAGGCGATCGCGTCGGCGCCGCTGTCGATCGCGGACCTCACGTCGGTGCTGCGCGACACCGCGGCGCTCTTGCACCACGCGCACGCACGCGGCGTCGTGCACCGCCAGCTCACGGCGGATGCCATCGTCCGGACGCCGGACCGTTCGTTCGGCGTGTGCGTGCGCGACTGGGGCGACGCGCTCACGCTCGACACCGAGGCGCACGTCCGCGTCAACGCGCGCGACGACGTGCACGCGCTCGGCGTGATCGCGTTCCGCGCGCTCACCGGGCAGCTGCCGGATCGCACGGTGTCGGCGGCGGATCGCTGCCCCGCCGCGCCCGACGACCTGACGGCGCTGATCGATCGCATGCTCGCGACCGACCCGGCCGCACGCCCGACCAGCGCCGACGTCCACGACCGCGTGCGCTGGCTCGCCGACACCGTCGTGCCGCTCGCGATCGACCGCCCGCTCCGCCCGACCGACGTGCCGCGCTGGACGCCGCCGCACGGGCTGCCGCCCGACCAGATCCCGGTGATCGAGGACGACGGGTTCGCGGTCCGCATCACGCGCAAGCCCTGACCGGGTCGCCTGTGCCAGGCCTCTCGTCCTCGGGACAGCTGTCCCCGAAGGTGAAGGGGCCTAACCGCGCGTAGGGAGCGATGTAAGCCGAGGCACACGCCGTGCACCTGGTGGTGGCGTGCTCCAGCGCGTCGGGAACTACCGGATCGAGGGGGAGATCGGAAAGGTCAACGGCGGCGTGCTCCTGCGCGGGACGCACCTGTTCCTCCCGCGGCGCGCGGTCGTGAAGGTCGTCAACGAGACCGTCGCCGGGCTGCAGCCGTTCGCGGTGCAGCTGCTGCGCGAGGCGTGCATCCTCGAGGCGCTCCACCACGCGGGCGTCCCGCAGGTGTACGAGTCGGGCCTGTTGCCGGACCGGCGGCCGTGGTTCGCGGCCGAGCCGGTCGCCGGCGAGACGCTCGGGCAGCGCATCGGGCGCGGGCCGCTGCCCGTGAACGACGTCGCGATGATCGTGCGCGACCTCGCGGAGGTGCTCGAGCACGCGCACCGGCGCGGCGTGATCCACCGCGCGCTGCGCCCCGAGCGCATCGTGCTGACGGCGGAGCGGCGGCACTTCGCGCTGAGCGTCGTCGACTGGAGCGAGGCGCGCACGCACGATGCGGGCGGCAACATCCCGCACGTGCCGACGCCGGGCTCGCGCGCGTACGTCGCGCCGGAGCTCGTGCGCGGCGACGCCCTCGACGACCGCGCCGACGTCTACGCGCTCGGCGTGATCGCGTACCAGGCGCTGACCGGGCACCTGCCGCGCGAGATCAACGCCGCGCTCGCGCCGCACGTCCCCGCGCTCGAGCGCCGGCCCGAGGCGCCGCGCGAGCTCGCGCAGCTCGTCGATCAGATGCTGTCGATCGACCGCTTCGATCGCCCGGCGAGCGCCGAGGTGCGCTCGGATCTCGACTTCCTCACGCACGTGCTCGCACACGCCCCGGTGCAGGAGGTGCTCGAGCTCGTCGACAGCACGGGCGTCGGCTACGGGCCGCGCATCCGCAAGCCGCGCTGGACTCCGGCCGTCGTCGCGGTCCGCCCCGAGGAGCTGCCGGTGGTGCCGCCGGGGGCGCGGCCGTCGAAGAACTGAGCCGAGCCGAGCTACAGGGTGATCGTGACCATGTCGCCGGCGACGGACGTCGCGAACGAGCGCAGCGCCACGGCGGCCGGGCCGCGCACGACGCCGCCCATGTTGTTGAACACGGAGCCGTGGCAGTCGCAGTCGAACTGATCCTCGCCGTTCCAGTCGATGAGGCAGTTCGCGTGCGTGCACACCGCGGAGAGCGCGACGAACGTGTCACCGCTGCGCCGCACGAACAGCTTCTTGCCGGGCGCCTGGTCGAAGAACAGGATGCCGTTGTCGAGCTGGAGCTCGGTGTTCTCGGCGAGGTCGAGGCACAGGTTGGCGCCGCACATCGTGGCGGTGCCCCTGGGGACGCCGCTGCCGCCGCCGCCGCCGCAGCCGCCGAGGCAGCCGGCGGCGCCCGTCATCCCGATCGTCTGGAGCACGACGCGTCGCGTGGTCATGAGCCGGCGACAGTACCTGAGGACAAGCGTGCCGGGTCGGCGGGCGACGAGGTCGGTTGTCCCGATCACACCGCGCAGTGACGACGCGCGCTTGCTGCGGGCATGTCGGCTGCACCTCGATCCGACCCGATGAAGTGGGGCACGGGCGCACGCATCGGGGACTACGTCATCGAGCGGCAGCTGCACGGTGACGCGTTCGTCGCATTCCACGCGGTGGTGCCGCGACGCGTGCGCATCCAGGTCGCCACCACCACCTCCGGCGACGTCGAGGGTGCGCTGCTGCGCGAGGCGCGCGTCCTCGAGACGCTGCGCTGCGCCGGCGTGCCGCGGCTGTTCGAGTGCACGCGGTCGTGGATCGCCGTCGAGCTCGTCGAAGGTCCGACCCTCGGGCGCGGGCTCGGCTTCGCGGAGGCGGCGGCGCTGCTGCGCGATGTGGCGGCGATCGTCGCGCACGCGCACAGCCGCGGCGTGATCCACCGCAGCCTGCGGCCCGAGGTCATCGTGCCGGGCGCGGCGCCGCTCGTGCTCGGCTGGGGCGACGCGCGGATCTCCGGCGTGCCGAACGCGAGCGCGCTCACGCTGGCCGAGGACGGCCTCGCGTACCGCGCGCCCGAGCTCGTCACCGGCGACGACCACGACGAGCGCGTCGACGTGTTCGCGCTCGGCGTCGTCGTGTACGAGGCCGTGAGCGGCCGGCTGCCGATGGCGGTGCCGCTCGCGCGCCGCTGCCCCGCGATCCCGGCGCGCCTCGCCGAGCTGGTCGACCGCATGCTCCTCGTCGATCCGCTCGACCGCCCGAACGCGGCGGAGGTGCGCGCCGAGGCGGCGCGGATCGCCGAGCAGCTCGAGCTGCCGTGGGTCGCACCCGGACCGGCCGATGCGGCGAACGAGGACGTGCCCGTCGAGGTCGTCGAGCTCGTCGAGCTGCCCGACCTGCACACGCCGCCGCCGATCCCGGTGCCGGTGCGCCTGCGGTGGACGCCGCCGGTCCCCTACGAGAAGACGCCGCCGCCGGAGCCGGTCGCTCCGCCGCCGCTGCGCCGAGGAGGTCGCACGTGATGCACGGCGATCAGATCGGCCCTTTCCGCATCGGCAGGTGAAGCTCGAGCGGCGCGCGCGGGAGCGCGGTGACGCCGGGTGGGAGCTCCGCGCGGGCGACGATGTCGTCGAGGACACGCTGGAGGCAGAGGCCCACCGGCGCGGACGCGAGCGAGCCGGTGAGGGTGGCGCGGAGGTGCGGATCGAGGAGGACGTCGAGGGCGAGGTCGCCGTGGGTGTCGGGGTGCGCGGTGAGACAGGCGGCGGTCGCCGGAGCGAGCTCGAAGGCCGTCAGGATGCCACGGGTCACGGCGGCGCCCATCTCCTCGGGTGGGCAGAGCTCGAGGAGCACCTCGGTGGGCGCGAACGACATCCGACAGAACCAGGCACGCTCGGGGAACGCGGTCTGGAGGTCGTGCTGCCAGTCGGGCGCGTCGGGAGGATCGAGCGTGCAGGTCCGGCCGACGCACGCGACGGCATACGGCTCGGTCTGGAAGATGCGATCGAGGTAGAGCTTCGCCGTCGCTTCGGTCTTTGAGGAGCCCGGGTCGCCCGGGTCGCCCGGGGCCTCGTCCTCGCGCCGGCGGCGGTCGTCGGTGCGCGTCTCGGTGCGGAGAAGGCGCCGCTGCGCGAGCTCGGCGCGATCGACGCCGCGGGCGGTGCGAGGCGTGTGCGTCGCGATCGGCGTCGCCGTCGAGCGCCACAGATACACGTTCGCGGCGAGGCCGAGGATCAGTGCGGCGAGCGCCATCACAACTCGACGTCGGCGCCGACCGCGGAAAAGGTAGGCAAGGCCCACCAGACTCACCGCGAGGACCACTCCGCCGACCAGGCGCACCGAGGACATCGCGAGCGACCGTAAGCACCCCCGCCTCGACGGCAACGCTCCTGACACGATCCTGACGCGCGTCAGACCGCGTCGAGCTCGGGCCGGTAACGAACGATCCCGCGCACACCGTCGAGGCCGCCGGCCACGAGCGGCTTCACGAAGAACGCCTCGTCGTGGCCGTGTTCCCAGTGGAGCCCGGCGGTGGAGGCCGGGACGAAGCCGAAGCGCGGGTAGTACGCGGGGTGCCCGAGCACGACGCAGAAGCGGTGCGTGTGCGCGAGGCGTCGCAGGGCCTCGTCGATCATCCGCCCGCCGAGGCCGGTCCGCTGCAGCTCCGGAACGACGGCCATCGGTGCCAACCCGACGCCCGTCGCCGCGCCGACCGTGACCGGCGAGAACGCGACGTGACCCGCGATGCGTCCGTCGACCTCGGCGACGAGCGACAGCACGAGGGCGCCGCTCGCGCGCAGCGCCTCGACGAGCCGCGCCTCCACCTCGCCCTCGCCCGCAAACGCGGCGACGTTCACGCGCCGGATCGCCTCCACATCGGCCTCGCACTCCTCGCGGATCGTCACCATGAGGTACAGGATCGCACGATGCACGCGACCGTACGTGCCTGCACGCTACGCCGGTTCGACGAGGATTTTGTTTTCGCGGGAACGGATCTCGTCGTTGAAGCGCCGCAGGAAGCTCAGGCCGAGTAGCCCGTGGAAGTCGTAGCGGTCCGGCATGTCGAGGATGTGGGCATCGAAGTCGGTCAGCGTGAACCCGAGGGCCGAGAAGCGCTCGACAAGGAGCATGTAACCATGCTCCTTGCCGACGGCCGAGTAGACCGTGGTGATGTCGCCGGCGTCGCGCACGCTGTATCCCAGCGCCTCGGCGACCTCCGGAGGATCACCGTCTCCTGCGATGCGGTGTCGAGGAACAGCACGAGCGCTCGTGGGCCGAGAGGGCCGCTGACCTCACCTTCGATGACGATCAGATGCTTCGCAGGATCGTAGCGAGTCTCCCGCTTCACGGACCGACCCAGGAGCGGGGCACCGGTGGCACGGACTCGCCGGTGAAGCGCAACATGAACTTCCGGTCGGGGGCGCGCCACGGCTGGGACTGTGCGAGCGCCTCGCGGCGCGTGTCGCCTCGGCCGGCGACGCGCGCGGTCCGGAACTCGAAGGTCTTCGGCTGTTCATCGACGATGTCGACGAGATCGACCCACATGTCCGGGTACCGCGCGCGGATCTCGGCCCAGGTCATCGGCTCGGTGACGGTCGGCTCGAGCTGTTCGGCGGCGCTCATTCCTGCGATGGTGCTCGGGCGGTCGAGGCTGTCAACTTTTCGGCGTTTCCATGGTACGCGTGCCTCTACCATGAAGGTGATCAGGCACTGGATCGACGGAAAGACCTACGAGCCTGCGTCGGACCGGCACGGCGACGTCTACAACCCGGCGACGGGCGAGATCCAGTCGAGGGTCGCGTTCGCGAGCACGGAGGTCGTCGACGTCGCGGTCGAGGCGGCCGTGCGCGCGGCGAAGAGCTGGAAGAGCGTGTCGATCGCGAAGCGCACGAAGATCCTGTTCGCGTTCCGCCAGCTGGTCGACAAGCACCAGCACGAGATCGCGCGCCTGCTCACGCTCGAGCACGGCAAGGTCACGGGCGATGCGCTCGGCGAGGTGAACCGCGGCCTCGAGGTCATCGAGTTCGCGTGCGGCATCGCCGATCTCCAGAAGGGCGAGTACAGCGAGAACGTGTCGACGGAGGTCGACTCGTACTCCATCCGCCAGCCGCTCGGCGTCGTCGCGGGCATCACGCCCTTCAACTTCCCGGCGATGGTGCCGATGTGGATGTACCCGATCGCGATCGCGTGCGGGAACACGTTCGTCCTGAAGCCGAGCGAGCGCGATCCGTCGTGCGCGAACTTCTGCGCGCAGCTGCTCGCGGACGCCGGCCTGCCGCAGGGCGTGTTCAACGTCGTGCACGGCGACAAGGTCGCGGTCGATCGCCTCCTCGAGCACCCGAAGATCTCCGCGATCTCGTTCGTCGGCTCGACGCCGATCGCGCAGTACATCTACGAGACCGGCACGCGCCACGGCAAGCGCGTGCAGGCGCTCGGCGGCGCGAAGAACCACATGATCGTGCTCCCCGACGCCGACATGGAGCTCGCCGCGGACGCCGCCGTGTCGGCGGGCTACGGCTCGGCGGGCGAGCGCTGCATGGCGATCTCCGTCGTCGTGTGCGTCGGCAACGCCGCCGACAAGCTCGTCCCGCTGATGAAGGAGCGCATCGCGAAGCTGCGCGTCGGCGACGGCTTCGAGGCGCAGTCGGAGATGGGCCCGCTCATCAACAAGGCCCACCGCGACAAGGTCGCCGGCTACGTCGACAAGGGCGTCGCCGAGGGCGCGACGCTGGTGTCCGACGGCCGGACGCTCGCGATCGCGAACCGCCCGGGCGGCTTCTTCCTCGGGCCGTGCCTGTTCGACAACGTGAGCCCGAGCATGACCATCTACAAGGATGAGATCTTCGGGCCCGTCCTGTCGACGACGCGCGTCGCCACCTACGACGAGGCGATCCACCTCGTGAACACGAACCCGTACGCGAACGGCGTCGCGCTGTTCACGAACGACGGCGGCGCCGCCCGCAAGTTCCAGCACGAGGTCGAGGTCGGCATGGTCGGCATCAACGTGCCCATCCCCGTGCCGATGGCCTACTACTCGTTCGGCGGCTGGAAGGCCTCGCTGTTCGGCGACCACCACATCTACGGCCGCGACGGCGTCCACTTCTACACGCGCACCAAGGCCGTGACCTCGCGCTGGCCGGACCCGCGCCACCGCGGCGTCGACCTCGGCTTTCCGCAGAACCGCTAGCCGACTCGCCTTCTCGCCTCATCGCCTCATCGCGTGCGCGTGGAGCAGGCGAGCCAGACGTCGCCGCGCGACAGCACGCGGTCCGCGGCGGCGCCCTGCCCGATCTCGGCGGTGAGCAGCACGCCGCCGTCGGCGAGGGCGGTGCGCAGCGCGCGCTGCAGGTGACCGCCGTCGTCGCCGTCGGCGAGCGGGCGCACGCACGTGATGACGTCGAACCTCCGCCCCGCGAGAGCGCCGCCGCGCACATCCCCGCACACGACGCGCGACGGGTGCGGGTGCTCCTCGCGGCGCTGGCGCAGCTCGAGGAGCCGGCACGCCCCGGGATCCAGGTCCACGCTGACGATCGGCGCGCCCACGACGAGCGCGAGCCAGTCGTCGAGCTGACCGTCGCCGATGCCGACGTTGCACACGGCGAGCGGGCGCCGCGCCGGGAGCCGGGCGAGCACGTAGGAGCGAAGCTCGTAGTCCAGCCACGCCGCCTCGAGGCCGCCGTCGCGCGCGCCCCGGCCGCGACGGACGTAGTGCTCCAGCAGCGCAGCGTCGTCGCGCCCGGCGTTCGAATTGGCCGGTCCTGGCGCGGAGTCGGTCACGAGGAGGGAACCCACATCGCCGGGACGTTGTTCCCAAACGGCAAAAGTCGAAGCAGGCCCGGCTCGCTCCAGTTAAGGTACAGGGATGATGCTGGGTAGGAGCTTCATCGCGGTCGGCTGCGCCTGCGCCGGCTGGGCGATGGGCTGTCGCGTCGACCCCGAGTCGGTGAGCACGCAGGCGGCGCGCGACGAGGGCTCGGGAACGGTCACGCACGCCAGGCCCCAGGTCGTAAAGACGGGCGAGCTGATCTACGAGGTGCTCGACGAGAAGACCGGCAAGCGCACGCCGGCGAAGCTCACGATCAACGGCACCAGGGGCACGCGCGATCCGCGCTTCTCGCGCGGCGACATCGGGCGCGAGGATGAGGACGAGCAGTCGCTCGCCGCGTTCAACCGCGTGTTCACGATGAGCGGCGCCGGCAAGGTCACGCTGCCCGCCGGCAGCTACGACGTCACCATCAGCCGCGGCCCCGAGTGGACGATCTCGGTGCACCGCGTGAGCATCGGCGCCAAGCCCGTCGCGATCGCCGGCAAGATCAAGCACGTCATCGAGACGCCGAAGTGGGTGTCGGGTGACTTCCACGTGCACGCGGCGAGCTCGCCCGACTCGCGCGTCCCGATGCGCGACCGCGTCTACGAGTTCGTCGCCGACGGCGTCGACATGATCGTGTCGACCGACCACAACGTCGCCGCCGACTACGCCCCGCACATCAAGGAGCTGAACGCGGGCAAGTGGCTCGCGTCGGCGATCGGCAACGAGGTCACCTCCGGCGAGTGGGGCCACTTCGGCGCGTTCCCGCTCCCGCAGGAGATGGTCGAGGAGGGGCAGGGCGCCATCCCGACGCGCCGCAAGTCGGCGAAGGAGCTGTTCAGCTCGATCCGCGAGCTCGCGCCGGGCGCGATCATCGACGTGCACCACCCGCGCCTCGAGGAGGCGATCGGCTACTTCTACCTCGGCCGCTTCGACGAGAAGACCGACCGCGCCGGCCGCAAGGGCTTCTCGTACGACTTCGACGCCGTCGAGCTGCTCAACGGCTACCAGGACACGAACCGCAAGTCGCTCGACCGCACGATGGCCGACTGGTTCGCGCTGCTCGGCTGCGGCCACATGGTCACCGCGACCGGCAACTCCGACACGCACCACCTCACGTACAACCTCGGCGGCTACCCGCGGAACTACGTGCTCGTCGACAACGACGACCCCGCCGTCGTGACGCCGAAGATGGTGGCGAAGGGCCTGCGCGCGCGCCACGCCTTCTTCACGACGGCGCCGTTCGTGAGCTTCACCGTCGGCAGCGCCGGCATCGGCGACGTCGCGCCCGCGCCCGGCGGCCGCGCGAAGGCGGAGATCGTCGTGCGCGCGGCGCCGTGGGTGTCGGTGTCGCGCGTGATCGTGTACGTCGGCGGCAAGATCGAGCGCACGTTCGAGGTCGCGAAGAGCGAGGCCGTCGAGCGCTTCCGCATGGTCTACGACCTCCAGGTCGCGAAGGACACGCACGTCGTCGTGCGCGTCGAGGGCGACCAGCCGCTGACGCCCGTCGTCGGCGGGAGCGGGAGCGTCGCCATCACGCCGCTCGCGCTGACCAACCCGATCTTCCTCGACGTCAACGGCAACGGGAAGTACGACCCGATCAACCCGCACGGCGCACACGTCCCGGCGAAGGACGACCCCGGCGCCGACAAGCCGCCCGCGCCCGCCGGCGCCGGCCACCGGCACTAGGGGCTGTCCCTATTCGGGGCTCGCGCGGCGCTCGCCCCTCGAGGGCCAGCCCCTAACCTTCTCCTTCCGTGCGTCCACTCACTCCGCTGTTCCTCGCGCGGCAAGGCCGCGCGAGGGCTCCGTTCGGTCCGCACTAGCACCGGCTCGCGCTCACACGGACATCACTCGCCTTACGGGCGATGTGACAACATATCCCCTCGATGAGCCTCGCGGGGCTGCGGAGTCGGTGGCCGGCCGCGCGCGCGTCGCTGATCGCGCTGGCGATCGCGTTCGGGCTGCTCGACGGATGCCCGCTGCCCGAGGGGGCGGGGAGCGCGGAGCGCGCGCGGCGCTGGCTCCTGCAGCCGGTGGACGGCGTGAAGCGCGACCTCGAGCTGACCCAGCGCTGGACGCTGTTCCGCAAGGCGTCGACCAGGCGGTTCCGCATGGTCGTCGACGGCCTCGACCGGCGCGGGGCGTGGCAGCTCCTGTACCGCGCCGGCGACGACGAGCACGACGCGTACGGCGACATGCTCGCGTACCGCCGCATGCGCGGCACGTACAACCCGCGCGGCCAGCTCGAGCGCGGCCAGTACCGCAGGTTCGCGCGCTGGATGGCGCAGCGGGTGCTCGCGGATCATCCGGAGCTCGTCGTGGCGCGCGTGCGGATGGAGCGGATCGAGATCCGCGACGGCACGTACACGCCGACGAACGAGTTCACGATGGAGCAGCGCGAGATCCGGAGGGCGCCGTGAAGGTGTGGCGCGGCTGGATCGAGCTGTGGGACCGCCGCGAGCCGGTGACGGCGCTCGCGCTGGTGCGGATCCTCGTCGCGCTGGTCCTGCTCTACGACTACCTCGTGATGTGGAAGCTCGACCTGATCGAGCCGCTGTGGTCGCTCCCGCCGGACGGCTACGCGACCCCGAACGACCGCTGGGCGGTGCGCTGGTTCGGCGGCGGGCCCGACGCGGCGTTCGGCCTCTGGCTCGCGACGGTGATCGCGCTCGTCGCGATGGCCGCCGGCGCGCTCACCCGCGTGGCGTGCGTCGCGTTCGTCCTCCTGTCGGCGCAGTTCGCGCACCTCGGCCCCGACGCCGACCGCGGCATCGACCAGCTCCTGCGCGTCGTCGTCGCGATCCTCGCGCTGTCGCGCTCCCACGCGATGTGGTCGGTCGACGCGTGGCTGTGGCGGAGGCTCGGCCGCCCGATGTCGCCCATCGTGCCGGCGTGGCCGCGCTACCTCCTCTTCGCCCAGCTCGTCTGGGTCTACTTCTCCGGCGGCCACAACAAGACCGGCACCGAGTGGGGCCCCTACGACGGCTTCACCGCCCTCGCGAACACGCTCGCGGATCCGCACTTCGCGCGCTTCGCTCCCGACTGGGTCGCCGCGCTCCACCCGCTGACGCGCGTCGCGACCGCCCTCACGATCACCTTCGAGCTCACCTCGCCGCTCTTGATCGTCTTCACGTACTACGCGGCGACCGCGGATCGCCCCGGCACCCTCCGCCGCTGGTGCAACCGCCTCCGCCTCCGCGCGATCTGGATCGCGCTCGGCATCAGCTTCCACGTCGGCATCGCGATCACGATGCAGCTCGGCATCTTCCCGCTCGGCATGCTCGCGCTCTACCCGATCGTCTTGCTGCCGCGCGAGCTCGACCGATTCGGCGCGAGGATCAGGTAGTGTCGGGAGACATCATTCAGGGGTAGGTGCCATGGAACAGTTCCGGATCTTTCGTGCGCTGGGTCTGTCGTTCAGGTCGTGGTTCAGGAACTTCATCCCGTTCACGCTGATGGCCGCGTTGCTGTACGCGCCCGTGATCATCTGGATCGCGGTCTACGATCCGAGGGGCGCGGACGGCCTCGAGGCGGCGGTCAACAACACGTTCGTCCGCCCGGTGTTCGCGATGGTCGGGATCGCGGCGCTCTTGCCGCCCCTCCTGATCTACCGGGTCGTGCAGGAGCTCAACGGGCAGAAGGTGTCGATGCTGGCCAGCGTCAAGTACGGGCTGCGCGGCATCCTGCCGGCCGTCATCCTCGCGGTGGTCGTCAACGCCGTCAGCTTCATCCCGATGGGCGGCATCGTCGGCGCGATCCTGACGTGCATCTGGTTCGTCGCGGCGCCGGCGGCGGTCGCCGAGAGGCTCGGGCCGTTCGCGGCGTTCGGGCGCAGCTCGTACCTCACCCAGGGCCGGCGCTGGGGCATCTTCGGGCTCACGTTCCTGCTCGGCCTGGTGATGGTGGTGCTGCTGGTCGCCTGGATCGCCCCGATGATCAACAGCAACCCCCTCCGGATCCTCTCCAACCTCAAGCCGTACGCGCTCGCGTTCGTCGTGATCCTGGGCCTTTTCCACATGTTCACGGGCATCGTGCAGGCCGTCAGCTACTGCCTCCTGCGCAAGGACAAGGACGGCGTGTCGCACGAGGAGCTGGCGCGCGTCTTCGAGTAGCTACCTCGCCGCGTGCTTGTCCTCGCGGCGCTCCCCGAACAGCATGTCCTGCTCGAGGTGCGCGCGCTGGGCGACGTAGAACTCGTGGAGGAAGACCTCGTCGTCGACGGCGGCGGCGTCGTCGTATCCGATCTTCTTGCGGACCTTCTCGCACACCGTGCGGAGCGCCTCGAGGTGGCTGAAGTCGCCCGGCAGCGCGTTCGCGGTCGTGCGCAACAGGCCCTCGAGGACCTGCAGCTCGTAGATGCCGTAGAACGACAGCTGCTGCGCCGTGAACGTGTAGCGCGGCGCCTTCACGGCGCGGCCCGCGGGCGCCGGGGTGAGCCCGAAGTTCGTGGGGACCGCGCGCGCCGCGGCCGCCTCGTCGACGAGATCGGGCACGAGCACGACCTTGGGCTGGACGACGACCAGCGTGCCCGCGATCATGTCGCCGATCCGCAGCTTGTCGCGGTTGAACAGCGGCATGAACACGAACACGACGGTCCACGCGACGGCGATCGTGATCGCCCACCACGGCGCGTCGGGCCACAGGGTCCCGCGCGCGACGAGGATCCGCATCGGCGTCCACAGCTCGAGCTCGCGGATCAGGTTGCGCGCGAGGACCGCGCTGGTCTCGAGCTGGCCGCCGCGCGCGTCGATCACGCGGA
This sequence comes from Deltaproteobacteria bacterium, assembly GCA_019637375.1. Classification (GTDB taxonomy): domain Bacteria; phylum Myxococcota_A; class Polyangia; order Haliangiales; family Haliangiaceae; genus JABFXX01. The sequence goes on along the minus strand of JAHBVW010000009.1, from coordinate 72,107 downwards.
TCCCGACCTTGCGCTTGCCGAACGTCGCGCCCTGCCAGCGCACCTCGAAGAACGCGAAGTAGAAGTTCGTGAGCAGGAACGCGAGGACGACGACCACGCCGGTGAGCGCCGAGCCGTCGACGCGAGACCCGATCCCGGCCCGGACGATCCAGCTGAGGATCGTGAGGACGACCACCTGGAGGAACAGATCGAGCGCGAATGCGCCCGCTCGCTCGCTCGCCCGCGCGAGCGTGAAGCGCAGCGGGATGCCCTCGGGCGTCACGATCTCGCGGACGAGCTTCGGGTTCTCCGAGCGCTCGAGCGCCGCGAGCGAGAGCGGTGCCTGCTTGCTCACCGTGCAACCTCCGCCGGCCCGCGCAGCTCGCGGTCGCGCGCGCGCCCGACGAAGCCGAAGTAGAAGATCCACCCCGCCGCCGACGCGCCGGCGACCGCGTAGCGGATCGGCACGCTCGTCACCGTCTGGCGAAAGATGCCCTCGATCAGCGCCGCGATGAACAGCAGGCACACGGCGCCGAGGACGAGCACGGCGGCGTGGCGGCCGCGCTCGCGCAGGCTGTCCATCCGCGTGAGCGCGCCCGGGAACACGAGGCCGTGCGCGAGCAGGAGGCCGGCGGCGCCGCACACGATGACGGCGAACAGCTCGGTGACGCCGTGCGGGAGCAGCCAGCCCCACAGATCCACGCTCAGGCCGCGCGCGTGGTAGAGCGCGGCGAACGCGCCGAGGGCGAGCCCGTTGTAGACCAGCAGCAACAGCGTCGGCAGGCCGGCGATGAACCCGGTCGCGAACGCGAGGATGCCGACGCGCGAGTTGTGCGAGAACAGCTGCGCCGCGAAGTTCGTGAGGATCGCCGTCGCGCCCTCCGTGTGGTACAGGCCGGCGCGCAGCTCCTCCGTCGAGGAGGCCGGCGTGCGCCCCTGGGCCGTGTCGCCGGCGAACACGTAGTAGAAGTCCATGTCGCCGAGCGTGAGCCGGAACGCGGCGAGCGCGGCGGCGGCGGTGACGAGCGTCGCGAACAGGAGGTGCCACCTGGCGGCGCGCATCGTCGACGGCAGCTTCCACAGGAAGAACTCGGCGAGCTGGCGGCGCAGGTGCTGGCGGGTCCCGTACACGACGAAGTACGCGCGCCCCGTGAGGCTCTCGAGGTAGTCGGTGAGCGCACGGTCGAGCGAGATGCTGCGCGCGACCGACAGCGACGACAGCGTCGCGCGATACAGGTGCGGGAGCCGGGCGAGCTGGTCGGCGGTGAGCGAGCGCAGGCCCCGCTTCTCCGCGGCGCCGACGACCTGCTCGAGCTCGCGCCACGACTCCTGGCGCTCCCTGCGGAACTCGACGCTGCGCATCGTGTGCGTCGCCATCAGTAGAGCTCCCTCCGCTTGATGTCGAGGTACCGGTTGACGAGCGCCATCGAGAACGTCGCCGGCGCGGTGTCGATGCAGTGCGCGCCGGCGCGGCGCAGCCGCTCGAGGACGACGTGGCGCTCGCGGGCGAAGTCCGACGCGACGACCGCCTCGTGCAGCGCACCCATCGTGCCCGGGCGCGCGAGCGCGCGCGTCTCGAGCGATGGATCGCGCACGGCGACGAACAGCACCAGGTGGCGCCGCGCCAGGCGCGTGACGTTGTCGATCATCAGCTCGGCGGTCACGGTGTCGAGGAAGTCCGTGAACAGCACGACGAGCGAGCGCCGGCGCAGGCGCGTCGACAGCTCGGCGAGCGTGAGCGTGTAGTTCGTCTCGACGTGGCGATAGCCGATGTCCGCCGACAGCGCCTGGAGCCGCTGGAACGTGTGCATGCCTCCGGCGGGCTCGGCCCACTGGCGCACGCGCTCGTCGAAGCCGAGCATCCCGACGCGATCGCCGGTGCGCAGGCAGAACCAGCCGAGCAGGATCGCGGCGTTGATCGCGTGGTCGAGCTTGGGGACGCCGTCGACGGGCTCGCTCATCAGCTGTCCGCCGTCGACGGCGAGCACGACCTGGTGGTTGCGCTCGGCGCGGAACTCCTGGCACAGGAGCTTGCGGTGGCGCGCCGAGGCTCGCCAGTCGATCGCCCGGTGATCGAGGCCGGGGACGTACTCGCGCAGCGACTCGAACTCCGAGCCGTCGCCGAGGAACTTCTCGACCTTGAGCCCGGCGAAGAAGTTGTGGTCGGCGAACATCCGCAGCGCGATCGCGCGCACCGCGCCGAGGTTCGGCACGACGTCGACCTTCCTGTCGACCATCACGGCGCGGCGCTTCTCGATGAGGCCGAGCGGACCGCTCCAGCGCACGTGGACGCCGCGCAGCGCGTGGCTGCCGCGCCGGCGCGGGACGAGGCGGACCTGCGCCGTCCCGCGCGCGGGCTGCCCTCGCTCCGCGGCGCGCACCTCGACGGAGATCGGCGGTTGCGGCGCGAGATCGGGATCGAGCTCGGCGAGGAGCTGGAGCGCGGCGCCGCGCCTCCCGGCGGACAGCTCGATCGTCGCCGTCGCCGACTCGCCGATGAAGATCTGCTCGGGGGTGTGCGCCGCGACGCGCAGCTTGCGCTTCGCGAGGCAGAACACCGCGTCGAAGCCCGCGAGCGCGACGCACGCGCAGACGTAGGCGAACCACACGCTCCACAGGCGCGCGTGGATCGCCACCGCGCCGAGCGACAGGGGGATGCCGGCGAGGAACAGGACCAGGCAGCGGAGCGTGGGACGCATGTCAGCGCGGGACCGGGAGCTGCTCGAGGATCTGGCGCACCACCGTCTCGGTCGTGAGGCCCTCGATCTCGGCGCCGGGTGCGAGCACCACGCGGTGGCGCAGCGCCGGCACCGCGAGGACCTTGACGTCGTCGGGGAGCACGTAGTCGCGGCCGTGGAGCGCGGCGTAGGCGCGCGCGGCGGTGGTGAGCATCGTGGCGGCGCGCGGCGAGGCGCCGTACGCCAGGCTCGGCCGCTCGCGCGTCGAGCGCACGAGGTCGACGATGTAGTCGAGGATGCCGTCGCTCGCGCGGATGCCCTGGACGGCCTGCCGCATCGCGACGAGCGTCGCGAGGTCCGCGACCGGCTGGATCGCGAAGTCGCCGAGGCGCGGCATCGTCGTGCGGTGGCCGTGGCGGCGCACGATGTCGCGCTCCTCGTCGCGCGACGGATACCCGATCACGACCTTGAACAGGAAGCGATCGAGCTGCGCCTCGGGGAGCAGGTACGTGCCCTCCTGCTCGATCGGGTTCTGCGTCGCGATGACCATGAACCCGTCGCCGAGGTCGTGGCCGATGCCGTCGATCGTGACGGCGCGCTCCTGCATCGCCTGGAGCAGCGCGGCCTGCGTCTTCGGAGGCGTGCGGTTGATCTCGTCGGCGAGCAGCAGCTGCGTGAAGATCGGGCCCTTCGTCAGCGCGAACGTGTTCGTCTGGAAGTTGAACAGGTTCGTGCCGAGGATGTCGCCCGGCATCAGGTCGGGCGTGAACTGCACGCGCCCGAACTGGAGCGACAGCCCGCCCGCGAACGCGCGCGCGAGCAGCGTCTTGGCGACGCCGGGGACGCCCTCGAACAGGATGTGGCCCTCGCACAGGAGGGCGGTGAGCAAGAGGTCGATCGCGCTGTCCTGCCCGACGACCACGCGGTGCACCTGCTCGCGCAAGCGCGACGCGACTTCACGAACGACTGCGAGTTCCATGTGTCATCTCCATGCGCCACCGGTAGATCAGATCGGCGACCTCGACGACGCGCGCAGGCGTGTCGGCGGCCGCGACCGAGGTCTCGAGATCGAGGAGCGAGATCGTGCCGTGGGTGTTCGCGCGCACGCGCTCGAGCCACGCGGTCATCGCGGCCGGGCCCAGCGACGGTGCGTGCAGCGCCGTGCGGACCACGGCGATCGTCGACGCCAGGTAGCGGCGCAGCGCGTGCGCGTGGTGGCCGCCGTACTGCAGCAGCGCCGCGGTGTTGCGGATGAGGAAGTCCTTGCCGGGTGCCAGCGGCGGCGGCAGGGCGCGCCGGGGGCCGAAGCGCACCATCGCCGCCCACACGACGAGCAGCGCGCACAGCAGCACCTGCGTCGTCGCGATCACCAGCGGGAACGTGAACAGCGTGCGCAGGAGGCTCGGCTGCTGGGCATAGCCGTGCAGCGTCTCGTCGAACACGACCGGCCCACCCGCGCGCAGCTCGTCGATCAGCGCGACGGTGAAGCGCGCGTTCTCCGGCGCGCGCAGGCCGTGGTTGCTGAGCACGTCGGGGTCGCTCAGGACCGCGACCTTCTCGTCGAGCTTCGCGACGAGCAGCGCCCCCTCGCTGCGCACCGGGCCCTCGATCGCCGCGCTGCGGAACACGAGCAGCTGCGGCTCGCGGATCCTGGGCCGGGCGCCGAGCTGCGAGGTCCACGCCCCCGGCGCGTCGCGCCGCTCGAGCACGGCATCCGCTTCGATCACGCGGAGCACGTCCTGGATCTCGCTCGGCGGGCGCAGGTTCGCGTCGTCGATCCACGTCTTGCCGCGCTCGATCTCGCCGTACCACTTGGGCAGCACGACGAGCACGCGCCGCGCGCGCGCGATCATCCCCCGCAGGCGCTCGGCCGCGGTCGCGTCGGGGATCGTCGGCTCGGCGATCACGAGCAGGCCGTCGCCGGCCTTGTCGCCCGACGCCGACCGGCTCACGATCACCGGCACGTCGAGCCTCCGCAGCATCTCGACGAGGCCGCGGTGCCCGATCGCCGACTGCGAGTACCCGTCGGGGCCGGCCGAGCGCTTGTCGCCGAAGTCACCGCCGATCACCGAGAGCACGACCGCGACGGCGATCGACACCGCCACGACCGCGACCGAGGCGATCACGGCGCCGCGCGAGAACGGGCTGGTCATCGCGCCGCCCCCGCGTTCGAGCGCAGCGCGTCGGCGAACACCTGGAACTGGCGCCGGCAGCGCTCGAAGTCCGCGGCGTTCGCCGGCTCGTCGCCGAAGTGCGTGATCTCGACGGCGGTGATCAGCCCCGCCAGCGCATCGCGCGCGTCGGCGAGCAGCGGCACGCGCGCGAGGATCTCGCGGCTCGTCATCGCGGGCGCGACGCGCACCGCCGCCCGGCGCACGAGCTCCTGCAGCGTGCGCAGCAGCAGCGTGTGGATCGCCTCCGCGAACTCGCCGCGGCGCGCGAGCTCCTCCGCGTCGCCGAGCGGCCGCTCGAGGATCTTGTCGACCTCGGCCCGGATCGCCGCCTCCGCGCGATCGTCCTCGGGCGCCTCGGCCTCGCCGTCGGCCCGCGCCAGCTCGCTCGCCAGCCACACGGCCAGCACGACCGCCAGCACGATGATGATCCCCCACATCAACATCGACACCACCGCCGACCCCTCGCCCCGCTGCTCGAGCTCGCGCGTGTCGTAGCGCCGCGGCCCCTCGCCGCGCTCATCCGGACCCATCCGGCGCGGGTCGCGCCTCCTCACCGCGCTCCCCGATCCGGCCTCGCCGTCCTCGTACCTGGGCAGCTGCGGCTGATAGCTCTCGTCGAGCGCCTCCGTCCGCGCCTGCTCGATGCGCTCGACCGTCGGCGTCGCGGCACCCGCCACCGATCCCACACCCAGCACGATCGCGATCAGCACCATCACCCGCACGCACCCGAACATCTCACACCGCCGGCGTTCCGGGCTAGGTAGGCTAGGCGATCCGGTAGTCCAGCTTCAGGAGGACGTCCGTGACCTTGTCGGCATCGAGCGCCGAGAGGTCACCCGGCGCCGCGACCGGCGCCAGGTCACCGGCGGCCTCGATCACGAGCGTGTGCTCGCCGAACACCGCACCGAGCATCACAGCCGGCAGGGGCGCCGCCGGGATCCCACCGACGCGTGGTTCCGGCGAGAACGCGTCCAGGGTCTCGCCGGCGATGCCGACCCGGAGCCCCACGGGAGCCGCTCCATCCGCGGTCCGGACGAGCAGCTGCCCGCGCTGGAACTGAAGCGTGCGCTTCCGGAACACCGCCGGGAAGTGCCGCTCGGTGAGCTGGATCTTGATCGGCGTCCCGGCCGGGCTCCGCAGCAGCCTGGTGAAGGCCGCCGACAGTTCCTGCCGCAGGCTGAACACGCGCGTCGTGTCGTGGGCCGCGAAGTAGTTAAGGACGCTCCCGAGGAGGGCGGCATTTCCCGCTTCGACGCGTTCGCGCAGCGCTCCGTCCTGCTCGGCGCAGTAGCTGATCGAGATGATGACGTCGTTGATCGTCTGGTAGTCGAACTGCCTGAACGCGCTCGGCAGCGAGATCCGCCAGCGGCTGATCGCGCCGAGCCCCTCGAAGGGCATGTAGCGCTCGTCGCGGAAGGACAGCTCGAACACGCCGCCATCGTTCTGCGCCGTGCTGGTGGCGATCGCGACGCTGCGACTCGCCGGCACCTGGAGCAACTCGGCACCCTCCCTCGCGGTCGGGCGGATCCAGCTGTCGAGCAGCGTGAGCGTCGCGCCGACGTTGACGTACGGTCCGGTGATGCACGGGATGGTCAGGCGCACGCCCTTGATCCGGCGCCGGTAGTGACCCGGATAGAACAGATCGAAGCACACCTCGGGAATGTCGAGATCACATGATCCCGTCTCGCGCAGGGTAAGGAGCGCGGCCGGCGAGATCTGCGAGAGTGCGAAGGGTTGATCGATCTCCAGATTGCGGTAATCGGTCTCGAGATAACGGCGCTCGAGCGTCTGGAGGTCGAGCAGCAGCCTGTCGCCGGCGAGCAAGCCCGAACGAGCCGTGTCCCAGTACGTGTCGGCGAGGGCGGGGGCCGCCTCGTAGCCGCGTTCGAAGCGATAGGCTTGCTCGGCGAGCCGCGCGGCCGCGAGCGCGTTGACGTACGCACCTCGATGCAGGCGCTGTAGCTCCGACGACAGGAACGTGTACAGCCCCAGCTGCGTGAAGCGTGTCGCGTTGAGCTCGATCATCTCTTGCAGCTGATCGATGCCGGTCTCGTGCAGCGCGAGCGCGTGGGTCGCGAGCTCTTGCCTGATCTCGGCGGCGACGACCTGGCGTTCGAGGGCGCGGAGCTCGTGGTCGGAGAGCTCCCGCTGGTGCTCCCAGCCCTCCGAGCGGCGCGCGAGGTTCCCTTCGAGACCCGTCGAAGCCGCGACCGCATCTGCGACGGCGGCGAGCGTCCTCGTCGCGACGGCGACGCGCGCGGTACTGTTGCCCTGCTCGAGGCCGCCGTACTTCATCGCGAACGGCGATCCGACCTGCGGGATCAGGTGGAGCACGCCCGCCAGGAACTCGAGGGTGGCCGAGGCAGTCCTCAGCCCCGACGACGCATGCCGCGCGGCAGACTCGGTGACCTCCCATCGGTTGCGGTCCTCCGCGCTCAGCCCGGCGTAGAAGTCGCGACGATACTGAGCGGCCTCGCGCTGTCGCTGCGCGATCGCAAGCCCTTCCTCGGCGAGCGCGATCTCCAGGCGTCGCTGGCGCGTCGTCAGCTGTGCCAGCGCGAGCGCCTGGTCGAGCCGAGCTCGATTGAGATCTTCCACATCCTGCTTCTCGAGCGTTGCCAGAAGCGAGGACCCGAACCCCGCGAGGCTCGCGGCGAACGACTTCGCGCGTTCGATCAGGAACAGGAACCGATACGGCGGCAGCTCGCCGGAGCTCGGCGTCAGGACGTCTTCGAGCGTGAGCCCGGCGGCCTTGATGCGGGCCAGCGTCGCGGCGTCGAGCTCCGGTGCGAACAGCGCGAGCTCTCGCTTGACGCCGGTGATGTCGAGGCAGTGGCGCAGCTTGAACTGGCGATCGGCGACGCGATCCCAGTAGGAGAGCAGGTGCCTGTTGGGAGGGACGCAGAACGCGGGCGAGAGCTGGCGGATCAGGCTCCAGGCCAGCCGGTCCGCTCGTTCGAAGCCCTGCGACGGCGCGTGCTCGAAGGTGCGCCCGCCGAGACGATCGACGGTCTCGACGACAGAGCCGCTCTGCGCGGGGCCCCAGCTCGCGGTGCGGACCTGCTTCCAGCTCGCGCCTCGAAACCCACGACCCTCGAGGTCCGGTTGGGTCGCGGTCGCGGTCGTGATGGCCGTGTGCATCGTCGCGTGGATCATCGCGGCGCGGTCGGTCGTGAAGACCGCGGTCGCGCGATCCGCGCGCGGGCGCCGAGCCCGCTGGCGGTGACCGGCGATCCAGGTCTCGAGCCCGGGAAGGATCTCTCCGTGTGCGTCGACGAGCGGGGCGATGCGCTCGTAGGTCTTCGGGCTCACACCCTCGCCGCAGTCGCCGAGTTGTACCGGGCGAGGACCGAGGACGTCGCTCGCCATCATGTAGAGCATCATGGCCTCGTTCACGGTCTCTGTCGTGAACTGCGTGAACAGCAGGTCTCCCCAGTCGAGCAGATTCTCGACGTACTTCATGACGATGCACTTCTGATACGCAGAGATGCGGCGTCGCGCGATCGCGTGCGGATTGAACGGATCTCGGCGATACAGCGCGATCGCGACCTCGTCGGTCAACAGGTCGCGCAGGCGCTCGCGATCTAGCCCGCGGAACTCGCGATACCGCCACACGCGATCGAGCAGGCTCCGGGCGCGATCGTCCGGTGAGGGTGAGTGGCCCACGACCACGAGGTCGCCGGCGGCATCGAGCCCGAACGAAAACCGGCCGTCCGTCTCCCCGAGCGTGGTCCCGGTCTGCAACTCGAAGGCTCTGTAGCCTCTCGCCGCGGAGAGGACGCGGACCTCGGTCGTTCCCGACCTGGTGCGCTGCTTCTCGATCACCACGAGATCGCGATTGGGTGCGAGTGCGAAGTCAAAGCTCGCATCCGTCTCGCGCAGGCCCGTGCCGGTTCGCAGTGTGACCTGCTGATACATGCTCGCGGCGGAGAGCACTCGGATCTCGGTGGTTCGCGAGTCGGTGCGATTGCGTTGAATCGCGAACACGTCGCGATTTCCGGCGACGAGGAATGCCCAGGTGTCGTCGGTCTCCTCGATGGTGGTCCTCGTCTTCAGCGCGGCCCGCCGGTACTCGCTCACCGCCGCCAAGACGTGGATCTCGGTCGTGCGGCTCGCGGTGCCGCGCTTGTGAAAGGCGAAGATGTCGCCGTTGGGCCCGAGCGCAAAGCCGAGCGGCCCTGCCACCTCGCGAAGCGCCGTCGTGACGTACTGGCGCGATCGCCGATAGCCACTCGCGGCGTCGAGGATCCGGATCTCGAGCGCCTCCTTCTCGAGTACCGATCTTCCGATGATCACGATGTCGCCGCTCGGCGCGACGAGATGCGCGAGGTCGGCGCTGCTGCCCTGTGGTGTCGACACCGGTGCGCTGGCGACCTGATAGCCGCCGGTGGCGGCAAGGGTTCGAACTTCGAGGCCGGTGCGGAATGTCTCCTCGGCCGTGGGGTCGAAGATGTAGTGATACCAGCGCTGCGCCGCCGCATAACGTCCCTTGGCGTGGAGGGCGTTTGCGATCAGGAATGGAATGTGAAAGAACAGCTCCCTGTAGTAGGTGCCGTAGGCGCCTCGGAAGTCGAGGGTCCCGCGATTCGACCGATCTTCGATCCGGCCACCGATCAGCTTGATCGGGAGGTCCGCTTCCGCGAGCGCGAGTTGCGTCTCCTGTGCGAGGAGTGCATCCAGCCCTTCTTCGAACAGCCGGCGACCGATCGGGTCCGCGAGCGTCGTCCCGATGCGCTGGAGCACGTAGCCGGTGTCCTCGGTGACCGACCCCTGGAGCAGCACGATATCCCTGCCGCTCTGCAGCAACGCATCCTCGATCGATCCCGGGAGCGCGATCATCGAGCGCACCGCGGGAAGCTCGGCGATCGCCTGTGCGTGGAGCCCGAGACGCATCCTACCGAGCGAGATCTCGCGTTCGCAGAGATCCATCCGCTCGTTCTCGATCGCGCAGTTCGCGAAGGCGGGTGCGTTCCAGAACCAGGTCCCGGGCGTTCCACAGAACAGCTGTGTCCCCTTCGCGGCGAGCAACTGCGGACGGACCGCGGTGTAGTCCCAGAAACGCTGGTCGAGGGTGCGGGCGAACAGGTCGACCCCGCCCGGCATGTGGAAGTTCCGGTAGTGGATCGCGAGTCGATCCGGGCGAGGCTCGAGCCACACGCCCTCCCAGCTCGGGCCCGCCAGCGTGTAGTCGTCCAGCGCCTCGCGGTGGACGCGGTCGTCGAAGCGGGGGATCCCGGCGCTCGACAGCTGATCGGTGATCACACCCCGGCCGGGACCGAACGCCTGCGCCGCAGGATAGATCCGGTCCTCCGGAAGGAGGACCTCCTGCGGGGCATTCCAGGTCCCATCCGGTCGCAGCGTCGTGAACTTCATCGTCATGCGGTGGCGATAGCCGGCGAACGAGCTGCCACCGTTGGAGATCACGTTGAAGGACCGCGTCTTCAGCTCGGTCCAGAAGAGGTGGAGTCGACCTCGATAGATCACCGGACCGACGCGACGACTGCTGATCTGGATCGGGACCGGCTGCCACGGCGACCACAGCGGCGCGGCGCTCTCGGCACGCCCACCGGCGATGAGGTTCTCGCAGGTCCGGTAGTAGTACACCGGAGGATCCTCGGCCGTGACGCCGAACAGATGCAGCGTGTCACCGGGGCGATCACCGGTGCGACGGACCTCGTGGTACGCGCCCGCGATCACGAGCGCCGAGACCTCCTCGAGGCCCTTCAGGTACTTCGCATAGCTGTCGAGCACCGCCTGGTCGCTGATGTCGGTCTGGAGGAGCTCTTCTTCCAGCTGGCGAAACAGGGGAGTCTTGTCATCGCGGAGGTCGGGTTCGATGTAGTTCTCGGGCCACAGGAAGACCTTGCGGTTTGCCTCCCAGACTCGATAGGTCTTGCGCCACGTCCACTCGCTCGCTGCTTCCGCGGGTAGGCGCAGCGCGACATGCGCCGGGTCCGTCGCTGCGAGGTCGTCTCGCTCGAGGTTCATCAGCGCGCGATGAACGTACAGCTGTACGCTGGCGGTGGCCGCGACGACGCGCGACGTGGTCGCGCAGCCCCCGGCGGCGACGTCGATGAGGAAGTGGCCGAACAGCTGATCGGGGTCCTCGAACACGCGTGGTGTGACCGAGCGCAGGAGCGCCTCGACGAGTGCATCTCGACGCCGCTCGCGCACCGGCTGTTCGGCGAGCTCGAGCGCCTTCGCGCGTTCGCCGGGATCGCGGTGGCGGGACGCGATCGAGGCGGCCAGTGCGTTCGCCGCGAGAGACATCGTGGCGAAGTCCTCGGAGATGAGCGCGCCGAGCACGCGCACATCGATCCCGATCGCAGCCGCGAGCGCGGCTGCGCGCTCGATCCGCTCGATCGCCGGAAGCGCAGCCGACACGCCGGCGAGCACGCCACGCAATCCGGCGATGGTGCCGCCCGGGACGCCGAGCTCCCGGGCGAGCAGCGCATCCACGGCGGGTGCGAAGTCCGGAACGGTCGGATCGAACGCGTCGAGGATCGCGTGCAGATCCGCAGGCGTGCTCGATGCACCGCGCTCGCGCACACGCGCGAAGGTCGAGAGGGCACGCAGCTGTGTCAGCGTGAGGAACGGCGTGCCCGTTCCGGTGGCGTCCGGCAGGGGCGCGCCCGTGAGCTGGGTGGCGCGGCTGCGGACGTACTCGATCGATGCGGCACTCCACGATCTCGCCCCGAACACGACGTTGGGGATCCGCAGCGCCTCGATCAGCTCTTCGAGCGCCGTCATCGCGCCGTCGCCGCGCAGGGCTCGAGCGATCGAGTCGCCGGAGGCGTCACGCCCCGCGACTGCCAGGAGTGCCGCGATCTTGCTCGCGGGGTGGCCGAGCATGCCGGCGAGCGTGCGGATCAGTGCGTCCGATGGGCGATACGGCGCGAGCACGGTCCGGATCTCTTCGCCCGTGATCGCCCGCGTGACGCCATCCGAGGTGATGGTCGCCGCCGCCGGAACCTGCACCACGGCCGTGGCGAGGTCGACCCCCGGTGCGAGCCGGTAGATGGTCGCACCGAGCGCATCGGTCGTCGACTCCACGACGGCGGAGTTGGCCGCGAGGAGCTCACGCGAGGCTTGCTCGGTCGTGCCGAGCGTGACCGCGAACAGGGCGTCCTTGAACGACAGCGAGGTCCGGGTCGCTGCCACGACGCGCGCGGCGAGCTCGGCCGCGTTCGGGAATCGGATCTCGTCGCGCGGGGGCTGGCCGAGGACGAACGAGAGGTCGTCGAGGCGATAGGGAACGGTCGCACGCCAGCGCTCGAGCTCGAGCACGTCGAGCAGGTCCTCGAGACGGGCGAGGTGGGAGCGTCCGACGATGCCCAGGACCTGGAACAGCTCGCCGAGGTCGATCCGCAGCAGCTTCGCGAGGCGCGCATGGCGATATAGCGTCGCGAGGTTGCCGGCGGAGAGCACGAAGTAGCGGTCGCCCTCGTCGGGCGCGTCCGGATCGAACCCGGCGCGGGTCTCCTGTGCGAGCACAGGTGCGAGGCGTCGCGCGAGCTCCGCGAGCCCGCCGAGATCGACGCCGAGTGCCAGGAGCAGGCGCGGGAGCGCGGCGTCGGCGGGGGCGGCGGTCGCACGAAAGGCGGGGTGGATGAACCTGCGTGCCGGTTGTGGAAACGAGCCGTCGGCCGCCGCGAAGCCTGGTGGGTTGAACACGCGATCGAGGATCGAGCTCTCCCCGATCAGCGCGGCGAGCTCGTCGGCCGAGGTCCCGAGGAAGCGCTGCGCTTCGTGCGCCAGCGCGATGTGCGAGACCACCGCGGGATCGAGGTCGCTCGCGCCCAGGGCTGCGATCACGCGATCGAGCTCCGCGATCGACCAGGGGAGCTTCGTCTGAAGTCGCGAGATGCGGTGGAGACGGTCGAGCGCATCGGCGGTCAACCCACCCACCAACTCGACGTCGTTCTGGACGCTCGCCGGCGTGCGCTTGGTTGCCGCGAGCTCGAGGCGGGCACCACCGGCGGCGACGTACCGGGTGGCGACGAGCTCGCCGAGTGCGGCGCGGTCGCGCGCGAGCGCGCGTGCAAGGACCGACGAATCGACCTCGTCGACGGCAGCGGCCGTGCCGGCGAAGTCGATCCCGTACAGGCGGGACAGGGTCGCGAGGTCGAGCTCGGCGGTCGTCAGCAGGTCCCATTCGAGTCGAGAGATGCGCAGTCCGCAGCGCGCGCGGACGTCGGTGGATGCACCGAGTGTCTCGGCGATGGCGGCGAGATCCTGACCCAGGACGTCGAGGTATGCCGTGATGCGGGTGAGTGCGAGATGAAACGGCTGACGCACCGAGTCGGTGCGCGCGGCCAGGGTGTCTCGGTAGACGAACGTCTGGATCGCTGCGCGGTCGAGTGGTGCGCCCGAGAAGCCGGCGCGGCGCGCGAGGTCGGTCTCGAGGATCTCTGCGATGATGTCGAGTGTCGGTACGAGATCATTCGTATTCGCGCACGTCAGCTCGAGCGTCCAGAGATCGGGTCGACGCGTCTTCAGATCGAGTGGGTGATCGGGGCGCGACGCGAAGGTCGGTCGCAGGTTCTCGTCGACGAACTTCATCAGGTCGACGAAGTAGGCCGCGGGGCCGAGGATCGATTGGCAATGTTCGCAGGCACAGAAGGAGAGCGAGCCGAACAGCTGCTGAGCTCCGGCGATGCTCTTCAGCTGCTCCGCGACATCGGACGCGGGCGGCACGATCGTCTGGCCGCCCACGTCGATCAGGCCGTCGAGGAGCGCCCCGGCCGTGAGCGTGACGTCGGCCAGGGCGGCGTGCGCCCGCTCCCACACGAGTCGCGCTCGCGACTCGGCGAGCTCTGCGGTGTCGCGGAACGCCGCGAACGAGGACGATGCGATCGCGTGCGCCGAGGTCAGCCCGTTCATCACCAGCGCGCGCGCGTCGTCGATGTCGTGCGTGAGGGTCCAGATGCGCTGATGCGCCTGGAGCATCCCGACCACCATCGCGCGCTCCTCGACCGAGGCATCGAGCTCGTCGAGCCGCAGGCGGCGCAGGTCGAGGCTGTTGGCGTTGAGATCCAGATGGAGTGCGAACGTGTCGCCGAGGAGCTCGAGGGCCTTCTGGACCAGGGTGGTCCGGCGGACGACGGCAGTTGCCTTGGCGGTGTTGTCGAGCGGAGTGTCGTCGAGGAGCTCGGTGAGTCGCATCGCCGGATAAGCGCGCGCGAGGCGCCGTAGCTCGGTATGGCTCGCGCGCGCGTCGGCACGCAGACTCGAGGCCACGTTACGGAGGTCGAGTCGCTCGAACGGGACGCCGACCACGACGGGATTGTTCGCGGTCAGGGACGCGAGGAGCTCGAGCCGCCGAACGATCGTCGCGGCCTCGGCGCGCGGCAAGCGGCCGCCGAACGCGGCTGCCGGGTGCAGCGTGGCGAGACGTGTCGCCAGCGCACGCGGATCGACACGCACCTCGCGCTCGCCGGTTCGCGTCGCGAGGTGGGGTGCGGTGAGCGCGTCCCAGTCGGCCGGCGAGAGCGCCGCGAGGTCGCGCGTGGAGGTCGCGGGACGGCCCGTGAGCGGCAGCGGCGCGTTCCGGATCGCGGTGGCAAGATCCGCATCTCCATCGGAGAGTGCGAGGAGCGACGCGGAGAACCCGACGATGCGTGCCTCGGCTTCCGTGAGCTGGCGTTCGACCATGAGCTTGACGAGCGTGGCGTCGTCGATCGACTCCGGTGTCGGCAGCTCCGCGACCACCTGTGCCGCCTTGCTGCTCAGCGCAGCCACGTCGACGAGATCGAGCACGCGAGCTCGATCGAGCAGGGCCGTGATCTCGGGATGTGTCGCGATCGGCTGGTCGGTCACGATCGGCTGCTCGACGCCCGCATCGCGCAGGCGACCGATCGCCGCCGTCAGCTCGCGGTCATCGATCGCAGCCGCGCGCAGTGCAGCCGTGACGTGCGCCACCGCCGTACCCGGCGTCCAGCTCGCGTCCAGCCTCGCCACGTGCGCCCTGATCGGCTGCGCCGAGTCCGCGAGGACCGCCGTCAACCGCGCCTGTTCGGCGACGGCCACCGCCTTCGACACGCTCGCCGCGATCTCGGGAACCCGTTCCCGAAGCTGTGCGAACGTCAGGTCCTTGCTGCGCAGCAGTGTCTTGAGCTCTTCGCGATTCATGTTCGATCGTCCTCGGCGTGCAGCGGCTCGACAGGCGTCGTCGATACCTCATGGCTCGTGAGATCGATGCGTACGGAATGTACAGTTCTGTCTGCCACGGTGATCGGGCGCATTCGATCGAGTGGGCGTGTGTAGACGACGACGTATTGCAGCTGATGTCCGATGACTCGTGGCGAGACCTTCGTGCAGTCGATTCCGTAGTCATCCAGGAGGTAGTCGAACAAGACGGGGAACGATTGCACGACACGCCCACTTCTCGCCTCGCGCAGGTATTGCAGGAGAATCGCGAAATTGTCGGGTTGCGCAGCCGCTTCTCCCATCAGAGAGCACCCGCGATCGCGGAGGAGTGTCGCTGCTGCGTCGACGCTGGTGATGCGAATCGTGCTCCCGCGATCGATGAAGTCGACCTGCATTCCATGCATGCGTTGCGCATCGGGCTCGGTCGGTTCGCGTGCATAGTAGGCCGCATCTCCTGGGCCGAGATTGCACCATACATGGAAGTCACCCCGGCACGCGGCAAATCTAAGGACTGTGTGGGGCTTTGTTGGTGTGGTCATTTGAACAATCCGCTGAAGTACTTCGTTACGAGAGCCGCGCCTTCTTCGGCGGTGATGGCAGTGTCCAGGGCTGCCTCGATTCCATCGCGCACAATGGTGTAGCGGTCCAGAATCGAAGCGAGCACGGAGGAAACGCGCACCTTGAAGAAGTCAGCGAGACCGGAATCGATGTGTTTATTGGTGCGTGAGAACTCGATTGCTCTGAGGAAAGCGCGCAGCTCTGCCTCGGCGAGCTCGAACGGCGTCGCTGCGCCCGGCGGCGGGATCTTTCCTCGGAGGATATCGAACCAGTGCTGGCCCTCGTGAACGATCGTGTCCAGGACATCCTGGATATGCATCGAGCTGTTCACCTTGATGCCCGAGGCCGTGGCAGAGCCACCCTGCGTCATCGTCAACGAGAACTCGATGCGGAGCTCGCCCGACTTGATGGCCCGGAGAATCTTGCGTGAGGTTCTGGTGTGCTTCGCCGCTGCAAACGCCTCGAGGATCTTGTGTGCGGCGTGCTCGAACCCCGACGAGAACGCACGCGACGTCGCGTAGGCGTTGCGCGCGGTGAGCGCGGCGCGAAGGGATTGGAAGGCAGATCGGGCCGCCGAGGCGAGCCGGCCGACCGCGCGGGCGCCGAGGCGGAGGAGGCGGGGCACGAACGTGACGAGCTTCCACGGCAGCTTGGGGATCGCCTTGATCAGGGCGATCATCCCCTTGATGGTGCCTGCGAGGTCGCTCGCCAGCGACACGAAGCCGGCCACGGCGGTCGCGACGTACGCCCACTGGAGCCAGCCACCGGAGAGGCCGAACCAGCCGAGGCCGCCGGGGATTCCCTTGGCGTGACCACCCGGCTGGCCCTTGGGAGAGGTGAAGCTGAGGATCGCGGCGACGTCGATCGCGACGTTCTTCCAGCTGAGCTCGCGCGGCACACCCTGCGCGTCTTGCATGCTGCCGCCCGGACCGCGCCCACGTGTCGAGTCGCTGCCGGTCGACGGTCCGTCGCCCAGCGGTCGTGAGCTGCGCGCTTCGCCCGAGCCGCCCGCGCTGCCGCTCGAGCCGGCTCCCGACGAGCCCAGCGTGGCGCGCTCGTCGGTCGACGTGCCGTGTGCCCCCAGCATCCTGCCGCGCGCATTCGGCGTGCCGCCGAGGGTGCCGCCGGTGGCGCCCTGCCGGACTCCTCCCATGGAGCCCCACGCCGACCCGTCGGGATCGGGAGACCCGGTGCCACCGAGGACGCCCGTTCCGTCCCCTCCGTCCCCCACACCGCCGTTGCTTCGGCCGCTGCTCGAGCTTTCGCCCTCACCGGCACCCCTGCCGCCGCCCGCCTTCGCGCCGCGGTTACCGCCCGCCTTCGCGCCCTCGCCGGCGGCCCCCGGGCCGGCTCCCCCGCCTTTTCCATCGCCGGCATCCTTGCCGCCTCCCGCGCCGGCTCCTTGCAGGGAGCCTTCGCCGGCGGTGCCGGTGCCGCCCCGCTGCCCCGAGGGCACGGTGACCGTCGGATTGCCTTGCTCGCTGCCGGAGTCCGACTCCGTCGAGAAAACGTGGATCGTGGTCGGTTTCCCGCGAGCGTCGTTGAACTCCTTCCTCGCGGCGACCCAGTCTCGATACTCGGCTTTGCCGATCACGGCCCATTGCACTTGATCGGATCGAGGATCTCGATTGGGGACGAAGTTGACCTTGCGGTTGGCGAGCTTTAGCTGATCGTCTCTGGAGAGCGAGTTGAAACCGGCGTCGTACGAGAGCGGCAAGCTCGCGCGGAACGCGGCGATCTTGCCCTCGTCGTCCGTCCTGTAGGCCGGCGGAGACAGCTGCTTGTACTGGATCCCCGTGGCCTTGTTGTCCTCGGTATCGAGACCGGTCGGGTCCGTGTTGCCGACCGGGTCGCCGCGCACGAACTGGTACAGGTTGAGATCGTCGCCATGGCCAATGGGATCGGGTGACAGCCAGCGCGCGATCCATGGTGCGTAGTAGCGTCGCCCGAAGTAGTAGAGTCCTGTCGCGTCGTCGCACTCCTTGCCCGTGTAGCGGTGCTCCTTCAGCTCCACTTCGCGAAGGCGATGGCCCGCGATGAGCGACGAGCCACCGTAGGGGAAGTGCTCCTCGTACGAGATGATCCGGCCTGTCTCGTCGACCTCGAGCATCGCCGACTGCTGGTGATTCGTGAGCTGGTAATGGACGCGTGCTCGCGCGAGGTCGTCGGTCTCGCGCGCGAGCGTGTCGCGCGTCCAGCGGTGGATCACCGCGAAGCGTTGCCCGGTCTCGCCGATGTGCGTCGTCCAGCGCTCGAGAAGCACGGTGCCGTCGCGTGAGACACGCCGGAGCTCCTGATCTCCCAGATACAGCTTCTCGGTGGTCTCGATCTGGCCGCCCTGCACGACGCGCGTCGAGACCTTGCGCGCCCGCTGCCCATCCGCTGCATACGTATAGCGTTCTGCGTCGTCCGTCAGACCCGGCCTGGAGATCGTGATCGCGCGCGCGAGCTCCCCTCGCCAGCTCCACTCGATCTTTCGCAGGTGTGCGAGCTCGCGCAGGTTGCCGGTCGCATCGAATCGCGCAGCCGGCGCCGCGATCGGAAGGTCGTTGTGGTCTCGATCGGGCAGCGAACGGTTCGTGCGGTCGTCGACCCAGAAGCTCGTCGTCCAGCTCTGCGTACCGCCGCGATGCCGCAGCGCGGTGATGTTGCCGGACGCATCGAGATCGTACGTCTGCGTGTACCGCTCGATCGCGGCGCCGTTGTCGAGCGACAGGTGGCGCGACTGCTTGATCCCGACGCCCGGCACATAGTCATGCTGCAGCAGACTCTGGTGGACGCGCCCGGTCGCCGACCTCAGGCGATAGTGGGCATCGTACGCGTAGTCGCGACACGTCCCGACGGCAGCATTCTCGATGATCGCCGCGGCATCCTCGAGCCGGACCAGGTTGCCGATCGGGTCATACGTGTACCGGTAGTGCTGGAGGCGCCGGGACCCGAGCCGGGCCTGCTGTTCGTCGACGCGGAACGTGTCGCGGTCGTAGCGATACGCGATCTCGATCCCGTTGCCGAGTCGCAGCTGCGTGCGCTGGCCGCGGGCGTTGACCGTCGCATCGGCGAGCACCGCGTGGTCGGTGATGGCGCCGTCCGGCGTCGTCACGCGGATCTCCCGCAGCGTTCCGCTCGCCAGGTACGAGTACGCCCGACGCGTTCCGTCGGGGAGGACGTCGGCGCGCCGACGGCCGAGGCCGTCGTACCGGCTGGCCGTGACGAAGTCGCCGGGGACGAAGATGACCGGGCTCCGCCAGTCGGGCTCGCTCGCATCGCTCGCCGGATCCCGGAACCGGCGCCGCGCCACCAGCGCATGCCCGGCGGGATCGCAGCGATCGATCGACGTCTCTCCCGAAGCGTCGCGCACCACGACGGCACGACCGAGCAGATTGCGACGCGCAGCCTCGCCGCGGTCGGCGAGGTCCTCCCCGTATCGATGTTCCTCGACGCGGTGGTCGAGCGGGGCGTCCAGATCGCCTCCACGGACGTGCGTGTGCGTCGGCCGATCGGCGAGGTCGAAGCCGCGCTCGACCTCGAAGCCGCGCGGATTCCAGGTCCACACCGCGCGCCCGTGCGCATCGTGGAGCATCCACACATCCCCGGCATCGAGCGTGGTCTCTTGGAGCGTGCGTCCGAGCATGTCGCGGACGCAGCGCACGGCGACGAGGCCGCGCGGATCGACGATCTCTCGCGTCTGGCCGTCGACATCGGTGCGCAGCTCGACCCGCCGCGCGGCGGTCCCCTCCTCCGCGCGCCTCAGCGAGCCGCACTCGCGCCCGAGGGGATCGAGGTACGTGCTCTCCGACGTGCCGGCGTGTCGCCGAGCGTGCTCGAGTGCCTGTCGTTCCGGCGCGTCCGGTGCCAGGGTCTCGCGGAACGACCGATAGACCGAGTCGAGCACGTTGTCGTTCGGGTCCGCGCGCTCGAGCTCCCACGGGTGATAGGTCGCCGAGGCGAACGTTCCGTTCGGAAGGTCGCGACCCACGACGCGACCCACGGCATCGTAGCGCGTGATCGTCGACGCACCGAACGAGCGGAGCACGTCGTCGCCCTCGAACGCGACGGTCGGCGTGAAGAACGGCTCGTAGATCCTGCCGGGGCGCTGTTCTCCGTCGTAGACGATGTGGCCCGACGCGCGCCAGCGCTCTTCGGTCGGCCCGAGGATGGGGTGACCGCCGGCGTCGACGACGACGCCGTTCGCATCCCGCCGGATCGCCGCCCCCGGTTCGACGCGGGTCTTGGACTGAAGCGTGCGCCCGAACCCGTCCAGATACGCCACCGCGATCCCGACCGGACCATCTCCACCGCCGCCGTCGCCATCGTGTCGCAACTCCTCCCGCGCGAGGATCACGACCGCCGTCGGTGCGCGATCACGTACCCACGCATCGAGGTCGTACCAGACGCGGCTCGCGACGCCGCCGATCGCCGACACCGGATCGGCGATCGTCGCGGCGAGCGAGGACGGAGGCTCCCCGCCGGCGGCGAGCGGTGCGAATCCCCACGGCCTGGACTCGACCTCGCCGTGGCGCGTCGCAGCGATGACCACGCCCAGCGGATCGCGCTCGACCTCGTCGATCGTGCCGTTCGCATCCTCGACTCGATGTGGCAACAGGGTGTGGTAGTCGATCCCCAGGACCGTCCGATTGCCCAGCGCATCGATGCGGGCGACGACCGACATCGCCGTCGCATCGAACACGAGCTGCGTACGCGCACCGTCGCTGCGCGTCGTCGCGACGCGTCGCGAGAACGACCGCTCGGGAGCGAGCTCGTGGGTCGCTTCGACCACCCACCACAGCCCGTCGCGAAGTCGGTACCCGAGCTCGGTCAGGCGCGTCTCGGGCGCGCGTTCGTCGCCGAGGACCCGCGCGATCACGGCGGGCGCGAAGCAGGCCGACTCCTCGTGGTGGCACAGCGTCGTCTCCCCCACTTCTCCGAGCGCCTCCGGCCCCGTGCGCGCCGTGTTCCAGTAGAAGCTCTGGTCGTGCGCGAGCAGACGCGCGGTCACGGCGGCGGCCTCGGCGACCTCCTCGTGATGAGGCGACGGAGCGGCGAGCGCGGCGTCGACGGCCGGCGATCGGAGCTGAGCGTGCTCGAACCAACCGCTCGCGCCAGGAGCGATGCCCGCGAGCTCGTAGCGCCGGCCCTCGACGGGGATGTCGAGCTCGAACCGGTGCGGTTCGTCGAGGTGCGCCGCGCGATGGCTCTCGATGATGATGTGATCTCGGAGCTGTGCCTCGGGTGCACCCGCCGGCGGCGACCTGCGCGCATAGCCGATCGAGGCGGTGCGAGTCGGCGAGCCGAATTCGTCGACGTCGAGCACGAGCTCGTGCGTCGTCCGCGGGTCTTCGGGCTGCTGTTCGTAGACCTCGGTCACGCTCTCCGCGAGGAACGTCTCGAACGCGGCGGCCATGTCCCCGGAGCGCGGCTGGACCTCGCGCAGCGCGTGACACTGTCGATGGACCTGGATCGGGTGTTCCCCCGTGCGCTCGTGCTCGACCACACTCCACACCTCTCGCCGGATCACCTGACCGGCGAGACTTCGCAAGCCATCATCGACGTCGCCGACTTCGGGCTCGATCACGTGCGGAGGCAGCCACGCGTTGTCGCCGCCGTAGGTCTCGGTCGGACGATGGTGATTCCACATCGGCGTTCCGAGGTGGAACCACGTCCGGGTCAAGGACGGCGTCGAGAACGCGGGCTCGCGCGCACCATCCTCCGCGCTCGCCGTGTCGCGAACGTCGACGCGTCCGAACCCGCGGAACTCGCGCTCGTCGCCGTCGAAGTAACCGTCGTGGTACGCATACCGTCGCACGGTGCGGCAGCCGCTGATGGCGTCGAGGATCTCGAGCCGGTCGACCACGATGACGTGCGCGGGCAGACGCGTCGCCCAGGGCCTGCCGAGGTCGCGGGCCCGCAGATAGTGTGTCGCCGAGCTCGCGTACTCGAGGCGGGTCAGCTTCCCACGAGAGTCGTCGAGCTCGACGAGCACGCGCGGCCGCAAGGTGGTCGTCAGCGGGAGATAGGCGATCGGAGCGCAGCCCGGGAGCGGATTGATCCACACCAGGCATGGCCTTCCGTCGCCGAGAAAGTCGATGACGGCGACGTCCGAGAGATTGTCGAGTCGCGGGAGGCCCGTCAGTCGTGGCCCCGGGACGAGGCGGTTTCCCGCCGCATTGATCCAGCACGTGATCTCGCCCTCGCCGAGGTAGACGAGGTCGGTCGTGCCACTCCCGTCGAGGTCGACGAAGCGAAGCCGGCGCGCGTCGAGGTCGCAGTCCGAGAACTGCGGCACGTCCTCCATCACGACCGACTCACCGAACAAGCCATTGCCTAGAGATGGCCAGTATTCGATCGAGCCATTGCCGACGCGCACGAGGTCGGCGAGTCCATCGCCGTTCATGTCGGCGAAGAACAGTCGCAACGACAGATCCGCGCCCACCGTCGGAGCTCCGGCCACGCCACCCGGAAGCGGAAGCTCGCACGGAGCGCCGAACCCGTCACCCTCCGACGGGAACCACACCAGGGAGTCGGTCTTGGCCACGACGAGATCGGGCCGGCCATCGCCGTTGAGGTCGACCCACTGCGCACGGCCGCCCAGCGCCTCGACGTGAGGGAACGCGGCGAACGGACGGAACTCGCGCCATTGGACGTCCTCGCGCGCAAACTCGAACAGCCCGGCCGCGCGGCCGGCGAGCTGGGAGAGATCGAGATCGCCGTTGCCGTCGAGATCGCCCAGCGTGAACGTGTCGAGGGTGACGGCGGGGCGCTCGGCGACGACGACCTGAGGGCCGAACCGGCCACCGCCCAGGTTCGCTTGATAGAGCCAGCTGCGGTCGTGCTCGGAGAGGATGCCGGGCAGGCCTTCGCCGTGGAAGTCGACGAAGCGGTGCGATGCGGCGGTTCGCGAGGTCACCGCGACCGTGTCCGGAGCAGGCCGGAACCCCGTCTCCGGGCGCGCGGCCGCATAGGCCATCCGCAGCGCGGGCACCGCACGCGTCGCAGTCGTGCCGTCGACACAGCGACGGTAGCCGTGCTCCCGGATCGCGGTCAGCATCGTGCCGTCGCTGCGCTCGTCGTGCTCCAGCGACATCGCGCCGACGACGACGGGCGTCGGTCCGAGCTCGTCGAAGTGGTGCGCCCACATGATCCGTCGAGCCAGCCTGTGGGTCCGCACCGGAAAGCCGCCGCGGCAGCTCGTGAACGGATCTCGCCGCGCAGGCCACGGACGGTTCGGCGTCGGACCCGGTGCGTCGCGGTCCTCGTGGTCGCCGTAGTCGATGATCGCCTGGAGGTGCCACCGGATCTCCGGCGGTGGCGAACCCGCGAGCACCGCATCCGAGATCGCCAGGGGGACGCTGTTGCCGTAGAGGATCCGCTTCAGGTAGCGCTGCGCCGCCGCGGGTCGGCGCGGCTCGAACGACGCGGTGCGATCGACGCCGTCGAGGGTCTCGGGCGCATACTCGAACCAGATCGCGTTGCCGTGGCGATCGAGCTGGAGCTCGGGGAGCCACGCGAGCGTGCGGAGCTCATCCTCGGGGTCTGCGATCCGTGCGGTGGCGCCGGGCCGCGCGCCGTAGATCGTGACGACACCCCCCGCATCCCACGTGCGGAAGTGGATCCGACCCGATGCGCGGTCCGTCCATCGCTCGACCCGCGACTTGCGCCCTCCTCGACGGGTCCGATACGTCGTGACCTGCCACGGCCCCTCGGTCCGGATGCGCGGTCGCCACGCATCCACCTCGCGGTCGAGGAGCACGACCAGCTCCTGGCCTCCCCACTGAAGATCGTCGCGACCATCCCACCGCGGCGCACGCTCGGTGAGGTCGATCCCGATCGCGGGCCAGCTCGAGAGCGCCCACCCGATCCCGAAGGCCGAGTTGCCCGAGGAGTTGGTGAAGGTCAGCGAGATGGCCGGCCCGAAACCGTCGCGGCCCGGCGTGCACGGGATGCCGACGCGGAGGCTCGTTGCACCGGACGACGGGTCGACGTCGAGCGAGTGAGACACGGTAAGGGCCGCCGGCGCACGCCCACCCAACTCACTGCCCATGTCGACGAATCTAGCATCGGCACACGAACGCTGAGGCCGGCTTTGGGGCTATGTTAGCCAACCAGTTTCTCCACCGGTTTCCCCCCAACAGGAGCGAGGCGACGTGACCGTTGATCTATCCATCACCGTGAATGGCATGAAGTTCGACAACCCGTTCGTCCTCGGATCTGGACCGCCCGGTACGAACGGGAAGGTGATCGCGCGGTCGTACGACCTCGGGTGGGGTGGGATGGTGTGCAAGACGTTCTCGATCGATGCGAGCAAGGTCATCAACACGGCGCCGCGGTACGCGAAGCTGCGTGGGCGCGGGACCGATGACGTCATCGGGTTCCAGAACATCGAGCTGATCAGCGACCGGCCGTACCAGGACTGGCTCGATGACCTGAAGCAGCTGAAGAAGAACTACCCGAACAAGATCCTGATCGCGTCGATCATGGAGGAGTACCGCAAGGAGGCGTGGCAGCAGATCGTGCGCGAGACGCAGGAGACCGGCGTCGACGGGTTCGAGCTGAACCTCAGCTGTCCGCACGGCCTGCCCGAGCGGAAGATGGGGATGGCGATGGGTGAGAACCCGGACATCGTCGAGGAGGTCGTCGGCTGGGTGAAGGAGGTCGCGCGGATCCCGGTGTGGGCGAAGATGACGCCGAACGTGGGTAATCCGACGGTGCCGGCCGGCGCGGCGCTGCGCGCGGGTGCCGACGGCATCGCGATGATCAACACGATCCTCAGCGTGTGCGGCATCGACCTGAAGACGCTGCGCCCGCTGCCGACCGTCGAGGGCCACAGCGTCCCCGGCGGCTACTCGGGCCAGGCGGTGCGCCCGATCGCGCTGCGCCAGGTGATGGAGGTCGCGCGCGCGAACCCCGGCGTCGCGATCAGCGGCATCGGCGGCATCGAGACCGGCTTCGACGCGGCGCAGTTCTTCCTGCTCGGCGCGTCGACGGTGCAGGTGTGCACCGGCGCGATGCTGCGCGGCTACGAGATCATCAGCGAGCTGAAGGACGAGCTCGCGAAGTTCATGACCGATCACAAGTTCACGAACATCCGCGAGTTCGTCGGCAAGAGCCTGCCGTACTTCACGACGCACCACGACCTCGTCGACCGCCAGAAGTCGGCACGTGACGCTAAAGAAGCGGCGCGCAGCCGCTCGAACAAGGACACCGAGACCTGGAAGGGCGACATCTCGAAGGAGACGTCGACGCTCGTCACGAACTAAGGGACCCAGAGGACACGACCATGGCGCGCAAAGTCATCTCCGGCCTGATCCAGGCCTCGAACCCCATCAACGACGAGTCGAAGTCGGTCGCCGAGATCCAGGCAGCGATGCTCGAGAAGCACCTGCCGATGATCCACGAGGCCGGCAAGAAGGGCGTCCAGATCCTCTGCCTGCAGGAGATCTTCAACGGGCCCTACTTCTGTCCCGGCCAGGACAAGCGCTGGTACGACGCGGCCGAGCCCGTGCCGGGCCCGACGCTCGAGAAGCTCATCCCGCTCGCGCAGAAGTACCAGATGGCGATGGTCGTGCCGCTCTACGAGCGCGAGCAGGCCGGCGTCTACTACAACACCGCCGCGATCCTCGACGCGGACGGCTCGTACCTCGGCAAGTACAGGAAGACCCACATCCCGCAGACGAGCGGCTTCTGGGAGAAGTACTACTTCAAGCCGGGCAACCTCGGGTACCCGGTGTTCAAGACGCGGTACGCGACGATCGGCGCGTACATCTGCTACGACCGCCACTTCCCCGAGGGGGCGCGCGCGCTCGGCCTCGCCGGCGCGGAGATCGTCTACAACCCGTCGGCGACGGTCGCGGGCCTCAGCGAGTACCTGTGGAAGCTCGAGCAGCCCGCGCACGCGGTCGCGAACGGCTACTACGTCGGCGCGATCAACCGCGTCGGCACCGAGGCGCCGTGGAACATCGGCGAGTTCTACGGGCAGTCGTACTTCGTGAACCCGCGCGGTCAGTTCGTCGCGATGGGCAGCCGCGACCAGGACGAGCTCGTCGTCGGCGAGCTCGACCTCGACATGATCGAGGAGGTCCGCCGCACCTGGCAGTTCTTCCGCGACCGCCGCCCCGACGCGTACGGCCCGCTCGTGGAGGACTGACATGACCCGCACGCTGATCAGGGGCGGCACCGTCGTCACCGCGAGCGACACGTTCGCGGCCGACGTCTGGCTCGAGGGCGGCAAGGTCGCCGCGCTCGTCGCGCACGGCACGCAGACGGCGACCGAGCTCGGCAACGCGGATCAGATCATCGACGCGACCGGGCAGTACGTCATGCCCGGCGGCATCGACTGCCACACGCACATGAGCCTGCCGTTCGGCGGCACGACGGCGTCGGACGACTTCGACACCGGCAGCGTCGCGGCGGCGCACGGCGGCACGACGACGATCGTCGACTTCGCGATCCAGTCGAAGGGCACCTCGATGCGCGCCGGCCTCGACGCCTGGTTCGCGAAGGCGGAGGGCAAGGCGGCGATCGACTACGGCTTCCACATGATCATGACGGAGGCCAACCCGGGGACGCTCGAGGAGATGGCGGCGATGGTCCGCGAGGGCATCACGTCGTTCAAGATGTTCATGGCCTACCCGGGCGTGTTCCTCGTCGACGATCAGCAGATCTTCCGCGCGATGCAGCGCGCGGGCGAGCTCGGCGCGCTGATCACGATGCACGCCGAGATCGGGTTGCCGATCGACGTGCTCGTGCAGAAGGCGCTCGCCGCCGGCCGCACGGCGCCCGTGTACCACGCGCTGACGCGCCCCGAGGCCGCCGAGGCCACGGGCACCGAGCGCGCGATCGCGCTGGCCGAGATGGCCGGCGTGCCCGTGTACATGGTGCACCTGTCGGCGCAGCGCGCGCTCGAGCGCGTGATGGAGGCGCGCGACCGCGGCCTGCCGACGTACGCGGAGACCTGCCCGCAGTACCTGTTCTGTAGCGAAGACGATCTGCGCGGCGACCCCGACGACGAGTGGAAGGGCGCCGGCTACGTGTGCACGCCGCCGCTGCGCCCGAAACACCACCACGACCACCTGTGGCGCGGCCTGCGCAACTACGACCTGCAGGTCGTCGCGACGGACCACTGTCCGTTCTGCATGAAGGACCAGAAGGAGCTCGGCCGCAACGACTTCTCGAAGATCCCGAACGGGATGCCGGGTGTCGAGACGCGCCTGCACCTCCTGTGGGAAGGCGTCGTCGCCGGCAAGATCTCGATCAACCGGTTCGTCGAGATCACGTCGACGGCGCCGGCGAAGATCTTCGGCATGTACGGCAAGAAGGGCACGCTCGCCGTCGGCGCGGATGCGGACGTCGTGGTGTGGGACCCCAGGCGCGAGAAGCGGCTCGGCGTCGACACGCTGCACATGCGCGTCGACTACTCGCCGTTCGAGGGCCGCGTGGTCCCGGCGAGCCCGTCGCACGTGCTGTCGCGCGGCGAGCTGATCGTCGAGGACGATCGGTGGGTCGGCAAGCAGAAGCAGGGCCGCGGGCAGTTCCTGCGCCGCGGCACTTTCGGCTTGTAGATCGCGGCGCTCGGCGATCCCGGCGCAAGCGGGCGGCGCTCGTCCGTCCCCAGCGCATGCGTCGCCTGCTCTTGCTCCTCGCCCTCACGGGCTGCACCACGGGCGTGACGATCCGCGGCACGGTGGAGGTGCCGGTCGAGATCCAGGAGCTGTTCGCGATCGCTCGGCCGGGCGTCGTCCACGTCGCCGCCGAGATCCCGGAGACGGGGCTCGTCGCGGCGCGCCTCGCCGTCCTGTGCGATGCGACCGAGGCGCCGCTCGCGATCGAGCTCGACCTCGACACCTTCGGGTGCGCGAAGGAGAGCACGCTCCTCGCGTGGGCGGCGGCGGTACCGAACGGCGCGGAGCTCGCGTGCGGGATCGATCAGCAGGTCGACGACACCGCCGCACCGCCGCTCGGCACGATCGCGACGGCATCGGTGGTGATCTTCGAGGGCAACACGGCCGAGGACGGCTGCGAGGTCGGGGAGGCGACCGTCGACCTCGTGCTCTCGCTGTGACCCGGCTCAGATGCGCTGGAGGAACCAGTACGTCCCGGCGAGCGCGATCGCGGCGGCGGCGGACGGGATCGCGAGGGCGCGCAGCTTCGGGTGCCGCTCGAGCCACAGGAGCAGCGGCAGGATGGCGACGAGGATCACGAGCTGCCCGAGCTCGACGCCGAGGTTGTAGCCGAACAGCGCGACGACCGTCCGCGGTCCGGACAGCTCGAGCCCGGCGAGCGCGTTCGCGAACGCGAAGCCGTGGATGAGGCCGAACGCGAGCGCGATCTTCCAGCGGTGCGGCGACGGGCGCCCGCCGCGCGCGAGCGAGGTCGCCGCGGTCGCGACGATCGTGAGCGCGATCAGCGGCTCGATGAGGCCCGCGGGCGGGCGCACGATGCCGAGCGCCGCGATCGCGAGCGTGATCGAGTGCCCGAGGGTGAAGCCGGTGATCGTGCCGGCGAGCTGCGCGAGCGTGCCACCCGCAAGCACGAGGGCGAGCACGAACAGGATGTGGTCGATGCCGTCGGGGAGGCCCTCGCGCCACTCGCTCGGCGCGGCGCCGATGTGGGCGATGCCCGACGCGACGAACGCGGAGAAGCGCAGGTCGGGCGCGTCGCCGCCGGGCCCGCCGAGCTCGAGCACGCGCGCGCCGCGCTCGACGATGGTGACACCGTCGGCGCCGGCGCGCGCGAGCAGCTGGAACGTCGACGGCACGAGCGGATCGCGCACGAACGGCAGCGCCCAGCGTGCAGCGCTGACGCCGGCGGGGCACGCGGCGCGCGCGGTCAGGCTCGCGGTGCGGCCGTCGAGCGTCACCTCGCCGGCGGTCCACTGGCACGCGCCCTCGTCCGTCGCGATCGCCGCGCGCCGGTACGTCGCCTCGGCGAGCGCCTCCGCGCCGCGCGCGAGGTCGTCCGCGTCGAGG
Source organism: Deltaproteobacteria bacterium (assembly GCA_019637375.1). GTDB lineage: Bacteria > Myxococcota_A > Polyangia > Haliangiales > Haliangiaceae > JABFXX01. The sequence continues at coordinate 43,607 of JAHBVW010000009.1, read as the reverse complement.
CGCCGCGCGGAGCCGAGGAACCGACCGGCGAGCTCGACGTCGAGGTCGAGCGCGATCGCGTAGCCGCCCGCGACGGCGTCGACGCGCAGGTAGCCGGTGTCGATCGGATGCGCCGCGGCGCTTTGGGCGGTCAGCGCCAGCGCCACGACGGCGCACGCGGCGAGCAGGGTTCGGTGGTGCCAGGACATCTTCCCCCGCAGCTCGTTACGAGCCAGCGCGCCGGTGGGATCGCGGTGCGCGCGTATCCTCCCATGTGCGTGCGCGCCTGGGGGTTGGCGTCGACAGGGCACCGCGGATCTTGTGGGTCACCGCCCCCGGAAATCGCGCGCAAGTGCTCGATCTCGCATTGGCACGAGACGTGTTGTGACGTCCTCGAATGAGGGTTGCATTCATCGCTGGCTTCTTCGTGCTCGCAGCGTGTGGCGGCGAGGACCTCCAACCGGGGGACCCGGCCATGTGCCTCATGGGCGACGACTGCGTGTGCACGCAGCAGTCGTGTAGCTGTTCGCAGGACTGCCAGGCCGACTGCGGCGGCGGCGCCTGCAAGCTGACGTGCAACAACAACGCGAAGTGCGAGGGCTCGGCGATCCAGGCGCTCACGCTCGAGTGCTACAACAACTCGAAGTGTCGGGGCAGCGGCGGCGCGAAGAGCAACATCATGTGCCTCGACAACAGCGAGTGCGGCCGCGTCCAGCAGGTCGAGCGCCCGGCGGAGCCGATGACGGTCGGCGACCTGTCGACGGTGACGTGCGCCGACGACGCGGAGTGCGTGTTCACGCTCGGCACGGGCAGCGCCGCGCACTGCACCGGCAAGGCGGACTGCTACTTCACCTGCGTCGGTGATTGCACGGTGCGCTGCGAGGGCACCGGCGAGTTCTGCGAGACGACGTGCCCGGGCGGAGCGCTCCCGAAGTCGTGCGGGAACAGCAAGTACGCCTGCGGCCCCTGCTGACGGTGGTAGGGTCCGGCTGATGGATCAGCCCGACCCGAAGAAGACGCGCACCGACGCAGCCTGGCTCGATGCGCACTGGATGCCGTTCACCGGCAACCGGCAGTTCAAGGCACACCCGCGCATGATCGTGAGCGCGGAGGGCGCGTACTACACCGACAGCGACGGGAAGAAGATCTTCGACGGGCTGTCGGGCCTGTGGTGCTGCGGCCTGGGCCACGCGCGCCGCGAGATCACCGAGGCGGTGAGCCGCGCCGTCGCGACGCTCGACTACGCGCCGGCGTTCCAGTACGGCCACCCGGCGTCGTTCGCACTCGCGAACAAGATCAAGGAGCTCACGCCGGCGGGGCTCGACTACGTGTTCTTCACCGGCTCGGGCTCCGAGTCGGCCGACACGTCGCTGAAGATGGCGCGCGCGTACTGGCGCGCGAAGGGGCAGGGCACGAAGACGCGGCTGATCGGGCGCGAGAAGGGCTATCACGGCGTCAACTTCGGCGGCATCTCCGTCGGCGGCATCGTCGGGAACCGCAAGACGTTCGGCCAGACGCTCGAGGCCGACCACCTGCCGCACACGCAGCTCGCGCTCACCGACAAGACCGCCGCGTTCACGCGCGGCCAGCCGGCGAAGGGCGCCGAGCTCGCCGACGACCTCCTGCGCCTGATCGCGCTGCACGACGCGTCGAACATCGCGGCCGTGATCGTCGAGCCGTTCGCCGGCTCGGCCGGCGTGGTCATCCCGCCGGTCGGCTACCTGCAGCGGCTGCGAGACATCTGCACGGCGAACAACATCCTGCTCATCTTCGACGAGGTCATCACCGGTTTCGGGCGCACGGGCGCGTTCACCGGTGCGGAGGCGTTCGGCGTCACACCGGATCTCCTGAACCTCGCGAAGCAGGTCACGAACGGCGCGCAGCCGCTCGGCGCCGTCGTCGCGAAGAAGGAGATCTACGACACCTTCATGGCGACGGGCGGCCCCGACTACATGCTCGAGTTCGCCCACGGCTACACGTACTCGGCGCACCCGGTCGCGTGCGCGGCGGGCGTCGCGGCGCTCGACCTGCTCGTGCAGAGCAAGGCCCTCGAGCGCGTGCGCGAGCTCGCGCCGTACTTCGCGGACCAGGTGCACGCGCTGAGGGGGCGCAAGCACCTCACCGACATCCGCAGCTTCGGCCTCGCGGCCGGCCTCACGCTCGACGCCCTCCCCGGCGAGCCGGCACGGCGCCCCTACGAGGTCGCGATGAAGTGCCTCGCGAAGGGCGTGTACGTCCGCTACGGCGGCGACACGATCCAGCTCGCGCCGCCGTTCATCACGGAGAAGGCCGAGATCGACACGCTCGTCGGCGTCCTCGCCGACGCGCTCGACGCGACGGCCTGATCGCCGCGGCTACTGCTGCGGGCCCTGGTCGCCCGGATCCTGCGGCGCATCGTGGCCGTGCGGGTCCCCCATGTCCTGCGGGTTCTGCTGCATGTCGCCTTTCTCTCCCTTTTCTCCCTTCTCGCCCTTCTCGCCCTTCTCCTCCTCGCCCGGCATCTCCGGCTTCTCGCCGCTCTTCTCGTTCTTCAGGAGCTTCCCGTCGGCGGAGACGTCGAGCTCGTACTTCTGGTTGTCCTTCGTCATGTAGTCGACGTCGTAGACGACGTTGCCGTCTGCCTTCGTCTGACGATCGATGTCGGTGATGTTGCCGTCCTTGACCTCGCGCTTCACGGTGTCCTGCGCGGCCTTCGGGAGGTCCTCGATCTTGACGCTGTCCGCGGCGGCGAACGGGGCGGCGAGCGTCAGGGGACCGATGAGGAGGGTGGAGATGAGTCGCTTCATGACCTCGAAGCGAAGCAACCCGCGTGCGCGCGGTCAGCGCACCTCGAACTCGACGGCCGTCGAGGTGCGGCCTGCGGCGATCGCTTCGACGCGATGCGGCCCGCGGCGGAGCTGCCAGGGGAGCGCGTAGGGCGCCTGCGCAGCGCTGCCGACGACGCGGCCGTCGACGAGCCACGTGACGCCGGCCGCCGGCGGATCGAGCTCGGCGGTGAGCGCGACGGTCTGCGTCTCGGCGGCGTAGCCGGGCTCGACGAGGAACACCTCGCCGGGGCGCGGGAACGTCACGACCGGCGTGCCGGCGATGAGTCCGCTCGCCGGACAGAGGGGCGAGTACGCGGCGGCGCGATCGCCGCCGCGCGACGCGAGCCACGCGGCGTACAGCGACGGCAGGACCTCGAGCGAGCGGTGCTCGACGAAGCGCGCGGGGCAGCCGGGGCCGGCGCGCAGGCCGTTGCGGCGATCGATCGCGACGTCGCGGTGCCAGTCGCACGCCTCCGATGGGACGTGCTCGGCGAGGACGTGCACCGAGCGCGTGTGCGCGCAGTGGGGCCCGGGGCGCTTGCCGGAGACGGCGCACACCTCGACCTGCGCGATGCCGGGCGGCGCGGGCTCGCGCTCTCGCGGTGGGTGCGAACCGGCGACGCGGTTCATCACGCGCGCGAACAGCGGCCCGGCACCGGCGACCCCGGCGAGGCGGTTCATCGGGCGGCCCGACGCGTCGCCCGCCCACACGGCGACGGTGACGCGCGGCGTGTAGCCGATCGTCCAGCTGTCGCGCCAGTTCGAGCTGGTGCCCGTCTTCACCGCGACCGGGTAGCCGAGCATGAGCGCGTTGCTCGGGCCGAACGCGGAGGCGCGGATGGTCTCGTCGGTGAGGACGTCGCCGACGAGCCAGCTGATCTGCGGCGAGAACACGCGCTGGACCTCGTCTCTGGGGCCTCGTGAACCGTGGGGTGAGGCGAACGGCGTCGCGACGCACGACAGGCCGCCGCGCGCGAGCGCCGCGTACGCCTGCGCGAGCTCGAGCAGCGTGACCTCGCCGTCGCCGAGGGTGAGGCCGAGGCCGTAGTGCGCCGCCGGCCTGTCGAGCGAGGCGACGCCGAGCGCGTGCAGGCGATCGAGCAGCGCCGCCGGCCCGACGGTGCGGAGCAGGCGCACGGCCGGGACGTTGAGGCTGCGCGCGAGCGCGTCCCCGGCGAGGACGGGCCCGGCGTAGGTGTCCGTGTAGTTCCTCGGCGCGTACAGGTAGCCGTCGGCGCCGCCGTAGCGCGTCTCGACGTCGGGGAGCGCGGTGGCCGGCGACGTCGCGCCCTCGAACGCGAGCGCGTACGTGAACGGCTTCAGCGTCGAGCCGGGCTGGCGGCGCGCGAGCGCGGCGTTGACGGCGCCGGCGCGCGGGTCGGTGTAGCCCGGCGAGCCGACCATCGCGCGCACGGTGCACGCGGCGTTGTCGAGGACGACGACCGCGGCGTGCGTCATGCCGGCGACGCGGTGCTGCGCGACGTGATCGGCGACCATGCGCTCGACGTCGGCCTGGAGCTCGCCGTCGAGCGTGGTCGCGACGTCGCCCGCCGGGACGTCGGGCTGCGCGAGCACCCAGTCGGTGAAGTGCATCGCCGCGGGCGGCGGTGGGGCGGGCACGAAGCGCAGCGGCTCGGCGAGCGCGGCGCGGCGGGCGGCGTCGTCGAGGACGCCGGCGTCGACCATGCGCGCCAGCACCAGCTCCTGGCGCGCGCGGGCGGCGCCGGGGTTGACGAGCGGATCGAGGCGCGACGGCGCCTGCGGCAGGCCGGCGAGCAGCGCCGCCTCGGCGAGCGACAGGTGCAGGCTCGGCTTGCCGAAGTAGCGCTGGCTCGCGGCCTCGACGCCGATCGTGTTCGCGCCGAACGGCGAGCGGTTGAGGTACTGCTCGAGGATCGCGTCCTTGTCGACGGCGCGCTCGAGCCGCAGCGCATCCACCATCTCGCCGAGCTTGCCGGTGACGCCGCGCCCGTGCGGGTGGACGAGGCGCACGACCTGCATCGTGATCGTCGACGCGCCGGAGACGACGCGCCGGTGCGCGAGCAACTGCCCCGTCGCGCGCGCGACGCTGCGCCACCGCACCCCGCCGTGGTCGCGGAAGTGCGCGTCCTCGGTCGCGATCGTCGCCGCCACGACGATCGGCGAGATCTGCGCGAGCGGCACCCAGCGCGAGCGCGCTCCACCCGCGACGTCCTCGCGCAGCAGGCGCCCGCTCGCATCGTGGATGCGCGTCGACCCGCGCGGCGGCGCGAGGTCCTCGACCGGATAGCTCCCGCAGCGCGCGACCACCTGGATCGCCACGACCAGCGCGCACGGCAGCGCCGCGACCGCCGCCGCCGCGACGGCGATCCAGCGCACCCAGCGCCGCCGCGCGGGCCGGCGGCGCGCACACCACCGCAGCACGCGCGCCCGGCGATGCGACGCCGGCGCTCCGACGGGCCGCTCCGGAGCTGCGATGCGATCGCCCGGATCGACGGCGTGCTCGTCGTCGCAGCGGTCATCGTCGCGACGCTCCGGCGCTGCGATGCGATCGCCTGAAGCGACGCAGCGCTCGTCGCCTGGACGCTGAGCCGCGATACGGGCGCACGGAGCGACGGCGCCGTCGTCGCGACGATTCCGCTCCGGGGCTTCGCTACTCGACGACGATGTCATCGATCGCGCTCGAGCCGGCGACGTCGGTCTGGTACATCGCCTCGGCGCTCGCCGCCGGGCGGATGAAGGTGCCGGGGGTGGTGGCGCGGGCGACGTAGACGAAGTCGTAGCTGCCGGCGGGCATCTCGTCGACGAAGAAGGCGACGCGCGCATCGCGCAGCTCGCTGTAGGAGAGGCGGTCGAGCGCGCGCCGGAGCTGCGGCGTCACCGCGCCGGCGGCGACCGTCTCCGTCGTCGCGAGCGCCGCGTTGAGCGGCTCGAGGCCGGCGGGGAGCTTGTCGTCGATCGCGACGTAGTGGTTCGCCGCCGCAGCGTCGACGCGCACCCGCACGCGCACGAGCGAGCCCAGCTTGATCTTGCGGTCGAGCGGTGCGCCGTCGAGCGTCTCGTAGCGGCGCGACACCGTGAAGCCGGCGGAGCGCGGCGCGCGCGACACCGCGTCGAGCTTCGCGATGTACTCGACGCGCATCGTCGCGAACACCGGCTTGCCGCCGCTCGTGAGCTCGAGCGCCACGGTGTCGGCGCCCCTCGGCAGGTCGGCCTCGCGCAGCTCGACGCGCACGCCGCGCTTCGACGTCGCCAGGATCCGCGCCTTGTCGAGCGCGACGCCGTTGACCTTGACGCCGACCTCCGGCGCGTCCGCCGACGCCGTCCCGACGAGCTGCGCGATCGCCATGATGCCGAACACGTTCTCCTGCGTGTTGCCCCACATGCCGCCGCGCTGCCGCGCGAGCAGGCCGGTGAGCAGCTTCGACGCCACGGTGCGGTCGGCCGCCTTCTCGCTGGTGAACGCGAGCAGCGCCCCGGCGTGGGTGCGCAGGTGCGAGCCCATCGACCAGTCGTCGCGCGCCCGGCCGGCGCCGGCCTTCGGATCGTAGTGCAGCTGGCTCGTCTCCTCGGTGCCGGCCTCGCGGATCGCGGCGAGGATCGGGCCGAGCATCGCCTTGTCGGCGCCGCCCTCGGCGACCGCCGCGGCGAGGAACGACAGCCCGAACGGCGTCAGCTTGTCGCGCTGCGCCCACAGCGTCGAGATGTAGGAGGCCTGCGGGCGGCCGAGGCGGCCGAGCGTCATCACGAACAGCGCGCGCGTGTCGGCGTCGGCCATCGAGCCGTGCGGCATCTCGCCGGTGATCGCGCCCGAGCGCAGCGACAGCTCGAGGAAGTCGGCCATGCGCGCGAGCGCCGGCGCCGGGACGTCGTAGCCGCGCTTCTTCGCCTCGATCAGCGCCGTCAGGCCGAACGCCGTCGCGAACGCGTGCGGCTGCGTGCCGCCGGGCCAGTACGACAGGCCGCCCGCCGCGGTCTGGAACGACAGGATCTTCTTCACCCCCGCCTCGGAGAACTCGCGCAGCTTCCCCGCGTCGACGGTGACGCCCATCTCGGGCAACAGGTCCCCGAGGACGACGAGCGGGTACGCGGTGCTCGTCGTCTGCTCGATGCAGCCGTTCGGGTAGTCCATGAGGTACGCGACGGCGTCCTTCAGCTGCGACAGCGCCGTCGTCGACGCGAGGAGCTCGACGGCGAGCGTGCCCGGCAGGCGCTCCGCGGGGAGCGGCACGACGAGCTTGTCGCCGCCGCTCACGAGCCGCTGCACGACGATCTTGCGCTTCTTGCCCGGGTCGACGACCGGGAGCTTGACCTCGACGGCGTCGCTCGCCGCACCGAGCTTGCCCGCGAGCCGGACGGTGACCTCGCCGGTCGCGTCGTCGGGCACGACGACGTTCCACCCGAACGCCGCGTCCTTCCCACCGGCGACCTCGGCGGACGCCGCCGGCGCCGCGCCGGCCTCCAGCACCAGCCCGCGGAACGTCGCCGCGAGCTCCGCCACACCTTTGGCATCGGTGCCGTTGAACGCGCGCGCCTCGAGGCGCAGGCGGTCGCCGGGGCTGACGAAGCGCGGCAGCACGGGCTGCACCATCAGCGGCTTTCGCGCCAGGACGGCGGCCTGACCCGCGCCGGCGCGCGTCTCGCCGTCGACGACGACCGCCATCACGCGGTAGGTCGTGACGTTGTCCGGCAGCTGGAACGTGATCCGCGCGCGCCCGTCGGCGCCGATCGGGACCGCGGCGTTGTAGTAGGCGGTGCTCTTGAACATGCGCCGCAGGTCGAGCTTCTCGAGCGCGCGCGCCGCCGCGCCGCCGCCGCCGCCGCCGCCGTCGCCGCCGTCGCCGCCGGGGAACACCTGCTCGCGCCGCGAGCGCCGCGACGCGAGGAGGTCGAGGCGGCTCTCGCCGGTGCGCACCGCGAGCGGCCGCGGCGCGAACATCTCGGCGATCGGGTCCGGCGTGCGAAAGCGCGTGAGGCCGAGGACGGCCTCGTCGACGACCATCACCGTCGCCTGGCCGGCGCGCGGCGCACCGGCGGCGTCGCGCACCGCGAGGTCGACCGCGACCGTGCTGCCCGGCGCGGCCTTCGCCGTCGCGGGCGTCACCTCGACGTCGAGCTTGTGGGCGCGCGGCTCGACGCGCAGCTCGGCGTACCCCATGCGGAACGCCGGCGCGCCGGTCTGGAAGCCGGTCGCGTCGACGGCGTCGTGGATGCGGCCGCGCAGGATCACGACCGACGCGTAGATGTTCGGCACGTGCGCCGCCGTGATCGGCACCTTCACCTCCGGCGTGTCGTTGTCGATCTCGAACAGCCGGTGCTCGACGACGCCGCCGCGCTCGATCGCGAGCAGGCCCTTCGCCTTCGGGAACGGGCTCTGGATCAGGAGGCGCGCGACGTCGCCGACCTGGTAGCTCGCCTTGTCGGCGACGACGGAGATGCGCTCGTTGTCGAAGCGCGGCCACGCGACGGCGTTCGGGCCCGACGCGGCGATCCGGAACGCGGCCTCGACGGGGCGGCGCTTCGCATCGGTCGCGGTCGCGCGCACGACGTACTCGCCGGCCTCGGGGATCGCGAGCTTGCACTCGACGGCGCGCGCCTTCGTCGCGACCGTGCAGGTCTTCACCACGGTCGCGATCGGCGTGTGGATGCGCTGCGTCTCGTGACCCGCGAGCCGCGTCGCGCCGTGGTGGTCGATGCGCTCGAGGACGACCGCGACGTCGACGCCGGGCCGCGCCGCACCGTCGGGCGCGACCGCGACGACGGGCACCGTCAGCGTGTCGCCGGCGGCGAACAGGTTGCGCGGGGGCGGCGCGATGCCGACGTAGACGTCGGCCGGGTGCACGACGCGCGTCGCGCGCCCCGCGTAGGCCTGGCGATCGACGTCGGCGACCGACGCCTCGACGACGTAGCGCATCGGGCCGGCCTTCGACGCGTGGTCGGGCACGACCGGCACGACGAACCGGCCCTGGCCGTCGAGGCGCGCCGTGCCGCGCGTCAGCGACTCCGGCGAGCTCGCGCGCACCGTGGAGGCATCGAACAGAAAGCCCTTGAAGCCGGCCGGCGCGAACGGCTCGGCGGTGCGCGACAGCTCCCACCGCAGCTCGCGCCCGGCGAGCGCGCCGCCGTGCAGGTACGTCGCCGAGACCGTCGCGCGCGCCGGCGTCCGCGCCGACCACGCCTCGTCGGTGTCGACCGCGACCTGGAACGTCGGCACGCGGTACTCCTCGACGCGGAACGTGCGCACCGACGTGCGGCCGCCGAGCGTCGCGCGGATCGTGTACTCGCCGACGCGCGCCGCGCTCGCGAGCGCGACCTCGTGCGACGCGCCGCCGAACGCATCGAGCGCGACCTCCGCCGCGCCGAGCTTCTCGCCGCGCGGGTCGAGCACCTGCACGTCGAGCTTGCCGGTCGCCGCGCGCATGGTGTCCGGATCGCGGACGAGGGCGCGGAAGCTCACGGTCTCGCCCGGGCGGTACACGCCGCGCTCGGTGAACAGCGATGCCGCGAGCGGTTCCGCGCCGGTCGCGCGATCGATCTGCGGATCGAGGTTGAACTGCCGCGCGCGCGACAGGCGTGCGTCGGCGAGCGGCATCACGAGCTCGCCGTCGTTGATCGCCACGAACGACGCGTCGGCGAGCGCGGCGCCGGCGAGCTTCGCGGTGCCGTCGGCGGCGGCCGTCCCGCTCGCGAGCGTCTTGCCGGTGGCGTCGGTGATCGCGACGCGCGCGCCGGCGAGCGGCGAGGCATCCGACAGCTTCGTCGCCCACAGGAACACGGCGCCGTCGGCGACCTTCGCCGTCACGCCGGCCGACGACACCTGCACGTACGCGCGGTCGTGCAAGGGGTCGGTGCCGGCCTCGCTGCCGCGCCCCTTCGCGGCGACCTGCAGGCAGTACAGGCCCGGATCGAGCGCCGCCTCGCGCGTCGCCGTCTCGTTGAGCGGCGCGTCGAGATCGAGCGCGCGCTCGTCGCCGGTGCACGGGTGGCCGGCGGAGCGCGCCGCGATCCACGCCTGCGCCGACGCGAACTTCTGCGCGACGAGCGTCGCCGCGCCGAGGTTCGACACCTTGATCGGCAACTTCATGTGGCCGTGCTCGAGGACGAGGTCGTCGGGGAGCGCGAGCGTGGGCGCCGCGTCCTGGGCGCGGAACGTCGCGGTGACCGGCGCGCGCAGCTTGTTCCCGAGGACGTCGTTCAGCCCGGCGTCGAGCGTCAGCGTGTAGAGGACGCCGGGCACGAGCAACGCGTGGATGCCGCCCGTCGAGTCGTTCACGTACGTGCGCATCGACCGCGGCGGCGGATCGAGCCTGACGTGCGCCGCGAACTGCTTCGCGGTGATCTGGTTCGACAGCGCGACGCTGAAGCTCGCGTCGAGCGGCGTGCGCGGCGCGCGCCCCGAGCGCGTGCGGCCCGCGGCGGCGTTGTCGACGAAGCCCGGCGTCGTCAGCGACGTGTTGACGCTGAGCTCCTTCACGAGCGGCGCGGGCCCGGCGTCGTCGCGCGACGGGAACGCGATCGACACCGTCTCGCCGTCGGGCGGCATGCGCTCGAGCTCGAGCGTGACGATGTGGTCGAGCGGGATCGCGGTGTCGTACACCTGCTCGCCCGACGCCGGCCGCACGACGCGCGCGGCGACCTTCTTCGCACCGACCTTGACCTCGAGGCCGCGCCCGATCACCGCGGGATCGACCGGCTGGTCGTACAGCGCGAACAGCGGCCCGCGCCCGAGGTGCGACACGAAGCCGTTGAGCAGCGCGACGAACCGCGGCTGGCCCGGCTCGACCGGCCACGACGCCACCTTGCCGGCGGCGGCGAAGTACGGCACGTGCACCGTGCTCTCCCACGCGAGCTCCGGGATCTTGACGCCCACGTGGTGCCCCGCGAGCAGCGCGCCCCTGTCGGGCGTGAACACGAGCTCGGTCGGCGAGCGCCACACGAGCTTGCCGGCCTGCGGCGGATCGAACACCACCTTCGGCTGGTTCACCGGCCCGTCGAACGTGATGACGACGTCGCACCCCGCGCGCTGGCACCAGCCGAGGTGCGCGCCGATCGGCGGCGCCGTCAGCGCGCGGATCGGATCGGCGACCGGATCCGCGATCGGATCACTTTTGAGCGAAGCCTCGTCGGGCGGCGCCGGAGGCGGCGCGTCCTCGCGCTCGCGCTCGCGCGGGGTCATCGGAGTGGCGAAGAGCGCGATCCCTACGATCGCGATGGCTGCGACGAGGTGGACGGAACGCATCGACCGGCGCGCGAGCAAGATGTGTTCCGCGACCGAACGCCTGTCGTGATCGCGATCGCGGCGCGCGTGTGGCTGCACCGCCACGTGTCGTGTGGCGGTGCGCCCACGCTCTCGCTCACCACAGCTTGTGCGGGCCCATCACGGCCGACAGCGCGGCGTCGCTCGGCCCCTTCACGTGCTTCACGGTCGCGACGCCGTCGTCGGAGACGGTGAGGTCGGCGTGCGTCTCGACGCGCGCGGCCCCCTTGCCGCTCGCCGGCCGATCGACGACGACCACGTGCAAAAGTGGAACGTCGCGCAGCGGGCACCGCGTCGGTGCGCCGCCGACCCCGATCACGCACAGGGTGACGGAGCGCGTCTCGACGTCCTCGAGCTCGACGTCGTCGGCGGAGGCGCCCTCGGCGAGCGCGCGCGTCGCGCTCGCCATCGTCGTCGTCTCGATCCGCAGGACGGCCTTGCCGGCGATGCTCTGGACGAGCGTCCCGTCGAGCCGCACGCTCTCGCTGCGCGCACCCTCGGCGTAGCGCCCGCTCACGACCGCGACGAGCTGGTTCTTCTCGTCGAGGACGTAGTCCCAGCTCGCGCGCTCGCTCGTCGCGTGGAACACGTGGAAGCCGCCGACCGGCGGGAACATGACCCCGCCGGGACTCTTGCCACGCGTGTCGGCGCACGTCGCACCCTCGGCGTTCGCGCCGAACGCGTGCACGAGGATGCAGTCGCACGCGCGCGCGGCGGGGGCGCAGAACGGCGGCGCCGTGCGAGGACTCTTGCCGAGGCGCGCGAGCGCGACCTCCACCGTCCTGTTCGGCCGCAGCGCGATCGACGCCGCGTACGACTTCGCCGCGCCCTCCTTGTCGCCGCTCTTCTCCTGGACGAGCCCGAGGTTGTACAGGCCCTGCGCCTTCACCGTGCGGTCGATCGCGACGCGGATCGCCTGCTCGTCGGCGCGGCGCGCCTTGTCGAAGTCGCCGGCCTTCATCGCGGACCAGCCGAGCTCGGTGAGCGCGCGCTGATCCGCCTCGACGGCGACGAGCGCGGCCTCGAACTCGGGGACGGCCTCGGCCCAGCGCTCCTCCTTCTGGAGCGCCCAGCCGGCGTTCATGCGCCTGCGGAACTCGGCGAGCTGCTGCTTCGTCGGCGTGCGCTTCACCGGCGCATCCTCCACACGGGGAGGAGTTGGGGCGAGCGGCGCCGCGTCGGCCACCTCGACCGCCTTCGGCACCTTGGGCACCGGCGCCGGTGCGCTGCTCTCGGGCGGGCTCGACGAGCACGCGACCCACGCGACCCACGCGACCACGCACGCAGCGATCCGCATGGCCCGACGCTTTACTCGATCCGCTTCAGGATGTGGATCCCGTACTGCGTCTTCACGAGCCCGATCTCGCCGACGGCGAGCCGCACCGCGAGCCGGCGCAGCCGCGGCACGCCGGATGCAATAAACGAGTACGTATTCGGGCGCGCGGCCTTGCCGCTCGGGTGCTCCGACAGCTCCTTCACCAGCGCCTCGAACGGCTCGCCCTTCGCGGCGCGCTCGCGGATCTTCGCGACGAGCGCCGTGAGCTGCTCGTGCGTGCGGTCCTTGCCGCGCGGATCGGCGGCGAAGTACGCGCCGCTCCACCCGACGAGGAGCTCGAGCACCTTCACCTGCGCGGCGGCCTGCGGGCGCGCGAGGATGTCGACCGACTCGAGCGGGTCCGCGGGCGGCTGCGCGATGCGCTTCACGACGTGCCAGCCGAGCGGCGACACCACGATGCCGGCCTCGTCGAGCCCGAGGCGCAGGCTCAGGTCGACGAGGTTCTCGACCATGTCGGACTCCGGGGTGACCTGGTACGGGACGCCGGTGAAGCGCGAGCCCGGGTCCTCGGAGTACTCGGCCATCAGCTTCGCCATGTCCGTCGTCGCGACCTTCGCGAGGACGTCGGCCGCCATCTTGCCGGCGTCCTCGCGCGTGCGGTCGCGCGCCCGCGGATCCGGCATGCGGCCCTGCCGCACCGCCTGCGTGTCCTTCCAGCCGATGAGGATGCTCTGCACCCACGCCTCGTCGGCGGTGTCCTTGCGCTCGAGCACCTCGCGCGACTCGATGGGGTCGCGCACCGGCGCGATGCGCGTGATCACGTGGTAGCCGAAGTCGGTGCGCACGATGCCGGTCTCGCCGCGCTCGAGGCGCAGCGCGAGCTTCTTGAACTGCGGCTCGAACGGCGAGCCCGCATCCAGCGTGTACGGATCGCTGAGCATCGACATGTACTGATCCTCGGAGAACTGCTTCGCGAGCGTGTGGATCAGCTGCGGATCCGCGCGCAGCTTCCCGGCGAGATCCTGCGCGAGCTTCGCGGCGTCGGCGTTCGAGCGCGCCTTCGCGCGGTCGTCGAGCGGCTGCTTCCTCGCCTGGTAGACGGGCTCGAGCTCCTTCCACGCGAGGAGGATGTGCTTGACCGAGACGCCGCGCGCGGTGCGGGTGCGCGCGAGGATGTCGGCCGAGTCGATGTCGGCGGCGGTCGGGTCAGCGACCTGTGCGGGGACGTTGTCGGCGGGAGGCTCCTCCTTCCGCCTGCACGCGGCGAGCGCGAGTGCGGCGAGGATCAGTAGGCGCATCCCCGCATCGTGCCTCAGCTACTTGCGCGTGACGAGCAGGACCGAGCGATTGCGGTTGTCGTAGTAGCCGAACTTGTACGGCATCTCGCGCTTGTTGCCCTTGAACAGCTCGACCAGCTCGCGCGCGGTGTCCTGCGGCGCCCAGTTGAAGAACGTGCCGGTGTACGTGCCCCACACCTCCTGCGTGAAGCCGGCGGCCTTCGCGTGGCGCGGGGGGATGCCCGTGTCGTCGGACAGCATCACCTTCATGTGCGAGAGCAGGTAGCCGCGCACCTTCGAGAACGCGTCCTTCCACAGGTGGTACGACGCGGCCTTCGTGATCGCGGCGACCTCCTTGCGCTGCTCGAGGTAGGCGAGCGAGCTGCCGTCGGCCTTGATGCCGCCGTCGGAGAGATCGCCGGTGAGGTGGCGGAACGTCTTCGCCGGCGCCGACGGATCGCCCTTCTTGCGGAACACGAGCTCGATGTCGTTGAACGCGCCCTGCTGGACAGCGTTCGTGATCTTCTTCCCCGACTTCCTGCCGGCCGCGTCCCACGCGTCGACGTCGCGCTGCGTGAGGTACTGGACGTCGCCGCGCGCCGTCGGGTGCCAGTAGCGCGCCTCGACGAGCTCGTAGCCGTTCGCGTCGATCGCGACGAGCGCGAGGGCGAGGATCCCGGGCAGCCCCTGGCCGGTCTCGCCGGAGTCGAGCGAGAGCTGGACGGTCGTGTTCCACGCCCAGCCGAGGTTCATCTCGTACGTCTTGCGCAGGCGCTGCAGCTGCGTCGCGAGCACGTCGCGCTTGCCGGCGCCCGACAGCGCGTCGAGCGTGCGCGGGTCACCCATCCCCTCGAGCGACAGCGTCGTGTACTCGGTCGCCGACGGATACACCGCGAGCGCGTTCAGCAGGTCGCCGCCGCCGAACGGGTACACGACGGCCGCCGGGTGCGCGTTCTTGTGGATGCCGGTGAAGAACGGCACCGCCTTGTCGCGCCACTTCGTGCGCCACGCGTTGACGATGTCGGCGGTCGCCTTGCAGTGCCCGGCGACGACCGCGGCGTCGACGCCGGCGGGCGGGGCGCCCGTGCACGCGACCACGGCGGAGAGCGCCTTCACCTCTGCGGTGAAGTCGCGCGGTGGATCGGCCAGCGCGGCGCGGAGGGGGAGACCTACCGCCAGGCACGCGACGAGTGAGAGAGATGCAGTGAGTCGCACCGGCGCAGCGTAGCAGCGCTTCGCGCGGATGCTGCACGCCCGGTGAACGTCGCAGTCAAGATTGCCTCGTGGAAACTCCGACAGGCACTCTCAACTGGCCACGATCTCAGCGCAACGCGGCGGCGATCCACGCGCGCATGCCGACCTCGTCGGCCGGGACGGCGTCGTCGCGGACCTCGAACACCGTGCCGCCCTGGTCGATCGCGACGATGCGAGAATCGACGACCTCCGCGAACACGGCGCGGTGGCTGAGGCGGACGGTGCGGCTGCGCGGCCCGGCCCAGATCCGCACGGTGCGGTCCTGGCTCGCCGACAGCAGCGTGCCGTCGGGGCCGTACGCGAGCATCGCGATCGCGGCGGTGTGGCCGCGCAGCGCCTCCGAGGCGCCGTCGGCGAGCTTCCACCGGCGCACGGCCCCGTTCGCGCCGCCGGTCGCGACCTCGTCGCCGCGCGGCGACACGGCGATCGCGACGATCGGATCGTCGTGGCCGGTCCACCTGTGGACGCGCGCCGGCCCGGCGCCGCGCTTGCCGAACGGGACCGCGTCGGCGACCCGCCACGCGTACACGGTGCGGCGGTTGCCGGCGCCGACGAGCGTCGCGCCGTCGGGCGTGAACGCGAGGACGTTCACCTTGTCCTTGCCGTCGGTCGGCAGCTGGAGCGGCGGATCCCTGGTCGGCTCTCTGCCGTAGAGGATCGCGCCGCCGACGTAGGCGACGGCGAGCGTGCCGTCGGGCGCGTAGGCGAGCGCGTCGGCCTCGCGCGCGTCGCCGTCGAGGAGCGCCTCCGTCGCGACCGACGCGGCGGGTGAGGCGCCGGGTGCGCCGGCCCAGCTCGCGCCGGTGAGCGTCCACGTGCGCAGCGCGCCCTCCTTGTCGAGGTACGCGATGCGCGTGCCGTCGTGCGACATCGCCACCGTCGTCGCCCCGCGCCCGAGGACGCGGCCGCCGCCCGCGACCTCCCACGCGATCAGCTGCTGCGCGTCGTCGATCGTCGCGAACCGCCGCCGGTCCGCCGACGCCGCGACCGCGACGAGCCGCGCCGACGGCCCGCTGGTGTGCTCGAACACCGCGGTGTCGTCGATCGGCGACCGGGTCATGCCGTTCCAGCCCTCGCCCTCGGGCGTCGCATCCGCCGGCCACGCGACGATCTCGACCGCGCGGTCCTCGGCGACGAAGCGCGGCCCGCGCTCGGCCAGGTAGATGCGCCCGCCGGAGACGAGCGCGGCGGCGATCGGCTTGCCGAACCGGCCCGCGCGGCGCGTGCCGCGGCGATCCCACACGCGGATCCCGTCGGCGGCGGCCGAGGCGACGCGGCGGCCGTCGCGCGTGATCGCGAGCGCGTGGACGTCGCCCTCGTGGCCGCGCAGCGTCTCGAGGTCGGCGCCGCGCACGACGATGACGTGCGGATCGACGGCCGCGGCGAGGTCGGCGAACATCGCCGAGGAGCTCGCGGTCGCGACCGTCCCGTCGGTGGTGCACGCGAGCTCGGTGATCGGCCCGGTGCGCCCGGTGGGCACGTTGCGGCCCTCCTCGCCCTCGACGACGTGCAGCGCGCCCATCTGCACGAGGCCGCTGCTCGCGACGAGGTCGCCGCAGCTCGCGAGCGCGATGGCCGGGATCGTCTTCTTCTCGACGACGGTGCGCGCCCCGGTCGCGAGGTCGACGCGGATGATCGCGCCGGCGCGGGAGTCGAGGGCGTGCAGCGCGTTGCCGTCGGCGGTGAACGCGGCGCGCCGCAGGTAGCCGAGGTTGCGCTCGCGGCCGTCGCGCTCGACGATCGTGACGTCCTCCTCGACGAGCGCGACCCGCGCCCCGTCGGGCGAGACCTCGGCGGTGCGCAGCGCGCGGGCGGGGCGGCGCACGTCGCGCGCGGCCCGCGCGGCGAGGCGCCACAGCTTGATCCCGCCGTGCCCGTCGACGGACACGAGGCCGTCGTCGGAGAAGCCGAGCGCGAGCACCTCGTACTCGTGCCCGGTCAGCTCGAACGCCGTCCACGCGGCGGTCTCCCACACGCGGATCGTGCGGTCCTTGCCGCCGGCGGCGAGGAGCTTGCCGTCGCGCGAGAAGGCGAGCGCGTCGATGCGCGCGGGCGCGGCGAGGCGGTGCGCGATGCCGGCGTCGGCGGCCTCGGCGAGGATCGCGCGCGCCTCGACCCAGCCCGCGGCGCCGGGGCGCAGCCGCTCGAGCGCGGCGACGGCCGCCGTCGGATCCGTCGCGAGGAGGCGGCGCGCCTCGGCGAGCGTCTCGGCCTCCTCGCGCGCGGCGGCGGCGCGGTCGGTCTCCTCGCGCAGCGAGTCCTCGCCGCGGCCGCTGCGCCACGCGACGAACATCGTCACGCCGGCGATCGCGGCGAGCCCGACCACGCCGCCGGTGAGGAGCAGGCGGCGCCGGCGGCGCGGGGCGTGGACGAGGGCCTCGTCGCGCGCGTCGACGATCGCCGCGACCAGCGCGTCGATCGACGGCCAGCGCTCGTCGGGATCGAGGGCGAGCCCGCGCCGCACGATCGCCTCGAGCCAGCCCGGGACGCCGCGGCGATCCGCCGGCTCGCTCATCTCGCCGCGCGCGAGCCGGGTGACCAGCTTGAGCTCGTCGTCGGCGCGGAACGGGCGCTCGCCGTACAGGCCCTCCCACAGCGCGACGCAGAAGCTGAACTGATCGCTGCGCGTGTCGACGGAGCGCCCGAAGTGCTGCTCGGGCGCCATGTACGCCGGCGTCCCGACGATCGTGCCGTCGCGCGTGACGGGCGGCAGCGGCGTCTCGCCGGTCGGGAGCGGCTCGGGCCCGGCGGCCTCCCGCGGCGGCCGCGACAGATCGCGGTCGCGGCGCGCGAGCCCGAAGTCGCACACCTTCGGGCGATCGCCGTCGAGGAGCACGTTCTCGGGCTTGAAGTCGCGGTGCACGAGGCCGGCGGCGTGGGCGGCGGCGAGCCCGCGCGCGGCGTCGAGGTAGCGGGCGAGGACGTCGCGCCAGGCGCGCGGCGCGGCGCGCTGCCACGCACCGAGCGTGCCGCCGCCGACGAGCTCCATCGCGATCCAGATCTCGCCCCGGGTCGTCCCGGCCTCGAACATGGTGACGACGTTCGGGTGCGAGACCATCGCGAGCGCGCGGGCCTCGCGCAGCAGGCGCTCGGTGGCATCCGCCGTGCTGAACGCCGTCACGAGCTTGAGCGCGACGGGGCGCCCGAGCTGGGGATCGCGCGCGGCGTACGTGACG
Source organism: Deltaproteobacteria bacterium (assembly GCA_019637375.1). Lineage (GTDB taxonomy): Bacteria > Myxococcota_A > Polyangia > Haliangiales > Haliangiaceae > JABFXX01. The sequence goes on along the minus strand of JAHBVW010000009.1, from coordinate 25,602 downwards.
CCCATGCCGCCGCGCCCGAGCACGCCGGTGATCTCGAAGCGATCGACGGACGCGCCGACCTCGCGCTCGGTCGCCGGCGACACGTGGTCGTAGCGCTCCGTCGATTCGAGGGTGCCCATCGCCGCGCGCTATCCTGACACGAGCCTGCGCACGACGCGTGCGACGTACGCGTCGTCGATCGCCGGCGGGAGGCCGCGCTTCCCCCTCGACCGCCACCAGCCCGCGCCGCCCGAGCTGCGCCTACGCACCTGCGGCCATCCGTCGCGAACCCTACCTCATCAGGCGCGCACGACGGCGGCGAGCTTCTCCTCGACCATGATGTCCGCGACCTTGTGGGTCGGGGCGGAGAGCCGCTTCGAGCGCTCGCAGATGTCGTAGATCGTGTCGTAGATCTTCAGCGTCTTCTCGCGCGAGGCCTTGGCGTCGTAGCCCTTCACTTCCTGGGCGACGTTGATGAGCCCGCCGGCGTTGATCGCGTAGTCGGGCGCGTAGAGGATGCCGCGCGCGTGGAGGTCGTCGCCGTGGCTGGGCTCGGCGAGCTGGTTGTTCGCGGCGCCGGCGACGATGCGCGCCTTCAGGCGCGGCACGGTGTCGTCGTTGATGCCGGCGCCGAGCGCGCACGGCGCGAACACGTCGCACTCGACCGTGGGGATCGCGGCGATGTCGACGACGGCCGCACCGAACTCGCGCTGGGCGCGCTCGCTCTTGAGCTTGTCGACGTCGGCGACGGTGAGCTTCGCGCCGGCGGCGTGGAGCTCCTTGCACAGGTGGTAGCCGACGTGGCCGACGCCCTGCACGGCGATGTGCACGCCCTCGAGCGAGTTCTTGCCGAGCTTGAACTTCACGCACGCCTCGATGCCGCGGCGCACGCCGAGCGCCGTGAACGGCGACGGGTCGCCGGAGCCGCCGTGGGCCGGATCGACGCCGGTGACGTGCTTGGTCATCGTGCGCACGATCTCCATGTCCTCGAGGCCGGTGCCGCTGTCCTCGGCGGTGATGTAGTGGCCGCGCAGGTCGTCGATGAACTTGCCGAACGCGCGGAACAGCGCGACGCGGTCGAAGTGGTGGCGCGGGCGGATGATGACGCTCTTGCCGCCGCCGTGCGGGAGCCCGGCGAGCGCGGCCTTGTACGTCATGCCGCGCGCGAGCCGCAGCGCGTCCTCGTACGCGGCCTCGTCCGTGTCGTACTCGATGAAGCGGCAGCCGCCGAGCGCGGGCCCGAGCCTGGAGTCGTGGACCGCGACGATCGCGCGCAGCTGCGTGGCCTTGTCGAGGCGGAAGTGGACGCCGCCGAAGTCGTACGTGGAGAGCTTGCCGAAGAGGTCCATCGGAGGTCGTTGTTAGGACGCTCCCGGCGGGCCTGTCCACTCGCGGGACCGACATGTGCGTCTGTGCCGGTAGGTGCTGCCGCGATCTGCCCATTTCTCAGTTTCCTGACATCGCGGTCGTGGTCGGTGCCGAGGTTTCACCGCGCGCGGGAGCCGAAGCTCGCCAGATTCCAAGGTTCCGATCTGGAACGTCCGTTGCTAACCTCGCGCGCGATGCGCTTTCGAGAGCTGCGCCGCATCGTGCAGACGATCGTCCTCGCCGGCCTGCCGGCCGCGGGGTGCACGAGCCTGTACAGCAGCGACTGCGTCGAGCGCCACGACGAGTCGATCGAGATCCCGGAGCCGGCCGAGCCGTCGATGCAGCTCAAGATCGAGAGCTGCCGCCGCGACGTCGACGCGTGCACCGACCTGTGCCTGTCGGCGATGCAGAAGGCCGGCCTCGGCGGCAGCTACGTCGCCTGCGAGGTCACGTTCCGGGACAAGAAGACCGTCGTCGACCTGGTCTACGACGTCACCACGGGCGGCCCGAACTGCCCCGTCGACGGGCGCCGCCCCGCCGGGCTCGCCGCGCTGCGCGGCACCTCCGCCGACTCCGAGGCCGGCGCGTGGCTCGCGCACGCCGCCTGGCTCGAGGCCGCCTCGGTCCACGCGTTCGTCCACCTCGCGAACGAGCTCGCCGGCCACGGTGCCCCCGACACCCTCGTGCGCGCCGCGCTCGCGGCCGCCGCCGACGAGGTCCGCCACACCGAGCTGATGACGCGCCTCGCGCTGCGCCACGGCGGCCGCCCGGTGCCGCCGGAGGTCGCGCTGCCGCCGGTGCGCGGCCTCGCCGACATCGCGATCGAGAACGCCGCCGAGGGCTGCGTGCGCGAGACGTGGGGCGCGATCGTCGCCCTGTGGCAGTCGCACACCGCGCTCGACCCGGTCGCGCGCGCGACGTTCGCCGCGATCGCCCGCGACGAGCTCCGCCACGCGCAGCTCGCCTGGGCCGTCGACGCCTGGTGCGCCCCGCGCCTCGACGACGCCGACCGCGCCCGCGTGGTCGCCGCGCGCGAGCACGCGATGCGCGAGCTGATGACCGCCCCCGAACCGATCACGATCCTCGCGATCGGTCTTCCCGATGCCGATCAGGTGCGCGACCTCCTGTCGCGCACCGCCGCTTTGTTGTGGAGCTCTCAGGTAGGAGGTCGCACGTGGCACGCATGAAGCTCGTCCTGTCGTTCGGCTCGCTCGCCCTTGTCGCCGGCGCCGGTGCCGCCTGCGACGACCCGTACGGCGACGGTCCGTCGCCGAACCCGCCTCCCTCGTGGGGCGTGCCGATCACCGGCGGCACGATGCTCGCGACGAAGGACAACCGGCGCGCGGTCATCGCGGATCCCGACCGCGACCGCGTGGTGACCGTCGACCTCGACACCCAGAAGGTGATCGGCGAGGTCGCGTTCCCCGGCGGCGAGCCGGGCCGCCTCGTCGAGGACGGCGCCGGGCGCGTGCACGTCGCGCTGCGCAAGGGCAACGAGCTCGTCGCGATCGATCCGAGCACCGGCGCGCTCGCGTTCCGCCGGGCCGCGTGCGTCGAGCCGCGCGGCGTCGCGTGGGACGCGGCGACCGACACCGTCCACGTCGCCTGCCAGAGCGGCGACCTCGCGAGCTACGCCGCCGCCGGAGGCGAGGCGAAGCGCGTCCTCCGCCTCGAGCGCGACCTGCGCGACGTCGTCGTCGTCAACGGCCAGCTCGTCGTGTCGAAGTTCCGCACCGCCGAGCTGATCACGCTCGACGCGAACGGCGCGATCGTCGCGCGCAGCGCCCCGCCCACGGTGCGGCGCTTCGGCTTCGGCCCGTTCGGCGAGCCCGCGCCCAGCACCGACGGCAAGGTCCCCGCGATCGCGGCCGTCGCGTGGCGCACGATCGCGATGCCGAACGGCGTCGTCCTCGTCAACCACCAGCGCCAGGTCCAGAAGAGCCTCGAGACCCAGAGCGAGGGTGGCTACGGCGGCAGCTGCGGCGGCGACGGTGTCGTCGAGGCCGCGATCAGCACGATGACGCCGGGCCAGCCGATGCGCGCGGGCCGCGCCGTCGCGCACGGCGCGCTCCCCGTCGACATCGCGCTCAGCCCGGCCGGCGACAAGCTCGCCGTCGTCACCGCCGGCAGCAAGTCGGTTCACCTCACGCGCGCGACGGCGCCGATGGAGGAGGACGAGGACCCGTGCGAGGGCCGCCCCGACGACGTCGAGCTGGGCGCGCCGATCGCCGACCAGCTCGGCACGCCGACGTCGGTCGCGTTCAAGCCCGACAACACGCTGCTCATCTACTACCCGGAGCTCCCGGCGCTCTCGATCCGCAAGGACGGCCGGGTCACGACGATCCGCCTGACCGGCGAGGTCGGCTATGACTCGGGCCGCGCGATGTTCCACGCGCAGACCGGCTCGGGCCTGGCGTGCGCGTCGTGCCACCCCGAGGGCGGCGAGGACGGCCTCGTGTGGGACTTCGCCGTGATCGGCAAGCGCCGCACCCAGCACCTCGGCGGCGGCGTCATGGCGCGCGCGCCGTTCCACTGGATCGGCGACATGACGACGCTCGAGAAGCTGATGAACGACGTCTTCGGCATGCGCATGTCGGGCGGGACGCCGACGCGCAGCCAGAAGCAGTCGCTCGGGCCGTGGCTCGACCGCGTCCGCGCGCCGCAGGCGCCGGTCGCCCTCGACGCCGAGGCCGTCGCGCGCGGCAAGGGCCTGTTCGACGACGCCACCGTCGGGTGCGCGACGTGCCACAACGGCCCGCAGCTGACGAACAACACGCTCGTCAACGTCGGCACCTCGGGCGTGTTCAAGGTGCCGAGCCTGAACGGCATCGGCGCCCGCGCCCCGTTCATGCACGACGGCACGGCCGCCACGCTGCACGAGCGCTTCGGCGCCCACGGCGGCGGCGACGCGCACGGCAAGACGTCGCACCTGACGGCCGCGCAGGTCGACGACCTCGTCGCGTACCTGAACACGCTGTAGCCGGCGCCGACCGTGATCGCGGTGTCGCGATCCGCGAGCTTGCTCTCGACACGAGGCTGGTGATTCCAGCGGTTGTCGGTGGCAAGCTCGTTGCACATGAGGGTGTCGTGAGGACCGCGCTCGTCGCCGCGTTCGCCGTCGTGGTCGCCACCGGCGCGCTCGCGGGCTGCTTCTACGTCGACCCGATCAACCAGCGGCCGTCGCTCGACATCCGGCAGCGCGAGCCGACGATCCGGCGCGGCGACCGGGACGTCACGCTCGACGCGGTGTTCGACGACCCCGAGGGGCACGTCGTCGCGTTCAGCTGGCGCGTGTACGCGTGCGAGAACGGGCTCGACTTCGCGACGTGCGACCGGCTCCCGCTCGCGACGAGCATCCTCGAGACCGTCACGTTCGACGTGCCTGCGTTCCGGATCGACCCCGACGGGAGCGGCCCGGCGGAGGCGCCGCCGACGCGGCAGATCCTCGTGATCCTCGAGGGCGTCGACGAGCTCGGGGCGACCGCGCGCCCGGCGCAGCAGCTGGTGATCCCGGTGGCGAATGCGCTGCCCAGGGTGCGCACGATCGAGGTCACCGACTACGACCGCCTCGTGGGGACGCCGATCGACGTGTACGCCGAGTACGGCGACCCCGACGACGGACCCGGGCGCGTGACGCTGACGTGGAAGGCGTTCTCGCCGCAGCTCACCGAATTCACGCTCGAGGAGGCGCCGGATCGCGGTCAGCCGACCGACCCGGCGCTGCGCCTCGCGGGCAAGCGGCTGCGCCCGACGGTGACCGGGAAGTGGCAGATCGAGGTGACCGCGACCGACGTCGTCGGCGACGTGAAGACCGTCCTGCACGAGACGATCGTGGTGCCGGATACGCCGCCGTGCATCGCGCAGTTCGCGCCGCTCGCGCCGCCGCCGCCCGCGGTCCTGCCGCTGACCGAGCCGACGCTGTTCCAGGTGCCGCTCGTGACGGACGCGCTCGACCGGTACCCGACGATCGTCGGCGACCCGCTGCTCGGCACGGCGCGGTTCGCGTGGTCGCTCCGGCGCGGCAGCGGCCCGCGCGAGGTGCAGGTCGGCGCGACGGGGAACCTGCTCGCGGTCGACCCGGCGAGCTACGCGCTCGGCGAGCAGCTCGAGGTGCGCGTCGAGGTGTTCGACCGCAACAACAACCCGATCGTGTGCGCCGATGCGGATCCGACGTGCTCGATCGTCGCGACGAGCTGCATCCAGCGCCTGACCTGGCTCGTGGAGGCGCGATGAAGGCGTACGTGACCCTCGCGCTCGCGGCCGCGGCGCTCGCCGCGTGCGGCGGCTCCGGCGCGAACGACGACGTGGACTTCGTGGACTCGCCGGGTGCATCCGGCGACGCGCCGCCGGATAACTGCAACGTCGTCATCGACTTCACGCCGAAGAAGCCGGTCGCCGGCGCGACCACCGTGGTGCGCCTCCGCGCGCTCGCGGTCAACGCCGGCGTGATCCTCGGGTACACGTGGACCGTGGTGCGGAACGGGACGGTCGTCGTCCCGACGGAGCCGGCCCTCGCCGACAACTCGGAGGCCACGTTCGTCGCGGACGTCGCGACAGCCTACGCGGTCCGCGTCGTGCTCGCGAACGCCGGGCCGATCTGCTTCGACGGCCAGAACATGGTCAACGTCGTCCAGCCCGGCGCCGGCGAGGCGGTGTTCCGCTTCCACGTCATCCCGCCGCCGGGCGACGCGCGCCCGCCGTACGACGACCTCGCGATCGTGACCGGCGGCGCGACGTCGGCGCTCGACCACGACCTCGTCTTGCCCGAGGGCGGCGTGCGCAACGGCATCGTCACCGGCCCGAACGACGAGCCCGTGCCGGGCTACCTGCAGTTCCGGCCGATCACGCAGCGCGACGCGCTCGTCGAGGCCTACGCGGCGACGCAGGGCGGCTACGCGGCGCGCCTCGGCGACGACCGGCACGAGGTGCTCGTGATCCCCGGCCGCGGCAGCCCGCTCGCGCCGCAGCGCCTGACGTGGATGCCCGGCCAGTCGACGCTGAAGCTCGCGGCGGCGGGGGAGCGGGCCATCTCGGGGCGCGTGCGCGTCGGTGCGGCGGCGCTCGCCGGTGCGAGCGTGCAGCTGACGATCGACGGCATCCCGACGACGATCGGCACGACCGATGCGACCGGCGCCTTCACGGTGCGCGGCGTGCCGGCGAGCGGCGCGCCCGTGGAGATCGCGGTGACGCCGCCCGCGACGCGCGGGCTGCCGCGGCTGCGCGCGACGTCGGCGCAACTGGCGCTCGACCAGGAGCTCGCGATCACGTACGCGCCGGTGACCGAGCGCGACCTCGCCGGCACCGTCGTGCGCCGCGGCGGCGCCCCGATCGCGAACGCGGCCGTGGCGATCGTCGGCACGATCCCCGCCGCCGCGACGGTGTCCACCGGCGCCGTCACCGTCGACGCCGTCGGCGAGGTGCGCGCCGAGGCCCTCGCCGATGCCTCCGGCGCGCTGCCGCAGCTGCGCGCCCCCGCGGCACCGCTGTCCGCGGTGATCGCCGCGATCCCCGGTGACCTCGCCCTGACCGCGGTGAACCTGACGAGCGGCGTGCCCGCGTCGATCAGCGCCGCGGCGATGGTCCCGGTCTCGACGGAGGCCCGCAACGCGGCCGGCCCGCTCGCCGGCGTCACCCTCGACGCGATCCCGACGGGCGACTTCGCCCTCGCCGGCACCCCCGCCGTGCGCGCGACCTCGAGCTCCTCCGGCACCATCACCCTCAACCTCGCGGCCGGCGCGACCTACGACCTGCGCTTCCTCGATCCCGGCGGCCGCGCCGCACCCCTCGTGCGCACGAACGTCACCACCGCCACCGTCGGCGCGACCAACCTCCTCCCCGCCCACACGCGCGTCCGCGGCCTCGTCACCGACGGCACCCAGCCCCTCCGCGGCGCGCTCGTCCAGGTCCTGTGCGCCACCTGCACCGGCCTCGATCGCACCCGCCCCCTCGCCGAGGGCCTCACCGGCGTCGACGGCCGCTTCACCCTCGCCGTCCCGAACCCCTCGCCGGCCCAGTAGCTACTCGTCGGTCTCGTCGCCGAACAGCTCGGCGACGTCGAGCTCGATCGCCTCGAACGGCTCGGCGCGGACGCGGTCGCCCGACGTCGCGGTCAGCACCACGGTGTAGCCGGCGGTGTCCCAGCGATGGACGAGCAGCATCTTCTCCTCGGGGTGAACCGCCCAGTAGTGCGGCACCTCGACGCCGTGCAGCGTGCGCGGCTTCACCACGAGGTCGTTGCGCTCGTGCTTCGGCGACACGATCTCGCACACCCAGTCGGGCCGGAGCTTCGTCGGCCAGGTGGTCGGGAACTCCGGGACGCGCTCGCGCCGCCAGCCGGCGACGTCGTGGCAGTACACCTCGCCCGTCCGGTACTCGACGTGGATCTCGGGCAGGATCCACCACCCGCCGGGGCCTCGGCGTCCCGGCCGACGGTTGAAGCCGTGAAGAAGACCACCGAGCCGCGCCTTGGTGAACGCGTGGTCCGGCGAGGGCACGGCCTTCTCGACGATCGACCCGCCGATGATCTCGAGGCGGTCGTGGTCCGCGATCGCCGCCAGATCCGCGACGGTCTTCGGCTTCGGTGGCGCAGGCACTACGACTTCTCCGGCGGAGCGCGCCAGCCCTCGAGGCGGCCGCGCACGGCGAGGACCTCCTCGGTGACGCTCGCCCAGACGAGGTCGAGGACGCGGCCGAGGTCGCCGGAGGAGACGCTCGCGCCGGAGGGGTCGCGGTCGATCACGCGGATGCAGGGGGCGAGCTCGCCGGTGATGACGAAGCCGATGCGGTCGGCGGCGCGGTCGGTGGCCGCGAGCCAGCCGAGGGCGGCGGTGAGGGGCTGGAGGCCGCGCTCGCGGAGGCGGGTGCCGAGGGAGCGGACGCGGTCGAGCTCGACGGGGTGGAGGGAGGTGGTGAGCCAGCGGGCGGCGTGGCTGCCGGACTCGGTCGTGAGGTTGGCGACGAGCTCGATGATCTGGCCGAGCTCGCCGGGGCGCGGGCAGAGGAGGCGGGCGATGCGCTCGGCGCGCAGGTCGGCGAGCTGGCGCGCGAGGCCGAACGCGAGCTCCTGGTCGTCGGCGAGGGCGTCCGCCGCCGGGCCGAGGAACAGGGCGGGGACGATCGCGCCGTCGCGCACGCGCAGCGCGAGCCGGTACGGCGCGAGCTGGTCCGGATCCGCGAACGCCGGCGGGGCGGTCACGCCGAACGCGCCGCACACGCGGGCGAGCGTGCGCGCGATCGCCGCCGGCGGGGCGTGCTCCCGGCCGGGGAGCGACGGCGGCGGCCGCAGGCGTGCGCGCTCCGCCGCGAACGGCGGCGCGGCGAGTGCGAACAGCGCGGTCAGCGTGGCGTCGACGTCGAGCCGCGCGAGCGCGAGCCAGTCCTCGTTGCCGAGCGGCGCGAGCTTCGCGGGGCGCCGCGCGTCCGGATCCGTCACGTCGCCCGCGAACAGCGCGTCGAGCGCCGACGACGGCGGCTCGGCGGCCCTGTCGTCGACGTGCGCCGCCAGCGTCGCGAGCGCGTCGCGGCACGCCCGCGCCTTGTCGAGCTGCCTCGTCCGCACGTACAGCTCGCGCAGCGCGCGGTACGACGCGACCCGGCGCCGGTTCGCGCGCAGCACGGCCTGGTGCTGCACGATCGCGTCGATCGCGTGCTTCGGATCCGCGTCGAGGTACAGGTCGGCGAGTCGCACGCGGCGCTCGGCGTCGCCGGGCGCGAGCGACAGCGCGACCTCGAACGCGACGACCGCGTCCTCGACGCGCCCGAGCTGGTTGCACAGGTCGCCGAGCTTGTCCCACAGGCGCAGCCGCTCGCCCGGGCGGCCCTCCTGCGCGCGCACGTGCTCGAGGCGCCGGTAGTAGAAGCGCACGAGCGCGTCGGCCGCGTCGGGCGGGCGATCCGCGCCGGCCTCGTCGTCTCGAGCCCGCGACGCCGCGGCGCGGGTCGCGAGCGCGGCCTCGAGCTCGTCGGCGATCCCGAACGACGCCGGATCGTCCTCGAGCGCCTGCTCGAGCTGCTGTGCGGCGCCGTCGGCGTCGCCGAGCTCGTCGCGCGCGATCATCGCCGCCGTGTGGCGGTACCGCGCGCGCACGGCGGCATCCTGCTCCGTATCGATCAACCGCTGCAGGAGGTCGAGGCTGTAGCTCCAGTCGCCGTCGTCGGCGACGAGCGACAGCGACTTCGTGAGCAGCATGTGATCCGCGGGCCGGTAGCGCAGCGCCTCGCGGTACATCTCGCGCGCCGTCGCGCGGTCGCCGCGCTCGACGTAGCGGTCGCCGAGCGCCGCGAACCGCCCGGCGCGCTCGTCGACGGGCGCGGTGTTCGCGAGCTCGAGCTGATCCGCGAGCAGCGCCTCCGGATCGGCCGCCTCGAGCTCGGCGCGCAAGAGCAGCGCCGGCCGGTGCCCGGGCGCCTTCGCGAGCGCCATCGTCGCGTGCTTCGCCGCGGACGCCTCGTCGCCGAGCTCGTGCGCGCAGCGGGCGACGCGGTAGTGCAGCTCGACCGCGTCGTCGGCGGGGAGCTCGTCCTCCTCGTCGAGGATGCCCTCGAGGAGCGGCCGCGCGCGCAGCCACTCCTGGTTGTCGAACAAGAGGTCCGCGAGCTCCCGCCGCTCTTCTCCTGGCAAGAAGGGCGGATCCTGCGGCTCGAGGTCGACCGCGCGCTGCAGCGTCTGCCGCGCCGCCGTCGCCTCGCCGAGCTCGACCGCGACCTTCGTGCGCTGGATGAGGTAGTGCCGCAGCCGCTCGGGATCGTCCGTCGAGCGGCACAGCTCGTCGAGGATGGGCGCCAGCTCGACGAGCGAGCCGGTGTCCCAGCACAGCTCGACGAGGGCGACGCCGGCGCGGTGGTTCGTCGGATCGGCCTCGCGCGCCGCGCGGTACAGCGCCTTCGCCGCGTCGAAGTCGCCGAGCGCGACGCGGTAGTCCGCCGCATCGGCGAGCCAGCGCACGCGCTCCGCCGCGAGCCGCGGCCGCCCGGCCGCCTCCTCGAGCAGCGCGATCGCCTCGGCGAGCTGCCCGCGGTCGCGCAAGAGCAGCGCGAGCCCGTCGACGGCCACGATCAGATCCGGATCGTCGCGCCGCGCGCGCTCGTACAGGTCCTGCGCGCGGTCCCAGTCCTGGTTGCGCGCGAGCTCGGCCGCCTTGCACAGCGCCGCCGCGCGCGTCGCGCCCGCCCCGGTCACCGCCGACACGCGCTCGAGCGCCGCGAGCTGCTCGTCCTCCGGGAGCCCGACCTTGATCGCGAGCCGCGCGAGCGCCTCGACGACCTCCGCGCGCCCCGGCTCGAGGCGATCCGCCTCCTGGTACGCGTCGAGCGCGCCGCTGTCGTCGGCGAGCTCGCGCTCGTAGATGACGCCGATCTCGCGGAACAGCTCGGCGCGCTCGCGGTCCGACGCCACGTGCACCGTGCGCCGCCCGAGCAGGTCGATCAGCACCGGCCACTCGCCCGACGCGCGGTAGAACAGCTCGAGCGCCTCGTTCGCGTGCGCGTGCGCCGGCTCGAGCAGCAGCACGCGCTCGAGGCAGTCGGCGGCGTTGTACCGGCGCCCGACCTTCTCCCACGCCGTCGCCATCTCCGTCAGCCGGCGCGGGGTCTCGTCGTCCTGGAGGTCGACGAGCGCGCTCATCGCATCGAGCGGCAGCTCGCCCCAGCGCTCGGTGATCCGCGCGAGCCGCAGCAGCGGATCGAGGTCGCCCGCGATCGGCACCTCGGCGAACGCCGCGAGCCGCACCACGATCGCACGCTCGGCGTCGTTGCGCTGCTCGAGCGTCTCCGCGAGGTCGCGCAGGATCTGGGCGCGCTCGCTGCTCTCCTCGGTCGCCTCCGCGCGCTGCAGGTGCAGGTCGACGACGCGGTAGCCCTCGGTGTCGAGCGACGAGCTCGCCGCGCGCGCGACCCCGCGCTCGACCGCGGCGCGCAGGCGCTCGCGATCGAGCTCCGGGAACTCCTCGCCGATCGTGCGCGCGACGAGATCGATCGCCCAGATCGAGAACGACGCCGTCGCCGCGGGCGGCTGCCCTCGCATGCATCGAGAATCGCTCATCTGATCGGCGGTAACAACGGCCCCGGGAGAGGGATGGCGGAATACCTCCTCCGGCAGGCGCTTTTGATCCCGCGATGAACATGCAGATCCTGCTCTCCGCGGTGGGCCTCGCCTGCGTCGCGACCGTCGCGACCGTCGCGCACGCCGACGACGCCCAGAAATACTCGCTCGCCGACCTGAAGGCACTGATCGAGCAGAAGTCGTACCTCGAGGCCGTGCAACACCTCGGTGACATCGCCCCGGCGCAGCGCACCGGCGAGTGGATCGAGCTCGCGGGCGCGGCCTCGGCCGGCGCGGTCGCGGGCGCGGAGGCCGACGCGAAGCTCGGCTACATGATCGAGATCGAGAAGATGTATCCGAACGTGCTGAAGTCGCCGAAGTACGTCGCGGTGCGCACCGACGCCGCGAAGCCCGCGTTCGACGGCTGCTTCCGCCGCCGCCATGCGTTCCAGGACTGCCACGACGCCGCGCTGAAGTTCGTCGACGCCGACGTCAAGAACGCAAAGCTCACGCTCGACGTCGCGAAGGCCGTGCGCCTCGGCATGTCGCACTACAGCGCCGTCCCGTTCTTCAAGCGCGCCCACGCCGCCGGCGGCAAGGCCGTGTGCAAGGACGAGGACCTGAAGCTCGCCGTGATCTCCGGCCTCGGCCTCCCCGACAAGGACACCCGGCTCGAGGAGGCGATCGGCCTCACGTACGCCTGCTTCGACGACATGAAGGCCCCGATCCTCAAGGAGCTGACCGCCGACAGCGGCTACTTCCACGACCGTGCCTGCGACCTGCTCGCGTCGCGCCGCGTGCCGCTGCCCGCCGACAAGGAGCGGCTGTGCGCGGCGCCCCGCAAGAAGTGAGGTGACCGCCGTTCGCGCAAGAGTGCGTGGACCCGCCGATCGGCCTGGCGCATAGTGGCCGCGTGATCCGGGTGCTCCTCGCGGTGCTGGTGCTGCTCGCCGCGTGCGCGCGCACCTCCGACGGAGAAGAGGAGCACCGCGACGGCCCGCCGGCGCAGCGCGCGTTCTACTACTGGCGCACGACGCTGCGGCTGTCCGACGCCGAGCGACGCGCCGTGACCGAGCTCGGCGTCGCGCGGATCTACCTGCGCATGTTCGACGTCGTGTGGCAGGACGGTGCGGCGGCGCAGGTCGGTGTCGTCGCCGTCGAGGATCGCCCTCCCACCGGCGTCGAGGTCGTGCCGGTCGTGTTCGTGCGCGACGAGGTGCTGCGCAGGCTGCCGCGCAAGCAGCTCCCCGAGCTCGCGCAGCGCACGTGGGACACCGTCGCCGAGCGCATGAAGCTCCTCGGCGGCGCGCCGCGCGAGCTGCAGCTCGACTGCGACTGGACCGACTCGACGCGCGACGCCTACTTCGACCTCGTGCGCCGCGTCCGCGAGCTCGCGCGCGGCGTGGCGCTGTCGGCGACGATCCGCCTGCACCAGATCAAGTACCGCGAGCGCACCGGGGTGCCGCCCGTCGATCGCGGGATGCTGATGTTCTACAACATGGGCAAGCTCGTCGCGGACCGCGAGGCGCGCGCGATCTTCGACGCCGGCACCGCCGAGAAGTACCTCGCGCGCATCGCCGACTATCCGCTGCCGCTCGACGCGGCGTTGCCGATCTGGGCGTGGGCGCTGCACGTGCGCGACGACCGCGTCGTCGAGCTCCTGCAGCGCACCGATCCCGACGACCTCGCGCGCGCGGACTTCCTGCGCCCCGACGGCCCCGATCGCTACGTCGCCACGCGCACGACGTTCCTCGACGGAGCCATGCTCCGCGAGGGCGACCAGCTCAAGGTCGAGGCGATGGGCCCGGCCGAGGCCCTCGCCGCCGCGCGCATGCTCGCGCCGCGGCTCGCCGCCGCGCTCCCCGGTGCGCCGCGCACCGTGTCACTCTTCGATCTGTCGGAAAGGAACCTCAGGCGCCATGGCAAGGATCAGCTCGACCAGGTCTTCCGCGCGGTTCGCTAGCTGCGCCGCCGTCGCCGCGCTCGTCGCGGCGAGCGTCGCGCTGCGCGAGCCCGCGGACGCGTGCATCGGCCCGATGTACACGATCCTCGACACGACGACGTTCGATCCGAGCATCCTCCCCGACGTCGCCGAGGGGCTGTACTACGACCCCGACGTGCCCGGCTTCGGCGGCGGCTGCGCCCCGAGCTGCCCGCCGACCTCGATCCTCGCCGACTGGCGCGGCTACCTGAAGGACACCGGCGTCGCCGACGAGGAGTGGTCGAGGCTCCTGTTCAAGGCGTCGGCGAACGAGCTCGCCGCGCTCGGCGCGCGCCTCGACGGCAAGCGCGTCCCGGTCCCGCCGGGCTACGAGAGCAGCTCGCTGTGGAAGGTTCCCGCGCCGCAGCAGAAGAAGGTGCGCGCGGCGCTGCAGTTCGTCGAGCTCGCGCGGGCCGTCGAGCCGCTCGCGGATCTGACCGGCCGCCCGAAGCACCCGGGCACGCTGCTCAGCGACGCGCGCAACGCGCTCGCGGCGACGAAGGACCCGTTCCTCGCGCAGCGCTACGCGTTCCAGATCCTGCGCCTCCTGTTCTACCAGCGCGACTGGGCGGGAGCCGTGGCGTTCTTCGACCTCAACGCCGCCGCGTTCGCGACGCCGTCGACGGCGCTGCTGTTCCAGGCGCGCTACTACCTCGCGGGCGCGCTCGCGCGCGGCAAGCACACGGCGCGCGCGAACCTCGAGCTCGCGCGCATCCACGCGAGCTACCCGCCGCTCGCCGCGGTCGCCGCCGAGGAGTTCAAGCCGCGCCAGGACGCCGACTGGACCGAGACGATGCGCCTCGCGCGCGACGTGCGCGAGAAGGTGCAGCTGTGGCGGATCGCCGGCGTCGCGAAGGACGGCATCGCGGCGATGCAGGAGATGTTGAAGCTCGATCCGAAGTCGAACCTGTACGCGCTGCTCATGGTGCGCGAGCTCAACCGCGCCGAGTCGACGGGGCTCGACCTCGACACCGGTATAGCCGATCCGAAGGAGGTCGCCGCGCGCAAGAAGAGCTTCGCCGCGCTCGCGGCGATCGCGCAGAAGCTGATCGCCACGCCGGGCGCCGACTCGGTGTGGCTCATGCAGCTCGTCGTCGGCCACATCGCGGCGAAGCAGGGCGACCTCGGCGCGGCGCGCACGAACCTCAACGCCGCGCTCGCGGCGCGCCCCAAGGATCCGAAGGTGGCGAGCCAGGTGCGCGCGAGCCTCGCGATCGCGCACGCGCACGACTGGAAGTTCTCGAGCGAGGAGGAGCTCGCGCGCGCGATGAGCTCGCTCGACGCGAGCTTCGCCCGCACCGGCAGCGTGCGCACCGAGGTGCGCGGCGAGCTGTCGAAGCTGTACGCGAAGGCCGGCAAGATCATCGACGCCGAGCTCCTGCGCGTGGCGGAGCCCGCGACGCCGGCCGAGGAGGCCGCGTACAAGAAGCGGTGGGCGGACGTGCCGTTCCTGAAGGAGATGATCGCGCGCACGTCGCGCACGTCGACCGAGTTCGACCGCTTCCTCCTGAAGGACGCGCCGACGCGCGCGAACCTCGAGCGCGAGCTCGCGGCGCGCTACCTCGTCGACGGCGACCTCGCGTCGGCCCACCGGATGTTCTCGACGACGACGGCGACCTCGGAGCTCCTGCACACCGATCCGTTCGTGATGCACGTCGTCGACTGCCACGACTGCGACCACGAGACGTACGAGAGCGCGAAGTGGACGCACGCGAACGTCGCCGCGCGCCTGGCCGAGCTCGAGCAGAAGGCGAGGGCCGGCGGGGAGGCGGGCGCCGAGGCCGCGCTCGCGCTCGGCAACGCGCTCTACAACCTGACGTGGTTCGGCAACGCGCGCGTGTTCCTCGCCGAGACGCACGCCGCGCGCACGCGCGACACCCGCGCCGCCGAGCGCTGGTACAAGCTCGCGTTCGATCTGTCGAAGAACCGCGAGCTCAAGGCGCGCGCGGCGTTCTTCGCCGCGAAGGCCGAGCTCGGGCAGCTCATCGGGGAGCAGAGCTACGTGGCGTCGCTGCCGGTCCCGGCGCGCTGGTACCCGGTCGTGAAGACGATGAGCGACACGAGGTACTACAAGGAGATCCTGGCGGAGTGCGGGCACTACAAGGCGTGGGCGGGAGTGCCGCCCCCCAGGCCGCCTGTGCGCAAACACCCGTGATCGTGGACAGCCGGTGGGGCACGGGCGTCAGACGTCAGTTTTTTGATGGGGTACGCGGCTATGTCACCGGGATGATTCCGGCTCTGGCGTGGAACACCCGTTGCTACTGAGGCGGCCAACCTCGATACTCGGGCTTGTTCTTACGCGGGAGGCCGCCTTGTCGCGCTTGAAGACGCTGCTGCTGTTCATCTCCGTCGCCGCTTGTAGCGAGCACGGACGGACCCCCGACCCCTGGGGCGTACCCATCACCGGCGGCACGATGATCGTGACGCGCACGAACGTCGCCGTCGTCGCCGATGCCGATCGCGACCGCGTCGTCTCGGTCGACCTCGCCACGAACAAGGTCATCGCCGAGTTCGCGCTCGACCCGGGCAGCGAGCCCGGCCGTCTCGCCGAGGACTCGGCGGGCCGCATCCACGTCGCGACCCGCCGCGGCGGCCAGCTGCTGACGTTCGCCTCGACGGCGCTCGGCGAGCCGGCCCGCCGCAACGCGTGCAACGCGCCGCGCGGCGTCGCCTACGAGGCCGCCAACGACCGCGTCCACGTCGCCTGCCAGGGCGGTGAGCTCGCGACGTTCGCGCCGGCCGGCGGCCAGGCGATCCGCGTCGTCCACCTCGACCGCGACCTGCGCGACATCGTCGTCCAGGGCACGGACCTCCTCGTCTCGCGCTTCCGCTCGGCGGAGCTGCTCACGGTCGACGTGAACGGCCTCCTCACGAGCCGCGCCGCGCCCCCGCCGGTGTTCCGCTTCCGCTTCGGCAGCGGTCCGCTCGGCGGCGGTCCGATCGACAACGGCCAGGTCGACGCGGTGGCGAATGTCGCGTGGCGCACCGTCGGCCTCTCCGACGGCACGATCGTCATGAGCCACCAGCGCCACGTGCGCGCGACGCTCGACGGCGAGCAAGAGGGCGGCTACGGCGGCGGGTGCCAGAACAGCCCGGCCGAGGACGCCGTCACGATCAAGGTCCCGGGCCAGCCGCTGCGCGCGGTCGCCCGCGTCGGTCGCGGCGCGCTGCCGGTCGACCTCGCGGTCTCGCCGACGGGCAACAAGCTCGCATTCCTGGTCGCCGGTTCGGGCCAGGTCCGCGTCGTCGACACGACGACCGTCCTCGCCCGCGAGGACCAGGACGAGTGCGGTGGCGGTGAAGAGCCCCTGCCCCCCGACGAGCCGCCGCCGCCGCCGCGCGATGACGACGACGACGACGATCAGGGCGAGGACAACAACAACCAGCGCCTCGGCGCGCCGACGTCGGTCGGCTTCGCCGCCAACGGCGACGTCGTGATCTTCTACCCGGAGCTCCCGGGCCTCGTCGTCCGCCAGGGCGGCGGTCCGCTCGCGCACTCCATCCGCTTCACGGGTGGCGGCAAGAGCAACCCCGGCCGCTCGGTGTTCCACCGCCAGACCCGCGTCGGCCTCGCGTGCGCCTCGTGCCACCCCGAGGGTGGTGACGATGCGCAGACGTGGAGCTTCCGCACGCTCGGCCAGCGCCGCACGCAGTCGCTCGCCGGTGACATCCTCTCGCGCGCGCCGTACCACTGGGCCGGCGACGAGCGGAACCTCTCCATCCTCATGGACGACGTCTTCGCCGTCCGCATGGGTGGTGGTCCGCTCACCGTCGCGCAGAAGGAGTCGCTCGGTCCGTGGCTCAACACGATCCCGGCGCCGGCTCCGTTCAAGGTCAACGAGGTCGCGGCCGCCCGCGGCAAGGAGATCTTCGAGCGCGCCGACACCGCGTGCACCGCGTGCCACAACGGCTCGATCTTCACGAACAACGCGATGACCGACGTCGGCAAGGGCGGCGTGTTCAAGGTGCCGAGCCTCCTCGGCGTCGGCTCGCGCCCGCCGTTCATGCACGACGGCTCGGCGTCGACGCTGCGCGAGCGCTTCGGGCCCGCCGGCGGCGGTGACTCGCACGGCCGCACGTCGCACCTGACCGAGGCGCAGATCAGCGACATGATCGCGTACCTCGAGTCGCTGTAAGCGAGCGGTTCGCGAACGTTCGAGCGCCCGGGGCATCGCGGCCCCGGGCGTCTTCGTTTTCGGCGGTCGTTTTCGGCGCTGTCGACCGCGGTAGACACCCGGGTCCGCGCAACCCGCCGCGATCGCTCGTGGGGGCGCTGGCACCCCCGCTGCACCGACCGGTGGCCATGCGCGCCCAGCTGCCCCGGCTCACCGACCGCCTCCCGCTCGGCACCCGCGGGCTCGAGGTCAGCCCGTTCTGCCTCGGGCTCACGAGCGACCCGGCGACGATCGTCACGGCCTACGAGGCGGGCATCAACTTCTTCTTCGTCAGCGCCGACATGCACTGGCCGCTGTACGAGGGGACGCGGCGCGGGCTGCAGCTCCTGTTCGACGCGCACCCCGCCGCGCGCGACGAGGTCGTGGTCGCCGTCGTCTGCTACGTGACGCAGCCGGAGTTCTGCTGGGTGCCGTTCGAGGAGGTGCTCGAGGCGGTGCCGCAGCTCGGGCGGATCGAGGTCACGCTCGCCGGCGGCAGCTACGGCCACGAGATCGAGCGGCGGCTCGAGGTCTACCGCGGGCACCTCGAGACGAAGCACGTCGGCTGCCGGGCGATCGGCGCGACGTTCCACGACCGCAAGGCGGCGATCGCGCCGATCCTCGAGGAGCGGCTCGACATCGCGTACGTCCGCTACAACCCGCAGCACCCGAACGCGCGGCTCGACCTGTTCCCGCACATCGGGACGCGCCCGGCGCGCCGGCCGCTGGTGTTCAACTTCAAGAGCACGATGGGCCACATCGCGAGCGACGCCGACTACGAGGCGCTCGGGATCGGCGCGGACTACTGGCGCCCGCACGTCACCGACCACTACCGCTTCGTGCTGTCGGAGCCCGCGCTCGACGGGATCCTGTGCGCGTTCCCGCACCCGCGGGCCGTGCGCGACCTCGCCGATGCGATGGAGCGCGGGCCGATGGACGAGGAGGACCAGCAGTACCTCCTCGACCTCGGCGAGCTGTCGCTCGGCAAGGCGACGGTCAAGAAGTCGGCGTAGCGCGACGAAGCACCACGTCGACGGGCGGTGCGGTCGCGTGAAGGCGGCGGTCAGGAAGTCGGCGTAGCGGGCGCGCGCGGGAGCTCGCGCGCGAGGTCGGCGTCGACGAGCGCGACGGAGACGGCGAGCGGGAGGCCGCCGCGCGTGTCGATGGGCTCCGCGGCGTCGCCGCGCGGGCCGGCGCGGAGGAGGCGCGCGCGGACGTGCTCGCGGGCGGCGGCGACGCGGGCGAGCGCCTCGGCGCCGAGGCCGGGGCGCAGCGACAGGCGGCGCAGGTCGCGCCACGCGTCGAGGCAGGCGGCGAGCGTGCACGCAGGATCCGCGAGCGTGCGCGCGTGCTCGTCGAGGACGTCCTCGAGGAACGCCCATGCGTAGTCGATGCACCACAGCTCGAGCTGCTTGTCGCGCTCGAGGACGAGCAGGGCGTCGTCGGCGCTCGCGGCGACCGGCCACCACTCGCCGAGGTCGAGCGGCGCGTGCAGCGGCGCCATCGTGCGCGGGTCGCACACGACGAGCTCGCGCCACGACGGTGGGATCTTGCCGACGGCGGCGAGCGCGCCGGCGTGGTGGAGGTTCAGCATCTCGCGGTGCACGGCCGCGCCGTCGCACAGCGTCGCGAGCTCGGCGGTCGTCGTGTCGGTGCGGAACGCGATCGCGCGGCCGTCGGTGCTCGGCATCGCCGGCGCGAGGCCGCCCATGTGGATCCCGCGCGGGAAGTCGGTCAGGAGCTCGCCGGTCGCCGGGTCGAAGACGAGCGCGCCGTCGGACGTCCGCACGACGACGAGCGCGCCGCCGGCGACGAAGTCGCACGCGCCGTGGAGGTGCGGGTGGCGCCACCGGCGCGGCGGCTGCGCCGGGTCGTCGAACACGGCGAGCTCGCCGGCGGCGACGGCGACGACGCAGGCGCGGTGCGGGTGGATCGCGGCCGACAGGTGGCGGCCGGGGAGGCGCACCGGCGGGCGCTCGCCGGCGGTGTCGAACAGCGTCAGCTCGTAGACGTGGGGCGCGCGGCCGACGAGCGAGTCGCCGTGGTGCAGGTTGCCGGCGAGCAGCAGCCGGTCGCGGTCGCCGAGGCCGAGCAGCTGGCCGCCCGCGAGGTCGAGCGTGCGCACGACGCGATCGTCGGCGGCGTCGAGGAAGTACGCGGTGCCACCCGACGACACGACGATGCGATCGCCGGTCTCGTCGAGCTGCAGGCCGACGCGGCCGACGTCCTCCGGTAGCCGGATCGCGCGGAGGCGGCGCGGTGAGGCGGCGCGCGCGAGGGCGAACGGCGCGACCGTGCGATGCAGCCGGCGGGCGAGCGCGAAGTCGTCGCGCAGCTCGGGGAGCTCGGCGTGCAGCGCGGCGATCTCCGCGAGCGCGGCGACGGGATCGATCGCGGCGGTGTCGACGAGCTCGGCGAGACGGCCCCGCTGCGCCGCGAGCACGTCGCCGGCGATCGCGCGCGCTGTGGGCGCGGGCCACGGCACGTCGGGGCGCAGGGGCGCGGCGACACTCGCGATCCGGATCGCGTCGCCGGTCGCGAACGCGGCGACGGTGCCGTCGGCGGAGATCGCGACCGCCTGCGTCGCGGCGTCCCACAGCTTGCGCACGCGCTGCTTCGACGCGAGGTCCCACACCTCGGCGCCGAACGACTCGCCGCACACGAGGACGTGCGCGCCGTCGGGCGCGAGCGCGACGGCGGAGGGATGCGCGAGCTCGCGCGGCAGCCCGCGCACGAGCTCGACGAGCTCCAGGCGCTCGCGGTAGACCGTCCACGCGAGGTCGGCGCCGGTCGGCAGCACGAACTGCTCGAGGAGCGTGCCGGCCTCGAGGTCCCAGCCGCACACGGTGGTGCCGAACGTCGGCATCGTCGC
Source organism: Deltaproteobacteria bacterium (assembly GCA_019637375.1). Lineage (GTDB taxonomy): Bacteria > Myxococcota_A > Polyangia > Haliangiales > Haliangiaceae > JABFXX01. The sequence continues at coordinate 5,209 of JAHBVW010000009.1, read as the reverse complement.
GGCGTAGGTACCGCTCGCGGAGATCGCGCCGCGCGTCTGGACGTGGCCGAGCGGGCGGTCGCCGAACGCGAGGACCGCGCCGTCGACGTGGAGGCGCGTGCCGTCGGCGCGGATCGCCAGCAGCCGGCCGCGGGCCTCGCCGGCGTCGGCGAGCGCGAGCGCCGGGAGCGAGCGCCGCTCCCACGCGCAGCCGGCGAGCCCCTCGTAGCCCGCCTCCTGCGCGAGCACGATCCACAGCGCATCGCCGTCCGGCGCGAACACGAGCTGCTGCGGGATGCGCGGCCGCTCGCCGCCGTACGCGAGCTGCGGCGGGATCCGCACGTGCTCGCCCGGCGACTCGCCGCCGTACGCGATGGTCGCGAGGGTGGCGCCGGTCGCGACGTCGATCGCGATGACGTGCGCGCGGAACGAGGCGGCGAGGGTGCGGCCGTCGGGCGAGAACGCGAGGTGCGTCGCCGCGAGCGGCTCGCTCGGTGCGACGGAGGTCGCGCGCCGCGGCCCGGGGATGACGTATGCCCCGAGGAGGGCGCGGAACCGCGCGACGTCGGGGTCGGCGGCGGCACCGGGATGCGAGCGCAGCTGATCGAGGAGCTCGTCGGCGAGCGCGGCCGGCTCGACGTCGCCCGCGTTGACGGCCGCGGTGCGGGACGCGATCCACGCGCGCAGGCTCACGACGGCTCGAGCCAGCGCAGGAGCGCCTCGGCGCGCTTGGCGGGGAAGTCGACGCCGAGCTTCGTCGCGAGGTCGGGGCGCTCGGTGCCGTGCCAGTCCGAGCCGCCGGTGCACGTCGCGCCGAGGTCGTCGGCGACCTCGATCCAGCGGCGGCGGCGCGCCAGGTCGTATGCGCCGTAGAACGCCTCGAGGCCGGTGAGGCCGTCGGCCTTGTGGCGGCGCACGAGCTCGGCGCTGCGCTGCTCGTAGAAGTGCGGGTGCGCGAGCGACAGCGCGGCGCCGGCGGCGCGCCCCACGGCGATCGCGTCGGCGATCGGCCACGTGCGGTGCGGGAGGTCGACGGGGCCGCCGTCGTACAGGTAGCGCGCGAACGCCTCCTTCATCGACGACGCGTGGCCGCGCGCGACGACGGCGCGCGCGAGGTCCGGGCGCCCGACGGCGCGGCGGTCGGTCTCGGCGAGGAGCGGCGCGACGTCGACGGCGATGCCGAGCGCCGCGAGCCGCTCGGCCATCGCCTGCAGCCGCGCGCGCCGCGCGATGCGCATGTCGTCGAGCGCGCGCTCGAGGACGTCCCACGCGCCGCCGCGGTCGTACGCGAGCATGTGGATCGTCACGCCCGCGTCGTCGCACGTGATCTCGACGGCGCGCAGGCAGCGCGCGCCCGGCACGTCGATCGGCGTGCACGTGTCGTGGTCGGTCACGGCGAACACGTCGACGGCGGCGGCCGCGGCACGGCGCGCGAGCTCCTCGGGGGCGTCGGAGCCGTCCGAGCGCGTCGAGTGACAGTGCAGGTCGAAGCGCATCGTGCTCAACGCTCCATGACGCACGACCACGGGCGCGCTGTCGAGCGCACGTGGTGCGGATCGAGATCGCTCCGGAATGTACGTTTCGTCGACATTGGAGACGAAGGATTACATTGCTGAAGCTGCCCGGTTCGATAGCATCGGCGCTGGGTGATCGCGTATCGTGATCTCCCGACGAAGATGGGGATCTTCTCGCGGCTCTTCAAAGGTGGGGACGGCGACGAGCCGCCCGGCGACGAAGCGACCGGCCCAGCGAACAAGACCAACCCCGATCCCACCGGTGAGCTGGCGTACGCCGGCGCGGGTGGGCTTTCGTTCCAAGAGCCTTCACCACAACAAGCCCGAGAGAATCCGGTGCCACCAGCCGACGAACCACCCGCAGGACGTTCCCGTGGCGCACCGCTGCCGCGCTTGCCGCGGAAGGCTGCGGAGGCGCCGCCTCCTTCTCAGGCACCGGCACCGAACATCGAGGCGGCGCTCGCGGCCGCGCCGGCACCCACACCGGCGCCGGCGCAGCCGGCCCCGACCGCGAAGAGAGCGCCCGACAGGAACGACGCGACGATGGTGATGTCGCCGCCGCCTCCGACCGCCGCCGCGACCGCGCCCGCGTCGCGCGCCGTGCCGCCCACGATCCCGCCGCCGATGGCCCCGATCCCCGCGCCCGCGACGATCGTCGCACCTGCGCCCGCGCCCGTCGTGGGTTCCCCACCTGCGCACACACCGCTGCCGCCGGCGCCGATGCCGCGCTGGAGCGGCCACCGCCGCCAGAAGTCCGACACGATCCAGAACGCGTTCGACGCCGCGATCAACGAGCAGCCCGCGACCGCCGGGCCGGCGAAGACGCACGGCGTGTCGACGGCGGAGGACCTCGCGGCCGTCCGCGGCGTGTTCAACGAGGTCGCGGCGGTGCACGTCACGCAGGTGCGCGACGTGATGCTCGAGCTGCGCTACGGCGACGCCGACGCGGCGTGGATCGAGTCGACGCGCCCGGCGCTGCAGTCGCTGCGGCAGATGGCGAGCCAGCTCGAGCTCGCGGACCTGTGCCAGGCGCTCGACGACTTCGTCGCCGGCGTCGAGGCCGCGGTGGCGAACAAGGCGCGCCTCGGCGACGCGGAGAAGCACGAGCTCCTGCGGCGCTACCAGAAGCTGATCGAGCTCATCCCGGCCGCGTTCGAGCTCGATGCCGAGCGCGATCGCCGCGAGCCGATCATCATCGAGGCGCTGCTCAACCAGGTGGCCGGCGTCGAGCGCCGCACGATCGACAAGCTGTTCTCGATCGGGCTCAACCGGCTCGACGCGTTCGTGAAGAGCACCGCCGAGGAGATCTCGGTGGTGTCGGGCATCTCGCTCGAGCTCGCAACGGCGATCGTCGCGCAGTTCACCTCGTACCGCGTCGGCGCGCAGGCCGCGGTCGCCGCGCGCGATCCGGTGGCCGAGCGCCGCCACCTGCACGACCTGCTGATCACGATGAGCCTGCAGAACGACGACTTCGTGCACGCGTCGAGCCGGTGGTCGGCCGACGCCGTCGCGAAGAAGCGCGAGGCGCGGCGGCTGCGCGAGCAGACGTACCAGCGCATCCGCGTCGCGCTCGCTCGCCTCGGCGAGAAAGACCTGCTCGGCAGGCTCGAGCCGCTGTCGTTCAAGGAGCGGATCGCGATGCTCGACCGCTACCTCTCGGCGCCCCGCCAGACCTGAGCCCGCGCACGCACGAACGGAGACCATCATGCCGCCTGTACACACACGCGACGACGTGCTCAGACGGATCCAGCGCGGAGAGCGCATGGACCGCGCCGACCTCCGCAACCTCGATCTCTCGAAGGCCAACCTCGGGGGCGGCCTGTTCGACCGCGCCGACCTCGAGGGCTCGAACCTCGAGGGCAGCGACCTGACGGGCGCCGCGATGAAGCGGGCGAGCCTGCGCGAGGCGTACCTCGTCGGCGCGAACCTGTCGAACGCGAACCTCGAGAACGCGGACCTCGAGGGGGCGAAGCTCGAGCGCGCGAGCCTGCGCGGCGCGAACCTGACGCGCGCGAACCTCGAGGGCGCGAACCTGACGAACGCGGACCTCACGGGCGCGCAGCTCAGCTATGCGCAGCTCGCGACGGCCAAGCTCGGCAACGCGAACCTGACGAACGCGATCTGCGCGCACGCCGAGCTCGACGAGGCGTACCTCGGCGGCGCGAGCGGCCCGGGCGCGCGCCTCGCGAACGCGAGCCTCGTCGGGGCGAACCTCGAGGACGCGCGGTTCCCGAACGCGATCCTCGACGAGGCGTCGCTGACGGCGGCGTCGCTGCGCAACGCCGACTTCTCGAACACGTCGCTCTTGAAGACGGACCTGTCGGGTGCGGACCTCACGGGCGCGAACCTGTCGGGCACCGACCTGCGCCACGCGACGTTCACGCGCGCGAAGCTCGCGAACGCGCGGCTGACCGGTGCGAAGGCCGCCGGCCTCGTCGGCACCGGGATGCCGATCGGCGTCGTCGACGTGACGTGGCTCGACCTCAGCCCGGGCGGCGACGGCTCGCAGCGCGTCGAGAACGGCGTCATCCCGTCGGTGCTCACCGTCGGCGCGATCGCGCTCGCGGGGCCCGGCGGCGACGACGCGCGGCGCCGCTACTTCGGCCGCGGCGACGTGCTGCGCAACGCGACGCTGCAGTTCGACGGCGGCGCGCGCGTGGAGATCGACAGCCTGTTCCAGAACTGCACGATCCACGTCGGCGAGCAGACCGAGCTCGTGATCGGCGAGCACGGCGTGCTCGCGGACTGCGAGATCGTGGGCGCGGGCAACGTCACCATCCACGGCAAGTTCTTCGAGCGCCAGAGCCCGGGCATCGTCGGGCCGCGGCAGCTGTGTGTCAGTGCGCGCGGCACGGTCGTGTCGGCCGTCGCGCAGAACCTAGAGCAGACGCACTTCGGCTTCGAGACCGGTTGCCAGCTGCGCGTGAAGATCGTCTCCCCCCAGAAAGAGGAACAGGTGAAGCGATGAGCGACAACAAGAGCCTCCCCAACGGACTGCCCGCGGGCAAGCACACGCTCGTCGAGGAGGGCACCGAGTTCACCGGGACGCTGTCGTCGAAGTGCCCGATCGTCGTGATGGGCAAGGTCGAGGGCGAGGTCAAGGGACCGATCATCCACGTCACCAAGAGCGGCGTGGTCGCCGGCAACGTGAAGGTCCAGGAGCTGCGCTCCGACGGCGAGCTCGCCGGCGAGGTCCAGGCCGAGACCGTCCACATCTCCGGCCGCGTCCGCGACCGCACGGTGATCCGGGCCAAGACCCTCGAGGTCAAGCTGCAGGCCGACAAGGGCGGCATGGAGGTCGTGTTCGGCGAGTGCGAGCTCGCCGTCGGCGACGAGCCGAACAAGGAAGCCGCGATCGCGGCGGCGCTCGCCACCGACAAGCCCAAGGCCGACGCGAAGGCCGATGCGAAGGCCGACGCGAAGCCCGACGCGAAGGTCGAGGCGAAGGCCGATGCCAAGGCCGACAAGTCCGACGCCACGCGCCGCAAGTCCCCCGAGACGTGGAGCGACCCCGCCTCCGCCGCCACGCCCGCGACCGAGGCCGCCACCACCGACGACACCGACGGCAAGCGCCGCCGCAGCGCCACCACGCCTCCCCAGGCCTGACGAGCGCTTCCGAGACGGCGAGACCGCAGGGCTGGCGGTCGCGATGCCGAGCTGCACCCGGCACCGTGGCCTTCGGGTCTTCGGTCCTCGCCGCTTCCAAAAACTGCTCC
>JAHBVW010000089.1 GCA_019637375.1 Deltaproteobacteria bacterium | reverse complement strand
CGCGTCTTCGCCTTGGTAGGCCATTACCCCACCAACTAGCTGATGCGACGCAGGCTCCTCTTCGAGTGCCGGATATTGCTACCTAGCTTTCCTTCCAAGGACCGGAGTCCTCGGAAACGTACGCGGTATTAGCAACGCTTTCGCGATGTTGTCCCCCGCTCGAAGGAAGATTACCTACGTGTTACTCACCCGTCCGCCGCTTTACTCAGGGGTTGCCCCCCTTTCTCGCTCGACTTGCATGTGTTAGGCCCGCCGCTAACGTTCGCTCTGAGCCAGGATCAAACTCTCCATAAGAATTGTTTGAATCCAGCTCTACATCGGCTTGGTAGTGTCCCGTCCGGGGGGAAGGGTCACGTCCGATGCGGAATGGTTTCGTTTCACAGAACAAAACCCATCATCGTTTCTTGGCTTGCTATTCAGTTTTCAGAGACCGATCCGTCGAAGAGGGCGCTCCACGGGTGGAGGCTTTTTTCTTCGTCCCCGTCGGTGTTTGCCGTCGAGGGATGCTGCTTATAAGGGGTGAGCCCCGAAGTGTCAACGTCGATCGAAGATTTTTCCACCAACCCGCCGCCGACCTTCCCAAGTCCTCGAACCGTCCCGTCTTTTCGGACATCGGCTTTCGCCAAAAAATCCGATCCTGATCGGGACGCCCCAACACGCCCTGCCGTTACGATCGCCTGGGTACCATGCTCGAACGCATTGGCAACTGCCGCATCGTCGAGGAGGTCGCTTCCGGTGGGATGGCCGTGGTTTACCGCGCCGTCCAGGACCCCCTCGGCCGCACCGTCGCGATCAAGGCGCTGAAATCGTCCGCGGCGACCGAAGAAAACGTCGCGACGCGTTTCGAGCGCGAGGCCAAGAGTCTCGCGATGTTGCAGCACGAGAACATCATCCACGTCTACGACTTTCACCGCGAGCGCGGCGCCCTGTTCATCGTGATGGAGTACGTGCAGGGCATCGACCTGTACGACCTGCTCGAAAAGAGCGGCCGGCTTCCGTACGACGTCGCGGCGATCATCGCGGTCCAGGTCGCGCGCGCCCTCGATTACGTCCACTACCGCGGAATTGTTCACAGAGATATCAAGCCGGCGAACGTGATGCTGTCGCGCGCGGGCGGCGTGAAGGTCATGGACTTCGGGATCGCGCGCGACACGAGCTTCGGCGACCTCACCGAAGCGGGCACCGGGATCGGCACCCCCGCGTACATGTCCCCGGAGCAGGTGCTGGGCGACAAGCTCGACGCCCGCAGCGATATTTTTTCGCTCGGCGTCGTCCTGTACCAGATGGTCACCGGCAAGAAGCCGTTCGTCGAGGACGAGAAGCGCTCGGCGATGCACAAGATCCGCCTCGAGAAGCACGTCGGAGCGCGCAAGCTCAACCCGGACCTGCCGCGCGAGCTCGAGCGCATCATCGACAAGTGCCTCGAGAAGCAGCCGCGCGATCGCTGGCGGTCGGCGCAGCACATGGTCATGGCGCTCGAGCGCTTCCTCGCGAAGCACGTCGAGATGAACCACCACGCCCGGCTCGTGCTGTTCCTGCGCGCGCAGAACGTGGTGACCGAGCTCGAGGCCGAGGAGTACCTGAACGTCGGCGCGCTCGGCGGCGAGAAGCACGGCGCGCTGCCGAACATGCAGGCGCGCATCGCCGTGCGGGCCGGGATGGTCGCGCACGCGATCACCGCGGGCGTGCTCGCGCTGATGCTCGGCCTCATCCACGTCGCCCCGCTCGGCGCGACGCCGGCGACGGCCGCGACGGCGCAGATCGGCGGGACGGCGACGCCGGCGGCCAAGCGCGCGTTCGTGCGCGTGCACGCGGTGCCGTGGGCGAAGATCACCATCGACGGCAAGGACGGCTACGTGACGCCGATGCAGAAAGCGATCGAGTTGCCCGAGGGCAAGCACACGCTCACGTTCGAGCACGAAGGGTTCGCACCCATCGAGCGCGCCGAGGAGGTCGTCGCCGGTCCGGAGGCGAACGCGCGGCTCATCACCGTCGACTTCTGCAAGGAAGGCAAGCCGACGGGCGCGGCGTCCGAGACGTGCGGAGCGAGCCCGTGAGGCGCGCGGCGATCGCGCTCGCCGTCGCGCTGGCCGCCGGAACGGCGCACGCCGACGGAGATGCGCCGAAGACGACGACCATGCACCGCGTGCGCAAGGACGACTCGCTCGCGATCCTCGCCGCCGAGTACTACGGCGATCACACCAAGCAGATCTTCATCATGGTCGAGAACGGGATGACGCACGCGCGCCCGCTCAAGCCCGGCGAGACGCTGCGGATCCCGATCGCGCGCGAGATCATCGCGAAGGAAGGCGACACGTTCACGTCGATCGCCGGCGCGTACTACGGCGAGAAGCTCGCGAAGAGCCGCGGCGAGGTGATCGCCGAGTACAACGGCATGGGCAAGGCCGACACGCTCACCGCCGGGACGACGCTCGCGCTGCCGTTCGCGGTCCGCCACACGGCGGCGGGCGTCGAGAGCACCGCGCAGATCTCGCTCGCGTACTTCGGCGACGCGTCGCACGCCGAGCGCATCCGCGTCTACAACAACCTCGACGCGAACGCGACGCTGCAGAAGGGCGAGCAGATCTACGTGCCGGTGTTCAGCGTGCGGCTGCGCCCCGACAAGCTGCCGAAGCTCGACGCCGACAGCGAGGGCCGGCGCGCGCGCCGCAAGGCCGCCGTCGAGAAGGCGGCCACGGCGATCCCGACGGCGCGGCAGGCGTGGCGCGCCGGCGACTTCAACGCGGTCAAGGCCGCGCTCGCCGATCTCGACGCGCAGGTCGAGTACCTCGACGCCGCCGCGGCGATCGACGTCGGGATGTTGCTCGGATCGGTGCACGTCGCTGCGAACGACACCGAGCTCGCCGTCGCCGCGTTCAAGCGCGTGCTCGCGCGCAAGCCCGGCATGAAGCTGCGCCCGTTCGACCATTCGCCGAAGGTGATCGACGCGTGGACCAAGGCCGGCGGTCAGGCCGAATGAGGCGCCCCGATCGCCGGGTCGCCGGCCGCGATCGACGCAGCGATGAACACGGCGATCGACGCAGCGATCGACGCGGCGATCGATGCAGCGATGGACTGCGCGATGGACGGCCCGATGGACTGCGCGATGGACGGTGCGATGGACTGCGCGATGGACGGTGCGATGGACGGCCCGATGGACGCCCCGATGGACGCCCCGATGGACGCCCCGATGGACGCCCCGATGGACGCCCCGATGGACGCCCCGATGGACGTCCCGATGGACGTCGCGTGAGGGGAGCGGCCCTGGTGATGGTGCTGGTGGCGTGCGGTGGATCGTCGGCGCCGTCGGGATCCGCGGGCGCGCGCGTGGGACCGGCGCTGGCGGCGGCGATCGAGGCGGCGGCGCAGGCGCAGGCGCCGTGGCGGTGCGCGGCGGCGGATGGGCCCGAGGCGAAGGCGGAGACGCTGCAGGTGGGGAACCGCGCGTGGACGATCGGCGCGCACGCGATGGCGCTCGACGGAAGCGGAGACATCGCGATCGGCGTGATCGCGGATGCCGGCGGGAATGCGTCGGCGCTGCGCAAGCTGCGCGACGGGATCGGCGCCGTCGACCTGGTGATCGCGCTCGGCGGCATGGGCGCGACGCAGGCCGAGGTCGAGGCGACGCTCGCCGCGCTCGCGCCCGAGAAGGCCGCCGTGCTCGCCGTCCCGGGCGACCTCGAGCCGGCGCCGGCGCACGGCGCGGCCGTCGCGGCGCTGCGCGCGAAGAAGCTGCCGGTCGTCGACGCGCGCCTCGTCCACCGCGTGACGGTACCGGGCGCCGACGTGGCCGTGCTCCCCGGCGCGGGGGCCGAGCTGCGGCTCGCGGCGGGGGCCGACGGGTGCGGCTACCGGGAGCACGACGTCGCCGCGGCGTTCGCCGACCTCGCGAAGAAGCCCGGGCTGCGCATCCTCGCGAGCGCCGAGGCGCCCCGCGCGACCGACGGCGACCCGAGCGGCGAGCTCGCGCTCGTGCCGCCCGAGGACACCGTCGACGTCGTGCTGCACGGGCCCGCGGACGCGGCCGTGAGCGCCGCTCGCACCGGGACGCGCGACGGCGCGGCGACGCGCCTGACACCGGGGACGTCCGACGCCGGCCCGCGCCTGCCCTCGCGCCGCCCGCCGACCGCGGGTGTCCTCGCGATCACCGCCCGCGGGTGGTCGTGGCGCTCCGTCGGCGACGCGCCGTAGGGCGGACGTCTCGCGATCACCGCCCGCGGGTGGTCGTGGCGTTCCGTCGGCGACGCGCCGTAGGGCGGACGTCTCGCGATCACCGCCCGCGGGTAGTCGTGGCGCCCCGTCGGAGACGCGCCGTAGGGCGGACGTCTCGCGATCACCGCCCGCGGGTGGTCGTGGCGCTCCGTCGGCGACGCGCCGTAGGGCGGACGTAGTCCCCGCTCGGAGACGGGCCGTTCAAGTGTCTGGACGCGCCGGAGGATGCCGGGGTTGCCCGTGCGAGTTGCGTAGGCTCGACGGACCGCGCGAGCTATGATCGCGCGGTCCGGATGTCCTCGACGCCCGCACAACGGTTCGTGTGCCCGCGCTGCCGGACGGCGTTCGAGCAGCCGAGCCACTTCTGCCGCGAGTGCGGCGCGGACATGACGCGCGCGAGCGCCCTCGAGGCGTCGCGCATGCCGACGGAGGTCGACGCGACCCGCGAGCCGTCGGCGCCGATCGCGACGGACCGGCGCGTGACCGACTCGAACCAGGCGTGGCTCGGCAAGATCGTCGACGGGCGCTACCGCGTGCTCGAGGTGATCGGGCGCGGCGGCATGGGGGTCGTGTACCGCGTCGAGCACCTGCGCATGGGCAAGATCGCGGCGATGAAGGTGCTGCACCGCGACCTCGCGCACGACGCCGACGTCGTGAGCCGGTTCGAGCGCGAGGCCGCCGCGATCAGCAAGCTGCACCACCCGCACACCGTCCAGGTGTTCGACTTCGGGCAGGTCGACGGCGCGCTGTACCTGATCATGGAGCTCGTGCGCGGGCAGGACCTCGCGCGCATCATCGAGCGCGACGGGCCGATGCCGTGGGCGCGCGCGGCGCCGCTCCTGGCGCAGGTCTGCGGTGCGCTGTCGGAGGCGCACGAGCTCGGCATCGTGCACCGCGACCTCAAGCCCGAGAACGTGCTGATCACGCGCACGACGGATCGGCGCGACTACGCGAAGGTGCTCGACTTCGGGCTCGCGAAGCTCGACCAGCGCGGCACGCCGACGCGCGAGACCGAGAAGCAGGCGATCGTGGGGACGCCGTACTTCATGGCGCCCGAGCAGATCCGCGGCGACGACGTCGACGCGCGCACGGACCTGTACTCGTTCGGGGCGCTGATGTTCGAGCTGCTCACCGCGCAGCACCTGTACACGGGCTCGACGGCGGTCGGCGTGCTGACGAAGCACCTGACGGCGGAGCCGGACGCGCCGTCGATGCGCGTGCCGAAGATGGCGATCCCGCCGGAGGTCGACCACCTGTGCCGCAAGGCGCTGCAGCGCGACCCCGCGAAGCGCTGGCAGACCGCGGCCGAGCTTGCCGAGGCGATCGAGGAGGTCTACGCCGAGACCGTCGGCGACGCGACGGGCGCCGGCTCGGGACGGCGCTCGGCGCAGCCGCGCTCGCTGTCGGTCGGCTTCCCGCTCGACGAGCGGAGCGATCACCGGCTGCGCCGCTCGGACATCGACGCGTACGAGCGCGGCCTCGTGCGGCGGCGCTGGTTCACGCTCGTCGCGAGCGGCGTCGTCGTGCTCGGCCTCGCCGCCGGCGCCGCGTGGTGGGTGATGCGCGAGCCGCCGCCGCTCACCGAGGAGCGCGAGCCGAACGACGAGCCGGCGCTCGCGAACCGCATCGCCCCGAACACGGCGGTGACGGGCTACCTCGGCAAGCGGCTGTCGCCGTCGGAGGGGGATCGCGACGCGTACCTCGTGCGCTGGCCCGAGTCCGGGCGGCGCATCGTCACGATCGCGGTGACGGGCGTGCCGAACCTCGACCTCAACCTCGTGCTGTCCGACCGCAACGGGGTGGTCGCCGCGCGCATCGACGAGGGCGGCGTCGGCGAGGGGGAGGTGCTGCACCGGCGCGCCGTCGACGGGCCGATCATCGTGACCGTGGGCCAGACGATGGCCAAAGATCAGAAGCTGCCCGTCGAGAACGTCAGCGATGCGTACACGCTGACGGTCACCGAGGAGGCCGAGCAGAAGGGCGAGGTCGAGCCGAACGGCACCGAGGCCGACGCGAACCCGCTCGGGCTCACCGACGAGCTGCGCGGCTACCTGGACACGCGCAGCGACGTCGACCTCATCCGCTGGACCGGCGAGCCGGGCACGTACACGGTCACCGTGCGCGCCGACAACCTGCCGCTCGTGTGGCAGACCGGCGACGGCAAGCGCCGCACGCCGGGCGCCGCGACGCTGGCGCTGCAGAAGGGCGAGATCATCCGGATCGAGCGCGACGCGAAGGAGCCCGGGCCGCTCAAGAACCGCGACGCGATGTGGTCGATCTTCGTGACGAAGTAACGCTCACTTCGCACGACCGCCGCATCTTCGTCACGGGGCTGCGACGACTGCGTTACGCTGCGGCGATGATGAGGGGACTCGCGATCCTGGCCGTCGTCGCGGCGTGCGGCAACGACCACGGTAACCCGTCGGCCTGCCGCAATCCGCCCGGCGATTTCTCGCCCGGCGACGCCCAGGGGCACCCCGATCCGCTCGGCGCCGCGGCCGGGCAAGCGCGTGCGGGGCGCGTGAAGGCGGCGGACCTGCCGGCGGTACCGTCGGGGCTCGTCACGTGGCGCGAGGGCGACTTCGTGCTCGCGAACGACAAGGTCGCGCTCGTCATCGAGGACGCCGGCGACAGCGACCTGTACGACCCGTGGGGCGGCAAGCCCGTCGGGCTCGCGCGGGTCGCCGGCGGGAAGATGGTCGAGCCGAACAACTTCGGCGAGCTGTTCCTGCTGACGGGGCGCTCGACGATCGTGACCGACTCGGTGAGCGTCATCGCCGATGGCTCCGACGGTGGGCCGGCGATCGTGCGCGCGCGCGGCAAGCTGCACCCGCTGCCGTTCTTCGAGGCGGTGATCGGGCTCGTGTTCGCGGACCAGTGGCTCGACATCGACGCGGCGATCGACTACGAGCTCGCGCCCGGCGCGGAGCACGTCGACGTGCGGTACCGGTACGCGTCGGCGCGCGGCGACGTCTCGACCCTGCCGAGCGTGGCGCACGCGCTGATGTACACGAAGCGGACGCCGACCTACGTGCCGGGCGGCGGCTTCGACGCGTCGCTCACGGGCAGCCCGTTCCTCGCGCTCGTCGACGACGCGGCGACGAGCTGGGGCTACATCCCCGGCGACGGCGCGCTCGGCGGATCGCTCGCGGTGTCGGGCTTCGTCGGCGCGTTCGGGCCCGGCTTCGACATGCCGGCGTGCGGCACGCTCGACCGCATCCACGCGAAGATCGTGATCGGCGGGCCCGGCCTCGACGGCGTGCAGGCGGCGGTCGCGCGCGTGCGCCGCGAGACGCAGCGGGTGCTGACCGGCACCGTCACGCGCGGCGGCGCGCCGGCGGCGGGCGTGCGCGTGCACGCGCTGGAGCGCGGCGGCGGCTACCTGACGCGCGCGACGACGGGGGCCGACGGCACGTTCGCGCTGCACGTCCCGGCGGCGGCGGACGTGCGGCTCGACGCGTACACGACCGGCGAGGCGATCACGTCCGTCGACGCCGGCACCGGGGCGACGGCGGACATCGCGATGCCGCCGCTCGGGAAGGTGCGGGTGACCGCGACGGAGCAAGGCGCGCCGGTGCCGGTGCGCGTGCAGGTGTTCCCGACGGGCGGGCGCGCGGCCGACGGCGTGCCGAACAACTACGGCGAGCCCGAGCTGCTCGGCGGGCGCCAGCTCGTGCGGTTCGCGACGTCGGGCGACCTCACCGTCGACGTCCCTCCGGGGACGTGGCGCGTCGTCGTGTCGCGCGGCTACGAGTACGAGCTCGTCGAGGAGACGGTGACGGTGGCGGCCGGTGCGACGGCGACCGTCGACGCGGCGATGGACCGCTCCGTCGACACGAGGGACGTGCAGTGCGCGGACTTCCACGTCCACACGTGGCGCTCGAACGACTCCGGCGACGACGCGCTCGACAAGCTCGCGCAGGCGGTCGCCGACGGGCTCGAGCTGCCGGTGCGCAGCGACCACGAGTACGTCGCCGACTTCTCGTCGGAGATCGAGCGCCTCGGCGTGGGGGCGTTCGCGAACGGGATGGGCTCGATCGAGCTGACGTCGTTCGAGGTGTGGGGCCACATGGGCGTGTTCCCGCTCGTGCCGGACCCGGCGGCCGTCAACGGGGGCGCGCCGCGCTGGCAGGTGTGGCCGACGCCCGAGGACCCGGACGTCGAGATGGCGACGCTGTCGCCGCCGGCCGTGTTCGACGAGGTGCGCCGGCGGCCCGAGCAGCCGGTCGTGATCATCAACCACCCGCGCGGCGGCAAGAACTACTTCGAGTACGTCGGGCTCGATCCGGCGACGGGGATCGCGTCGCAAGCGCCGGAGTTCGACACGAAGTTCACGCTCGTCGAGGTGTTCAACGACTCCGGCTGGCTGTCGAACCGCAACGGCAACGTGCGCGACTGGTTCAACCTGCTGAGGGCCGGGCGCAAGATCTTCGCGGTCGGCTCGTCGGACAGCCACGGCCTGGTGACGTCGCCGGTCGGCTATCCGCGCACGTGCCTCACCGTCGGGACCGACGACCCGCGCCTGGTGACGCCGAACCTCGTGCGCGACCGGCTCGCGCAGGGGCGCTCGGCGGTGTCGGGCGGCATCTACGTGAGCGCGCGCATCGGCACGGCGGGGCCGGGCGAGACGACGCGGGGCGCCGGTGCGCCGATCGACGTCGACGTGACGGTGCGCGCGGCGACCTGGGTCGACGTCGCCAGCATCGACGTCGTCGTCGACGGGATGACCGTCGACACGATCCCCATCATGCCGGGGGATGCGGACCCAAGCGATGCGACGATCCGCTACGCGAAGCGCATCCAGGTGCAGACCGCCGCGACGGGCGGCTTCGTCGTCATCGCGGCCTACGGAAATCGGCCGCTCGAGCCGGTGCATCCGGGCCGCGCGCCCTTCGGCGTGACAAACCCGATCTTCGTCGAGCCGTGATATGAGACGGCACCATGATCAAGCGTCCGAAGATCGCAATCGTTGGCGCCGGCGGTAACGTCGGCGCGGCCGTGTCGCAGTGGGCCGTGCAGAAGGAGCTCGGCGACCTGGTGCTCATCGACATCAAGCCCGATCCGGCGAAGGGTCGCGGCCTCGACCTCGCGCAGTGCGGCCCGTGGGAGGGCTTCAACGCCCACAACTTCGTCGCGAGCGACAAGGCCGAGGCGATGGAGGGTGCCGACATCGTCGTGATGACCGCCGGCGTGCCGCGCAAGCCCGGCCAGTCGCGCGAGGAGCTGATCAACATCAACGCCGGCATCGTCAAGGGCATCTGCGTCGACGTGAAGAAGTACGCGCCGGACGCGATCCTCATCGTCGTGTCGAACCCGCTCGACGCGATGGTGTTCGTCGCGAAGCAGGTCACCGGCTTCCCGCGCGAGCGCGTGATCGGCTCGGCGGGCGTGCTCGACAGCGCGCGCTTCCGCACGAACCTCGCGATCGCCGCGGGCGTGTCCGTCGAGGACGTCCAGGCGATCGTCCTCGGCGCGCACACGGACAAGGACATGGTGCCCGTCACGTCGACGGCGATGATCGGCAACGTCCCGGTCGGCAAGTTCCTGTCGGCCGAGCAGCTCACCGAGGTCGTCGAGAACACGAAGAAGGGCGGCGCGACGCTGACCGGCCTCATCGGCACGAGCGCGTGGCTCGCGCCGGGCGCGGGCACGTGCCTCATGGTCGAGGCGATCGTGCGCAACCAGGGCCGTATCCTGCCGTGCTCGGTCGAGCTCAACGGCGAGTTCGGCGTGAAGGGCGCCTTCGTCGGCGTGCCGGTGAAGCTCACCGCGAAGGGCGCCGAGAGCGTCCACGAGTTCGAGCTGTCCGCCGCCGAGAAGGAGGCGTTCGGCAAGTCGGTGGCCGCGAACACCGAGCTCATGAACATCGCGCGCGGCTTCCTGGGCTAGCGCTCGGGCCGCTTCGCCCGCGAGGGCGTCAGAGGCCCATCTTCGCGCGCAGGCCCGCGTCGAGCGCGTCGAGGAACGCCTCGGTCGTGAGGTGCGGCTGCTGCGGGCCGATCAGGCTGGCGAGGTCCTTGGTCATCTTGCCGGACTCGACGGCCTCGACGCACACGGTCTCGAGCGCGTCGGCGAACCGGATGACGTCCGGCGTGTCGTCGAAGCGGCCGCGGTAGCGCAGGCCCTGCGTCCACGCGAAGATCGAGGCGATCGGGTTCGTCGACGTCGCCTTGCCCTTCTGGTGCTCGCGGTAGTGGCGCGTGACGGTGCCGTGCGCGGCCTCGGCCTCGACGGTCTTGCCGTCGGGCGTGAGGAGGACGGACGTCATGAGGCCGAGCGAGCCGAAGCCCTGCGCGACGGAGTCGGACTGCACGTCGCCGTCGTAGTTCTTGCAGGCCCACACGAAGCCGCCCTCCCACTTGAGCGCGGAGGCGACCATGTCGTCGATGAGGCGGTGCTCGTAGATCGAGCCGGCCGCCTTGAACTTGTCGGCGAACTCCTCGTCGAAGACCTTCTGGAACAGGTCCTTGAAGCGGCCGTCGTACTTCTTGAGGATGGTGTTCTTCGTCGACAGGTAGACGGGCCAGCCGCGCGTCAGGCCGTAGTTGAAGCAGCTGCGCGCGAAGCCGATGATCTGCTCGTCGACGTTGTACATGCCGAGCGCGACGCCGCCGCCCGTGAAGTCGAACACCTTGTGCTCGATCGGCTTGCCGCCGTCCTTCGGGGTGAACGTGAGCGTCAGCGTGCCGGGGCCCGGGACGACGAAGTCGGTCGCCTTGTACTGGTCGCCGAACGCGTGGCGGCCGACGACGATCGGCTTGGTCCACGTGGTGACGAGGCGCGGGACGTTCTTGCAGATGATCGGCTCGCGGAAGATCGTGCCCCCGATGATGTTGCGGATCGTCCCGTTCGGGGACTTCCACATCTCCTTGAGGTTGAACTCCTTCACGCGCGCTTCGTCGGGCGTGATCGTCGCGCACTTGACGGCGACGCCGAACTCCTTCGTCGCGTTCGCCGAGTCGATCGTCACCTGATCGTTCGTCCGGTCGCGGCTCTCGATCCCGAGGTCGAAGTACTTCAGGTCGATGTCGAGGTACGGGAGGATCAGCTTCTCTTTGATGAAGTGCCAGATGATGCGGGTCATCTCGTCGCCGTCCATCTCGACGACGGGGTTCTTCACCTTGATCTTCTGCTGGGAGGCCATCGCGCGAGTTGTAACCGGTCGCGGCATCGGCGTGAAGTGCACCGCGGCCGAGTCGTCGTGGACGGCCGGACCTGCGGGAACCTCGCCGGTGCGACGTCGTGTCGCCTTCGTCGCGAAACTTCATGCTTGTTCACACCGTGGCGGTGCCGGGTCCGTCATGGTGGCGGCATGGCACGCCCACCGTCGCTGAACCCCGAGAAGGCGCGCCGCGCCGCCGCACACCCGGACCGCCCCGGCGAGGACTGCCGCGCGGAGCCCGGGCGCACGCGGATCGTCGTCGACCGCGGGCGCTGCGAGGGCAAGGGCGACTGCGTCGAGGTGTGCCCGTACGGCGTGTTCGAGGTCGGGCGGATCGCGGACGAGGACTTCGCGCGGCTCGGCGTGCTCGGCAAGCTGAAGAGCCTCGCGCACCGCAGGAGGACGGCTCTGCTCGTGAAGCTCGACGCGTGCCGCGCGTGCGGGATGTGCGTCGTCGCGTGCCCCGAGAAGGCGCTGTCGCTGCGCTGACGTCCGGCGCGTCCGGGACAAACGTCCGGTTTCCGGACAAACCCGGACGCGGAGCGATCGCAAGTTGCGGAGATCGTTCGCGCGCGTGGTGGCGCGGCGGTTGCTGCACGTCGCGAGCATGCACAAGCTCGTCATCGCATCGCTTCTCCTCATGTCGCTCGCCACCGGCGCTCGCGCCGATCACACCGGGAACATCGTCGGTGGGACCGAGGTCCCGCGCGGCGCGTGGCGCGAGGTCGTCGCCGTGCTCGGCCGCTTCGGCACGTGCACCGGCACGCTGATCGCGCCCGACGTCGTCCTCACCGCGGGCCACTGCATCGACGCGAGCCCGTACGAGGTCGCCGTCGACACGATCGACTACGCGAAGCCCGGCGGGCAGCGCATCGCGGTCGCGAGTGCGCGCGCGTACCCGGACTGGCAGGAGCGCTACGACGTCGGGATCCTCATGCTCGATCACGTCGCCCTGCCCCGCCCCGCGACGATCGCGGCGGCGTGCACGGCGAAGCGCGGGCTCGTCGAGGGTGCGCAGGTGCGCGCCGTCGGGTTCGGCGTCACGTCGCCGTCGGGCGACGACGACAACACGGCGCTGCACGAGGTCGAGCTTCCGGTGCGCGACCCCGCGTGCACGACCGACGCCGCGTGCATCGCCGCGATCGCGCCGGGCGGCGAGCTGATCGCCGGCGGGCGAGGCCGCGACTCGTGCTTCGGCGACTCGGGCGGCCCGGTGTTCCTCGACACGGCGAAGGGGCCGGTGCTCGCCGGCGTGGTGTCGCGCGGCGTCGCGAACGCGCCGCGGCCGTGCGGCGGCGGCGGCATCTACGTGCGCGCCGACAAGGTCATGACGTGGGTCAAGCGGACCACCGGCCGTACGTTCGCGCGCTCGGCGTGCGACGCCGGGCCGGCCGACGACGGCGGGGCCGACGAGGAGGTCGACGGAGGTTGCTCGACCGGTCGCGGCGCCGGGCCGCTGGGCGTGGGCTCTCTGCTCGCGATCGCCCGGCGCCGGCGCCGCGGCCGTGTCGGGCGCGCGTGATCAGCGCGGGCGCGCGACCGGGAAGCCGGGGTCGCCGCACACGGCGCGCGTGATCAGCGCGGGCGCGCGACCGGGAAGCCGGGGTCGCCGCACACGGCGCGGGTGAACGCGACCATGTCGGCGGGGCCGGGGTCGGTGCCGAGCGCCGCGGCGCCGGCGAGGCTCGCGCGGAGGCCGACGAAGCGACGCCAGTCGTCGGGGAGGTTCGCGCGCGTGTCCCACGGGGCGCCGAGCTCGAGCTTCACCGTGCCGTCGTAGGTGATGAACACGCGAGACATGCGGAGGTCGCCATGTGGGATGCGCTGCTGGTGCGTGATGCGAAGGGCCGCCTCGACGGCCGACAGGATGCGCTCGACGAGGACGTCTGGCATCTGGAGCGCGCGCTGCGCCTTCGCCGCGAGGACGTCGGGCAGCCAGTAGCCGGCGAAGCACTCGAACACGGCGACGGGATCGCCGACGACGCCCGGCGGCTGGTAGATGCCGAACGTGCTCGGGTGGTGCGAGGTCGGGGCGAGCTCGGTCAGGCGATCGCGGAAGCGGCGGGCGAGCGCGCGGTCGTGGTGCAGGGCCGGCTTGATCTCGCGGACGATCAGCGGGCGGAACCAGCGCTGCGCGGGGTCGCCGATGCGGACGCGCGCGTAGCTCGACAGGGTGAACTCGTCCTCGCCGACGACGTGCTCCTCGAGCACCTCGATGCGCGGGTCGAGCCGAGCCACCCCCAGACCATAGATGATCTAAGATGCCGGCGTGCAACTCGCGTCGACGATCCGGGGCGTGCGGTACACGTTCGCGACCGTCCGCGAGGTGCTGGCGAAGGCGAATCCGCCGAAGAGCGGCGACGACCTCGCGGGCGTCGCGGCGCGCGATGCGGTCGAGCGGGTGGCGGCGCGCGCGGTGCTCGCGGACCTGACGCTGCGGGAGCTGCGGGAGCACCCGGTGGTGCCGTACGAGCGGGACGAGCTGACGCGCGCGGTGGAGGACGAGCTCGACGACCAGGCGTTCCGCGCGGTCGCGCACCTGACGGTGGGGCAGTTCCGCGAGTGGCTGCTCGACATCGAGACGACGGGCGCGACGCTGCGCGCGGTCGCGCCGGGGCTGACGCCGGAGATGGCGGCGGCCGCGAGCAAGCTGATGTCCAACTTCGACCTGATGACCGTCGGGGCGAAGTGCCAGGTGGTGGTGCGCGCGAACAGCACGCTCGGGCTGCCGGGGCGGCTGTCGTCGCGGTGCCAGCCGAACCACCCGACGGACGACGTGCTCGGGATCCTCGCGTCGGCGCGCGAGGGGCTCGCGTACGGGTGCGGCGACGCGGTGATCGGCATCAACCCGGCGACGGACACGCCCGAGTCGACCGCGGAGATCCTGAAGGCGATCGACGACCTGCTCGAGCGCAACGGGATCCCGACGCAGCACTGCGTGCTGTCGCACGTGACGGTGCAGATGAAGGCGCTCGAGCTCGGGTGCCCGATGGACCTGATGTTCCAGTCGGTCGCCGGCACCGAGGATGCGAACAAGGCGTTCGGGATCTCGATCGCGCTGCTCGACGACGCGTACGAGCTGATGAAGGCGAAGGGGACGGCGGCGGGGCCGAACCGGATGTACTTCGAGACCGGCCAGGGGTCGGCGCTGTCGTCGAACGCGAACCACGGCGCGGACCAGGTGACGATCGAGGCGCGCGCGTACGGGCTCGCGCGGCGCTACCGGCCGTTCCTCGTGAACACGGTGGTCGGGTTCATCGGGCCGGAGTACCTCGAGGATGGCCCACAGATCTCGCGCGCGGCGCTCGAGGACCACTTCATGGGCAAGCTGCTCGGGCTGCCGATGGGGTGCGACGCGTGCTTCACGTACCACGCGTCGATGACGCAGGACGAGCTCGAGAGCTTGAAGGTCCTGCTCGGCGCGGCGGGGTGCACGTACCTGATGTCGCTGCCCGTCGGCGACGACATCATGCTGAACTACCAGTCGACCTCCTACCACGACATCCCGACGCTGCGGCGGCTGCTCGGGAAGCGGCCGACGCCGGAGTTCGACGCGTGGCTCGACGCCGCCGGGATCTGGCGCGGCGACGGGCCGGGGCCGCGGTTCGGCGACGTCGGCGCCGTGCGCTGATCCACGCTCCCGCCGCGACCGCCATGATTCTTCATGCACGCGCCCCCGCGCCGGGGCTACCTTGCGTCATGGCCCAGCCCGCCTTTCGAGGGCACTTGCTCGTGCTGCTGCTCGCGCTCGTCCCGGCGGTCGCGCGCGCCGACGACGCCCCGCCGGTGTACGGGCCCGAGCCCCGCCCGGCAAAGGCCGATCCGCGGCCGTTCGTGGATCCCTGGGCGACCCCGGAAGTCGGCGAGGTCGGGGTCGACGCCGCGGTGGGTGTCGGAGTCGGTGACGCCGGAGTCGGTGGCGCCGGAGTCGGTGACGCCGGAGTCGGTGGCGCCGGAGTCGGTGGCGCCGGAGTCGGTGGCGCCGGAGTCGGTGAGACCGGCGTCGGTGACGTCGGAGTCGGTGAGACCGGCGTCGAGGCGGACGCCGCGCCGCCGCGGCGTTTCGCGCAGCCGCCGCTGCGCGGGCGGGTGGTGTGGGCGTGTGGGTACCGGCCGTGGCACGCGCGGTGGGTGCGGCGCGATGGGCCGCGGCTCGCGCTCGGCTTCGCGAAGAGCCGGCTCGACGCCGACGACGGGGGCGAGACGGAGCAGAAGTCGCTGCTCGCGCGCCTCGCGATCCGGCGTGGGATCGAGCTCGAGGTCGAGCTCGCCGAGATGAAGCTGATGGGGGCGGACGCGCGCACGGCGGGCGTCTCGGTGCTGCGCGTGTTCGGGCGCGGCGTCTTGCACCCGTACCTGATCGCCGGGTTCGGCGGAGGGACGATCGACACGCCGGTCCCGCGCGCCGACGATCCGCGCGTGCACTACGCCGAGCTGGGCGGCGGCCTCATGATCCGCCGGCGCCACCTCGCGATCGGCGCCGACCTGCGGCGCGGCATGCGCAGCATCGACAACCTGTACCACCCGGCGACCACGACGGTGCCGCCGGCGCCGGCGACGGCCGGCGTGCCGCGGATGACAACGCCGCCCGCCCCCGAGGAAGCCGGGGATCCCGACCGCTACACGCGCGGCCGGATCACGGTGCTGTTCTACTTCTGACGATCAGAACGGGACCGGCGGGGCGTCGATGATCGGCACCTCGCCGCCGCCGCTGCCGTCATCGCCGCCGCCGCCGCCACCGCCGCCGCCGCCCGGGTCCTCGCCGAGATCGCGGTACGCGACGCCCTCCCACGTGAGGGTGCGCGTCGGGCCGTGGAAGCTGCCGCGCGAGATGCCGTTGTCGAGGGGCGGCGTGGTCAGCTGCGCGCCGTTGCACATGATGATGCCGAACTCGCCGGCATCGGAGTGCTTCCACAGGAACTCGCTCTGCTCGGAGGTGCTCGGGCGGAACTGGATCTGCCAGAAGCACCGGCCGGCGCCGTCGGGCGTGAGGCCGCACTCCTGCAGGGTGCGCGACTCGAACGTGTGGTTCTCGAGGAGCGTGCACCGGCCGCGCTGGAGCGACGGATCGGGGCTGGAGCCATGCTCCGCGCACCCGGCCAGGGCGAGGACGACGACCGCGACTCTCCGCATGGGCCGAGCCTCGCACATACTCGCGGCGTGCGGGTCGACATCTTCACCAGCGGCATCTGGCAAACGACCTCGACCGTGCTGTCGGCCGGCGGGGCATGCGTCGTGGTGGATCCGGCGTACTTCCCGCGGGAGCTCGACGCGATCGCGGCGCGGGTCGCCGAGCTCGGGCGCGCCGAGGCGGTCGTGTTCACGCACGGGCACTGGGACCACGTGATGGGGCACACGGCGCTGCCGGAGGCGCCGGTGTGGCTGCACGCGGCGCTCGCGTCGGCGATCGAGCACGGCGACCGGCAGGCGGCGGCGTACCTCGAGGAGGCCCGCCGGTTCGACGAGCGCTGGTACGTGCCGCGCCCGGGCGGGTATCGCTGGCCGGCGGTGCGGCGCGGCCTCGGGCACGGCGAGCACGCGGACGTCGCCGGCAAGCTCGCGCTCGAGTTCCTGCACCTGCCGGGGCACAGCCGCGACGGCCTGGGCCTGATCGCGCACGCGGCCGGGGTGGCGTGCGTCGGCGACTACCTGTCGCCGTGCGAGATCCCGTTCATCGAGGACCCGATCGCGTACGCGTCGACGCTGCACCGGCTGATCGACGTCGCGGTGGGCGTGCGGCAGGTCATCCCGGGGCACGGCCCGCCGCTGGCGCCGACCGAGGCGATCGCGATCGCGCGCGCGGACCTCGCGTACGTCCTTGCGCTGCTCGGGGCGCCCGACGCCGACGCCGCGCGGGCGATCCCGCTGCCGCGCGCGGCGGACGTGCCAGGGATGCGCGAGCACCACCTCGACAACATCCGGGCGATCGTGCCCAATGCGTAGGTGAGCCGGACCCGCGAGCTGATGACGGCGCTGCGCGCGCAGCTCGGGGCCGCCGCGCCGCTGTCGCCGGTACCGCCGCCGCCGCCGATCCCCGCGCCGCCCGTGCGCGTGTACGTGCCGCGGCCGGAGGCGAACCCGTTCGCGGCGGAGGCGGCGCGGCACACGACGGCGCTCGTCGGGATCGGGCACGTCGGCACGCGGTACGCGACGGACGTGGTGCTGCAGTTCCAGGCCGAGCTGGCCGTGGCGCACGCGGCGGTCGGGACGGAGCTCGCCGACGGCTGGGCCGAGGCGAACGGCTTCGTGCCGGTGCGGTCGCAGGTGGAGTCGCACCGCGAGTTCCTGCTGCGGCCCGACAAGGGGCGGCGGCTCGACGAGGCCTCGCTCGCGGCGGTGCGGAGCCGGTGCGTGCGCGGCCCCGACGTGCAGCTGATCGTCGCCGACGGGCTGTCGGCGGTGGCGTGCATGCAGACGGGCAAGCAGCTGCACGATGCGGTCGCGCGCGCGTGCCGGGCGCGCGGGCTGACGGTCGGCACGCCGGTCGCGGCGCGGTTCGCGCGGGTGTGGCTCGAGGACGAGATCGGGCAGGAGGTCGGTGCGAAGGTCGCGATGATCCTGCTCGGGGAGCGGCCGGGCCTGGGCACCGGCGACGGGCTGTCGGCGTACGTCGTGTACGAGCCGCGCCTCGGCAGGACCGACGGCGACCGCAACATGATCTCGAACATCCACGCGCGCGGGATCGTCCCCGAGGATGCGGCGGCGCGGCTCGCGGCACTCGCGCAGGCGATGATCTCGCAGCGCACGAGCGGCGTGGCGCTCGACCTCGCGCGTCTCGGGCTGTCCGGAGAGCGGACACCTCGCGCGCCGCAGGTGCGGCAGAAGCTGGTGGGGCGATGATCCTCGAGCCGATCATGCCGACGGTGCTGAGCGTGCGGCGGCTGCCGCATGCGGATCCGGCGCTGGTCGCGGCGTACGGCGGCGACCCGGCGCGGCACGTGTCGCTCGGCCTGGTGACGTGCGACCAGGACGACGCGATGTACGTCGCGCTCGACGAGGCGACGAAGCACGCGCCGATCGACGTGGTGTTCGCGAAGAGCTTCTACGCGGGAGCCGCGCACGCGAGCGGCCGGCTGTCGGGCGAGGTGCTCGGCGTGATCGCGGCGAGCGAGCCGGAGGCGATCGAGCACGGCCTCGCCGCGATCCGGCGCTGCCTCGCGCACGACGCGTGCTTCTACGACGCCGACGGCAAGCGCACGATCACGGTGTTCCCGCACGTGATCGCGTCGCTCGGCGAGTACCTGTCGCGCGAGGCCGGGCTCGCCCCCGGGACGCCGATGGCGTACCTCGTCGCACCGCCGCTCGAGGCGACGATCGCGCTCGACGCCGCGCTCAAGGCCGCCGACGTGCGCGCGGTGCGGGTGACGCCGCCGCCGACGGAGACGAACTTCGCGTGCGCGTGGCTGACGGGCACGCTCGATGCGTGCGAGGCGGCGGCGGTCGCGTATGCCGCGGCGGTCGTCGACGTCGCGACGGCCCCGTCACGCTGATCTCGCCCTGTCGCAAGGTATCGCCCGCGGCAGAGAAGGGGCCGAGGGAAACACCTGGATTTTCGGCGCCGATCTTCTACATTTGGCCGGCGTGGAGGCAGCACAGGCCGAGGACTCGCTGATCGGATTTGTCCTCGGGGACAAGTACCGGGTCGTGCGCCAGGTCGGCCGCGGCGGCATGGGCGTGGTCTACGAGGCCGAGCACGTCGGCATCGGCAAGCGCGTCGCGATCAAGCTGATGCTCGAGAAGTACGCGCAGGACAGCGAGGCGATCGCCCGCTTCCAGCGCGAGGCGCAGGCGGCGGGGCGCATCGGCAACCCGCACATCATCGACATCTCCGACATCGGCGTCGCCCACGACGGGCGCGGCTTCGTCGTGATGGAGCTGCTGAACGGCGTCTCGCTCAAGGACGTGATCGCGCAGGGCCCGATGTCGCCGCTGCGCGCGATCGCGATCATCAAGCAGGTGCTGCGCGCCGTCGGGGCGGCGCACGCGAAGGGCATCATCCACCGCGACCTCAAGCCCGACAACATCTTCCTCGTCCAGCAGGGCGAGCACCACGACTTCGTGAAGCTGCTCGACTTCGGCATCTCGAAGATCGTCGACCCCGACGAGCAGTACGCGGCGACGCGCCTCACGACGACGGGCGTCGTCATGGGGACGCCGCTGTACATGGCGCCCGAGCAGGCGCTCGGCAACCCGATCGACCGGTTCGCCGACATCTACGCGTGCGGCGTGATCCTGTACGAGATGCTGGCCGGCGTGCCGCCGTTCGACGGCTCGACGTACGCGGTGCTCGTCGCGAAGCTGCTGACGTCGCCGCCGCCGCCGCTCGCGAACCTGCGGCCCGGGCTACCGCAGGCGCTCGTGACCGCGGTGCACCGCGCGCTCGACAAGGAGCCGGAGAAGCGGTTCCGCAGCGCCGAGCAGTTCGGGGCGTCGCTGCCGGGCGACCGCACGGGCTCGGAGATCGAGCTGGCGGGCACGCTCGACAGCGGGCTGGCGATGCCGGTGGCCGTGCCGTCGCCGCGCAGCCGCGTGCCGCTCGTCATCGGCGGTGCGCTGCTCGTCGTCGGTGCCGCCGTCGCCGCGGCGCTGATCGTGTCGAATTCGAAGAAGCGCGACGCGGAGGCGCCGGGAGCCACGGCGACGGTCGCCCCGGCTCCCGCGGACCGCAGGGACGAGCCGGCGCCGCAGGAGACCGGCATGCTCGAGGTCAAGACGAAGCCGAGCGGCGCGTCGATCACCGTCGACGGCAACCCGGCCGGGACGTCGCCGATCACGATCGCGCTATTGCCCGGCAAGCACAGCGTGCGCGTCGAGCTCGAGGGGTACGAGGTGATCGAGAGCGAGGAGAGCGTGCGCAAGGCGGTCGTGACGTCGCTGGTCCTGCCGCTGGTCGCGCGGGTCGCCGACAAGGGAGCGAAGGGGCCGCCGCCCAGGGCCGGCACGCCGCCCGTGAAGCTGCTGAAGACGGACCCGCCGACGAGGATCGATCCGCCGCCGCCAAAGACGGAAAAGACGGAAAAGACGGAGAAGACCGAGCCGCCCAAGGCCGAGCCGCCCAGGACCGAAAAGACCGAGCCACCGAAGACCGAGCCGAAGACGGTCGGCCCGAACGTGCCCGTGGGTCCCGTCGGCACCAAGCCGAACCCGTACTGATGCGCGCCGCGATCGCGATCCTCGCCTTGCTGCTGGCCTTCGGGGGTGTCGCGCGCGCCGACGACCGCGAGCTCGCGCGCAAGGAGTTCGCCGCCGGGCAGGCCGCCGACGCGCGCAAGGACTGGCAGACCGCGATCGAGCACTACCTGCGCGCGAACGACCTCATGCCGCACCCGTTCGCGCTGTTCAACATCGCGACGGACTACGAGCGGCTCGGCAAGCTGCGCGAGGCGACGACCTGGTACGAGCGCTACCTCGCCGCGTCCGAGGACGCGAACGACAAGCAGAAGGTCATGAAGCTGATGCGCGAGATCGCGCTGCGCCCGGCGGCGATCACGGTGCGCTCGATCCCCGCGGGTGCGCAGGTCAAGATCGACGACCGCCCCGTCGGCACGACGCCGTACACGGGCCAGCTCGGCGGCGGCTTCCACCGCGTCACCGTCGAGCACGAGGGCCAGCGCGAGGACCGCGACGTCCGCGTCGAGTTCGCCGAGCCCGTCAACGTCGACTTCACGCTGCGCGGCGCCGCCGGCATCCTCCACGTCGTCGGCGCACCGTTCGGGGCGCTCGTCACCGTCGACGGGCTGCCCGCGGGGTCGATGCCCGCGCGCCTCCAGCTCGCGCCCGGCGAACACGCGGTCCGCATCACGGCGTACGGCTACGCGCCGTACGAGACGACGGCGATCGTGACGGCGAACGGCGAGGCCGAGGTCCGCGCGCAGCTCGTGCGCGCGCTCGGCATGTTCGACACCGCCCGCCCCGCGCTCCAGCTCGGCTACCTGCTCGGCGTCGCCGGCGGTGCCGATGCCAAGGGCAACGGCGGGCTCCTCCTCGCCGAGTTCGGCGTGCGCGTCGGCAAGTACGACGGTGCGATCCGCGTCGGCAAGAGCGGCCCGGCGACGGCGCTCGACTTCCTCGTCCGCGTCGCGTTCTCGAAGACGAAGCTCGCGCCGTTCCTCGGGGCCGGCTACTCGACCGTGATCTCGACGAGCGACGACGCGTTCGCGACGACCTCGACCTCGGCCGGCTACCTCCTGATGGGCGGCCTGCGCTACGATCTCGCACGCGGCGAGAAGGCCGGCGTGTCGCTGCTCGCCGAGACGGGCATCCGCTACTACGCCGGCCTCACCGACACGTCGGCGCACGACGCGCTCGTCGTCCCGTTCATGGCGTCGCTCGAGATCGTGTACCGTTGATCCTCGGGTGATTCGCAACCGGTCGGCCATCGTCGCGCTCCTCACGGGGCTGAACTTCCTCAACTACCTCGACCGGTTCGTCGTCGCGGCCGTGCTGCCGAGCATCCAGGCGGACCTCGGGCTGTCGAACTTCGAGGGCGGCCTGCTCGCGACGGTGTTCCTGCTCGGCTACTTCGCGACGTCGCCGATCTTCGGGGCGCTCGGCGATCGCGCGTCGCGCAAGGTGCTGATCGCGATCGGCGTGTTCACGTGGAGCCTCGCGACGGTGGCGTCGGGCCTCGCCGACGGGATGCTCGCGCTGCTCGCGGCGCGCGTCGTCGTCGGCGTCGGCGAGGCGAGCTACGCGACGCTCGCGCCGACGATCATCGACGACATCACGCCGCCCGACAAGAAGGGCAAGACGCTCGCGATCTTCTTCCTCGCGGTGCCCGTGGGGTCGGCGCTCGGCTACCTCGTCGGCGGCTTCGTCGAGCACCGCTGGGGCTGGCGCGCGGCGTTCTACGTCGCCGGCGGCCCCGGCATGGTGCTGTCGATCCTGTGCCTCGCGATCGTCGAGCCCGAGCGCAAGCTCGCCGAGGCGAAGCAGCGCATCCGCGACGCGCTCGCGAAGCTCGTGCGCATCCCGCTGTACCGGCGCGCGGTGTTCGGCTACTGCGCGCACACGTGGGCGATCGGTGCGTTCGCGTACTGGGCGCCGAAGTTCCTCAACAAGCGCTACGACCTGTCGCTCAAGGACGCGGACTTCACGTTCGGTGTGGTCACCGTCGTCGCGGGCGCGATCGGCACGTTCCTCGGCGGCGCCCTCGCCGACCGCTGGCTGCGCGGGCTGCCCGTGCCGGGCCCCGACGCCGGGCACGCGGACGTCGCGAACCGGCTCGCGGCGAACGCGCAGCTGCGCGTGTGCGCGGTCGGCGTCGCGGTCGCGGCGCCGGCGGCGGCGATCGCGTTCCTCATGCCCGGCGGCACGGCGTTCTTCACGGCCGCCGGCGTCGCCGAGGTCGGGCTGTTCATGAGCGCGGCGCCGATCAACGCGATCATGCTGCGCACGGCGCCGGTGCACATGCGCGCGAGCGCGATGGCGATCGCGATCTTCGCGATCCACCTGCTCGGCGATCTGTGGTCGCCGCCGCTCGTCGGGCTGTTCCTCGACTACCTGCCGATCGTCGCCGGCATGATGGCGCTACCCGTCGCGTTCGCGATCGGCGCGTTCGTGTGGTGGCCGCGCGCGCACGAGGCGACCGATCCGATGCCCGAGGGCGCCGGCTGATGGCGATCCGCCGGCGCGGTGCCGAGCCGACGTGACGCACCGCGAGCTGCTGCTCGCCGCGATCGCGGCGGCGCCCGACGCCGACGGACCGCTCGCGGTGTACGCGGACTGGCTCGCGGAGCGCGGCGAGCCGCTCGGCGAGCTGCTGCACGCGCAGCTCGCGATCGCGGCGGCCGGCGGGCGCGACGACCCGCGCGCGGCCGAGCTCGTCGCGTGGGAGCGGCGCGTGCTGCGCGACCACGAGGCGGCGCTCGCCGGCAGGCGCCACCACCCGGACCTGCGCTGGCGCTTCCAGCGCGGCGTCATCGTCGGCTTCGGTCACCGCGGCCTGTTCCGCGCGCCGCCGCCGGGGCCCGAGGCGAACGCGATCTGGCTGCGCTTCTTCCCGAACGGGCGCGGCGTGCTCAGGTGGCAGCCGCTCGAGACGCGCGCGCAGAGCGTCGTCGGCGCGCACGGCGCCGAGGGCACGTACCGGCTCGAGCTGGTCGGCGACGAGGTCGCGCGCATCGCGGTGACGATGAGCTTCGACGGCGCGGGCGACGTCGACTACGCGTGCACGCTGCGCCGCGGGGCGCTCGACGCGCAGATCCACAGCCACATCAACGGCTGGACGCACGCGACGACGTTCGAGCTCGTCCACACCGACGCGGCGGTGGACTCGCGCGACGCGCTGTCGGACGTCACAGGCAGTGCCCCTTCTGCTTGAACGGCGCGAGCGCGGTGCCGGCGCACCCGCCGACGGTCTTGCCGCTGCAGCCGCAGTACTGCTGGGAGCACGGGCGGAACGACTTCACGCAGCGGAACGTCGCGTCCGCGCCGCAGCCGGGCTTGTCGTAGACGGGGATCTCGGCGCGCGGGCACAGGACCGGGCGCGGCGGCGGCGGCGGTGGATCCGGGACGAGGTTCGGCGGCTGGTTGCCCCAGCACCGGATGCCGCCGGCGCGCAGCTTCGCGCACGTGAAGTCGTGGCCCGCGCCGACGAGCTCGGCGCCGGTGACGCCGGGGACGACGCGCGGCGCGGCGCTGCGCTCGACGGCGCGATCGCCGAGCTGGCCCTTCGCGTTGTCGCCCCAGCACGCGACGGCGCCGCCGCCGGCGAGCGCGCACGCGTGGCCGAGGCCCGTCGTGACGTGCGCGGCGTTCGCGAGCCCGGTCACCGGCGCGGTGCCGCCCTCGCCGGCGCCCTGCCAGCACGCGACGGTGCCGTCGGCGCGGGTCGCGCAGCCCCGCGACCAGCGGTGCGAGATCGAGCGCGCGCCGTCGAGGCCGAGCACGACCTCCGGTGCGGGCGGCGCGCCCTCGGGGCCGGTGCCGCGGCACGCGACGGTGCCGCCGCGCGCGAGCACGCACAGGACGCCGGAGCCGATCGCCACCTGCGCGGCGTTCGCGAGGCCGGGGACCTTCTTCGCGGCGGTGCGGCCGACGCCCCAGCACGCGACGCCGCCGTCCTCCTCGACGGCGCAGCTCTCGAAGCCGCCGACGGCGATCGCGACGGCGCGCGCGACGCCCGACGCGCGCACGGGCGTGTCGCGGTCCGTCGTCGTGCCGTCGCCGAGCTGGCCGGCGGTGTTCGCGCCCCAGCACCACACGGTGCCGTCGACCTTGCGCGCGCACGTGTGGTAGCTCGTGACGGCGACCTCGACGACCTGGGTCAGGTTGCAGACCTGGGTGGGGTGGTTCACCGGATCGGGCGTGCCGGCGCCGAGCATGCCGGCGCCGTTCTCGCCCCAGCACACGACGGTGCCGTCGCGCTTGCGCGCGCACGCGTGGGCGACGCCTCCGGAGATCTGCGCGACGCCCTCGAACGACGGCGTGTGCTCGGGGTCGCACACCGGCGCGCCCGTCAGCTCGCTCGGTGGGGCCTTGGGGGGTGGCGGCGGTGGGGCGGCGTCGGCGGGAGGCAGCTCGACGACGGGAGCCGGCTCGTCCTTCTTGCCGCCGCACCCGGCGATCAGGACCGCGATCGCGACGACGCGGAGCACGTCAGTACATGACGCCGACGGTGGCGGCGGCGCCGAACTGGCGGTCGGTGGCGGCGGTGACGCCGCGGGTCATGGCCTGGCCGTTCGTGCCCTTGAAGCTGAGGTCGATCTGGTTGTAGTCGCCGCTGATGCGCAGCGCGAACCTCGGGGCGAGCGCGATGTCGAGGCCGGCCTCACCGCCGAAGCCGAGGACGGTCGCGGCGCCCATGCTGTCGGACTTCTGGATGCCGCCGGTGTCGAAGATCAGCATGCCGCCGGCGCGCAGGTACAGCGTCACCTGCGGCGCGAGCGCGGTGCGCAGCCACACGTTCGGGTTGATGGAGCTGTAGTCGACGTCGGGCGCGTCGAGCGCCGGCCCGCCGCGCTGGATGAGGTAGTGGCGCTTCGCGTAGGCGGCGCCGAGCGCGAGGAGCGTCGTCGGCGCGACGTTGAAGCGATAGCGCGCGCCGATGCTCCAGCGGCCCTGGTCGACGGGCACCGACGTGTTCGTGCCGGGCGCGAGGATGCTGAGGCCGACGGTCTTGTCGAAGTCGAACGCCAGGCCGAGGCCGGCGGCCGGCGCCTTCGGG
Source organism: Deltaproteobacteria bacterium (assembly GCA_019637375.1). Lineage (GTDB taxonomy): Bacteria > Myxococcota_A > Polyangia > Haliangiales > Haliangiaceae > JABFXX01. The sequence continues at coordinate 2,064 of JAHBVW010000089.1, read as the reverse complement.
TCGGAGAACGCGAACGGATACAGCTCGCCCTCGAAGTGCGCGCCGCCGCCGCCGGTGCCGACGCGCGGTGGCCGCATCGCGCCGGTGCCCTCGTACGTCAGCTGGCGGACGCCGCCCGACGCGCCGATGTCGAAGCGCGCGGCCGGCGTGAGGACGGGGTTGCGCGGCGTCGTATCGGTGTCGACCTCGACCGCGGCGATCGTGGTGCCCTCACCCTCCCCGTCCCCGTCGCCATCGCCCTCACCCTCACCTGGCTCGGCGACCTTCTTCTTCTTTTTCTTCTTCGGCGGGTCGTCGGGCTCGGCCTTCGTCGCGACCTTCTTCTTCTTCTTCGGCGGTGGCGCCTCCGCGACCGGCTCCTTCTTCGCCGGGACGCGCTTCATCATCTTCGGGCCCTCGTCCGCGTCGGCGACCTTCTTGTCCTTGTCCCTCTTGTCTTTGTCCTTGTCCTTCTTCTTTTCGGGCTTGTCGTCGGCGAGGTCCTCGGCGTCGGCGATCCGCTTCACGAGCTCGTCGCGGATCTCCTGCTTGAACTTCTCCGAGCCCGCCTTCTTGTAGGTGATGGTGAACTTCGCGGACTTCTTGCCGCGCACCGACACGGTGCCGCTGAGGGTGCGCTTGGGGCCGTCCTTCGCGACCTTGCCCTGCACGACGACGGAGGCGCGCAGCTTGGTCTGCAGGCGCACGACGTCGCCCTGCTCGAGGTCGCCGGAGAGGCCGAGCTGGTCCATCGCCTCGGAGACCTGGGACGACGCGATGATGCGCGCCGAGTCGGCGATCGCATCGCCGATCGCGTCGGCGGCCTCCTTGTCCCCGCGGATGGGGGTGACGGCCACGCGAGGTTTGGCGAACACCCGCGCCGGTGAGACGGCGACGAGGGCCAAGGCGATCACGATCGTGAAGCCACGCACCACGGTCAGGATACCCGACGACGGCGCTCGTGCGACGCGAACCTGCCATCGGGGTGGATGTCAGTCCGTGTCAGACGTGAGCGACGGCACGCACGCGATCGGGCGATACTGGCGGTGTCCCGCTCGGGACGGCGCATGGCAGACCAGGGAGAGGTCGATCCCCTCGACCACACGTCGGAGGGCGCGTCGCCCGCCGCATCCTCGCGGGGCGACGCGCGGCTCGCCGCGGGCGCGCGGATCGGCCGCTACCAGCTGCGCGACGTGCTCGGCGAGGGCGGCATGGGGATCGTGTGGTCGGCGCACGACCCGGACCTCGATCGGACGATCGCGCTGAAGGTGATCAAGCGCGGCGACGCGCCGCCGCAGCTGCGCCTGCGCCTCCTGCGCGAGGCGCGCGCGATGGCGCGGCTCAAGCACCCGAACGTGTTGACGGTGTACGAGGTCGGCACCGAGGGCGACCGCGACTACATCGCGATGGAGCTCGTCGACGGCGGCCCCCTCGAGGACTGGCTGCGCACGAACCCGGGCGACCGCGAGATCGTGGAGGCGCTGCTCGACGCCGGGCGCGGCCTCGCCGCCGCGCACCAGGCCGGGCTCGTGCACCGCGACTTCAAGCCGCACAACGTGCTGCGGCGCGCCGCGGATGCGCGCGTCCTCCTCACCGACTTCGGGCTCGCGCGCGGGACGGGCGACGCGGGCGACGCGGGTGATGCGGCGCCGCCGACGGTGCCCGGCCGCGGCCCGGTGCGCGCCGGCGGGAGTCGGCTCGACGGCAGCCACGACAGCGTGCTCGACACGGCGCTCACGCAGACCGGGATGCTGATCGGCACGCCGGCGTACATGGCGCCCGAGCAGTTCGCCGGGCAGGAGCCGGACCCGCGCACGGACCAGTTCGCGTTCTGCGTGACCGCGTGGCAGGCGCTCACCGGCGCGCGGCCGTTCGGCGGGTCGACGATCGACGAGCTGCGGCGCGCCGCGTGCGCCGGCGTCGGCGAGGTGCAGGCCGCGCTGCCGCCGGCGGTGCGCGCGATCCTGGCGCGCGGGCTGGATCCGGATCCGGACCGGCGCTGGCCGGATCTCGATCAGCTGCTCGAGGCGCTCGAGCAGGTGACGCGCCCGGCCCGCCCGCGCTGGTGGCTCCCCGCCGCCGGGG
>JAHBVW010000088.1 GCA_019637375.1 Deltaproteobacteria bacterium | reverse complement strand
CGGCCGACGCGAGCGTGGGCGCCGGCAGATCGAGCGCGCGCAGGTCGCGGTCGGCCGCGCGCACCTGGACGGCGCGCCCGAGGTGCGGGGCCTTGCCGCGCAGCCGCGCGAGGACGACGGGATCGACCTCGAGCGACGCGAACGGCCGCGCGCGACCCCCGCGGCAGGCGACGAGGCCGAAGCGCACGAGCGGCGCGTCCGCGTCGAGCTCGGCGCCGATCTCCTCGCGGCTCGTGCTCGGTGCGAGGATGTGCTCGACGAGGAGCTCGTCGACGATCGCGCGGGCGCCGTCGTTGGCGAGGATGCCGTACAGGCGCGCGATGTCGCCGTCGATCGACGGCGCGGCGATCACGAGCAGGATGTCGAGCGCCGCCGGCGAGAGGCCGAATTCGTCGGCGAGCGTGGCGACCGGCGTCGGCGCGGCGCGGTGATGCGGGTCCGCGGCGAGCTCCGCCGCGTGGCCGGCGACCGCGCGGTCGGCGGCGTCGAGGTACTCCGTCGCGAAGCCCGAGTTGGCGCCGGTGAGCGCGGCGACCTCGTGCTCGTACGGGTGCGCCGCCTCGTCGCCGTAGCCGATGCGGCGCGTGTTCCACGCGGCGGCGATCGCGCGCGCCGTTCGCAGCGCGATCGCGCGGATCTCGCGGCGGAGCGCGGCGGCGGCCGCGGGGCGCGGGAGCTCGGCGCGCGCCGGGCGGGGCTCGAACGCGTCGATCGCGAGGTCCGGAGGCACCTCCGGCTCGGCGCGCGCGAGCCGCACGGGCTCGGGCTCCGCGAGCGCGAGCTCGACCGCGACGGCGGCGACCTCGGGCTCGGTCTCGCGCTCGGGCTCGGCCGGCCTGTCCCGGCGACGGGCGCGCTCGTGCCTCGCCAGCGGGAGCAGCTCGACCTCGCCGGAGGTGGCGCGCAGCGCGAGCTGGGTCGCATCGGGATCGACCGCCGCATCCGCGAGGTCGCGATCCGCGACGACCGTCCCGAGCGGCCGGCCGAGCCGCAGGTCGACGAGCGCGAGGTCGCGGCCGCTGCGGACCACGGCGACGCCGCGGCGCGGGGCGATGCGGACCTCGCCGGGCGGGAGCGCGATCGCCTGGAGCTGGCGCCCGCTCGCGACGGCGACGACGCGGACCTCGTGAGCGCCGGCGTGCCGTGCGACGAGCGCCAGGCACGTGCCCTCGAAGATCGCGCAGCCGCCGAGGATGCGCTCGACGCCGTCGAGCGTCGCGGTGTGCCCGGCGGGGAGCGTGAGCCGGGCGCCGGCCGCGCGCGCGCACCGGCGCCCGGCGATCGGGATCGCGCCGTCGTCGGCGGCGACCGAGGTCAGGCGCCCGAGGTCGTCGAGCCACATCGCCGGGCGCGCGCCGGTCCACAGCGCGGCCGCGCCGCCGACGGTGGCCGGGACCAGCGCGCCCTCGCCGCCGAGCGCGATCGGCGCGTCGTCGAGCGGCTGCCCGTCGAGGCTCCACCGGTGCAGCGCGCCGGCCGCGGTCGCCGCCCACAGCTGGTCGGCGAACGCGGCGAGCGAGCGGACGCCGTGGATCGCGAGCTCGCGCCGCACGTCGCGCGCGAGGTCGACGACGACGATGCGATCGGGCTCCGCGACGACGAGCCCGCGCCCGTCGCGGGTGAACTGCAGGCGACTCGCGTGGATGTCCATCACCGCGCGGTTCTACGGGCGCGGCGGGCTGAGGTGCCGCGTGTGCGGACGAATCTAAGGGTCGGCGCGCAACGCGTACCGACCCTTAAAAAGCGAGCACGTGCTCGCGCGGGAGGGCGCGGTCGGAGGTCGCGAGGTCCTCGAGCGCGCGGGCGACGTCGGCGCGGCGCGCGCGCGTGGCGCCCTCGATCACGACGCGCTCGGCGCCGCGCTCGAGGAGGCGGCGCGCGAGCGGCGGCGGGAACAGCCACGACGCGGGCTCGGCGAAGCAGCCGTCGGGGCGGGGCAGGGCGGACAGCGTCGCGGTGCGCGCGTCGACGAACAGCCGCGCCTCCGGAGGATCCGACGGCGCCGCGACGAGCGCGGGAGCGCTGCGGTGGTGGTGGAACATCGCGCGCGCGGCGAGGTCGAGCATCGCGACGTCGGCGTCGGTCGGCGCGGCGTCGCGCCAGCCGCCGCCGGCCGCCGCGGCGATCCGGTCCACCCACGTGCGCGCGTCGAGCGCGTGCACGACGAACGGCGCCGTGCGCGCGCGCCGCCAGTCGTCGAGCCCGGCGCGCGCGAGCGCCTCGGCGGCCGGGGCGCCGATCGCGCCGGCGAGCGACGCGCCGAGCGAGAGCCGGTACAGCGCGGCGGCGCCGAAGTGCCGCGCGAACGCCTCGCCGATCAGCACGAACCCGGCGACCGCGGGCAGGGCCTCGCCCTCGTCGTCGGGGAAGTAGTGCGCCGGCCGCGCCGCGCAGCCGAGGTGCAGCGCCGCCGCCTCGAGCAGCGCCCACGGCGCGGGCGGCACGCCGTCGTGCGCGACGCCGTGGCAGACCTCGTGGACGAGGAAGCCCGACAGCCGCAGGTCGAGCGTCGCATCGGCGTCGCGCGCGGCCTCGGCGGCGAGCCGGTCGCGATCGCCCGGGCCCGCGCCGAGGATCGGCGCGCCGCTCCCGAACAGCGCGTGCGCCTGCAGCTCCGCCGCCGTGTCGCGCGCCGCGATCAGCGCGCCGGCGCCGTCGACCCCGGTGAGGTCGCGCAGCGCGAGCCCGTGGCGCGCGAGCACGTCCGCGACGCCGTGCAGCCCCTCGGCGAGCCGCGGCAGCCGCGCGAGCTCGAGCCGGCGCCACAGGAGCGGCGCCCGCCCGCGCAGCAGCTGCTCGACGCGCGCCGCCGGCTGCTCCTCGCCGTAGTACCGGACCACCTCGTCGGGCACGCCGCCCTCGGCGTCGCCGATCGCGGCGAGCGTGGCCGCGACGGGCGGCGGCAGGCGAAAGCGCCACGTCGGCGGCGGCGCCTGCGTGCCCGGCGCGGCGAGCTGCGCCGCGACCGCCGCCTCGAACCGCCGCTCGAGCACCACCTACTTGAGGAAGCTCGGCGGCGCCGCGTTCTCGTCGTGCACGATCGGCGTCGCCTTCGGCGGCTCGGGTGTCGTGTGCACGAGCACCGGCGGCGGGGTGGGTGGCGCGCGGAACGGGTCGTCGTCGATGCGCGGCGGCGGCTCGATGGGGGCGCGGCGCGGCGTTGGCTCCGACGGCGCCGCGACCTCGCGGTCCTCGTCCGGCGGGTGCGCTCGCATCGCGCGCAGCGCGGCGAGGCCGTGGACGAGCGCGACGAAGCCCGTGCTCGCCGCCTGGATCATCATGCTGCCCTCGACGAGGAACACGATCGCGACCACGCCGAGCGCGCCGGTCAGGATCAGCGTCGAGCGCGCCGTCGGGCGGAGGGCGCGCGCGATCAGGAATTCGATCCCGAGGAGGATCAGCCACAGTCCGGGCGGCAGGAAGTAGCCCCACGGCACGCGCAGCTTCATCCGCGCGACCTGCTCGTCGCTCAGCTCGAGGTAGCCCTCGCCGTTGTACTGGACCCACTGCCCGCTACTGCGCCACACGTCGAGCCAGAACAGCCCGAACAGGTCGTACTTGTAGCCGATCGACGTGTCGGAGATGAGCTCCTGCTTCTCCGTCGCCGTCGGCTCGCGGACGTGCATGACGTCGTTGCCGGTGTTGATGACGACGATGGCCCCGCGGCCGCGCCGCGCCTCCGCTGTGCCCCCTCCCGCACACACCGCGAGAACGGCGATCACGATCACCCGCTTCACCCGTCCATCCTATGCTGTCCCCATGGGCGACGCGAGGGTCACCTGGATCGCGGTCGACGATGCGCCGCCGGTGTTTCCATGGCGATCGGGATGAGCGACGACGTCGAGGCCGGCCTGCTCGCGGCGATCCGGGAGCGCCCCGAGGACGATGCGCCGCGCCTCGTGTACGCGGACTGGCTCACCGAGCGCGGCGATCCGCGCGGCGAGCTGATCGCGGTGCAGTGCGCGCTGGCGCGGCTCGAGCGCGACGACGACGCGCGGCCGCGGCTCGAGGAGCGCGACCGCGAGCTGCGCACGGCGCACGAGGAGGCGTGGCGCGGGGAGCTGGCCCAGCTCCCCGGGTTCGCGAGCGGCTACCTCGAGCGCGGCTTCGTGCGCCGCCTCGCCATGGACGAGGGCGCGCTCGGGATCCACCTCGCCGCGGCGCTCGCGGCCGCGCCGCTCCTCGAGGAGGTGTACCTGTCGCGCGAGCGCCGCGACGACGACGCCGACGAGGCCGAGGCGCCCGCCGAGCTCGCGCGCCTGCGCGGGATCCGGTACCACACGACGCGCTACGCGCTCGCCGGGCTCGAGTCGGGGCACCTCGACGGCCTCGCCGCGCTCGAGCTCGGTCGCGACGTCGACGTGCCGGCCGTCGTCGACGGCATGGTCGCCCGCCCGCTGCGCCTGCGCAGGCTCGACGCGCGCTTCGACGGGTGCCTCGGCAAGGTGCTCGCCTGGCCCGGGGCCGCCGCGCTCGAGGACCTCGACGCCGCGCGCAGCGCCGTCGACGGGAGCATCGCCGCGAGGCTCGCCCGGCTCGCGAACCTGCGCACCCTGCGCCTCGGCGACAACCGGCTGCACGACGAGGGCGTGCGCGCGCTCGTGACGTCACCGCACCTGCGCTCGCTCGTCGAGCTCGACCTCGCGCGCACCAGGGGCCGCGCGGCGATCGCCGAGGCACGGCTGCCGGCGCTCACGCGGCTGCGCTACGGCGAGAACGACCTGCGCGGCGGCGCCGCGAACAAGCTCGCGGCCGCGCCCGGGCTCGCGAACCTCGAGCTGCTCGACCTGCGCGGCTCGAACCGGCCCGAGGCGCCGCTCCTCGACGTCGACGGCGCGATCGCCGTGGTCTCCTCGCCGAACCTCGCGCGGCTGCATACGCTGATCCTCGAGCAGCACCGCTTCGGCGACCGCACGCTCGCGACGATCCTCGCCGCGGCGAAGCCCGGCCTGCGCCGGCTCGTGCTGCCGTACAGCGACCTCGACGAGGCCGCCGCCCGCGCGCTCGCGCACAACCCGAACCTCGCGAGCGTCGTCGAGCTCGACCTGTCGTCGAACCCCTTCGGCCCGGGCGCGGCCGAGGCGCTCGCCGCGTCGCCGTACCTGCGCCCGCGCACGCTGCGCCTCGCGTACACGCGCCTCGGCCGCGAGGGCATCGCGGGCCTCGTCCACGGGCCGGTCCTGTCCGAGTGCCGCGTCCTCGAGCTCGCGTCGTGCCGGCTCCACGACGAGGACGTCGAGCCGATCGCCATGTCGTCGCAGCTCGGCAACCTGATGCGCCTCCTCCTCGGCCACAACGAGCGCATCGGCGACGACGCCGCGAGCCGGCTCGCGCGCAGCGGCCGGCTGCCGCGCCTCGCCGAGGTGGCGATGCAGCGGACCGAGGTCGGCAACGCCGGGCGCCGCGCGCTCGCACGCTCCGGGCGCCACCTGGTCGTGTAGCTACGCGGGCAGCACGCGCAGGTGCGTCACGCCCGGGTCCTCGCGCTGCGCCTCCACCGACACCTTCAGCGACGTGCGCGCGAGCAGGGCGCGGCCGTCGGGCGACAGCAGGTTGTCGACGAGGTCGAGCGACGCGAGGTGCCTGAACGCGGCCTCGTGGGCGACGAGGATGCGCGCACCGTCGTCCGTGATCGTGCCGGTGCGCAGCGCGAGCGTGCGCAGCTGGGGGAGCAGCGCCGAGCCCGCGATCCGCGCGAGCAGGGCGTCGCCGAGCTCGCAGCGGCGCAGCGCGAGCGACGCGAGCCGCGGCAGGCCCGCGCCGTCGAAGATCGGGCCGAAGTCGTCGACGCGCGCGGTGCCGCCGTCCGCGCGGCGGCCGATCTCGGCGTCGAGCCGCCGCAGGTCGGGTCGCAGTCCCGACGCGATCGCGCGCACCTCGCGCGGCGGCAGCCCGGTCGACGTGACGGTCATCGCCTGCAGGCGCGGCAGCACGATCTCGCCGAGGCGCGGCTGCGCCGCGATGACGGTGAGCTCGCGCAGGTTCGGCAGCGCCGCCCACAGCGCGCCGAGGTCGAGGCGTGCGGCGAGCCGGGTGCCGTCGATCACGAGCCGGCGCAACGCCGGGCGGTAGCGTTCCGCGACGAGCGCGGCGAGCGCCGCGCCGTGGCCGTCGCCGGGCACCTCGAGCTCGAGCTCGCGCAGGAAGCGGCCGGCGGGGCCGTCGAGCAACGAGGCGGCGGCGGCACGCGCGTCCTCGGGCGTCGCGCCGTCCCAGAACGAGCAGCGCGCGTGCGCGATGTGCCCCGCGTGCCAGCGTTCCGCGTACGGCACCACGCCGAGGTCGCCCGTCTCCTCCCACAAGCGCCACGTCTCCACGTTGACGCCGTCGGCCTCGTGCAGGTTGAAGAACGTCTCGGTACGCAGCACCGCCGCGAGCTCGGCGCGCGGGTCGCCGGCGGCGTGCATGCGGTCGAGCAGCACGGTGAACGCGGCATCCTCGTCGGCGCCCGGCTCGGCCTCGTCGACGGCGCGCTCGAGGTCGTCGGCGCGGTACGCCGCGCGCAGCTCCGCCGACAGCTCCTCGTGGGCGAGCGCCGCCTCGCGCGCGAGGTCGGCGTAGACCTCCTCGCGGTGCGACGGCGCCGACGCCGCCGTCTCGGGGGCGCGCTCGACGTGCGGCCACACCGGCGCGAGCTCGTCGGCGGTGCGCGCCCAGAACCGGTCGCGCCGCGACGCGAACCGGAGGATGCGCCCCGCCGCGGTCGCGACGAGGGCACCGTCGCCCCAGCTCGCGAAGTCGACGACGCGCCCCTCGATCGGCACCGCGTGCCACGCGCCGCCGCTCCAGCGCAGCAGCTCCCGTCCCGCGACGGCGAACAGCGCACCCGCGATCCACCCGCACCGCCGCAGGTTGCTCATCCCCGCGGCGTGCGGCTCGCCGATCTGCACGAACGTGTGCCCGCGGTCGCCGGAGCGGTACAGCGCGCCGCCGGTCCCGAGCGCGTACACGAGCTCGCCGTCCTCGCCGACCCAGCGCGCCGGCCCGCCACCGACCTCGATCGATCGCGCGACGCGGCCGTTCCACAGGTGCGACCAGCCGACGCCCTGCACCCACAGCGCCGCGCCCACGTCGCCGATCCCGTGGACCTCCGCGACGCCGTGCGCCAGCGTCGCCCCGCGCGCGGCGAACGGCGCCTCGCGCCACCCGCGCTCGACCTGGCGCGACGCGATCAGCCGGTCGAGCGACGTCCCGAGCCACCACGTGCCGAAGCGATCGCGGTGGATCGTCGTCGGCAGGCCATACCCGAGCACCTGCGTCGCGAGCTCGATCGGCCGCCACGTCGTCGCGAGGTCCGTCGACCGCCACACACCCGGCGGGTTCGCGCACACGACCGCGAGCGTGCCGTCGCTTGCCGCCAGCGCCCGCGCCACGCCCGGCGCCGGCACGCGCCGGTAGAACGCGCGCCCGTTCGTCGACACGGCGGTGCGCTCCCCGACCACCGCCACGCGCACGCGGCCGCCGGCGGCATCGATCGCGATCCGCTCGAGCGGCCCGCCGGCGTCGTGCACCTGGTCGAGCACCAGCTCGTCCGCGTCGATCTCCCCGGTCGCCGCGAGCGGACGCACGACGAGCCGCCCGCGCCGGACCCGCCGGCCGGAGCGCGTCGTCATCCGCGCCGGATGTCCACCCTTGCGCCGCACGCGCGCAGGGTAGCGCCTACGTGAGCGCGCGGTAGTCTTCGAGCAGCAGGAACAGCGGCACGAGGCCGTGCGAGCCGAGCTGCTTCACCATCTGCAGGCCGTCGCCGATGCGATCGATCCGCTCGCGGTTGCGGTCGAGGTAGTCCTTCTCGACGACGAGCCGCGCGACCGCGCCCTGCCGCACCATCTGGGCCTCGCGCTCGAGCGACGCGAAGAAGCGGCGCTCCCACGTGTTCGACGGCACCTGCGTCGCCAGGATCTCGTCGAACGCGTCGACGTGGAGCTCCTTGCCGACCCTGTGGAACGCCGGCGCCGCGACGGGCAGCGCGATCTTCGTCGCGCGCGACACGGCGAGCAGCGCGAACGCCTCGCGCAGGAACGGCGCCCGCGCGAGCGTCGACGCGACGTCGGCCGAGAAGCCGCGCTGCACGAGCTCCTGGTGGCGCACCTCGTGGGCGACCTTGGCCGTCCCCTCGAGCGCGCCGGCCAGCGCACCGGCGGCCGCCTCGAACTGCGACTTCATCGCCGGGACGTCCTCGGCCCCGAGCTTCCACGTGGACTCGTTCCAGCTCCACCACCGCAACAGGCCGCGGTGGATCTCCTCGAGCGCGAGCAGCGCCTGGTACTGATCCGCGGCCGCGATCTTGTAGTCGGCGCCGTGGATCGCGGCGCGGAGCTTGCGGCCCTCGAGCAGCTCGTCGCAGATGAAGTAGCGGTTGACGAGCTCGTCGACCGGCGCGCTCGTCTCCTTCTGCAGCGCGACGAGCAGCGTGGTGCCGGCCTGGTTGATGATCGCGTTCGTCACCACCGTCGCCACGATCTCGCGGCGCAGGTGGTGCTTCGCGACCTGCTCCGGGTAGCGCTTCGCCGCCGCCGGCGGGAAGTACGCCGACAGGAACGGCTGGTACAGCGGCAGGTCGGGGATGTGCGACGCGAGCACGGCCCCGTAGAGGTCGTTCTTCGTGTGCGCGACGAGCACCGCGAGCAGGTTGCGCGGCAGCCCCTTGCCGCTCGCGATCCACCCGCGCAGCTCCTCGTCCGCCGGGATGCGCTCGGCGACGCGCGACAGCCCGCGCTTGTCGAGGTAGCTCAGCACGTCGAGCACGATCTCGCCGTGCTTCTTCGCGCGCATCGCCTCCATCGAGAGCAGCGCCGACTGGAGGTAGTTGTCCTGCACGCACGCGAGGCCGACGTCCGGCTCGAGCTCGCGCAGGAACTTGTCGCGCGCCTCGCGCGTGAGCGCACCCGACGCCATCAGCGGCGCGAGCAGGATCTTGAGGTTGACCTCGTGATCGCTGCAGTCGACGCCGGCCGAGTTGTCGATCGCGTCGGTGTTGCACCGCCCGCCGTGCAGCGCGTACTCGGTGCGCCCCCGCTGCGTGATCGCGAGGTTCGCACCCTCGCCGATCACCTTCGCGCGCAGGTCGCTCGCGTTGACGCGCACGCTGTCGTTGACCTTGTCGCCGACCTCGCCGTGGCTCTCCGACGACGCCTTCACGTACGTCCCGATGCCGCCGAACCACAGGAGGTCGACGTCGAGCGCCAGGATCGCGCGCAGGAGGTCCGGGCCCGTCACGACGCTCGCCGACAGGCCGAGCAGCTTCCTCGCCTCGGGCGACAGCTCGATCTCCTTCGCGGCGCGCTCGTACACGCCGCCGCCCTTCGAGATCAGCTCGCGGTTGTAGTCGCTCCACTGCGTGCCGGCCGTCGTGAACAGCCGCTTGCGCTCGGCGTACGACTTCACCGGATCCGGATCCGGGTCGAGGAAGACGTGCTTGTGGTTGAACGCCGCGACCACGCGCAGGTGCTCGTTGAGCAGCATCGCGTTGCCGAACACGTCGCCGCTCATGTCGCCGACGCCGGCGACGCGGATCGACGTCTTGCGGATGTCGACGCCCATCTCGCGGAAGTGGCGCTCGACGTTCGTCCAGCCGCCGCGCGACGTGATGCCCATCGCCTTGTGGTCGTAGCCGGCCGAGCCGCCGCTCGCGAACGCGTCGTCGAGCCAGAACTTGTAGCGGAGCGAGATGCCGTTCGCCGTGTCGCTCAGGTGCGCGGTGCCCTTGTCGGCGGCGACGACCAGGTACGGGTCGTCCTCGTCGTAGCGGATCACGCCCGGCGGCGGCGTGATGCCCTGCGCCGTGTAGTTGTCGGTGACGTCGAGGAGGCCGGCGATGAACACCTCGTACTGCGCCCGCGCCTCGTCGCGCGTCGGCGCCACCTTCTTCGTGACGAAGCCGCCCTTCGCGCCCTGCGGCACGATGATGACGTTCTTCAGGCCCTGCGTCTGCTGCAGGCCGAGCACCTCGGTGCGGAAGTCGTCGGCGCGATCGCTGTGGCGCAGCCCGCCGCGCGCGACCTTGCCGCCGCGCAGGTGGATGCCCTCGACGCCGGGCGCGTGGACGTAGATCTCGAACAGCGGGCACGGCCGCGGCATGTGCTCGACCTGCGCCGACTCGATCTTGATCGAGATCGCGTCGCCGCGACCCGGGCGGTAGTAGTTCGTGCGCCGCGTCGCCTCGAACAGGTCGAAGAAGTAGCGCAGGATCAGGTCCTCCTGGATCACCGTCACGGCGTCGAGGAGGTCGTCGTACTGCTGCGCGAGCGGCGGCAGCAGCTTCTCGGAGCGCACGGCCGCCGTCTCGGGGCGGTCCGTCGAGAACTTCGTCTCGAAGTACGCGACGAGCAGCGACGCGAAGCGCGGGTGCTTGAGCAGCGCGTCGTTGACCGTGTGCGTGCCGAAGCCCTGGAACACCTGCACGAAGTAGTTGCGGTACGTGACGAGCAGATCGATCTGCTTGTGATCGAGCCCGGCGAGGTAGCCGAGGCCGAGCAGGCGGTCGTCGGCGAGCTGGCCCGACAGCACGCGCTGCGTGATCGCCGCGAGCCGCTCGAGCGTCGGCTCGTCCTCGATGCGCTTGCCGTCGGTGCCCGTCACCTCGAAGCCGGTGATGTAGACGTCGGGCTGGCCCGCGACGGGCTCGAGCCGCTCGGCGAGCCGGCTCGTCGTGCGCAGCGCCATGCGGTGCAGCGACGGCACGACGTCGTTGAGCAGCAGCTCCTTGCGCGACGCCACGCGCAGCGACGTGTGGCGCGCCGCGCCCTCGCCGAGCACCACGATCGCGACGCGCAGGTCCTCGCCGCCCTCGAGCTTCTCGAACAGCCCGAGGTCGAGCAGCGCGATGTCGGGCGGCAGCGTGCCCTTGTACGAGTCGGGGAAGCGCGAGCCGTAGCGCGTCCAGATCTCCTGGCCGCTCGCCGTCGTCGCGAGGTAGCGCGACTGCGCCGTCTCGGTGCGGCCGCGGTAGCGCTTGAAGATCAGGTCGCGCAGCTGGTCGTCCCAGCTCTCGAGCAGGTGCTCGACGTCCTCGGACAGCTTCTCGAGGTCGGCGTCCGTGACGCCCGCGCGGTACTTGCCGACGGTGAAGTGCAGGCGGATCGGCGACTCGTCGTCGGTCTCCGCGCGGTACTCGCGCAGCTGGGTGACGCCGAGGAACTTGCGGATCTCCTGCGAGACCTCCTCGCGCAGCGCCTCCGAGAAGCGCATGCGGGGCACCACGCACACGACCGTGACGCGCCGCCCGCCCGGGCGCCGCCACACGAACACGCGCGCGCGATCGCGCGACTCGGCGAGCCGGAACTGCTCCGCGACGTTCCGGATCTCCTCGATGTTCCAGTAGAACAGGTCCTCGACGGGGATCGAGTCGAGGATCGCGACGGCCTTCGTGTACGCGTAGCTGCCCGGCTGGTCCTCGAGCTTGCCCATCACGTCCTTGATGCGCTGGCCGACGACGGGCACGCGGCGGTTCGCGTGCTTGAGCGCCTTCGTCGAGAGGAGGCCGATGAACACGTGCTCGCCGAGCGGCTTGCCGTCGGGGCCGAGCTGCGCGACGCCGAAGTAGCGGACCTGCGCGACCGAGCGCACGACCGACACGTAGTCGGTGCGGTAGAAGGAGTAGACCTCCTCGCGCTTGCGCCGCGTCGCGACGATCTCGCCGATCACCTCCTCGAGGTGCTTGCGGACCTCACCGCTCCCCGCGGCGAACAGGCCGAGCCCCTTCTCGGGGTGCAGCTTGGTGCCGTTGCCGTTCGTGCCGTTCGTGCCCGCGTACGGGAACCAGGCGTAGCCGGTGAAGATGAAGTTGTCGTCCTTGAACCAGTCGATCAGCTGCACGGCCTCGGCGGCCTCGTGCTCGCGCTGACCCCAGAACTGCGGCTCGCGCGCCGCGCGCAGGATGACGTCGCGCGGGAGCGCCTGCGACTCGCGCGGGCTCGGCGTCGCCGGATCGACGTTGATGAGCGAGCACAGCTGCGCGCGCACCTCCTCGAAGCGGCCGAGCATCTCGAGCCGGTCGCGGTTGACGAGCAGCGTGAGCTCGAGCCGCTGCGTGAGATCGAGCGCGAGCGCCGCGCGCCGCTCGTGCGGGATCTGCGACACCTGCAGGTAGACCTGCGAGTACTTGTGCCCGCGCGCCGGGTCGATGCCCGTGATCTGCCCGTGGTCGTGCAGCACGCCATGGATCGGGTGCAGCACGAACTGGAGCTGAAGGTTCATCTGCCGCAGGAACGACTTGATCGTCCGGATCACGAACGAGCAGTCGGGCAGGCGCGTCTCGATCACCGTCGACGCCGGCTCGTCGGAGAGCAGCGTCGTGCCGGCGTCCTTGATCGACACCTTGACGGTCCGCCCCCAGTCCTCCTCGAGGAAGGCGAAGCGATCCATCACGAACGTGAGCAGGTGGTGCGGTTCGACCTCGGCGAGCAGCTCCGGCGGGATCGCGCGGCAGTACGCGCGGATGTACGCCTCGAGGCGATCGCGATGGGTCTCCTTGACAGCCTGGTGCGCCAGCGTGAGCACCTGGCGGACGACCTCGGTTTGCATCGCCGCGCACCGTAACATCGTGACGGTGAAGATGCGCTGCGCGCGCCGGTCGTTTCCGTGACGCGCGGGTTAGCGACGCACGACGCGGAGCGACAAACCGAAGCACACCGGCGACGTGCGACCGTCCTTATGGATGTACGGCTTGTAGCGCCACGCCGTGAGCGCACGCTGCAGCTCCCCCGCGATCTCGGGGTCTGCCTTCATCACTTTCACCGAGGCCACGCGGCCGCTCTCGTCGATGCACATCTTGACGAGCACGTCGCCGTCACCGGACTTGCCGCGCAGCGTCGGAACCTCCCCGGATAGCTTGGTGACCGCGGTCGCCGCCACGACCGGCGTGCGCGCCGGCCTCTCGGGAGGCACCGGTGGGGTAGGTGGTTTGACCGCCGGCTTCTCCGGGATGGGCACCGTGGTCTTCTCATCCGGCACCGGCTTCTCCGCCGGCGCCTGCTTCTCGACCGTCACCGCCGGCGCCTCCGGCTTCTCCGCGACGCGCGGCGGCACCTGCTTGCGTGGCTTCTCCCGCTTCTCGACGACGACCGTCTTCTGCGTCTCGACCGGCTTCTCCACCGACCGCTCGATCTCCTCGGGCTTCTCGGGCTTCTCGGCCTGCTCGATCTTCTCGGACTTCTCGGACTTCTCGACGGGCTCGGACTTCTCGATCGTCTCGGTCGCGACCTTCTCGACGGGCTCGGCCTTCGCGATCGGCTCGACCCTGTCGGGCTTGTCGGACTGCTCGACCTCCGCCGACTTCTCGACGGCTGGCCTCTCCCCCGGCTGAGAGGCATCCGCCGCCGGCGCAGGCGGCGCGCCGCCCGCCGCGGCACGCTGCACCTTCGGCGCATCGTCGTGGTCGGGCCGCGCGATCAGGTAGGTCATCAGGGCCGCGGCGACACCCGCGAGGCCGAGCACCACGAACGGTAGCTTGCTGCGGCGGCGCGGCGGTGCCGGCACGAGGATCACCGACTGCACGGCGCCGGGTGGGAACATCACGGGCGACGAGGGTGTGTGGCCGTGGTGCTGGATCACCGGGGGCGCGACCTGCGTGTGCGGCGGTGCCGGCAGCGGCATCGCGAGCCCCGTCACGGCCGGCATCGGCAGCGGCGTCGCGCGCCGCAGCGGCTGCTGGCTCGCGCGGTCGATCACCTGCGACGCCACCAGGCTCTGCGTCTCGATGCGCTGCTCGTCGGCGAAGCTGAAGTCCGCGCCGGCCGGCGCAACCGCCGGCGCGTCGTCGCCCCACACCTCCGCGGCGAGCTGCTGCTCGGCGTGCGAGCGATGCAGCTCCCCCTGCTGCGACGGCCGCGACGTCCGCCCGATGCGGATGTTCGTCGTCGGCGGCGACGTCGACAGCTGCCCGGGCGTCGTCGGCCCGGGCGTCGTCGGCCCGGTCGTCGGCCCGGGCGGGGGCGACGTCGTCGAGGAGCGCCGCCGCATCGAGCCCGAGACGCGGCCCCACGCGTCGTCGGGCTGCGCGAACTGGTACATCCAGTCGGCGACCGCGCGCGCCGACACCGGCAGCCGCGCGTCCGCCGCGATCTCGTCGAGCCCGGCGCGGAACTCGTGCGCGCTCGCGAGCCGCCGCTCCGGCTCGCGCTCGAGCGCCGCGAGGATCAGCGCGTCGAGCTCGGGCGGGCACAGCGGGTTGCGCCGCGACGGCGGCACGATGTCCGCTTCCCGGACACGTCGCATCGTCTCGTAATCCGTCTTC
This sequence comes from Deltaproteobacteria bacterium, assembly GCA_019637375.1. Taxonomy (GTDB): domain Bacteria; phylum Myxococcota_A; class Polyangia; order Haliangiales; family Haliangiaceae; genus JABFXX01. The sequence goes on along the minus strand of JAHBVW010000088.1, from coordinate 13,614 downwards.
GTCGTGAACAGGGGCGACGCCGTCACCAGCTCCCACGCGCACACGCCGACGGAGAACATGTCCGAGACCGGGCCGACGGGCATGCCGTACACGACCTCGGGCGACATGTAGCCGAGCTTTCCCTTGATCTGTCCGCTCTCGGTGTGGAGCTGCCGGCTGTTCGCCTTCGCGATGCCGAAGTCGATCACCTTCACGTGGCCCGTGTGCGCGACGATCAGGTTCGACGGCGACACGTCGCGGTGCACGATGTGCAGCGGCGTGCCGTGCTCGTCGACGAAGTGGTGCGCGAAGTCGAGCGCGTCGCACAGCTCGCCCAGGATCGCGAGGATCACCGCGAGCGGGATGGGCTCGTTCGTGCGGCTCGCGTACCGGAGCAGACGGCGCACGTCGAGCCCCTGCACGAGCTCCATCGCGATGTAGTAGACGCCGCCGATCCGCCCGAAGTCGTAGACCTGCGCGATGTTCGGGTGGACGAGCATCGACGCCACCTTCGCCTCGCGCACGAACGACTCGACGAACGACGGGTCCTCCGCGAGGTTCGCGAGCATGCGCTTCAGCGCGACCTGCCGCTCGAACCCCTCGGGGCCGCGCTTCTTCGCGCGGTGCACCGTCGCCATGCCGCCCGTGCCGAGCCGTTCGTGGACCTCGTAGGGCCCGAACCGGTCGGCGGGAGCATCCGCGGCGGGATTCATCGCGATCCCATGAGAGTGACACGCAGCTAGAAGAAGGTCAGCTGGAGCTTTCCGTAATAGAACCCACCGTTCATCCCGAACTGGCTCACGTTGCGGCTGTACAGGAAGCGGCCGTTGCTGAGGTTCGCCGCCTTGGTCTGCGGATCCGGGAACGTGTCGAACACGTTGTCGGCGCCGACGCCGAGGTACAGGTTCTTCGAGAGCTGGTAGCCCAGGTCGACGTCGAACAGCACCTTCGCGCCGAACGTCTCGTCGTTCGCGGAGTCGTCGGGCTTGAAGCGCACGCGCCCGTAGTAGTTCGCGCGCACCATGCCGGTGAAGCCCTTCAGGTTGTAGCGCACGGCCGCGGTGCCCTTCTGGTGCGGGACCGCGTCCTCGAGGCGGTTCTTCGCGAGGCGCCCGAAGAAGAACGTGCGCAGCTGCGCCGGGTCGGCGCTGAACTTCGCGACGAGCGAGTCGGGCAGGTTGACGCGCACGACCTCCGTCGTCGTGAAGTTCGCGGCGCCCGTCAGCGTCAGCGTGCCGTCGCCGGCGCGCGTCTGGTAGTCGACGACGACGTCGAGGCCCATCGTGTCGGTGTCGACGGCGTTCGCGAAGAACTGCGCCTGGCTGACGCCGGTGAACGGCGCGAGGATCTGCGCGACGATCGGGTTTCCGTCGGTGAACTGGCTCGTGAGGACGATGCGGTCGCGCAGCTGGATGTAGTACGCGTCCGCCGTGATCGCGAGGTGCTCGCCCGAGCGCACGACGAAGCCGCCGCTCGCGTTGAGCGACTTCTCCTCGGTGAGCGACGGGATCCCGAACGCGCGCGTGATCGGGCTCTGGTTGTTGCTCGTCAGCACCTGCGCCGGCTGCAGCACGCCCGTCGCGTCGGGCAGGAACAGCGTCGAGATGTTCGAGAACCACAGCTGGTGCAGCGACGGCGCGCGGAAGCCCGTCGACACGGCGCCGCGCATCGACAGCGGGCCGCCGAGCCTGGCGCGCGCCGCGATCTTGCCGATCAGCGAGCGCCCGAAGTCGCTGTACAGCTCGGCGCGCCCGCCGACGTCGACGGCGACCTTCTTCGACAGCTCCGTCTCGAGGCCGGCGTACACGCCCGCGTTGTCGCGCGTGCGATCGACCTCGTTGCTCGGCTGGAAGCCGGGGAACACCTGCGCGCCGGGGATCTTCGGCTGCGGCGGATCGCCGAACGTCTGGCCGCCGTTCGCGAACGACGCCTCGTCGCCGCGGAGGATCTGGTAGTTCTCGACGCGCAGCTCGCTGCCGAGGACGAGCGACACGCTCTTCACACCCTCGACGTCGAGCTTGCGCAGGAGGTCGATGTTCGCGACGGTCTGCTCGAACTTGAGCGTGCCCGCGTCGAACGTCGTCGGGCTCGACGTGCCGAGCGACGCGTTGACCGAGCGCTCGATGTTGAACTTGAAGGAGCTCTGCCCGCGCGTGAGGCTGGCGTCGACGGTCCACGTCCCCTTGCGGCGCACGCCGACGGTGAGCGCGACGTCGTCGATCGTCGGGTGGATCTCGGGGAGGAAGCCGATCGGGAAGAACTCGGGGACGGTCTGCGCGGTCTGCTTCGGGAACCGGTAGAAGCCGGCCGCCGAGCCGCGCCGGTGCGAGAGGTCGCCGAAGCTGTAGAACTTCGTCGCCTTGTCGATCGGCAGCTCGAGGTTGAAGGCGCCGATGCCCGACGTCGCCGCGCTCTCGCCGATCTTCATCGCGAAGTCGTCGCGCGTGAGGCCGAGGCTCGCGAGCATGCGGTCGTCGGCGGCGCGGTCGTCGGTGAACACGGTGCCGTCGTACCTGCCGGAGCGGCTCGTCGCGTCGCGCTGCAGGAACTCGCCGGTCAGGTTGAGGAAGCCGCCGTCGCCGACCTTGAAGCCGTAGTTCGCGGACGTCTTCAGCTGCGCGCCGTCGCCCGACGCCGTGATGCCGCTCGTCGTCGCCACGTCGAGGACGTCGGTCGCGTCCTTCGTGACGATGTTGATGACGCCGGCGATCGCGTCGGAGCCGTACTGCGTCGAGGCGCCGTCGCGCAGGATCTCGATGCGCTTGATCGAGCCGACGGCGATCGCGTTGAGGTCGGTGCCGACGGTGCCGCGCCCGAACGTGCCGTTGAGGTGGAGCAGCGCGCTGCGGTGGCGGCGCTTGCCGTTGACGAGGATCAGCACCTGATCGGGCCCGAGGCCGCGCAGGCTCGCCGGGTCGACGTGGTCGCTGCCGTCGGCGACGGTCTGCGGCGTCGAGATGTACGACGCCGCGAGCGTGTGCAGGATGCGCCCGGTCTCGGTGCGGCCGCTGCGCGCGAGCTCCTCGGCGGAGACGATGTCGACGGCGACCGGCGACTCGGCGTTCGTGCGCGGCGTGCGCGAGCCGACGACGACGATCGTCTCCGCGAACAGCGGCGCCGTCGCCAGCTTGAAGTCGGCCTTCACGGTGACGCCGGCGGCGACGGTGAGCGCGCGCTCCTCGGGCTTGAACCCGGCCGACTCGACGCGCAGCTTGACCGTGCCGGGCGCGACCTCCACGAGCTCGTAGCGGCCCTCGTCGTCGGTCGTCGCGAGCTTGTTCGTGCCGACGACGATCACGGTCGCGCCGGCGAGCGGCGCCTCGAGGTCGGGCGCCTCGACGGTGCCGGTGATCGTGCCGGTCGTCGGCGCCTCGGGCTCGGTCGGCTCGGGCTCGTGCTCGTCGGGCTCGTCGGCGTACGCCGGGGCGGCGGCGAGCAGCAGCGCCGCGAGGGAGAGGCGACCGGCGCACCTGGGAGCCCACACCCCTGCGAGTATCGCTCAGCGCACGGTGCGGGGCGAGAGCTCCGGGCGGCCCCAGTCGAACGAGTGGCGCAGGCGGAACCGCTCGATGTAGCGCGGCTTGCCCGCGCCGAACGCGGCGCCCAGGCCGAGGATCACGGCGACGCCGCCGCGCCCGGCGGTGGGATCGACGGGCATGGCCGCGGCGTGCGCGAGGTTCCGCGGCGGCTCGTCGCGCGTCCGCATCACGCGCACGTACACGCGCGACTCGGCGAGCAGCGGCGAGTCGTTCTCGTCGCCGCCGCCGCGCATGCGCACGGCGATGCCGAAGCCGTAGCGATCGGCGGTGTCGTCGGCGCTCCACCACACGCGCTCGACGACGCCGTGCAGCTCGACGGCGAGCTCGACGCCGCGCGGCTCGAGCAGCGACGGCACGAGCCAGTCGAGGAGCTGCAGGCGCAGGCTGCCGCCGGCGGTGACGGCGCGCGGGCCGCCCTCGCTGATGCCCTGCCACGCCGAGCCCTCGGCCGCGATGCCGAGGCGGCCGTGCCACGACGCGAGCTCGAGCTGCGCGCCGACGAGCTCGGCGTCGCGATCCGCCGCGCTCATGTACGTGAGCGAGCCGCCGAACATCGGCGATCGTTCGCCCTCGGCGGCGGCGACGGAGGGGAGCGCCAGAAGCGAGAGGAGCGAGAGGCTCGCGGTGCGCACGCGACGAGAGTACGAGGAAGCGGCGGCTCGTTGCAGCATCGATCTGCAGCGCCGGTGCTTTGACGAACTGGCAGGTGTGCGTCGCGATCGCACGCTCGATCCGCGCCGGTGTCGATCTGGCACGCTCCCGTGATATGGCCCGCAGATGTTCGCCACGGTGACCCTCGCGCGCTGGCTCGGGCCGTGGGCCGACGCGACCAAGGCGCCGCGCGTGGCCGTCGCCGACGAGCACCTCGACGAGCTGCGCGTGCGCATCTACGGGGACCGCACCCGCCACCGCGCCGCGTACCTCGTCGCACCCGGCCTGCACTACGCCGGCCCCGACGACCCGCGCATGGATCGGTTCTGCAGGATCCTCGCAGCCGCGGGCCACGTGGTGATCGCGCCGTTCATCCCGAGCTACCTCGCGCTCGTCCCCGACGACGCGGCGAAGCGCGACTTCGCGCGGGTGTTCGACGCGCGCGCGCGATGGACGCGGCGGCGCCCGATCGTGTTCTCGATCTCGTTCGGATCGCTCCTCGCATTCGCCCTCGCCGCCGAGCGCGGCGCGGACATCGATCGCCTCGTGATCTTCGGCGGCTACCGCGACCTCCCCGAGACGCTGAAGTTCTGCCTGACCGGCGCCGTCGAGGGCGGGCGCGCGGCCACGCGGGATCCGCTGAACCAGCCCGTCGTCCTCCTCAACCTCCTCGCCCACGTCCGCCCGGCCGTGTCGGCCGACGATCGCGCCGCGATCGCCGAGGCATGGCGCGGCTACGTGCGGCGCACGTGGGGCCGCATGGAGCTGAAGGCCGACCGCCGCTTCGTCGCCGTCGCCGAGGAGCTCGCCCCCGCCGTACCGCCGCACCTCCGCGAGCTGTTCCTCGTCGGCATCGGCGCCCTCCCCGGCGCCGACACCCTCGCGATGGACGCCCTGACGCGCTTCGACGGCGCCGCCCTCGATCCGACCCCCTACCTCGCCCGCATCGCGAACCGCGTCGACCTCGTCCACGGCGCCGACGACGACGTCATCCCCTTCGAGCACAGCCACGCCCTCGCCCTCCGCCTCACCTCCACCCGCGCCCGCGTCCACATCACCGGCATGTACGGCCACACCGGCGCCCACGCCCCCCGCCTCTCCGCCATGGCCGCCGAGCTCGCCACGATGCTGCGCGTGCTGCGCATCCTCGCCGCCTGACCCCACGGACGGCCGTCGGTGCTCGTCCTCACCTCCTGCGCTTTTTCGCGCGCGAGGAGGTCGTGCGCTTTCGCAGCGTGCTCGTCTATGATCTCTGGCGGTGCTCGCGAAGGCCGTGCTGCATCCGCCGGAGCGCCGGCTCGTCGTGATCGCGCTGTTGCTGTTCGTGAGCGGCGGGTGCGCGCTCGTGTACCAGACGGCGTGGATGAGGCAGCTGACGCTGGTGTTCGGTGCGACGACGGGTGCGAACGCGGCCGTGCTCGCGATCTTCATGGGCGGGTTGGGGGCGGGGGCGGCGCTGCTGGGGCGGCGCGTGGATGCGCACCCGCGTCCGCTCGTGTTCTACGGCGGGCTCGAGGGGGTGATCGCGCTGAGCGTGCCGCTCACGCCGCTGCTCGTGGACCTCGTGCGCGCCGCGTACATCGCCACGGGCGGTACGCAGACGCTGGGCGCGGCCACCACGCCGGTCCGGCTGCTCCTCGCGTCGCTCGTGCTGATCGTGCCGACGCTCGCGATGGGCGGCACGCTCCCCGCCGCCGCGCGCGCGGCCGCGCTCCCCGGCGACGAGCGCGGCGTCGCGCTCGCCGTCCTCTACGCCGCGAACGCCCTCGGCGCGGTCGCCGGCACGCTGATCGCCACGTTCCACGCGTTCGAGGCCTACGGGTTCCGCACCACCCTGTGGATCGCCTGCGCCCTCAACGCCGCCGTCGCCGCCCTCGCGATCTACCTCGGCCGCAGCGAACCACTCCCCGCACCACCGAAGAAGGAGAAGAAGGAGAAGAAGGAGAAGAAGGAGAAGAAGGAGAAGAAGGAGAAGAAGGAGGCGGCGGGCGCCGCTGCGAAGCAAGCCAGGCGCGGCAAGCACCCGCGTGGACGCGCGAAGGCTCCGGCCGAACCCGTCGCGCCGAACGACGAGGCCGCCGAGCCCACGCCGGACCCACCTCCGGCGCCGGCCGTGGTTCCCGTGCCGGTGTGGGTGTACGGGGCGGCGTTCGCGAGCGGGTTCGCGTTCTTCCTGATGGAGCTCGTGTGGTACCGGATGCTGTCGCCGCTGCTCGGAGGGTCGACGTTCACGTTCGGGCTCGTGCTCGCCGCGGCGCTGCTCGGCATCGGGCTCGGGGCGCTCGTGTACCGGTGGCCGGGGGCGCGGCGGCGGCCGACGGCGATGGGGTTCGCGGCGGTGTGCGGGGCGGAGGCGGCGCTGATGCTCGTGCCGCTGTGGCTCGGCGATGACCTCGCCGTGCTCGCGATCGCGCTGCGCGAGTGGGGCAACCTCGGGTTCGGGCCGCTCGTCGCCGGGTGGATCGCGATCGTGGCGATCGTCGTGCTCCCGGCGGCGTTCGTCGCCGGGATCCAGTTCCCGCTGCTCGTCGGGCTCGCCCGCCCCGAGGGCGATCGCATCGGCGCGCGCGTCGGGCGCGTGTACGCCGTGAACACGGCGGGGGCGATCGTCGGCGCGCTCGCCGGTGGGTTCGGGATGATGTCGGCGCTCGGCGCCGTCGGTGCGTGGCGGCTCGCCGGGGTCGCGCTCGTCGTCACCGGCGCGGCCGCGCTCGCGATGCACGTGCGCGCGCACGGGCTCACGCGCCGCGCCGCCGCCGCGGGCGGACCGGCGCTGCTCGCGCTCCTCGTCGCGATCTCGGCGGGCCCGTCGGCCGTGTGGCGGCACTCGCCGATCGGCGCGGGCCGCGCGAACGACGCGAACGACGCGCTCGGCTCGCCGCAGACGCTGCGCGCGTGGCGCAACACCCGGCGCGCGAACGTCGTGTGGGAGCGCGACGGCATCGAGAGCTCGATCGCGCTCGTCGTCGACGGCGCCTACGCGTTCCTCGTCAACGGCAAGTCCGACGGCAACTCCGTCTCCGACGGCAGCACGCAGGTCATGCTCGGCCTGCTCGGCCCGCTGTTCCATCCGCACCCGACGCGCGCGCTCGTCGTCGGCCTCGGCACCGGCAGCACGGCCGGCTGGCTCGCCGGCGTGCCGTCCGTCGAGAAGGTCGACGTCGTCGAGATCGAGCCGGCCGTGATCGACGTCGCCGAGGCGTGCTCCCCCGTCAACCGCAACGTGCTGCGCGATCCCAAGGTCGCGGTCCACATCGGCGACGCGCGCGAGATCCTCCAGACCTCGTCGGAGACGTACGACCTGATCATCTCCGAGCCGTCGAACCCGTACCGCGCCGGCGTCGCAAATCTATTCTCGCGCGAGTTCTACGCGACCGTCCGCGCCCGCCTCGGCCCCGGCGGCCTGCTCGTGCAGTGGCTGCAGACCTACGAGGTCGACGCCCGCACGATCGCGGGCGTCTACGCGACGCTGCACGCCGAGCTGCCGTACATCCACACGTGGACCACCGGCGGCGGCGACGTCGTGCTCCTCGCCTCGGCGACGCCGATCCCGCTGTCCCTCCCCGAGCTGCGCGCGCGCATCGCGACCCCGGCGTTCGCGGGCGCGCTGCGCCGCCAGTGGCACGCCGACGACCTCGAGGGCGTGTTCGCGCACTTCGTCGGCGACGAGCGCCTCGCCGCCGGCCTCGCCGCGCGCGCGCCGATCAACACCGACGACCGCCCGCTCGTCGAGTACGGCTTCGCGCGCACCGCGGGTGCGAAGAACATGTTCACCACCGCCGAGCTGTTCGAGGCCACGAAGCAGACGCTCGCGATCCCCGCGCAGCTGCGCGAGCTCGACTGGGGCGCGCTCCTCGCGATCCGCCGCCGCGACGACATCGAGCCGACCCAGCTGCCCGACGGCGTCGCCGCCGACCGCATCGCCCTCGTCGCCGTCGCCGACGCGTGGAACAAGGGCGACGTGAAGGCGGCGGCGCAGCGCTTCGCCGCGCAGCCGTTCGAGCCGCGCGATCGCTACGAGCAGCTGATCGCCGCGTCGCTGTCCGCCGTCGCCGGCGACCTCGAGGGGCTCGGCCGCGTCGAGGCGCTGCAGGCCGCGCTGCCGACCGAGGCCGCGATCCTGCGCGCCGTCCTCGCCGTCGCCCTCGGCGATCCCGCGAACGCCGCCGCCTCCGTCGCCGCCGCCGCGCGCCTCCTGCGCGACGACCCGTGGGTGCCGGCCCAGGTCCTCGACCAGCTGCTCGCCGCCGCGACCGCGATCGCGAAGGCCGACCCCACGAGCGGCCGCAGGGTCTTCGACGCACTCGCCGAGCCCTGGGCCGCCCGCGTGCACGACGCCCAGCGCCTCGCCGCGCGCCTCAAGCTGTCGGAGGCCGTCGACGTCGCCGGCACGTGCGTCGCCGCGCTCGACGCCGTCGAGCCGTACCCGCCGTGGGTCGAGCAGGTCCTCGAGTACCGCGTGCGCTGCTACACCGAGACGCACCACGCGCGGCTGCGCACCGCCGAGCGCGAGCTGGCGGAGTGGCGCGCGCTCGCGCCGCCCCGCCTCCGCGATCTGCTCAAGAACTGATCGATCCGATCCGTCAGTCGAGCGCCTGCATGTTCAGGCCCCAGCGCGGCAGCTTGATCGCCGGCGCCTCGTGCGCGAGCGGCGCGGGCGGCGCCGGGATCGCGATGCCGAAGATCTCGAGGCACATCTCGTTCGTCGTCTGCTCGCCGAGCGGAACGTCGATGGGCGTGCCGAGGTTCGCGTCCTTCAGCATGCGCTGCACGAACGGGTTCTCGATCGTGTTGTCCCAGCTGCACTTGATGTCGATGACGTCGCCCTGCTGCACCGTCGGCAGCTTGTCGAGCGGCGCGTCGTACGTGTACGTGCGCTGCCAGTCGAAGTTCCAGCCGCCGTTCGCGAGGCACTCCTGCCGCGGGTCGTCGCCGCGCGCCGCCGGGCGCTCGATCGTCCCCGAGATGTGCGTGCCGATCAGGTGCATGTGCGGGTTCGCCGAGAACAGGCGGACGTCCGTCAGGTCGCCGAGGTTCGGGATCGTGATGCGCATGTGCTCGCGGTGGTCGGGCACGTTCTTCGGGATCAGGAACTCGGGGACGCCGCCGCGATCGTTCGGGCCGGGCAGGAGCTCGGGCGCCTGGAACGCGTTCCCGAACGCGGCGACGAAGTACATCTTCTTCGGCCACACGGGCGAGTAGCGCACGTCGATCGACGTCCTGTCGGGCGCGTGCGCCGTGCCGGCCGGGTGGTAGTGGACCTGCATCACGAGCTTGCTCTGCGGGAGGATCGGCACCGCGATGTCGCTCGACGTCTGCATCGGCTGGTTGCCGGGCGTCCAGATGTGCACGACGAAGTTGCCGGGGATCTGCTGCTGGCTGCAGTCGAACGGGCGGCCGATGCCGTGGTCGGCGACGAGCTTGTCGAGCTCGGCGCCGGCCTGGACCTCGAAGATCACGGCGTGGTGCACGACCTCGGTGATGTCGGGGTTGACCTGCAGCCCGGTCAGCCACGCGACCTGGTTGCCGTTGCCGGGGTCGAGCGTGTAGCAGAAGAACTGGTCGCGGTCGCCGGCGGTCGCGAAGCCCTCGACCGGCGTCAGCGTGCGCGTGACGTTCGGCAGCTCGCTCGACGGGATCGCGGGGATGTCGGCGACCTTGCCGAGCGCGTGGCCGTCCTCGACCCACGCGTGCAGCGTCGCCTTCTCGGCGGCCGACAGGCGCGGATCGTCGACCCAGCCAAAGCGCGGCGTGCAGTCCGCCTCCTCGCGCGCGTCGAACGGCGGCATCGCACCCGCGTCCGTCTGGATCAGGATGCGCTCGGCGTTCTCCTTCGCGGAGGCGAAGTCGGTGAGCGGGAACGGCGCGATGCCGCCGTCCTGGTGGCACGACATGCACCGGTTCGCGAGGATCGGCGCCACGTCCTGGTACCAGGTCGCGCGCGCGGCCGGCGGGTCGTCGCCCTCTGCGCCGGTGCATGCGATCAGGAGAGATGCGAGGGATGCGACGGCGATCGATCCGGTTGCGATTCGCATGGGGTCCATCTCCAGCAACACGTGTACCGAGCGATCTGGGAACCCATCGTTGCAGATTCCGGCAGGTCCGTGGGATCCGGCGACGGGTTGCGGCGAGGGGCGTCGGATCTCGCGACTTTGCGGGCACGCGCGGATCCGAAGCGCTATAACCGCGCCGTGCGCCTCGTGATGCTCGCCGCGACATGCCTTGCCGCCTGCGGGGGCGGCTCGTCGAAGAAGCCGGTCGCGCCGTCGGCGGGTGCGCCCGAGGCCGGCGCGGGCACTCCCGCCGCGACCACACCACCCGCGATCGCACCCGCGCCGAAGAAGGGCGGCGGTGGAGGTGCGACGACGCCGGTGCCCGTCGTGCTGCGCCCGGTCGCGTGCCCGGTGCCGACGTGCGTGATCCACCCCAGCCACGGCACCTACTTCACGTGCCTGAGCGGCGGGGCGGGGACGTGCTTCCACTTCGGCGGCCCGTGCATCCCCGACGGTGGGTGCATGTACGACCCGCAGTCGAGCAGCTACAAGACGTGCACGAAGCCGGGCGAGGGCGTGTGCCTCGCGTGGGGCGGCGCGTGCGCACCCGCGAGCAAGTGCATGCTGTCGTCGGCCGACAACCTGCACCACCACTGCGACGACGTCAGCGGCGGTGCGTGCAGGAAGTTCGGCGCGCTGTGCACGCCGTAGCCGTCACTCCTTGACGGTCATCTTCGCGAGCGACGCCATCTTGACCTCGTTGCCGTTCATGACGACGTGGAAGTCGCTCGTCGCGTCGCCGTTCATCACGACGCGCGCGAGGTCGTAGGTGCCGCTGCCGCTGCCGCCGCCGCCGATGCCGCGCACGTCGACCTCGGAGCCGTCCTCGGCCTTGACCTTCTGATCGGCGCCGGTCGCCTTCGTCGTGGTGCGGAACGAGACCCGATCGCCGTCGATCGCCGTGACCTCGATCGTCGTGACCGTCGTCGACGGGATCCCGATCTGCGCGATGGTCTTGCGGAACCGGTACACGGCGCCGACGCCGACGGGGACGTCGGGCAGCGCCATCGCCGACTGCTCGAAGTTCTTGCCGATGCTGTCGAGGTGATCGGCCATCGCCTTCGGGATGTTCTTGCCCGCGTCGACGACGCTGCCGCTCACGCTGCCGTTCGGCGCGAGCGTGCTCGCGATCGTGACGCCGTTGAACGCCTGGATCAGGTCGGCGAGCTGCGCGACCGACATCGTCGTGTCCTTGCGCTCGCGCACGGTGGCGCCGACGATCGTCTGCCGGATCTTGGCGGACCCATCGGGGAGGACGTCGTCGACGGTGACCTCGGTGGTGAGCACCAGCGTCGGCAGCCGCATGGTGCGGCCGGGCGAGCTGAAGTCGCCGTCCGACGCGAGCTCGAACCGGGTGACCGATCCCTTCTTCGGCACGTAGCGGAGCAGGCGCCGCGGCTCGCTCCCCTGGTTCACCACCTCGATCCCGTCGACCGGCGCCTTGGGTGTCTGCGGGGTCGGGGGCGGCGGTGGTTCCGCGGAGTTGCCCTTGCCGCACGCCACCACGAGAAAGAAAGCCACGGGGACGATCCGTAACACCGTCGACAGGGTAACCGAAAAGCCCAGCGGTCACCCAAGCTTGACAGATGTTCAGGTAGGGCTTGACGAACCTGCCTTTGAAAAGCATTATCAATTTCAACCCGTGCTGATCTGCCTCTGCCACCCGACCTCCGACCGCGACCTCGATGCGGTGATCGACAACGGCGCCACCACGGTCCAGGAGATCGGGCAGCGCTGCGGCGCAGGCACCGGCTGTGGTGCGTGCGTGGAGGACCTCCGGGATCGGTTGAACGCGAAGGGCGTGAATGGTTGCCCGCGTGATTGTGCCCCCGATCTCGTGTCGCTAAGGTCGACGCGCTGATTCCGACGCTGGGATCAGCGGGAAGGACCTGCTGATGAAGGGCAACGAAGAGGTGCTCACGCTCCTCAACCAGCTGCTCACGAACGAGCTCACGGCGATCAACCAGTACTTCCTGCACGCCAAGATGTGCGAGAACTGGGGCTACGATCGGCTCGCCGCGAAGATCCGCGAGGAATCGATCGACGAGATGCGCCACGCCGACGTGGTGATCACGCGGATCCTGTTCCTCGAGGGCGTCCCGAACCTGCAGCGCTACCACAAGCTGCACATCGGCGAGACCGTCAAGGAGCAGCTGGAGAGCGACAAGCAGCTCGAGTACGCGGCGATCGCGTTCCTCCAGCAGGGCATCAAGGCCGCGCGCGACGTCGGCGACAACGCGACCGAGGACCTGATGACGAAGATCCTCGTGTCCGAGGAAGCGCACACCGACTGGCTCGAGACGCAGCTCGAGCTGATCCGCCAGGTCGGCGAGCAGAACTACCTCGCGCAGCAGATCAAGAAGTAGCCGCGGTCCTCGCGCCTGGTGGCGCCTAGTGGCGCAGCACGAGGACGCGGCGCTCGCCGAGCGGACCCTGGATCGTGAGGTCGACGTAGTCGTCGGTGACGGCGTGCATCGCGACGCCCGCGGCGAGGTCGTTCTCGACGCGGCGCTCGCCGACGGCCGTGACGCGCTCGCCGTCGTCGAGCCGGATCATCGCGGCGATCTCGTCGGCGTCGACGCCGGGCGCGACGTCGAGCACCGTCACCGCCGACGGCGCCTGCACGATCACGGGTGGGATCGGCGGCGGCGCGGCGGGCGCCGGCGGCGCCGACACCACGAAGTACAGGCAGGCTCCGAGGAGCCCGACGGCCAGCGATCGGAACAGCAGCATGCCTCTTGCGAGTGCAACGCCCCGGCCATCGCGACCGCTGGCGGGACGCCCACTTCGCCGGGTCGGCGCGCGGTCGCGTTGCCACGCTGGCACGCCGGTGCGCGGGGCGCTCGCCACGACGTCCGTGTGCGCCGCGATGTCCTCGCAGCTGCGAATCACGGCGATGGGAGCCTGCGCGGTGGATCGCGGTGCGCGCGTCCCTGTCGCTCGCCTCTTCGGGCGCGGGCGATCAGGGTGCGGGCTGGCCGTGGGCGCGGTCATGCCCTGGCCTCGAAGCGGGCGCAGGCGGGTCGCGATCAGGGCGAGAAGCCGGCTGGCCGTGGGCGCGGTCATGCCCCGGCCTCGAAGCGGGCGCAGGCGGGTCACGATCAGGGCGAGAAGCCGGGCTGGCCGTGGGCGCGGCAGCCGGCGACGAGCTGGTTGATCGCGGTGCGGAAGCCGGGCGGGATGCGGCGCAGGTAGCCGCGGGCGCCGCCGATGTCGTCCTTCATGCACTCGAGGACGCCGGCGACGGCGAGCGCGAACGCGATCTGTGTCGGCGACGCATCCGGCGAGTTGATGACGGACTGCGCGCGCGTGTGCGCCGCGGTCCGGTCGCCGCGGGCGAGCGCGGCCTGCGCCTCGCGCAGCGCCTCGGCGGCGGCAGGGTCGTCGGCGGG
>JAHBVW010000087.1 GCA_019637375.1 Deltaproteobacteria bacterium | reverse complement strand
GCCGCCGTTGCCGCCGTCGCCGCCGCGGCCGCCGCGCGCCGCGATGCGCAGGGGCGCGGCGTCGAGCGCGACGAGGGTGTAGCGCGGAGGCTCGGTACCGCCGGTGACGGTGACGCGCACGAGCGCGAGCCGCTGCTGGGCGGTCGCGACGACGCCGATCGCGACGTCGAGCGCGGGGCCGGGCGCGCCGCGCTCGCCGGGCTTGCCGTCGTCGCCGTCGCCGCCTCGGCCGCCGTCGCCGCCGGAGCTGTCGTCGTCGCCGGAGCTGCCCGAGGAGCCGCTCGAGCCGTCGGAGCCGTTCATGCCGTCGTCGCCGGCGCGGCCCGACAGATCGATCGCGACGCCGCAGTCGAAGCGCGGTGCGATCGCCGCCTCGCCGGCGACGGCGTCGCGCCCGATCACGCTCGCGCGCACGCGGATCGGCGCGTCGAGCGTCGCGAGCAGGTCCGACGCGACGAGGTAGCCGTCGCCGTCGACGCGCGCCCCGTCGGCGGACCACTGAAACGACGCGAACCGCAGCCGCCCGTCGGTGGTGCGCCGCCGGTCGCGCTGCTCCCACGTCGCGTAGCGCCGGCCGCCCTCGACGGTGGCGATCGCCTTCAGCTGCACGGGCGGCGCGCCGGCGCAGAACGCACCGCTCCCGTCGGCGGTCGTCACCGCGACGGCGGTGACCTTCTTCGGGTCGAGCTGCGCGTATCCCGCGCACGCGGTGACGAGCGGAACAGCGGCGAGGAGGGCTCGCATCTCCATCAGCCTGACACGCCGCCCCGGCCGGTTTCCTTGCGCAACTGTTGCGCCGTGTGAACCGATCGTGACGTAGTCCTCGCATGAAGTTCCTGCAAGCGACGGGACTCTTGCCGACGGCCGACGAGCTCGCGCCGCTCACCGACGACCAGAACCTCGCGATCCTCGAGAGCTTGTTCCTCACGGTGATCGTCGACGGCAAGGTCGATCCCAACGAGGTCAAGGCGTTCGCGGTGTCGGCGCTCACCTACCCGTGGAACTGGGGCCAGAGCACGGAGGTCGTGAAGACCAAGCTCGACGCGATCGGCGGCAGCCTCGGCGGCGTCACGCGCGAGACGATGAAGGCGCACCTGCAGGGCCTCGGCGCGCGCATCCCGACGCCGGTGCTCCGCGAGAAGACGTTCGCCGGGATGTTCGCGCTCATGATCGCCGACGGAAAGCTCGACGAGAAGGAGAAGACCGCCGCGATCGCGTTCGCGCAGGTGTTCGAGATCCCGCACACGCGCGCCGTCGAGATCATCCAGACGGTGCTGAACGCACTGCTCGCCGCGGCGAAGAAGTAGCCGTCACCGCGCCGGGGCCGGGGCCTCGACGCTCGACGGCACCGGCGCCGCGGACGGCGGCGGCAGCAGCTCGCGCACGGTCTCGACCTCGACGCCGAGCGCCGCCAGGCCGCGCTCGCACGTGACGAGCCACGGGTGGACTCCGGCGTCGCGCGCCCGCCGGCTGCACTCCGTGAAGTGCGCGATCGCCTCGGTGCCGCGGCCGTTGCCGGCGTCGATCGCGCCGAGGCGCGCGTGCGCGGCCATCTGCGTGTGCACGTCGTCGGCG
This sequence comes from Deltaproteobacteria bacterium, assembly GCA_019637375.1. Lineage (GTDB taxonomy): Bacteria > Myxococcota_A > Polyangia > Haliangiales > Haliangiaceae > JABFXX01. The sequence goes on along the minus strand of JAHBVW010000087.1, from coordinate 27,118 downwards.
GCGGCGAGGGCGCGGTAGCGCGACTCGAGCCCGCCCAGGCCGAAGCTCGTCCCGGCCGCCTCGAGGTCGACGAGGATGCGCGCCGCCCGCGGGTGGCCGGTGCGCGTGACGAGCGCGCGGGCGCGCTGGATCAGCGCCGCATCCGCGCGATGCGGGCACAGCTCGTCGACGAGCGCGATCGGGCACGCGGTGTCGGCGACCAGCCGCCCGGCCTCGAAGCGCAGCTCGTCCTTGCCGGGATCCGGGACGGCGGCGATCACGCGGCGCGCGTCGGTGCGCTTGCCGGCGGCGAGCAGCCTCGCGACGAGCTGCCAGGTCACCCCGTCGAGGTCGTCGCGGCGCCGCGCGAACGAGCGCAGGGCGAGCATGAGGTCGCGCTCGGCGACGTCGAGCTCGCCGAGCGCCGTGCGGTAATACACCGCGTCCACCGCGGCCGCGAGCGCGCCATCCTGGCCGCCGAACGTCGTGGCGTACTCCTCGAGCCCCGCCGCCGCCTCCGCGAAGTGGGCGAGGTCGGCGTGCGCCATCGCGATCCGCCCGAGCGCGCGCGGCCGGAGCTTCGAGCGCTTGCCGACGCTGCCGAGCGCGGTGATCGAGCGCTCGAGCGATCGGCCGTGCGCGAAGCAGACGCCGGCGTTGTACACGAGCGCGTCGGCCTGCTCGTCCACCTCCGCGGGCGCGAGGTCGCGGCGCAGCTCGAGGTACATCTCGCCGCACCTGTCGTACAGCGCGAGGTCGCCCGTCTCCTTCGCCTCCTTCTCGACGGCCTCGACGGCGCGGAGCCGGCTCTGCGCGTGGATGCGCTCCACGATCTGCGCGAGGTCGGGCCGCCCGGCGAGGAACGCCTTGTCGGCGCGCAGCTTCCCCGCGAACGCGACGAGCTGATCGAACTGTTGCCGCCGGTTGAACGTGTCGAGCGCGAGGTTCGCCGCGAATTCGGCCGTCTCGTGCCGCGGGTGGCGGTTGACGATCTCGAGGAGCAGCGGCATCGCCGCGTCGAAGTGGTGGTGGCGGCGCAGGAGGTTCGCGCGCTGGAACAGGATCCCGATCGCATCGTCGGACGCGGCGTCGATCGCGAGGTAGCGCTCGAACGCGCGCAGCAGGCGCTGCTCGCGCTCGGGGATCGGCTGCGGCTCCGCGCCGTCGCTGAAGTCGTCGCGCGCCGCGCGCACCCGCGGCTCGACGTGCAGCGCGTTCTTCCACGCGAGCACGCTCGCCTTCGCGGCCTCGCGCTTCTCCGCCGGGATCGTGCTCGCCTCGGCGACGGCGAGGAACGCCTCGGCCGCCGCCTCCCACGCCTCGCTCGCCTTCCGCCGATCCACCTCGGCCGCGGCCGCCGCCCACAGCCGCTCGGCACCGGCGAGCCGCGGCGACGTGCTCGGCGGGCGCGCGTACTTCGGCGGCGCCGCCTCCGCCTGCAGCGAGAACAGGAACAGGCACGCGAGGGTGCGGCGCAGCATGTCGCCTGCGACACCACGGCGCGCGTCCGGTTTCCTCGAACCGCATGACCCGCGACCCGCGACTCGACTTCGTCCTCGGCCCGGCCGACTATCGCGCGCGTGCACCGGCCGTGGATCTGGTGGCTCGCGGCGCTCGCGGCCATGTGGCTCGCGTTCGCGCTGTGCGCCCACTGGGAGCCGGTCGTCGGCGACGGCTGGGGGCACTACACGTGGCACCGGCAGAAGAGCGTCGGGCTCGCGGCGCTGTGGGACGAGCTGGTGTGGGGGTGGAAGCACGGCAATCCGCGCCCCGGGCAGATCCTGACGCTGCTCGCGTTCACGCCGGGGCCGTGGCACGTGCTCGTCACGCCGCCGGCGCTGATCGCGCTGTTCTACCTGCTGACGGCGCTCGTCCTCGGGCGGTGGCCGTCGCTGCGCCGCGGGGACGACGCGCTCCTGTTCGTCGCGATCGTCGCGCTCGCCGGCGTGTGCGCGCCGCAGCTCGGGCCGATGCTGTTCTACCGCCCCATGAGCGGGAATTACACGTTCACGCTCGCGCTGAACCTGGCGTGGCTGCTGCCGTATCGCTTCCACGCCGCGGCGCCGCGCGGCGAGCGGCTGTGGCTCGCGCCGGTGATGGTCGCGCTCGGCCTGGGCGCCGGCTTCTGCAACGAGCACACGGGGCCGGCGTTCGCGGCGGGAGCGGTCGTGGCGATCGTCGCGTTCCGCCGGCGCGGCGATCGCATCCCCGCGTGGATGATCGCCGGCGTCGTCGGGTTCGTCGCCGGGCTCGCGCTGTTGCTCCTCGCGCCGGGGCAGGACGCGCGCTACGGCGGGCTCGCGCAGGAGGCGTCGATGCTCGGGCGGATCGCCGAGCGCGGCGCCGGCGGGAACCTGCGCGCGCTGTGGCGCCCCGTGCTCGCGATGTGGCCCGCGCTGCCGGTGCTCGCGCTCGCGCTCGTGGCGCGGCACCGCGCCCGGCGGCCGGCGCTGGAGCGCACGGATCGGATCGCGCTCGCGGTGATCGCCGGTGCGGGCGCCGCGATCGTGCTGACGCTGCTCGTGTCGCCGAAGATCGGCGGGCGCCTGTACTTCGCGGCGTGCGTGCTGTGGTGCGCCGCGCTCGCGCGCTGGGCCGTCGCGCAGCTGAGCGGGTGGTACCGCACGGCGGCGGCGGTCGCGGCGGGGGCGACGCTCGGCGCCGTGCTCGCGATCCTCGTCGCCGTGTATCGCGACGCCGGCGGCGTGAACGAGGCGCGGCTCGCCGCGCTCGCCGCGGGCCCGCGCGGCGCGGTCGTGCACCTCGAGCGCCGGCACGCCGCCGGCAGCCGCTGGTTCTGGGGCGAGGACCTCGACGCCCCGAACAAGCGCGAAGAAGCGGCGGCGATCTTCGGCCTCGCGGGGGTGGAGCTGCGTGCGCGCGACTGAGGTCGCGTGCCTCGCGGCGGCGCTCGCCGCGTGCGGCCGGGCGCTCCCCGACGGCGAGCCGCTCGCCGCGTCCGCCGAGCTCGCGATCGTCGCGCACCAGGACGACGACCTCTTGTTCATGCAGCCGGACCTCGGCGACGCGCTCGCGCGCCGCGACGGCGTGACGACCGTGTACGTGACGGCGGGCAACGGCAAGAAGGGCGTCGCGCAGGCGGAGAAGCGCTACGCCGGGCTGCGCGAGGCGTACGCGCGGCTCGCCGGCGTCGATCCCGCGGCGTGGCGCTGCGGCTGGATCGAGCTCGCCGGCCGCGCCGCCGAGCACTGCCGGCACGCGGCGGCGGGCATGTCGCTCGTGTTCCTCGGCTACCCCGACGGCGGCAAGGACGGCGAGCTCCCCGACAGCCTCCTGCGCCTGTGGAACGGCGCGATCGCGCGCGCCGACGCCGTCGCGCGCCGCACGGCGACGTACGACCGCGCCGCGCTGATCGAGACCGTCGCCGGCGTGATCCGCGCGGTGAAGCCACGGCGGATCCGGACGCTCGAGGTCGCGTCGACGCACGGGCGCGATCACTCCGACCACATGCTCGTCGGTGCGCTCGCCGTGCTCGCCGCCGCGGCCGCGGACCACGACGCCGAGCTCGTCGCGTACCGCGGCTACGCGAACGACACCGAGCCGGCGAACGCCGCGCCCGGGCCGTTCGAGCGCTCGGCGCGCGCGCTCCGCCACTACGCCGCGTGCGCCGACGGCTGCGCGCCGTGCGGCGAGGCGTGCGCGAGCCTGTCGGTGCAGCACGACGCCTGGCTGCAGCGCCGCTACGCGATCGGCATGCTGCGCGCGCGCACCGGGACCCTGCAGCTCGGCGCGCGCTGCCTCGCCGCGGCCGCCGGCGGCGGCGTCGCGTTCGCGCCGTGCACCGCCGCGCCGGCGTGGACGCTCGCCGCCGGCGCGCTCGCCGCGAGCACCGGCGGCTGCCTCGAGGTGCAGCCGTCGGGCGAGCTGCGCACCACCGCGTGCCGGCGCGCGCCCTCGCAGTGGTTCGCCCTCGACGACGAGGGCCACGTGTGGTCGGGCGTGCCCCCGGCGGCGGAGGCCGACCTGAGCTACGCGCACCTCGGGTGCCTCGCCGACGCCGGCGGGCGCCCGCGCGTCGTCCTGTGCGGGGCCGTGCGCGGCGCGCCGGCGTGGATGATGCTGCGCCCGCTCGAGACGCGCGCCGGGCCGGCGCCCGGCGGGCCGCGCGTCTCCGACCTCTCCGACCTCGGCGCCTGCGAGATCCGCGACGGCCGGCTGGCGTGCGCGCGCGCGGCCGGCGGTGCGGTCGAGCCCGTCGACGCCGCGGACGCGCCGCTCGCGGTGGCGGCGAGCTCGCTCGTGTTCGGCGACGTCGACGGCGATCGCCGCCCCGACGCGTGCGGCCGCACCGCGGCCGGCATCCTGTGCGCGACCGCCGCGAGCGGCTACCGCGCGGCGCCGTGGGGCTACGCGTTCGGCGGCGCCGTCGAGCGCATGCCCGGCGATCCCGCCGCCGTCGCGCTCGCCGACGAGGACGGCGACGGCCGCGCCGATCTGTGCACGCTCGATGGAAGCGCGATCGCGTGCGCGCGCAGCCTCGGCACCGGCTTCGCGCCGCGCCGCCGGGTCGCGCAGCTCCCGGAGGGGATGGCGGCGACGAGCCTGTTCGCCGACGGCGCGCAGCTGTGCGCGGCGGATGCGACGCAGATCGCGTGCACGCGATCACGCTGACGGGTGTCGCTCGCATCGCACGCCGGCTCGTGCGACGATCGCGCACGCCATGAGGAGCGCGGCCGTCGTCTCCCTGTTCGCGGTCGCGGGCTGCAACCAGTTCTTCGGCCTCGAGGACACGCACATCCGCGACGCGCCGCCGCCGAACGCGCTGCCGTACGCGTCGCTCCTGTACGCGGTCCCGAAGGTGGAGACCCTGGACGGCGGCCTCGGCAAGCCGAGGGGCGTGAGCTTCGTGCCCGTGCCGGCCGGCGACGTCGCGATCCGCGTCGGTCCTCCCGAGGGTCCGCTCGCGGCAGCGGAGTACGGCGAGAACGGCGAGATCAAGGTCTTCGAGGCGCTGATCGGTCAGCCGTGGCGGCTCGAGTACACGCTCGGCGGCGTCGTGCACGAGCTGCTGTGGAACCCGCCGCGCGACGTCGGCCGCGCCGTGGTGCCCGTGTTCGGCGGCTTCGGTCGCGCGCCGATGCCCGCCGGCGCCGGCTACGCGGTCACGCCGAAGCGCTCGTCGCCGCCGTCGGCGCCGGCGTCCGTCACCGCCGGGCGCGCGTTCACGACCGGGGTGTGGGCGACGTTCGAGCTCGGCGCGCAGGCCGCGCCGGTGCCGGTCCGGCTCGACGTGCCGCCGCGGATCGGCGGCGTCGGCAGGCCCGATGCGAGCCGGGCCGATCACGTGATCCTCGTCGACTACCTCGACGCGCAGGGCTGCACGCTCGCGAAGGGCTCCGGCGCCGCGGCCGCACCCGATCCGGGCGGGGCGAGCGTCCCACTCGAGGTGCCGTGGGCCTTCACCACGAACGACGTCGCATTCTTCACGTACAAGGAGACGCCGGTGTTCACGCCGCTCCGGCTCGCCGGCGCGCTCGGCACGCGGTCCGGCACCGAGGCGACGTTCACGTCCTTCGGCTACACCGCCGAGGTCGGCATGCCGCCGTTCGCCCCCGACGCCCGGGGCAACCTGCCGCTGCCGCCGCTCGTCGAGCTCGCGCGCTGCACGGGCTTCGTCGCGAACACGCCGATGAACCCGGTGTATGCGGACGTGATCGCGCTCGAGAACTATCCGCGCCTCGCGCAGGCGCTGATCACGAACACGCGCACGTCGTCGCCGACGGGGCCGGAGCTGCGCTCGGGGATGGTCGCGCTCGCGTCCTCTCCCGACGACCCCACGCAGAACAACGCGCTCCAGCTCGAGCTGCGCGCGTCGTTCGCGCTCGCGCCCAGGCTCGCCGCGCCGGGCGTCATGCTCGACCTCGGGCTGTCCGATCAGGCCGCGTTCCCGACGGGGACCACCACGATCGACCTGACGTTCGAGCTCGAGACCGGGGTCGCGCAGCCCGACTTCCTCGAGGTGACGCTCTACCGCGTGCAGAGCTCGGCGGATCCCGCGCAGCGCAGGCTCGTCGCCGAGCGCGTGTACGTCAACGCGAACGTCGCCGCGCCGAAGTTCACGATCGACGCGGACGTGCTCGCGAAGGGCGTCGAGTACGTGTTCGCGCTGCGCACGTACAACGGCCGCCCGAACGCGAACACCGGCGACTTCACCGTCGTGACCTACCCGCAGACGGTCACGACGATCTTCACGCGCACGTTCATCGCGCAGTGAACGCGCCGTGAACCGTCAGCGCTTGAGGTGCGTGTAGTACGTCACCCAGTTCTTCTGCAGGCGGCCCTTGTCGAACTCGATCGCGCGGCGCACGAAGATCGCGCCGGTGCCGCGCACGTACTTGAACTTGTCCCCGAGCAGGTCCGTCGTCTTCTCGATGCAGTCGAGGACGTCCTTGTCCTGGAGGTCGGTCTGCTCGTCGTTGTAGCCCATCGTCTCGACGATGACCTTGCCCTTGCGGGGGCGGACCTCGAACTGGAGCAGCGCCTTGCCGGTGATCGGCTTGCCCTTCGCGCACGCGAGGACGAGCGGGTCCATGCGCGCGACCTGCTCGCGGAGCTCGGGCGCGTCGACGATCGGGATCGGCCGGCCGTCGGAGCCGGTCTCGGGCGCCGGCTCCTCGTCGTCGGCGGAGGCGAGCGGCGTCGGGCCCGACGGCACGCTCGGCTGCGCGACCTGGCGGTGCGGCGCGGCGGCAGGTGCGGGGGCGCCGGGCGCCGGGCGGGACTCGCCGGTCGCCGCGGGGCGCGCGGCGTCGTCCTCGCGCGGCTTCGCCGTGCCGCCGGCCGTCGTGGCGCGGGCGGGCGCGTCGCGCAGCAGCACCATCAGGCCGAGGCCCGCCGCGAGGAGCGCGACGCCGCCTGCTGCGAGAACTGCGACCCCGGCGCGCATCCGCGAACTATGCATGTGGGGTGTAGGGGTCGCAAGCCCGCATCGAACCTGGTAGTAACGGCACGCACGTGACGTCTTTTGCCGACGGACTCGAGGTCGCGGTCCTGGTTCCCTGCTTCAACGAGGAGGCCGCGATCGACAAGGTGGTGCGCGACTTCCGCGCGGCGCTGCCGACGGCGACGATCTACGTCTACGACAACAACTCCAGCGACGACACCTCCGGCGTCGCGGCGCGCGCGGGAGCCGAGGTGCGGCGGGAGCTGATGCGCGGCAAGGGCAACGTCGTGCGGCGCATGTTCCAGGACATCGAGGCCGACGTGTACGTGATGGTCGACGGCGACGACACCTACGAGGCGGCGGTGGCGCCGGCGCTCGTCGAGAAGCTCGTCGCGGAGAACCTCGACATGGTCGTCGGGCGCCGCGTCGAGACGCACCAGGCCGCGTACCGCGCCGGGCACCGCCTCGGCAACCGCGTGCTGACCGGGCTCGTGGGCTGGCTGTTCGGCGCGCGCATCGCCGACATGCTGTCGGGCTACCGCGTGTTCTCGCGCCGGTTCGTGAAGAGCTTCCCGTCGTCGTCGCGCGAGTTCGAGATCGAGACCGAGCTCACGGTGCACGCGATGCAGATGCGCATGGCCGTCGCCGAGATCGCGACGAGCTACAAGGAGCGCCCGCCGGGCTCGACGAGCAAGCTGCGCACGTTCCGCGACGGCTGGCGCATCCTCATGACGATCACGAACCTGATGCGCAACGAGCGCCCGCTCCTGTTCTTCAGCCTGATCGGGATGGCGCTCGTCGCGCTCGCGCTGATCCTCGGCATCCCGGTGATGGTCACGTACCTCGACACCGGCCTCGTGCCGCGCTTCCCGACGGCGATCCTGTGCAGCGCGCTCGTCGTGATCGCGGTCTTGTGCGTCGCGACCGGCCTCATCCTCGATCTCGTCGCGCACGTGCGCCGCGAGGCGAAGCGCCTCGTCTACCTGCAGCACCCGGCGCCGCGGGCTAGACGCCGAGGCGTTTCGGGATCCGGTTGATCGTGCGCAGCGCGCGCTCGGGGTCGATGCCGATCGTGCGGCAGTACCAGTCGAGCGACGCGTAGCGCGGGCGGTTCTCTTCCTCGACGATCGCCAGCGCCTGCGCGCGCGTCAGCGTGCCGGCGCGCACCTGGCCGCTGCGGAACGTGTCGCTCTCCGTGAAGCCCGCCACGGTCCAGTAGATGTAGTTGTAGAACGAGGCCGTGCCGTCGCCGATGCGCCACGTGCTCGTGGTGTCGGTCGCGACCTCCCAGTCGTACGCGCCGCGGATCGTGTCGACGATCGTCGGCTCGTCCCACGCGATGTAGTCGTAGAAATCGACGTAGTCGAGCCGCTTCACGTAGTAGAGGAAGTACGAGAACAGCGTGTCGGGGATCGACGCGTTCACGTACGCGGGGTTCTTCACGTACGCGGACAGGTAGTACGCGAGGATGCGCGCGTTGTGCCACGCGCCCATGCGGATGAGCGAGTTGTCCTTGTAGCCGCCGCGATCGAAGCCGCAGAAGCCGGTCTTGAAGTCGCTGCGCTCGAGGCGGTTGTTGCCCCAGATCTGGAGCTTCACGCCGGCGCGGCGCTGCACCTGCTCGGCGTACCAGAAGAACTGCTTGTCGCCGGCCATGAACAGCGGCACGACGCCGAGGTCGGGCGCGCGCAGCCACGCGTCGACGTTCTTGCGGATGTAGGCGCGCTTCTGCGTGATGTCGGCGGAGACGATGACGTGCTCGACGCCGAGCTTGCTGCACAGCCGCGAGCAGTTGCGGCGCGCGAGGTCGGTGACCATGCCCCAGTCGTAGGTGTACGCGATCGGATTCATGCCGAGCTCGGTCACGAGGTGGTGCAGCGTGAAGCACGAGTCGCGCCCGCCCGACAGCGGGACGAGCACGTCGGGCGAGCCGTCGCGCGAGCGGTGCGGGCCGAGCAGCTCCTCGAGCGCCGCGCGCCCCTTCGCGACGATGGGCACGTGGTTGCGGCAGTCGACGCACAGCCCCGCGGCGTCGAGCCCGACGAAGGGCACGCTCTCGGGCTGCACGCAGCGCACGCAGCGGCGCAGCTGCGCGACGGCCTCGCGGTGCCGCTCGTGCGCCTCGGTGAACCACGCCGGCTCGCGGCTGTGGTTCGGCGTGTGGAACGACGACGCGCGCGCCGGCAGATCGACGGCGTCGACGCGCACGGTGCGGTGCACGCCGTTGCGCTCGATCGCCTCCGGTGCGGCGTGCCGGGCCTGCGCGAGGCCGAACGGCTGCACCGCGACGGTCGCGAGGTCGACGAGGAGCCCGCCGCCGGCGCGCAGGTGCGCGACGGGCAGCGGCTGCTTCACGCGCGCGAGCGCCGTCTCGAGGATGTAGCGCTCGGAGGCGAACGCGAACGTACCCGCGCCGCCGGCCCAGTAGATCGAGCCGCTGTTCGTGGCGAGCAGGAGCTGATCGAGCTCGGCGGCGAACATCGCGAGGTTCACGACACCCTCGACGTCGGCGTACATCGCGCGCACGGCGGGGACGATGCCGCCGGCCGTCGCCGCGCGGTGGCGCACGAGGCGCAGCAGGACCTCGGTGTCGACGTCGGCGGCGCGCGCGAGCTCGGGGTGCCGCTGCCACAGCGCGGCCTCGTTGACGACGATGCCGTTGTGCACGCCGACGAGGCCGTCGCACGCGATCGGCTGGTTGTTCGCGGCCTCGGTCTGCGAGCCGTTCGTGACCAGGCGCGAGTGCCCGACGACGGCGACGCGGCCGTCTCCTCGGCCGGGCCGCTGCACGACGTCGCGCACGTACTGCGCGTACTGCGCCGTCTTCATCATCTGCTTCGACGACGCCGGCGACTTGAGGACGCGGATCTCGGCGCCGGCGATGCCGGCGAGCCCGGCGGCCTCCTTGCCGCGCGACTCCGACAGCGTGAACAGCGCGTCGAGCAGGCGATCGGCGCCTTCGGCACGCGTCGCGACGACGCCGAAGATGCCGCACATCAGCCGACCGCCTTCTCCTCGGTGATGGGCACGGGAGCCGCGGCGCGCCGCGCGCCCCTCGCGTAGAACGCGCGCACGAGCTCGATGTTCCGGTCGACCTCGTCGTCGCCGTAGCCCGGGTACGTCGGCAGGAGCAGCACCGACGACGCCGTCGCGCGCGCGTTCGGGCAGTCGCGGTGCCAGCGGCCGTAGCACGCGTAGTCGGCGTTGTTGCCCATGTGCTGCACGGTGAGGTCGCGGCCGCGCGTCATGAGGTCGCGCAGGAGCGCGTGGCGATCCGGCACCTGCACGGCGTAGTTGAGGTAGATGTGCGAGCCGTCCTCGCGCAGCGGCGGGCGGATCACCTCGGGGATGCCGGCGAGGCCCGCGTCGTAGCGGCGCGCGTAGCCGAGGCGGATCGCGCTCAGGCGATCGACCTCGGGGAGCTGCGGCGCGAGCAGGCGCGCCTGCATCGGCGTCATGCGGCGCAGGTACGCCTCGGGGATCGACTCCTTGATCGCCGGCGCGTCCTCGCCGCGCACGCGCTTGTTGAGCTGCTCGACGTCGTGGAGGTAGCCGAAGCGGAACAGCCAGTACGTGCTCGCGCCGAAGATCGGCCCCCACGTGATGACGTCGCCGGTCAGGCAGAACGCGGCGCGGCGGAGCAGCGTCTCGGTGTCGAAGTACGGGAGGCCGGCGATCTCGGCGCGCAGCGCGTCGGCGAGCTCGTCGCGGTCCGTGGCGACGGCGCCGCCGTACAGCGAGTTGACGTTCTTCGCCATGCCGAAGCTGAAGACGCCCGCGTCGCCGAACGTGCCGAGGCGCCGGCCGCGCACGCGCCCGCCGAACGACTGCGCGGTGTCCTCGACGAGCGCGACGCCGCGCTCCTGGCAGATCGCCGCGATCGCCTCGACGTCGCACGCGAGGCCGTGCAGGTGCGTGACCATGACGGCGGCGGTGTTCCGATCGACGAGCCGCGCCACCTCGCGCGCGTCGATGTTGCACGTCGCGCGGTCGATGTCCGCGAACACCGGCTCGGCACCCGCGCAGATCACCATGTTGATGACGTCGTGGATCGTGTACGGCGACAGCACCACCTTCTTCTTCGTGCGCGTCAGCTCGCGCAGCGTGAGGAAGATGCCGACGCGGCACTGCGGCATCATCACCACGTGCTTCGCGCCGAGGAACGCGGCGAGGTCGCGCTCGATCCCCGCGACGTCGTCGCCCTCGCGGATGCGGCCGGCGAGCGCGTCGCGGGCGACGGTCATGTAGTTCGTCGAACGACCGTAGAAGCGCGCGCGCGAGCGTGGTGGGGGGAACATCACGTGTGCGCGGACTGTAGCGCACCGAGGCTCCGCGCGAGGAGCGTCGCGATGCGGTCGGCGTTCGCCATCATCGTGAACGTGAGGCCCTTCGACGGCAGGTCGGGGAACACCGAGCCGTCGACGACGTACACGTGCCGCGTGCCGTGCAGGCGGCCGTCGGGCGCCGTCGTCAGCGGGGCGTCGCGGCGCGACATCGGCAGCGTGCCGGCGAAGTGCGTCGACGCCGCGTGCCCCGGGCGGACCGTCTGCAGGCGCAGGCAGCGCAGGCGGCGCAGGCCGCGCACGATGTCGGCCTCGACGGCGTCGATGCGCGCCTGTTCCTCGCGCGACAGGGCGTACTCGACGTGCAGCACGTCGTCGTCACCACCTGCTCCACCGGCGCGCAGCTCGCAGTACTTCGCCGGCGTCGGGCGATCCGCGTGCTGGAGGATCAGCACGCCGAGGCTCGGCGACAGGAGGCGCAGCACCGCGAGGCCGTGGCGCATCGGCAGCGGGCTGCCCTTCAGGAGCCGGAACAGCAGCAGCGAGCGGTAGGAGTAGTAGTGCCCGACGGTGAACGGCGCAGCCGGGCCGCGCGGCGCGTGCACGACGCACAGCTGCGCGAGGCTGTGGCGCGGCTCGTCGCCGGCGTCGCCGAGGCGCCCGAGGTTGAGCATCGCGGCGTACGTGTGCGGGTTGCACACGAGCGGGACGCGGGTGCCGTGCGCGCCGAGCGAGCGCAGCACGATCCGCGTCGTCGCGAGCGTGCCCGCGCCGATCACGAGGCGCCGCGCGCGGTGGGTCTCGACGGTGCCGGCGTCGAGGTCGCGCGCCGTGACGGTGACGCCGTCGGGCCCGTCGGCGAACGCGACGACCAGGCGGCGCGGGACGAACGCGAACCGCGGCGAGCGGCGCAGGTCGTCGACGGTCCAGCGCGGGCGGTACACGCTGCGGCCGGCGTCGCTCCAGAAGTCCATGTCCCAGTAGCGCGTCGGCTGCCGGTCGCCGAGCGGGCGGCTCAGCATCGCGAGGCGCGGCGCGCCGAGGTACAGCCCGTCGCGGTGCAGGCGGTCCGGGCCGCGCGCGTAGCGGCGCAGGATCGCGCCCGCGTTGCCGTCGCACGCGACCGCGGGCTGCATCGCGTCGAGCGGCCCGAGGAACGGCCACAGGTCGTCGCGCGCGCCGCTGATGCCGATGCGCGCGGCGACCGCCTCGTAGTGCGGCGCGAGGTCGGCGTGCGCGATCGGATACCCGGCGAGGTCCGCGGCGCAGAACGCCGGCGCGCCCGCGCCCCACGCGTTCGCGAGCCCACCCTCGGCGAGGCTCTGCAGCGGGAAGAACGACGCCGACGCGAGCGGCTGCAGGCGGTCCGCGTCGCGCGTCACCCACTGCCGCGGCGGCGTCAGCTGCGCGCCCGCACCCAGGTGCTCGAAGCCGATGCCCTCGAAGCGATCGCCGAGCAGGTAGCGGTGCTGCTGCGGATCCGTGCGCCGCACCTCCTCGAACGGGCCGTCGGGCACCAGGTTCCCGTACCGCTCGTCGCGCACGCCGACGTCGAGCATGCGCACGCGCAGCCCCGCCGCGACGAGCGGCCACGCGGCGTTCACGGCGCTCGCGCCGCTGCCGACGACGAGGACGTCCGGATCACTTCCCATGGCGCAGGGCCAGGGTGAGCGCGAGGCCGGCGGCGGCGCCGGCGGCCATCGCGACGCCGGCCGCGGCGAGGCGGAGGCCGAGCATCGGGAGCGCGACCGCGCGCGGCTCGGTGCGCGCGGCGTACTCGGGCGTCGTCTCGAGGATCGCGGTCATCACGAGCAGCTTCTTGCGCAGGAGCGACGCGGGCCCGAGCAGCGCGTGCCCGGCGTCGAGCGGCGCCACGGCCCACGCGTGGTCGCGCGCGAACGCGAGCACGGCCGCGTCCGCCGCCGACGGCGCCTCGTGCGCGAACAGCTCGCGGTTCGCCGCGCAGTAGCGCTCGATCAGCGCCTCGCTCGGCGCCGCGCGCACGAGGTAGCGGCTGAACACGACGGCCTCTCGGCGGAGCTCGCGGTCCATGGCTGGCCCGCGCAATCTAGCGCGACCCACGGGCAGTTCGACTACTGTCGGCGCGACCCATGATCATTCGCATCCTCCTGCTCTCGGGGCTCGCGGCGCTGGGGTGGTTCGTGTTCCTGCGCCGCAACCGGCTGCCGTTTCACATCGTGATCCTGTTCGGGATGCTCGGCGTCGGTGCGGGAGCGGTGGTGTTCCCCGATGCGACGGACGACGTGGCGAACTTCGTCGGCGTCGGGCGCGGCGTCGACCTGATCACGTACCTGATCGAGATCGCCGTGCTGTTCGTGCTCCTGCACTACTACACGAAGTTCGTCGAGCTCCAGCGCCAGCTCACCGACGTCGTGCGCGAGATGGCGATCCTGCGCGCCGAGGTCGAGGCGGCTCAGGACGTGCGGAAGAAGTAGTCGAACAGGATCCGGATCGCCTGGAAGCCGCTCTGGCCCTTCGCCGTCGAGTGCTCGGTGTAGCGGATCGTGATCGGGACCTCGACGACGCGCAGCTCGGCCGCCTTGATCTTGCGCAGCAGCTCCGAGGCGTGCGCCATGCGATCCTGGGTGATGCGCAGTGCCGGCGCGACCGCGGCGCGGAAGGCGCGCAGGCCGCAGTGGGCGTCGGTGAGCTCGAGGCCGGAGATCCGGTTCGACACCACGATCGCGGCGCGCAGCATCGCGAGCCGCTGCTGCGTCGCGCCCTCGACGGTGCCGAGGAAGCGCGAGCCGAGCGCGATGTCCGCGCCGGCGAGCGCCGCGACGAGCGCCGGGATGTCGCCCGCCGCGTGCTGCCCGTCGGCGTCGAACGTCACGACCGCGCGCGCCCCGCGGCGCAGCGCGAAGTCGATGCCCGTCTGCAGCGCGGCGCCCTGGCCGAGGTTGATCGCGTGGCGCAGCACCGTCGCGCCGCCCGCGCGCGCCTCGGCGACCGTCGCATCGCGCGAGCCGTCGTCGACGACGACCGTGGCGTAGCCCTCACCGACGACGCCGCGCACGACCTCGCGGATCACGGGCGCTTCGTTGTAAGCCGCGATCACCACGCACGTGCCGTCGCGATCGGCCACGGCGCACCCTATAGCCTCGGGTCCCGACCGGCAAGCTAACCGTGCTAAGGACAGTCCTTCCCCGTGTCCGCCACGACGACGACGACGCAGACCGCCCGGATCCTCCGGGCCCTGTTCTACGTCTACGTCGCCGCGACGGTGATCCACATCGCGTACGTCGTGTCGCTCGAGCCGTTCGCGCACGACGCGTGGAACGTCGCCGTCGACAGCGGCGCCGAGTCGCCCTCCATCGGCCGCTTCTTCTCGTTCTGGCACCAGCAGTACACGTCGAGCAATCCGCGCATCGGCCAGCCGATGGCGTACCTCGCGTACAAGGTCCACGGCTTCGCCGAGGTCGGCACGCCGCTCGCGTACCTGTCGATCATCCTCGCCGGCTTCACGCTCGGCCTCGGGCGCTGGCCGGATCGGCGCAACGGGCGCGACCTCGCGACGCTCGCGATCGGCCTCGGCTTCCTCTGGTTCGCGGCCCCGAGCTTCCCGTCGTACATGTTCTGCCGCGCCTACGCGACGAACTACGTGTGGGCCGCCGCGATCCAGCTGTGGTTCCTCGTGCCGCTGCGCCTGCACGTCCCCGGCACGCCCGTGCGGCCGATCGCGCTCGTCGGGGTGTTCCTCCTCGGCGTCGCCGCCGGCATGTGCAACGAGCACACGGGCCCGACGCTGCTGCTGTTCGTCCTCGCGGCGACCGGCTACGCCTGGTACCGCACGCGCCGCCGCGTGCCGCTGCGCCTCGCGGCGTCGGCGGGCGCGCTCGTCGGGTACGCGTTGATCTTCTTCGCGCCGGGGCAGAACCAGCGCTACGAGGGCCTCGCCGAGCAGTACACGCTGGTCCAGCAGATCATGGTGCGCGGGCTGTCGGGCAACCTCGACATCCTGCAGTGGCTGCTCTACGCGGCCGCGCCGCTGCTCGTGCTGCTCGTGTTCGTCGTCGCCGCCGGCATCATCACGGAGCAGCGCCCCGAGGCCGAGCTCGTCGAGATCCGCCGCGATCAGCGCAGCGCGCTCGCCGCCGTCGGCATCGCGCTCCTCGCCGGCACGCTCATCACCGTCACCGTGTTCGCGTCGCCCAAGCTCGGGCCGCGCTTCTACCTGCACGCGATGGTCGCGCTGCTCGCCGGCGTGCTCGCCGTCGTGCGCACGTTCCTGCACTCGCGCCGCGGCTTCGCGCCGTTCGTGATCCTCGCGGTCCTCGCGAGCGGCTACGCGGCGCTGCGCACGATCCCGAGCTACCGCAGCTACGACCGCGACTCCGAGACGCGCCTCACCGAGCTCGCGGAGACGCCGCCCGGCGGCGTGTACACCGCCGAGGCGTTCAACCAGGTCAGCGAGTCGTGGTGGTTCCTCGGCGACGACTTCCGCGATCAGAAGAAGCGCGAGCTCGTCGCGAGGTACTTCGGCCTCGACCGCGTGCTGTTCCGCGGCCCCGAGATGTGGGCCAAGCTCGGGATCTCCGACGTCAAGCTGACGATGCACTACGAGCTCGATCCGCCGCTGTGCATCGACCAGATCGATCAGCTCGACCTGAAGCCGTACATCGGCAAGGACGTCGGCGCGCTCCACCACGCGTTCCTCGACGCGATCGCCGAGATCGGCAAGTTCACGTCGTCGAAGCTGCTCTACATCGACCTCACCGCGTCGTTCCTCGGGAGCGATCCGCAGCTGCCGCGCCCGCGCACGTTCGTCGCGCGCTGGCGCGACGGCGTGCTCGAGGGCTACACGTCCACGCTCGGGCGGGAGGGCCGCAGCCGCGAGCGCTCGATCACCGTCGACGCGGCGCTCGAGAGGGGCGACTGGGAGATCTACCTCGTCGCGATCGGCGACGCGCCGCACCTCCTCGGCAGGTCATCGCAGAAGCGGTTCACGTACCGCCCGTGGCGCACCGCCCAGTACTGGGTGATGGCGTGCAAGCCGGATCACTGCTTCGTCACGCAGTCGTTTCATCACTCGATCTGACACTCGATCGGATCCGGGCCGCGACGAGGAGCAGCGCGCCCAGCGCGGTCGCGGCGACCAGCCAGATCGCGTGGCGGAAGTTCGCGTCGTGCCCGGCGACGGCCAGCGCGAGCTCGCCGGCGATCCCCGACGCGAGCAGCGCCGCGATCGCGCCGTCGCGCCGCGCCATCGGCAGGAGCGCGAGCGCGAGCGCCAGGTACAGCCACGGCAGGAACAGCCACGTCGCGGCGAGCTTGCCCATGCACCACTGGAGCAGGCGCTGCAGCCCGCTCGGCGAGGCGTCGTGGCGGACGGCGCCGGCGTCGTGCAGCCAGATGTACGCGGCCGAGCCCTCGCCGCGGTTGCACAGGCGCTCGATCCGGCAGAACACCTCCGCGCGGTACGCGGCGTACGCACCGCGGTGCGCGCCGACGAGGCGGGCCCGCACCTCGCGCACGGCGGCGCGCGGCGGCCTGCCGAACGTGCGCGCGACGGCCGCGCGGACCTCGTCGAGCGACGCATCCGGATCGTAGGCGGCGGCGGCGCGCGCGGCGGCGTCGGCGCCGGGCAGCACCGGCTGCAGCGCCGCATCGTCGACGCCGCCGGCGTGGTGCACGGTCCCGGCGATGTCGGCGAGCGCGTCGTCGAGCTCGTGCGGGTCCTGCCACGCGAACCGGCCGGCGATCAGCCACGCGGCGGCGGCGACCGCGATGGTCGCGCCGGCGCGCACGCGCAGCGGCGCCGCGAGCAGGCCGAGTGCGAGCGGCACCGCGACGGCGATCCCTCCCGGCTGGATCGACGCACCGGTCGCGAGTGCGACGAGCGCCGCGATGCGCCGGGGCAGGCGCGCCGAGCCGAGCCCGCCGGCCGCGAGCGCGAACAGCGCGGCCGCGCAGCCGTCGGGCCACAGCGTGGCGATCGTCGCCGCGACCGGCGGGAACCACAGCACGAGGCACGCGCACGCCGCGGCGGTGCGCGGGGCGAGCCGGCGGCGGAGGAGCGCGTGGACGCCGGCGAGGAAGCCCGCCGCCTGCAGCGCGAGCATCCCGAACGGCCCGGGCACGACCCAGTCCGCGGCGCGCCACGCGACGGCGGCGAGGTCGTGGTACGTGCCGCGGCGCGCGTCGGCGAGCGCCTGGATCGAGTCGAAGCTCATGTACCCGGGGTGCGCGTACAGCACGAGGCCGAGCCAGCCCGCGACGAGGATCGCCGGCGGTGGCGCGCTCCGAACGCGCTCGGCGAGCCAGGTCCCTGCGCGCATCCGATCCAGCGCGGTTTACTCGCACCGCAGGGCCCCTGGCAAGCACGCGTGACGGCGGTCGCCCGGGTCCGAGGTATTTGCGACCCCGACGACGCATCGTGCTAGAAGTGGCCGAGGTCATGTCCGCCCCGGTCTTCTCGATCGTTGTTCCCGCCTACAACGAGGAGAAGAACATCCCCGCGTTCCTGGCCGCGATCGTGCCGGTGATGGAGGGGCTCGGGGAGGCGTTCGAGATCGTGTTCGTCGACGACGGGAGTCGCGACGGCACGCTCGGCATGCTCGCCGCCGCGTCGTCGCAGGACCCGCGCGTGCGGGTCGTCGGCCTCGCGCGCAATTTCGGCAAGGACACGGCGCTGTCGGCGGGCCTCGCGCACGCGACCGGGCAGGCCGTGATCCCGATCGACTGCGATCTGCAGCACCCCGTCGACGTGATCCCGCAATTCGTCGCGAAGTGGCGGGAGGGCTTCGACATGGTGCTCGGCGTGCGCAAGAAGCGCGACGAGGAGGGCCTGCTCCGCCGGACCGCGGCGCGCAGCTACTACCGCATCATGAAGATGATGACGTCCGTCGAGATCCCGGCGAGCGCCGGCGACTTCCGCCTCCTCGATCGCAAGATCGTCGACGTCATCAACTCGATGCCCGAGCGCCACCGCTTCATGAAGGGCATCTTCGCGTGGCCCGGCTTCAAGGTCGCGTCGATCGACTTCCAGGCCGCCGTGCGCGCGAACGAGACCCGCTCGACGTGGAGCTTCTTCCGCCTGTGGCGGTTCGCGCTCGACGGGCTGTTCTCGTTCTCGACGGCGCCGCTCAAGATCTGGACGTACGTGGGCGTCGCGTGCGCGTTCGCCTCGTTCGTGTACCTGCTTGTCACCGTGATCCAGAAGCTGTTCTTCGGGATCGACGTGCCGGGCTACGCGTCGCTGTTGATCCTGCTCCTGTTCTTCAACGGCCTGTCGCTCATCTCGAACGGCATCCAGGGCGAGTACATCGGCCGGATCTTCGAGGAGGTGAAGGGGCGGCCGCTGTACGTCGTCGGGTCGCGGTTCGGCTTCGCCCGCGCCGAGGCCGCGCAGGAGAAGCGCCGCCCGTCCGTCGTCGAGGTCGTGAGCGGCGAGAGCGCCGCCGAGTCCGGCGCGCACCGCGCAGCAGCCGGCCGCAAGTGAGCCGCGCACTCCGCGCGGGTGGGATCGCGCTGTTCGCCGCGTACGCGGCGGCCACGGTCCTGCACATCGTCTACGTCGTCGCGCACGAGCCGTTCGCGTTCGACGCGTGGAACGTCGCCGTCGACACCGGCGCGCAGCCCGCGACCCCGTCGCGCTTCTTCGACTACTGGGCGTTCGAGTACACGCACTCCAACCCGCGCGTCGGCCAGGCCGCGACGTACCTCGCGTACAAGCTCGACGGCTTCGCCGAGGTCGCGACGCCGCTCTCCTACCTCGCCCTCACCGCCGGCGTGACCGCGCTCGGCCTCGGCCGCGTGCCATGGCGACGGCGAGGCTCCGGAGGAGCCGCGAGCGGAGGACCCGAGCCGGGAGATCGCCGCGAGCTCGCGCTGTGGGCCGTCGCGATCGGCTGCGGCTGGTTCGTGTTCCCCGAGCTCGGCCGCAACATGTTCTGCCGCGCGTACGCGGCGAACTACATCTACGGCGCGGCCGCGCAGATCTGGTTCCTCGTGCCGCTGCGCCTCGCCGGCGACCGCGCGGTCTCGACGAAGACGGCGCTGGCCTACGGCGTCGCCGGCGTCGTCGCCGGCGCGTGCAACGAGCACACGGGGCCGGCGCTGCTCGCGCTGTTCGCCGCGTACGGCTGGTGGCTGCACCGGCGCGGCGGATCGCTGCGGCTGCTCGTCGCCGGCGGCGCGGGGTTCGCGCTCGGCTTTTTGGCGCTGTTCTTCGCGCCCGGTCAGGCCGAGCGCTACGACGGCCTCGCGACGAAGGTCAGCCTGCCGATGCGCGCGATCCAGCGCGGCGTCGTCGGCAACGTCGACATCCTGCGCGACTACGTCGCGTACGCGGCGCCGCTGCTCGTCGTGCTCGCGATCCTGCTCCTGCGCGCGCTCGTCCGCGGCGACGCTCGCGAGGACCTCCGCGCGCCGGCGCGGCTCGTCGCGATCGCGCTCGCGACCGGCGCGGCGATGGCGGCGACGCTGTTCGTGTCGCCCAAGCTCGGCTCGCGCTTCTACATCGTGCCGATGGGGCTCCTCCTCGCGGCGACGCTCGCGTGCGTCGACGCGTCGCTCCTCCGCGCTCGCTCGCTCGCGCCGCTCGTCGCGTTCGCCGCGGTCGTGTCGGTGTACGCGGCGTGGCGCACGCTGCCGCTGTACAAGCAGGTCGCGCGCGAGGGCGAGGCGCGCATGGCGGCGCTCGCGGCGACGGCCCCCGGCGACATCTTCGTCGCCGACGCGTGGGCGCAGGTCGACGAGACGTGGTGGTACATCGGCGACGACTTCCGCGATGCGAAGAAGCGCGAGCTCGTCGCGAAGTACTACGGCCTCGCGGGCGTGTACTTCCGCGGCTACCAGCAGAACGCGATGCTCGGCATGTCGGGCATCCGCGTCGTGCCGCGCGTGTGGCTCGCCGGCGCGCCGTGCGCGATCGAGGACGACGCGTTCGACACCACCGGCACCAAGGGCTTCGAGATCGCCGCGATCCACGAGCTCGTGCGCACATCCGTCGCGCAGCTGCAGAAGCGGCGGCCGAACGAGCGCATCGAGCGCTACGAGGTCGCCGTCGAGTTCCTCGGTGCGTCGCCGCCGGTGCCGCGCCCGCGCATCCTGCTCGCGCGCTGGACGCCGCGCTCGTTCGAGGGCTACACCGCATCGCTCGTGCGCCCCGGCGGGGCGACGACGCGCGAGGTCCGCCTGTCGCCCGAGCTCGCCAAGAGGCCGTTCGAGATCACCGTGCTCCAGCCCGGCAGCGAGTGGCGCGCGCTCGGCGGCACGGACGGCGCGCCGCTGCGCTACAAGCCGTGGCGCACCGGCGTCTACTGGGTGCTCGCCTGCGACGCCGCCGAGTGCTGGGTGCTCGCCGCGGCCAAGAACAACGGCTGACGCGCGCGCCGCGCGACGAGGATGGCGAGCGAGAGCGCCGTCGCGACGACGAGCCAGTGCGAGTAGCGGTAGTCCGTCGTCGATGCGAGGAAGACCAGCGTCGCCTCGACGGCGAGGCCGCTCGCGGCGTACGCGATGACGTCGCGGCAGTTGCCGGTCGCGAGCGCGAGCGCGATCGCGACGAGCGCGAGCAGCGCGTACATCCACGGCGCGAAGATCGGCGCGACCTTCGCGAGCGACGCGAGGCCCGCCGACATGTGGTCCTGCAGCGGCGAGCTCGCGAGCGGGATGTGCTGCGCGTACGCGAACGTCTCGACGCGGTCCTCGCGCCGGATCACGATGCCCGACGCGCGCTTGCCGTCGAGCCCGAGCACGGCGCTCGCGACCGCGAGCCGGTAGCGCACGTACGCGCCCGGGTGGTCGGCGACGATCGCCCGCCACGCGCGCCCGATCGCGTCGCGCTGCGCCGCCGGGAGCTCGACGATCCCGTACGCCGGCATCGCCCACATGCGCCGCTCGCCGGAGATGACGCCGAGGAAGCTGCGCGGGCTGAACACCTCGCGCGCGCGCGCCTGGATGCCGTCGCGGACGAGCACGCCGGTGCCGTCGAGGATGGGCGCGAGCTCGGTGTCGGGGACGTCGCGGTCGAGGTGCGCGAGCGTGCCCGCGAGGTCGTACAGCGCGAGCGACGCGTACCAGATGTCCGTCTCGCGGTCGGTGATCGCGCGGTTCGCGCCGAACGCGGCGAGCGTGACGGCGAGCCACGCGGCGAGCGCGATCGCGTAGCGCTTGTACCAGGCGAGGCCGGGGCGCCACTCGAACAGCAGCACGACGAGCGGGAACGTCGCCGCGAACGCGTTGTAGCGGACCGCCGTCGCGACGGCGAACGCCGCGAGCGCCGCGAGCCGCCGCCACCGGCAGCGCGACGCGAGCCCGGCGATGCCGAGCATGAGGAAGCCCGCCATCAGGCAGTCCTTCCAGATCTGCGCGAACGGCACGGCGATGGGCGGGAACAGGAACAGCGCGCTCGCGATCCACGCGGCCCGGCGCGGCGCGAACGTGTGGCGCAGGACGGCGTAGAGGCCGGCGAGGAACGTCGCCGTCTGCAGGATCAGCATGCCGGTGCCGCCGTAGACGACGTACTCGACGAGCTTCCACAAGAGGCTCGTGAACGGCGGGTGGCCGTCGCTGTACACGCCGGCCTGCGCCTCGGCGTGGTGATCGAACGAGTCCGTCGTCATCTGCCCGGGATAGGCGTGGAGGAAGACGACGAGCCACGCGGCGAGCAGCACCGTGCGCGGACGCAGCGTGGCGAGGAACGTTCTCACGTGCGGGGCAATGTATGCCCGGCCGCGCGCGTCCGGGTATAAGTTCGCCGGCAAACCCTCGTGGGCTCGTCGGAACACGTGCGCTTGCGGCGCGACATCGGGTGGAACCTGGTGCCGGTGCTGCTGCTCGGGCTCGTCGGGCTCGGCCTCAACTTCGTGATCGGCGCGTGGTGGGACGCGTCCGCGCTCGGCAACTTCAACCTCGTCACGATCGCCGTGTTCGCGTTCGCCGTCCTCGGCGCGGGCGGCCTCCAGTACGCCGTCTTGCGCGCGCTCGCCTCGGAGACCGCCCGGGAGGGGACCGATCGCACACGCGCCGCGGCCATCGTCGCCGGTGCGCTCGTGCCGGGCGTCGCGCTCGCCGCGACCGTCACGGCCGCGTTCCTCCTCCTGCGCGGGCCGATCGGCCGCTGGCAGAGCCCGGCCGTCGCCGAGGGCATGCTGTGGGCGGCGCCGGGGCTGTTCTGCTTCGCGGTCAACAAGATCCTCCTCGGCGTCGTCAACGGGCTGCGCCGCATGCGCGCGTTCGCGGTGTACACGTCGGTGCGCTACCTGCTGATCGCGGTCGGCCTCGGCGTCGCGCGCGGCGCGGACCTCGACGGCGATCAGCTCCCCGTGATCTGGACGTTCACCGAGGGCGGCCTCTTGCTCGTGCTCGCGATCGAGCTGCTGTCCACCGTCGAGCTGCGCCGCGCGGCGGGGTGGGGCGCGTGGGCGCGGCGGCACGTGGCGTTCGGTGTGCGCGGCGTCGCGGCGATGCTCGCCGTCGAGGTCAGCTCCAAGCTCGACGTGTGGGTGCTCGGCCTCGCGGTGTCGAGCGGGCAGGTCGGCGTCTACAGCCTCGCGGCCGCGATCAACGACGGCGCGCTGCAGCTCGCGGTCGCGCTGCAGAACAACGTCAACCCGCTGCTCGCGCGCGACCTCGCGGCGGGCGACCGCGACGGCGTGCGCCACCTCGTCGGGCGGACGCGGCGCTGGTTCGTGCCGGCGTTCGTGGCCGCATGCGCCGCCGGCGCGCTGCTCTATCCGTTCGCGATCCCGTGGCTGATCGGCGACGACGGATACGCGCGCGGCGCGTGGCCGTTCGCGATCATGATCTCCGGCGCGGCGCTCGCGTCGCCGTACCTGCCGTTCACGCACGTGCTGCTCATGGCGGCGCAGCCCGGGTGGCACACGGTGTACGTGCTCGGGATTCTTGCCGTGAACCTGGGCACGGCGCTCGTGCTCGTCCCGCTTTGGGGCCTCGAGGGTGCGGCGGTGGCGACGGCGGCGAGCCTCGTCGCGTCGGCCGCGCTCGTGCGGCTGCTCGCGCGGCGGCGCGTGGGGCTCAGGATCTGATGCGCTGGTGGGTCGCGCTGGTCGCGCCGGTGTGGCTCGCGCTCGCGCTGTGTGCGGCGTGGGAGCCGGTGATGTGGGACGGCTGGGACCACGCCGCGTGGTACGAGGATCACGCACTCTCCGTCGACGAGATCGTCGAGCTGCTCGACCAGAACTACCGCTACGCGAACCCGCGCCTCGGGCAGACGTTCACGCGCGTCCTGTACTCGCCCGGGCCGGTGCACGTGATCGCGACGCCGCTCCTCGGGCTCGCCGTGATCTACCTGCTCGTCGCGCTCGTCCTCGGGCGCTGGCCGAGTGTCCGGCGCGCGGACGATGCGCAGCTCGCGCTGCTCGTCGCGGCGGCGCTGTTCGCCTGCGCGCCGCAGATCGGCCCGCTGCTCGTGTACCGCCCGTACGTCGGCAACTACACGTTCGGGCTCGTGCTCAACCTCCTGTGGCTCGTGCCGTACCGCTTCCACGCGGGCGCGCCGGCGGGGCCGCGCTGGTGGCTGGTGCCGCCGATGCTCGCGCTCGGCGGGCTCGCCGGCTTCTGCAACGAGCACACGGGCGTCGCGTTCCTCGCCCTCGGTGCGGCGGGGATCGTCGCGCAGCCGCGCGCCGTCCGCGCGTGGGCGATCGCCGGCGTCGTCGGGCTCGCGCTCGGGTACTGGCTGCTCCTCGGCGCGCCCGGGCAGGACGTGCGCTACGGCGGGCTCGCGAAGGAGGCGGGCCTCGCCGGCCGCGTGCTCGACCGCGGGCTCGGCGGCAACCTCGGGATCCTCGGGCTGTTCGTGCTGTACCTCCTGCCGGCGCTGCCCCTCGCGGCGGCCGGCGCGTGGGGCCGCGCGCAGCTCCCGCGCGGGCTCGGGCGCGTGCTCGTCGCGCTCGCCGCGGCCGGCGCCGCGTGCACGCTGATCCTGCTCGCGTCGCCGAAGATCGGGCCGCGCCTGTACTTCGCCGGGATGGCGCTGTGCACGGCCGCGCTCGCCGGGTGGGCGCACGCGCGGGCGACGGGCCGGGTGCGCACGGCGCTGACCGTCCTCGCCGGCGCCGTCGTCGCGTTCGTGCTCGTGCGGCTCGTCGCGACGTACCACGCCGTCGCCGACGCGGGCGTCGCGCGCCACGAGCTGGTGCGGCGCGCGCCGCGGCACTCGGTCGTCGTGGTGCCGTCGCTCGGGGCCGGCGCGTCGCGCTACTTCATCGGCGACGAGCTCGAGCGCGAGCCGACGCGCTGGGTCGGCTACGGCTACGACCTCTCGATCCGGCTGGCGCCCTAGCGTCGGGGGCACCTCGTCGGCGATAGTCCGGCGATGAGCGATGGCCAGATCCCCCTGGAGCTCATCCAGCGGTTGCCCAAGACCGACCTCCACTGTCACCTCGACGGCTCGCTGCGCCTCGACACGATCCTCGACCTCGCGAAGAAGCACGGCACCAAGCTCCCCACGTTCGACCGCGGCGAGCTGTTCAAGCTGGTCGCGGCCGGCGAGCACGTCGCCTCGCTCGACGACTACCTGCGCGCGTTCGAGATCACGCTGTCGGTGATGCAGACCGAGGAGGGCCTCGAGCGCTCGGCGTACGAGCTCGCCGAGGACGCGTGGCGCGAGAACGTGCGCTACCTCGAGGTCCGCTACTCGCCGCTCCTGCACACGCGCGAGGGGCTGCGCCCGGCGCAGGTCGTCGAGGCCGTGCTGCGCGGGCTGCGCTCCGCGAAGCGCGAATTCGGCATCCGCTACGGCGTCATCCTGTGCGCGATCCGCTCGTTCGGCCCCGAGTCGTCGCTGCGCATCGCCGAGCTGTGCGTCGCGTTCAAGAACCGCGGCGTCGTCGGCTTCGACCTCGCCGGGTCCGAGGTCAACAACCCGGCGAAGCTGCACCGCCACGCGTTCCAGCTCGTCATCGACAACAACATCAACTGCACGGCGCACGCCGGCGAGTCGTTCGGCCCCGACTCGGTGCACCAGGCGATCCACAAGTGCGGCGCGCACCGCATCGGCCACGGCACGCGGCTCGTCGAGAGCGGCGACCTGCTCAACTACGTCAACGACCACCGCATCCCGCTCGAGGTGTGCCCGTCGTCGAACCTCCAGACGCGCGCCGCCGCGAGCTGGGACACGCACCCCGTCGACTTCTACGTCGACTACGGCCTGCGCGTCACGATCAACACCGACAACCGCCTCATGTCGCAGACGACGGTGTCGCGCGAGCTCCACCTGTGCCACGTGCACTACGGCTGGTCGCTGCAGACGATCAAGGAGATCATCATCGCGGGCTGGAAGAGCGCGTTCATGCCCTACCGCGAGAAGGCGGACCTCGTCGCCGAGGTCTCGCGCGAGCTCGCCCAGTACGCCGACCCGCGCGGCGACGTCACCGGCCGCGTCGGGCTCGTCGAGTCCGATCCGCCGAGCGCGCCCGTGAGCGCCCCGTCGATCACCGCCGCCCCACCACCACCGACGCCGCCGAAGCTCGTGTCCTAGCCCTCGCGGAGCACCTGCTCGGAGCTGACGCGCCAGCCCGTCGGGCCGCGCTGGAGCTTGTACTCGATCTCGCGGATCGCGCCGCCGCCGCGGTGCGCGCCGCCGCCCTCGACGACGACGCCCGCGGGGTTGCGCTGGACGGGGCCGACGTCGAACATCACGCCGGCCCCGTCGCCGGCGCGCACCGGATCCGGACCGCCGCCGCTGCACGCCGAGGCGACGACCGCGCGGGGCCACCGCCGCTGCACGAGCGCGAGCATCGCGGCGCTCGCATCGGCCGTCGCGCCCGCCGCGTCGCGCACGCGCAGGCACGGCGTCTCGTCGGGCTTCACGTGGCCGTTCGCGAGCTCGTGCAGCACGACCGCCGCGAGGATCGCGTCGTCGTTGTCGTCGGCCGCCGCCGCCGTCGCCGAGTCGCTGCCGCCGCCGGTCACCGGCTTCGCCGCGGTGCCGCATCCTGCGGCGAGGAGGAGGAGGAGGACGAGGATCCACGCAAGCGCGCGCCGCATCGCGCGACGATATCGCATCACATCGACTCCATCGCCGTCGGGGCGCGAGCGCGCTTACGAGCTCGACGGCGATCGTGGGTGGTCCTCACCGTCAGGCACCCGTGAGAGCGTGCGCGCGCGCCACGGCCGGCCCCTTAGCATGGGCCGATGCGCACGATGCCGACGACGGAGCTCGAGAGCCGACAGCTGCAGGTGCTGCTCCGCGAGTCCACGAACCTCGAGGTCGAGCTCATCCGCGAGGACCCACCCTCGGGCTCGGTGCAGATCATGTTCGGCGACGACGAGTGCGCGTCCCGCGCGGTTCGTGCGCGGGGCGAGATCGCGCCGATCAGCGACGGCGACCCGCTCCCCGCGGGCGCGCGCACGCGCCTCGACCGCGACGCGCTCGCCCCGCTACCGCGCCCGCACGACGACGAGCCGATGTACCCGACGTACGCCGGGCCGCGCGTGCGCCCCGCGCTGGTGCTCGGCCTCGCGCTCGCCGGCGCCGTGTACGTCGCCCTGTGGATCTTCGCGTAATCCCTTGGGCTACAATGGTCCCGACCGATGTCGGAGATCACCAAGATCCGTGCGCGCTCGCCGGATCCGGGGGATCGGGTCCTGCTCGCGGAGGGCGACGCCGGCGCGCGGCGGTGGCTGCGCGAGGCGATCGGCGGGCGGTTCGGCGTCGACGAGGTCGATCGCGGTGACGTCGCGCTCGAGCTGTTGACCACCGGCGCGCCGCGGCTCGTCGTCGTCGGGACGCAGCTCGCCGACATGACCGGCGGCGACCTCCTCGCGCGCGCGGCGGCGCGGCTCGGCGACCGCGGCGCGCCGATCAGCACGTTCCTCCTCGCCGACGCCGGCGGCGCCGTCGCCGACGTCGACGAGGCGCAGGTCAAGGTCTACTACCGGCTCGTCCCGACGATGCAGGCCGCGCGGGTCGTCGACCTGCTCGCCCAGGCCGCGGCCCGGCTGCCGCCGCGCCCGCCCG
>JAHBVW010000086.1 GCA_019637375.1 Deltaproteobacteria bacterium | reverse complement strand
GTAGCCCGCCCACACCGCACAACGCTACCGTCGGGGCCGTCTGCGAGCGCCGCGCGTTCACCATCGGGAGGCCCGCGTCGAGCACGAACCGGAACGTGGTCTCGATGAGAGACCGCGAGACAGCAGAGCGCCCGCGTCAAACCACCGTCGGGAGCCTTCTGCGAGCGCCGCGTGTTCACCGTCGGGAGGCCCGCGACGAGCACGAACGGGAATGTGGTCTCGACGAGAGGTCGCGAGACTGCACGGTGCGCGAGCCGCCGCCACGTCGGGAGCCGCTGCGAGCGCCGCGCGTTCACCGTCGGGAGGCACGCGTCGAGCACGAGCCAGTGCGGTACCGCCCGCGCGACAGCAGAACGTTCGCGTCCCCCGCGACGAGCACGTACCGGTGAAAGCCGGCTAGTACTCGGCTTCGTGCTTCGCCGCCTGGATGCGCGACCGGTCGTTGCGGTCCCAGTCGCCGGGGAAGGCGTGCTCGGTCGTGATGTGGCCGCGCGCGTCGGTGTACGTGGCCCAGACGATGTCGTCGGGAGTGTGGAGGAAGTAGGCCTCTTGGCGGATCGGCATGTCGTCGGCGCCGGGGTCGATGACGGGGTAGCTGCGCCACTCCGTGCGCGCAGCGGGCGGGGGCGGGGCGGCGGCGAGCGCGGCCTTCGCGGCCTCGCGCACGGACGGGTCGCCGTCGGTGTCGGATGCGGCCTTGAGGGCGGGGACGACCTTCGCGCCGCC
This sequence comes from Deltaproteobacteria bacterium, assembly GCA_019637375.1. GTDB lineage: Bacteria > Myxococcota_A > Polyangia > Haliangiales > Haliangiaceae > JABFXX01. The sequence goes on along the minus strand of JAHBVW010000086.1, from coordinate 28,193 downwards.
GACGCGGGCGAGGCCGCGCGCGGCCGCGATGCGGACGTGCGGGGACGGATCGTCGCGCACGAGCTGGGCGAGGACCTTCGCGGCCTCCTCGTCGCCGGCGAGGCTCGACAGCGCGGTCGCCGTGTTGATGCGGACCAGGCGCGACTTGTGGAACGCCCCGTCGAACAGCTTCTTGCGGCGCGGCCCGGTGAGCAGCTCGTTGCGGCCGCCGGCGCCGTCGCGCGGCAGCGCCCACAGGATGCGCGCGATCGCGCCGGCGCGGTTGATCGAGCTCGCCCAGCCGGTGCCTTCGGTGCCCGCGCCGCGGGTGTCGGGGCGGCTGAGGAACAGGCGGTCGGCGATCGCGGCGAGCCGGGCGTCCTTGGGCGACGACGACACGATCTCGCCGATCGACCACAGCGCGTCGCCGATCAGGCGGTCGTCGTGCGCGCCGAGCAGCGACGCGAGCAGCTCGACGGACGCAGTGTCGTGGACCTCGCCGAGCGCCCACGCCGCCGCGCGCCGGCGATCCGCTGCCGACTTCTCGGCGAGGTCGCGCAGGAACGCCGCGTCGGCCGGGTCCTTCGCCGCGACGAGCCCGGCGATCGCGGCGAGCCCGACCTTGACCGAGCCGTCGGCGACGAGCTCGCGCAGCGCCTTGCGGCCGGCGGCGTCGGGCTGCTCGCGCATCGTCGCGCCGAGCGCGCGCACGACCTCGTGCCGCGTCGGGCCCTTGTCGACCTTCGCGAGGCCGATCAGCATCGGGATCGCGGACGGGTCGCGGATGTACGACAGCGCGTTCGCGACGGCGACGTGCAGCTCGGCCGGCCCTTCCTTGAGCACGGCGACGAGCGCCGGCGTCGCCTCGCGCTTGCCGATGTCGCCGAGCGCGTCGATCGCCGCGCGCCGGAGCCGCGCCGGGTTGCCCGGGCCGGCGAGCGCCGCCAGCCGCGGCGCCGCCGACGCGACGCGCAGGATGCCGAGGTACTCCGCCGCCAGCACGCGGATCTCGAGGTCCGCGTCGGTGAGGTGCTCGACGAGGACGTCGCCGGCGCGCGCGTCCGCGCCGATCAGCGGGCGCAGGCTCTCCATCGCGGCGATGCGGATCGCCGCGTCCTTGCTCGACAGCGCGCGCAGCACCGGCACGAGCGCCGCCGGGTCGCCGGTCGCGCCGAGCGCCTTCAGCACGATCGGCATCGCGACGCGCCCGCGCTCGAGCTCCGCGGCGAGCGTCGCCGTCGCGCGCGGGTCCGCCGCCTCGGCGAGCAGCGTGACCGCCGTCGTCGGATCGCCGGCGAGCCGGCCCTGCAGGTGCGCGACGAGCGCCGGCACCGCGGCCTTGCCGGCGACGCGCAGCGCCTCGCGCGCCGCCTGGCGCTGCGTCGGCTGCGCGAGGTTCGCGACGAGCGTGCGCATCGCATTCTCGCCGGCGGTGCCGCTGCCCGGCGTCCCGGCGATCTGGCCGAGCGCGTACGCCACCTTCGAGCGGAACAGGTCGCCGCCGGTGCCGAGCTGCTCGGTGAGCGCGTCGATCGCCTCGTGCGCGCCGAGCGCACCGAGCGAGCCGACCGCGGACGTGCGCACCTCCTCGACGGGATCCGCGATGAGCCGGATCAGCGCCGGCACCGCCGACTTGTCGCCGAGCTTGCCGACCGCGCGCACCGCCGCCGTGCGCGTCGGCGGCGAGCCGTCGGAGAAGCGCGCCACGAGCGGGATCACGGCGCGCCGGTCGCCGAGCTCCTCGAGCTGCGCGATCGTCGCCAGCTTGACCTCGGCCTTGTTCCAGGGGTCGTCCTCGAGGCGCGGGATCAGCGCGATCACCACGCTCGCGTTGCCGCGCCGGCCGATCGCCCCGAGCGCCTTGACCGCCTGCACGCGCACCGCGGACTCGGAGTCGCCGAGCGAGCGCGTCAGCGCCTGCGCCGCGTCGTTGCCGCCGATGTCGCCGAGCGCGCCCGCCGCGATCTTGCGCTTGTTCGGGTCGGGGTCGTTGAGCCAGTCGACCATCACCGGCACGGCCCTCGTCGAGCCGCCGGCGCCGAGCACCTTCGCGGCCTCCTGCTGGACCTTGTCGTCGTCGTCGGCCAGCGCCTTCAGCAGGTGCGGCTCGGTGAGCGCGATGTCGTAGTTGCGTAGCGCCTGGACGGCGTCGAGCCGCTTCTGCGGGTCGTCGGCCTTCAGGTTCTCGGCGTCCGCCTCGACGTGCCCGGCCCAGTCGAAGTTCCACGCCACCGCCTGCGCGGGAGCACCGAACAGCAACGCGATCCCGATCGCCCCGATGGAGAAGGCCTTCACGCGCTGAGTATGTCGCAGGGTCAGCGCTTCTGCAGCTTTGCCAGCTCGGCGATCGCCCACTCGACCTTCCCCCGCGTGCGGTCCGGCAGGTCGAGCTCGAGGAGCGCCCGGTACTCGTTGCTCGCAGCCGCGAGGTCGCCGTGCTTCCACAGCGTCACGGCGAGCGAGAGACGCGGCTTCAGCTCGCGCGGCGCGAGGTCGCGCGCCTTCTGGAACGCCGCGATCGCGCCCGGGTAATCGTCCGAGCCGAAGCGCACGTGGCCGAGGTCGTGCCACGCGATGGGGTGGTCGGGCCTCGCCTGCACGGCCGCCTCGAGCTGCGCGCGCGCCTCGGGGAGCTCGCCCCACGACACCAGCGTCTCGGCGAACCGCCAGCGCGCGTACGCGATGCTCGACGGATCGCGCGCCGCCGCCACGGCCTTCTGGAAGTGCGCGCGCGCCACGTCGTGCCGGCGCGTGCGCTCGGCCGCCTCGGCGAGGTCGACCTCCGCCTTCACGTCGACGGTCGCCTTCGCCGGCTCGACGGGCCGCGCCGGCGCGCCGCACGCCGCGACGAACGCCACGGCGACAAGCGCGGCCCTCATTCGGGCTTCTTCGGCCGCGCCGTCGCGACGACGTTCGCGTTGCGCCGCGCGGGCGGGGCGACCTCGATCGCCGCCTCGATCTGGTCGGGGTCGACCTCGGACGTCGGCGGCGTCCGCGTGCGCGGCTGGAGGATCTCCTCCTCGCGCGCATCCTGCTCCTCGGCGGCCGCGCGGTGCAGGCGCTCGATCTCGTCGATCGACACCTTGCGCGTCGGATCCGGGCTGCCGAGCAGCGCGCGCAGCTCGGCCTTCGTCGGCGGCACGACCGGCGTCTCCATGCCCCACTCGTCGCCGCCCTCGAGCGCCGCGTCGATGCGCGCCGCGAGGCCCTTCGCCCACGGCGCCGGCGACGACGACATGATCTGGCCGTCGAAGCGCGGCATCGCCGGGTCGGTGCTCGAGCTGTCCTCGATGATCTTGTGCACGGGGCGCGGCGCCGGCGGCCGGGGCCGCGGCACGCCGGGGTCGGTGCCCGTCGGTGCGACCACGCGCGCCGTCCCCGCGGGCGGCGCCTCCACGCCCACCGGCGGCGACGTCGGCGCGCGGCCGATGCGCCCGCTCGTCGCGGTCGCCTGCGGCAGCCGCGTCGCGACCGGCGGCGGCTGCGTGCGATCGAGGTCGCGCGGATCGATCGGCGGCACGTTCGTGCCCGCGCGCGGGGCGATGCGGCGCGCGCCGGTGCGCTCGTCGTCGTCGAGGAAGCTGCTGCTCGGGCGCGGCGGCCAGCGATCGTCGTCGAGCGACGGCGGCGGCTGCGGCGGCGGATGCGGTTGCGGCTGCACGGCGGCGCGCGACAGCCTGCGCGGATCGAGGATCATGTTCGGCGACGTGCGGCTCGCATCGTCGTCGGCCGCGGCGGCGACGGGCCGCGCGCGGTCGGGCGCGTCGACGGGTGGGCGGCGCAGCGGCGGCGGGTTCGTGACCGCGTTCTCGAGGTCGGCGCGCGGCGGCGGGCCCGCGCTGCGCACGGGCGGCCCGGCGGACGGCGTGCGCCGCCCCGGCATGGGCGGGCTCGTCAGGATCTCGTCGTCGCTCGCGTCCGGGAGCTCGAGCGGTGGGGAGGGCAGGATCGCGGGCAGCGTCGCGATCGGGTTCGACGGGTTCGACGACCGGGGCGGCGGCTTCGGCGGCCCGGTGCGCGTCGCGGGCTGCTCGCCGAAGTCCGGCGGGTCCGTGCGCTCGGTGCGGTGCACGTTGCGGCGCGGCTGGATCGTGACGGCCTCGACGGGGCCGGAGCGCTCGGCGATCTGCGGTCCGCCGTGCTCGGCGCCGATGAACGTCTCGGCCATCTCGACGCGCGGCGGGAGCGTGACGGCGTCGTCGGGCTCGATCGCGAGCCCCGACGTGCGCAACGGCGGGTCCTCGGTCGCGCCGGGGATCGGCCCGAGCCGCATGCCCGCCGACGACGGGCCGAGCGGCACGCCGGTGACGGTCGTGCGCGGATCGATCGGCGCCGCGGGCGCCGCCGTGGTCGCGGCATACGCGCCGGGTCCGGACATCGTCGCGCGGAGCGGCGAGGGCGCGGGAGATGGCGCGGGCGGGGGCGCGGGAGCCGGCGCCGGCGCGGGTCGCGGCGCGGCGGTGAACGCGCCCGGGCCCGACATCGTGCCGATGGCGACCTGACCCGACGACGCCGGCGTCGCGACCGGCGGCTCGGGCGCGGGGCCTGACGGCGCGAGCGCCGGGCGCGGCGCGACGGCCGCGGTGTTCGGCCCGGGGCCGGCGAACGTGCTGCGCGCGTCGGAGCCCGCCGCCGCCGCCACCGGCGCCGGCTCGATCGCGGACACCGGGAACGCGCGCGCCGCCGACGGCTCGTCGTGCGTCGCCGGGCGCGCCCCCGGCGGCTGCTGCGGTGCCGTCTCGACGATCGCCAGGTCGTCGCGGCTCGACGCCGGATCGTCGACGATCTGCGCGGGCGGCCGGCGCACCGGCTCCGACGGGAGGTTCGCCGTCTCGGCGAGCGCGTCGGCCGGCTCGCCCCGGGCCGGCGCGCGCACGGCGGTGTCGCGCTCGAGTCGGCCCTCGGGTCGGCCCTCGGGGCGGCGCTCGGGGCGACGATCGAGCGAGTCCAGCAGCGGCCCGGTGCTCGTGCGCGCGCTGTCCGCCGCCGACGGGGCGGGCGGCGACGCGCTGGCGTCCTGCTCGGCCTTCTGCCACGGGTACTCGATGCGGCCGTGGTTCGCGTGGCGGATCGTCTCCCGCAGCGAGTCGTTGACCCGCCGCAGGTCGCCCATCGACAGCCCCGACTCGTCGAGCTGCCCGAGGTGGAGCTTGCCGTAGACGATGCGCTGCACGAGCGAGTCGATCGCCTTCACGTCCGGCTTCTTCAGCGTGCGCGACGCGGCCTCGACGGCGTCGCAGATCGCGAGGATCGCCGTCTCGCGGCTCTGCGGCGGGTGACCCGGGTAGCGGAACTGCTCGATCGTGAGCCCGCGCGGATTGCCCTGCTCCTGGGCCTTGCCCCAGAAGTACTCGAGCACCCCGTTGCCGTGGTGCATGTGCATGAAGTCGACGATGCGCTCGTGCAGCCCGGCGCGCCGCGCGGTCACGATGCCCTCGGTGACGTGCGCGAAGATCGCCTCGCACGACGCCTCCGGCGGCAGCCGGTCGTGCGGCGACACCTCGCCCGGCTCGAGGTTCTCGATGAAGTACTTCGGCGACAGCGACTTGCCGAGGTCGTGGAAGTACGCGCCGACGCGCACGAGCCGGCCGTTCGCGCCGATCGTGTTCGCCGCGATCTCGGCCATGTTCGCCATCATCAGCGAGTGCTGCCACGTGCCCGGCGCGCGCTCGGCGATCTGGCGCAGCAGCGGGTGCGAGAGGTCCTCGAGCGCGACGAGCTTGCCGTGCGTGATCTCGCCGACGAGCAGCTGGTACGCCGGGATCAGCGGCACCGCGATCAGCATCGCGAGCGCCGGGCCGATCGCCGCCGCGAGCCACGGCGAGCGCGCCGGCGCGCCGAGCACCGGCATCGCGCCCGTCGTCAGGTACGTGAGCAGCACGTAGGTGCCGGCCGTGAAGATCGTCGTCACGATGCCGGCGGTCAGCGCGACGCGCCAGCGCGACTTCGGCCGCTCCGCGACGACGAGCCCGGCGACCGACGCCTGCGCGAGCAACAGGATCGCGACGTTGACGTCGAACGGCGCGAGCAGGCACACGACGAGCGCCAGGAGGATGCCCGTCGCCAGGCCGCAGATCCGATCGAGCGTGATCGTCGGGATCATGGCGAGCGCCGCGACCGGCACGACGAGGATCGACACCGCGGTCGCGAGCAGCGCGATCTTCACCGCGACGGCGACGACCGCGATCGTCACGAGGCTCACGACCTGCACGCGCACGAGCCGGCCCGTGTTCGAGCGCCGCATGTGGTGCGCGAAGATCGCGGCGAACACGAACGCGAGCGTGAAGAACGCGGCGTAGGGCAGGGGCCCGTTCGGCGTCGCGGCGGCGAGCGCCTCGGCGTTCGCGACGTCCTCGGCGGTCGCGATCTCGCCGCGCGCGATCAACACGCCGCCGCCCGACAGCTGCTTCGCCTTCGCGTCGATGCCCGCGAACGCCGGCACGCGGATCGTGATCGGCGCCGGCTGGCCCTCGACGAGCCCGCCGAGGCCGATCGATCCGAGCCAGCGCTCCGCCGTGATCGCCGGCGTCACGACGAGCGCGAAGCCAAGCGCGAGAAGGAGACCGAGCCACCACGACACCCGCGGCCGCCGCGGGATCGCCCTCGCGAGCTCGCCCCGATGGCTGCGCGGCTCCGACCCCGACGAGGAGGCGGAGGAGGCGGGCGAGGAGCTATGGGGCGAGCGAGCCACGGTTCACAGGGAGATGTCGAACTCGACGCGCGTGCGGCCCTTGGCCTGCGGGAACCTCATGCTGCGCAGCACACCCGACAGGCAGTTGTAGCGAGGACCGCTCGTCTGCCCGTCGATCTTCACGGCGGTCACGGTGCCCGCCGGCGAGATCGCGATGAAGATGTTCGTCGACCCCCCGCCGCCGAGGCAGCTCGCGAACTGGCCGCCGTAGCGCGAGTACACGCCGTACACCGCGCCCATCGACAGCGACTCGGGGCCGTCGTCGGTGTCGTCGGAGAGATCGAGCGACTGCGTGTCGTCGTTCTTCCACCCGCCGGGGGGCGGGCGCGCACCCGGGTTCGTCGCGCCGGGGCGCCCGCCGCCGGGGCGCCCGCCGCCGGGCCGCTTCGCCGCCGGGGGCGGGCGCTTGGGCTCGGACAGCTTGACCTGCAGCGACGCGCCCTCGAGCGCGCTCACCTGCTTCACTTCCTTCTTCTCGTCCTCGCGCAGCGCCGGCAGGACGACGAAGTACACGAGCGCGGCGAGCCCGAGCACGCCGGCGCCGATGCTCGCGTAGAGCACGACGCCGCGCTTCTTCTCGCGCTTCTGCACGGCGACCTCGGCCTGGGCGCGGCGCTGGTCGTCGCGGCGCTGGCGCGACGCCTCGATCATCGGCGCGAGCAGCGGGTGCGCACCGACGTCGACGCGCGCGCCGGTGTCCTTGTCCATGATGATGTGGCCGGCGACGATGTCGCCCTTCTCGATCTGCGCGACGACGTCGGCGAGCGAGAACGGGCCGTAGTCGAGGCGGCCCTTCGAGATCAGCCACTTCTCCGTCGTGTCGGCGAGCGCGAGCGCGAGCGCGCGGTCGATCGTCCACCCCGAGCCGCCGGCGACGTTGCCCGACCCCGCCGGGCCGTCGGGCGCCGGCGTGGCGATCGCGGCGGCGAGCGAGACCTGCTGCTCGAGGCCGGGCGCGCTGTCGAGGAGCGGCACCGCCTGCGTCTGCATCGCGCCGCCCTTGTTGAGCGCCTCGGACACGACCTCGCCGAGCACGTCGGCGCGGCCGAAGCGCTTGGTCGGGTCGCGGTGGCAGGCGCGCGCGACGACCTCGTCGATCTGCGTGTTGACGCCGTGCACGACCTCGCTCGGCCGCGGCCCACCGCGCTCGAGCGGCGTCCCGACGAGGCCCTCGTAGAGGAGCGCGCCGATCGAGTAGACGTCGCCCGGGCCGCTCGGCGGCGCGCCGGCGAGGATCTCGGGCGCGATCGAGCTCTGCGACGGGAGCAGCCCGGCGACGATCGCCGCGACGGTGCCTGGTCCGAGCGCGAGGTCGATGACGCGGATGCGCCCGGTGCGGCTGACGACGACGCTCTCGCCGTCGAGCGCGCCGTGGTGCACGTCGGCGAGCGCCTGGGCGACGCCGGCGATCAGGTTGCCGGTCGCACGCGTGCCGAGGCCGGCGCTGCCGCTCTGCCGCTTCTTCGCGAGCAGGTCGCGCACGAACGAGCCCTCGACCTCCTCGGTGGCGAGCCACAGGATGTCGCCGGTGAGGCCGGCCGCGAGCGTGCGCACCAGGTGCTTGTGCTCGGGGAGGGCGGCCGCGGCGCGCGTGCCGGCGATGATCTGGTCGCGCACGCCGGTGTGCGCGGCGATCCGCGCGTGGACGACGTAGACCGTCGCGGGGCCGGCGGGCCCGTCGGCCTTGTACGCGTCGGCGACGCGCAGCTGGGTCAGCGGTTCACGCAGCCGGTAGTCCCCGAGCTGAAACCCGGGCCGGAGTTGCACCGCACTCGTGTGGCTACCCGACGCGGTGCCGACCATGATGGAACGCTAGGATAGGAGGGGAGAGCGATCCGGGTCAATCCCACCACGGCGCCGCAACTCGTGAGGAGATCCGCCTACTTGGGGCACGAGCGCGCGATGCGCTGCGCGGCGGGGCCGTAACGCCGGATCGCGCGCAGGGTGGCGCAGCCGCGGTCGACGTCGTTCGAGCGCAGCTGGGCGTCGCCGAGCAGGAACGTCGCGCGCACGTTGCCGGGGTCGAGCCGCAGCGCGTGGTCGGCCTGGATCAGCTGCGTGAGCGGCGAGCCGCCGCTCTGGAACACGCCCTCGGCGGCGGCCAGGTGCTCGGCGAGCTTGTCCCTGCGCGGGTCCCGCGCCGGCGCCGCGTCGCGCGGGGGGCTGCGCACGCCGGCGTCGGGCACCGCGGCGACGGCGACCGCGTCGGGCGGCACGGCGTCGGGCGGCGCGGCGTCGGGCGGCGCGGCATCGGGTGGCGCGGCGACGATCACCGGATCGATCGCCGGATCGATCGCCGTGGCATCGGGAGACGAGGGGAGGGCGAGCCCGGCGTCGCGCTTGGGCGGCTGCTCGACGCCCCGCGACTTCTTCGTCGCGAACAGGACGATCGCGGTGATCACGACGGCGGCGCCGAGCAGCGCCACGATCAGCGGCGCGCGGCTGCGCCGCGGCACGGCGTCGGCCGCCTGCGTGCCGCCCGCCGGCGACGGCGGCAGCGTCTCGCGCGCGTCGGGCGGCAGGGTCTTGAAGTACGTCGACTGCGAGAACACGGTCACGCGCGACGACGGCGACGGCACGGCGCCCGGCCTGCGCCCGAGCGTCGGCTCGATCGTCGCGAGCAGCTCGCTCATCTCGGCGGCGTCGCGCGGCCGCAGCTCGCGCTGCTTGGACAGGCAGCGCTGCAGGAGCTCGTCGAGCTCGGGGTACGCGGCGAAGTCGCTCGACACCATCGACAGGTGCGGCGGCGGCGTGCGCGCGTGGTGCATCAGCCAGTCCATCGCGCTCTTGCCCTCGAACAGCGCGCAGCCGGTGAGCATCGCGAACATCGTCGCGGCGAGCGAGTACAGGTCGCTGCGTCCGTCGAGGCTGTAGCCGCACGCCTGCTCGGGCGACATGAACTCGGGCGTGCCGAACACGGTGCCGACGGCGGTCAGCGCGAGCTCGGCGGTCGCGGCGCCCTCCATCAGCTTCGCGACGCCGAAGTCGAGGACCTTCGTGTAGTCGGGGTCGTCCCCGACGCGCATGAGCAGGAGGTTGTCGGGCTTGATGTCGCGGTGGACGAGGCCGATCGCGTGCGCGGCCCCGAGCGCGCGCAGCGCGTGCCGCGCGATGTGGACGACGCGCGCCGGCGCGAACGGGCCGTCGACGTCGAGCTCGCGCTGCACGGTGCGGCCGTCGAGGTACTCGAGGACCATGTAGTAGTCCCCCAGCGGGGTCACGCCGAAATCGAGGACCTTGACCGCGTGCGGCGACTCGACCTTGAGCGTCGAGCGGGCCTCGCGCGCGAAGCGCTGCAGCGACAGCTCGTCGTCGGTCAGGTGCGGCTTCAGGAGCTTGACCGCGACCTTGCGCTCCATCGCCAGGTGGGTCGCGCGGAACACCGCGCCCATGCCGCCCTCACCGATCAGCGCGTCGAGGCGGTACCTGCCGTCGAGGACGATGCCGACCAGCCCGGCGGCGAACGACTCTCCCATGCGCCCGACGATTGTAAGCGGCCCGAAGGCGGAACCGTCGCAGTCCGATTCAGAAGCGCATGCCGTTCTTCACGCGGAACGCGAGCCAGTCGTACGCGAGGTACCCCGCCCCGGCGAGCCCGAGGATCCCCAGGATCGGGGAGCCCGCGATCACGGCCACGGCCGCCGCGCCACCGGCCGCCGCGACTGCGAGCGCGCCCTTGCGCTTGGCCACGACCTTGTTCCGCTGGACGAGCGAGGTTGCCACCTCCGCAGGCTGCACCATGCCTGCCCCCCTGTCAAACCGCGCCATCCTCGCGTCTCGTCGCACACAGCTCGTGCGGGCGATCGGACACAGGCTCCCGCCCCGTCGGGTAAGCGCGTGAAGATCCACGCCCCGACGATGGCCTTCCACCTGCAAACTACCTGGATCTCCGGTCTCACGTGATACTAAGGAGCACGATGTCGACGATGTCTTCCGCTGGCGGAACCCGAGCTCGCAAGAAGCAGCGCGGTGCGGTCTTGCTCGGCCTCGCAGGAGGCATGCTCGTCGTGTCGGCGGGCTTCGTCGGCGGGTACTACGTCCTCGGGACACGGAGCGTCGCGAACGCCGCGACGAACGCGCCCGCGGCGACGCAGATGCGCACGGGCGCACCTCAGGGCACCGCCGAGATCCTCGCGACCGAGGTCGACCTCGTCACCCCGCACGGGGCGTACAAGGTCACGTGGGCGGACCTCGGCGCCGAGGTCGACGACGAGGAGGGCAAGCGGGTGAGCGGCGACGCCGCATCGCTCGGCCCCAAGGCGTCGATCCCGATCCACATCAACCGCGACAAGGCGATCGCCGCGCTGCTCGAGCTGAAGACGCGCGTCGACCGCGCGCCGCGCAGCGCGTGGCTCGACCTCGAGGCGAAGGTCATCCACGCCGACATCCCCGGCTCGGGCCTCGACGTGTGGGGCACGCTGCCGCGCCTGACGACGGCCGCGCGCTCCGGCGCGACCAAGGTCGAGCTCGCGACGATCGCGCTGCCGGCGGCGGTGACGAAGGCGTCGCTCGGCATCGACGACATCTCCCAGGTGCTCGGCACGTACACGACGCGGTTCCCGGTCACGGACCGCGACCGCAACTTCAACCTGAAGCTCGCGGCGTCGAAGATCAACGGCGTGGTCCTCCGCCCCGGCGTCGAGTTCTCGTTCAACGGCACGGTCGGCGAGCGCTCCGAGAAGGAAGGCTACAAGATCGCGCACGTCATCACCGAGGGCGAGATGGTCGACGGCCTCGCCGGCGGCACGTGCCAGATCTCGACGACGCTGTTCGGCGCCGCGTTCTTCGCGGGCCTCGACATCGTGAAGACGCAGAACCACTCGCGCCCGTCGGTGTACACGCCGCTCGGCTTCGACGCGACGGTGGTGTGGCCGCGCGTGGATCTGAAGCTCGCGAACCCGTACGAGTTCCCCGTCGTGCTCCGCTACGTCGTCGCGAACGGCGAGGCGATCGTCGAGGTGCTCGGCAAGAAGCGCCCGTACGACAAGATCGAGTTCGTCCGCCAGATCACCGAGCGCACCGACTTCAAGCAGGAGGAGCGCCTCGACGACACGATCGCCGACGGCGAGACCTCGATCGATCAGGCCGGCTTCCCCGGCATCAAGCTCGTCCGCCTGCGCCGCTTCTACCAGGACGGCAAGGTCGTGCGGACCAACCGCTGGGACGTCGTCTACCCGCCCGTGACGGAGTACATCCGCAAGGGCACGAACACCGATCCGGACGCGAAGAAGCCGACGCAGAAGGACCTGCACGGTCCGACGCCGCCCTCGGGCGACGGCATGACGATCTCCCAGTAGACGTCGGCGCCGCGCTCAGGAGCCGTACGGGTCGGGGCAGTCGACCGGCGAGGTGGACGCCTTCTCGGCGGCCGTGGCCTTGCCGGAGTTGAAGTCGGTCGTCGAGCCGGAGAGGCGAGCGTCGCCGCCCTTGATGGTGACGTCCTTGCCCTCGACCTTGATCGTGCTGCCGGCGTGGATCTCGAGGTTGCCGGTGGCCTCGAACTTCGCGCTCTTCGCGACCATCTTCATCTGGTCGGCGGGCGACTGGATGCAGACGTCGGCGGAGCTGGCGTCGATCGTGATCTTGTTGCTCGCGGACTCGAACGTGATCTTTCCCTTGCCGCCGCCGTCCTCGATGATGAGCTTGCCGTTCTCGTCGTCGAACGTGATCTTGCTGCCGCTGCGCGACTTGATCATGCGGCGCGGATTGCCGCCCGGGTTCTTGTCGGGCGGCTTGTCCTTGCCGTTGTAGAGCGAGCCGATGATGACCGGGCGGTTGACGTCGCCGTGCTCGAACAGGATCAGCACCTCGTCGTCGGGCTCGGGGATGAAGTACCAGCCGCGGTTCTTGCCCGCGCCGAGCATCACGACGGGCGTCCACCACGTCGCATCCTGCGACAGGATCGGGATCTTCACCTTCACGCGGGCGAGCTTGTCGGGATCCTTGTTGTCCGTGACGATGCCGATCACGGCCTCGTAGACGCGACCCGCCTCGGCCTCGGCGGTCAGGATCTGATCCGCGAACGCGCCTCCAAGATCGTAGATGGGTCGCACGGCTACACGATACTACGGGCGCGGGGGCGCCGGACTTCCCGGCTGGACCCCCAGCGGGAGCTCGCCGAGGACCATGACGTGCGCGTCGTTCGCCGGTGCGAGGCCGCTCGCCGGGACGCGCGTGCCACCCGCGTCGACCGCCACGAGCCCGACGCCCATGCGCGTCGCCTTCCAGTCGTTCGGCACCGCCACCGGGAACCGCTCGCGCACGTGGTCGCCCGCCGGCCAGCGGTCCGACGCGAACGCGCCGTCCCCGGTCGCGCGCAGCTGGCTCCGCGCGGCCTGCGCCGGCAGCGCGTCGCCGAGCGCGGCGCCGTCCGCGAGCGGCCACACGACGAGCTGGAACCGGTACCGCGTCGCGACCGGCGCGTCGCCGACCTGGAAGTACACGTGGACGTCGCCCTTCTTGCCGGGCGCGAGCTGCGCCTGCGCCGCCGGGCCCATGCCGACGACGGCGAGCTTGCCGCCCTCGAGCGTCTGCCCGGTCGTCGCCACCGCGGGCGCCGGGCTGCCCGGCCACGCGCGCACGTCCTTGATCTGCCGCGCGGCCTGGTTGAACTTCTCGTCGCGCGAGTACAGGACGCGGTTCATCCACGTCTCGAGCTGCGCCTTCATCTGCGCCAGCGCCGGCGGGCTCTGCGACGCGAGGTTCGTCTTCTCCTGCGGGTCCGCGAGCAGGTCGTACAGCTCGTAGAGGTTGCTCGACAGGTAGTAGATGAGCTTCCACTGCTCGCTGATCGCCGCGCGCTGCTTGCCGGGCGCGTTCGTCTCCGCGAACACGACGCGCTCGCGCTCCTCGCGCCCGTAGAACAGCTGCGGCACGAGGCTCTTGCCCTCGAACGTCAGGTCGTGGACGTCGATGCCCGCGAGCTCCGCGACCGTCGGCACCACGTCGAGGTTCGTCACCGCGCCCCGCATCGCGCGCGGCTTCCCGTCGGGGACGTAGAAGATGAGCGGGACGTGCAGCATCTCCTTGTACAGCGCCGAGCCGTGCGTCCCGACCGGGATGCCGTGCTCGCCCATCGAGTCGCCGTGGTCGCTCGTGATGATCACGATCGTCTTGCCGTGGCTCGGCAGCCGCACGAGCTCGTCGAGCAGGCGCCCGAGCTCCTGATCCGTCCAGCGCAGCTCGGCGTCGTACAGGTCGGGCTCCGTCGATCCGTAGTCGACGACGTCCGGGTGCGCGACGTAGCGGCCGTGCGGATCGATGTAGTGGGCCCACAGGAACCACTTCTTGCCCTGCTGCCGCGCGATCCACCCGAGCGCGTGGTCGGTGACCTTGTCCGCGGCGACGCGGTACGCATCCGGCTTCTCGCCGATCGTGTTGTCGTAGTCCGCCTTGTCGACGCCCTGGTCGAGGCCCCAGTCGTTCCACCACTCGTGCGACCCGATCACGCCGGTGCGGTAGCCGCCGCGCCGCATGATCTCGGGGAGCGTGGTGTTCTCGTCCATGATCTTCGGCGGCGTGCCCGCCGGGCGGTTCTCGTCGAGCGCGATCCCCGAGTGGAAGTACTTCGACGTCAGGATCGCGGGGATCGACGCCATCGTGCCCGCCGACGGCGCCTGCGCGAACGTGAACGACGTCGACTTCGCGACGAGCTCGGCGAGCCGGGGCGTCGTGTCGCGGCCCTTGGGCGCCTGCGGGTAGCCGCCGAACGACGTGCGGTCGTAGCGCACGGTGTCGATCGTGATGAACAGGAAGTTCCAGTCGTCGCGCCGGAACGCCTCGGGCACCGGCAGCGTCGGGCCCTCGGGCGCCGCGATCTCGGCGAGCGTGAAGTCGCGCCCGTTGCAGTCCTGATCGATGCCGTCGTCGGGGATGTCCTTCGCGCCCGGGTGCACCGAGCTGTCGAACGGCATGCAGTCGTTCTCGCCGAGCAAGGAGCCGTAGCCGTCGCGATCGACGTCGTTCGCGAACCGCACGAGCTGCACGATGCGGTCGAACGCCGGCGACGACGTCGTGGCCGCGTACTTCATCGCCGTGAACTCGTCGCTGCGCCACAGGAGCGTGCGCACGTCGACGAGCAGCGCGAGGCCGGCGATCGCGGCCGCGACGCCGCGCGAGCGCCGGCGACGCCGCGCGAGGAGGCGGGGCAGGTAGCGCAGCCCGAGCCCGGCGCCGAGGCCGATCGCGAGCGCGCTGATCGTCATGCGCACGGGCAGGACCGAGCGGCTCTGCGGCACCAGGCGCCAGCACACCTCGAGCGCGGCGACCGTCGCGATCGCGCACGCGGCGCCGGCGGCGCGCCAGCGCCCGAGCGGGTTCCACGCACCGAGCCACGCGAGCGACGTCGCCCCGGCGCGCGCCGCGAGCGCGAGCGCCCGCAGCACGTAGCCCGACGCGGCGATCGCCGCGAGCCCGATCGCCGCGATCAGGGCCGCCGTCAGCTGCGCCTCCTTGAACGTGGCGATCGCCCACGCCGCGGCGCGCTGCAGGAACGCGCCGAGGACGAGCGCCGTCGCGAGCGCCCCCCACAGGCGCGGCACCCCCGGCCGCACGCCGGCGCCGTCGAGCGCGCGGTAGTCGAACAGCCCGCGCGCGCACCCGCGGTCGGGCGCGATCGCCCGGCGCACGATCCGCGCGCCCGCGATCACCGCCGCGAAGCCCAGCAGCAGCACGAACCACAGCCACAGCGTCAGCGTGAGGACGAGGGCCCCGAACTCGACGAGGAACAGCGGCCCGGCCGTGTACTCCCTGGCCGTCAGCACGCACTCGATCGGCACGAACAGCGCCGCGCCGCCCGTCGCCATCGCGATCGCGCGGCCGACGTCGCCGCGCAGGGCGAGGCCGAGGCTCGGGTAGCGAGGCGTCGTCGGTGAGGGCACTCGGTGCGATCGTGGTATCACGTTCGCGCGTTGTTGACCGCCCGGTGGAGATGGCTGATCGCGATCGCCTTCGCGTATCTGTACTTCTTCCCGTACTTCCCGAAGATCAACAGCGCGAACGAGCTGCCGCGCGCGTACCTCGTGAAGGCGATCGCCGACGAGCACGCGTTCCACATCGACACCGGCGTCCGGCGCTGGGTCGGCACGGCCGACGTCTCGCCGTCGGGCGGGCACCTGTACTCGAACAAGGCGCCGGGCTCGTCGATGCTCGCAGTCCCGCCGTACGCCGCCGTGCGCGTCGTCGCCGGCGAGCCCAGCCTCGCCGTCACCGTGTGGATCGCGCGCGTCGCGAGCGGCATCGTGCCGATGCTCGCGTTCCTGTGGCTCCTGTACGGCTTCCTCGCGCGCTTCACGCCCGACCCGGCGATCCGCCGCCTCACCCTCGTCGCGTACGCGCTCGGATCGATGGCGATGACGTACTCGATCCTCTTCTACTCGCACCAGCTCGGCGCGGTGTGCATCGGCAGCGCGTGGATCCTCGCGACCGACGTCGCCGAGCGGCGGCGCGGCCTGGGCGCGATGGCCGCCGCGGGCGCGCTCGCCGGCGCGGCGCCGCTCGTCGACTACCAGGCCGCGTTCGCCGGCGTGCCGGTCGCGGTGTACGTGGTCGTGAAGATGTGGCGGTGGCCGCGGCGCGAGCTGCTGCGCGCCGTCGGCGTCGCGGCGGCCGCGGCCGCGATCCCGCTCGCCGTGATGTTCGCGTACCACGCGGTGTGCTTCGGCAGCCCGCTCCGCACGGGCTACGACGCCTCGACGACGTTCGCGCACTTCCACCAGGAGGGCTTCCTCGGCATGACGCGCCCGCGCTGGGAGGCGTTCTGGGGCTCGTTCTTCTCGCTCGACAACGGCCTCCTGCCGCTCGCGCCGTGGACGCTGCTCGCGATCCCCGGCGGCATCCTGCTCGCGCGCCGCGACCGCGCGATGGCGTGGACGTGCGCCGCCGTCGCCGCGATCTACGTGCTGTTCATCTCGTCGATCAACTTCTGGCGGGGCGGGTGGGGTGTCGGCCCGCGCTACGTGACGGCGATGCTGCCGTTCCTCCTGCCGCTCGTCGCGACGGCGCTCGACGCGTGGCGCGCGCGCGGGCTGCGCATCGCCGTCGCCGGCGGGCTCGTGTTCGCCGGCGTCGCGATCTACACGCTATCGTCGGCGACGTTCCCGTACTGGCCCGACAGCATGCGGCACCCGATGTTCGACGCGACCGGGCGCCTCCTCGCCGACGGGCTGACGGCGCCGAACGCGGCGACGTGGGCGGGCGCGCCGGCGTGGCTCGCGCTCCTGCCGTACCTCGCCGTCGTCGGCGGGCTCGCCTACGCGTGCCTGCGGCCCGTCGCGGGCCCGCGCAGGACCGCCGCGGCCGCGTGCCTCGCCGCGGCGCTGATCGGCGCCTACGCGCTGCACCCGGGCCTCGGGCGCGACACCGGGGGCCGCGACGTCGCGCCGCGCTACGGGTTCGTGCGCGCGGCGGTCGCGGAACGCCTGTAGGGACGTGCTACGAGATCGCCGTGCGCGACCTCCGGGTGATCTCCGTCGTCCTCGCCTTCACGCTCGCGGCGGGGTGCGGGAGCAAGAAGTCGCCCGAGGGCGAGGGCAGCGGTAGCGGCAGCGGCAGCGGGCTCGTCGCGGTCGGCAGTGGCAGCGGTCAGATCCTCGCGATCGACCCGGCCGAGGCCGCGAAGCAGTACGACACCGCGTGCGTCGCGAACAACTTCGAGGCGTGCCGGAACCTCGGCGTCCTGTACGCGCAGGGCACGGGCGTGCCCAAGGACGAGGCGCGCGGGGCGGCGCTGTTCGCGCAGGCGTGCAACGGCAGCAACCTCGCGGCGTGCAACCAGCTCGGCGTCGCGATGGCGCAGGGTGCGGGCGTGCCGCGCGACGGCAAGCGCGCCGCCGAGCTCTACGACAAGGCGTGCGGCGGCGGCTACACGCCGTCGTGCGGCAACCTGGGTCTCCTCCTGCGCGACGGCGACGGCGTGCCGGCGGACCCCGCGAAGGCGATGACGCTGCTCGACCGCGCGTGCAAGGCGGGGATGGCGCTCGCGTGCAACCACGCCGGCGACCTCGACTGGATGCTCGCGCAGAAGGCCGCCGACGAGGCTGCGAAGAAGCCGCACGTGAAGGACATGCTCGAGCACTTCACGAAGGGCTGCAACGCGCGCGATGCCGCGTCGTGCCGCAAGATCGGCATCGCGTACCTCGAGGGCTACGGGCTGCCGAAGACGGCGAGCACCGCGGTCGTGTGGCTCGAGCGCGCGCTCAGGCTCGCGAGCGATCCGATCGCGATGCGCTACCTCGGCTTCATGAAGCTCGCGGGCGCGGGCACGGCGCAGGATGCGAGCGCGGGCCTCGCGCTGCTCGAGCGTGCGTGCGCCGCGCAGGACGAGGTCGCGTGTCGCGCGAAGGCGACGGCGGTCGGTGGCGGTTCTGGATCCGCTTCAGCGCCCGCGGACGCGGGAGTGACGGACGCGAAGTGACGGGAGCGAGCGGCCCTAGCACAATGTAGGTAGACCGCACAGCTCTCGCGACACCCCGGCTAACTGCGGGAACGGCCATCGCTCCCGCAATCCTGCGGCACACGGAACACACAAGTTATCCACACCTGGCCACTTCTTCAGCCAGGAGCCTTGCGATCCGAGGGGTTACACCTCCGGGCGTTGTGAATAACCGGGGGTCGGGAGGGGACTTGTCGACAGGCAAAACCACAGCACGCCGCGTCACAGGTCCGGAGTGCGGACGTGTGCGTCCGGGGCTCGGACTCCACTCCGAGTGTAATAGTCCGCACGTCGGACGGTGCCGTCCGTTATCCGGACGAAGGCGTCCGCCGCCCGGACACAGATCGCGCCGGATCGGCCCGCATGGTGCGTTTTGCTGCACCCGCGACGTCGCACGCCGCAGCGCGCTAGCGGTGCAGCGAGCGGTACAGCTGGATGTACTCGTACGCGGACGCGGCCCACGACGAATCGCGCGCCATCGCGGCACGCCGCAGCGACGCGAATGCGACGGGATCGCGATACAGCGCGATCGCCCGGCGGACGGCGTCGAGCAGCGCCTCCGGCGTCGCGTGGTCGAAGCGGATGCCGGTGCCGCGCCCGTGCGCCAGCCCCTCGTCCCCCGGGTCCTGCACGGTGTCGCGGAGGCCGCCGACCGCGTGCACGATCGGGATCGAGCCGTAGCGCATCGCGTACAGCTGACCGAGCCCGCACGGCTCGAAGCGCGACGGCATGAGGAAGAAGTCGCTGCCCGCGTAGATGCGGCGCGAGTAGCCGACGTCGAAGCCGATCGTCGCCGAGATGTGCGCGTCGAACGTGCGCGCGAGCCAGCGGAAGCGGTCCTCGTAGGTGGCCTCTCCGGCGCCGAGCACGACCAGGCGCGCCCCGAGCGCCGCGAGCTCGGGCGCGACCTCCGCGATGAGGTCGAGCCCCTTCTGCCCGGTCATGCGCGAGACGACTCCGATCACCGGCTCCTGGTCGTCCACCGGCAGCTTCGCCTCGCGCGCGAGCTCGGCGCGGCAGATCGCCTTGCCCTCGAGGCGGTCGCGCGTGAAGTGCGCGGGCAGGGCGGAGTCCGTCGCCGGATCCCAGAACAGCGTGTCGATGCCGTTCACGATGCCGACGAGCCGCTTCACGTCCCAGCGCAGGAAGCCCTCGAGCGCCTCGCCGCGCTCGGGCGTCAGGATCTCGTGCGCGTAGCTCGGGCTCACCGTCGTGACGGCGTCCGCCAGGCCGAGCGCGCCCTTCAGGAACGACACCTGGTCGTAGAACTCGACGAGGCGCGGCGTGAACATCTCCCACGGGATCCCGCACTCGGTCATCGCGGTCTTCGGGAAGATGCCGCGGTAGGCGAGGTTGTGGATCGTCGCCACGACGGCCGACGGCAGGTTGCCGGCGCGCGCGTACATCGCGGCGGGGCCGCCCTGCCAGTCGTGCACGTGCAGCACGTCGGGCGCGGCGCCGAGGAGGTGCGGGCCCGCGAGCGTCGCCGCCTTGCCGAGCGCGGCGAACCGGAGGTGGTTGTCGGGGAACTCGGCGGCGCCGCCGGGGCCGTACAGCGTGCCCTCGCGGTCGAACAGCGCCGGCGCGTCGAGGAAGCCGTAGCGCACGCGCCCGATCTGGACGATGCGCAGGCTCGCGTCGATGGGGTGGGGCCCGACGGCGAACGCGAGCGGGATCGACGCGCCGAGCGCGTGGCCCGCGTCGGTCACGCGCTTCGCGACGCCCCGGTACAGCGGCACGACGACGGCGGTGTCGATGCCGAGCGCCGCCTGCGCCGCCGGCAACCCGGCGACGACGTCGGCGAGACCACCGGACTGCGCGAACGGCGCAGCCTCGCTCGAGACATGGAGGACGCGCACGACGTCTACCCTAAACTTCGGCCGCGTCGCCCGCGAACTTCTGGAAGCGCGGGCCGGTCGCGGACTCGTAGCTGTGCCGGTTCTGCATCGACACGACGAACGTGCCCGGGCGGAGCTGCGACAGGAGATCGGGCTCGTTGCCGATCAGCTCGGCGAGGTCGTTCGCGAGCACGACCGGGCCGTGCGCGGGCACGAGCGTGCCCTTGGGGACGACGACGATGCCGGACTCGGTCACGAACGGGAACCGCTCGCGGTCGCGCGCGGTGTCGAAGCCGATCACGCAGCCCGGCTCGATGTGGCAGTTCTTGTCGAGGAGCACGCGGCGCAGCTTCGCGTTGCGGCCGATGTCGCAGCCCGACAGGATGACGGACTGCTCGACCTCCGCGCCGGCGTGGACGAAGCAGTCGTACGACAGCATGACGTCGCGCACCGCGGCGCTCGCGATGATCGACCCCTCGCAGATCAGCGAGTCGTCGACCTCCGCGGGCCCGTAGGCCTCGCCGGCGCGCACGAAGCGGGCGGGCGGGTAGTCGCGCTGCGCGCTGCGGATGCGCCACTGGCGGTTGTAGAGGTCGAGCAGCGGCACGCGGGCGCGCAGCTCCATGTTCGACGCGAAGTAGCTGTCGATCGTGCCGACGTCGCGCCAGTACGGCGCCTGGCCCTCGGGCTCGCCGGGGATCGTGTTCTTCGCGAAGTCGTACACGAACACGCGCGCGCCCTCGGCGACGAGGCGCGGGATGATGTCGCGGCCGAAGTCGTGGCGCGACGTCGGCTGCCCGCCGTCGTCGACGAGCACGCGCTCGAGCACCTCGCGCCGGAAGATGTAGTTGCCCATCGACACGAGCGACCAGCCGGGGCGGCCGGGCATCTCGGGCGGGTCCTTCGGCTTCTCGATGAAGTTCGCGATCCGCCCGCGGTGGTCGACGTCGATGATGCCGAACGCGCTCGCCTCGGACTTCGGCACCGGGAACGCCGCGACCGTCAGGTCCGCGTGGTTGTCGCGATGGAACTCGTCCATCTGGTTCACGGCGAACTTGTAGACGTGGTCGCCGCCGAACACGGCGACGTGGGCCGCGCGGGCGTCGCGCACCAGGTTCAGGTTCTGGTACACGGCGTCGGCGGTGCCGCGGTACCAGAACTCGCCCAGGCGCATCTGCGCGGGGACGACCTCGATGTACTCGCCGAAGCCGCTCAGCCGCCAGTTGCGGTTGAGGTGCTTGATGAGGCTCGAGGACATGTACTGCGTGAGTACATAGACCCGCCGGTACCCCGAGTTGATGAAGTTCGAGAGGACGAAGTCGATGATCCGGTAGCGCCCCGCGAACGGGACCCCCGGTTTCGAACGGTGGACCGTGAGCGGGCCGAGGCGAGAGCCCTTGCCCCCGGCCATGATCATCACGAGCGTGTCTTGCATGCGCACCGCGCCGTCAGTTGGCGGTGCAATCGTAGCAAATCGCCGCGCGCGGCTTCAGTTCTTGGCGCAGGCGCGGCCGTAGATCGTGCTCGTCGAGGAGCTCGCGACGGCCTTGCACGTAGATCCGGCCCCGCAGCCGCTCTCGCCCGCGGCGGCGCACGCCGCCGTGCAACGCTTTGCGCCACCGGACGACACGCACAGGTTGCCCGGGCCGCCGCAATCGGCGTTCGCGCTGCACTTGCGGCCGAAGGCCGCCACGTTGGCGAACGGGACCAGCTTGGGGTTGTCGTCGATGCCGTGCATCCCGTACATCGTCGTAAAGCCGAACGACTCGCCGTCGAGGCGGGTGAGCAGATTCGACACGGGCTGTGGGCGCAGGCGCGCGGCGGTGTCGCGGGCGAGCAGGTGCGAGATGAAGTGCTGGACCGCGACCGGGCTCGAGGCATCCGAGAACGACGTGGTCGTGATGACGTCGATGTTCTTGCCGCGCTTGTTCGGGTTCTCCTTGAACGCCTCGCCGATCTGGTACGTGTCGCAGCCCTCGGCGAGCACCACCTGGTACTTCTCGGGGAGCTGCATGGTGCGGATGTCGGCGTCGTCGAGGTCGCCCTCGTCGGTCTTCTTCCAGTTCGCGAGCGCGAAGCCGTAGAACGGGCCGGAGTGGCCGCTGTAGATGACGACGTCGCGCTTGGCGAGCGACTCGCGGGCGTCGTTCTCGAGGACGATGCCGCCGGCGTCGGTGTCGGGGTCGGTCACGGTGCCCGGCTTGCCGAAGAACATGCGGACCTCGACCTTGACGGACTTGCCGTTGGCCGTGACGGTGCGCGTGAACGGGCGGCTGACGTGCGTGAGCTTGTCCCAGCTCGCGACGGGCGCGGTGAAGCCCTCCCGCGTGAGCCAGCCGAACATGCTCTTCGAGTGCTTCAGGTGGTACTCGGAGTGGTAGTCCCAGCCGAAGTGGATGTCGATGTCGAGGACGCCGTCCTCGGTGAGGCGGGCGAGGTCGAAGAAGCCGTCCGTCGACGCCTTCTCGCGCGAGATCGCGAACGTGATCTTCTCCTTCTTCGAGGCGTCGACGGCGGCCGGGTTCCAGCCGTCCCACGGCGCCTTGCGGTACCACTCCGCGTTGGTCTCGAGCTGGGCCATCTCCGCGTTGGTCGGGCGGCCGATCTCGAGGTCGAACACCTGCTGGCCG
Organism: Deltaproteobacteria bacterium; assembly: GCA_019637375.1. Classification (GTDB taxonomy): domain Bacteria; phylum Myxococcota_A; class Polyangia; order Haliangiales; family Haliangiaceae; genus JABFXX01. The sequence goes on along the minus strand of JAHBVW010000086.1, from coordinate 5,624 downwards.
CCGGATGTGCGGATGGGGAGCTTCGAGATCAGCTTCTTGCCGCCGGCGGCGATCTGCTTGAACGTGAAGTCGAAGGTCAGCTTGTCGGCGCGCTCCCGGATCTCGCGGTCCTCGAACGCGCCGCCCTTGGCCATGCCGCCGAAGCCGCCGAACTTGGCGTTCGCGTCCTCCTCCTCCTTGTCGACGAGGTACTGCGTGATGAACCAGGCGAGCGCGATCTGCTTCAGGCCGACGAGGCGCTTGGCCTCGGCGAGGCGCTGCTCGGCGGTCCTGGACGCGAAGCTCGGGTCGAGGACGACGGTCGACTTGCCCTCGAGGAGGTACTCGACCGCGGACAGGCTGAAGAAGTCGTCGGCCTTGCCGTCGTCGACGAACACGCTGTCGTCCGGGTCCTCCGCGTCCGGCGCGTCGGTGGCGCAGGCGAGGAGGGACGTGCCGAGGACCAGGGTGGCGAGGGCGGCGGTGGGACGGCGCATGGAGATGCACGTGCCCACAGCAACGACCGTGCCGGCACCGGGCGCAGTGATGTCCGTAGGTTGCGCCGGCTGGTGGACTAGCCGGCGCCTGCGGTGCCGGTCACCCAAGCCTCGAGGTCCCGCCGGAGGAGGGCGTGGAGCCGCAGGCCGCGCGAGCCGAGGACGCGATCGGCGCGCGCGGCGAGGTCGGCGTAGCGCTCGAGATCGGCCCCGTGGGGAGGGCGATCCAGTGCCTGGAACAGCTCGACCACCTGGAACGAGAGCAGGGCGAGATCGGCGAGGCCGTCCGGGGCGGTGCGGGTGCGGGCCCACGCCTGCTGCGCGGCGGCCATCTCGAACGCGAGCTTGGTGACGGTGCCGACGAGCGCCGGCTCGGCGGTGAGGACCGCGGCACCGCCGGCGGCGAGCTTCGTGAGGAGGAGCGCGAGGTCGTCGCGCGCCTGCGTCCGCCGCGTCTGCGACTTGCCGACGCCCTGCGCGAGCGCCCCGGCCAGCGCGCGGGCGACCCGGGAGGCGGTGGTGCCGGCGGCGAGCGCGACCTGGACCATGCGCGCGACGTTCGAGCCGCACTCCACCCACGAGCGCTCGATCGAGTCGTGCGCGGCCGCCCACCACCACAGGTCCGGATCCGCGCCCGCCCGGCGGAGCAGCGCGGCGGGAGTGCGCGCCGGTGCGTCGACGACGGCGACCTCGGAGGTCTGCTCGAGGAAGCGCGCGACCTCGCCGCGGATCGCGGCGGCGGGAGGCCAGTCGGCGGCGCTGCGCGCGGCGAGCTCGGCGAACGCGTCGTGGATGCGCGCGGGTGCGCTGTCGGGCTGCGCCGTCCACGGGCAGCCGGCGGCGACGAGCGCGCCGAGCAGCACCATCGAGGCGCGCGCGCGATCGAGCGCGATCGCGTGATCGTGCGCCACGCGGTGTGTGAAGCGGACCAGCTCGGACTCGAGCATGCCCACGAGCTCCGCCGCGACGGCGCCGCCGTCCTCCGTCTCGAGCGCTCCCGCATCGCCCGGAGCCCGCTTGGCCATCCCCCGATTCTAGTGCGGTATGAAACGGGCATGGCGCGCCGCGATCCGCACTCGTACAACGACGACACGCAGGCCGAGACCGTGGCGCTCGACTGGCGCGCACGGGTGGACTTCGCGACGCGGACGCTCGTCGCCGAGGCCCGGCTGCACCTGCGCGCGGCGTCGACCGGGAACCTCGACCTCGACACGCGCGGCCTCGCGATCGAGGGCGTGTTCGACGGGGAGGGGCGCCAGCTCGCGTACACGCTGCACCCCGAGGAGCCGATCCTCGGGTCGCGCCTCGAGGTCGCGCTGGTCGCGCCGACGGAGGTCGTCAAGATCCGCTACCGCACGTCGCCGGAGGCGTCCGCGCTGCAGTGGCTCGAGCCGGCGCAGACCGCGGGCGGCACGCTGCCGTTCCTGTTCAGCCAGTGTCAGGCGATCCACGCGCGCTCGGTGGTGCCGCTGCAGGACACGCCGCGGCTGCGGATCCGGTTCACCGCCGAGCTCGAGGTGCCGGCGGACCTCGTCGCCGTGATGGCGGCGGCGGACCGCGGGCGCGCGGGCAACGTCGCGCGGTTCGAGATGCCCGAGGCGATCCCGCCGTACCTGATCGCGTTCGCCGTCGGCGACCTGGCGACGCGCGACCTGTCGCGGCGGGCGCGCGTCGTCGCCGAGCCGTCGCTGCTCGTCGCGGCCGCGGAGGAGTTCGCCGGCGTCGAGGCGATGATCGCGGCGGCCGAGGCGCTGTTCGGGCCGTACGACTGGGAGCGCTTCGACATGCTCGTCATGCCGAGCTCGTTCCCGTACGGCGGCATGGAGAACCCGCGCCTCACGTTCCTGACGCCGACGCTGATCGCCGGCGACCGCTCGAACGTCAACGTCGTCGGCCACGAGCTCGCGCACGCGTGGACCGGCAACCTGGTCACGAACGCGAACGCCGAGCACTTCTGGCTCAACGAGGGCTTCACCGTCTACGCCGAGCGCCGGATCATCGAGGCCCTCGAGGGGCGCGAGCTGGCCGAGCTGCACGCCGCGCTCGGCCGGCGCGAGCTCGACGCGGCGATCGCGCGGTTCGGGTCGCGCCCCGAGCTGACGAAGCTGCGCACGCAGCTCGCCGGCGTCGACCCCGACGAGGCGTTCTCGCTCGTGCCGTACGAGAAGGGCTATCTGTTCCTGCGCGCGCTCGAGGAGGCGGCCGGGCGGGGCAAGTTCGACGCGTGGCTGCGCGCGTGGCTCGGCGCGCACCGCTTCGGCGCCGTCACCACCGACGACTTCCTCGCCAGCTTCGAGGCGGCGCTCCCCGGCACGCTCGCGCGCGTCGGCGCCGAGCGCTGGATCGACGCCCCGGGCATCCCCGACGGCGCGCCGCGCGCGGTGTCGGCGCGGCTCGACGCGATCGAGGCCGCCGCGCGCCGGGGCCCGCCGGCGACCGAGCCGCCGACGCCCGTCGAGTGGCAGCTCTACCTCGAGGCCCTACCGCGCCCGGTGTCCGTCGACACCCTGCGCGCCCTCGACGAGAAGTTCGCACTCACCCGCCGCACGAACCACGAGATCCTCGTGACCTGGCTCGAGCTCGCGCTCGTGTCCGGCTACCACGCCGTCGTGCCGCGCGTGGAGGAGGTGCTCGGCTCCGTCGGGCGCATGAAGTACCTCCGGCCGCTCTACGTCGCGCTCGCCTCCGATCCGCGCACGCGCCCCGTCGCCGAGCGCACGTTCGCCGCCGCGAAGGCGCGCTACCACCCGATCGCGCGCCAGGTCATCGAGGGCGTCCTCAGGTGAGCTTCGCCTTCTCGCGGAGCTCGTCCTTCAGCCGCTCGAAGCGCTTGCGCAGCGCGGCCGCGCGCCGGTCGAGGTCGTCGTCGTCGCCGCCGTCGCCGTCGTCGTCGTCGTCGTCGTCGTCGCGCATGATGCGGGCGACGTCGCGCCACGGCAGCTGGCGGTTCACGCGCAGGATCAGCAGGGTCTGGTCCTCGGGATCGAGCTGCGCGCGCAGCTCGGCGATCTTGTCCTTGGTCTCGGTGCGCAGGTACGTCGCGGTGCGTGTGCGCGGCCGCGCGGCGATCGCCTGGAACGACTCGGTCGACAGCGCCTCGCGCCGCGCGCGCTGCGGATCGCGCAGGTGCTTGAGGAACGTGCGGCGCGCGATCGTGTACGCGTACGTCCGGAGCGAGCTGTCCCACCGGAACCGCGGCAGGTTCTTCCACAGGCTCTCGGTCACGGCGGCGAACACATCGTCGGCGTCGGTCGCATTGCGCAGCAGCGCGACCAGGTAGCTCATCAGCTCGTCGCCGTAGGTCTCGAGGGCGATCGTCGCCGCGCGATCGAACGCCTTCGCGTCGCAGGCGGCGCGGATCCGGTCCTCGGCCTCTGGTTCGGCGGCCACGCCTCGACGTTACTGCAACCGCGCGAGCAGGGCATCGATCTCCTTGACGCGATCCGGCTGCTTCGTGGCCACCGCGTCGGCGCGGGCCGCCGCGAGCAGCTCCCTCGCGCGCGCCGGCTCGAGCCTCGCGAGCCCGAGGCGGGCGCGCAGCCGCCAGCCCGCGTCGTCGCCGATCTTGCCCAGCCCGTCGGCGAGGTGCTGCGCGGCGTGGGCCGCGTCGCCGTTCTCGAGCTCGCTCGTGCCCAGCGCGATCAGCGCCTGTGCGTACGTCGACGCCTCCGGCGTCGCCGCGAACACCTTGACGGCGAGCGCCGCGTGGGACGCCGCCGGCCCGACCGGGCGGCCGGCGCGGTAGAGGCCGTTCCACACGTTGAGCGCGACCATCCCGACCTCGTACGACGCCTCGCCGGTGATGGCGGCGAACATCGCGCGCGCCTGCTCCCAGGTCGCGAGCGCCTGGTCGAGGTTGCCCATCGCGGCGTCGAGATCGGCGCGGTTGTTGAGGTCGCTCGCGAGGTTGTAGCTGCCGGGCTCGTCGTGCGCGATCGCGCGCTCGAACAGCGGCAGCGCCTCCTCGTAGCGTTCGGCCTCCTTGAGCGTCATCGCGAGGACGCCGATCGCGTCGATCGTGGCCGGGCTGTCCGGCCCGGCCACCCGCTCGGCGATCGCGAGCCCGCGCCGGGCGGCGGCGATCGCGTCGTCGGTGCGGCGCACGCGCGTGAGGTACAGCGCGCGCTCGCGCTCGAGGACCGCGACGTCGAGCTCGTCGCCGTCCATCGCGCGGACACGGCGCTCGCCCTCGTCGAGGTCGGCGAGCGCGCCGGCGACGTCGCCGACCTTGTCGCGGAGCTCCGCGCGCTGGCGGTACGCCTCGGTGTGCGGGCGCGTCGTCTGCTGCGCGGCGTACGCGACGCAGCGGTCGGCGTAGCCGAGCGCGACCTTCGCGTCCTTCGTCACCGCCGCGAGCGCGCCGTGGACCTGCGCGTCGAGGCGCGGGTCGCCGCCGGCGCCGGCCTCGGCCTCGGCGAGCTTCGCCCACTCGACGGCCTCCGGATCGCGCGACAGATCGAGCAGCGACAGCGCCGCGGCCGATGCGCACGCGGTCGCCGTCGCCGGATCGCGGCCGGCGCGCGCGGCGTAGTAACCGTCCCGGTACGCCGCGAACGCCGCGGCGTAGTCGAGCCGCGCCGACGCGGCGCGGCCGCCGAGGTAGTGGGCGCGCGCGAGCAGCGGCTTGTAGCTCGAGCTCTCCCCCAGCGCCTTCGCCGGCGCGATCAGCGCCTTCGCCGCCGCGGGCTGCCCCGCCGCGATCAGCGCCTCGGCCTTCGCGAGCTCGGCGAAGTGGGTCTCGACGTCGCGCGCGGCCGCCGGATCGTCGGGCAGCGGCACCGCGGCGGCGAGGTGCGCCGCGTCCGCGCAGCTCTCCGGGCGCGCGAGCGCGGCGGCGATGTCGTCGCCGCGCCCGGCGAGCCGCGGCGCCGTCGCGAGCACGTCGACGGTCGCCGCGAGCTCGCGCTTGTGGCGCGCGAGGCACGCCATGCCCTTGTCGGCGAGCTCGCGCGACCACGCGCCGCGTCCCGCCCGGCACACGCCGCGGTACGCGCCGGCCCAGCGCTCCGACCACCCGTCGATCGCCGCGCCGACGCGCGCGGCCTCCTTCGCCGCCACGTTCGCGCGGATCGCCGCGGCGCGATCCGTCGACCACACCGCCGCGATCTCGGCCGCGCCGGCCTCGCACGGATCCGGCGCCTCGCCGCG
>JAHBVW010000085.1 GCA_019637375.1 Deltaproteobacteria bacterium | reverse complement strand
TCGCACGCGGGACCACGAGCAGCCCCGTCCAAAGCCTTGCAGATCAAGTGGCGCTCCGAGGGCCGCGACTGCGAGGCCGTGCTACCCGGATCGCCGGCCGACGAACACGTCGAGGTGCCTTCGCCGCCGAGCGAGAAGCCTCACCTCAGCGGTCGTGAATGATCCGGGCTAGCTCGGAACGCGCCGCCGAGCGCGAGCGTGGCGCCGCTGCCGTCGAGGTCGAGCGAGACGCGCGAGATGCGCAGATAGGTCTTGGCCCGTGGCGGCGGTCACCGCTTCTTCGGCCGCTTCGGCTTCTTCGGCTGCCTGGACTTCGTCGACTTCGTCGCCTTCGGCGCCTTCGGCGCGCCGGGGCGGCCGGCCTCGAGGAGCTCGAGGCGCTCGCGCAGGGTGCCTGCGATCGAGCGGAGCTCGCCGAGCTCGTCGCGCAGGCGCCGGACCTCGTCGCCGAGCGGGGCGCCCTCGTCGAGGTCGCGCATGACCTCGCGGCCGCGGCGGCGGAGGCGCCCATCGAGCTCGCGCTCGACCATGCGGCGCAGCGCGGCGTTCGCCGTCGGATCGCCGATGGTCGCGAGCGCCTCGATCGCCGCCGCCTGCACGCGGAAGTCGCGGTCGAACAGGAGGCGCTCGAGGTGCTCGCGCACGTCGCGGGCCTCGCGGTCGCGCCGGCCGCGCACGAGCTGGGCGAGCGCGATCGCGGCGGCGCGGCGTCCCTGCGTGACGCGGCCCCAGCGGACGCCGTCGACGAGGAGGCCGAGCGCGCCGTCGTCGCGCGCCTCGGCGAGGCCGCGGTACGCGTGCTGGCGGATCACGTCGGTGAACGACTCGCGCCCGGCCGCGAGCCGCAGCAGCTCGCCGGCGCGCGCCGTGCGCGTCTTGCCGAGCGCGAGGCAGGCCTCGGCCTCGACGAAGTAGCTCGCGTCGCCGCGCTCGACGACCTGCGCGAGCGCCGCGCCCGCCGCCGCGTCCAGCGTGTACTCGCCGAGCGCCCGCGCGATCGCGCGCCGCGCCCGCGCGTTGGGCTCCGTCGCGAGCGCCGCGATCAGCCGGTCGCGCGCCGTCGCCGTGCGCAGCGTCGCGAGCCCGCGCGCCGCCGCGCCGCGCACCGCCCAGTACCGGTCCTCGCGGAGCGCCTGCGCGAGGGCGCGCTCGGCGGCCGGTCCACCGCGCCGCGCGAGCGCGTTCGCCGCGTAGCCGCGATCGATCGCGAGCGTCGCGCCCGCGAGCTCCGCGATCCACATCGGCTCGGGCTTGTCGGTCTTCGTCGCCGACAGCAGCACCTTCCCCGGGTCGAAGATCGCCTGCTCGGGCTCGCGCTCGAGCCGCAGGTGGAACACGTGCTTCTTCTCGACGATCTCGAGCGGCACGTCGACGTCCCGTCCACCCGCGCGGAAGCGCACGCGCATCGGGATGCGGAACAGCGGCGTGCGGCCCTCGACGCGCTGCACCTGCTCGACCGTCACGACCGCGAGCTCGCGGTCGGCGTCCCACCGGAGCTCGACCTCGAGCTCGGGGTGGCCGGCGCCGTCGATCACCCACTGGCTGAAGAACCAGTCCACGTTCTTGCCGGTCGCGTCCTCGACGGCGCGCGCCAGGTCGCGCGACTCGACGACGCCGTGCCGGTGCTTGTCGAGGTAGTGCGCGAGCGCGCGGTAGAACGCGTCGTCGCCGAGGAGCGCGCGCAGCATGTGCAAGACGCGCCCGCCCTTCTCGTACAGGTGGTGATCGAAGATGTCGATGGGCTCGTCGTACAGCTTCGTCGCGATCGTGCGCCGATAGCGGTTCGCGTCCTCGCCGAAGTACATCTCGCCCCACTCGTCGAGCTCGAGGTCGGCGGCGTCGCGCCCCTCGTGGTGCTCGCGCCAGATGTACTCGGCGTACGTCGCGAAGCCCTCGTTGAGCCAGCCCTCGCCCCAGTCGCGGCACGTCACGAGGTCGCCGAACCACTGGTGCGCGAGCTCGTGCGCGACGAGCGCGTCGATGTCGTAGTCGAGCGAGGCGCGCTCGTCGATGAGGATCGTGTCGGTCAGCGTCGTCGCGCTCGTGTTCTCCATCCCGCCGAAGATGAAGTCCGCGACGAACACCTGCGCGTAGCGCGGATACGGGTAGGTCACGCCGAACTTCGTCGAGAACAGCTCGAGCATCTCGGGCGTGCGCGCCAGCGTGCGCTCGGCGGCGGCCTCGCGGCCGCGCTCGACGTAGTACAAGACGGGCACGTCGCGCCACCGCGTCTCGATCGCCGCGAAGTCGCCGACGGCGAGCGTGACCAGGTAGCACGAGTGCGGCACGTCGAGCCGCCACGCCAGCGTGCGCCGGTCGCCCTCGGTGCGGTCCGAGACGAGCACGCCGTTCGACAGCGCGAACATGCTCGCCGGCACGGTCACCGCGACCTCGGACGTCGCCTTCTGGTTCGGCGTGTCGACGCACGGGAACCAGTAGCGCGAGTCCTCGTCCTGGCCCTGCGTCCACACCTGCAGCGGCTTGCGCGGGTAGCCGTCGTCGGGCGCGATGAAGTACAGGCCGCGCCGCGGGGTGCCGTGGTAGGCGACGGCGATCACGAGCTCGGCGCCGGCGGCCGCCGGGCGGGCGAGCTCGACGCGCAGGCGCCGCCCGTCGTGGCGGTACGCCGCGTCCTTCCCGTCGACGCGCACGCCGTCGATCGCCAGCTCGACGGCATCGAGCTCGACCGCGCGCGTGTTCGGCGCGACGACGGCGGCGCGCAGCGTGGCCGTGCCCGACAGCGTGCGCGCACGCGGATCGACGTCGAGGACGAGCGCGATGTGCTGGAGGTCGACGACGCGGTCGGGCGCGTAGCGCGGGCGCGTCCCCGGGAAAGCGAACTCGCGGTTCATCCCGCGCGAGCCTACACCGGGCGGGCGAGCAGCACGGCGCTCGAGCGCGGCCCGGCGAGGTACGTCGCGCCGTCGTGCGCGACGCCGTCGTCGACGAAGTCATCCGGCGCGGCGAGCGACGTGTCGATCACGCGCGCCCAGCGCCGGTGCCCGCCGGGGTACGGGAGCGCGATGGCGTGCTCGTTCCACGACGCGTTGAGCAGCACGAAGATGACGTAGTCGCCCGGGAGGTGCGCCTCCTCGCCGTCGAGGAGGTAGCCGAACGTGCGCAGGTCCGGATCGCCCCACGCGGGCGCCTTGCCGTCGGCGCCGAACCAGCACAGGTCGAGCACCGCATCCTGGTTCGCGTCGCGGCCGGTGAAGAACGCGCGGCGCTGCAGCACCGGATACGCGCGGCGGAACGCGATGCACTTCGTCACGAACGCGAGGAAGTCGCGGTGCTCGCCGGCCAGCCGCCAGTCGAGCCACGACAGCTCGTTGTCCTGGCAGTACGCGTTGTTGTTGCCGCGCTGCGTGCGCAGCACCTCGTCGCCGCCGAGCAGCATCGGCGTCCCCGCCGCGAACAGCAGCAGCACGATCAGGTTGCGCGCGCGGCGGCGGCGCAGCGCCAGCACCTCGGCGTCGCCGGTGTCACCCTCGGCGCCGGAGTTCCACGACGCGTTGTCGTTCGCGCCGTCGCGGTTGTCCTCGAGGTTCGCCTCGTTGTGCTTGCGGTCGTAGCTGACCAGGTCCCACAGCGTGAACCCGTCGTGGCAGGTCACGAAGTTGATCGTGTTGTACGGGTGCCGCCCGTCGTCGCCGTACAGGTCGCTCGACCCCGACAGCCGGTACGCGAGGTCCGGCACCTGACCGGCGTCGCCCTTCTCGAAGCGCCGCGCGGTGTCGCGGAAGCGCCCGTTCCACTCGGACCAGTCGACGGGGAAGTTGCCGACCTGGTACGTCGCGAGGTCCCACGGCTCGGCGATCAGCTTCGCGTCGGCGAGCGTCGGATCCTGCCCGATCACGTCGAAGAAGCTCGCGACCTTGCGGAACGCGCCCTTGTCGTCGCGCCCGAGCACGCTCGCGAGGTCGAAGCGGAAGCCGTCGACGTGCATGACCTCGCGCCAGTAGCGCAGCGAGTCCATGACGAGCCGGATCGTCTGCCGCTTCGTGAGGTCGAGGCTGTTCCCGCAGCCGGCCCAGTCCTGGTAGCCGCGCGCCGGCTGCTCGGGCGAGCCGGTGAGCGCGTAGTACGTCGCGTTGTCGACGCCGCGCAGCGACACCGTCGGCCCGGTCTCGTTGCCCTCGACGGTGTGGTTGTAGACGACGTCGAGGATGACCTCGATGCCGGCGCGGTGGAGCTCGCGCACGAGCGTCTTCATCTCGCGCACCTCGTCGCCGTGCGCGGTGCCGGCGCGGTAGGCGCGCTCGGGGGCGAAGAACGACAGCGTGTCGTAGCCCCAGTAGTTCGTGAGGCCGCGCTGCACGAGGAACTCGGCGACGCCGCGCTGGTGCAGCGGCAGCAGCTCGACGGCGTTGACCCCGAGGTCGACGAGGTGCGGGATCTTCTCGATGAAGCCGAGGTACGTGCCGGGCGAGCGCACGCCGGACGACGGGTGCGCGGTGAAGCCCTTCAGGTGCACCTCGTAGATCACCATCTCCTCGAACGGCAGGTCGGGATGCGCGTCGCCCTCCCAGTCGAAGTCGTCGTCGGCGACCACCACGCTCCTCGGCGCGATGTGCGCGTTGTCGCGCGCGTCGTACGATAGGTCGCGTGCGGGGCTCGCGCGGTCGTAGCCGAGCATCAGGTGGTCGTCGTACGCGAGGTCGCCCGCGAGCGCCTTCGCGTACGGATCGACGAGGAGCTTCCACTCGTTGAAGCGGTGCCCGCGCGCCGGATCGTACGGCCCGCGCACGCGGTAGCCGTAGAGCTGCCCGGGCGCGACGCCGGCGACGTGCGCGTGGAAGATGAACCGCGTGCGCTGCGCGAGGAGGATCGTGTCCGTCGGCGGGCCGCCGGGGCGATCGAAGAGCTGGAGGTACACCTCCGTCGCGTGCTGGCTGTAGATCGCGAAGTTGGTGCCGCGCGCGTCGGGGGTCGCGCCGAGCGGCGCGAACCGCCCGGGCGTGACGGTGCGCGCGGTGGCGTGGACGAGGTTCACGCGGCGAGTGTAGGCTTCGCGGATGGGCTTCTTCGACAGTATGTTTGGAGACGGCGGGGGCGGCGGCGACGACTTCACCCAGCAGGATCTCAGCGGCAAGAACCTCGCGGGCCGCAACTTCCAGGGCAAGGAGATCACCCAGTGCGAGTTCAAGCGCACCGTGCTGACGAACGCCGTCTTCGTGAAGGCGAACGTCACGCAGTGCGACTTCAGCGGCGCGGACCTGCGCGGCACGCGCTGGGATGGGGCCGAGGTCACGCAGTGCAACTTCGCCGGGGCGATGTGCGACGGCATGGTCACGGCGGGCGCGTCGTTCTCGCAGTGCGAGAACCTGCCGCCGTGGCTGTACGGCAAGTTCGACGACATCGACGACGACCAGCAGAAGTGGCAGGTCGCCGGCTGGAAGCTCCAGCAGCTCCAGCAGCTCGCGCCCGACGGCAGCGTCAAGGAGCGCCGCGACGATGACAAGATCTGGTTCAGCGGCACGTACGGCGGCCGCCCGTTCCGCATCCTCGTCGACATCACGTGGGGCACGTTCGAGCTCGAGATGAAGGCGCGCACGCAGCGCGGCGACCTCGTCGTGCACTTCGATCGCGAGGCACAGCCCAAGCCGCCGGGTCAGCGCGACGACGTGTGGGACAACGACGCCAGCTCGAGCGAGCTGCAGTTCTTCATCGCCCCGGGCATCTACATCGAGGACTCCGCCGACGAGCTCGAGCGCCAGAAGATGATGTTCTGGGGCGAGATGCCGCGTTGGTTCGCGCAGTTCATGCCCGGCGCGAATGCCACGCGCGTGCGCGTCGACAACGGCAACCAGCTCGAGATCTCGTTCAAGGACGACATCCTCGCCGGCGACCTGACGTACCGCGTGAAGAACGCGCTCGACTTCTCCAGCGCGCTCGCGCAGGCCTGCGGCGGCTGATCGCCGTCACGCGCGCGCGTGGTCGATCGCGCGCCACAGCGCGTCCGCGATCAGGTCGAACACGTGCTTCGTGCCCTGCGTGAGATCGTGGGTGTCGATGCGGAAGTCGAGGTGCGGCAGCCAGTCGTGCTTGCGCTTGCAGTTGACGCGCAGGCTCGCGTCGGGCTTGCGGTGCGAGCCGTCCGTCGAGAGGTCCGTCGAGACGTCTCCGATGTGGTGGTACGGGAGGTCGATCGTGAGCTCGGCTTCGCCCGTGTGATAGAACTTGCCGCCGTCGGGGATGATGTTGCCGGGCCGGACGTCGCCCTTGCCGTGCGCGTAGAAGCCGTGGTTGTCGATGCGGCAGCTCAGCTCGACGTGCAGCGCGTGGTGGTCGTCGAGCCCCTTGAAGCTCCACACGAAGCTGAAGCCGAGCTGATCGGGCTGGAAGTCGCCGGGGAGGTGCGCGTGCAGCCCGAGGAGCTCGACGCGCAGGTCGGCCTTCAGGTACGGCGCCTTCGTCTGCAGCACGATCTCGGGCCCGCCGCCCTTCACGATCGTCTGGCGGTGCTCCGTGGCGCCGAGCGGCAGGAGGCCGTCCTTGTGACGCAGCGCGAGCCCCTTCTTGCCGCGGCTCTCCGTCGAGTACCACACGGTCTCGACGGGCTTGGCGTGGCCGGTGATCTTGACCGGGCCGAAGTCGATCGCGGAGGTCTGGAGCTTGATCTCGCCGCCGCTCGAGCTCGCCGCGATCGCGACGTAGGCGTCGAAGCCGTAGATCCTGAGCGCGGTCGCGATCGAGAAGCCCGTCCCGGCCGGCTCGCCGTTCGGCAGGAGCAGCGCGCCGCCGCCGGCGTTGACCACCATCGCGAACGTCTCGTACAGCGCGAAGTGGGCGAGGAAGCCCTTCGCCTCGACGTGCAGCGGCGGGACGTGTAGCTCCACGAGGTCCTCGAACGTGAGGCTCGTCGCGCGCAGCATCAGCGCCTCGAACATGGGGTAGGGCACGGGGTCGCTCTCGTCGAGCCCGATCACGGCGCCCAGCATGTACGTGTTCCGCCCGCGCGACGTGTCCTCGGAGAACGTCGCCATCGCGCCGGCGTCGATGCCGACGCCTTCCTCGTCGAACACGAACCCGATCTCGACGGCGAGCTCCCGGAGGTTGAGGTTGAGGTCGCGCGGGCGCGGCCCCGGGTCCATCTTCAGGTCGAAGAACGCCTCGACCTCATCCTCGGTGATGCCGACGCCGCCGACGAACTTCACCTTCTCGTCGACGCACGACAGGTGGAGGTCGAGCTCGCCGCCGATCTCGATCGCGATGTTCGGCTCCTGGTACCAGAACCGCACGAACGCGCTCGCGAGGTCGTGGCTGAACGCCTTGCCGCGCGAGCGGCCGCTGAGCTTCGGCGGGACCTCGAGGCTCACGCGCAGGTCGAGCGACGGCGGGTCCCCGAGCGAGACCTGGCCGGCGAGGAACAGCTCCGCCTTGTCGAGCGAGTCGCCGAAGATCTTCTTCGTGTGCCCGAGCGACTTCTTGAACTTGCCGTCCTGGTTGCCGCCGCGCTCGACGCCCGACGCGATGCCGATCGTCGCGCCGAACACGACGATCGGCGCCGCGCTCCCGTTCGGGTCCGGGAACTCGAGGCGGCCGAGCTTCGCGAACGGGTCCTGGCCGGGCTCGGTGAACGGCAGCGGCGGGAGCTTGGCCACCGCGCCCGCCTGCGACGCGATCATCACGCACGCGGCGCCGAGCTCGAAGCAGCCGAGCTCCGCGAGGTGCTTCTTCACGAACGGCGCGTTCGCGAGCGTGAGCTGGTGCTCCGGCGTCGACATCACGCCGATGCCGGCGACGACGTTCGCCGTGCCGCCGGCGTCGTCGATCGCGAACAGCACGTCGACGTCGATCCCGTCCACCACCGTCGCCGCGGCGATCGCGAGCGACGGGCCGGCGAGGTCGAGGATCGCGTCGAGCGCGGTGATCGTCGGGACGAGCTTCTTCAGCGCGTCGGCGACGTGCCCGTGGAGGCCCTTCACGCCGAGCTTGTCGAGCACCTCGAGCGGGTCGAGCGAGAGCTTCGCGTCCTGCATCAGGATCTGCACGGCGACGTCGCCGCCGGGACCGCTCGCGAGGACCTCGACGCGGAAGTGGGCGTCGCGGATCGCGAGCGGCAGCGCGACCGCCACGGACCACGAGGCCGCGTCGTCGCTGCTCTCCCCGACCTCGACCTCGATCGTGGCGCTCGCCTTCTCGATCCCGAACCGCTCGAGGCCGTCGTGCGGCGTCGCTTGGACGTCGGCGGTGAAGGTGAACCCGAGCGAGGGCAGCGTCACCTGGAGGTCGACCTCGGTGAGCTCGAGGTCGACGGGCAAGGTCGGCAGCTTCGGGAGGTGGATCGGCGCGTACGGCTGCGCGAGCTCGATCACCCGCTCGAGCGAGCACGGCTGCGCGCTCGCGACGGAGAGCCCGAGCGTCCACTTCTTGTCCTCGTACCCGACCGCGAGGTCGGTCGTGACCGCATCGGCGCCGTCGCCGAGCGTGACCTCGAGGTCCACGAACGCCTCGACCACCGGCGCGTCGCCGGTCTCGAGGATCGCGACGTCGACCGAGAGCGTGCCGGGCGGCAGCGTGTGCCCGGCGACGGTGAGCGCGTGCGGCGCGGCGATGCCGAACGCGATCGAGCAGCCGTGCAGCTGCGCGCACGCGTCGAAGCGATCGAGCTCGATGTCGTCCTTGCTCGACAGGTCGAGGCCGAGCGGCTTCAGCAGGTCCTGCAGCACGCGCGTCAGCCGGATCGGCTTGTGCCCGGGGATCCCGGGGCTCGCGAGCATCCACACCTCGATCGCGGGGTTCACGAGCGCGACGCGCGCGTCGAGGGTCGCGCCGGCGACCGTCGTCGCGAACGTAACGCCCGCGTCGGTGAGCGCGTGGGTCGCGAGGTCGAACGTCGCGTCGAACCCGGTGACCGCGGGGTCGCCGATCGGCAGGTGCTTCTGCAGCGGCGCGAGGTCGACGTGCACGCCGGCCCACGCCGCGACCTTCTGCACGGCGTCGTCGAACGTCACGCCGTCGAGCGAGCACGTCACCGAGACCTGGCCGTCGCAGCCGAACGCGAGCGCGATCGAGCTGCCGTCGAACGGCGCGCCGGAGAGCGTCGCGGACAGGCCGAGCGAGGCGCTCGCGACGAGCGGGACCCCGCGCCGCGTCCCGGCGACGGTCGCGCGCGGCGTGAGGAGCGACAGCTTCGGGATCTTGTCGGCGATGCTCGTGTCGGGGCCGAACGCCACGCTCGTGGTGACGCCGAGCCGGGCGTCCATCGCGAGGCGCAGCGCGACGCTCGCGACGTCGAGCGCGCCGGAGAAGAGGCCGATCGCGAACGCGAGCGGCGACTGCGCGGCGTCCTCATCGGCGAGCGCGGACCACGCGTCCGCGACCGCCACGGCGGGCGAGCTCTTCGCCGACAGGTCGAGCACCGCGTGCGGCGGCTCGCCGGCGGCGGTGAGCGAGGGCGTGTCGTCGACCATCGTGCCCGACAGCGTCCACGCGGGCAGCGCTCCCTCCGCCGGCGTCCACGTCGCCGCGCGCACCGCGAGCGCCGTGTCGGTCGGATCGCCGGACACCGCGAACCCGAGCGTCGCGGCCGACAGCGCGCCGCCTCCCGCGCCGGGCGTCCAGGTGCCGTCGAGCGTGCCGCTGAAGCTCAGCACGTCGTTCGTGATGGCCGGCATCTCGGTCACGGCGATCGTCAGCCGCCGGTCGGGGAGCGTGTCGAGCCAGGCGCCGAACAGCGCGCCGGGGAGCAGGCCGGCGCCGATCTCGAGCCGGCCCGACGTGCCGATGCGCTGGTCGAGCTCGGCCTTCAGCTGCTCGAGCGGCATCGCGGTCGGCGCGGGGGGGCCGGCCTCCCGCGCGAGCCGCATCGTCGCCGGCGCCGGCACACCCGCCTCGCGCGCGAGCGGCGCGGCCGGTGTCGGGGCCGCGCGGCGGATCGCGAACGGCGCGGACAGGCCGGTGTTGGCATCGTGATACTTGACCCACCCGGCGTGGGTGGCGCTGGCGACGTCCGTGTCGTCGACGCGCACGACGATCGCGCCCGCCAGGGGCGGGTCCTGGTCGCCCGCGGCGACGGTCCTCGGGTAGTCGAGCGGCAGCTGCGCGAGCGGCACCTGGTCGCGCGACTTCTTCCGGCGCGGGCCGTAGTACCAGCCGGTGCAGAACAGGCGCCACAGCGTGTTCGGCACGGTCGGCGTCCGGCTGCCCCACATCCGCCACTTCGGCAGCTCGAGGCGCTTCATCGTCGTCACCGACGGGTGCCCCTCGGAGTTGTCGATCCCGTTGCTCGCGAACGCGACGCTCGGGCGCACGACGGCGAGGAAGCCCTGGTGGTTGGAGCCGGCCGAGCCGTGGTGGTCGAGCTTGAGCGCGTGGACGCGCCGGTGCGCGAGGTAGCCCTTCGTCAGCGAGATCTCGCCGGCGCGCGTCAGGTCGCCGCCGACGAAGTAGCGGAAGCCGCCGTCGCCCTCGTCGCCGGTGCCCCACTCGACGACGAGCGCGATGCTGCCGGCGTTGGAGGCCTCGTCGCCGAGCTCCTCCGCGAGGTCGCCGTCGAAGTCGTCGATCGGGCCGTCGATCGCCTCGGCCTCCTCCTCGGTGAGCATCGGGATCGCCGACCGCCCGGTGGCGTCGAGCGCCACGCTGTTCACCGCGATGACGCGCACCGCGATCGGCGTGCTCGTGGGCGTCAGCCTCTGCCCGAGCAGCCAGTCCGCGGCGAGAAACGTGTTCCCGTCGTGGAAGACCAGGGCGTCCCGCGTCACCGGGTCGGTCGGTCGCGCCGTGAGCACCAGCGCGGTCGGGCGATCGAAGTCCTCCTGGCGCACCCACGTCGGCCACTGATCGATCACCTGCGGCAGCTGATCGAAGTAGCCGTCCACCTGCTGGTTCGCGACGTAGAAGTAGGGGAACGCCCGCTCGCGCTTCCGTCCGCTCGAGCTCGCAAGCGTCATCCCGCGGTCGAGGATCTTCGTCGTCGTCGGCCCGATGAGGGGCGTCGCGCCGCCGGCCGCGCGCGACAGCTGGAGCAGGCGCTTGATCCCGTTGCTGTGGTCGATGTCGTAGTGCGTGGTGACGATGGTCGTCAGCTGCGCCACGCCCTGCGCGCGGACGTACGCGGCGACGTCCTCGCCGTCGGCGGTGTGTCCGCCGTCGACGAGGATCGACCACGCGACGGCGCGGTCGACCTTCTCGAGGATCAGCGTCGCGTCGCCGGTGCCGCTGAGGGGGATGTGATGGATCTCGAGGGTCCGTGTGCTCGGCACTTTACCGATCGTACACGCCGTCAGCCGAGGACGGTGAACGCACGCGCGGGGTCGATGTTGCCGCCGCTGGCGATCGCGACGACCCGGGTGCCGCGCGGTGCGGCGCCGGCGAGGACCGCGGCGGTGGCGGCGGCGCCCGAGCCCTCGACGTAGAGCTTGCCGCGCGTCATGAGGGCGCGCATCGCGTCGACGATGGCCTCGTCGGTGACCGCGACGACCTCGACGCCGGCCGCGCGCGCGATCGCGAGCGGCAGGGCGCCGACGAACGGCGGCGTGAGGCCGTCGGCGATCGTGGTGCGGTCGCGCGCGACGGTGACGGGTGCGCCGGCGGCGAGGGCAGGGGCGAGGCCCGGGCACGAGGCGAGCTCGACGGCCACGATCCGCGTCCGTGGCGACAGCGCGCGCAGCGCCGAGGCCACGCCCCCGAGCAGGCCGCCGCCGCCGACGGGGACCACGACGACGTCGAGGTCCTGCAGGTCCTCGGCGATCTCGAGCCCGACCGTGCCGGCGCCCGCGAGCACCGCCGGGTCGTCGAACGGGTGCACGAACGTCAGGCCGCGCGCGCGCTCGACCTCGCGCAGCCGGTCGAACAGCGTCGCGCGGTCGGCGTGCAGCACGACCTCGGCGCCGTAGCCGCGCACGGCGTCGAGCTTGCTGCGCGGCGCGTCCTCGGGCATCACCACGACGGCCGGCGCACCGACCTCGCGCGCCGCCCACGCCACCGCCGCGGCGTGGTTCCCGGCCGACACCGTGACCAGGCCGCGCGCCCGCTCCGCCTCGCCGAGCGACAGCACCTTGTGGAGCGCGCCGCGCGGCTTGAACGAGCCCGTCTTCTGGAACAGCTCGCACTTCACCCACAGCTCGACCCCGGCCCGCTCCCCGATCAGCGTCTGCCGCACCAGCGGCGTCCTGTGCAGCCGCCCCCCGATCCTGTCGGCCGCGGCGCGGATCTCGTCGAGCGCGATCATGCGCTCATCCTACGCACACTCGGAGCTCGTCGTCGCGGCGGCGCCGCACGGCCTCCCAGCTCGCCCTCGCGGCCGCCGTCGCCGCACGGGCTCACAGCTCGTCGTCGCGGTGGCGTGCGACGCACGGCCTCCCTGCTCGTCCTCGCCGTAGCGCCGTGGCGGGCGGCTCAGAGCTCGTCGTCGCGCCGGCGCGAGCGCAGGGCGCCGACGCCGATCATCGCGAGGCCGGCGAGGGCGCCCAGGCCGAGCCACACCGACTTCTTCGGCGTCGTCGGCACAGTCGCCTTGGGCGCCGCCGGCGCCGGAACGGTGCGCCTGAGGCCGATCTCCCACAGGTCGCGCCCGACCACCGTCGCCAGCGCGAACCCGCCGCGCGGCGCGAACGCCGTCTTCTGCGCCGCCTTCGTCGGGGAGGCGGCGATGCCGTGCGGCGGCCCGCCCCACACCTGGCGGCGCGGGCTCGAGCACTTCACCGGGCCGGTCCACCAGTGGCGCACGGCGTAGCGCGCCTGGAAGAAGTTCTGCGCCGACGGCGTCGCGCCCGTCTCGAGCATCGCGCCGTTCATCACCTCGCGGCCGCCCGTGATGGGCTTCGCCTCGGAGAAGCGCAGGTCGTCCTTCATGTCCTTCGCGCCGTAGCGCGCGTGCAGGCGCGTCAGCACCATGCCGCCCTTCGCGACGTTGCCGCCGATGATGTCGCCGCCGAGCAGCACGATGTCCTTGTCGTCGGGGATCACCGGCGGACACGGGTCGCACTTCGCACCGCCGCCCCACTGCGGCGTCGGCTGCGACGTCCACGCGTACTCCGTGACGACCGCGCCCGGGTTCGCCTCGAGCGTCTTGTCGAACAGCGCCGCGTAGAACTCCGCGAACCGGTCCTTCACGAGCGGCAGCACGTTGAAGTTCGTCGGGATCATCACGTTCTTGTAGTTCGCGACCTCGTAGCGCTTGTCGGGCGAGATGATGTTGACGATCAGGTCCTGCTTGCCCGAGCTGTTCGCCATGCCGAGGCGGATCGGCAGCGAGAAGTCCTCGCTGTCGTAGTGGAAGCGCAGCGGCGACAGCGCCACGCGCCCGTCGACCATCTTCACCTTCGCCGGGTCGACCTTCGCGACGAAGAACTTCGAGCCGCTCTCGACGTACGGGCGCAGCAGCGGCTCCGCACCCTCGGGGATCTTGTAGCCGTTGATCTTGAGCCAGTCGTTGAGGCCCGCGGCCTCCTTCGCCGACAGGATCACGATCTGGTACTCCTCGACGTCGAACTGCGCCTCGATCTTGACGGCGTTGACCTTGAACGCCTTCGTCGACTTGCCCGCCGAGTTCGCGCACGTGAGCGTGAACGTCGTCGACTCCTCGATCGACACCGGCTTCACCATCCCCATGCCGGTCGCGCCGACGCCGTGGTCGACCGTGCACGACGGCGGCGGCCACGGCTCGTTCGAGAACGCGTAGCTGAACGTGAGGTTCGTCGGCAGGCCGGCGGTCACCGTCCCGGGGTGCATCGCGAAGCTCGCGAGGATCGGCGGCACGGCCGGGCGCTCCGCGACGCGGCCCGCCTTGTCGGAAGCGCTCACCGACTGCGCCGGCGCCGGCGCCGGCGTCGGCGCCGCCAGCGGGGGCGCCACGCCCATGGGCATCCCGCCGTCCAGGGCATATTCGTCGTACGCGGACGGACAGGGGTCCTGCTCCCAGTACTCGACGAGCCGCGGCGAGCTCAGCGAGTCGACCTTGTCGAACGCCGCCTTCGGCACGACCCGCACGTCGGTCGGCTTCAGCACGACCGGGACGGGGATGACCATCGCGAAGTTCTCGAGCGGCCCCCGGTAATCGTTCTGCATCGACAGCACGGTGCGCGTGCCGGCGCGCATCAGCACGACGTTCGTGGCGTCGTTGAACATCTTCTTGTCCGAGCCGCTGACGTAGAACCCACAGAACGCGTGGGTCGCGGCGGTGCTCGAACAGACCAGGGCCAGCGCCGTCGCGGCGGCGATCGCGTTCCGCATGGGAGCGTTCAACGCCGGACCCGCCCGACCGGTCTACGATTGCGGGAATAACACCCGCATCGCGTCCGACTACCAGATCTTGACGCGCTGATCGGGCGCCAGGAACAGCTTCTCCTTGCCGTCGACCTTGAAGGCGCCGTACCAGGTGTCGAGGTTGCGCACGACCGACGTGCGGAACTCCGACGGGCTGTGCGGGTCGGTCACGAGCCGGTTCTGCAGCTCGGCGTCGCGGTAGAGGCGGCGCCACACCTGCGCCCACCCGAGGAAGAAGCGCTGGTCGCCGGTCATGCCGTCGAGGACGGGCGCCGGCTTGCCGCCGAGCGACAGCTTGTAGGCCTCGTACGCCACCGTGAGGCCGGCGAGGTCGGCGATGTTCTCGCCGAGCGTCAGATCGCCCTTCACGCACTGTCCGGGGAACGGACAGTACGTGTTGTACTGCTCGACGAGCTTCTTCGTCGCAGCCTTGAACTTCGCCTCGTCGTCCTTCGTCCACCAGTTCCGCAGCGCGCCCCTCGCATCGTACTGCGAGCCCTGGTCGTCGAAGCCGTGGCTGATCTCGTGGCCGATCACGGCGCCGATGCCGCCGTAGTTGATCGCGTCGTCGGCGTTCGGGTCGAAGAACGGCGGCTGCAGGATCGCCGCCGGGAACACGATCTCGTTGAGGACCGGGTTGTAGTACGCGTTGACCGTCATCGGCGTCATCAGCCACTCGTCGCGATCGACGGGCTTGCCGAGCTTCGCGAGCGCGCGGTTGTACTCGAACTCCGACGTGCGCTCGGCGTTGCCGACGACGTCACCGGCGACGATCTTGAGCGCCGAGTAGTCGCGCCACTTCTTCGGGAAGCCGATCTTCGGGTTGTACGTGGCGAGCTTCTCCTTCGCCTTGGCCTTGGTCGCGGCGCTCATCCACGTGAGGCCGTCGAGGCGGTGGCCCATCGCGACGAGCAGGTTCTTGACCAGCTCGTCGGCGCGCGCCTTGGTCGCCGCCGTGAAGTGCTTCGCGACGTAGATCTTGCCGACGGCCTCGCCGAGGCTGCCCGTCACGAGGTCGACGCCGCGCTTCCAGCGCTCCTGGTTCTGCGGGGTGCCCGACAGCGTCTTGCCGTACATCTCGAACCGCGCGTCGACGAACTTCTTCGACAGGAACGGCGCCGCGTCGCCGACGAGGCGGACCGTCAGGTAGTCGCGCCACACCGCGACCGGCTCGCTCTTCACGAGCTTCGCCGTGCCCGCGATCGCGCTCGGCTGGTTGACGTTGATCGCCGTCTCCTTCCCGAGGCCGACCGCCGCCAGCCACGGCTTCCAGTCGACGCTCGGCGCGAGCTTCTCCAGCTCGGCGACCGTCAGCTTGTTGTACGTCTTCACCGGGTCGCGGTTCTGCACGCGGCTCCAGTGCACGGCCGCGAGCTTCTCCTCGAGGGCGTACACGGCCGCGGCGCGCTTCGCGGCGTCCGGCGTGCCGACGTACTCGAGCATCGTCGTCAGGTACTTCTTGTAGCCCTCGCGGACCTTGTCGAACTGCTTCTTCGACGTGTCGTACATGTCCTTGTCGGGGAGGCCGAGCCCGCCCTGGCCGAGGTTCGCGATGTGCGCCTCGGGGTTCTTCTCGTCCTGCGTGACGATCGTGGCGAACGGGTTCGAGTCGAGCTGGCGCGACGCCTCCGCGAACTTCTGCACGACGCCCGCGGCGTCGGTGACCTTGCCGATCGCCTCGAGCTTGGCCTTGATGGGCTCCCAGCCCTTCTTCTCGATCGCGGCCTCGTCCATGAAGCTCTTGTACGTGTCGGCGATCTTCTGCTCGTCGCCGGCGCCGGTCGCCTTCGCGCCCTCGATGATCGCCTTCGTCCGCTCGTCGGACTTGTCGGCGAGCGCCGTGAACATGCCGTAGTTCGACTTGTCCGCCGGGATCTTCGTCGTCTTGACCCAGGTGCCGTTCGCGTACTGCCAGAAGCTGTCGCCCGGCTTCGTCGTCGCATCCATGCCCTTCGCATCGAAGCCCCACGCGCCGATCTCCGCCTTGCCGGCGGCCGCCGGCGGCGCCTTCGCGGGCGGCGTGCCCGCCGGCTCCTGCTGCGCCGGCGACGGAGACGGCGCGGGCGCGGGTGCGGGGGAGGACTTGGGGTTGTCGCACGCCGCGAGGAGCGCGACGGCGAGCAGCGACTTCGACAGGGCTCGGTTCATGGCGGCGTGCGTACCAATTCGCCGAGCCGTTGCACAGTGGCGAGTTGGCTGCCGCACGTCTGTCGCATGCGGCGCTCAGGGACGTCGTGCCACTCCTGCTCCGTGAAGGCTGGAGGCCGTGACTCCCGGAGCCAGTGGATTTTCGAGAGGATCTGTGACCGCGACGCGAGGTGTGAGCCACGCGAGCCGTTGCTTGAGGCGACCCAGGCGCTCGCTTGCCCGTGCAGCACGCTTCTGATGGCTGATGCCCGGACGTGTCCCATCCTCGGCGATCCATGCAATCACGCGCACAGCTGTGCCCGCAGCGAGTGCTGCAATCCAAAGCTCGAGAGCCTCACTGGCTCTTCCGAGTGATCTTGTTCCGACGAGCCCTGCAATGGTGTCACGGACCTTGAGCGCGATCTCCAGTGGCAACTCCTCGAGTTGTCTGGATTTGTTCTCGATTTCGAAACCGCGAAAGTCCTTCACCTCGAAAAGATAGGGTGTGCCTTCTCTAACGCCCACCAGATCCAGTGCCCTCGTACGTTCATGGTGGCCGTCGAGCACTCCCTGAAGCTTCGCGAGTCCATCCCGATAGGCGCGCAAGTCGTCCCACTTCGTGACGACCCAGGAATCGTCGAAGTCGAACTGGATACCGTCGACTGGGACCGTGGTGGTCACGTCGTCCCGTCGAGAAAGACCTGTTCTTCGCGGAGATGTAGGTCGGACATGGCCTTGAGGATGGAGTTGTGCTCCAGCTCGGCGAGACGCGATCCCTTCTCGATCGTCGTTCCCTCGGTGTCTGGCAATCTCACCAGCGCAAAAAATGCGGTGTCGCTGGAGTTCTGCTGTTCCGCAGATAGGCTCAGCTCGGACGTTAGAATATAGTCGTGAGTTGCAATGAAGCTCTGAACTCCAGTGTCCGCAAGACCCAACACCACGTGTCCGGTGAGCTTGGTGAGCCGAGGATTGAGACTGGCTTCCGGTTCATCCCAGAGCAGGAATCCATTCTCGGTCAGCGACCCGTTCACGATGAGGTAGTCGAGCATCCCCAGCTTCCGGATCCCTTCAGCGACGAGCGGAGCCTCCATGGCGCCGTCCGCGAGCTTGAGGTAGAAGCGACCGTTTTCATTGACGACGCGACCGCCGAGCTCCCGCTCGATCGGAGCGAGCAACTTGGAGCGAATCTCGTCTCGACTCCCTCGGAGCGGCTTGGCATCCAGCGCCAGGCAGAGGTCGTAGAACGTGCGGTCGAACGAGGACTCTCGCTTCAAGTATGAGGAAATGAACCCTGGAAAGATCGAGAGCACCTCTCGCGTTGGAAGATAGATGGCTCGCTCGAGCTCGGGTGGATTCGAGAGCGACAGCGTCAATCTCCCGAGGCTGGTGATGACAACGTCGAGTACTCGTTGCTTCTTGCCCGCCGACCAGACGGCACGGATCTTCGCTTTTCGGCGACCAACTCCTCGACGTACCAACCGACCAATCGCGTCAGGCTGAAAAACCCCCATCAAGGTGTCCGCGAGAACATCCTCCAGGGTCGAACGCCGCGCCGCACCCTCGAGTCCCTCTTTGGTCTCGTGCCTCCGGATGGCCTCGGAGAGACTGTAGATGAGTTTGAGGACATGGGACTTCCCCGTGCCGTTCTCACCGATCAAGATATTGACGCCCGACTCGAACTCGAACACTGCATGTTCAAATGCAGTGAATCGATCAAGCTCCAAGCGGGTCAGCTTCACGGCTCGCTACCGTATCACCTTGTAAATCCTGGTCCAGAATTGCGCCTTAGCGCAGGGTCGCCAGGGCGCGCGCCATCCGGCCGACGCCGTCCTCGATGTTTGCCATCGAGCACGCGTAGGACAGGCGCACGAAGCCGGGGGCGCCGAAGCCCGAGCCGGGTACGACGGCGACCTTGCCGACGTCGACGAGCCAGTCGCACAGCTGCACGTCGTCGTCGAGGATCGCGCCCTCGGGCGAGCGCTTGCCGACGAACGACGACACGTTCGGGAACGCGTAGAACGCGCCCTTGGGCTCGCGGCACGTGACGCCCGGGATCGCGCGGAGGAGGCGGACCATCGCCTGGCGGCGCTCGTCGAACGCCGCGCGCATCTGCGCGACGCAGTCCTGCGGACCGGTGAGCGCCGCGAGCGTCGCGATCTGCGCGAGGTGCGACGGGTTCGACGTCGACTGGCCCTGGATCTTCGCCATCGCCTTGATGAGCGGCAGCGGGCCCGCGGTGTAGCCGATGCGCCAGCCGGTCATCGCGTACGTCTTCGAGACGCCGTCGACGAGCACCGTGCGCCTCGCGAGCTCGGGCGACACCGCCGCGATCGAGACGTACTCGGCGTCGCCGTACACGAGCTGGCGGTAGATGTCATCGGAGATGACGAGCAGGTCCTTCTCGACGACGACCTTCGCGAGCGCCTCGATCTGCGCGCGCGTGTAGACGGCGCCCGTCGGGTTCGACGGGTTGTTGAGCACGATCGCGCGCGTGCGCCCCGACACGGCGGCCGCGACCTGCTCGGCGGTCACGGCAAAGTCATCGTCTTCACGCGTCTCGAGGACCACCGGCCGGCCGCCGGCGAGCATGACCATGTCGGGGTAGCTGACCCAGTAGGGCGCGGGGATGATGACCTCGTCGCCCGGGTCGATCAGCGCCATGAAGGTGTTGTAGAGCGAGTGCTTCGCGCCCGACGACACGAGCACCTGATCGGGCTCGATCGTCGTCCGGTGCACCGCCGACAGCTCGCCGGCGATCGCCTTGCGCAGGGCGAGCGTGCCGCCGACGTCGGTGTACTTGCCGGTGCCGCCGCCCGCGAGCGCGGCGCGCGCGGCCTCCTTGATGTGGGCCGGCGTGTCGAAGTCGGGCTCGCCGGCGCCGAAGCTGACGACGTCGACGCCCTCGGCCTTGAGCTTGGCCGCCTTCGCGGTCACGGCGAGCGTGATCGACGGCTTGATGGGATCGAGGCGGGAGGCGAGCTTGAGCGGGGAGGTGGTCATGATGCGCTGGTCTTCTTGTACTTGGCGGCGAGCGCCGCGGCGACGGGAGCGGGCACGAGGCCGTTGACGTCGCCGCCGAGGCTGGCGACTTCCTTCACGAGCGACGAGCTGACGTAGTGGTTGCGCTCGTCGGTCATGAAGAACACGGTGTCGACGCCGGGGGCGAGGCGGCGGTTCATGTGCGCGAACTGGAACTCGTACTCGAAGTCGGCGAGGGCGCGCAGCCCGCGCACGATGACGCTCGCGCCGCGGCCCCTGCAGAAGTCGACGAGCAGACCCTCGAACACCGCGAACTCGAGGCGCTCGCCGTACTGCGGCAGCGCGTCGCGGATGAAGCCGATGCGCTCGTCCGTGGAGAACAGGGGATTCTTGCGGATGTTCGGCGCGATCGTGACGACGACCGTCGGGAACACGGCGAGCGCGCGCTCGAGGATGTCGAGGTGGCCGTTCGTGATCGGGTCGAACGTTCCGGGATAGACCGCGACTCCCTCTGAGTTGACGATCGACTTGGACTGCGTCATGGGACTCCGTAGAGCGAGATCAGGGTATCGCCGTACCGCCGCTGGTCCGTTCGTAGCAGGTTTCCGAGGGACTCGGGCGGGGCGTTGCGGCGATCGTGCTCGATGGCGATCACCGCCTCGGGTGCGAGGCTCTCGGGGCGCAGCGCCGACACCGCGCGCGTCGCGAGGTTCGACGCGTAGGGCGGATCGACGAGGACGAGCGCGTACGGCGCGTCGTCGGGGAGCAGGGCGCGCGCGGCGATCGCGACCGCGTCGCCGGCGACGACCTCGGCGCGGTCGGCGAGCGCGAGCTCGGCGAGGTTCGCGCGGATCGCGACGAGCGCGGCGCGGCCGGAGTCGACGAACGTCGCGCGCGCGGCGCCGCGCGACAGCGCCTCGATGCCGAGCGCGCCCGACCCCGCGAACAGGTCGAGCACGCGCACCCCCGCGAGATCGATCCGGTGCGCGAGGATCTGGAACAGAGCCTCCCTCACTTTTTCGGAGGTCGGGCGCGTGGCCGCGCCGTGCGGTGCGCGCAGCACCCGGCCTCCGAGGTCGCCTCCAACGATGCGCATGATGGTTACCGGAAGTTTGTAGTCTCGACGGGAGTCCCATACAATACGCGGGCATGGCCGGCAACCTGGCTCGGTGGCTGCTCGACGCGGCGCTGGCGAACGGCGCCGGCCCGCGCACGGCGTTGCGCGAGGGTGATCGCGCCTGGACGTACGACGAGCTGGCGACCCACGTCGCGAAGCTGTCGAGCGCGCTGCGCGCCCTCCGCCTCCAGCGCGGCGAGCGCGTCCTCATCCTCATGAAGGACACGATCGAGGCGGCGACCGCGATCCTCGCGTCGATCCACGCGGGCGCCGTCGCCGTGCCGGTGTCCGAGCTGTCGACGCCCGACGACGTGCAGGAGTACGTGCTGCACGCGCAGGCGGTGATCGCGATCGTCGACGAGTCGCACGAGCGCGTCGTCGATGCGGTGCGCACCGAGACGCCGGACCTGCGCGAGGTCATCTGCGTGCGGCCCGTCCTGCCGGGGAGCCTCGCCTACGACGCGATCGTCGAGGGCGCGGTGCCGCAGCCGCCGGTGGCGATGAGCGAGAACGACGTCTGCCTGCTCCTTTACTCGGCCGGCTCCGGGCCGGGCGAGCTGCGCGCGGTGCCGCACTGCCAGCGCACGATCGCGGCGGCGAACGGCTCGTTCGCGCGCGAGCTCCTGAACCTCAGCTCGGCGGATCGCATCCTGTCGGTCGCGCGCCTGTCGACGGCGTACGGCCTCGGCGCGGGCCTGCTCCTGCCGCTCGCGGTGCAGGCCGAGTCGCTGCTGTTCCCGGCGCAGCCGCACAGCCAGCTGCTGTTCGAGGCGCTCGTCTCGTACCAGCCGACGGTGCTGTTCGCGACGCCGTCGGTGTACGCGCAGCTCGCGCACGACGCCGAGGCGCAGCAGATCGAGCGCCCGCTGCACGGCCTGCGCAACGCGGTCGCCGGCGCCGAGGGCATGCCGGAGCGCCTGATCCCGCGCATCCGCTCGGTGCTCGGCACCGAGGTCGTCGTCGGCTACGGGCTCACCGAGATCTTCCAGTTCGCGCTCGCGGGGCGCAGCGACGATCCGGGCGTGCGCCCGGGCGTGTGCGGCAAGCCGCTCGCCGGCGTGCAGGTGCGGCTCGTCGACGAGGACGGCGATCCGGTCGGCGTCGACGAGATCGGCACGCTCGAGCTGCAGTGCGGCTCGATGTTCACCGGCTACTGGGGCGGCAGCGGCACGGGCGAGATCGACCTGCGCCCCGACGGCTGGTTCACGACGCGCGACCGCTTCATGGTCGACCGCGAGGGCTCGTACCACCACTGCGGCCGCGTCGACGACCTGTTCAAGGTCGGCGGCAAGTGGGTGTCGCCGGCGGAGGTCGAGCGCGCGCTCGTCGCGCACGAGGCCGTGTGGGAGGCCGCCGTGATCGGCGCCGACGACGAGGAGGGCCTGATCAAGCCGCTCGCGTTCGTCGTCACGAACGTCGGGCAGGAGAGCGGCCCCAAGCTCGAGGCCGAGCTCAAGGAGTACGTGAAGGCGCACCTGTCGCCGTACAAGTACCCGCGCTGGATCGAGTTCGTCGACGCGCTGCCGCGCGGTCCCGGCGGCAAGCTGCTGCGCTACAAGCTGCGGCCGGCGCGCCGGCGGCGCCGCGCCGAGACCGGGCACGAGAAGCCGGTGAAGTGATCGGCGAGGTGCTCGCGGCGGCGTGCCGCGATCCCGAGGTCCTCGCGCGCATCGGCGGCCCCGCCGGGGCGGCGGCGCGCGCGGCGCTGTCGGAGGCGCCGCTCGACCGGCGGCGGCGCGCGGCGTGGGCGGTGCAGGCGCGGGCGACGGTGCCGGCGGGGCTGCGCGGCGTGCACCCGAGCTGGATCGAGGCCGGCCTCGCCGGGCTGCCGGCGCGGGCGCGCGCCGACGTCGCGAACGCGGCGGCGGATCCGGCGGGCGTGTGGCTCGCGCGCTGGGCGATCGGCGGGATCCCTCCGATGCCGGCGATCGCGACGAAGCAGGGCGCACAGGTCACGCATCCGGCGAACCTCGACGAGGCGCTCGCGATGTCGGGCGTGGACCTGCGCGCGTGGCTGCTGCGCACCGGCGTGGATCAGGTGGCGGCGGCGGCGGTGCTCGGCGGGCTCGCGCCGCCGGCGCTGCGCGAGGCGATCGCGCGCGTGCAGGTGCCGCCGCGCGCGGGCGCCCTCGGTGCGCCGCGGGCGATCGCGGCGCGCTGCGCGGGCGTCGCGCTCGACGACGACGGCCTCCTGCGGATCGCGGCGCGGGCGATCGCTCCGCACGCGGCGGCGCGCCCGCTCGCCGACCTCGTGCTCGCGCACCGGCTCGCGCGGTCCGAGGGCCTCGCGGTGCTCGCGGAGCTCCGCGCGCACGTCACGTCGCCGCTGTCGGCGGTTCCGACCTGGGCCGCACTCGCAGCAGATTGACCGGCCATTGTCCGGTCGATGTTCCAAGCGGCGACAGTCGACGCTGCACCACATCCGGGCGATTGCGCGGCGGGCATGCGTCGTCTACCACTAGATGCTGGAGGTCGTCATGAGGGCAGCTATCTGGTCCGCCGTGCTTCTGACCGCGTGTGCGCACACCGTCCACCAGAACGCGCGGACGGGTGAGGACGGCAAGATCTCGGGTGCGAAGAAGATCGAGCTCGTCGACGGCGAGGCCAGGGTGAAGGACATCGTCACGTACCCGGGTGGCGACCGCGTCGACTGGAAGGCGATCGAGCTGCCCGCCGGCAAGAGCGGCACGCTCGATCTCGAGATGACGTACAAGCCGCCGCGCCCGGGGCTGAAGGTGGTGTTCGAGGTCTACAACCAGGAGCAGCGGCCCGTCGAGGCGAAGTACGACAAGCGCGGCCGCACGCGGTCGACGTCGATCGAGAACGCGAGCGGCAAGTACTTCATCCGCGTGTACGCGCCGAAGCGCGGCGACGCCGCGGCGTACGTGCTGAACGCGAAGTTCCAGGCGATCACCCCCGAGCCGCCCGTCACCTACAAGGACCTGCCGGTGCCGCCGCCGCCCAACCTCGCCGACGTCGTCGCGACGCGCCCGTGCACGACGTACGACGTGACGAACCCGGCGTGCGAGCTCGAGTGTCCGAGCGGCTCGCCGCGCGAGCACAAGGGCTGCAAGCTCGCGGAGGAGCGGGCGAAGGCGGAGGAAGCGGAGAGGATCAGGAAGGCCGAGTGCGCGACCAAGATCGCCGCGTGGCAGACGGCGGTGGCGGCGGCGCAGGCGAACATCCCGAAGCCTCTCGACACGCGCTTCACCTCGCGCGAGGTCAAGGGCAGCGAGCTCGAGCTGACGATCGCGGGCGGTTCGAAGCTGGGCGTGACGAAGCAGTGGAAGGCGACGCTCGTGCGCAACGGCAAGCCGGTTCCGGGCGGCGCGCTGCGGATCGTGTTCGTCAACGACAACGACCTCAAGGCGCGCACCTCGTTGCCGTCGGACTCGATCAAGGACGCGCGCATCCTGCTCGAGCCCGACACGACGGCGACGGTGCTGCCGCCGCGCCCGCCCGGCTGCTAGCAGCTGCCGGCGGTCAGGGCGTCGCGCGCCGGAAGTCGGCCGGCTCGACCCACGACAGGCGGCCGAAGCCGACGATGACGCGCAGGTCGACGGGCTCGAGGAGGTAGAGCGCGTAGCTGTGGAGGTGGTCGGCGAACCAGTCGGCCGCCTCCGGGTGCACGGCGAGGTAGCGCGCCCGCGCGTCGTCGAACGCCGCCGTGTTCGCGGCGAGCCGCGTGCACTCACCCGCGATCGTCACGCGCGGCGCCGCGACGATGTCATCGACGTTCGGCTCGGTCACGAGCAGCGACGCCTTCGCGCACACCGCGAGGTTCTTCGCGTGCTCGGCGAGCCCCGAGAGGAGGAGGATCGGCGTGCCATCATCACCCGCGGCCATCGCGACGAGCGACGCATACGGATACCCCGCCGGGCGCAGCGCGACCGTCGCGAGGCTCCCCAGCCGCGCGCACGCGACGAGCCTGCGCGCCACCGTCGCATCGTCGACCTCCGGCCCGGCGAGCGTGCCGCGATTCAGCTCGATGCGGTCGTCGAACGTCCAACCCACCGTCGCGATCCTAACGCGAGCCGAGTAACATCGTGTCGATGAAGCGACGTGGCGTGGGTGGCGTGACCGTGGCCGTGGGTGCCGTGCTGCTGCTCGTCGGCGCCCTCGCACCGACCTGGTGGGCGCTCTCCGAGGGGAGTCACACGACGCTCGTGACCGCTCGTCTCGGCCTGCGTACCGTCGAGGCCTGCGAGCGGGCCTGCATGTCGATCTCGTACAGCGAGCTCATCGGCGGCGCGACCACCGCGCGCCTGAAGGCCTTCATGGCCTTCGGCAACATGGCCTTCTGGGGCGCGCTCGTGGCGACGGCGCTCGGAGCTCTCGCCGTCGCCCTCGCGTTCTTGCGACCGCACGCCGCCGCACCCGTCGCGCGGATCACCATGGTCCTCGCGCTGGTGCTCCTCCTCCTCGCGATCGCCTTTGTCCTCACGAGGGTCGACATCCCGGGTGCCGGCGTCGGCTACGCCTTGATCGCCTACATGCTCGGCGCGCCGACCGTGGGCGCCGGCGCCTGGCAGCTCGCGCGGCCGGAGGTTCCCGTCGCGGGAGGGATCCCGGCGTGTCCCCGCTGCCAGGCACCCACCGAGTGGGAAGCACAGCACGCGCGCTTCATGTGCCGTGGCTGCGGCGTCTACGTGTAGTGTGGATCGCGCGATGAAGGTGGGGCGCGTGATCACGGCCGAGGAGCAAGCGGCCCGCGCGCACGCGCAGCAGATCCTCGAGGAGGCGCGCGCGCAGGCGCGGCAGATCCTCGACGGGGCGCGCGCGCAGGCGGGCCAGGTCGAGCGCGATGCGGAGCGCGTGGCGGCGCAGGCCGGGCACGCCCGGGCGAGCTCGAGCGGCGACGACGAGGCGATCACCTTGCCGGGGGTCGGCGCGGCGGGCGCGGCGGCGGTGCCGCCCGGCAGGGTGGAGGAGGTGACCGGGCTCGTCGTGCGCGCGACGGTGCCGGGGGTGGCGCTCGGCGAGATCGTGCGCGTGGATCGGCGCGGCGCGGAGCCGCTCGTGGCGGAGGTGGTCGGGTTCCGAGGGGAGCAGGCGGTGCTGTTGCCGCTCGGCGAGCTCGCGGGGATCGCGCCGGCGTGCGCGGTGTGGCGGACCGGCGCGCCGCTGTCGATCGCCGTCGGCGACCAGATCCTCTCCCGCGTCCTCGACGGGATCGGGCGGCCGATCGACGGCGGGCCGCCGCTCGAGGGCGAGACGTGGGCGGTGGATCGGCCGGCGCCGGCCGCGCTCGCGCGCCCGCCGATCAGCGCGCCGCAGCCGACCGGCGTGCGCGCGATCGACACCATGCTCACGCTCGGGCGCGGGCAGCGCGTCGGGCTGTTCGCGGGCGCGGGCGTCGGCAAGTCGACGCTGCTCGGGCAGATCGCGCGCGGCGCGGCCGCCGACGTCATCGTCGTGTGCCAGGTCGGCGAGCGCGGGCGCGAGCTCGCGGAGCTCCTCGGCGACGAGCTCGCGCCGTCGCGCGGCCGCACCGTGACCGTGTGCGCGACCTCCGACGCGCCGCCGCTCGTCCGCCTGCGCGCGGTGCACGTGGCCACCGCGATCGCCGAGTGGTTCCGCGACCGCCGCGGCGCGCACGTGCTGCTCCTGTGCGACTCGCTCACGCGCGTGGCCCGCGCGCAGCGCGAGGTCGGGCTGTCGGCCGGAGAGCCGCCGGCGCGCCACGGCTACCCGCCGAGCGTGTTCGCGCTGCTCCCGCGCCTCGTCGAGCGCGCCGGCGCCACGCGCGAGGGCACGATCACGGCGCTCTACACGGTGCTCGTCGCCGGCAACGACCACGACGAGCCGATCGCCGACGAGGTGCGCAGCCTCGTCGACGGCCACGTCGTGCTCGACCGCCGCCTCGCCCAGCGCGGGCACTTCCCTCCCGTGGACGTGGTGCAGAGCGTGTCCCGCCTCATGCCCCGCGTGGTCGACGCCCGCCACGCCGCCGCCGCCGCCCGCCTGCGCACCCGCCTGGCGGTGTACGAGGAGCACCGCGACCTCGTGGTCCTGGGCGCCTACCAGACCGGGCGCGACGCCGCCGTCGACGCCGCGATCGCCGCCTACCCGGCGATCGAGCGCCATCTGCAACAGGCGCGCGACGAAACCGCCGACTGGGATCGCTCCCTCGAGAGCCTGCTGACACTCGCTGGACCTCGCTGACCGCTGGGGATACCGTCACCGGACAGTTCCTCAGCCGCTGTGTCGAGATCACAGATGCAGTGCATCAACCGATGTCGCTCGCGCAACCTCCACTACAAACGCATCGATCGATCAGGAAGTTGCGCGTGTCGTGCAAGTGGGGACAATTGACCTACACGTGGCCTGAGGCTTGCTGTTCCGCCGCACGCCAGACATGCGGCGCCGCACCTCCAAGATCACGAACCCCATGACTCCCATCGGTCCGGTGACCTTCGTGGGCCGGCAGCAGGAGCTGGCCGAGCTCAAGGACCACCTCGCCGTGGTGCCGCTGGTCTCGCTCCACGGCGCGCTCGGGTCGGGCAAGACCCGGCTCGTCGGCGAGCTCGTCCACGCGATGTCCACGGGCGCGGGCGGTGAACGGGCGCAGTGCACCGTCATCGACTGCCACCCCGGCGACCGCGCGTCGGCGCTGCGCTCCCGCGCCGAGCGGGCGCTGCGCTGCGTGCCCGGCACGCTGGCCCAGACGCTCGCGCAGCAGGCGCGGGTGCTCGTCATCGACGACATCCAGCACCTGCGCACCGACGAGGCCACGAGCCTGCTCGCGCCGCTGCTCCTTGGGCAGACCGCGCTCGGCCGCGTCGTCGTCGTCGGGCGCGACCCGCTCGCCGCCGCCGTCGGCGCGGAGATCGCCGAGGTCGAGCTGCAGGGCCTTGACCCCGACGCCGCGCAGCAGCTGTGGTCGAACCTCGAGGAGACGTTCGGCGAGGCCGCCGGCTTCGACACCGCGTTCTCGCGCACGCGCGGCGTGCCGCTCGGGCTGCGCCGCGAGTTCGCGCGCGCCCGCTTCGGCGCGCAGGCGTGGGACCTCGCGACGCTCGAGGCACCCGCGCGCGCGGCCCTCGAGGCGCTCGCGATCCTGCGCGCTCCCGTCGCCCCCGCCGCGGTCACCGCGCTGTCGCCGGGCGTCGACGGCGAGGCCGCGCTGACGAGCCTCCTCGCGCGCCAGCTGATCGACCCGGTCGGCGACGGCCGCATGGTCGTGCACGAGGTCGTGCGCGTCGACGTGCTCGCGCAGATGGATTTCGACGCGAAGATCCGGCTCGAGAGCGCCGCCGCCGAGCTCGTCGCGAGCACGGCCGCCGTGTCGACGGGCCCGCGCCTCGCGTGGCACGCCGGCGACGACGGTGCGTTCGGTGCGATGGACCAGATCACGCGCGTCCGCGAGGTCGTGTGGCACTGGCTCGCCGCCGGCGACCGCGACCGCGCCGCCGACGCGCTGCTCGCCGACCGCGAGCTCGCCGCGCGCAGCGGCGGCGCCGGCGAGTACGAGTCGATGCTCGACGCGCTCGGCGATCGCCCGCGCAAGCGCCCGCCCTCGCAGGCCGGCTCGCGCGCCGAGGTCGCACAGACCGCCGGTGTCGAGCTCGTGCGCGCGCCGCTCGACCCCGAGCGGGCCCGCGCCCTCGCGGCGCTGCGCATCGAGATCGCGGTGCGCGGCGGCCGCTACACCGAGGCGTTCGAGCGCGCGAGCGCCGCGCCCGGCGCCGTGTCGCCGCTGCTCCACGCCGAGCTCGTGCTCGCCTCCGGCGACGCAGCCTCGGCGCGCCGCGCGCTGACCGGCCTCCTCGGCGCGGCGGATCCGAGCGAGCGGGCGCGCGCCGTCGCGATGCTCGCCGAGCTCGAGCTCCTCGCCGGGGCGCCCGACACCGCCGCGCAGCACCTCGCCTCGCTCGGCGACCTGTCGGCGGCCGAGCCGCTCGCCCGCGCGCGCGTGCACCTCGCGTCGGCGCGGCTCGACGAGTACCAGGGCCGCGTCGCCGCGATGCGCTCGGCCCTCGCGCGCGCCCACGGCGCGTGCAAGTCCGTCCCGGTGTGCCTCGAGGCGAGCGAGCTGTCGGCGATCGTCGACGCGCGCCGCGCGATCGGCCTCGCCCGCGAGGGCCGGCTCGTCGAGGCGGCCGCCGCGCTCGACGCCGCCGACGACGCCGCGCGCGAGCTCGACGCGGTCGCCGTCGCCGACGAGGTCCTCGCCGCCCGCGCGCTCGTCGCGCGCCGCCGCGGCGACAGCGCGAACGCCGCCGCGCTCCTGCACGAGGTCGTGCGCGCCCGCCGCGAGCGCGGCGACGAGCTCGGCGCCCTGCGCGCGGAGCTCGACCTCGCCGAGCTCGAGATCGTGCGCGGCCAGCCGGCGCTCGCCGCCGAGCTGGCGAGCGCGGCCCTGGCGTCGAGCGTGCGCCGCGAGCTCGGCCACCTGTCCACGCGCGCCCGCGCCGTCGTCGGGGCGATCGACCTGCTCGAGCTGCGCCTCGAGGCCGCGCTGCCGCGGCTCGAGGAGCTGCACGGTCAGCCGGCGCTCGACGCCGCGTCCGCGGCGAGCGTCGCCGTGCTGCTCGCGAGCGCGCGCGCCCAGAGCGGCCAGCGCACCGGCGCCGTCGAGCTCGCGCAGAACGCGGGGGCCGAGTCGCGCGACGAGCTGGACCGCCGGCTCGCCGCCGCCGAGGTCGCGCTCGCGACCGGCGACGTCTCGGTCGCGCTCGAGCTGGCGCGCGACACCGCCGTGCTCGCCGAGCGCGCGCACCGCACGATCGAGCTCGCGAGCGCGCTCGTGATCGTCGCCCGCCTGGAGCGCGCCCGCGGCGACCGCGGCAACGCCCGCGCCGCCGCGAGCCG
>JAHBVW010000084.1 GCA_019637375.1 Deltaproteobacteria bacterium | reverse complement strand
GTGCCTCGGCGCGCCTTGGCGCCACCGGACAGGCGGCCTCATCTCCCGGGTCGTGAATGATCCGGGCTAACCGCGGACGGAGGCGCCGAGCGTGCGCATCGCGGCGATGAAGCCGGGGTAGGAGGTCGCGACGTTGTCGGTGTCCTCGACCTGGGACGCGCCGTCGGCGACGAGGCCGCCGATGACGGCGGCCATGGCGATGCGGTGGTCGCCGTCGGCGTGGACGCGCGCGTGCAGGAACGGGCGGTCGGGGCGGCCCTCGACGACGAAGCCGTCGGGGCGGGCCTCGCAGGCGACGCCGAAGGCGCGCAGCATCGCGCACGTCGTGGCGATGCGATCGGACTCCTTGACGCGCAGCTCCTCGGCGTCGCGCACGGTCGTGGTGCCGTGGGCGCGCGCGGCGAGCACGGCGAGGATGGGGAGCTCGTCGATCGAGCGCACGGCGAGGTCGCCGGTGATCTCGGTGCCGCGGAGCGACGCCGCGGGCCCGCGCACGACGAGGTCGGCGATCGGCTCGGGGCCGCCGGTGCGCGGGTGCTCGAGGGCGACGCGCCCGCCCATCGCCGCGATCGCGTCGAGGAAGCCGGTGCGCGTCGGGTTGACGCACACGTTCGGCAGCCGGACCTCGCCGGCGCCCGCGACGAGCGCCGCCGCGACGAGGAAGGCCGCCGACGACGGGTCCGCCGGGACGTCGAAGCCCGAGCCGGCGAGGTCGCGGTTCCACGCGCGCGTGTCGATCGTGGTCGTGCGGCCCTGCACGGCGAGCGGCGCGCCGAGGTACGCGAGCATGCGCTCGGAGTGGTCGCGGCTCGGGCCGGGCTCGGTCACCGACGTCGCGCCGTCGGCGTAGAGGCCGGCGAGCAGCACCGCCGTCTTCACCTGCGCCGACGCCATCGGCGACGCGTACGCGATCGCGCGCAGCGGCCCCGTCGCCGGGCCGACGACGAGCGGCGGGGTGACGTCCTCGCCGCCGCCCGCGCCCGCGATCGACGCGCCCATCTGCGCGAGCGGCTCGATCACGCGGCGCATCGGCCGCTTGCTCAGGGAGTCGTCGCCGAACAGCGTCGTCGCGAACTTCTGCCCGGCGAGCAACCCGCACAGGAGGCGGATCGTCGTGCCCGAGTTGCCGCAGTCGATCGGCGCCGCCGGTGCGCGCAGCCCGTCGAGCCCCGTCCCGGTGATGACGAACGCATCGCCGTCGCGCGAGATCGACGCACCGAGCGCCGTGATCGCCTTCGCCGAGCGGCCGTTGTCGGCGCCGTCCCCGAGGCCGCGCACGCGCACGGGCGTGCCCGACAGCAGCGAGAACAGCAGCGCGCGGTGCCCGATCGACTTGTCGCCGGGGATCGCGACGGTCCCCGCGAGCGGTCGCACGGCCGGCTCGACGATCATCTTCATGGCGGCACCGTATGCGATGTCGCGTGCCCCGGGTAGATTGCGCCCGTGGATCTCAACGAGCAGCCCGCGTGGCTCCGCGACGTCTTCGCACTGCGGGCGAACAAGGGCATCGACGGCAAGAACCGCCTCCTCCTCGAGGGCTCGCGCCTCGTGCGCGCCGCGCTCGCCGCGGGAGCCACGTTCGAGCTGGCGATCCAGACGCCCGAGCACTTCGGCGACGGCGGGAGCGCGGCGATCGTCGCGCAGCTCGCCGGGCGCGGCGTCGCGATCCACCGGCTCGCACCGGCCGCGTTCTCGAAGCTGTCGTACAAGGCCGACGGGCTGATCGCCGTCGTGCGCTACGTCGCGCCGCCGCTCGAGAAGGTGCTGGCGGCCGCGCGCGTGATGGTGCTCGACGCGCTCAGCGACCCCGGCAACATCGGCGCCGTCGTGCGCGCCGCGGGCGCGTGGGATGCGTCGGTCGCCGTCATCGACGACGGCAAGAAGCTGTTCCACCCGAAGTCGCTGCGCGCCTCGCTCGGCGCCGTGTTCTCGACGCCCGCGTGCATGGCCGATCGCGCGCACCTGATCGCGCAGCTGGCGGGGAAGCGCCCGATCCTCGCCGTGGTCCCCGACGGCGAGCACCGCGTCGACACGATGCCGCTCGACGGCGATCCGATCCTCGTCGTCGGCAACGAGAAGCGGGGCGTCCATCCGCGCTGGCTCGAGGTCGCCACCGCGCGCATCGCGATCCCGATGCGCACGTCCGACGTCGCGCTCGACTCGCTCAACGTCGCGACCGCCGCGACGGTGGTGCTGTGGGAGGCGTACCGGCGCGCCCACCCGCCGGCGTGAGGCTCAGGGCGCGTCCGGGGCGTCGTCGAGCAGCTTTCCGGCGCGCTCGACGACGCGCCCGAGCAGGCGCGGCCCGACGGTGAACACGACGCGCACCCACGCGTCCTTCGGCGTCACCTTCACGTCCTCGAGCGCGGGGAGGAGGCCGAGGCCGCGCACCTGCGGCAGGAGGGCGAGGCGCTGCACGGTCCGCGTGATGCCGCGTACGAGGCGCGCTGTCTCGGTGCGCTTGCCCTTCGCGGTGGTCGTCTCGGTCGCGTCGGCCTCGACGACGATCGCGAGGTCGTCGACGACGTCGCCCCACACCGACACCTGCGCGGGCGCCGGGTCGAGCCCCGCGACGTTCGCGAGCGACACGCGCGCGTCGAACGGCAGCCGCGCCGTCACGCGCAGCGCCGCGCCCGGTGCCCCCTCGGGCATCGCGCGCCCCCGCAGCGCGAGCAGCTCCTTGGGCGGCGCGAGCCGCGCACCGACGCCGGCCTCGGCGAGCACCGCGCGCTGCTCGAGCTGATCGACCCACTCCGGCGGGCCGAGCGCCCACACGCCGCGGTCGCCGACCGTCGAGATCTTGCGCGCGCCCGGCACCGTCGCGCCCGAGACGAGCAGCGTCACCGTCGCCGCCTGCCCCGAGCCGACGCCGAACGCCGCGAGCACGACGCGCTCGGCGATCGGCAGCTGCGCCTCCAGCTCGCCGGGGATCTGCGGCTGCGGCGACGACAGGAGGCGCGTCACCGTCGGGCCGATCACCGGGTTCGCGCGCAGCCGCGCGAGGTCGACCTCGATCACCACCTGCGTGGCGTCGGGCAGGAGCGCGAGCACCTGCTCGTCGGGCGGCAGCTCGCGCTCGGGCTCCTTCGCCGCGGTGCTCGACGACGCGCGCGCACCGCAGCCGGGGAGGCACAC
This sequence comes from Deltaproteobacteria bacterium, assembly GCA_019637375.1. GTDB lineage: Bacteria > Myxococcota_A > Polyangia > Haliangiales > Haliangiaceae > JABFXX01. The sequence continues at coordinate 26,511 of JAHBVW010000084.1, read as the reverse complement.
GGTGGCGACGGTGGCGGCGAGGAGGAAGCGCAGCACGCGCGCAGCGTAGCTCAGCCGGCGAGCGTCTCGACGAGCGTCGCGATCACGCGCGGCATCTCGGCCTCGCGCCCGACGGACACGCGGATGTGGTTCGGCAGGCCCCACGCCGCCATCGGGCGAACGATGACGCCGCGGCGCAGGAGGCGGTCGTAGATCGGCCCCGACGGGCGGCCGCAGTCGACGAGCGCGAAGTTCGCGAGCGACGGGTACACGCGCACGGCGGGCCCTGCGACCTCCGCCGAGAGCCGCTCGAGCGCGGCGCGGGCGTGGCGGGCGCTGCGCTGCACGTGCTCGTCGTCGTCGAGCGCGGCGAGGGCGCCGACCTGCGCGAGGCTCGACACGTGGAACGTGCGCCCGACGCGGTTCAGCACCTCGATCACGCGCGGGTCCGCGGCGGCGAAGCCGATGCGCAACCCGGCGAGCCCGTAGATCTTGGAGAACGTGCGCAGGAGGACGACGCGGCGGTCGGCGCGCAGCGCGGCCAGGCCGTCGGCGTGGTCGACCTCGGGCCACGCCGCCGCGTACTCGCAGTACGCCTCGTCGACGACGAGCAGCGCGCGCGCCGGCAGCGCCGCGATCACGCGCTCCATGCCGCCCCGCGTGATCACCGAGCCCGTCGGGTTGTTCGGCGTGCCGAGCACGACGAGCTTGGTGCGCGGCGTGATCGCCGCGATCAGCGCGTCGACGTCGCACGCGAGGTCCGCCGTGACCGGCGCCGCGACGAACGGCCGCCCGGCCACCTGCGCCGCGAGCCGGTACGACAGGAACGCGCAGCGGTGCGAGAGCACCTCGTCGGTCGGCTCGCACGTCGCGAGCACGAGCTGGTACAGCAGGTCGTTCGAGCCGTTGCCGAGCGCGATCTGCGCGAGGTCGAGCCCGTGCTTCGCCGCGATCCCGCGCCGCAGCGCGAACCCACCCGCATCCGGATACAGGTGCAGCTGCGCGAGCGCCGCCGGGAGTGCCGCGACCGCCTTCGGCGAGGGCCCGAGCGGGTTCTCGTTCGAGGCGACCTTGACGGCGCCGCTGATCCCGAGCTCGCGCTCGAGCTCCTCGATGGGCTTGCCGGGTTGGTACACGTCGAGGTCGCGGACGTGCTGCGGCACGAAGTCGGTCGGATCTGCCACGTCGGGGGCACCCTACACCATCCAGCGTCTCCCAGGTTAGTGACAACCTAGCGGATCGCCTGAGGATCTCGGGAGCGCTCGCCGGCGATCTGGAGGAGCTGGCGGTCGTCGCGCTTGCCGCTCCAGTAGATGACCTCGCCGAACTGCATGAGGTCGGAGGGGGCGATCACGCGCGGCCGGACGCCGGTGCGGGCCTCGGTCTGGGAGGCCCAGTAGACGAGCTCGGAGCAGTAGAAGGCCTCCGGGTCGTCGAAGCCGAGCATGCCGCGGATGTCGAATGGGCGGCCGATCATCGCGCGGGCGCGGTCGAGCGCCTCGCGCTGCTCGGTCGCGGTCATGCCGGTGGGGCGCACGACGATGACGTAGTGGTTGCGCTCGAGGAGCTCGGCGAGGGAGACCTCGCGGACGCCCTCGCCGACGGCCTCGATCACGGAGTCGTGCGCGGCGTCGTAGATCGAGGCGTGCGAGAGGGCCTCGCCGCGCGTGGTGGCGGCGATCACGTCTCCGATCAAGTAGTAGGACCGCGTGAGCAGCCAGTCGCCGTCGCGCGCGACGCGGTGGATGTCGTCGCGCCACAGCGCGGTCACCGCTTCATCGGCACGCTTGTCGGTGGGCCGGTGCAGGGCGATCGATCGCGCCGAGCAGCCCACGAGCGCCAGGACGAGGAGCCATCGCATATGGGTAGCTCCGTCATCCACGGGCTGTGCCACGAGGAAACGCGAGTGATCTCGGTGATCTGGAAAGTCGACTGCCGAGGTCTCACCAGCTTCTGACACCGCGATCGCAAACAGCTGGCCAACACCGGAAGGCGAGGAACAAACCGTGGCAGTGGTTCGTCCATCGTGCGATATGGGGGTCCATCACCATGCGTAACCTGCTCGCAACCACGCTCGTTTTCGGCGCGCTGGCCCACTCGGTCGCGATGGCCGACACGGCGAAGAAGCCGGAGAAAGAAGTCATCCCGCCGCTCGTCGAGCCGGCGGCGAAGCCTCCGAAGACGCCGGCGACCGACTACGCGAAGCAGGCGCTCGACTTCTACCGCGTCGCCGCGTGCGGCCCGGACCGCGCGATCCCGTCGCAGTTCACCGCGGCGCCGATCGATCGGCACTGCAAGGAAGTGACGGAGACCTACGCGACCTACAAGAAGGCGTGGGTCGACAAGGCGGTGCCGTTCATCAACGAGCTGCGCCCCAAGGACGCGCCGAAGACGGTCGTGTATCCGTTCGGCGGCGGTGACCTGTCGTCGGCGCTCGCCGCGTTCCCCGACGCGACCGAGATCACGACGATCTCGCTCGAGTCCGCCGGCGACGTGCGCGTCATCGACACCATCAAGCAGGCGACGCTGACGCAGGACCTCGGCAAGGTCGCCTTCCTGCTCGGCTACCTGTACAAGAGCGCGCACTCGACGACGGACGGCCTGCAGCAGGGCTCGCACTCGGAGCTGTCGAGCACGCTCGCGATGGCGCTGTCGGGCATGGTCGTGCACGGCCTCGAGCCGGTGTCGCTGCGCTACTTCGACATCCAGGGCGACGGCACGCTGCGCTACCTGTCGAACGAGGAGCTCGACCTGCGCGTCGCCGAGTACGCGGCCACCAAGCGCGGCAAGACGCCGCCGAAGGTGGTCACGCACTACTGGTACGAGCAGGACACGCCGTTCAACAACGTCGAGATCACGTTCCGCCCGCGCGGCGACGCGAAGGCCGCGCCGCGCACGTACCGCCACATCGTCGCGAACCTCGACGATCCGCACCTCGACGTCGACGACCGCGTGATCAAGCACCTGCGCCTGAAGGGCAAGGTGTCGGTGATGACGAAGGCCGCGAGCTTCCTGCTCTGGTACGACGACTTCACGAAGATCCGGAACCACCTGCTCGCGACGACGGCGTGGATGATCTCCGACGCGAGCGGCATCCCGCCGAGCTACGCGGAGCCGGCCGGCTTCGAGCACGTGACGTACGGCGAGTTCGCCGGGCCGTACTTCGTCATCGACGCGAAGGGGACGCGCCACGAGTTCGTGAAGCTGTGGAAGTCGCAGCCCAAGCGCCCGCTCGCGTTCCGCTTCGGCTACCCCGACGCGAACAAGGCGGCGCACCTGATGGTGATGCGCCCCAAGGCCGCGTCCGCGTCGACGAAGTAGTGCAGCTGCGCAGGGTCCGCACGCCGCACGGCGTCGTCGCCGTCGCGGAGCTCGAGGGCGCGGCGCTCGACGCGGCGCTCGCGGACCTCGCCGATGCCGAGCGCGCCCACGCCGCCGGGCTCGCCGAGGTGCGGCGCCGCGACTTCGTGCGCGGCCGGGTCGCGCTGCACGGGCTGCTCGAGGAGCTGCCGCTGCTCGCCGGGCCGCCGCCGCCGATCCTCTCGAACGACCGCGGCGCCCCGGCGCTGCCCGAGGGCTGGGTGGGCTCGATCAGCCACAAGGGCGCCTTCGCCGCGGCGATCGTCGCGCCCGCGGACGTCGGCTTCGTCGGCGTCGACCTCGAGCTCGCGGCCCCGCCGCGCGCCGACATCGCGCGCCGCATCCTCACCCCGCGCGAGCAGGCCGCGCTGCCGGATCGCGGCCGCGCCGTGACGCTGCGCTTCGCGATCAAGGAGGCGATCTACAAGGCGATCGACCCGGTGCTGCGCCGCTACGTCGGCTTCACCGAGGTCGAGCTCGACGTGCACGCGGGCGGGGCGTGCACGGTGACGTCCGCGCTCCCGCTCGCGATCGATGCGGCGTGGTGCGAGTACGAAGGCCACTGGATCGCGACGGCGCAGGCCTCGCGCCGCTCGACCTCGCCCTCGGGCCGGTAGCATTTTGCGCGCAACCGCCGCGCGGCGCGGCCGAGGGGCGTCGCATGCGTCCCAAGATCTTTCACCGCGCCGTCGTCTACCCCGCCTACGGGTGGTCGACCTTCCTGTGGCTCCCGGCGTTCGCGAGCGTCGCCCTCGTCGTCGTCGCCGACGTGCTGGCCGAGCCCGACATGCTCCTCGCATCGCTCGGCGCCGCCGCGTTCGCGATCGGCATCGCGCTGCACGCGTCGGTGCGCGAGGACCGCGACCTCGGCCCCGGGCCGATCCAGCACATCGCGCGGCCGCCGCGCCGGATCGTGCGGCTCGTGGCGCGCGCCGCGGTCGCGCTCGTGACGGCGATGACGACGCTGGTGTTCCGGCGTCAGGGCTCGCCGTCGTCGAAGAAGAAGCAGGGCGACGGCGCGGCGGTGCACTCCGCATAGCAGAAGCCGCCGCACGCCTGGCCGTTCGCGACGTAGCACGCGTACGCGACCTCGTTCTCGAGGCGATCGGTGTCGTCGGAGCAGGCCGGGCGCTCGAACGTCTGCGCGAGCACGCCGCCGCAGTACAGCTCCACGCGGCACGCGTGCGCCTCGCCGAGCTGCGGCCTCGTCGACGGCGACGGATCTCCGTCGACGTGCGTCACCAGGCACCCGGACAGCGCGGCCAGCGCGACCAGCGCAGCTCGTGGGCTCACACCCGGTGGATCGGCCGAGCCGAGCGCGCGCGGAGCGCGGCTCGGTTAGCGCCGGGGGCGCGGGACGTCGCGATCGAGGACGGTCTTGCGCTCGTCGCGCGCCGCCGCGCGGATCGAGTCGTCGCACAGGACGCGCACGTGCTCCGACAGCATCTCGGCGACCGCGTCGCTGCAGTTCATGCCGGAGCGATCGCGGATGTACTTCTTCATCTTCGACACGACGATGAGGATGTCCTTGTCGAACGTGTCGTGGAGCTCCACGCCCTCCATCGCGGCGGCGGCCGCCGGTGCGGCCTCGCCGACGACGCGGCGGATGGGCGCGGGCGACGACGGCGGCGGCGGTGCGAAGTGCCGGCTGGTCGCGTCCGCCGCCGGCGACGTCGGGCGCACCGGCTCCGGAGCCGCGAAGCGGCGATCTCCGTACGATGACCCCGGCGCCGGCGGCGCCGGCGGGCGGCGCATCGCGAACGGCGCATCCTCGTCGACGGACGGAGGGGGCGCCGCGGCGGCCCGCTGCACGGAGTCGGGCGGGCGGCGCACGTCCTCCTGCGGCGCGGCGGGCCTGGGATCCGACAGGCGCGGCGCGAACGGCTGCGGCTGCGCCGGGCGCGTCACCGGCGTCACCGGCGGCCGCGGGGCGGGCGCGCTCGGCGGCGCCGCGGCGGCCGGCTGCTCGGCGAGCTCGCGCGCCCAGGCCTCCTTCGACGGCGACCGGGCCTCGTTCGCCCACGCCTCGCGGTGGCGGGCCTCGCCGAGGTGGCTGTCCCAGCACGCGACGGTGCAGAACACGAGGCGCGTGCGGTTGCGGTTGCACGTCGACACGCTGCACACCCAGTGGACCGTGTTGAACCCGATCTCCTTGCGGCAGGCGCTGCACTTCAGCCAGGTCTCGGCCATGCGCCGAGCCTATCGTATTCGCTAGCGGCGACGACGCCGCAGCGCCAGGAGCCCGAGGGCCGCGAGGGGCAGGGCCGTCGCGCCGCCGCGGCCGCCGTCGCAGCACCCGCCGCCGGCGACGGTCTCGAATGCGTCGACGTCGCAGTCGCTCGTCGGCGCGCCGTCGCCGATGCCGACCGGGATCGTCACCGCGAGCCGGCGCGCGGAGCTCTTCGCATCCGTGATCGTCACGGTCACGGCGTCGGTCGATCCCGCAGGCGCCGCCGGATCCGTGCACACGCGGAGGACGCCGTCGGCGCGCAGCTTCGCCGTCCCGCGCGCGGGTGGCGTCGTGAGCTCGAACGTATGCTCGTCGGAGACCGGGTCGTTCGGCATGATCGGCGTCTCGACGCCGTCGCCGGCCGCCGCGGCGACGAGCTTGTCGAACATCGGCTCGGGGCCGCGCGCGAGGGGGACGCCGGCCATCTGCTCGAGCTGGTCGATCACCGCGTCGGGGCGCGCGTAGATCCCGCCGTCGCGGCACGCCACCGTCGCGTCGTCGTAGGCGCGCGACGTGACGCCTGCGAGGAAGTCGCCGTAGCTCGTCTTCAGGTACAGCGGCCCGCCCGAGTCGCCGGGGCACGTGTCGACGCCCATGCCGCCGGCGCCGAGCTCGCCGCCGGGGGCCACGCTGGGGTTGCACCCGGGGCGCTCGCTGCACGTGGCGTCGGTGATCGTCGTCGCGGCCTCCTGGAGCTCGTTCTTGAACCGCTGCGCGTTCTGGTCGATCGCGCCGTAGCCGACGAGCTGCACCTGCGCGCCGTTCTTGATGTCGAGGCGCGCCCAGCCGGTCGCGATCCGCCGCGGCGGGAACCGCGCCTCCTCGGTGAGGATGACGATCGTGATGTCCTCGGTCGCCTGCGAGTTCGGGAACTCGACGGTGCGCGCGACCGCGATCGTCTGGCCGTCGCCGGGGCGCGCGAGCGACGCGGTCCCGACGAGCACGCTCCTCAGCTGCGAGTCGTTGCAGTGGCCGGCCGTGATCACGACCTTGGGCGCGATCAGCGTGCCGCTGCAGCCCTGCTGGCCGTTGAACAGCACGGCCGCGGCATCGGGCCATTTGCCGTCGGGGGCATTCGTACCGCCGATGACCTCCGCCACCCCCTCGATCACCGGGCCCCGCCCCGGGCCGCCGTCCTCGGCGCGCGCCGGTGCGACGAGGAGGAGGGGGAGGAGGACGGGGACGCGGCGCATATCCAAAATGGTCGCACGTCCCGGGTGCCGCGGCGGGACCGCGATGTGGCAGCCGATCGCAGCCCGCGCCGCGGGCTCGCATCACATGCGCGGGATGCGCATGCGCTACATTGAGCGCCGATGTTCCGGCCGAGGTGGACAGGAGCGCTCGCCGCCGCGATCGCGCTCGCGTGTGCGTGCAGCTCACCGCCCAAGAAACCCAAGCTGCCTGTGACAGATCCGTCGGTCGACCCCGAGGGGCCGCACCGCGCGCAGGTCGAGGCGCAGCTCAGGCCCTACCTCGACGGCGAGCTGGTGAGCGGCATCGTCGTCGGGCTCTACGACCTGGGCAAGCGCGAGATCTACGGCTTTGGCACCGGCCCGGGGAAGCGCGTCCCCGACGGGGCGACGCTGTTCGCGCTCGGGCCGGTCACCAAGGTCTACATGGGCGTGCTGCTCGCCGACGCGATCCAGCGCAAGGAGGTCGAGCTCGACGCCCCGATCGCCGACCTCCTGCCGCCCGGCGTGACCGTCCCGACGCGGGACAGGACGCCGATCACGGTGCGCCACCTCGCGCTGCACAGCTCCGGGCTGCCGGCGCAGCCGCCGAGCGTGAACATCCTCGCGCCGAACCCGTACGCCACGTACGACGAGGAGGCGCTGTACCGCGACCTCCTCGCGACCGAGCTCGACGCGCAGCCGGGGGCCGGGATCCAGTACTCGAACTACGGCGCGGGGCTGCTCGGGTTCGCGCTCGGGCGCAAGCTCGGCGGCGGCTTCGCGAAGGCGCTCGAGACGCGCGTGCTCGCGCCGCTCGAGCTGCGCGACACGTTCTTCACCGTGCCCGCCGGCGCGGCGGGCCGGCGCGCGCTCGGCAGCGACGACGACCTCGCGCCCGCGCAGCTGTGGACGTGGAGCGCGCTCGCCGGCGCGGGCGGCCTCGTGTCGACGGTGCGCGATCAGCTCAAGTTCCTCGAGGTCCAGCTCGACGCGGCGGCCGGCGGCAAGCTGCCGCTGCGCCCGGCGGTCCGCCTGACGCACGAGGCACAGCTCGAGAACGAGCGCAGCGCGGAGAACGAGGGGCTCGGCTGGATGATCGACAGCGCCGGCCGCTACTGGCACGGCGGCGGCGGCGGCGGCTTCCGCAGCTACCTCAGCTTCGACCCCAAGACGCGGCGCGGCGTCGTCGTGCTCGCGTCGACGAACGCGTCGCCGCTCGACACGATCGGGCGGCTCATGTGGGACGTGCTCGGCGGGACGGCGAAGCCCGCGTTCGCGCTTCCCGCCGCCGACAAGCTCGCGGAGCTCGCCGGCACGTACGAGCTCGGCGGGGCGAAGCTGCAGGTCGTCGCGAGCGGCAAGCGCCTGTACCTCGAGGGCGGCAACGAGCCGCGCCGCCGCATCGTCCCGTTCGCCGCGGATCGCTACTGGATCGAGGCGTTCCAGAGCCTCGCCGTGTTCCAGCGCAGCGAGGACGACGCCCGCAAGGTCACCGGCATCGTGTTCTCCGTCGGCGGGCGGCAGATCGTCGCGCGCCGGGTCGAGTAGCTACGGGCAGGGCCCGGGCGCCGGCGTCGTCGTGCTCTTCAGCCACGTGTCCGCGCACGCCGTGGCGTCGTAGCCGGTCACGGTCTGGATCGTCGACAGCATGTCGGCCATCGTCGCGGCGCCGCCGGCGTGCGCCGTGTAGAACGCGGCGAGGACCTGGTCGACCACGCCGGCGCCGAGGCGGTCGGCGAGGCCGCGGTAGAAGAACGCGCCGCGCAGGTAGGGCGCGCGGGTGAACAGGTTGTCGGCGATGACGTCGACCCGGCCGCACGACTGCGGCCACACCGGGTCGGTGCCGCGGACGGTGGCGACCTCGTTCGCGTACGACGTCCACACGGCGGCGCCGACGGCGGGCGCGACGACGTCGAGCGCGCGCCCGGCGAGGTACGTGACCGTGCCCTCGGAGAGGACGAAGTCCTCCCAGCAGCGGATGCGGATGCCGTCGCCGAACCAGCCGTGCGCGGCCTCGTGGACCTGCGTCTCCTCGTCGCCGAGCGCGGCGGCGGCGACGTGCCAGCGCGGGTGGTGCTCCATGCCGCCGAACGCGCCCGCGGGCCAGCGCACCGAGACGCCGCCGGCGACGTTGCCGAAGCGGTACGGGCCGATCGTCTTCTCCATCCAGTCGAACGCGGCGACGAGGTTCGCGCCGCCGGCCGCCGCGCGCGCGGCCTCGTTCGGCCGGTGGGACATCACGATCTGCGTGCCGGCGGTGGTCGTGCCGAGCGGCAGGTCGGTGTACTCGTCGATGCTCCACGCGATCTGGTAGCTCGGTGCCTGTGCGGCGATCGTCGCCGGGAACACGGCGGTCTTGCCGGAGGGGATGCCCGACAGCGCGAGCGTGAACGTCGTGCCGTCGGCGGGATCCGAGTGGCACGGGAACAGGTTGCCGCAGAAGTACGGCCAGATCAGCGTGTAGCCGTTCGCCGACGCGCCCTCGAAGCCCTCGTGCGCGTTCCACATGTACGTGATCGCGACGGACGTGCTGCCGTCGGAGGCGGGCAGCGCGAGGTCGAGCTTCTTGTCGGCGACGCGGAACGCCAGCGCGGCCTCGCCGACGGCGACGCTCTGGATGCCGAGGTCGCCGATCTCGAGCGTCGCGCCCGGCTCGGCGCTCGGGCCGAGCTCGATCACCGCCATCGCCGTATGCAGCGTGACGTCGAACGACAGGTTCGTCGCGATCACCTCGCGCGCCGGGTTCGGCGTCGGGGTGAGCGGTGCAGCGTCGGGCTCTCCCGACGACGGGTCACCGCACGCCGCGGTGACGAGGGCCACGAAGGTGAGCCGGCGCATCCGGCGGACAATGCAGCAGCCCGCGCGGCGAGGGAAGCGTTTAGTAGCGCGGGACGCTCGGGTCGACGTCGCTCGACCACGCGTCGATGCCGCCGGCGAGGTTGTACACGTTCGTGAAGCCGAGCTTCAGGAAGTGCTCGGCGGCGGCGCGGCTGCGGCCGCCGTGGTGGCAGTGGAACGCGAGCGGCGTGTCCTTCGGCAGCGCCTCGATCGCGCCCATCGTCGCGTCGTCGAGGAGCGTCGTGTTCGCGAGCCGCGCGGTGGCGCGCTCCTTGTCGGTGCGCACGTCGTAGAAGTGCTTGACCTTGCCCTGGTCGAGGAGCGCCTTCAGCTCCTTCGGCGCGATCTGCCTTACCTGCGCGGGGCGGTTCGGGTTCTCGATCTTGAACCCGCCGCCGTCGGGGCCGTCGACGTGGTCGATCGTGAGGCCCTCGGCCTTCGCGGCGCTCGCGCGGTCGAGCTGCAGCGTGACGCCGTTGCTCTCGACGGTGACGCGCCCGGCCTCCTTCGCGCCGAGGTCGAGCTCGTGGTCCCAGGTCGGCGTGATCGTGATGTGGATGACGTCGCCCGGGCCGCCCTCCGTGAGGGCCGCCTTCAGCTGCGCCGCGGCCTTCGGGGTGACCGTGACGCTCGGCAGCTTGGGCGCCGCGACGAGGTCGCCGAGCTTCTTCTCGAGCTCGCCGCTCTCGTGCATCTGGCGCACGATGTCGGCGCCGCCGACGAACTCCCCGCGCACGAACAGCTGCGGGAACGTCGGCCAGTCGCTGAACTCCTTCATGGCGCCGCGGACGTCGACGTCCGTGAGGACGTTGACCGTGGTGTACTTGGGGATCAAGGTGTTGAGGATGTTCACGACGGACGCCGAGAACCCGCACTGGGGGAAGCTGCGGCTCCCCTTCATGAACAGGACGACGGAGTCGCTCGTGACGAGGTTCTCGATCTTCTGCTTGAGCTGCGGGTCGAGGGTCATGATCGGGAAGCTTCTAGCATGAAGCCGGTCGTGCGCGCGGTCGGATCGATCCACGACGTGGAGGCGGGGGCCTGGGACGCCCTCGACCACGGGCCGTCGCCGTTCCTCCGTCACGGCTTCTTGCGGGCCCTCGAGGAGTCGGGGTCGATCGACCCGCTGGGGGCGCGCACCCCGGCGCGCCGGGCCTCCGGCTGGACCTCGGTGTATCTGCTCGCCGAGGCGGGCGGGGCCCTCGTCGGCGCCGTGGCGGCGTTCCTGAAGACGCACAGCTACGGCGAGTACATCTTCGACTGGGGGTGGGCCAACGCCGCTCAGCGCGCCGGCCTGCGCTACTACCCGAAGCTGGTCGTCGCAGCGCCGGCGACCCCGGCGACGGGCCCGCGCATCCTGCTCGCCCCGGGTGGGGGAGGCGAAGCGGTGCGGGCGGCGCTGATCGGCGCGGTGCGCGCGCTCGCGGACGACACCGAGTGCTCGTCGATCCACTGGCTGTTCTGCACGGCCGAGGAGCAGGCGCTGCTCGCCGGGGCCGGGTACTTCGGGCGCGCGAGCCTGCAGTTCCACTGGAAGAACCGCGGGTACGCCACGTTCGACGACTTCCTCGGCCTCCTGCGGTCGCGCAAGCGCAAGCAGCTGCGGAAGGAGCGCACGCGGGCGCGCGCCGCGATCGACGGGCTCGCGTGGGTCGCGGGCGGCGAGTGCGACGAGGCGCGCCTCGACGACCTCGACCGGTTCTATCGCACGACGACGGACAACCATGGCGGGCGCGACTACCTGCGCCCCGGGTTCTTCCACCGGCTGGCGGCGGCGATGCCGCGCGAGATGCAGCTCGTCGAGGTCATGCGGGGCGGCGAGCGCATCGCGGGTGCGCTGTTCCTGGAGACGGATCGGGCGCTGTACGGCCGCTACTGGGGCTGCACGGCGCACGTCGACCTCTTGCACTTCGAGACCGCGTACTACGCGGGGATCGACCGCGCGATCGCGCGCGGGCTGCCGCTGTTCGAGGCCGGCGCGCAGGGCGAGCACAAGCTGCTGCGCGGGTTCGAGCCGTGCCTCACGTACTCCGCGCACTGGATCCGGCACCCCGGGCTGGCGGCGGCGATCGAGGAGGTCACGCGGCGCGAGGCGGTGGCCGTCGACCACGAGATCCGCGAGCTCGCGAAGTACGGCCCGTACCGCGGCCAGGGCGGGGAAGGCGACGACGACGTCTGACGTCGCCGGACGCGGCGGGTGACGTGGTAAGCCTGCGCGATGGCGGATGACGACTCGCGCGCCGGCGCGCGCTACACGACGCCGCAGATCCTCGAGTACACGAACCGCGTCCACGCGGCGCACGACGCGGCGCTCGCGCAGGCGTTCGCGGTGCCCGAGGGCATCCCGCGCATCCAGCTCGGGCCGAGCGAGGGCCGGCTCGTGCACCTGCTGCTGCGCATGATCGGCGCCAAGCACGTCGTCGAGGTCGGCACGCTGGTCGGCTACTCGGCGATCCACATGGCCCGTGCGCTCGCACCCGGCGGGCACCTGTGGACGATCGAGTACGAGCCCCGCCACGCCGAGGTCGCGCGCGCGAACCTCGCCGCCGCGGGCCTCGCGGACCGCGTGACCGTGCTCGTCGGCGCGGGCGTCGACGTGCTGCCGACGCTCGTCGACAAGGGCCCGTTCGACGCCGTGTTCATCGACGCCGACAAGGAGAGCTACGCCGCCTACGGGCGCTGGGCGATCGCGAACCTCCGCCGCGGCGGCCTCGTGCTCGGCGACAACGCGTACCTGTTCGGCGAGCTCCTCGACGACAGCAAGCGCGCCGTCAGCATGCGCAGCTTCCACGAGCTCGTCGCCGCCTCCTGCGACTCCGTGTGCACGCAGACTCCCGACGGCCTCGTCGTCGGCATCGTGCGCTGACCCCGCGCTCCGTCACGCCCCCTCCAGAAGGGCTTCTACGCGACGGCGCTTCGTCGACGTTCGCGAGGGCTTTCTTCTTCGCGCGACGTCCGCGAGCGCTGCTTCGTCGCCCGACGTCCGCAAGCGCTGCTTCATCGCCCCGACGTCCGCGAGGGCTTCCACGCCATCTTACTTCCGCGAGGGCTTCTTCTTCGTCGACTTCGCGGGCGGGCGGGCCTTGGCTTTCGGCTTCGCCTTCGGCGCGGGCCTGGCCTTCGCTTGGGCCTTCGGGGTGGTCTTGGCCTTGGCCTTGGCCTTCGCGCTGCCCTTCTTCGCGGCGGGGACGCGGCGGCGCTCGCGCTTGGCGGGGGCGGCGGGGGTGGTGTGGGTGAAGACGGTGGTGACGACGTTGTCCGGAATGCGGACGAGTGCGGGGTCGGTGGTGAGCGCGACGCTCCAGGCCCAGCGGGCGCCGGTGATGTTGTGCGCCATGCCGGCGAGCAGCTCGCCGGTCGCGTCGATCGCGCCCTCGTAGTCGGCGTAGTGGCGGTTCGTCTCGATGCCGACGGCGCAGCCGACCTGCAGCCACGTCGCGTTCTGGTAGCTCGTCGAGCCGGCGCCGTAGTGGTAGTTGACGACGCCGTCGGCGAGGAACCGCACGATGAACGGGTTCTTGTCGGAGCGGCCGGTCCACGTCGAGCCGGCCACCGACGGGCGGCTGATCGCGCGGCGCCACGCCGGATCGAGGTTCGCGCCGATCTCGAGCATGCGCGCCGCGATCTCGCCGCGGTCGTCGCCGCCGGCGCCGCTCACGAGCTTGTACTGCAGGCGCAGCACCTCGGCGCGCGCGGTCTCACCGCGCTCCTCGAGCCAGTCGGCATAGACGAGCAGCGTCTCGCGTTCCTCGAGCATCTCGAGGAACCTGTCGTCGCTCGGTGCGGGGTCGGCCTGCGTGGACATCGCCGGCTCACACCATACGCGATCCCGCGTCAGGCGCCGGTCGCGCGCTGGGCGAGCGCGTACAGGCGGCGCTCCGCCCACGCGGCGAACCGGCTCGGCGGCAGCCCGTCGAGGCGCCGGCGCGCGGCACCCGCCGACGGGATCTCGGCGATCGCCCGCGGGAGCGCGCGGTACAGCGCGGTGAACGCGCTGAGCCCGAGGCGCGTCGGCAGCGGGCTGCCGCGCAGCTCGAACTGCGCCGCGAGGTGCGGCGGGAGCCACGCGTGGGTGAGCGCCTCCGTCACGCGCCCGAGCGGCGGCTGCCGCGCCGACGCGACCCCTCGCCCGACGAGGAACCGCGCCATCTCGCGCGCGCACGGCGCGACGGCGATCCGATCCGACGCGAACATCTGCCGCATGTACGCGTCGTGCTCGGCCGCGCTCGCCGGGAGCAGCGCGGGCGGGATCCCGAACAGCGCGCCGAAGCGGTTCATGTCGGCGACGTAGCCGTCGCGATCGCCCGGCGCCACCGGGCCGTCGATCCGCGCGCGCACGAGCAGCGTCGTATCGACGAGCGTCGCGTGCACCCAGCGCAGCGCCTCCGGATCGTTCGCATGGTACCTCGTCCCCGCGGGCCACCCGCCCACCGCCTCGCGGATCTCGCCGTGGATGCGCGCGTGGATCGCGTGCACGCGCCGCGCGGCCGCGAATGCCTCTTCGAGATTGCCGAAGATCATCGCGAACACGTGGGCGAACGTGCGCTGGAACCGCCCGACGACATCGGCGCGCGTCGCCGAGTGATGATCGATCGCGTACGCGACCATCGGGTGCGCGAGCTGCAGTAAGCCCGCGCGCCCACCCCCGAGGAACAGCCCCACATCGCCGCCGAGCCGCCATCCGTACGACCGCGGCCCGAGGATGCCCTCGCGCGGATCCTTCACGCTCGCGCGCAGCTCCGCGAGCGAGGCCTCCAGCTGGTCGCGCGTGACCACCTTCACCCGGCGATCGTATCAGGCCTGGCCGTGCGTGGCCTCGACGAGTGCGGCGAGCTGGATCTCGAGGCCGAAGGCGAAGATCTCGTCGAGGTGATCGGGTTCGAGGTAGGCGGAGACGGCGGCGACGCGCGCGTGGCGCTTCCGGAGCTGGGCGGACCTGGGGTTGGCGGCGAGCTCGTGGAGGGCGAAGCCGTTCACGTAGGAGGACACGACGCGGTAGAAGCGCGCGGTCGTGCGGTCGTCGATGCCGCGCGCGCGGGCGAGCTCGAAGACGCGCTCCATGAAGGCGTAGGTGCCGTCGGTCGCGAAGCGGCGCGTCGCGAGGAGCGGGAACGCCTTCGGGTGCTCGTGCGCGAGGCGGCGGTAGGCGTGCGCGACGGCGCGCAGGACGCCGACCCAGTCGTCGGTGGGCGCGGCGGCGAGGCGGCCGACGCCGGCGACGAGGCGGTCGACGACGGCGTCGAGGAGGTCCTCCTTGCTCGCGTAGTACCAGTAGATCGCCATCGCCTCGCAGCCGAGCGCGCGCCCGAGCTTGCGCGTCGAGAACGCGGCGAGGCCGTCGCGATCGATGAGCTTCAGCGCGGCGGCGCAGATCGCGTCGTGCGAGAGCCCCTCGGGCGCGGGCTTGCGCCTCCGGACGGTCATCCGGACGGTCATCGCCGCCGGTGCATGCGCACCAGGTGGCCGGGGCGCGCGCCGGTGAGCTCGCCGCGCTCGGCGATGACGTCGCCGGCGACGAGCGTCGCGAGGTAGCCGGTCGCGCGCTGGATCAGGCGGCGCCCACCGGCGGGCAGGTCGCGGCGCATCTCGGGGTGCACGAGGCGCAGGTTCGGCAGGTCGACGACGTTGACGTCGGCGCGCATCCCGACCTCGAGGGTGCCGCGGTCGCCAAGGCCGATGAAGCGCGCCGTGTCGCGCGCCTGCATCTGCACGACGCGCTCGAGCGGCAGGCCGGCGCCGCGGCGGCGGTCGCGCGCCCAGTGGGTGAGGAGGAACGTCGGCATGCTCGCGTCGCACACGGTGCCGACGTGCGCGCCGGCGTCGCCCAGGCCGACGAGCGCGCGGGGATGGGTGAGCATCTCGCGCACGACGTCGAGGCTCATGCCCGTGTAGTTGTAGACGGGGAAGTAGAGGAGGGCGCGGCCGTCGTCCTCGAGGAGCGCGTCGTAGATGCGGGCGAGCGGCGGCACGTTCGCCCGCGCGGCCTCGCCGGCGAGGCACTCCATGAGCGACGGTTCGTAGTCGAAGCGGTCGCCCATGCGGAACAGGCGCATCGCGACGAGGTGGAGGTTCGCGAGGAAGAAGTCGGCGAGCGGCGGGATCGGGGAGCCGTCGCCGGCGACGCGCTCGCTCTTCTCGAGGAGCATGCGCGCCTTGAGCTCGGGATCGCGCATGCGCGCGACGCGCTCGGCGAGCGGCAGGTGCGCGAGCGCCTTGTAGGAGGGGAAGCCGATGAACGGGTGGAACGTCGCCTCGAGCCCGAGGAGGACGCCGATGCCGCGCGCGCCGACCTGGCAGCGCACGTCGAGGCCGCGGCCCGTCGCGCGCTCGGCGCGGGCGAGGATGCGGCGCCACTGATCGGGGGCGTGGTCGCGCTGCATCGTCGAGATCGAGAGCGGGCGGCCGGCGGCGACGGCCATGTCCTCGAGGAGGTCGAACTCCGCGTCGAAGCGGTCCGCGTCGGCGCGCATCATGTCGAAGTCGCTGACGGCCTGGAGGACGCCATGGTCGAGGCCGGCGAACGCCTGGGCGAGGCCGGTGAGCTCGCGGGCGCTCGCCTCGGAGGCGGGCGTCGCGGCGCCGCGCGCGGTGCGGTGGTTGTCGGTGCGGCCGGTGGAAAAGCCGGCGGCGCCGGCCTCGAGCGCGGCGCGCAGGAGGGCGCGCATCTCGTCGATGTCGTCGTCGGTGGCGGCCTCGTCGGCGACGGCGCGCGCACCCATCACGAACATGCGCAGCGGGTCGTGCGGCACCTGCACGAGGAAGTCGATCGCGTGCGGCATCGCGGCGATCGCGTCCATGTAGTCGGCGACCGACTCCCAGCCCCACGGGATGCCCTCGGCGAGCGCGGAGCCGGGGATGTCCTCGACGCCCTCCATGAGCTCGACGAGCTCGGCCTCGCGGCCGCGGCGCACGGGCGCGAAGCCGACGCCGCAGCTGCCCATCACGCACGTGGTGACGCCGTGCTGCGACGACGGCGACAGCTCGGGGTCCCACGACACCTGGCCGTCGTAGTGCGTGTGCAGGTCGACGAAGCCCGGCAGGACGTGCGCGCCCGCGGCGTCGATGGTGCGGCGCGCGGGGCCGGGGCAGTCGCCGATGTCGACGATCGTGCCGCCGGCGATCGCGAGGTCGCCGCGGTAGGCCGCGCGACCGGTTCCGTCCACGAGGGTGCCTCCGACGATCTTCGTGTCGAACACGGATCGCTTTTACACTGTAAAATAGAAGGCGATCAAGCGTAGAAGTAGGTGATGCGCTCCCTGCTCGTGCTCGCACTGGTCTCCGCCGCGACTCCCGCCGCTGCCGTCGCGGGTGGCTTCGGCATCCCCGACATCGGCGTGCGGCGCACGGCGATGGGGGCCGTGATCGGCCGGCCCGACGAGGCGGCGGCGATCTATCACAACCCCGCGGGGCTCACGCTCCAGCACGGGTGGCACGTGTACCTGTCGACGGGGCTGGCGGTGGTGCGCAGCGAGTTCCAGCTCGCGCCGTGGGCGGAGAGCGACCGCTTCCTCGGGATCTCGCCCGGCGAGGACGGCTACTACGCGCCGCTGCGCCCGAGCCGCGCGCTCGGCGTGATCCCGATGCTCGCGGCGACGGGCGAGGTGATTCCGGACCGGCTCGTCGTCGGCGCGGCGCTGTACGTCGGCAACGCGCAGGGCGCGGCGTTCGAGCGCGATGCGGTCACGCGCTACCACCTGATCGACGGGTACGTGATCGCGCCGCAGGGCGTGATCGCGGCGTCGTACCGGCTGACCGAGGGGCTCTCGCTCGGCGGGTCGGTGGGCCTCCTGCACCTGCGCATCCACGGGCGCCGCGAGGTGTTCCCGATCATCGACGGCCGGGACATCAGCGGCATCACGGGGACGCGGCCGCTGCTCGAGCTCGACGGCAGCGCGACCGCGCCGTCGTGGATGCTCGGCGCGTTCGGGCGCCCGCACCCGCGCGTGACGTGGGGGGCGACGCTCACGGGGCGCGTCGATGCGACGATGACCGGGCCGGTGCAGGTGACGTACAGCGACGACGCGCCGTCGCCGGGCGACAAGCTCGTCGGCACGCAGTCGACGACGCAGCTGTTGCCGTGGGCGTTCATGGGCGGTGCGAACGTCGACCTCACGCCGAACCTCGAGGTCGGCGCCGAGCTCCGGTACTGGCTGTACCGGCAGTACAAGCAGCAGCGCACCGAGATCGTCGGCATCTTCCTCGTGCGCGAGCTCGAGACGCGCAAGGACTACAACGACTCGTGGCAGGTGTCGGGCGGGCTGCGCCTGCACGACCTGCCCGCGCTGCCGGGCGTCGAGCTGATGGCGGGCGCGCACTACGACCGCACGCCGGCGCCGTCGAGCACGGTCACGTTCGACCAGCCGACGTTCAAGCACATCGGGCTCCACACCGGCGGGCGCTGGACGACGGGCCGCTACCGCGTGGGGGCGAGCTACCTCCACTACTGGTACCTCATCCCGACGGTCACCGACTCCACCACCGGGCCGCCGTCGAACTTCCGCGGCCACGGCTCGAACCACATCATCACGCTCTCCGTCGAGGCGGCGCTGTGATCGGTCAGGGGTCGGCGTCGGCGAGGTAGTAGCCGGCGGTCATGAGGGCGAGGCCGAGGCCGAGGCCGGAGGCGCCCCAGCCGAGGCGCTCGCCGACGGTGTTGTCGTTGCTGGCCGCGGCGCCGATGCCGACGACGGCCCACGAGGCGCCGACGACCATGGTGACGATGCCCCAGCCGCGGCGGGTCTTCGGGACCGGGACCTCGCCGTGGGCGCACGCGGTGCACAGCGAGGCTGCGAGGAGCGCGGCGAGGAGTCGGCGCATCCGTCCACGCTACGGCACGGGCGCCGGATTCGAGCGTGAGCCGGCGGTGAGTCCGGCCGTTGCCGGGGCGTGCCGTGAGCCGGGGGGAGCTAGCGGGCGGAGCGGGCGTCGAGGGCGCGGTAGTGGGCGAGGTGGCGGATCGCGCGGCGCAGCGTCAGCTCGTCGCCGCTGCGGCGGCCGGCCCGCTCGAGGAGCCGGGCCAGGTTGAAGTGCGCGTCGGCCAGGCGTGCGTCGAGGGCGAGGGCCCGCTCGTACGCGTCGACGGCCTCGGCGACGCGGTCCTGGTCCTCGATCGCGACGCCCAGGTTGAACCAGTACAGCGCGACCTCGGAATTTCCGCAGATCGCCAGCCGGTAGTGGCTCTCGGCGTCGGCGACGCGCCCGGCGTCGTGGTGGAGCCGCGCCAGGTTGTTGTGGGCATCCGGGAAGTCCGGACACCCGGCGACCGCGCGCGCGTAGGCGTGGGTGGCCCCGGCGGGGTCGCGCGCCTCGAGGGCGCAGCCGCGCTCGTACCAGTCCGTCGCACGGGTTCCCCGCAGGAAGCCCCGCCTCGGTCCGAGGGATGCCGTGAAGCTCGCCAGATCTCCCACGCAGCGACGCTACGAGGCGGGTCTGACAACGAACGCGCCGAGTGCTGATGTAAGATGCCCGCGTGGGCGACGCCCAGGGAACCACCCTTAGCTTCCACGAGGATGGCAGGACCGGTCGGGTCGGTCCGCGCCCCGAGCCGGTGCTCGTGCTGGCGCTCGAGTGCGGCCGTCCGCGCGCCGGGTCCGTCCGCTACCGGCTCTCGGATCTGACGGGGGTCGCGCTCGGCCGCGGCCCCGACCGGCGCGCCGAGCGTGCGGGGACCGAGCTGACCGTCCGGGTTCCGGACAAGTGGATGTCGTCGCGGCACGCGCGCATCGAGCCGAGCTTCGGGCGCTGGGTGCTGACCGACACGGAGTCCAAGAACGGCTCGATCGTCGACGGCCACACGACGAAGCGCGCGGTGCTCACCGACGGCTCGCTGATCGAGCTCGGCCACACGCTGTTCATCTTCTTCGAGCGCATGCCGATCGACGCCGAGGCGCCGGCGCTGATGGAGCTGTCGGCGACCGACGGCCCCGCCGGGCTGACGACGCTGATGCCGTTCTGGCACGTCGAGCTCCAGCGCCTGCGGCAGATCGCCTCGTCGGAGATCCCGATGCTGATCGAGGGCGAGAGCGGCAGCGGCAAGGAGGTCATCGCGCGCGCGATCCACGGCCTGTCGTGCCGCGGCGGCGCGTTCGTCCCCGTGAACTGCGGCGCGCTGCCGGAGAACCTCGTCGAGAGCGAGCTGTTCGGCTACAAGAAGGGCGCCTTCTCCGGCGCGCAGGCCGACCACCCCGGCCTCGTGCGCGCGGCCGACGGCGGCACGCTGTTCCTCGACGAGATCGGCGATCTCCCGGCGAGCTCGCAGGCCGCACTCCTGCGCGTCTTGCAGGAGCGCGAGGTCATGCCCGTCGGCGGCACGCGCCCCGTGCCGATCGATCTGCGCGTCGTCGCGGCGACGCACCGCGACCTCGACGACATGGTCGCCGAGCAGAGCTTCCGCCACGACCTGTTCGCGCGCCTCGCCGGCTTCCGCGTCACCGTGCCGCCGCTGTCCGAGCGCCGGACGGACCTCGGGATCCTGATCGGTGCGCTCCACACGCGCGTGTTCCCCGCCGAGCACCCGGGCTTCGACATCGACGCCGCGCGCCTGCTGCTGCGCTACCCGTGGCCGCTCAACGTGCGCGAGCTCGAGCAGGCGCTCGCGACCGCGCAGGTCCTCGCCGGCGCCGAGCCGGTGCGCGCCGAGCACCTCCCGGACTCCGTGCGCACGGGCCGCCCCCCCGGAGCCCCGCGCCCCGTCGTGCTCAGCGAGAACGACCAGAAGGTCCGCGACCAGGTCGTCGCCGCTCTCCGCGAGCACCAGGGCAACGTCTCCGCCGTCGCCCGCGCGCTCGACAAGGACCGCAAGCAGATCCAGCGCTGGATCAAGCGCTTTGGCCTCGACCCCGGCAGCTACCGGTAGCGTCCCGGATCCGGACAACCGATCCCGGGACCGGGAATGTGCGCCGCGCGGCCGACCACCAAGGTGTGCGATTGGGAGGCTCGGGAAGCCGACCGCGCGGAGTGACGGACCACCGAGCAAGACGTGGGCCGCGCGTGACGCTCGCGCAGGTCCACGGAAGCCGGCGCCTCGCGCATGCGATCGCGCGTGTCGCGACGTCGCATGACCCGTCGCTGCGACGACGCACCTCGATCTTCGGGTGAACGCGCCGAAACCGATCGAGATCCTCGACGGTGCCGAACGGACGACGGAAAGCGATCCCGACGGGTGGAAAGGCGCGGGTGCCGTCAGGTCGCGCGGCGCCAGAGGGCGATCTTCAGGTAGTCGGCCTGCGGGAAGGCGACGGGGTGGTCGGCTTCGGGAGGGAGCTCGCGCTCGCGCGTGAAGGTGGGGCCGAGGGACTCGCGAACGGTGCGGTGGAAGACGGGGCGCTCGATGCGGCTCGTGCAGCAGGCGGCGACGACGGCGCCGCCGGGGGCGACGTGGGCGGCGGCGGCGCGGTAGAGGCGGCGGTAGGCGGCGAGGGCGTTCGGGACCTGCGCCTTCTTGCTGGTCATCGACGGTGGGTCGACGATGATGAGGTCGAAGTGCTCGCCGGGGGCGAGCGCCTCGATCCACGCGAACGCGTCCGCGACGACGAAGCGGTGGCGCGCCGGATCGCGCACGTGGTGGGCGGCCGCGAAGGCGAGGGCGCGCTCCGACGCGTCGACCTGCACGATCGCGGCGGCGCCGGCGCGCTCGGCCGCGAGCCCGAGCATGCCGCTGTAGGCGAACAGGTTCAGCACGCGCGCGCCGCCGAGCGCCATCTCCGCGAGCTCCCGCCGCAGGCCGCGCAGGTCGAGGTACGTGCCCGTCTTCTGCCCACCCGCGAGGTCCACGGCGTAGTCGAGGTCGTCCTCGCGGAACCGCACGATCGCCGGCGGCTCGCCGCGCATCACCCGCGGCGCCTCCACCACACCGCGCCGCCGGTGCGCCGGCCGCAGCACCACGTGCGTCGCCGGCCCGACGACGCTCGCGTCGCCGTCCGCACCCGTTGGCGCTGCGCCGAGGGAGGGGAGGAGGCGGGCGAGGTAGCGGGCGCGGGCGTCGGTGCCGGCGCTGTAGCTGGAGATGACGAGGGTGTCGGCGAAGCGGTCGACGACGATGGCGGGGAGGTCGTCGCTCTCGCCGTGGACGAGGCGGATGGCGTCGGTGCGTGCGGCGAGGGGGCGGCGGCGCGCGAGGGAGGCGGCGAGGCGGTCGCGGAGCCAGGCGGCGTCGGGGGCGTCGGGGCCGCGGCGCACGATGCGGATCGCGATCGCGCCCTCGGCCTCGTAGATGCCGTGGCCGACGACGCGGTTGGTGCCGTCGACGAGGCGCAGGAGGTCGCCGCCGGCGAAGACGTGCGCGGCGGAGCTCAGCTGCTCGCGGAAGATCCACGGGTGGCCGCGCTCGACGATGGCGACGGCCTCCTTGCGGAGCTGGTAGCGGCGGGGCCGGGGCATCAGCGCGGGTTCGCGACGCGGTCGACGACGACGAGGTCGGCGCGGCCGGCGGCGATCGCGGCGTCGAGGTCGGGGAGGGAGGCGTGGCGCGCCTCGATGCACGTGGCGACGCCGAGCTCGTTGCGCAGCCGGTCCGCGAGCGGCGCGGCGGGGAGGCGAGCGTTGCCGTCGCCGGGCGACGTGACCCACAGGAGATCCGCGCCCGCGCGCACGAGCTGCGCGGCGTGGCCGACGACGGCGGCGCGCGTCGCCGGGAGGTCGTGCACGACGACGCCGAGCCACGCGCCGCGCCGCCACCGCGCGCGCGCGGCCGCGACCGCCGCCGGCAGCCGCTCGAGGTCCTCGCCGGTCGCGCCCGCGCCTGGGTCGAGGACGAGCATGTCGAAGCCGGCGAAGGCGGCGCGGTCGATCGCATCCGCCGTCGGCGCGACGACGCGCGCGATCACTGTGGCCCGCTTCGCGCGCAGGTAGTCGACGATGCGCGTCCACGCGACGGCGCCGTCGTCGCGCTCGAGGCTCGCCGACGGCAGCGCGGGCGTCGCCACGACCGCGGCGCCCTGCTGGACCGCGGCGCCGAGCGAGACGAGCATGTCGTCGTCGGGCAGCGTCGAGATCGCCGGGGCCACGGCGACGCGCGACCGCGTGCGCCGGTCGCCGAGGTCCATCGGCAGCGACGTCGGCGCCGGCGGCGGGTCCGACGTGATCCCGAGCCCCGCGGCGAGCAGCCGCTCGACGCTCCTCGCGAGGTCGGGGTCGCGCTTCTGCACGCTCGCGTGCGACACGCGCAGGCTGCGCGTCATCAGGCTGTACGTCAGCTGCGCCGGCGACATGCGCGCGTAGCGCTCGGTCCCCTCGAACCACTCGAGGCTCGCCTGCGCCGCGGCCTGCAGCGCCTCGACCTCGGGGCGCCGGCGCGCCTCGTACGCGGCGAGCGCGGCCTCGACGTCCCGCGTGGCGAGCAGCTCGTCGCGCAGCGCGATCGCGTCCTCCATCGCCAGCTTGGTGCCGGAACCGATCGAGAAGTGCGCCGTGTGCGCGGCATCGCCGAGGAGCACGACGTTGCCCGCGTGCCACGCGCCGCACCGCACCGTCGGGAAGTTGCGCCAGATCGAGCGGTTCTTGATCAGGCGGTGCTCGCCGAGCTCCGCCGCGAACACGCGCTCGAGCGTCGCGACGGTCGTGTCCTCATCGGCCTTGTCGAGGCCGAGCGCGCGCCAGGTGTCCTCGCGGCACTCGGCGATGAACGTCGAGCCGCGCTCGTGGTAGCGGTACGCGTGCACGCGGAACATGCCCTGCGGCGTGTCCTTGAAGATGAACGTGAACGCGCCGTAGGGCACCGTCGAGCCGAGCCACACGAACTTGTTCGAGCGCACGTCGACGTGCGGCCGCAGCTGCGGGGCGAGCGCCTCGCGCACCCAGCTCGCGACGCCGTCGCAGCCGATCACGACGTCGGCGTCGCTCAGCTCCGACAGCGAGCGCACCTCGCGCTCGTACGCGACGCGCACGCCGAGCGCCGTCGCGCGCCGCTGCAGGATGCCGAGCAGCCCGACGCGCTCGATCCCGCAGAAGCCGTGCCCCGTCGAGCGCAGCGTCTCGCCGCCGGCGTGGATCTCGATGTCCTCCCAGCGCGCGAACCGCGCCGTGATCTCGGCGTGCGTCTCGGGGTCCGCCTCCGCGAGGTGGTCGAGCGTCGCGTCGGAGAACACGACGCCGAACCCGAACGTGTCGGCGGGGCGGTTGCGCTCGTACACGACGACGTCGTGCTCGGGCGCGACGCGCTTGACGAGGATCCCCAGATACAGCCCGGCGGGACCTCCGCCGATGCACGCGATCTTCACCCGCCGACGCTACCAGCTCAGCGGCGGCTGGTCACCGCCGCGGGCATCGGTGCGAAGCTGACCCGGCGCCGCTCGCCGATCCGGTCGCCGCCGATCGTCCCCTCGACGAGCTCGTAGCCCATGAGCGCCACGACGCGGCCGCGCACGAAGATCGGGCGCGCGTTGCCGTACCAGTCGACGCACGACGCGCGGCACCCGTCCGCGAGCCCGACGTCGCGGCCCGCCGCGAGCTCGCCGAGCGGCGACAGGTCGCCGCCGCGGTTGCGCAGGAACGCGATCGACGCCGAGCCCTCGACGAGGTGCGCGCCGCCCGGGTCCTGCGCCGACCGCACGGGCAGGCCGAGCACGCCGGCGTCGTCGGCGCCCGCCTCCGGCTTGTAGAAGAAGCCGTGGCTGCGCAGCTCGCCCTGCGACGCCCCGTTGCGCACGTAGCGGCCGCCGAGCGCGACCTTGGTGCCGAGCGACACCGTCGAGAAGTGCAGGTCCTTGCCGTCGCCGCCGACGACGATCGCGTCGCGCCCGAGCGCCTCGATGCGGTCGACCGGGTGCGCGAGCTTCACCGTCGTCGCCGCGCCGCCCGCGTACGGGTACACGTACACCTGCGGCGCGGCGCCGGGCTGGGCATGCCCCCAGCCGTTGCCGGCGCCGTACAGCACGTGGTCGCCGACGAAGCGGTTCTGCATCGTGAAGCCGCCCGGCTTGGGCAGGGGCGCGTAGCTCGCGGCCGGGACGTCGGCGCCCGCCGGCGTGAACAGCGCGAGCGGGACGCGCATCAGCGCCACGTCGCCGGCCGTCGCCTCGGGCGACCACATCGCGTCGCCGCTGGACTCGCCGCGCAGGAGCACGTTGAGGTGGCCGTCGCGCTCGAGGAACGAGAACTGGTCGACCGGGGCGCCCTTCGCGGTCACCGCCGACGGCGCCGCACCGTCGAGCGGCAGGCGCATCACCATCGACTTGCCGTGCGTCGCGATCCACGACGTCGCCCACACGTACACGGAGCCGCCGGAGACGTAGAACGTGCGCCCCGCGGGGCCGAGGACGCCGGTCGCCTTGCACGCCATGTCGCGCGCCGCGAGGTCGCAGACGGTGACGGTGTGCAGCGCCTCGGCGGGGAAGCCGGTGAGCGGGCGGTAGACGTCGGTCGGCCTGAGGATGCGCTGGAAGCCCTGCTCCGTCGTGGCGCCGCGCCAGCGCCGGACCGCGGGGAGCGCCGCCATCGGATCGCCGCCGCGCAGGTTCAGGTACGACGGCGTGTAGAACACGAGCTTGCCGTCGACGATACGGCTCGTGTAGTTGCGCGACGAGTAGTAGTCGCCCGAGCTCAGGTGGTACGTCGCGCGGTGCGCGATCGCGCCGCCCGCGCCGAGGTCGAACAGCCCGATCTCGGTGCCGCCGCGCTGGTAGCTGTAGCCGATCACGATCGCCGTATCGCCGGAGATCAGCATCTCGTCGTACCAGGCGTCGTTCGGATCGATGCCGGGGCCGAACGCGTCGGCGTGCGCGAGGGGCGTCAGCGCGTCGTCGCCGATCTTCACGGTGAACAGGCGGCCGCGCCGCAGGATCACGAGGTGATCGCCGTGCACCTTGACGATGCCGCCCTCGTCGACGCCCGCGTGCTGCGTGTTCGTGATCGACTCGCCGTCCGAGGGGGCGGCGGCGCTCCCGGCGCTCGGCGGCGGTGCGGCGGCGTTGTCGGCGGCCGACGTCGGCGGGGACCCCGCCTTCGCGAGCTGTCGCATCCGCTCGCGCACGGCGGCGGCCGCGGCCTCGAAGAAGTGCGCGAGCTCGCGCTCGGAGGCGAACGCCGTCAGCGTCGGGCGCGCGGCCTGGATCTGGACGATCTCGAGGCTGGGTATCAGCGGGGTGCCGGAGCAGGCGGCGGCGAGGGCGGCCAGCGTGGCGAGGCCGGCGAGGCGCGGTGCGGGCATGGTCCTTCGACGCGCGCAGCGGCCGCGCGCTTGGGCGGTGCGGTGTGATGGGGGCATCGTGCGCACCGCGGTGCACGAACTGTCGTCGGGGCTCGACAGCGGCGCGGCGCGCCTCCCAGGAAGATCGGGCACCTCCGCGCGGCACGCCGGATGCTCCATGGGTCGTTGCCCATGAAAGAGCTCACCCACCTCGATCTCACCCTGGTCACCGGCGGCGCCGGTGGCGCGATCCTCGGCGGCATCGGCCAGGTCCTCGGCGGCCTGTCCGGCGTCGGCGGCCTGCTCGGCGGCATCGGCCAGCTCAAGCTGGCGAAGGCCCAGGCCAAGCAGATCAACGCGCAGACCGCCGCCGGTGCCGCCGGTGGCGGCGGCGACCCGAGCGGCGGCGCTCCCTCCGCCGCGGCGGCGCTCCTGCCGATCCCCGTGCCCGTCCCGTCGGACTAGCCCGGATCATTCACGACCCGGGAGATGAGGCCGCCTGCGCGGACAGGCTCGGCTTGCTGCGCGTTCTTGAAGTCGTTGATGAAATTCTCCGCCTGTCCGCGTGTGCAGTACGCAACGTCGTCGATCAAGGCCAGGGGGTTCGGTCCTCGCCTTCCAGCGGGCCCGAGCTTTGGACAGGGCTGCTCGTGGTCCCGCGTGCGGTCGTCGCGATCACGCGCCGGTTCGTGCTCGATTGACGCGGGCGCGCCGCTGTCTGGCGGTCGGTCGTCGCGATCACGTGGCGCAAGAAGCGAGCCGAAACCTTGCCAAGGAGCGCTCGTCGGGCTTGCCCTTGTGTTGAATAT
>JAHBVW010000083.1 GCA_019637375.1 Deltaproteobacteria bacterium | reverse complement strand
GTCACCCGGCGGAACGCCGCGTCGCCCAACCGCGATGAGATCGACGTCTTGGCGAAGAGTTCTCCGTGGACCGCGGCGAGCGGCAGGGACGGCTACGGCTGGGAGGACGGCGCGCTCGTCCCTGGCACGGGCGCCCGCGCCGCTACCGGCGCTGGGCCGGGAGGTGCTCGACGAGACGGCCGACGATGGCCTCGTGGGCCTTGTCGATCTCGGCGTCGGTGAGCGTGCGGTCGGCGGCGCGGTACTCGATCGACCAGAGCATGCTCTTCATGCCGTCGCCGAGCTTGGCGTCGCGGTAGTCCTCGAGGAGCTGCACGCGGCTGACGAGCGGATCGGCGACGTTGGTGATGACCTCCTCGACGCGGGCCGCGGGGACGGCGGCCGCGAGGAGGAGCGACACGTCGCGCGCGGACGCGGGGTGGCGCGGGATCGGGCGCATCTGCGCCGGCGACGCGACCGGGATGCGCGCGAGGTCGAGGTCGAACGCGAACACGGGCACGTGGAGGCCGAAGCGGGCGCGCACGTCCATGTGGACCTCGCCGAACACGCCGACGACCTCGCGATCGATCAGCAGCTCGCCGCCGACGCCCGGGTGGAGGAACGGCAGAGCCGCGCCGCGCACGCGCACGGCGACGGACGGGCCGGCGACCGCGCGGATCGCGACGAGCGCGAGCGACTTCGCGTCGAACACGTCGTAGGGCGCGCCGTGGCCGATGTGGCCCGGGCGGCGCCCCGACAGCACGCCGCTGACGTAGGTCGGCTCGTCGGCGAGCTCGTGGAGCTCGCGCTCGCCGGCGCCCTCCCCGCGCCGCAGGAACACGCTGCCGACCTCGAACAGCGCGACGTCGCGCCGGCCATGGCTGTGGTTGCGCGCGACGGCCGCGAGCAGGTTCGGCACGAGCGACGTGCGCATGACCGCCTGGTCGACGGACATCGGGTTGCGGACGGCGATCGGTTGCGTGCGCCGGTCGGTCGCCGGCAGCCCGAGCGCGGTGCAGCGGTCGGCCGCCTGGAAGCCGAACGTGATCGCCTCCATCGCGCCGGCGTTGGCGAGCGCGGCGCGCGCCAGCTCCGCAGCGTCCGGAGGCCGGACACCCGGCGCCGTGCGCAGCGCGGGCAGCGTGCCGGTGACCTGGTCGTAGCCGACGACGCGCAGCACCTCCTCGATCACGTCGACCTCGCGCGACACGTCCTGGCGCGCCGACGGCGGCGTCGCCTCGAACACGTCGCCCGTGCCGGTCACGCCGAAGCCGAGGCGCTCGAGGGCGTCGCGGCACGCCGGTGCGTCGAGGGGGACGCCGGTCAGCATGCGCACGCGCGGCAGGCGCACGGAGATCGCCGCCGGCGCGCGCGGGCGCGGGTAGGCATCGGCGAGCGCCCCGACGGCGGTGCCGCCGGCGACGGTGCACATGAGGCGCGCGGCCCGCGCGGACGCGAGCGCCGCCAGCTCCGGGTCGACGCCGCGCTCGAAGCGGTGCGACGCCTCCGAGTGCAGGCCGAGCCGGCGCGCCGTGCGCCGCACCGCGATCGCCTTGAAGCTCGCGGCCTCGAGGAGGACGCGCGTCGTGCCGGCGGTGACCTCGGTGTCGAGGCCGCCCATCACGCCGGCCAGCGCGACGGCGCGGTCGCCGTCGCGGATCACGAGGTCGCCGGGGACGAGCGTGCGCGCGACGTTGTCGAGCGTCGTGAACGGCTCGCCGTCGCCGGCCGGCGTCACGCCGACGACGCCCGCCTTCAGCGTGTCGGCGTCGAACGCGTGCAGGGGCTGGCCGAGCTCGAACATGACGTAGTTCGTGATGTCGACGAGGTTCGAGATCGGCCGCACGCCGACGGCCTGGAGCCGCGCCGCGATCCGCCGCGGCGACGGCGCGACGCGCACGCCCTCGATCACGCGCGCGGTGTACCGCGGGCAGGTCTCGGGATCCGCGATCGCCACGCGCACGCTCGCCGAGCTCGCCGCGAACGCCGACAGGTCGACGTCGGGCGGCACGAGGCGGCCGCGCAGCATCGCGCACAGCTCGCGCGCGACGCCGAGGTGCCCGAGGACGTCGCCGCGGTTCGCGGGCGCGTTGACCTCGAGCAGCCAGTCGTCGAGGCACAGCGCCTTCTGCGCCGGCGCGCCGAGCGCGGTGCGGTCGTCCTCGCCGAGGACGACGATGCCGCTGTGATCCGAGCCGAGCCCGAGCTCGTCCTCGCTGCACAGCATGCCGGGCGACACGATGCCCTTCACCGGCTTGGGGGCGAGCGTCATGCCGTTCGGCAGCCTCGCGCCGACCTGCGCCCACAGGACCTTGCCGCCCGGCGCCGGGACGTTGTTCGCGCCGCACACGACCTGCGTCGCCGCACCGTCGCGCTCGGTGATCACATCGACCAAGGTGAGCTTGGTCGAGTCCGGATGCGGCTTCTTGCCGACGACCTGCGCGACGACGACGCCCGAGAACCCGGCGCCGAGGTCGGTCATGCCCTCGATCTCGAGGCCGCCGCGCGTGAGGGCCGCGGCCGCTTCTTGCGGCGTCGGGAGCTTGTCGAGATCGCAGAGCTCGAGGAGCCAGCTGTACAGGACCTTCATGACTAGAACTGCTCCAGGAAGCGGACGTCGCCCTCGTAGTAGAACTTGATGTCGTTGACGCCGTGGCGAAGCATCGCCATGCGCTCGAGGCCCATCCCGAACGCGAAGCCCGTGTACTTCTCGGCGTCGATCTTCACGTGCGCGAACACCTCGGGATCGACCATGCCGCAGCCGCCGATCTCGACGAAGCCGGTGCCCTTGCACACGCGGCAGCTCGCCACCGCCGGCGCGGCACCCATGCAGAAGCTGCACTGCATGTCGACCTCGGCGCCCGGCTCGACGAACGGGAAGTAGCTCGGCCGCAGGCGGATCGCGAGGTCGCGCGCGAAGAAGCGCTTCACGAAGTGGAGCAGCACGCCCTTCAGGTCCGCGAACGAGATGTCGACGTCGACGGCGAGCCCCTCGATCTGCGTGAACATCGGCGAGTGCGTCGGGTCGTCGTCGCGGCGGTACACGACGCCGGGCGCGACGATGCGGATCGGCGGCGGCGTGAGCTGCATCGTGCGCACCTGCACCGGGCTCGTGTGCGTGCGCAGCACGATCTCGTCGGACACGTAGAACGTGTCCTGCATGTCGCGCGCGGGGTGCTCCTTGGGGATCGCGAGCGCCTCGAACGTGTGCCAGTCGGTCTCGATCTGCGGGCCGTCGGCGACGACGAAGCCGAGCTCGCTGAAGATCTGCACGGCCTCGAGGCGGACCTGCGTGAGCAGGTGCAGGTGCCCCGCGGGCGCCGGGTGCGGCGGCAGCGTCACGTCGACGACGCGCGCGAGGTCGGCGCGCGCGGCCGCGCTCGCGAGCTCGCCGAGGCGCTCGGTGACGCGCTCCTCGATCGTCTGCTTGACCTTGTTGACGGCCGCACCGACGAGGGGCCGGTCGGCCGGCGCGAGCTTCGACAGCTCGCGCATGACCTCCGAGACCTTGCCCTTCTTGCCGAGGAACTGCGCCTGCGCGGCGCGGATGGTCTGTTCGTCACCCAGGGGCTGGATGAGCTGGAGGAACTCGTCGCCGAGCTTCTCGAGGTTCGCGATCAGGTCACTGGCACTCATGGTCACGCGATCTCCAAAACGCAAAAACGGCGGCCCTTGCGGAGCCGCCGTTGCCTGTCACTTCGACGACTCGCTTATGCCTTCGCGATCGCCTGAAACGCCACGGGATCGCTGATCGCGATCTCGGCGAGCATCTTCCGGTTGAGGCCGACGCCGGCGGCGTTGAGCTTGCCGATCAGCTTCGAGTAGCTGAGGTCGACCGTACGCGCGGCGGCGTTGATGCGCATGATCCACAGCGAGCGGAAGTCGCGCTTGCGCTGCTTGCGCGAGCGGTACATGTGCAGCCACGCGTGCTGCACCGCCTCGTTGGCGACGGCGTGGCAGCTCGAGCGCTTGCCACGGAAGCCCTTGGCGGCCTTCAGGATGCGATTGCGGCGACGGCGCGCCTTGAATCCACGTTTTGCGCGAGGCATGGCTCTTCCTACTCCTTGTAAGGCAGGAGCTTCTCGATCTGGTGGTGATGCGCGTCGGGCACGTAGCCGGCTCCGCGCAGCTGACGCTTGCGCTTCTTGCTGCGGTTCGTGAGCAGGTGGCGCTTGAACACCCGCTGGAACTTGAACTTGCCGGTGCCCGTGCGCTTGAAGCGCTTCTTCGCACCGGAGTGGGTCTTGACCTTGGGCATGACGTGCTCGTTGAAGGGCTCGTATCTATGCCCGAAGGTGGGTGTGGACACAAGAGGAAGTACGTGCGTTCGCGAAGAATCTAACCTGACGCCAGGCTGCCAGGCGAGCGAGTCAAGTGCCTGATCCGCAAACGTCTTGCGCGATCCGATGGCCGGAGGATCACCGATCGGCACACGGCTCGCCGACGGGGATGATCGCGAGCCGCTCGCGCACCCGGCGTGGCCGCGCGCGCTCGCGCGTGTGTCGCGTGCCGTCGAGGCGTGCGTGGCGCGTGATCGGACGCGGTCGAGACGGCCCGCGCGCCGTGAGGCGGTCGCACGACGGCTCGTCGAGGTCTGCTACGGTGCGAGGGGTGCTGGACGACCTGCGGGAAGCGCTGGTGGCGTCGGACTGGCCGCGCGGGCTCGACCTCGCGCTCGAGGCGTGGCGCGCGCATCGGGCGGGTGCGCTCGCCGAGCTCGTCGAGGTGATCGCCGCGCGCTGCGCGACCGCGGCGCCGGACCGGCGCGATGCGCACGCGTGGTGGATCGGGCACGCGGCGCCGTACGATCCGATCGCGGTGCACCGGCTCGCGGCGCAGTTCGAGGTGCGCGGCCCCGCGATCCGGTGCGGCGCGGTGCTCGAGCGCTGGGGGCCGAGCCATCCGCTCGTCGCGGCCGTCGCGCCGCACCTGCCGGCGTGGTGGCTGCGGTGGAGCCTCAGCCCGGCGAACCGCCTCGACCGCATCGCGGCCGTGCTCGCGTGGCCCGACGACCCGCGGGCGAGCGCGATGCTGGTGCACGTCGCGACGCACCGCGAGGATGCGGTGCCGGGCAACGGCGACCTCGCGCTGTTCGAGCTGTACGCGCGCGCGCTCGAGCGCCTCGGCGACACGCGCGCGATCGCGTGGCTGGAGGCGCGCATCGCCGAGCCGTTCGAGCCCGCGCGCGTCGC
Source organism: Deltaproteobacteria bacterium (assembly GCA_019637375.1). Classification (GTDB taxonomy): domain Bacteria; phylum Myxococcota_A; class Polyangia; order Haliangiales; family Haliangiaceae; genus JABFXX01. Next base: position 24,764 of record JAHBVW010000083.1, on the reverse strand, counting down.
GCGGCTGCGGCGCGTCGTCGAGGCGCTCGCCGCGCGCCCGGCCCCGCCGCCGGAGCTGCTCGCCGCCGTCGCCGAGCTCGCCGCGCTCGTGCCGCCGGCGCCGCCCCCGCGCGACCTCGCGCCGCTGTGGGCGGAGGTCGCGGCCCACCCCGACGACGTCGGCCCGCGCCTGATCCTCGGCGACGCGCTCGTCGAGGCCGGCGACCCGCGCGGCGACGTGATCGTCCTGCAGTGCAACGCGGTGCGCCCCGACCGCCCGCTGCGCGGCGCGCACCGCGCGCACAGCGACGGCCGGGTCAAGACGATCGCGCGGCTCGAGTGGCAGCGCTGGCTCGGCGACCTCGCGCTCGTCCTCGTGCGGCGCCGCTGCCGGCTGCGCAACGGCATGCTCGAGGCCGTCACCGCCGGGCGCGGCGACACGCCGGCGTGGGCGTGGAAGAAGGCGCGCGGCCACCGCGAGCTCGCGTGCGTGCACACCGTGCGGCCCGGCGCGTGGGCGCCGGCGGAGCTGTACGCCGGCTTCGTCGCGTCGCTGCCGCGCGCGCCGCGCACGCTCGGCATCGCGCACCCGGATCACGTCCCCGCCCTCGCCGTCGCCGACCGCACTCCGCTCCTGGGCGTGCGCACGCTCGAGTACGCGCAGCGCTACCTCCACCTGTTCCTGCCGGGCCAGCCGCCGGTGCCGGCGCCGCCGATCACGCCGCTCGCGACGACGTTCGACGGCCTCGCGCGCCTCGCGCCCGCCGTCGAGGAGATCGTGTTCGGCGAGGTCGATGCGAAGGACCAGCTGTGCGACCTCGTCGGGCAGCTGCCCGCGCGCTTCCCGGCGCTGCAGCGGATCCGCATCCCCGCGTCGACGATCCCGCCGGCGCGGCTCGAGGACGTGCGCGCCCGGCCGCGGGTCGAGATCGCGACGTGATCCGTGGGCGCGCTCGCCGACCTCGAGGCGGAGCTCGCGCGCGGCGGCGGTGCGGATCCGGTGCGCGCCCTGCCGCTCGCGATCGCGGCGTGGCGCGAGGTCCGCGCGGACGAGCTCGCGAACCTCGTCGACGCGCTCGCGGCGCGCTACCCGTCGCCGCCTCCTCCGCGGCTGCGCGTGCACGCGTGGTGGGTCGAGCACGCGCGCACCTACGACCCCGGTAGCGTCGCGACGCTCGCGCGCACGCTGTGGGTGCGCCACGACGCCTCCGACGTCACCTGGGCCACGGTGCGCGAGCGCTGGCCCCGCACGCCCAACCCGGTCGTCGACGTGGTCGGCCCACCGCCCGACCGCATCCGGTACACCGTGACCGAGGCCCCGAACTGGGTCGATCGCCTCGCGCTGCTGTTCGCGTGGCCCGACGACCCGCGGCTCGGCCCGATGCTGACCGACTTCCTGCTCCACGCAGACCTGCGGGTCCTCCCCCACCACGAGCGCCCGCTCACCGAGCTGATCGCCGCGCGCCTCGTGGCGCTCGGCGACCGCCGCGTCGTGCCGCGCCTGACCGCGTACCTCCGCGAGCTACCCGTGGCGTCCCGCGTGCGCGAGCAGCATCGGAGCGTCGCCGATCGCGTCGTCGCGGAGCTCGGCGGCCCGGCGCGCATGAGCTCCGACGACGCCGCCGTGATCGCCCGGTCCCTCGCGGCCGCACCGGCGACGGCGCGCCGCGCCGACCTCGACGCCCTGTGGCGCGAGATCGAGGACCACCCCGACGACGTCGCCCCGCGCCTCGTGCTCGCGGACGCGCTCACCGAGCTCGGCGACCCGCGCGGCGAGCTGATCGTGCTGCAGTGCCGCCCGCCGCCCGACGGCGAGCCACGCCCACGACAGGCGACGCGCATCCAGCACCTGCTGCGCACCGAGTGGGACCGCTGGTTCGGCGACCTCGCGCTCGTCCTCACGCGCACGCGCAGCGAGCTGCGGCGCGGCATGCTCGAGGTCGCGTGCATCGGGCAGCACGCGACGCCGCCGTGGGCGTGGGACAAGATCCGCGGACACCGCGAGCTCGCCACGGTCCACACGGTGCGCGCCGGCCACGTCGCGCCGGCGCAGTTCGCCGCGTTCGTCGACGGGCTGCCGCGGTTCCCGCGCGAGCTCGAGATCGACGCGCCCGAGGTGATCGACGAGCTCGCGCGGCGCCGGCCGCGCCTGCCGCTCGAGCGCGTCGCGTTCGCGATGACGAGCTCGACGACGCCGCACCGCCGGACGTGGCCTCCGTTCGTGGCGACGTTCGAGCACCTCGCGCAGCTCGCCCCCGACCTCGTCGGGATCGAGCTCGGCGCGATGTGGTCGGCGCGGTTCGGGGCGCAGGTCGTGGACCTCGTCCCTCACCTCGCCCGGATGTTTCCGCGCCTCGCGCAGATCCGCGTCAGCGCGAAGACGCTCGCGAACCTCCCCGACCCCGGTGCGATCGAACGCCTCGCCGCCCTACCCCTCGTCGAGCTCTACGACCGCGAAGGCCGGTTGAGCTAGATTGGAGCGGCCTCGTCCTCGTCCTCATCCTCGTCGACGTCCGCGTTGATCGCGTCCTCGTCGAGGTCGTCGTCATCGTCCTCGGGCGGAGGCGCGGCCTGCTGGCCCTTGCCGCCCGCGGTCGGCTGATCCTTCTTCTGCGCGAGCGCGGCCATCTGCGCGGCGGCGGCGGCCTTCTTGGCCTCCTGCGCCTTGCGCACGACGCCCGGCTTGGGCGCGATGACCATGATCATGCGACGCCCTTCCATGTTCTGCGTCGCCTCGACGGAGGCGATGTCGGCGCAGCGCTCGACGACGCGCTGGAGCACCGCGAGGCCCGTCTGCGGGTGCGTGATCTCGCGGCCGCGGAACACGACGGCGAGGCGCACCTTGTTGCCGCCCTCGAGGAAGCGCCGGACATGCTTCACCTTGAAGTCCATGTCGTGCTCTTCCGTCTTGGGACGGAACTTGATCTCCTTGGTCTCGACGGTCGACGCCCGCTTCCGCGCCTGCTGCTTCTTCTTCGCTTCCTCGTACTTGTACTTGCCGTAGTCCATGATCCGGCACACCGGCGGGAACGCGCGCGGCGAGATCTCGACGAGATCCAGGCCCTTCTCCTCGGCGAGCCGGAGCGCTTCGTGCGTCGGCATGATGCCGAGCTGCTCTTCCTCGAGGATGACGCGGATCTCGGGGACGCGGATCCGGTGATTGATGCGAAGGCCCGCTTCGGGGCGGCGGCGGTCAAAACGTCCAGGCGGTCGTCCGTTCATGGGGACACGTCACTCAGGTGCATGCGATCGATTACCTCGTTGCTGGCTTGCAGGCGCGTGTTGTACCTCGTTCCGGCAACCGCGGGAGCCCGATTTTCGGGAGTTTTCGGGGCTGCCTACCCCTTCGTCTGATCGTCCCAGCCGACGATCCCGAGCATCTGTCGCATCGCATCCGCCACGCGCCCGATCGCCAGCGGGGTGTCCTCGGATTCGTGCGCGATCGGTAACAGCCACTCCTCCCGGGCCTCCCGGGCCTCCCTGTCCGCATCTCCCGCGATCCGGATCACGAGCCGCCAGCCGTGGCGCTGCTGGTAGCGCGTCGTCGTGAGGACATGCTCGATGACGACGCGGCGCACGCGGTCCGCCGGCGCCCAGCGCCGCCCGAACTGCACTCCCTCGCGCGTGCACGTCACCGACGCCGGCGGGCGCAGCGGCGTCGCCAGCACGGCGGCGCCCCCGAGGACGAGCACCGCGACGCCGAGGCAGAAGTACGCGACCCCGTCGCCCTCCTCGGCGTGCGACAGCCACAGGATGTACAGCCCGAGCGGGACCAGCGGCGCGAGGACGATCGGCCACCACCGCCGCGCGATGCGGACGTCGTAGTCCGTGATCTCCCAGGTCTGCTGGAACGCGCCGAACGAGCCCTTCGCGAGCGACCTCGGCCTGGGCGTGTCGTAGCGGACGGGGACCGTCTCACGTCCGCGGCGCGCCACCCCTCCAACGTACTACATCAGGCGGGCGCGACGCCGCCGCGCGGGATCGCGGCCGCCTTCGCGAGGTGCTCGGCGAACGCGTCGATCGACATCGCCGGCAGCTGCGTCCCGTCGCGGCCGCGCGCCGCCACGGCCCGCGCCTCGACCTCCTTGTCGCCGCACACGAGCATGAACGGGATCTTCTCGAGCTGCGCCTGGCGGATCTTCGCGCCGAGCTTGTCGCCGCCGACGTGCGTGTCGACGCGGAAGCCCTTCTTCGTCAGGATCTCGGCGACCTCTTGCACGTACGGCGCCTGGCGATCGCCGATCGAGATGACGCGCGCCTGGACGGGCGCGAGCCACACCGGGAACGCGCCGGCGTAGTGCTCGGTGAGCACGGCGAAGAACCGCTCCATCGAGCCGAGCAGCGCGCGGTGCACCATGACGATGCGCTGCTTCTTGTTGTCCTGGCCGACGTACTCGAGGTCGAAGCGCTCCGGCAGGTTGAAGTCGACCTGGATCGTCGAGCACTGCCACTCGCGATCGAGGCAGTCCTTGAGCTTCAGGTCGATCTTCGGGCCGTAGAACGCGCCGCCGCCGGGGTCGACCTCGAACGGCAGGCCCGACTTCTTCAGCACGTCGAGCAGCGCCGCCTCGGCGACCGCCCAGATCTCGGGATCGCCGACGAACTCCTTCGGGCGCGTCGCGAGGTAGAGCTTGAAGTCGGTGAAGCCGAACGTCTTCAGGATGTAGAGGCAGAAGTTCGTCACGCGCTCGAGCTCGCCGGGGAGCTGCTCGCGCGTCATGAACAGGTGCGCGTCGTCCTGCGTGAAGCCGCGCACGCGCAAGAGGCCGTGCATGACGCCGCTGCGCTCGTAGCGGTAGACGGTCCCGAGCTCGGCCCAGCGGTGCGGCAACTCGCGGTAGCTGCGCAGGCCCTTCTTGAACATCGTGCAGTGGAACGGGCAGTTCATCGGCTTGGCGAGGTACTGCTGCCCGTCGACGTCCATGCCGGAGAACATGTTCTCCTTGTAGAAGCTGAGGTGGCCCGACGTCTTCCACAGCTCGTCGCGCGCGATGTGCGGTGAGGAGACGAGCTCGTAGCCGTGCGCGAAGTGCTCCTCGCGCCAGAACGTCTCGATGAGGTGGCGCACGCGGCCGCCCTTGGGGTGCCACAGCACGAGGCCGGCGCCGATCGTCTCGTCGATCGAGAACAGGTCGAGGTCCTTGCCGATGCGGCGGTGGTCGCGGCGCTTGGCCTCCTCGAGGCGCGCGAGGTGCTTGTCGAGGTCCGCCTGCGACGAGAACGCCGTGCCGTAGATGCGCTGCAGCTGCGGGTTCGTCTCCTTCCCGCGCCAGTACGCCGACGCGACGGCCGTCAGCTTGAACGCCTTGATCTCGCCGGTCGCCTTCACGTGCGGGCCGCGGCACAGATCGAACCAGTCGCCGGTCGTGTAGTACGAGACGACGGCGTCGGGCGGGAAGCCGTCGATGAGCTCGACCTTGTACGTCTCGCCGAGCTTCTCGAACATCGCGCGCGCGTCGGAGCGCGGCAGCTCGTGGCGCACGAACGGCTCGTTCGCGTCGACGATCTTCTTCATCTCCGCCTCGATCTTCGCGAGGTCGTCCTCGGTGAACGGCCTGGGCGGATCGAAGTCGTAGTAGAAGCCGCTCTCGATCGACGGGCCGATCGTGACCTTCGTCCCCGGGAACAGCTTCTGGACGGCCTTGGCCATCACGTGCGCGGTCGAGTGCCGCAGCGTCTCGAGCGGCGACAGCGCCGGCGCCGCGCCGACGAGACCGGACAGGACATCTTCTTCTTGCTGCTCCGACATGGCGCAGCATCTTGCGGTACAAGCCGGCCCCTGTCGAGGCGCTACCCCGCTGAGATCACTGGAGTTGTAGGCACGAGGAGGATTGAACTCCTGACCCCTACCGTGTCAAGGTAGTGCTCTCCCACTGAGCTACGTGCCTGGGAGTTGCGAAGAGGTACGCGATCGCCCGACCCAAGTCAACTAGGGAGGGCATGTCAGGGCGGCCGCGACGACGCTCCTTGTAGGTGGTTCGAGAAAGGGCGTAGGCTTGGGGCCTTAGGACAACCTTGACCGGCGGCTGCCGGGTCCGATGAACATGGGATGCGGATCTGACATCTGTGTCAGAGGCGCCGGGAAAAGAAGCCGCCGAACGTGATCCAGGTTGGCCAGGTCCTCGACAAGTACGAGCTGCTCGAGCGCGTGGGCCAGGGCGGCATGGCGGTCGTGTACCGCGGGATCGATCGGTCGCTGAAGCGGGTCGTCGCCGTCAAGATCCTGCACAAGCACCTGTCCGACTACCAGGAGGCGCGCGATCGCTTCGAGCGCGAGGCGCAGGCGGTCGCGAAGCTGCGCCACGAGAACATCCTCGAGATCTTCGACTACTCGGGGTCGGCGACCGCCGAGGAGCTGGGCTCGAGCTACATCGTCACGGAGTTCATCGACGGGCACACGCTCAAGCAGGTGATCGTCGACCGGCCGATCACGTTCCCCGAGATCGGCGCGATGATCGTGCTCCAGGTGTGCCGGGCGCTGTCGCACGCGCACCACGTCGGGATCCTGCACCGCGACGTCAAGCCCGAGAACGTGATGGTGCGCTCCGACGGCGTCGTGAAGCTGATGGACTTCGGCATCTCGCACATGGTCGACCTCGAGCGGCTCACCGTGACGGGGCAGCTGCTCGGCTCGCCGGCGTACATGGCGCCCGAGCACGTCGAGGGCCGCCCGCTCGACTTCCGCACCGACGTGTTCGCCGCGGGGATCGTGCTGTACCAGCTCACCGTCGGGAAGCTGCCGTTCGAGGGCAAGAACCCGCACGAGGTGCTGAAGCGCATCGCCGAGTGCAAGTTCGTCGACCCGCGGCAGGCGAACCCGCAGATCGGCAACCGGCTCGGCAAGATCATCCTGCGCGCGATGGCGGCGGCGCCGGACCACCGCTACGCGGCGATCGGCGAGATGGTGATCGCGCTCGAGGGCTACCTCGACGAGAGCGGGATCGCGGCGGACAAGGCCGCCGGCGAGCTCGCGCGCTACTTCAAGGGGCCGGCGGCGTACGAGCAGGCGCTCGAGACGCGGCTCGTCGAGACGCTCACGCAGCGCGGCCAGCAGCTGCTGCGCGACGACAACCGCGCCGCCGCGCTCGACGTGTTCGACCGCGTGCTCACGATCGAGCCCGGCAACGAGCGCGTGATCGCGATCCTCGACGGGATCAACCGCCGGCGCCGCCTGCGCGGCCTGCTCGCCGGCGTCGCGGCGGCCGCGGCGATCGTCGGCGGCGCGGTCGCGATCGAGCGCCGCGCGCGCGTCGAGCCCGAGCCGCCGCCGCAGCTCGGCGGCACGTCCGAGCCGGACCCGCTGTTCATGCGCTCGGGCGTCGTCGGCCACGAGGACCCGTACGCGCCGTGGCAGGAGCCCGACGTCGACGCGGCGCCCGCCGACGCGCCCGCCGCCACCGCCGCCGCGAGCGACGCCCCGCGGGAGGCGATCGACGCGGCCGCGGCCGCCGCACCGGCGCAGGTCGTCGTGCGCGTCACGCCGGCGCGCGGCTCGACGATCACGCTGCTCGACGGCGGCGAGACGTTCCCCGTCGACGCGCGCGGGATGTTCGCGCGCACGATCGACCGCGACACCGCGATCCGCGTGAAGAACGACTGCTGCGTGCCCGAGGACGCGACCATGAAGCCCGGGCAGCCGGAGCTGTCGGTGAGCCTGCGCTACAAGGCCGGCGCCGTGATCGCGCGGTGCGACTGGCCCAACGTCGAGGCCAAGCTCGGCGACGACCCGTCGGATCCGGGGCGCCTGATCGGCCTCGGCGAGCGCGCGAACGTGTTCTTCGAGGGCGCCGTCGGCAACAAGCGCATCGCGATCACGTTCACGACGAACGAGAAGAGCGTGACGCTCGATCGCCGGATCTCGTTCGGCCAGACGCTGGAGGTGTCGTGCCACGACGCGCCGTGACGGTCGCGGCGCTCGTCGCGTGGGCGCTCGCCGCGCGCGGCGCGGAGGCGGCGCCCGGGCAGCAGCTGTCGCCCGCGCAGCAGCTCGCGAGCGCGCGCGACGACTTCGCGCGCGGCGACTGGACCGGCGCGCGCCTGAAGACGAACGACCTGCTCTACCCCGACCTCAAGCTCGCGCGGCGCGACGACGTCATCGAGGCGAACATCCTCTACGGCGCGGCCGCGTACGAGCTCAAGGACCTCGCGAACGCGGAGAAGGCGTTCCACAAGGCGCTCCAGCTCGACCCCGAGCTCGAGATCACGACGATGCGCTTCTCCGAGGGCGCGGTGAAGCTGTTCGAGGAGGTCAAGCGCGACCGCAAGCGGCGCGCCGAGCAGGACGCCGCGAACAAGCGCATCGCCGACCGGCTCGCCGCGATCGAGGCGTACCGCAAGACGCTGCGCGTGTACGAGGTGCACCCGTACTACGTGAACTTCATCCCGTTCGGCGCGGGGCAGTTCCAGAACGGCCAGGCGGGGCGCGGCTACTTCTTCGCGGCGTCGCAGGGTGCGACGTTCCTGACCTCGCTCGGGATCTTCATCTACCTGGGCGCGAAGTACGGCCTCGTCGCGAAGGTCCCGCTCGACGAGGGCCCGCGCGTGCGCACGCTGCAGCAGGCGGAGATCATCTCCGGTGCGGCGTTCTTCGCGCTGTACGCGATCGGCGTGTTCGACTCGATCCGCCACTACACGCCGCGGCGCCAGGTGAAGGGCGACGACTCGATCCTCCCCGACGACCTCAAGCCGGAAGAGCCGGCTCCGTCGAAGAAACCGTCACCGAAGAAGAAGACTTCGCTTCGCGATCGCCTGAAGCTCGGCCCGATCCTGACCCCCGGAGGGGCCGGGATCGGGCTGTCCCTGGAGAGTCCATAATGCCGTCGCTTCGCCTCACCGCACCCGGTCATCCGCCGACCGTCTACAACCTGCACAAGAAGATCACGTCGCTCGGGTCGGGCCCCGACAACGACATCGTGCTGCCCGATCCGCTCGTCACCGACGGGTACGCGATCCACTTCGACGGGCAGACGTACACCGTGTTCGCGCCGAAGAGGACGGAGTTCGTCGTCAACGGCAAGAAGCGGAGCAAGCACAAGCTCACGCACGACGAGCGGCTCGTGATCGGCAGCTGCGACCTGCGCTTCCAGATGGTCGACGAGGCGCCGCCCGCCGAGGAGGAGGCGGCGAACACGATCGCCGACCTCGACGCGTACACGAAGCTGTACGAGTTCAGCGAGCGCCTCATCCACCAGCGCGACCTCGGCGAGCTGCTCGACGCGCTCATGGACGCGGTCATCCAGATCACGAACGCCGACAAGGGCTTCCTGATCCTCCTCGAGGGCGAGACGCTCGACGTCAAGATCGCGCGCAACCTCAACCGCGAGAACATCGCCGACGCGGTCAGCCAGCTGTCGGACTCGATCATCGCGAAGGTGGTGCGGTCGCGCAAGCCGGTGATCGTGTCGGACGCGCTGCGCGACGACGAGTTCTCGTCGAGCAAGAGCGTGATCCACCTGAAGGTGTCGTCGGTGATCTGCGTGCCGCTGCTCGACCGCGGCCGCCTGCTCGGCCTCATCTACGTCGGCAACGACTCGATCCGCGACCTGTTCCAGCAGGACACGCTGCGCGTGCTCACGATCTTCGCGTCGCAGGCGTCGCTGATCATCGCGAACGCGCTGCTCATGAACGAGCTGCGCGTCGACAACCGGCGGCTGCACGAGCGGCTCGAGGCGTATCGCTTCGGCGAGATCGTCGGGACCAGCCCGCCGATGCAGCAGGTGTTCCGCAAGGTCGAGAAGATCGCGGCGACCGACATCTCCGTGCTGATCACCGGCGAGACCGGCACCGGCAAGGAGCTGATCGCGCGCGAGATCCACAACCGCTCGCCGCGCACCGGCAAGCCGTTCGTCACGATCAACTGCGGCGCGATCCCCGAGAACCTGCTCGAGAGCGAGCTGTTCGGCCACGTGAAGGGCGCGTTCACGGGCGCGGTCGCGAACAAGCAGGGCAAGTTCCAGGCGGCCGACGGCGGCACGCTGTTCCTCGACGAGATCGGCGAGATGCCGGTCGAGCTGCAGGTCAAGCTCCTGCGCGCGCTGCAGGAGAAGGTCGTGTTCCGCGTCGGCGACACGCGCCCCGAGCAGGTCGACATCCGCATCGTCGCGGCGACGAACCGCGAGCTCGAGAAGGAGATCGCGCACGGGCGCTTCCGCGAGGACCTCTACTACCGGCTCAACGTGGTCAACGTCGAGCTGCCGCCGCTGCGCGCGCGCGGCGAGGACGTGCTCGTGGTCGCGCGCTACCTGCTGTCGCGCTACTCGCGCGAGTACGACGCGAAGGTGAAGGGCCTGTCGCCCAACGCCGCCGTCTCGATCCGCAAGCACAACTGGCCCGGCAACATCCGCGAGCTCGAGAACCGCATCAAGAAGGCGATCGTGCTGTGCGAGTCGACGGTGATCGGGCCCGACGACCTCGGGCTCACCGGCGACGTGCTGCCGCAGATCCTCACGCTCGCGGACGCGAAGGAGAAGTTCCAGCGCGACTACATCAACGAGGTCCTCGCGCTCAACAACGGCAACCGCACCAAGACGGCGCGCGACCTCGGCGTCGACCCGCGCACGGTGTTCCGCCACCTCGAGAAGGAAGGCGGCGACGAGGCCGGGCCGGATGTGACGTAGGACAACCACCCAAGATCACTCCGCAATCCTTGCTCACCGCCATGACGCGAATGTCCGAACCTCACCGAGGGAGATCACCCGAGGGTCCGCGTAACACCTCGAGATCGCTGGAGGTGTGCCTGCTGGCTCGGCCGGTGCATGGGCTGCGTGCGCTCGTGCGATCCGTGCCCCTCCTCGTTGCGACCGCCGGTGGGGGATGTGTGATCCCGCCCTCGCTGTCGATCGACAACCAGGACGCGGGGCAGAACTCGCCGCCGGCGATCCTCGCGGTGCGCAGCGACGAGGCGGAGCTGCCCGAGCAGACGACGGTGATCTTCAACCGCGGCACCGGCTCGCTCAACGTCGAGCTGCTCGACACCGACGTCAACGACACGCTGCAGGTGCGCGTGTTCGTCGGCTACACGTTCGACGATCCGAAGCCGCAGCGGGCGACGTGCACGGCCCCGCCGATCAGCAACGCCAAGCGCACCGCGACGTGCGACCTGACGGCGCTGTGCACCGTCGACGACGTCATGCGGAGCGCGACCGCGCCCCTCAGCATGAGCGTGGTCGTGTTCGATCGCATCCCGCTCGAGTCGGGCACGCCCGCGTTCCAGGCGATGCCCGAGGGCGGCCTCTCGACGAATCGCTTCTTCTTCCTGAAGTGCACGGAGATGTAGCTTGCGCACTGCCGTACCCCTGGTCCTTTTCCTCAGCGCCTGCCTGGCGGTGCCCGAAGGCCCGCCGGCGCGGTGCGCCACGAGCGACGACTGCGATCGCTCCCACGGCGAGGTGTGCGAGGAGGGCGTGTGCTGGGGCAACCCGCCGGCGGGGCCGTTCGCGGCGGTCGTGTCGCCGCCGAGCGAGCGCGGCAACGAGCTGATCTCGCGCGAGCTGCTCGAGCTCCTGATCCCCGACCACGGGTGGATCGGCGACGTCGCGCTCGAGGAGCCGGTCACGTACGGCGCGCGGCTGTCCGCGCTGTGCCCGGCGCTCACGGACTGCTCGAACCTCGCCGTCGGCGCGACGATCACGCTGACGCGCCCGTCGCTGTTCCCCGGCGGCCCCGGGTTCCGCACGGAGATCGAGGTCGCGCCGGGGACGGATCAGTTCAAGCTGACGGTGCCGCGCACGCGCCCGAGCGATACGGCGTACACGGTGTCGCTCGTGCCGGCGGGCCGCAACGATCCGTCGCAGGGCCCGAACAGCGCCGCGGCGCTGCTGCCGCCGAAGCGGTTCGAGCTCCGGGTCCCGGACACCACGACGGGCAAGGTCATCGAGGTCGGCGCGGAGAAGCTCGCGATCCTCGAGGGCACGCTCACGATGGCGAGCCAGGGCCTCAAGGACTACCGCGTCGTCGCGCTCGGCCGGTGGGAGGAGCGCGCGTCGCTGACCGAGGTGTCGACGGTCGCGTACACGTCGAGCACGGGCAGGTTCACGCTGCGGCTGTCGGCGGACGTCGTCGGCGCCGTCGAGATCGTGGCCAAGCCGTTCGGCGACAGCAGCGGGCTGCCGACGCTGCACATCGCGAACGTGCCGAACAGCGGCGCGACCGGCCGCGCGCTCGCGATGCCGCCGCTCGGCAACCGCATCGAGGTCGCGATCCCGGTGACGCGCATCAACGGGAGCGGCGCGCTCGGGCCCGTCGAGGGTGCACGCGTGATCGTGACGGGCGGCCTGGGCAACGCGCAGAGCCCGTCGTTCACGACGTTCTCCACCGAGGCGACGACGGGCTCCGACGGCGTCGCGCGCCTGAAGCTGTTCGACAACGCGGCGTTCGCCGACACGTACCGGCTGTCGATCGTGCCGCCGGCCGGCTCGGAGTCGGGCGTGGTGTTCGAGGAGCCGTTCGACCTCGCGAAGGTGGGCCAGCCGCGGCCGCCGCTGCCGGCGCGCACGGCGCTGCGCGGGATGGTGCGCGACGCCGGGGGTGCCCCGCTCGCGGGCGTCGGCGTGACGGTGCGCCCGTCGCTGCGCTTCCAGTGGAGCCTGCCGGACGGCCCGCAGGCGTTCCTGACGTCGATCCCGGCCGGGACCACGGTCACCCCGGACACCGGCGAGTACGTGGTCTGGGTGGATCCGCTGCTCGCGAGCACGTTCGGCACCTACGACCTGTTCTTCGAGCCTCGGCAGGCGGCGGATACGAAGATCGCCGCGCCGGCGCTGCTCCGGACGGACTACGAGCTGCCGCGCGACTCGGCGACCGTGGTGACGGTGCCGGACATCGTGTTGCCGGAGCCGGCGTTCATCCATGGGCGGATCACGACGCCCGGGGGTGTTCCCGTCGAGGGCGCCGAGCTGAAGGTGTTCCGCGTGGTCGGCGACGCCAGCCTGTGCACGCAGGTGTCGAACGCCCCGGCGTCATGCCCGATCCCGGCGACGGTGCTCGGGCGGGCGCCGTCCGACAACAACGGAACCGTCCGGTTCACCCTGCCCCGCTGACCTTCGGGCTTGACCGAGCACCGTGTGCCGACTAGGGTTGGCCCACTTACAGGTCGAGTCGAGTCAGAAATGGGTATGAACGTCAGAGCTTGCAAGCCGGAGATGCGGCGCGAGCTCTGCCTCGGTGACGAGCACTGGAGCAGCCACGGACGACGTCGTCCCGTGCCTGCGAATCTCCAGGCGGCGGACCGACTGGTGCTCCGACCAGCTGACCTCGGAGTCCACGCGCTACGCACCAACAAGGTCCTTCACGATGACGAACGAGACGGCGCCACACGAGAACGGTGTGGTCGACCCGGCGGCGATCGCCGCCATTGCTGCTGAGAACACCTCCCACGAACAACCTGCTGCTGCCCCGGAGGGCGCCGCCACCGCGGCCGCCGAGCCCGAGGTGCCCGCCGAGCCGAAGCCGCCGAGCTTCGACGACCTGGGCCTGCATCCCGACATCAAGCTCGCGCTCGATGACATGGGCTACTTCGCGCCGACGGGCGTGCAGACGGCCGTGTTCAAGCCGGTCAGCGAGGGCAAGGACCTCCTGGTCCAGAGCAAGACCGGCACGGGCAAGACGACGGCGTTCGGCCTGCCGACGCTGAACAAGCTGATCCCGACGCACCGCGCGCCGCAGGCGCTGATCCTCGCGCCGACGCGCGAGCTCGCGCTCCAGGTGGCGAGGGAGCTGACGTCGATCGGCAAGCACCGCGGCATCGTCGTCGAGGCGATCTACGGCGGCGCGCCGATCGGCAAGCAGATCCAGGCGCTGCGCGACGGCGTGCACGTCATCGTCGGGACGCCGGGCCGCGTGCTCGACCACATCGGGCGCCGCACGCTCGACTGCCGTACGATCACGACGTTCATCCTCGACGAGTGCGACGAGATGCTCTCGATGGGCTTCCTCGAGGACATCGAGCGCGTCGTGTCGAACCTGCCGGAGAAGCGGCAGACGCTGCTGTTCTCGGCGACGATGCCCGACGAGGTGCAGCGCTATGCGCGGCGCCACATGCGCGCGCCCGAGCAGATCTCGCTGTCGCGCGACAGCATCTCCGTCTCGGACATCCACCACGCGTACTACATCGTCAGCGGCATCGCGCGCAGCCGCGACCTGCTGAAGGTGATCTTCGCCGAGGAGCCGGAGAGCGCGATCATCTTCTGCAACATGAGGGACGAGACGACGATGGTCGCCAAGTTCCTCCAGAAGCAGGGCCTCGACGCCGAGCCGCTGTCGAGTGACCTGTCCCAGGCCGATCGCGAGCGCGTGATGGGCCGGATGAAGAAGAAGAACCTGCGCTTCCTGTGTGCGACGGACGTCGCCGCGCGCGGCATCGACATCTCCGACCTCTCGCACGTCATCAACTACTCGGTGCCCGAGTCGCCCGAGGTGTACGTGCACCGCACGGGTCGCACGGGCCGCGCCGGCAAGAAGGGCACCGCCCTGTCGCTGGTGGGTCCGCGCGAGCTCGGCAACTTCCGCTACGTGCGGCTGCAGTTCGGGATCAAGCCCGAGGAGCGCGTCCTGCCGAAGGACGGCATCTTCGAGGGCAAGCTGAAGGTGCCGCTGCCGCCGGTCGGCACGCCGCAGCCCCCCGACCCGGTCCAGATCCTGATCCGCGGGATCGCAGGGACGCCGTCGGATCTCGAGCGCCAGATCTTCGAGAAGCTGTACGCGAGCTCGAACGGCAAGCGCGTGCTCGCGATGCTCGTCGCGGAGAAGCTCGACAAGCTGTCGACGCGGACCAAGCCGAAGCGCGAGCGCGTGGAGCGCGACCACGAGCCCACCGGCGACGGTGCGCCCGCCGAGGGCGGCGAGCAGCGCGCGGATGGCGAGCGCGGCGAGCGCGGCGGCTTCGATCGCGATCGTCCGCGGCGCTTCGACCGCGACGGCGAGCGTCCGCGCCGGTTCGATCGGGATGGTGGTGGTGAGCGCGGCGAGCGCCGCTTCGATCGCGACGGCGAGCGTCCGCGCCGGTTCGATCGGGATGGTGAGCGAGGCGAGCGCCGCTTCGATCGCGACCGTGGTGAGGGCGAGCGTCCGCGTCGCGACGGTGACGGCGAGCGTCCGCGCCGCGATGGCGAGGGCGAGCGTCCGCGCTTCGGCGGCGGCGACGGCGAGCGTCCCCGCTTCGGCGGCGGCGAGGGCGAGCGTCCGCGCCGTGACGGTGACGGCGAGCGCGGCGAGCGCCGCTTCGACCGCGATCGCGGCGAGCGTGGCGAGCGCGGCGAGCAGCGTGAGGGTAGCGACCGCGGGGAGCGTCGCGAGCGCGAGGGCGGCGACCGCGGGGAGCGCCGCGAGCGCTTCCGCGATCGGGACCGCGGCCGCGATCGCTTCGACCGCGATCGCGAGCGCCCGCGCGACACCGTCGCCGACAGCGCGCCTCCGGCGGAGGCCTCCGGTGCGCACGCCGTGCCGGCGGACGTCTCCGGCGCGCACGCGGTGCCGGCGGAGCTGCCGGTCGGTGACACCTCCGGCGCGCACGCCGTGCCGGCGACCGCGCAGGACGTCACCGTCGACGAGCGCCCGGTCACCCCGCGCAGCGACGAGGGCGAGCGCCCGCGCCGCGATCGGGACCGCAACCGCGGTGAGCGTCACCGCGACCGCGACCACGGCGAGGCCCGCGCCGACGGCGAGCGCGGCGAGCGCGGCGATCACGACCGCGATCGCCACCGCCACGACCGTCATCGCGACCGCGATCGCGACCGCGATCGCCGCGAGGAGCGCACGGCCGACAAGCCGGCCCAGGAGCAGCTCGAGCTCGGCGCGCCGAGCGAGGTGACCGAGGCGACCGAGGTCGGCACCGAGGCGCCGCCCGCCGTCGTCGAGGAGGTCCGCACGGCCCGCGCGCCGGCGGGCGATCGCTCGCGGGGCACGGACGACGTCGCGCGCGCGGCGCTCGAGCGCAGCGGCGAGCGCGGCGGCGGCAAGGGCCGCCGCGGCAAGGCGGAGCCGGCGGCCGAGACGCGCGAGTTCTGGGAGACGTGGGCCGAGGAGAAGTCCACCCGCCCCGAGCCGGCCGCGAAGGAAGCCGACGACGAGCCGGCCGTCGCGGCCGCCAGCGTCGACGCCGAGGAGGGCCGCCGCGAGCGCGGGGGCCGCGGGCGCGGCCGTGATCGCGATCGCGACAAGGACCGCGGCCGCCGCGGCAAGTCGGACACCACGGTCGACACCCGCAAGGCTCCCTCCGACGAGGAGAAGCCGGCGGCGCGGCCGCGGCGCGACACCACCGTCACGCCGCCCCCGGTGATGGCGGAGGGTGCGCAGGCGCGCCTGTTCATCAGCCTCGGCAAGAAGCACGGCGTCTCCGCCGACGACCTGCGCGAGCTGCTGTCGGGCCCGATCGGCGGCGACAAGGCGCGCATCGGCTCCGTGAGCCTCCGCGACCTCCACGCGCACGTCCGCGTCCCCGAGGAGCTGGTCGACACGATCATCGCCGGCGTCAACGGCACGCAGCACAACGAGCAGGACGTCAAGGTCGAGCGCGCTCGCGCCTGACCCCTCCCCTGCCCCGAGGCGCGCGTTCCTTGCGGAGCGCGCGCCTCTTCTCGTTTCGGCCGACGATCAGGGCGCCCTGCTCCGTGAACCTGACGGGCTGCTGTCAGGTTTGCGTGCCTACCTGATCGGGAGCCGGCCGGGTGCCTTGACACCTGAACATACGCTCCGTACGGTCCGTCACTCATGAGCCGTAGTGCGATCGGGCCCGGGCGAAACGCGCCCAGCAAGGAACCCGACACGATCGTCGTCGAGGGAGCGCGCGAGCACAACCTGGTCGTCGATCGGCTCGAGCTGCCGAAGCATCGGCTCGTGGTGATCACCGGGCCGTCGGGGTCGGGGAAGAGCTCGCTGGCGTTCGACACGCTGTATGCCGAGGGGCAGCGGCGCTACGTCGAGTCGCTGTCGGCGTATGCGCGTCAGTTCCTCGGCCAGATGGAGAAGCCGCGGTACGAGCGCATCCGGGGGCTGTCGCCGACGATCGCGATCCAGCAGAAGAGCTCGTCGTCGAACCCGCGCTCGACGGTCGGGACGATCACCGAGATCTACGACTACCTCCGCGTGCTGTACGCGCGCGCGGGCGAGCAGCGCTGCCACGTGTGCGGCGGGCCGGTCGGGGCGCGCACGGCGGCCGAGGTCGTGGGCGAGCTGGCCGAGCTGCCCGAGAAGACGCAGGTCACGCTGCTCGCGCCCAAGGCGGAGAACCGCAAGGGGGAGTTCCGCGAGCTGTTCGCCGAGCTGCGCAAGGCCGGCTTCGTGCGCGTGCGCATCGACGGGATGATCGTGCGGCTCGAGGACGTCGAGGCGCTCGAGAAGCAGAAGAAGCACTCGATCGAGCTCGTGATCGACCGCGTGACGATCAACCGCGCGGACCGCGGGCGCCTGACGGACTCCGTCGAGACGGCGCTGCGCGAGGGCAAGGGCAAGCTGATGGTCGAGGTCGCGGGCGAGAAGGTCCCGCGCATGTACTCGGAGTCGAACGCGTGCCCGAAGGACGGCATCGGCTTCCCCGAGCTGTCGCCGCAGTCGTTCTCGTTCAACACGCCGGTCGGCATGTGCGTCACGTGCAACGGGCTCGGCGATCGCCAGGCGGCCGATCCGAACCTGATCATCCCCGACCCGACGCTGTCGATCCGCGAGGGCGCGGTCGCGGTGTGGGGCGAGGCGATCGCGAAGGACAGCGGCTGGACGACGAACATCGTCAAGGCGCTCGCGAAGGCGTTCAAGATCGACCTCGACAAGCCGTGGAACAAGCTCACGGAGTCGCAGCGCGACGTGCTGATGCACGGCACCGGCGAGAAGCGCGTGAACGTGGCGTGGGAGGGGCGCCACTCGACGGGCGAGTGGGCGATGAAGTTCGAGGGCATCCTCGCGCAGCTCGAGCGCCGGTTCCGCGAGTCGTCGTCGGACCGCGCGCGCGCGAACTACGAGCAGTTCTTCCGCTCGATCCCGTGCGCCGAGTGCGGGGGCACGCGCCTGCGGCCGGAGTCGCGGTCGGTGTTCATGAACGAGAAGGCGATCGTCGACGTCACCAGCATGACGGTGCGCCAGGCGTACGACTGGATCGCGGGGATGAAGCTCACCGGGTCGCGCGCGCAGATCGCGGCCGAGGTGCTGAAGGAGATCCGTGCGCGGTTGACGTTCCTCCTCGACGTCGGGCTCGACTACCTGACGCTGCACCGCTCGGCGGCGACGCTGTCGGGCGGCGAGGCGCAGCGCATCCGGCTCGCGTCGCAGCTCGGCAGCGAGCTGTGCGGCGTGCTGTACGTGCTCGACGAGCCGTCGATCGGGCTGCACCAGCGCGACAACGAGCGGCTGATCAAGACGCTGCACCGGCTGCGCGACCTCGGGAACACGGTGCTCGTCGTCGAGCACGACGAGGCGACGATCGAGGCGGCCGACTGGGTCGTCGACTTCGGTCCGGGCGCCGGACGTCACGGCGGCAAGGTCGTCGCCGAGGGCACGCCCGAGGACGTGAAGAAGGTGCAGGCGTCGATCACGGGGCGCTTCCTGGCGGGGACGGATCGGATCGAGGTGCCCGAGGAGCGGCGCAAGCCGACGAGCTGGGTGAAGCTGACGGGCGCGCGCGAGCACAACCTGCGCAACGTGACCGCGGAGATCCCGCTCGGGGTGATGGTCGCGGTGACGGGCGTGTCGGGCGCGGGCAAGTCGTCGCTGATCAACGCGACGCTGTTCCCGGCGCTCAACCGGATGCTGCACCGGTCGATGGACCGCGTCGGGCCGTACGACTCGCTGACGGGGCTCGGCAAGGTCGACAAGTGCATCGTGATCGACCAGCAGCCGATCGGGCGCACGCCGCGCTCGAACGCGGCGACGTACACGAAGGCGTTCGACCTGATCCGCGAGCTCTACGCGCAGGTGCCGCAGGCGCGGACGTACGGCTACCAGGCCGGGCGCTTCTCGTTCAACGTGAGCGCGAAGCACGGCGGCGGGCGGTGCGAGAAGTGCGAGGGCGCGGGCGTGCTCGAGGTCGAGATGCACTTCCTGCCGAACGTGTTCGTCGCGTGCGACGTGTGCCACGGCAAGCGCTACAACGACGCGACGCTGCGCGTGACGTACAAGGACAAGAACATCGCGCAGATCCTCGAGACGCCCGTCGAGGAGGCGCTCGAGATGTTCCGCCACCACAAGCAGCTCGGGCGGATCATGCAGACGATGGTCGACGTCGGCCTCGGCTACCTGTCGCTCGGGCAGCCGGCGACGACGCTGTCGGGCGGCGAGGCGCAGCGCGTGAAGCTGGCGCGCGAGCTCGCGCGCGTGCAGACCGGCCGCACGCTGTACCTGCTCGACGAGCCGACGACGGGCCTGCACTTCGGCGACGTCAAGAAGCTGCTCGAGGTGCTGAACCGGCTCGTCGACGCCGGCAACACCGTGCTCGTGATCGAGCACAACCTCGACGTCATCAAGACGGCCGACTGGATCATCGACATGGGTCCCGAGGGCGGCGCCGCCGGCGGCGAGATCATCGCGACGGGCACGCCCGAGGACGTCGCGAAGATCGCCGCCAGCTACACCGGCCAGTTCGTCAAGCCCCTGCTCGAGCGCGCCCGCGCCACGAAGAACGGCCGCGCCCCCGCCCGCCGCGGCGGCTCGGGCTCGGGCTCGCGCGGCGTCCAGCCCGCCGCCGCGCCGCGCGACTGAATCAGTTCACGGCGCGGTTGCAGGCCTTGACGTCGATCGCGCGCGCGGTGACGTGGGCGTCGCGGATCTCGAGGTCGAGCCGGCACCGTGCGAGCCCGCGGAGCTCCTCGAGCGTCCCCGGGAACGCGGGGATCCTCCAGCTCATCGCGCCGCGCGTGGTGAGCACGCCGACGCGCTTGCCGCCCGGCTCGACGATGAACCCGCGCGGCGCCGCCGGCGTGGTGAACGCGAGCAGCTCGGCACCGGTCTCGGCGTTCCACACGCGCACGCGGCGATCGATGCCACCGCCGATGATGTAGCGGCCGCCGTCGAGGAAGGCCGCCGCCGTGATCCAGGTGTTCGTCGCGACGCGGAGCTTCGGGGTGCCGGTCGCGACATCCCACGTCGCGAGGGAGCCGGTGCCGGCGAGCAACACCGTGCTGTCGTCGGGAGAGAACCTGGCGACGAGGATCGAGCCAGGCACGTCGGGAAGTCGGCGATCGGCGCCCCCGTCGAGGGCGTACAAGGTGTCGGCGAGCTCGCCGGTGCGCACGAGCCACCTGCCGTCGCCGGAGAGCGCGATGTTGCCGGTCGGGAAGCTCCCGAAGAGGATCTCGCGAACGGCGGTGCCGTCGGCGTTCCACACGGACGCCTTGCCGCCTCCCTGGGCGGCGAACCGACGACCGTCGCTCGACCACCTGACCGAGAGCACCTTGCCGCCGGCCTTGCGCTCGAGCACGCGCGTGCCCGTCGTGGGATCCCAGATCGCGACGGCGTCGGCGGTCGCCGTGAGCAGCGAGCGTCCGTCGGGAGCGCGCACCGCGACCGTGCCACCGTCGAACCTGCGCAGCTCGCGACCCTCGCGATCGCGCACGACGACCGCACCCTCCGCGCCCGCGGTGATCAGCGTGCCGTCGTCGAGGCGAGCGAGCGTGTGGATCGGCGCACCCGCCCCGAGCCTGCGGACCGATCGCCCGTCGCGAACCCGGTGAAGCTCGCCGTCGTCGCCGGCGGTGATCACGGTGCCGTCGGTCTCGAACGCCAGGTCCGTGATGCGTGCCGGCGTGGGCGCGAGCGCCGTGATCTCGCCGCTCGCGGGCGCGTACACGGCGAACCCGGTGCCGCGCGCGTGAACCGCGAGCCGCGCGTGATCGTCGCTGCTCCACAGGCTGTCGCCCGGGACCCACGCCCGCTCGACCTCGATGCCGGACGCGGCATCGAAGCCGACGACACCGGTGCTCGAGTTGATCACGCGAAGCATGCGACCGTCGAGACTCACCGCCTCGACCGGATCTCCGAGGGGAACCTGCCACACGACCTCACCCGTCGCGAGGCTGCGAACCTGGACGAGGCCATCGTCGGTGCCGAGGGCGACGCGGTCTCCGGGCACGTCGACGGCGAGCGCGTGGATCTCGCTGACACCGATCGTGAGCTCGAGGCGAGCCTTGCCGGTCCAGTCGCCGATGACGAGCTGCGCGATGCCGTTCGCGGCGACCGGACGTGCGTACACGAGCTCGTCGCCGGCGAGCTCGACGTTCCCGACGGTCGCCTGGAACGTCCCCACGACGTTTCCCGCGCGATCGACGACCGACATCGCGTTCGGCGTGCGGGTGACGATGATGCGCTCGCCGTCGGGCGCGACCTTCGGTGCGCGCGTGGCGCGTGCGAACGGGATGGACGCGGCGAGCGTACGCGACGCGAGATCGAATACGTCGACACGGTCGGGGGACGTGGCGGCGAGCCACCTCGCGTGTGCGTCGATGCCGAGCAGCCCCGTGTACGCTGCGCCGGCCGAGCCGGTGATCTCGGCGATCGTCTTGCCGTCCGCGAGGGCCTTGAGCGCGATCGTGTTGGCGCGTGCGAACGCGAGCAGGTCGCGCCCGACGAGCCTCAGGTCGCGCGTGTGGAGGCCCGCCGCGCGCCAGCGCACCTCGTCCGTGTCGGCGTCCCACCGCACGATCTCGTCCATCCCGATCACGAGGTCGTGGGTGCCGGGGACGAAGAAGCCGACCGCGGGCGTCGGTTCGCGAAACCGGCGCACCGCCGGTAGTTGCTCGAGGGCGCGCCCCGTCATCAGCCGCGTGTCGGGCTGGAAGCCGGCCTGTTCGGCGGAGGCGATCGTGTAGGCGAGCGCGCGATCCGGATGACCGGTGACGAGCTCGACGCCGGCGCGATCGACGTACGATGCGACGAGCCGCGCCCGCGCCTCGTCGCGACCGGCGGTCGCCTCGCCGCGCGCCGTGAGGATGTCGCGGATCGCGAGCGTCGCTCCCACGGAGACGATCGCGAGTGCGGCGATGCCGACGGCCAGCGCGGCGCGGTGCCGCGTGACGAACCGCGCCAGGCGCTCGCGCCGCGTGTAGCGATGCGCGAGGACCAGCTGTCCCGTCATGAACCGGCGCAGATCCGAGGCGAGCTCGGCCGCCGACGGGTAGCGCCCGGCGGGATCGCGTGCGAGGGCGCGCTCGACGATCGCCGTGAGATCCGGCGGGACCGCCGACGGCAGCGGTGGCGGCGGCGCGGTCTGGACCTGCTCGAGGAGCGTCGCGACATCGCGGCCGAGGTGCGGCGGGCGACCCGCGAGCACGTGATACAGGATCGTGCCGATCGCGTACACGTCGGTGCGCTCGTCGGCCCGCTCGCCGCGTGCCTGCTCGGGGGCCATGTAGCTCGGCGTCCCGAGGATCGCACCGTCATGGGTCTGCCAGGGCTCGGCGCTCGTCGAGAGGTCGGGCGGCGCGGCGGCGCCGTCGGACTCGTCGAGCCGCCGCGCGAGCCCCCAGTCGATCACCACGGTCTCGCCGAAGGCGCCGCACAGCACGTTGTGCGGCTTGAGATCGCGATGGATGATGCGCTCGCCGTGCGCGTACGCGAGCGCGTCGGCGACGGCGGCGACGTGCGCGAGGAGGCCGAGGCGGCCGTCGAGATCCGCGATCGCGGCGATCTCGTCGCTGAGCGCGCGACCGCGCACCAGCTTCATCGCGTAGAACGGCTTGCCGTCCGGCCACTGACCGACCTCGTAGACCGGCACGATCGCCGGGTGCTGGAGGTTCGCCGTGACCATCGCTTCGCGTACGAAGCGCGCGGCGACGTCGGCGCGATCGCCGAGCATCTCCTTGATCGCGACGGAGCGGCCGGTGCGCTGATCCCTCGCGCGGATGATCCGGCCCAGGCCGCCGCGCGCGTACTCGTCGATCCGCAGGTACCTGTCGGCGGCCACGACGGGCAATGCCTGCGCGCCCGGTATGTCGGGAGGGCTGGTGCCGACGGTCTCGGCGCTCGCGAGGTCGACCGACTGCACCGTCGGCGTGTCCTTCGCGACACCGCCCGAAGGAACCGTACGGTCGTGACCGCTCGCGTCACCCATGCGGCTCGATGTAGCACGCACACCGAACGCAATGAGCATACGCTGCGGGCGTGAGCGACGATGACCACAAGAGGCTCGAAGCCTGGCACGCGCGCGCCGAGGAACGCGCGCGCGCGTCGAACGAGCCCGAACCGGCACGGCGGCCCGCCGGGTTCGTCGGGCGGCTCGGTGCGACGCTGCGCGAGCCGCTCGCGTGGATCGGCGCGGCCGGTGTCGGCGCGGCGACGATGTACCTCGACGGTGCGGGCGAGTGGCTCGCCGGGGTCCTCGCGCGGGCGCTGCCGGCCGACGCGGTCCCGCGCTACCCGGGCGCGCTGCCGGACCAGCTCGCGCGCGGCGATGCGCCGGGGATCGTGACCTGGATCGGCGTGACGATCGCGGCGTCGCTCGTCGGTGCGCTGCTCGCAGCGGCCACGCTCGGCGCCGGCCAGCGGGGGCGCGCCGAGGCGCTGCTGCACGCCGGCTGGACGCGCCTGCTGCGCACGCGGGTGACGCTGCTTCCGCTCGTCGGGATCGGCGGTGGCCTCCTCGCCGCCGGGCTCGCCACGGCGCGCCCGCAGCTCGGCGCGGCGGCGGACGTCGGGCTCGCCGCGGTGATGGCCATCGCCGGCGGCTGGGCGGCGCTCGCGGATCGGTTCGCGCTCGCGCGGTTCGACGCCCGGCAGGATGCGCGGGCGAGCGAGGTGTGGAGCGCGAACCACAACGCGCCCTACTACCTCGACACGAGCGCGCCGCGCGGCAGGATCGCCGACGGCACCGACCGGGCCGTCACGGACGCGGGCAAGCGGCTGCTCACCGCCGGCGGGCTCGGCGCGATGGCGCTGACGACGGCGCTCGCCCTGCTCGCCGCGCTCGCGCCGCGTGCGCTCCGCCCCGTCGCGGCCGCCGCGGCGGCGCTCGTCGCCGCGCAGCTGTGGACCGATCGGTTCGGGCACGCACCGCGATCCGCGCCGCGCACGCCGGCGAACCCGGTGCGGATCGGCGCGGCCGTCGTCGCGCTCGCCGTCGCAGGTGCGGCGCTCTACGTGCACGCGTGGCGCACCTCGCCCGCCACCACCACCACCGCCACCACCGGGGACGCCGCCGCGAACCTCGGGCCCGCCACACCGCCGGATCTCGAGCGCTTCACGCTGGACGCGGCGGAGGTCGCCGCCGGCGCCGCGATCGCGGTCGCGTTCCCCGGGCCGATGGTCGCGGCGGCGGGCGAGAAGTACTGGATCGCCGTCGTCGCGCGCGAGGCGCCCGACACCGAGTACGGCACCTGGAAGTACCTCGAGCCCGGCGCGCGCACGTCCGAGCTCGTCGCGCCGAAGCAGGCCGGCGCGTACGAGGTGCGCCTTCACGCGAACTACCCGACGCGCAACACGCACGTCGTACACCGCGCGCCGATCACCGTGCGCTGACGGCGCCGGCGCGGGCGTACCAACCGCGACCTCCCCGCGTGCCATCGTCGACAGCTCGGTTCGTGTGCGACGCGGGCCTCCCGACGGTGAACGCGCGGCGCTCGCAGAAGGCTCCCGACGATGGTTTTGACGCGAACGTTCTGCTGTCTCGCGGGCGGTCGTCGAGACCACGCACTGGCTCGTGTGCTGCTCGTCGCGGGCCTCCCGACGGTGAACGCGCGGCGCTCGCAGAGGGCTCCCGACGGTGGGTTGACGCGGGCGCTCTGCTGTCCCGCGAGCGGTCGGCGAGACCACGCACTGTGCTGCTCGACGCGGGCCTCCCGACGGTGAACGCGCGGCGCTCGGCTCCTGCCGGT
>JAHBVW010000082.1 GCA_019637375.1 Deltaproteobacteria bacterium | reverse complement strand
CGCAGTACATGGGCTCGCTGTGGGCCACGAGCGCCACGTCCAGCCCCGTCCGCTGCGCGAGGCGCTGCAGGCTCAGCACGAGCGACTTGAGCAGCAGGCCCACCGCGCCCAGCCCGCCCGTGCTGTCGGCTGCGCGCGCGCCCAGCACGGGCAGCAGCAGCAGCCTCGAGAACCTGCCGTAGGCCGGCTGTGCGGCGCGGCGCGCGGCCTCGGCGACGTCGGGTCGCGGCGGGTTCGCTGCGGCGGCGGCGGCGGCGGCCGCGGCGGCGGCGGCGCGATCCGCGAGCTCGCCGAGCTCGGCCTCGCCGGCGGGCCAGAACGCGGCCCGCGCGGCCTCGTCGAACGCGGGCCCGACGAAGCCGTCGACGCGCCACGCGCCGTCGAGCATGCCGCTGAACGCCGACAGGTAGCCGAGGCGGCCGTCGCCGTCGACGACGACCAGCACGCCGAACATCTTCCCGCCGCCCGGCGCGTGCAGCGCGTCTCGCCGGTCTCGCCTTCCCACCCGCGCGGCCAGCTCCGCCGCCGCGCGCCGCGCCAGCGGGTGCGGCGCGTGCTCGAACGGGCTCGGGAACCGCGCCGGCAACGGCTCCTTCGTCACGTCGGGCGTCGCGCCGGGCTCGAAGTACGTCAGCAACAGCGCGCAGTCTAGCCGGCGGGGACGGGCTCGGGCGCCGGAGCGACGGGCTCGGGCGCGGGCTCGGGGGTCGGCGTGGGGACGAGCTTGGCGAGCGCACCGGGGCCGGCGGGGTGGCCTGCGAGAAGTGCGCGCACGAGCTCGGGGCGCTTCATGAGGGCGTCGGTCGCGGTGTCGAGGCTGTCGTTCCAGCTCGCGCGGATCTGGCGCTCGACGTCCACGTAGATGTTGTGCATGCGCGCGATCTCCAGGTCGCGCCGCTGCTCCTCGGCCTGCCAGCGCCTCTCCGAGCCGGGGACCTGGATCGCGACGATCTCGCGGTGCGTGAGGCCGCTGGTCAGGATCCAGTCGGCGAGCTCGCCGGTCTTCACGTCGGCGAGCTGGAGGCCGTTGTTGCCGCGCGCGGCGGCGATCGCGATGTCGCGGCCCCAGTCGTGGCTGACGAGCGTCGCGGCGGCGCACAGGTTGCCGAGGTCGTCGAGCCACACGTGCTGCAGGCCGGACCGGCGGTTGACCGGGTACACCTGGGCGTCGCGGTACGCGAGGAAGCGCTTCACGACGAGGTCGCGGCGCTCGGCGAGCTTCGCGCGGACGTGCGCGCGGCTCGGCTTCAGGTCGAGGTGGACGATCGCGGGCGCACCGGCACCGGGAGCGCCGGAAGGCTTCGAGGCATGGACGGCACCGGCGCCGAGGGTGAGCGCGAGCGCGGCGAGGCAGAGGCGGAGGCGGTTCATGGGTGGGGTCCTTGTCGTCGAGGCGAGGGATCAGGTGGAGGCGGGCTTCGCGAAGCTGCCGGGGCCGGCGGGGCGGCCGGCGAGCAGCGCGCGGGCGAGGTCGGGGCTGCGCGCGATCAGCGCGTCGGTCGCGAGGTCGAGGCTCTCGTCCCACAGGCCGCGCAGCTGGCGCTCGACGTCGAGGTACATCGCCTGGAGGCGCACGACCTCCATGCCGCGCGGGTCGATGAAGCCGTCGTCGATGATGCCGCCGCCGTCGCCGATCGTCGGCGCCTGGATCGCGACGATCTCGGCGCGCGTGAGGCCGCTCGTGAGCATCCAGTCGGCGAGCGGGCCCGACGTCACGTCGGCCATGCGCATCTGCCGGTCCTTCGCGCCGGCGCGCACGACGGCGGCGCGGTCCCAGTCGTGCGCGATCAGCGTCGCGACCGCGCACAGGTGGCCGGCGTCGTCGATCCACACGTGCTGCGCGCCGGGGCCGAGCGTGTGCTCGATCGGATACACGCCGAGGTCGCGGTACGCGACGAAGCGCTCGACGACGACCGCCCGGCGCTCGGCCAGCTTCGCGCGCAGCGCGGCGCGATCGAGCTCGATCTGCGGGTGCGCCGGCGGGACGGCGCGAACGGTGTGGGTGAAGGTGGATGTCGTGGTGCCGGCGTGGCAGGCACCGACGAGGAGCAGCGAGGCAAGGCAAAGGCGCAGGCGGGACATGGGGATCCTTCCGGGGAGAGCCGCGTCGCGCTGGTGAGCAGCGGCGGCGTCGATGGGCTCTCCGACGCGCGACCCGGCCGAACGATCTGCGCGCAAGTGGAGGGATCCACGCGTGTAAGCGCCGCCCGCGGCCGGCGTTGCCTACAGTTCCGCGACGACCGGACAGTGGTCGGAGACGTCGTCGATGTAGCGCGGGCAGCTCGGCTCCATCGCGCAGCCGCTCGTCGCGCACGCGCCGGTCGCGGTCACCTCGCGCGCGGGCTCGCTCGCGAGGATGTGATCGAGGCGCGAGCGGAAGCAGCCGTCGGCGCGGTCCCAGAACGCGCTGCACGCGAGCGACTCGGTGAGCCAGCGCAGGTCGGTGCGCGCGGCGAGCGCCGCGAGGTCGTCGCGATCGCCGGCGTCGTCGGTGGCGTTGAAGTCGCCGAGCACGACGACGCGCTCGCCGGAGCTGCGCGCCGCGCGCACGATCGCGGCGAGCGCGGCGTACTGGCGCGCGCGGATCGCGCGGTCGTCACCGCCGGCCTTCAGGTGCACGACGAGCACGCGCACGACGTCGCCGCCGCCGCGGGGCGCGAGGCGCACCTCGAGCACGGGCTTGTAGCGGCCCTGCTCGAGGCGCGTGCCGTCGTGGACCGCCGTCGACGCGAGCGTCCACGCGGCGCGATCGAACAGCACGCCGAGGTGCTGCACCATCAGCCGGCGCTCCTCGCCGCGCGGCGCGGTGCTCGCGTGCACGAGCTCCCAGGTCAGGCCGAGCTCGACCTGCGCGGTGCGCGCGAACAGCTCCGGATCCACGATCTCCTGCACGGCCACGAAGCTCGCGCCGAGCGCCGCGATCTCGCGGAACGCCGCGTCGACCTGGCGATCGTTCTTCGGATAGTTCTCGATGTTGAACGTCGCGAA
The DNA here is from genome assembly GCA_019637375.1 of Deltaproteobacteria bacterium. Classification (GTDB taxonomy): domain Bacteria; phylum Myxococcota_A; class Polyangia; order Haliangiales; family Haliangiaceae; genus JABFXX01. The sequence goes on along the minus strand of JAHBVW010000082.1, from coordinate 30,361 downwards.
GCGCAGGGGCGGCCGGGGGCCATCTGTGCGCGAGCGCAGCGCATGTAGCGCGATCGCGACGAGCAGCACGGCGATCGTCTTCTTCACGTGACGATCGTAAGCGACGCGTGACGTGGAACCAGGACGCAATTCCGGACTCCAACGGTGGGTTAGACCCAAGGTCCCGACCGCGCGTCGGTTTCCAACAGCGTGGGGTTCATGAAGCGATTCGAATGGTACGTGCTCGGAGTGGGCCTGGTGGCGGCGCTGGTCCTCGGCCACGATCGCGACGTCTGCCAGGACGCGAGCCTGCGCTACGGCATCGACCTCGAGCGCTGCCCCGACGGCAAGCTCCGCCAGACGGTCGAGGTCAGCGTGCACGGCCTCCGGCGCGGGGCGCCGGGGACGGTGCGGATCGCGGCGAAGGCGCACTACACGACGAACGACGCCGACGACGTGCAGACCGTGCCCGTGCCGGAGCTGACGTCGGTCGAGCTGTCGCTCGTGGGGACGGAGGACGGCGCGCCGAGGACGTTGCCGCTCACCCTCGACGGGTGGAGGGGCGGCGAGGAGGCCGCGAAGCTCACGCTGCCCGAGGTCCCGGACGGCGACTACAAGCTGCACGTCAAGTACGCGACGCGGATCGGCGAGGGCGAGCTCGACGTCGACGTGCCGCTGTACACGCCGGCGCGCATCCACGTGATCACGGATCGCCCGCTGTACGAGCCCGGCAACACGATCAAGTTCCGCGCGGTGGCGCTGCGCGCGCGCGACCTGGCGCCGCTCGACGGGCGGCCGGGCACGTGGATCGTGACGGACCCGAGCGGCGAGGTGCTGCTCGAGGAGAAGGCGCCGGCCGGCGCGTGGGGCATCGTCGCGGGTTCGTTCCCGCTCGATCGCGCGGCTCCGACCGGGACGTGGAAGGTCGCGTGGAGATCGGCCGGCGCGATCGACGAGGTGCCGATCACCGTCGAGCCGTTCACGCTGCCGCGCTTCCGCGTCGACGCGGCGGCGAACCAATCGTTCTACCGGCCCGGCGACACGCCGGCGATCAAGGGCGCCGTCGTGTACAGCTCGGGCGCGCCGGTGGCCGGGGCGCGCCTCGACGTCCAGTGGGACATCGCCGGCGACTGGCCGCCGCCGACGGAGTGGAGGGAGAAGCTGCTGCCGAGGACGGCGACGACGGGCCCGAACGGCCGGTTCGAGCTCGCGCTGCCGCAGATCCCGGCGGACCTGCAGGGGACGGTGACGCTCGGCGCGCGCATCGCGGCCGTCGATGCGGCGGGTGACCGCGTGACGGGCGGTGCGAGCGTGCTGCTCAGCCAGGACGGGCTCGCGGCGAGCGCCGTGACCGAGCTCGGCAACGGCCTCGTGCCGAGCTTCAACAACCGCGTGTACGTGCGCGTGACCACGCCCGACGGGCGCGCCGTCGGCAAGACGAAGGTGACGGTGCGGCGCACGTGGGACCCGACCGACCGGGGGACCGACACGGACACCGACGAGGACGGCGTCGCGAGCCTGCAGTTCGATCCGGGGCCGCCGGTCAACGTCGTGATCCCGGCGAAGCCGTTCCGGCCCGCGCCGAGGATGCCGACGGTGCGGCGCGGCCACGCGAGCGAGCTGGTGAGCGGGGAGGGCGCGTCGCTCGCGGATCAGGTCGAGCTCGACGGGTGGCTGCCCGACCTCGTCGCGTGCGCGAAGTGGACGGACGCGAGCGCGGCGATCACGCTCGCGATGCGCGTCGAGGCGAGCGGCGCGATCGCGCTCGCGAGCACGCGGCCGTCGAGCCACCGGCTCGGGAAGTGCGTCGTCGAGGCCGTGCGGGCGCGCCGGCTGCCGGCGGGCGCCGAGCGCATGCTCGCGGTGCCGCTGACGTTCGAGGACCCGGAGCTGTCGAAGCTGTCGGCGAGCGTCGAGGGCGCGATCGAGGCGCCGCCCGGGTTCGCGGCGCGGCTGCAGGAGCTGGCGCACGGCGCGCGCGACTGCCTGCCGCAGACGGCCGGTGACGGCGCGCTGCCGAGCATGCTCGCGTGGCGCGTGCGCGAGGGGACCAAGGAGGTCGAGCTCGGCCCGTGGATCCGCGATCCGAGGGCCGGCGAGACGCCGGAGGCCGGCGCGGGTGCCGACGAGGTCGCGGCGCTGAAGGCGCGCGCGGCGGCGGCCGAGGCGGCGCGGGCGTGCGCGATGGGGCGGATCGCGGCCGGCAAGATCGCGCTCGCCGACGAGGCGGCGCAGGACGCGCTCGGGCTCGTGCGCTTCACCGTCGAGCTCCCGCCGCGCGTGGTGCAGGCGCGGCCGCAGCCGACGACGATGCTCGGCTACGAGATGACCGTGAGCGCGGTGCTGGATCGCGAGGGCGTGTCGACGAAGCTGCGCGTGACGCCGGGGACGGTGCCGCCGCTGCGCCTGCGCGTGACGCCGATCCTCCCGCAGGTCGGCGACACCGTCACGGCGGAGCTGATCCGCGGCCCGGGCTACCGCGGCGAGCTGCCGAAGGAACTCGTGCTGCGCGCCGCGAAGGGCGAGTCGAGCAAGGCCCTCCTCGACAAGGAGCGGCGCGCGCGGTTCACGATCGGCGCGGACATCCAGGGCTGGGCGGAGATCTCCGGCGGCGGCGAGCGCGCGCTCGTGTACGTCCGGCCGAAGGGTGACCTCGTCGTGTCGGTGACGCCGGGGCAGGATCGCTACCGGCCGCGCGACCACGCCGAGCTGACGATCCGGACGCTGATCGACGGCGTGGGCGCGCCGGCGGCGGTCGGGCTGTTCGGCGTCGACGCGAGCCTCGGGCAGCTCGTGCCGCTGCCCGGCGAGGGCGACCTGGCGCGCGTGCGGCCCACCGTCGAGACCAGCGCGCCGGCGTTCGGGACGCTCGACGGGCAGGCGCTCGCGCTCGGCCGCATCCGCGGTGCGAACGCGGCGGCGGCGACGGTGCTGCGCGTGACGTCGACGCCCAGGCCGCCGGAGCTCGACGCCGTGGTCGACACGTCGGGGCGGACGCGCTTCGACGCCGTCGAGGAGCTGACCGATCGCTTCTACGTCGTGCTCGCCGAGCTGCACGCGCAGGCCCGGGCGTGGGAGGCGAATGCGCCGGCGGGCGAGAAGATGTCGCCGCCGGCGATGGCGATGCTGTGGAACCGGGCGCTGACGGCGTGCGAGGGCCGCGGCGACGTCGTGACGGACGCGTACGGGCGCCGGCTGCGGCTGGCGCTCTTGCCGGAGGATCTGCTCGCGCTCGTCGATCCGCAGGCGGTGATCGTCGTCGGGACGCGGCTCCCCGAGGACGTCGAACCGTGGGCCGCGTGGGTCCAGAAGGAGAGGCCGTGATGAAGGGAAACACGAACATGTCGAAGCTCGCGAAGGTGCTGTTCGCGGTCGCGGTCGCGCTGGTGGCGTGCAAGAGCAAGCGCGACGATCACCAGGCCGACATGGCGGCGAAGCAGAACCCGCGGTCCTCGGTGGGCATGAAGCTGGAGGAGGGCGCGGCGGGCGCGGCCATGCCGGGCGCCCGCTCCGTCCGGGACGACGGCGAGCGGCAGACGTTCAAGGGCGCGCCGGCCGAGGCGCCGAAGAAGGAGGCGCCGCCGGACGACGGCAAGTACGACAGCAAGGACGCGGACCAGAGCGGCGTCAAGGGCGGAGGCGGCCGCGAGACCGCGACGCGCTCGTGGTTCCCGGAGACGTTCCTGTTCGAGCCGCGCCTCGTGACGGACAACGACGGCACGTACGTGCACAAGGTGAAGGTCCCCGACCGCCTGACGACGTGGCGCGTGCTCGCGCTCGGCCACGCGCGCAACGGGGCGCAGGGCGGTGCGGTGACGAGCTTCCTCGGGACGCTGCCGACGTACGTCGACCTCGTGGTGCCGCCGTTCCTCGTCGTCGGCGACGAGATCCAGCTGCCGGTGCAGGCGGTGAACACGACCCCAAGGCCGGTCGCGGGCGAGCTCGCGCTGAAGGCGGAGGGCGCCGACGTCGCGAACGCCGGCGGTGCACGCACGATCCCGGCCGAGGGCAGCCTCGTCGAGTACGCGACGCTGAAGGTCGCGCGGGCGGGGCGCGCGAAGCTGACGGCGGCGTTCGGCGCCACGGATGCCGTCGAGCACACCGTCGAGGTCGTGCCGTCGGGCAAGCCGGTGACGGTGACGCGCTCCGGGACGCTCGCGGCGCCGCGCAAGCTGACGCTCGCCGGGCCGGCGGGTGCGGATCCGGCGACGGACCGCGTGCGGCTGCAGGTGTTCCCCGGCGCGATCGCGGTGCTGCGCTCGGAGCTCGGCGTGTCGGCGCTGCGCGGCGGCGTCGCCGAGGATGCGTACGCGCTGTTCCTCGCGGGGCGGGCGACGTCGCTGCTCGCGTCGCTCGGCGACAAGGCGAACGCGGAGGTCGTGCGCGAGCTGTCGATCCTGACGGCGCAGCGCGCGATCCGCGACGCGCGCACGCTCGACGTCGTGCGCGCGACCGCGTTCGTCGAGCCGGCGCTCGCGCACCCCGACAACCCGGTGCTCGCGCGCCTCGGCGAACGCGCGGCGGCGTGGCTCGCGACGCACCAGCGCCCCGACGGCACGTTCGCCGGCGGCACCGGGTGGACGCTGCAGCGCGTGCTCGTCGCGACGGCCGATGCGACGCGCGCGATCGCGGCCTCGGCGGCGACGCCGGCGGAGCGGCAGCGCCTCCAGGCCGTGCGCGTGAAGGCGCAGGGCGCGTTCGAGCGCAACCTCGGCATGGTCGTCGACGGCTACACCGCCGCCGCGATCCTCGCGTCGCGCGCCGTGAGCGGCCCCGTCGCCGACAAGCTCAAGGACAAGGTGCGCGCCGGCCTCAAGAAGAGCGGCGACGGCGCCCAGTACCTCGCGATCGACGAGAACACCGTGCGCGCCGACGGCACCGTCCCCGGCGTCGCCGAGGCGACCGCGCTCGCCGTGCTCGCGCTCGCCGGCGACGCCAGGCCGCTGATGGCCGACCTCGGCGCGACGCTGCTCGGCGGCTACACGCCGATGCGCGGCTGGGGCGACGGCCAGGCGAACCTCGTGTGCCTGCGCGCGGTGATCGACCTGTTCCAGGACCCCGTCCCCGAGAACGTGAAGATCACGCTGAAGATGGACGGCCGTCCCGTCGTCGAGGGCACGCTCGACCGCACCCGCCTGCGCGACGTGATGACCCACGACGTCGCCGCACCGGCCGGCATCGCCGGCGAGCACACGTGGGAGCTCGTCGCCGAGCCCGCCGTCCCGGGCCTCGGCTACGCGCTCGCCCTGCGCGGATGGGTCCCGTGGGAGAAGTCACCCACCCGCGGCGGCCTCGAGCTCTCGCTCCCGCCCGCCGTCGCCGCCACCGTCGGCAAGGCCACGGAGATCGCGCTCGTGGCGATCGCCCCCTCGGGCATGGACCTCCACATCCAGCACGCCCTCCCCGCCGGCGTCCAGCTCGATCGCCCCAGCCTCGAGGCCCTCGTCGCCTCCGGCGCGCTCGCCCGCTTCGAGTCCGCCGACGGCAAGCTCGACCTCTACCTCCCCCCGCTCCAGCCCGGCCAGAAGGTCGACCTCAAGTACAAGGTCGTCCCCACGCTCGCCGGGACGCTGCGCTCCACGGCCTCCCTGATCGAGGCCGGCTCGACGACCTACCACGTCCCACCGACCACCTGGACCATCAAGTAGTCTATCGTCGGCGGCGATGTCGGAATCGTCGTCGCTGCCGCAACGCGCACGGGTCGTCGTCGTCGGGGGCGGCATCATCGGGTGCTCGGTCGCGTACCACCTGGCGAAGCTCGGGTGGACGGATGTGGTGCTGCTGGAGCGCGACCGGATCACGTCGGGGACGACGTGGCACGCGGCGGGGTTGATGGTGACGTTCGGGTCGACGTCGGAGACGTCGACCGAGATGCGGAAGTACTCGTGCGACCTGTACGCGAGGCTCGAGGAGGAGACGGGGCAGTCGACGGGGTTTCGCAGGACGGGGTTCATCGAGGTCGCGTCGGATCGCGACCGGCTCGAGGAGTACCGGCGCGTGGCGGCGTTCAACCGGCTGCTCGGGATCGACGTGCAGGAGATCTCGCCGCGGGAGGTGGGCGAGCTGTTCCCGCTCGCGCGCACGGACGACCTGCTCGCCGGGTTCTACGTCGCCGGGGATGGGCGCGCGGATCCCGTCGGCGTGACGATGGCGCTCGCGAAGGGTGCGCGGCAGATGGGGGCGACGATCGTCGAGGGCGTCGCGGTCACCGGCGTCACGAAGCAGCGCGGGCGCGTCACGGGTGTGACGACGGCGCGGGGGAACATCGAGGCGGAGGTCGTCGTGAACTGCGGCGGGATGTGGGCGCGGCAGTTCGGCGAGAAGATCGGCGTCAACATCCCGAACCAGGCGGCGGAGCACTACTACCTGATCACGGAGCGCATCCCGGAGCTGCAGGCGCACTGGCCCGTCCTCGAGGACCCGGCGTCGCACGTGTACTTCCGCGAGGAGGTCGGCGGCATGATGATCGGCCTGTTCGAGCCGGTGTGCGCGCCGTGGAGCGTCGGCGGCATCCCCGATGACTTCTCGTTCGGCGAGATCCAGCCCGACTGGGAGCGCATGGGCCCGTACGTCGAGACGGCGATGCGGCGCGTGCCGCGCACGATGGACGCGGGGGTGAAGAAGTTCTTCTGCGGCCCCGAGAGCTTCACGCCGGACCTGCGGCCGATCGTCGGCGAGGCGCCCGAGCTGCGGAACTTCTTCGTCGCCGCGGGGCTGAACTCGATCGGCATCCTCACCGGCGGCGGGCTCGGGCGCGTGATGGCGCACTGGATCACCACGGGCAGCCCCGACGTCGACGTCACGAACATCCACATCGATCGCCTGCACGCGTACCAGCGCAACCCGGAGTACCGGCGCACGCGCACCGTCGAGTCGCTCGGCATGGTCTACAAGTGCCACTACCCGACGTACTCGATGCAGACGGCGCGCGATGCGAAGCGGTCGCCGTTCCACGAGCGGCTCGCCGCGCGGCACGCGTACTTCCGCGACGTCAGCGGCTGGGAGGGCGCCGACTGGTACGCGCCGTCGGCCGACGAGGCGAAGATCGAGCAGCACTCGTGGGAGCGCGGGCCCTGGTTCCCGTACTGGGCCGAGGAGCACCGCGCGGCGCGCGAGGGCGTGATCCTCATGGACATGTCGTTCATGTCGAAGTTCCGCGTCGAGGGCCGCGACGCCGGCCGCATGCTCGACTGGATCTCGGCGAACTCCGTCGACGGCGCGGCGGGGCAGATCACGTACACGCAGTGGCTCGACGCGCACGGCAAGCTGCAGGCCGACCTCACCGTGACGAAGCTCGACGACGACCGCTACTTCGTCGTCGCGTCCGACACCGTGCACCGCCACGTCGAGACGCACATGCGGCGGATCTTCGAGGACCGCGCCGCGCACGCGTTCGTCTCCGACGTCACCGGCGCGCACGCGCAGATCAACATCCAGGGGCCGCGCTCGCGCGAGCTGATGCAGCGCGTGACGTCGGCCGACATGTCGAACGCGGCGTTCCCGTTCCGCGCGGCGCGCGAGATCGACCTCGGCTACGCGCGCGTCCTGTGCATCCGCATCACCTACCTCGGGGAGCTCGGCTACGAGCTGTACATCCCCGCCGAGCAGGCGACGCACGTGTACGACCGCCTCGTCGCCGCCGGCGCGGAGGTCGGCCTCCGCCACGCCGGCCTGAAGGCGCTCGCGAGCCTGCGCATGGAGAAGGGCTACCGCGACTACGGCCACGACATCGACAACACCGACACCGTGCTCGAGGCGGGCCTCGGCTTCGCCGTCGACCTGAAGAAGCCGGACGGCTTCCTCGGCAAGGAGGCGGTCGCGGCGCAGAAGGCGGCGGGCCCGCTCGGCAAGCGGCTCGTGCAGGTGCTCGTGAAGGACCCGCGGCCGCTGCTGTTCCACGCCGAGGTCGTGCTGCGCGACGGTGTGCCGCTCGGCTACGTGCGCGCGGCGTCGTACGGCCACACCCTCGGCGGCGCGGTCGGGCTCGCGATGCTCGAGGCGCCCGCCGGTGCCGCGCTCGACGCGAAGTTCCTCGACGGCGGCACGTGGGAGGTCGACATCGCGGGCACGCGCTACCCGGCGGTCGCGTCCCTCCGGCCCCTCTACGACCCGGAGAACAAGAAGATCAAGGTCTAGCTCGCCGCGCGGCGGCGGTGCCGGCCGAGCGTGATGAGGACGGGGACGAGCGCGAGCGCGGCGATCACCGTGGTGACCTCGCCGATCAGGGACGCGTAGCCGAAGTCGCGGATCGCGCGGTTGTCGCTGACGAGCAGCGTCGCGTAGCCGATCATCGTCGTCAGCGAGCACACGAACACGGTGCCGCCGGTCGTGCGCAGCGTGAGCGCGGCGTCGTCGTCGGCGGCGCGGTGCGCGACGTTGATCGCGTAGTCGATGCCGAGGCCGAGCGCGATCGGGAGGGCGACGAAGTCGAGGAAGTTGATGCGCAGGCCGACGAGCGAGCACACGGCGACCATGACGAGCGTGCCGGACCCGGTCGCGACGAGCACCGCGACGGCGCGCCGGTTGAGCCCGACGATGAGCAGCACCATGAGCGAGATGCCGATCGCGGCGGTCGCGGTCACGATCGGGAGGTCGTGGCGGTTGAGGTCGAGGATGTCGGCGAAGATCAGGCTCGTGCCGGACTTCGTCGCCTGGACCGGGCGCACCACGTGGGCGAACTTCAGCATCGACTTGCCGTCGAGGTCGGGGAACGTCGGCGCCGGGCGCGTCGCGACGACGAGGCCCATGCGGCCGTCGATCTCGCGGAACGGCTCGGCGAGCTCGTTCGGCAGGTCGGCGTCGGTCACGACCTTGAGGTCGTCGGGCGGGCGCAGGGCGAGGAGCTCCTCGCGCTCCTGGTCGTCGAGCTTCGGGAGGACCTTGTCGAGGAGCTTGCGGATCTCGGCGAGCACCACGAGCTTCTGGTCCTGCTCGAGCGGGACCGCGTCGAGGATCGACTGGATCTGGCCGATCGTGGCGCGCCCGTCCTCGGTGGTGTCGCGCAGCGTGCGCAGGTCCTCGACGAGCTTCTCGACGTCGGCGCGGTGGTCGACGGCGAAGTACGTGCGCCCGACGACGCCCTTGCCGAACGCCGCGTTCGAGATCGCCATCCAGCGCTGGTTCTCGAGCGCCGCCGGCGCGTCCGAGCGGATCTTCGACATGTCGTACTCGAACGGATCGTTCGCGACGTAGTCCCACGCCACGACGCCGGCGGCCGCGGTCACGGCGAGCGACACGGCGAGCACGATGCGCGGGCGCTTCATGCGGAACACCGCGCCGACGATGCGCCCGAACACCGGCGCGGCGCTCGGCTTCGGGGCGCGCCCGAACCTGAGGAGCAGCACGGGCAGCATCACGAACGCGACGATCCAGGCCACGATCATCCCGATCCCGCCGATCATCGCGAAGTCGGAGAACCCGCGGAACTTCGTCATCGCGAGCGCGCCGTACGAGATCGACGCGCCGAACGACGCGACCAGCGTCGGCACCACCGTGCCGCGGATCGCCGCCGCCATCGCCGCGCGCTTGTCGCGGCCGTGATCTTCCTCGAGGTAGCGGGCGACGAGGAAGATGCCGTAGTTGACGCCGTTGCCGGCGATGATCGCGCCGAGGAAGGCGGTCGCCGCGTTGAGGTGCCCGACGGCGAGCGCGGCGAAGCCGAACGCGATCACCGTGGCCGTCGCGATCTGCAGCGTGAGGAGCCCGAGGAGGATCGGGCTGCGCAGGTGCACGAGCAGCACGAACGCGACGAGCACGACCGTGGCGAGGCTCGAGATCAGGATGCCGTCGGCGACGGCCTCGTGCTCCGCGATCGCGACGGGCACGCCGCCGGCCATGCCGATCTGCACGCCCGGGTGGGCGGCGCGCACGCCGTCGAAGATCTTGACGAGCTGCTTCAGCAGGACCTTGTCCTTCGGGACGTCGGTCGCGCGGAACGAGGTGCGGACCACGATCAGCTGCACGAGCCCGTCGGCGCTGACGTAGCCCGAGCGCGCGAGCTTGGCCTCGGCGTCGCGCTTGCGGGTGCGCAGCTCCTCGATCCGCTTCCGCGCGACCTCCGGGTCCTGCTCGTCGAGGTCGATGAACAGCGGGTTCGCGCGCGCGAGCCGGTTCACGAGCGCGTCGCGCGCGAGCCTGAGATCGGCGAGCGGGACGTACAGGAACGCGTGCGCGCGGAAGAAGGCGCGCGACTCGGCGTCGTCGACCTCGAGGCGCTCGATGAAGTCGGGCCCGATCGTGCGCAGCTTCGCGATCAGCTCGGCGCCGGCCGCCGCGCGCACCTCCGGAGACGGCGCGACGAGCAGCATCAGCGTCGAGTCCTTCGCCGGCATGCGCGCCTCGAGCCGCCGGAGGTCATCGATCGACGGCGCGTCGTCGGGGAGCAGGTACCGGTAGTCCGCGCGGATCGGCAGGTGGAACGCGATCAGGTACAGCGACCCCGCGACGGCGAGGGCGATCGCCACGAGCACGGCCGCCGCGCGCCGGTCGAGGAACGCGACGTACCTGTCGATCATGGATCAGGGAGGGACGGTGACGTCGCGACCGACGAGCATGTCCACGATCTGCCGCGACGCTTCGTTGTCGTGGTAGCCGACCTCCCACGTGCTCAGCTCGCGCGGGTTGTTGAACGTGCCGAACAGGATGTCCCACAGCGGCAGGTCCGAGTAGTTGAACGCGTGCACGCCGCGGCGGTGGTGGATGTTGTGGGACTCGGGCCGCTGCATGAGGTAGCCGACCCAGTGCGGCGTGCGGATGTTGAGGTGCTGGAACGTGTTGAGGAAGACGAGGATCGCCGTGCTCCACGCGATGACGTCGTGCGTGAAGCCGAACGTCACCTTGAGGATCGTCGCGCTGATCAGCGCCTGCAGCACGATCTGGAACGGGTGGCCGAAGTTGGCGCCCCACACGTCCACGCGCTCCGCCGAGTGGTGCAGCTGGTGGATCCAGCGGAACGACCAGTCGTACTTGTGCAGGAAGCTGCGGTGGAGGATGTAGAAGGCGAGCGTCAGGCCGCCGACGGCGATCGGGACTCCCCAGTAGCCGAGGGATCGGCCGTCGACGAGGTGAGCGTCGCCGACGGCGGCATCGAGCGCGGCACGCGATCCGATCGCGATGACGCTCCCGCCGAGGGAGAATGCGAGGCAGCTGATCTTCCACCAACGTACCTGCGGGTACGGACGCGCAGGCCACGCGTGCTCGATGCAGACACCCAGGAGGTAGATCAGGACGGGGAGCGCGTCCAGCAAGCGTTCCATCGTGATACCCATCGAACCTACAAAGAGGACGGTCGTAGAACCAAGGGATCACGTGAATATCACGGGAGCTTCGCGAAGTTGCGTTAACGAAGTGGCAAAGCTTCGCCACCCCACACAAAGTCGGGCGCAGCGGGAGTGACCACGGCGGCGCATATCGCGATGGTGGTCGCACTGTGCGGCTGTCCGTCTCCGAAGAAGCCGGAAGCGCGGGAGCCGCTGCGCCGGGACCCGCACTCGCACGCACAGCCCGAGCGAGTCGCGATGCGGCACCTGACGCTCGACCTCGTGGTCGACTTCACCACGCGCACGGTCGCGGGGACGGCGGAGCTGCAGCTCGACCGGCGCGACCGCACGGCGGACCTGGTGCTCGACGTCGATGGGCCGGTCGTGGAGCGCGTCGTCGACTGCGCGACGAAGCAGCCGCTGCGGCACACGCTCGGGCCGCGCGATCCGATCCTCGGGCACGCGCTCGCGATCGCACCGGCGAGCGACTGCGTGCGCATCGCGTACCGCACGACGCCGGAGGCCGCCGCGTTCCTGTGGGTCGAGCCGGCGGGGACCGCGGGGAAGCGGCAGCCGATGCTGTTCACGCAGTCGCAGGCGATCCACGCGCGCACGTGGATCCCGCTGCAGGACACGCCGGGCGTGCGCTTCACGTACGACGCGGCGATCCGCGTGGAGAAGGTGGAGGCGGGCGTGCGCCCGCTGATGAGCGCGACGAACCCGGCGGCGGCGTCGCCCGACGGTGCGTGGCGCTTCCGCATGGAGCGCGCGATCCCGTCGTACCTGATGGCGCTCGCCGTCGGCGACTTCGCGTTCCGGCCGATCGGCGAGCGCACCGGCGTGTACGCGGAGCCGAGCCTCGTCGACGCGGCGGCGGCCGAGCTCGCCGAGACCGAGCAGATGATGGCCGCGGCGGAGGCGCTGTACGGCCCGTACCGCTGGGGCCGCTACGACCTGCTCGTGCTGCCGCCGAGCTTCCCGTACGGCGGCATGGAGAACCCGCGGCTCACGTTCCTGACGCCGACGGTGATCACGGGCGATCGCTCGCTGGTGTCGCTGATCGCGCACGAGCTCGCGCACTCGTGGTCGGGGAACCTGGTCACGAACTCGACGTGGAGCGACCTCTGGCTCAACGAGGGCACGACCACGTACGTCGAGCGCCGCATCATGGAGGCGCTGCGCGGGCGCGCGTACGCCGACACGCTGTGGTACCTCGGGCGGCGCGAGCTCGAGGCGGAGCTCGGCGAGCTGCCGCAGGGCGCGCGGGATCCGGACTCGCGGCTCGCGCTCGACCTCGACGGCACGCGCGATCCCGACGACGTGCCGGCGGGCGCGGCGTACGAGAAGGGCTCGCTGTTCCTGCGCACGCTCGAGCACAAGCTCGGGCGCGCGCGGCTCGACGCGTTCCTGCGCGCGCGCTTCGATCGCCTCGCGTTCCGCTCGACGGACACCCGCGCCTTCGAGCGCGACGTCGCGGCGCTCGCGCCGGCCGAGGCGGACCGGCGCGAGATCGCCGCGTGGCTGCACGACCCGGGCGTGCCCGCGGGCGCGCCCCCGTCGACGTCGGCGCGCGCCGCGGAGCTCGAGCGGATCGCGCAGGGCGTCGCGCGCGACGGCGCCGTCGACGCGTCCGGCTGGAACACGCTCGACTGGATGGTGTTCCTCGGTGTGCTCGCCGCGCAGCCGGTGTCCGCCGCGCAGCTGCGCGCCCTCGACGCGCGCTGGAAGCTGACCGCGTCCCCGAACGCGGAGATCGCGCGGCGCTGGTTCGGCATCGCGATCAAGGCCGACCTCACCGAGGCCGCCCCGGCGGTCGAGCAGTACCTGACGACGATCGGCCGCCGCTACCTCATCAAGTCCGTGTACGACGCGCTCCTCGCCGCCGGCGGGAGCTGGCGCGCGCTCGCCGACGCCGCGTTCGACAGGGCGCGCCTCGTGTACCACCCGTCGACGCGCGACACGATCGCGAAGCTCCTCGGGAAGTGACTATAGTCCGGCCATGCGGCATGCGTGGCTCGTGGTCCTGGCGATCGGTTGCGGCGACGGCGGCGAGACGAACGACGGCCTGACCGTCGCGATCGACAGCGGCACGATCCACGGCGTCGACCAGGGCGCGACGCGCGCGTTCCTGGGCGTGCCGTACGCGGCGCCGCCCGTCGGCGCGCTGCGCTGGAAGCGGCCGCAGCCGGTGGCGCCGTGGGATCGGCTGGAGACGATCGCGACCGGGATCCAGTGCCCGCAGGCGTTCAGCCTCGCCGGCCCCGGCGGCGACGAGGACTGCCTGACGCTGAACGTGTGGGCGCCGGCGGGCGCGACGGTGAAGGACCTGCCGGTGATGGTGTGGTTCCACGGCGGGGCGTTCGTGTTCGGCAGCGGCGGCGACGCGTACTACAACGGCAGCCACCTCGCCGAGACGTACGGCGTCGTCGTGGTGACGGTGAACTACCGGCTCGGTGCGTTCGGGTTCCTCGCGCACCCGGCGCTCGCGGCGGAGGACCCGGCGTATCCGTCGTCGGGGAACTACGGGCTCGAGGACCAGTTCGCGGCGCTCGGGTGGGTGCAGCGGAACATCGCCGCGTTCGGCGGCGACCCGGCGCGCGTGCTGATGTTCGGCGAGTCCGCGGGCGGCTACTCGGCGTGCGTGCACTACGTCGCGCCGCGCACGCAGGGGCTGTTCGCGTGGGCGATCTCCCAGAGCGGGCTGTGCTCGTCGAACGTGCTCGAGCCGTCGCGCGCCGACGCCGAGGCGGCGGGGATCGCCGTCGCCGAGGGCAGGCTCGGGTGCACGGGAGCCGGCGCGCTCGCGTGCCTGCGCGGCAAGTCGACGGAGCAGCTGCTCGACGCGACGAAGCTGCCGCCGGCGTCGGAGCAGCCGCCGGGCGGCTTCGTGTACTCGAGCGCGCTCGCGACGCTGCCGAACGTCGACGGCGTCGTCATCCCGAAGCCGCTGCGCGAGCTGTTCGCCGAGGGCAACTACGACAAGCGGCCGCTGCTCCTCGGCACGAACCGCGACGAGGGCACGCTGTTCCACAGCTCGTTCTTCGCCACCGAGGTCACCGGCGAGCCCGAGCTCCGCGCCGCGCTCGCGCAGCGGTTCGCGCCGGCGCAGGTCGACGCGATCGTCGCGCGCTATCCGATCGCGAGCTTCCCGAGCGCGAACGCCGCGATCGCGAAGGTCACCGGCGACGCGTTCTTCGTGTGCCCGGCGCGCCGCACGGCCCGCGCCGCGTCGGCGGCCGGCGCGCACGTGTACCGCTACTCGTTCGAGCAGGAGCCCGGGCAGGCGTTCCTCGGCGGGCTCGGCGTGTTCCACTCGGCCGAGCTGCCGTTCGTGTTCGGCACCGATCCGGCGTACCCGCTCGCGCGCGTCGGCGAGGCGGGGCAGCCGGTCGCCGGCGCGCTGCAGCGCTACTGGACGCGCTTCGCGGCGGCGGGCGACCCGAACGGCCCCATCGGCAACGGCGATCCGCCGTGGCCCGCGTACAGCGCCGCCGGCGATCGCCACCTGACGTTCGCGACGCCGATCACCTCGGAGAGCGGGCTCGCCGCCGATGCGTGCGACTTCTGGGATGCGCTGTGAACGCGCCGGCGCTCACTCCTTCTTGACCCCGTTCGTCCCGCGGAAGCCGTCGACGATCGCGAGCATCTGCGCGACGAGCGACGCGAGCTGGTTGCCGTCGCCGTGGCCGTTGCCGCCGATGGAGATCGAGCGCAGCTCGGCGGGCTTGGGCAGCTTCTCGGCGACGACCGGCAGCGCCTCGATGAGCCGCGCGTGGAGGTTCGTCGGGCTCGTGTCGTTCGCGATGCGCTGGCGCGCCTCGGCGAAGCGCAGCTCCGCCTCGGTCTGCCGGTTCTGCGCGGCGCGGCGCAGCTCCTCGAGGGCGAGCGCGGCCTCGACGTGCGTGCGCTCGGCGACCACGCGCTCCGCGGCGCGCACGCGCGCGACCTCGGCGTCGACGGCGAGGCGCTCCTTCTCGAGCTCGGCCGCGGCGAGCGCCGTCGCGTGCCGATCCGTGGCGGCCCGGCGCGCGACCTCCTGCTCGCGCTCGAGCCGGCGCGCACCCTCGGCCTGATCGCGGTCGAACTGCGCGGCCTCCTGCGCCGCGCGCAGCGTCGCGATCTCGGCGTCGGACTTCAGCTGCGCCTCCTCGCGGGCGCGCTCGGCGATGCGCTCGCGCTCCTGGATCACCGTCTCGGCCTCGATCTCGGCGAGCCGCGCGACGCGCCCGCGCTCGGCGCGGAACGGCTTCTGTAGGTTCTCCCACACGCGCCGCGAGCTGACGACGGCCTCCTTGATCTGCACCGTCACGATGCGCAGCCCGAGACCGGTGTCGGCGTTGCTGCCCTCGGCGACGCTGCGCAGGCGCGCCGTCAGCTCCTCGATGATCGGCTGCTTGTCGGACAGGATGTCGTCGATGCTCATCGTCGTCACCTTGTCCTTGATCGCGGCCTCGGCCTGCTCGCGCAGCTGGACGTTGACGACGCGCATCGGGTCCTCGGTGTCCGTGAAGTCGAGCTTCTTGTAGGCCGTCTTGAAGTCCGCGATGATCCACTGCACGTAGCCCTGCACGAGCAGCCCCTGCAGCTCCTTGCAGATGCAGTACGCGTTGATGAGGATCGTCTGCATCGTGCCCGGCACGACGAGGAACGAGTCCTTCGCCGGGTTGTAGGAGAACGACACGCCGAGGCCGATGTGCAGCGGCTCGGCGTGGCCGCGCCGCGTGTGCACGACGTGGGCGTTCGGCGGCACGATCACCGTTTTCCACCTCCACCACCCCGCGATGCGCACGTCGACGGCGTTCGAGCCGTCGGCCTCGCCGGTCGCCGTCCCGCCGGCGGCGTGCTGCCGGTCCACGTCGACGTCGCCCGGCGTGCGGTACGGCGCCGCCGCCTGCGC
This sequence comes from Deltaproteobacteria bacterium, assembly GCA_019637375.1. Taxonomy (GTDB): domain Bacteria; phylum Myxococcota_A; class Polyangia; order Haliangiales; family Haliangiaceae; genus JABFXX01. The sequence continues at coordinate 14,227 of JAHBVW010000082.1, read as the reverse complement.
CTGCTGCTGCGGCATCTCCTGGATGACGTTGCGCGAGCGCATCGGCATCTTCTTCGCCTTGAGATCGACCTCCAGCCGCTGCTGGTTGGCCATCACCCGTTCCATGTAGTCGTTCTCGGACATGACTCCCCTCTCGGGAGGAGGTCTAGCTCGTCAGCCGGTCGAGCGCCGCATCGGCGTCGTCGATCGATCCCGGCTCGTCGCGCAGCCGTGCCCACGGGTCGCCTTGCGTTGCAATTCGACCGGGCACATCGCGCAGCGTGAAGCTGTTCGGGCGCAGGTGTGGGTCCTCCACCTCTGCCCACGCGATGGGCGCCGACACGGGCGCGCCCGGCCGCGGCCGCACCGAGTACGCGGCGACCAGCGTCGCCCCGAGCGCGTTGCGCATGACGTCGAGGAACAGCCGGCCCTTCCGGTCCTTCTTGTAGAACTCGATCGTGAGCTCGTCGGGGTACTTCGCGACGAGGTGGCGCGCGATCTTCGTGCACAGCGCCAGGACCTCGGCGTACGCGGCGCGCCCGTCGAGCGGCGCCACGACGTGCAGCCCCTTGCCGCCCGTCGTCTTCACGAACGCGCGCAGCCCGATCTCCTCGAACAGGTCGCGCAGGCGCAGCGCGGTGGTGCGCACGATCTCGAACTTGCCCTCGGGCGGATCGAGGTCGAACACGAGCAGGTCCGGGTACTCGGGCGCCTCGCGCCGGCTCGTCCAGATGTGGAACACGATGCTCCCCTGGTTCGCCAGGTAGATCAGCGACGCCGTGTCGTTGACGAGCGGGTACTCGACGCGCGTCTTCGTCCCGAGCTCGACGCGCTCGATCCAGGCCGGGAAGTGCTTCTGCGCGTGCTTCTGGAAGAAGCCGCCGGCGTCGATCCCCTTCGTGAACCGCTCGACGGAGATCGGCCGCTCCGCGAGCTCGGGGACCATGACGTCGGCGACCTTGTGGTAGTAGGCGATCAGCTCGCCCTTCGTGATCCCGTCGGCCGGGAACATCACGCGGTCGGTGTTCGTGCACGGGATCGCGACCTCGCCGTGCCGGGTCTGGAAGATGTACTCGATGCTCGAGTTGCGGACCGGCTTCCTGGTCACGCCGGAAGTCTACCCGCCTCCCCTCATCTCTTCCGGCGTCGGCTTCAACTCCCCGAAGCCCGTGCCCCAGCCGTGCCACGCGCCGACCTGGAAGTGCATGAGGTGCACGGCGAGCCGCTCCTGCTCCTCGAACGACGCGTCCTCCTTGGGGACCGGCGGCGTCATCACGAGCCGGGTCGTGCCGGCGGCGACGGTCACGGTCGCGCGCGCGAGCGGCACGCGGTGGTGATCGAGCAGCTCGACGACGACCGGCCCGAGGTGGCGCTTCGCCGTGAACGTGAGGATGCGCCGGTTGTCGTCGCCGTACTCGGTGTCGACGCGGAACGACGGCTCGGGCGGCGCCGGCACCTCGTACGAGGCGGTCCACGGCGCGCTGCGCGCCGATGCGGGCAGGGCGCGCGCGGCCGCGTCGTCGAGCCGCTTCGCGAGCGGGCCGAGGTGCTCGTAGGCGTGCGCGACGGGCCCGACGACGGCGCGCGGCCCGCCGGCGGTGTCGACGACGAAGATGCCGAGGCGCGGCAGGCCGACGCCGACGTAGCTGACGCCCGCGACGGGTGACGTGAAGAAGTCGGCGATCAGGTCGGGGTTCGCGATCGCGTCGCCGCGGCGGTCGAACAGGTCGAAGTACCAGCCGGTGTACGTCGGCCTGCCGTCGGAGCCCCACGGCAGGATCTCGGTGACCATCGACAGGAACTGCAGCGCCTCCTTCGGCAGCGGCTGGTTCGCGAGCTCGTAGCGCGACAGCGTCGCGAACACGCGCATGAGGCGGCCGAGGCGGAGGAAGTAGTCCTGCGCCGGCTCGCGGTCCCTGCGCTTGTGGGTGAACGGCGTCAGCGCGGCGGCGCCGCGGTCGGCGTAGCGCGCGAGCGCCTCGTAGACGTCGACGGCGGGCTCGACGAAGCCGTCGGGGATCTCGCACCCGCCCTCGCCGTACGGCTGCCCGGCGATCAGCACGTGGTTGTGGCGGAGCTGTGCGTACGCGGCGATCGTCGTGTCGAGGCGCAGGTCGCCGTACGCGGCGGTCTCCATGAACGACGGCACCTGACCACGCGGCGGCGTCGCGAGCGCGCGGATCGCGTCGAGCCACGACGTGTACAGGTCGTCGGTGCGCGGCGCGTCGGCGAGCGTCTTGCGCGCGACGTCGAGCTGGCGCCGCAGCGTCGGGAACGCCGCGAGGTCGGCGCCGAGAAACGCGAGCGCGCGGTCCTGGCCGAGGATGTACGCGAGGTCGGGGCCGCGCACGCGTTGGCGGTTCGGGACCTCGGAGTGCGCGATCGGGCGCACGGCGGCGGTGTCGGGCACGATGCGCGGCCCGAGCAGCGTCGCGATCGCCGGCAGCTTCGTCGCGCCCTGCGGCATCGGGTGGATGCGCGCGGTGCGCTGGAAGCCATCGCCGATCGCCGCGATCAGCTTCGCGGCCGCATCGTCGCGCGTGAGGTCGTGCACGAACGCGCCGCGGGCGAGCGCGCGCAGCTCGGGCACGGAGACGTCCTCGCGCCGCCCGGCGAGCAGGGCGTACGCGCGCTCGAACGTCTTCAGCCGGTCCGCCTGCTGCGCCGCCTCGACGAGCTCGGCGAGCGCGAAGGCATCGAGCACCTCGCGCGGGGTCTCGCGCGGATCGCGCGCGCCGCTCGACGGGTGCGAGCTGCGCGAGCTGCGCGACACGAGGTTCCACTCGGTGCGCGACAGCCACATCGCGCCGCGGAAGTACGGCGCGAGCTCGCGCGTGTAGTGGCCGCGCGGCTGGAACTGCGTGAAGTCGATCTCGCGCGGGCGCCCGAACACCTCGACGACCTGCAGCTCCGTCGCGGCCCGCGCCTTCGCGACCAGGCTCGCCGCGAGCTTGTCGACGCCGGCGTCGCCGAGCGCGCTCGCGACCTCGGTGCCCTCGAGCAGCCGGCGCGCGACGGTGAGGTACAGGTCGAGGTCGAGCGCCGTCTCGCGCGGGAAGCGCGCCGCCGCCGCAGGCAGCGCGCAGTGCAGCGACTGCACGAGCGCGGTGACGAGCGGCGCGAGCTCGGTGCGCTCGAGATCGGCGACGAGCCCGTCGTGCGTCGCGTACACCGCGTTGAGGATGCTGTCGACGGTGACGTAGATCGGCAGCTGCGACTGATAGATCTCGTGGTACGCGTTCGCGTAGTCCTGCTGCTCGAGGCGCGCGGGCACGACGAAGCCGTCTCGGTACAGGCGCGCGCGCTCGTCGGCCGTTAGCCCGAAGCGCTGCTCGATGCGGTCGAGCCGCGCCGGCGCCGTCCTGCGATCCCACGCGGCGCGCCGCGGACCCGCCGCCGGCGGAGGCAGCGCCTCGATCGCCCCGCGCGCGCGCGTCAGGTTGTTGTCGGCGACCGCGCACACCTCCGGCCGGCTCGCCCGGCGGTGCGATCCGAAGTGGATCCCGCGGTCGTCATCCCCGAACACCTCCTCGAGCGGCACGCCGGGTCGTGCCGGGCAGGTGGGCCCGGTGAGCGGCGGCGCGGTCGTCGGCGGCGCCGGCGTCGGTGCCGGCGTCGGTGCCGGTGTCGCGACCGGTGTCGCGACGACGGGCTCGACGAGCGGCGGCGGCCGCGAGCCACACGCGACGAGGACGACGCAGCCGAGCAGGGAGGATCGGGACCAGCGGTTCATGCGCATGCGCCGGGACAGACGCATGGATCCTCGACAACCTTGGGCTGCAACCGGTTGCGGCTCGCCGTGTCCAGAGGCTCGCTTTCGGCGCGAACTGCGAGAACATCAGCAGACGCGATGCCCGAGCGCCCTCCCACCGCCTGGACCACCGATGCCCCGTCGGCGAAGCGCCCGGAGGCCGCCGACCTGTGCGGGCGCACCCTGGCGGATCGCTACGAGGTGCTCGACCTGCTCGGCACCGGCGGCATGGGGGCGGTGTACCGCGCGCGCGACCGCGAGCTCGACGAGCTGGTCGCGCTGAAGGTCGTGCGCGGCGCGCACCAGCACGGCGTGCTCGAGCAGTTCCGCTCGGAGGTGAAGCTCGCGCGGCGGGTGACGCACAGGAACGTCGCGCGCACGTTCGAGCTCGGTCACGCCGGCGGCGTCACGTTCTGCACGATGGAGCTGGTCGACGGCGAGTCGCTGCGCGCCCGGCTCGCGCGCGAGGCGACGCTCGCGATCCCCGAGGCGGCGGCGATCGCGGTCGCCGTGTGCGAGGCCCTCGTCGCCGCGCACGCCGCCGGGGTGATCCACCGCGACATCAAGCCCGACAACATCCTGCTCGCGCACGACGACCGCGTCGTGCTCGCCGACTTCGGCGTCGCCGCGTTCAGCGTCGTCGAGGGCGGCGGCGGCACGCTGTCGGGGACGCTCGAGTACATGGCGCCCGAGCAGGCGCGCGGCGAGCCCGCGACGCCGGCGACCGACGTGTACGCCGTCGGGCTCGTGCTGTACGAGATGCTGACGGGGCTGCGCGCGTTCGCCGGCACGATGAGCGAGCTGATCGTCGCGAAGCAGGACGTCGAGCGCGTGTCGTTCGAGCTCGCGGAGGTGCTCGCGCCCGAGGCCGTGCCGCCCGAGCTGCAGGCGATCGTGGCGCGGGCGACGGCGCGCGAGCCGGCCGAGCGCATCGCGACCGCCGCCGAGCTCGCCCGCGCGCTCGCGCCCTGGCTCGACGGGGCGCGGGACGAGAAGGCGGTGCGCGCGCCGCAGCCGGCGCCGCGGGTGGGTGCGCGCGAGGTGCATATGGTGATCGTGCTCGCGCCCGTGCGCGAGTCCGAGGAGCGGATGTGGGTCGCCGAGGGCGTGCACGAGGAGCTGCTGCGCGAGCTGATGCGGCTGCCGCGCCTGCGCGTGCTGCCGCGCGTCGCGCAGGGGGAGGTCCCCGACGGCGCGATCGTCGTGCGGCTCGCGGCCGGTGATGCGCTCGACGTGGCGATCGAGCGCGGCGGCGACGAGACGCGGCTGCGCCTGCCGCTCGACGTCGGCGCGATCGCGCTCGCGGCCCGGTCGATCGCGTTCGCCGTCGGCGAGGTCCTCGAGCGCTCGCCGGGCGCCGATCCGCAGCGCGACGCGACGGCGATGGTGCTGCGCGCGCGCCGGCGGATCCACGCGAGCGGCTTCACCGCGGCCGACGCCGCGCTCGCCCTCCTGCACAACGCCCACGCGCTGTGCCCCGACGACCCGCGGATCATCGCCACGCTCGCGATGATGCGCGTCCGCTTCGGCCTCGGCCCCGGCGCCGAGCACCTCGCGGGCGTGCGCGAGCTGGTCGTGCAGGCGCTCGCCGCGGGCCCCGAGCTCGCGGAGACGCACGTGGCGGCGGCGTTCCTCGAGCAGCAGGTCGGCGACCCGGGCGTCGCGGCGACGCACTTCCGCACCGCGATCGCGCGCGCGCCGTACCGCGCCGACGGCCACGAGGGCCTCGGGCGCATGCTGCTCGAGGCCGGGCACCTCGACGAGGGCATCCGGCGCATCGACGACGCGATCGCGATCGCCCCGGACCTCGTGAACGCGCGCTGGGAGGTCGCGCGTGCGCACGCGCTCGAGGAGAACTGGGTCGCGCACGACCTCCTCGTCGGCGAGCTGCTCGCCGCCGACGCCGACCTGCCGTTCTACCGGATGCGCTACGCGTGGTGGCGCGGCGACCTCGAGACGGTGCGCGCGATCCGCGACGAGAGCGGCAAGCGCGCGGCGCGCGGCTTCGAGCCGGAGCTGATCGGGAAGCTGTACGAGATCCTCCTCGACGGTGCCTGGTCGCGGCACCGCGATGCGGTGATCGAGCGGGCCTCGCGCCCGACGCCGAGCCGCCGGCGCTCGGCGTTCATCGCGCAGCTCGCGGCCGACGCCGCGGGGAGCTCCGGCGACACCGAGGCGTGCATCGCCATGCTCGAGGTCGCCGTCGACAACGGGCTGTACGACCTGCACTGGCTCGATCGCTGCCCGACGCTGCGCGACGTGCGCGGCACCCGGCGCGGCCGGCTCGCGCGCATGCAGGTGAAGGCGCGCTCGGAGGCCATCCTCGACGCGCTCTACGGCGACGCGGACGCCGATGCGCCGGCCACGATGATCACGCCCGTCAGTACGGGAACAGGATCGGGTTGATCCGCACCGGGTTCGTGACGCCGTAGAACAGGTACAGCGCGCCGAGCTCGAGCGGCAGCGGCGTGAAGATGCGCTCGGGGCGATCGCGGTCGTCGCGCCCGGTGTACGAGGTGCGGCCGAAGAGGTCCTCGACGCGCGCGACGATCTGCAGCACGATCGGCACCTGCGGGCTCGCCGCGAGCTCGGCCGTCGCGTCGAGGGCGGCGCGCAGGAGGTCACCGCCGGTGCGCGCGAGCTCGGCGACGCCGTGGACGCCGGTGCCGCGTTGTAAACGGTTGCGGTCGCGGCAGATCGCGTCGAGCTGGTCGAGGAGCTCGGGCACGAGGATCGGCCACGCGAACGTGTCGGTGACGCGGCGCGGGAGGCGCGTGGCGGGCGCGTCGACGGCGAACCGGCGCAGCGCCGCGAGCTTCTCGCCGAGCGTGAGGCGCTCGGGCGCCTTGCCGTGCATCGCGCGCAGCACCGCGGGCAGGCCGGCACCGTGGAGGAGCTGGCCGTAGAACCGCATCAGCATGTCGACGACGCGCTCGAGCGAGGCGATGCCGGCGTGGATGCGGCCGAGCGCTTCGTCGGGCGACACCGCGTGCGCGAGCTCGACGAGCTGCTCGTCGAGGTAGCGGCGCGCGCTCTCGATGCCGGGGATCCTCGACGGGGGCCGGCGGAAGCCGAGCGCGGCGAGCAGGTGGTCGATCAGCTCCGCGCGGCGCAGCGTCGGCGCGAGGTCGAGGTCGAGCGCGCGGGCGAGGTCGACGAGCTGGCGCGCGGTGCAGTGCTCGGCGAGCACCTGGCGCGGCGGCGTGCTGTAGCAGTACTCCTCGACGAGCGCGGCGCGCGACCCCGACCGCGTCCCGCGCGCACCGGCGACCGCGGCGGTGAGGAAGTCGAGGTCGGGCGGCGGCAGGTGCTCGAGGAGCAGGCGCGCGAGGCTCGCCGGTGCCGCGCTCGCGGTGCCGCCGGTGAGTCCGAGGCGCGAGATCTCGCCGAGCAGCTCGCCGACGGTCGACGGGCGCGCCGACGGATCCGGATCGAGGCAGCGGTGCACGAGCTCCGACAGCTCGAGCGGCGCGATCGGGTTGCGCTCGGCGAGCTCGGGCGGGCGGATGCGATCGCGCGCCGGCTCCGCGCCGAACGGCAGGTTGCCGGCGATGACCTGGTACAGCGTCGCGCCGATCGCGTAGACGTCGCTCGCGACGCCGTGGTCGGCGTCGAAGCACTCCGGCGCCATGTACGGCGGTGTGCCCGTCGGGCCGTCGCGCGTGCCGACGGGGCATGCGAGGTAGAAGTCCGTCAGCTTGCAGACGTTCGCCTCGGCGTCGACGAGCAGGTTCGACGGCTTGATGTCGCGGTGCAGGTGCGGCACGCCCGACAGGTGCTTGCCCTGGTGCAGCGCCTCGATCGTCTCGAGGACCGGCACGAGCAGCGCGAGCAGCTTCGCGAGGTCCGCGCGTGTGCGCGGGCGGCCGCTCCAGCGGCGGCCGATCCACTCCCACAGCGTGCCGCCGTCCATGTACTCGGTGACGATCCCGACGACGAAGCCGCCCTCGTGCGCGAGCGGCTCGACGCCGAACAGGCGGACGACGCGATCCGGCGCGCGGTCCGACAGGATCTTCTCGAGCTTGTGCTGCGTGCGCAGGCGCTGCGCGAGCTCCGACGGATCGGCCGTCTGGCGGCGCGGCACGCGCAGCGCGAGGTGCTCGCGCAGGTAGCTGCGCTCGTTCTCGACGAGGTACACCGTGGACTGCCCGCCGCTGCCGAGCTCGCGCACGACGCGGTAGCGGTTGCCGACGAGCCGCGGCGCCCCATCGGACTCGAACAGCGCCGGCGCATCGTGGTCCTGCGCTCCTTCCACGATCGCCGTGTTCGGCACGTCGTCGACGGAGCCGAACACCGAGTTCGTCAGGTGATCGACGGTGCGCGGCTGCTGGGCCGCGACGGCGATCGGCGTCTGCAGCGTCGGGCGCGCGACCGGTTGCTTCAGGGTGCGGCTCGGGCCGAGCGGACGCGTGCGCAGCGGCACCTCGGCGACCGGCGTCGGGACTTCTTCCTCGATCGCGTGCTCCTCGATCGCGTGCTCGATCGCGTGCCCGTCGATCGGGTGCTCGGCGATCGGGTGCTCGTCGATCGCGTGCCCGTGGATCGCGTACCCGTCGATCGGGTGCTCGTCGATCGGGTGCTCGTCGATCGCGTGTTTGTGGATCGCGTACCGGGCGATCGGGTGCTCGTCGATCGCGTGTTTGTGGATCGCGTACCGGGCGATCGGGTGCTCGATCGGGTGCTCGATCGGGTGCTCGATCGGGTGCTCGATCGGGTGCTCGATCGGGTGCTCGATCGGGTGCTCGGCGATCGCATCGTCGACGACCTCCTCGATCTGCTGCGGCACGACGGCGATCGCCGGCGAGCTCGCCGCCGGGAGCGCGCGCAGGGTCACCGGCCGCGCGTCGTCGGGATCCGGCTCGGCGGGCAGCTCGATGGTCGGCACGACGCGCGGGAGCTCGTCGGGATCCGGCGTGGCGAGCGGGCGGCCGGGCGGGACCGTCTGCGCGCGCGCGTGGCTCGGCGGGAGCGGAGGCCACGGCCCGTCGAGCGTGCGCATCGGCATCCGCACGACGCCCTCCTCGCCGGCGGCGCCGCACGCGCCGCAGTAGCGGGCGTGGTCGGCGAGCGCACCGCACCCGGCGCACACGATCAGGTCCGCGAAGCCGGCGTTGCAGCCGGTGCACACGAGGCTCGCGTCGACGAGCGTGCCGCGCCACGGCCGCTTCGCCGACACGTCGTCGTCGTGGCCGCGGGGCTCGCGCGTGCGGCCGCACTGCGGGCACACGCGGTTCGCATAGCCGGTCGCCGGCTCGCGCAGCATGAGCATGCGCAGCTGCTCGCGCGCCGCGACGGCCGACGGGAAGCGATCGTCGGGTGCGAGCGCGAGGAGCCCGCCGATGAACGGGAACAGCACCGGGTCGCCCGACGGAGGCACGAGCTGCAGGCGGGCTTCGCGCACCATGTCCTGGAACGAGGTGCTGCGGCGCGCGCGGTTGCCGGTCGCGGCCTCCCACAGCACGATGCCGAGCGCGAACAGGTCGCTGCGCTCGTCGCAGCGCGCGATCGCCTCGAACTGCTCGGGCGGCATGTACATCGGCGTGCCGGCGATCGTGGTGTCGGTGCGGCGCACCGGGAGGAAGCCGAGGAGGACGAGCGTGCCGTCGGGGCGCTCCCACAGCGTGCGCGGCTTGACGTCGAGGTGCAGGAGGCCGGTGTCGTGCACGTCGGCGAGCGCGGCGAGCGCCGCGTCGGCGAGCTGCCACACGGCGGCGGGCGGCAGCGGGCCGCGCGCGAGCGTCGTCTCGAGGGACTCGCCGGGGAGCGCCTCGAGGACGAGGACGCGGCTGCCGGCGTGCTCGATGCGCCCGAGGAGCCGGTGCACGCGCGGGCCGCGCGCGACGTCGAGGATCTGCGCGACGAGCTCGTCGAGGTGCGCGCCGCGCCCGGGCAGGGCGACCTGCAGCCACACGGCGCCGCCGGCGGTGTCGCGCGCGCGCCAGCGGTTCCAGCCGTCGCCGCCGGCGATCAGCTCCTCCAGCGTGTAGTCGCCCACGCGCGCACCGCGCACGAACGGCTCGGCTTCCTCCGACTCGGGCTCGACGCTCACCGCTCCGGTTATACCGGGATAGAGTAGGGTCCTGCATGGGCCGCTTCGACGACCGCGCGACACGCCCGGGCCGCGGCCCGGGAGACATGCTGGCGTGGAAGATCGGGCGCCGCCGCGACCCGCGCCACCCCGACCACGACGCGCTCGACGAGGTCCGCCCGGCGGTGCGCGCCGGCGGCGCCGAGGCGCTCGCGCGCCCCGAGGCGTGCGCGGTGTGGATCGGGCACGCGACGTGGGCGGCGCGGCTCGGCGGCGCGCTGCTCGTGACCGATCCGATCTGGTCGCGCTCGATCAGCGGCGTCGCGCGGCGGCTGTCGCCCGCCGGCGTCGAGCTCGACGCGATGCCGCGGATCGACCTCGTGCTGCTCACGCACGACCATCGCGATCACATGGACGAGCCGACGCTGGCGCGCCTGCCGCGCGAGGCGCGCTACCTCACCGGCATCGGCAACGGCGACCGGCTGCGCGCGCTCGGCAAGCCCGACGTCGTCGAGCTCGACTGGTGGGAGGCCCACACCGTCGGTGACCTGGAGGTCACGCTCGTCCCGGCGCGCCACTGGTCGATGCGCATGCCGTGGAACCGCAACGCGACGCTGTGGGGCGGCTTCGTCGTGCGCGGCCCCGAGGGCGCGCTCTACCACGCGGGCGACACCGCCTGGGGCGACCACTTCGCCGAGATCGGGCGCCGCGCCGGCCCGATCGACTGGGCGATGCTGCCGATCGGCGGCTTCGCACCGCGCTGGTTCATGGAGCCGCAGCACATCTCCCCCGAGGAGGCCGCCCGCGCGTTCGTCGACCTCGGCGCGCGCAACCTCCTCGCCATGCACTGGGGCACCTTCCGCCTCACCGACGAGGCCGTCGGCGAGCCGCCCGAACGCCTGCGCGCCTGGTGGCGCGAGCACGGCCTCGCCGACGACCGCCTGTGGATCCCCGACCTCGGCGAGCCGCGGCGGCTCACCTAGCGGCGCGGTAGGCGCGCGGGCGTCGCGAGGACCTCGTGGAACGCGGGAGAGACGCGGCGGCGGATCGCCTCGAGGGCGGCGGCGTCGATCTCCGGATCGCCGGCGCGGTAGCGGATCGCGAGGGAGCGGTGCGAGGTGGTCGCGAACGACTGCAGGACGTGCAGCGTCTCGTCGCTGGGCACGCGCGCCTCGGTGAGCTCGAGGACGACGGCGACGGTGCCGTCGGGGGCGCGCTCGAGGAGCGTGACCGCGTGGTGGTCGCGCTGGCCGTGGCGGTAGTGGTGCACGCTGCAGCCGATCGCGCGGAGCGAGAGGTGGTCGCGCAGCGCGCGCTCCCACGCGTGGAGCGGGTGCGGCATCGTCGTCCACAGCTCGAGCCGCTCGAGCTGGAGGCCGAGCCGGCTCTTCAGGAGCTCGACGAGCAGCGCGTTCGCCGGGTTCGCGTCGTCGACGTCGAGCGCGAGCTCGCGCACCGCCGTCAGCGCGCCGACCTTGGAGACGTTGTTCCAGCGCTCGCGGTAGATGCCCTGCGCCGGGCCGGGCACCACCGGGAAGCTCGGGTACAGCTCGATGCGCTCGACGGCGACGCGGTGCGCGACGTGGCACAGCCGCTCGAGCGGCTCGATCCGCGTGCGCAGCCGGCGCATCGATCGCATGCACGGGCTGACCACGAGCGCGAGCTCGTCGGACTCGAGCTGCTCGACGGTGCTCCACAGCGGGTGGCCGATGCAGTCGCGCAGCGCGAGGTTGCCGACGGTGCGGCACGCGTACAGGAAGCCGCGCTCGAAGCGGATCGACGCCGCCTCGAGCCCGTGCCACAGCGGCTCGGTCCACGCCTGCCCGTGCGCGTACAGGAGCGCCCGCTCGCGCTCGCCGGCCGGCTCGCCGGTCGCGTGGCGCTGGAGCTGGAGCTGGATCAGCTCGCCGCGCGGATCGCCGCGGTCGAGGAGGTAGTCGCCGTAGACGAGGCGCGGCGCGTCGCTGTCGGGGTCCGCGAACACGGCGGCGACGAGGTCATCGCCGGTGAGCTCGCCGTGCACCACGAGGTGCGCGTCGGGATCGACCGCGCGGTGCGGCTCGGTCTGGCGATCGTCCGGCAAGCGCGCAGATCGTACACGCTTGCTTTGTCCGGAACCCGCGGCGGCGGAAGCTCTCCGTCGGAGGAACGGGAGTGCTACGGCCGCAGCGCGTCGACGAGCAGGCCGTGGAACTGCTCCCCGGCGCAGCGGTAGATCCAGCCGAGGTGCGCGCGGCACCGGCCGCACGCCGCGATCTGCCAGGTGTAGCCGGGGAAGTAGCTGAACGCGCTCTCGGTGTCGCCCAGGTGCACGCAGCCGGGCGCGGCGATGAAGCAGGCGACGCGGTGCACGAACCCCGACGGGTTCACGAACGTGTGCTCGTGCGCTCCGCCCATCTCGGTGCGGTAGGCGCGGTCGGTGATCGCGTGGTCGCACACGGCGCAGCGGATCGCGTCGTCGTCGGGGACGCGCTCGCGCGGGGCGGGGTTGGGCTTGGTGCCGGTCCCGGGCGCCGACGACGGCTTGCACTGGATCGCCGCGGGCGTCACGGCTCGTCGGGATCCGTCGCGAGCGCGCCGGGAGGGACCTCGATGCGGCTCTGCACGAGCCGGATCAGGCTGTCGACCTCGTCGGGGCCGAGGCGGAGGTCGTGCATGAGGGCGCGCCGGGTGCGCTCGAGGACGTCGCGTCGCGCCGCCGCGATCCAGCGCGCGACCGTGGCGCGGTGGGCGCTGTAGATCGGCGCGATCTCGTCGATCGTGAGGCCGTCGAGGAGGTGGAGGCGCAGGACGGCGCGCTCGCGGCGCTCGAGCGCGGCGAGCGCGGCGTCGAAGGCGGTGCGGAAGGCCGCGGCGGCGTCGCGCTTGACCGCGCTGAGCTGCGGATCCCCGGCGGGCACGATCGCATCGAACAGCCGCTCGTCGTCGACGGGGACGGCGCGGGCGGCGCGCCGGTCCTTGCTCGCCTCGCGCACGGCGACGACGCGGATCCAGCGCCGCAGCGCGCCGCGGCCGTTGTACTTCGCGAGCAGCGGGCCGCCGCCCGCGTGATCGACGAGGACCATCGCCACGACGCGGGCGCGCGTCTCCTTGGGATCCGTCCAGCTCGCCAGCGCGGCGTCGAGGATCGGCACGTACTCGCGCTCGAACGCGCGGATCGCCGCGGCGTCTCGGTCGACGCACGCACACGCGAGGTAGAGGTCCTCGAGGCAGTCCGTCGCCCCCGCCCCGCGCTCCGCCACGTAGGCGCGGTAGCGCTCGCGTACGACGGCGACGTCGGGCCGAGCGTCACGACACCTGCGCCACGCGTCGTCGATCGTATCGTCGGTCGCGCCGCCGATCGCGTCGCCGGTCGCGTCGCCGGTCGCGTCGCCGCTCACGCCGTCATCTTAGCCCGCGCCCCCGGCGCGTGACATCATCGGGCGCGTGGAGGTGCGTCCGTGCGCTGGCGATCACGTCGACATCGACGTGGCCCTCGCGTTCGTCGACGGGCAGCTCGACGGGGATGCGCGCGCCGGCGTGGAGGCGCGGATCGATGCGTGCGCGGGTTGTCGCGGGGTGATCGCGGCGGCGGCGCGCGACGGCGGCGGGTCGCGGGAGCAGGTGTTGGGCGAGCACGGGGCCACGGAGGTGATGGCCGTGCCGCCGGTCGCGGAGCTCGCGCTGGCGCCGGGCGAGCGCGTCGGGCGGTACGTCGTCGAGCGCGCCATCGGCGCGGGCGGGATGGGCGTCGTCGGGCTCGCGCGCGACCCCGAGCTGCGGCGCGCGGTCGTGATCAAGCTCGTGCGGCCGGACCTGCTCGGCGAGGGCGCGGGCCACGAGGCGCGGCTCCTGCGCGAGGCGCAGGCGATGGCGCGGGTCTCGCACCCGAACGTCGTCCAGATCTTCGACCTCGGGCGCCACCGCGACCGCGTGTTCCTCGCGATGGAGTTCATCCCCGGGCAGACGCTCGATGCGTGGCTGATCGAGCGCCCGCGCACGCGCGACGAGATCCTCGCGATGTTCCGCGCCGCGGGCGCCGGCCTCGCCGCGGCACACCGCGCCGGCCTCGTGCACCGCGACTTCAAGCCGACGAACGTCCTCGTCGGCGGCGACGGCGTCGCGAAGGTCACCGACTTCGGCCTCGCGCGTGCGCCCGGCGTCGCCGAGGCCGCGCCGCGCATGTCGGGCGTGCACGCGGTGCTGACGCGCGCCGACGCCGTGATCGGCACCCCGGCGTACATGTCTCCGGAGCAGCAGCGCGGCGGCGACGTCGATGCCCGCACCGACCAGTACGCGTTCGCCCTCGCGCTCCTCGACGCGCTCGTCGATCAGCGCCCGCAGGCGCGCCGCATCGTCCCCGGCGATCCGACGCGCCTCGAGCGCCCGCCCCGCGACGACCGCGCCGGTGACGGCGCGCCGGCGCCCGGCGAACGCGGCGACGTCGTCGATCGAGCTCGCGGTGCCCGTGGCGAAGGCGGCGACGTCGA
>JAHBVW010000081.1 GCA_019637375.1 Deltaproteobacteria bacterium | reverse complement strand
ACGCGGGTGGCCGAGGAATGATCCGGGCTAGGGGCCCGCGACGAGCGCCTTCACGCACGCGAGGGCCTCGGGCGTGTCCCAGTGGCGAGCGTTCGACAGGTACATGCGCACGACGCCCTTGCGATCGACGAGGTAGCTCTCGGGGAGGAGCTTGATGCCCCACGACGACGTGACCGCGCCGATGTTGTCGTCGTGCTTCTTCGGCGCATCGAGTAGCACGGGGAACGGCTGCGGCCCGATCACGCGGGCGACCAGCGCGGGATCGCGGTCCGAGGCGAGGAGGACGATCGAGAGCGACGCGCCGAGCTCCTTCGCGAGCGCGGCGAGGCGCGGCCGCTCGTCGCCCGACAGCGCGTCCCAGCTCGCCATGAAGTTGACGAGCGTCGTCTTGCCGCGCAGCGACGACAGCTTCACCGGCGGGCCACCCGTGATCGGCGCGAGCGCGAAGTCGGGCGCGGGCTTGCCGAGGAGCGGGCTCGCGAGATCGGGTCCGAGCTTCCGGCACGCGCGCTGGAGCACCGCATCGGGGCCGGGCTTCGGCAGCTTCACCGTCAGCTCCATCGTCTTGCCGCGCGCGACCGAGATGTGGTCGGCGACGAGGTACGCGCGCCCCGACCTCGCGGTGTGCTCGCTGGGCCGCGCACCCGGCGGCAGGTTCTCGAGTGCGACGCCCGGCTCCTTGCCGACGCTGAACACGCTCTCGAACGCGCCCTCGGGCAGCGCGAGCGACCACGCGACCTCGCCGCGCGTCCCCGGGAGATCGAAGCCGACGGTGAACGTGAACCCGCCCGGCGGCAGCGGCCGCAGGATCTCGAGGCCGGCCGGCGTGAGCTTCGCGACGCCGCGCGCGTCCTCGTCGAGCTCGGGGTCGCGCGCGCCGCGCGGCAGCGGGAGCACGAGCTTGCCGGCGTACGGGATCCACGAGTTGTTCGAGACCTCGAGCATCATCCTCGCCGACAGCGCGTCGTCGAACGCCGTCGCCGCGATGCTCAGCCGCGGCACGATGCGCGGGTACACGGACACCATCGTCGCCGCGCCGCGATCGCCCAGCACCTGGAACGGCGTCGAACGCCCGCGCAGCGCGTGCGCGCCGGTGGCCTCGGCGTACAGCACCTGCCCCGGCCGCGGCGTGAAGTCGAACGTGATCTGCTTCGTCGCCTCGGGTGCATCGCCGGCGTCGAGGCGCTTGCGCGTCGCCGCGTCGTACAGCTCGACGCGCGAGGCGCCGTCGAGCACCCCGTCGACCTCGACGCGGACCTTGCCGGCGGGCACCTTCGCGGCCGGGGGCGCGCGCACGTCGTCGGGGTCGTCGACGGGTGCGGCCGTCCCGCGCGCGGGCCCGACGAGCATCGCGCGGTGGCCGCCGACACCGCCGAGGACGAACATGTCGGTCGCGAGGCGGTCGAACGACCTGCCGCGCGGGAGCAGCGCGAACGCGAAGTACGCGACGCCGCCGCTCGCGTCGAGGCCCGTGAACTTCGCGAGGCCCGCCGCGTCGGTGCGCGCGCGGGCGACGGTGACGCGCTCGTCGCTCGCGTAGCCGACGAGCGTGACCTCGCTCGGCGGCGGTGCGGCCGCCTCGCCGTCGTACGCCACGCGCACGGCGACCACGTCGCGCGGCAGCGTGGCGTCGGGTAGCGCCACGCCCGACCGCGCGCGCGCGGGCGGCGGCGGTGCGGCGGGCGGCGCAGGCGGGTGCAGATCGCGGCGCGACAGGACCAGGCGCACGCCGCCCCTGGACGGCATCACGAACTCCCTGGACTTGCCGTCGTCGTTCGTCGCCGCGCTGACGACGATGCGCGCGCCGCCCGGCACCTTCGAGAACGTGACGCGGCCGGCGCTGTCGGTCGCGAGGTTGTAGGCCTTGTCGTCGATCGAGATCCACACCGGGCGATCGGGCGCCCCGACGGTGAGGTCGCCGTCGACGAGGCGCACGCTGACCGTGCCGTCGGGGAGGTCCGCGACCTCGAGCGGCTGCCCGACGGGCTGCGCCGAGGCTGTACGTGCGAGGACGGCGACCGCGACGACGAACCGGGCGAGCATGCGCGCGAAGCTACAACATCAGCGGGCGCCGGCGGCGGGAACTCCGCCGGAGGCGGCGTTGCGGTTGCGGGCCGTGACGAGCGTCGCCGTGGCCTTCGCCGCGAGCGCCTCGCGGATGCGCGCCACGCGGTGGGGCGGGTGGCGGAAGAAGTTGCGGTCGATCGCCGGGTCGGTCGCGTAGGCGCGGAGGATCTCGTCGAGGTCCCAGGTCGTCGGGAACGGCGGGTACGCGAGCGGCGCCTCGCGGATCCACCAGCCCGTGAAGCCGAAGCGCTCGTGATGCTCCTCGTAGATCTGGGTGCCGGGGTACGGCACGACGACGCCGCGCGCGTTGAAGCCGCCGGCGAGCGGGCTCGCACGCTCGAGGAAGCGGATCGTGGCGTCGAGCTCCTCGTCGGTCTCGTCGGGCCACCCGAACATGAGGTTGACGACGGTGTGGATGCCGAGCTCCGCGCACCAGCCGAGCACCGCGAGCACGCGCTCGACGGTGACGCCCTTGCCGATGCGCACGAGCATCCCCGGATCGGCGCTCTCCATGCCGATGTCGACGCCGCCGCAGCCGGCGCGCTTCATGTCGGCGAGCACGTCGCGATCGAGGTGCGCGGGGTGCGCCGTGCACGTCCAGTACACGCGCTCGGGGAGCGCGGCCATCGCGTCGCACAGCTCGCGCACGCGCCGCTTCCCGACGGCGAACGAGTCGTCGAAGAAGCTGAACGCGTTCAGCCCGTGGCGCTCGTGCAGCTGCGCGATCTCGCGCGCGACCGACGCGGCGCTGCGGTAGCGGAAGCGGCGGCCGGTGACGTCGTTCGAGCAGAACGTGCACGCCGCCGGGCAGCCGCGGCTCGACAGGATCCCGGCGGGCGGCAGCGTCTGGGTCGCCGCGTACCACGCGGGATCGAACAGGTCGAGCGCGTCGAGCGGAGGCGCGAGCGCGTCGAGCTCGGTGTTGAACGGGCGCTCGGGGTTGTGCCGCGGCAGGCCGCGGTCGCGCCACGACAGGCCGGCGACGCTCGACGGTGCGCGCCGGCCGTCGGCGACCTCGGCGAGCTCGACGAGCGCCGCCTCGCCCTCCCCGCGCACGACCCAGCGAAAGCCGTGCGCGAGCGGCTCGTCGGGCACGATCGTCGCGTGCGGCCCGCCGGCGACGAGCGCGAAGCCCGACAGCGCCGCGGCGAGGGCGTATGCGGGCTGCACGTGCAGCGTCTTCAGGTGCAGCCCGACGAGATCCGGCGCGAACGCGGCGACGCGCGCGCGGATCTCCGCGTGATCGTGCGGCGCGTGTGGCGCGGAGGCGTCGAGCAGCGCGACCTCGTGGCCGCCCGCGCGCAGCGCCGCCGCCAGGTGGCAGAAGCTCAGGAGCGGCGTGCGCACCGGCTCCGGCGACGGAGGGTTGACGAGGAACACGCGCGCCACGCCGAGATTGTACGTTCGTGCGGCCGCGCGCGCTCCTACCGCGTGATCGCGAACCCGTCGCCGTCGCCGACCGCACCCGCGCACAGCGCCGCGGCCGCCGCCGGGATGGCGTCGAGGCGCGCGAGGTGGACGCGGACCGGGTGCGCCGCCGCCGGCGGGATCCAGTGCAGCGGAACGGCCGTGTCGACGCCCCGCCGCGGCGACGTGACGACGCAGCGCACGGCGTCGACGGCGATCGGCCCGGCCGGGAGCGCGGCGCGCGTGCGCAGCGTGCCGTCGCCGACGAAGCCCTCGAGGCACATCGCCCGCAGCGCCTCCGCGACGACGGCGCGATCCGCCGCGGGATCCGCCGCCGGCGCGACCGCGTGGAGCGACAGCTCGCGCAGCCCGGCGAGCGTGGCGTCGGCGACGGGCATGCCGCGCGCGGCGGCGAACGCGAGCGCGATCCACGGCAGCGGGTCGAGCACGTCGCACAGGAGGTGCAGCGGGCGGCGCGCGCACCAGTCGTCCCAGCCGAGGCGCGCCGCGGCGGCGACGAACGCCGGGCTCGTCGCGCTCGCCCAGACGCGCGCCCCCGCGTGCGCCGCGATCGTCGGCCCGGCGCCGAACGCGTGTGCGATCGCCAGCCCGACCTGCGCGAGCCACGGCGTCGCGTAGATCGCGTCGTCCTCGCCCGCGGCGGGGAACGCGAGCTCGGGGAGGACGCGCGCGCACAGCCAGCCGCCGATGCACTCGTCGAGGTGGATCGGCTCGATCGCCGCGCGGTCGCGCCCGAAGTGACACAGCTCGTGCACGAGCGGCGCCGTCAGGTAGCGATCGATCGCGCCGTGCAGGTCGAGCCCGCGCGCGCCGGCGCGGCGCAGGAAGTACGCGAGGTCCGCCGCCTGCCCGTGCAGGAGCGGCATCGCGCCGCCGTAGTACGTGCGCGCGTACGCGCTCGCCAGCGTCGGGCTGCGCGCCCGCCACGCCTCGGCCGACGGTGCCCCGAGCGCCCGCGCCGCGCCCTCGCCGTCGACGCCGGCGGCCGCGAGCTCGCCGTACAGGCGATCGATCGCCGCCGCGAGCCGCGGGAGGCGCGCCCAGTCGAGCGCCGCGTGGAACACCGCCGCGTGCGGCGCTGCATCCTCCTCGAGCTGCGCGACGCGCATGCGCGGCATCCGCTCGAGGTAGTGGTCGGCGATCGGCCCGGCGCCGCCCTCCTCGGCGAGCGCGCGGGCGAGCGTGCGGCGAAACGAGGCCGGGAACGCGAGCTCGTCGGAGATCGCCGCCGGGTGCAGCGTCCGCTCGCGCCACAGCCGGGCGCGCGCATCGTTCGCGGTGCGCCGGAGCGCGTCGTCGACCTCGCGCTCCGGCTCGTGCGGCACGCGCTTCAGTTCAGCCAGATCTTCTTGCCGAGGACGACGACGTCGCCCTTGCCCTCGACCTCGATCTTGTCCTCGGACGCGAGCGTCACCTGCTCGGTGGCCTTGATGTCGACGCGCTTGCCCTCGATCTCGACGGCCTCGCTCGCCTTCAGCTGGAGGCGCACGCTCTCCATCTGCAGCACCGGCCCCTGCTCCGTCAGCTTGATCTTCAGCTCGAGCATGCCGGACTCGTTGCGGATCTCGACGAGCTGCTCGCTGCCCTCGTCCGACACCACGAGCGTGCGGCCGTCGCGGAGGTAAACCTCGCGCGTCTCGCCCGCCTCCTCGGATCCCGCCTCCGTGCGCAGCTTCTCCTTCGGCGATCCGGACATGGGCGTGAGGCTATCATGCCGCCCGCATGGACGCCGACGAGCTCGTGATCTGTCCCGGCTGCCGCAGGCTCTCCGGCGAGGCGCTCGAGCTACGCACGCTCGAGCGCACCGGCGACCTGCTCGCGTGCGCGTGCGGCCGGCGCTATCCGATCGTCGGCGGCGTCCCGCTCCTCCTCCAGGATCCGACCGGCTACCTGCAGTCGGAGGCGCTCGCCGTCGTCGAGCGCGACCTCGCGCCGGAGGTCGCGGCGCTGCTCGCGGTCGGCCCCGACGACCACGGCTACACGCGCCTCCTCGATCACCTGTCGGTGTACCTCGACGCGCACTGGGGCGATCGCGCCGATCCGCCGCCCGACGGGCCGGCCGCCGGCGGCGCCGCCGCGCTGATCGAGCGCGTCGCCGAGCGCAGCCGCGCCGGCGTGCGCCGCGCCGTCGAGCTCGGCTGCAGCGCCGGGCGGTTCGTCGCCGAGCTCGCGCGCGGTGCCGAGCACGTCGTCGGCGTCGACCTGCAGTTCGCCGCCGTCCGCCGCGCGCGCCGCCTCCTCGCCGGCGAGCGCGTCGCGTACAACCGCCGCATCGTCGGGGCGCACTACCGCGCCGCGCACGCGGCGGCCGGCGACCTCGCCGTCCCCGAGGAGCGCGCGACGCTCTTGTGCTCCGACGCGCTCGATCCGCCGCTCGTCCCCGGTGCGTTCGACCGCGTGGTCGCGCTCAACCTGATCGACTCCGTCGCCCGCCCGCGCACGCTGTTCGCGGTCCTCGACGGGCTGTGCGCGCCCGGCGGCGAGATCCTCGTCGCGTCGCCGTACGCGTGGGCGTCCGCGACGCTGGACGACGGCGAGCGCATCGGCGGTGCCGACCCCGCCGCGGCGGTGCGCGCGCACTTCGAGAGCCGCTACGCCGTCGAGGACGAGGCCGAGATCCCGTGGACGCTCCGCCGCGAGGCGCGGGTCGCCGTCGCATACACCTGCCACTACCTGCGGTTGCGCAAGCGCTGACCGCCGCGCGGGAACGTGCTCGGGGTCGGTTCCGTACTAACCTCGGATCCCACCACCATGCCGGCACCCCAAGCATCCGCGATGCAGCAGCTCGCGCGGCTGAAGTTCACGTCCTTCAACCTCAAGGTGCCGCAGAACTGGCAGGCGCCGTCCGGCGACCCCGATGCGAAGCACTACGGCGACGCGTTCCAGGCGAGCGAGAAGACCACCGCGCCCGGCATGCCGCCGCTGTTCCAGCCGGCGTCGATGAACAAGTACCACACCGACACGCAGAAGATGCACATCGACAAGATCGGCAAGTTCATCGATGGCATCTGCAGCGCGATCTGCAGCGCGTGGTCGCAGTGGCAGTCCCTCGCGACGATGTCGGGCATCGTCGTCAACGCCGTGACGGCGATGGGCGGCATGCTCGTGGGGCCGCCGCTGCAGCCGCTCATCCTCGCCTCGGCGCCGAAGGAGTCGCCGATGCTGATGAAGTACTCGAACGCGATCGCCACCGTGATCTCGACCGGGTGGCAGACGTTCACGGCGACCGTGAAGGTCATGGGCATGCCGTGGTACCCGGCGTTCGCGGCATTCCCAGGGCCGATGGCGCCGCCGACGCCGAACATCCCGTGCCCGTTCGCCGCCCTCACCCAGGTCCCGATGTCGATCAGCTGCAATGCGCTGAAGGGGCTGAAGACGACGCAGCTCGGCGACCCGATGGCGCCGTTCCACCAGGAGCTCTTCGAGGCGATCGCCGACGCGTTCGAGAAGTGTTACAACATCTGGAAAGCCTCGACGATGGTGACGAACGTGCTCGGCACCGGCCCGATCCCCACGTTCGCCCCGCCGTTCGTGCCGATCGGCCCCGTCGTCGGCGGGACGGCCATGATGGCCCCCGGCGGCCTCGTCTAAGGAGCGATATGCCAGGCCAAGGAAGACTCGGCGACAAGTCCAACGTGCCCGCGGACGCGCACGGCTGCCCGGCGTGCCCGCACCCCGCCGTCGGTCCGGCGATCGTCGGCTCGCCCGACGTCAACGTGAACAGGCGCCCGGCGCTGCGCGTCGGCGACAAGGGGATCCACGCCGCGTGCTGCGGCCCGAACACGTGGGAGGCCGTGCAGGGCAGCGGCACCGTGTTCATCAACAGCAAGGCGGCGCACCGCCAGGGCGATCAGGACAAGCACTGCGGCGGCTCGGGCACGCTGATCGAGGGCTCGACGAACGTGATCACCGGCGGCTGATCCTGCGAGAACCGCGCGCTGCCGGCGCCGCGCTGCCGGCGCCACGCGACCGATCCGACGTCGCCGACCAGTGCGCCACGTCGGCGAAACCAGACACCGGCGCAGTCGCCGTACGGCCGACCGTGTATGGTTCGCCGTCATGCACCCCGTCGCGTTGTTCGGCGCCGCCGGTTACACGGGCGTCGAGCTGATCAAGCTGCTGTCGGGGCACCCCGACGTGCGCCTGGCCTGCGCGGCCAGCGACGGGCACGCCGGGCGCCGCGTCGAGGACCTCACCGGGCGGGCGAGCGACCTGGTGTTCGTGTCGACGGAGCAGGCGCGCGCGATCGCGGCCGACTGCGAGGTCGCGCTGCTCGCCGTGCCGCCGGATGCAGCCGCGGCGCTCGCGCCGTCGCTGGCGGCGCGGGTGATCGACCTGTCGCACGCGCACCGCGCGACGGCGGGTGCGGTGTACGGGCTGGCGTCGCTGTTCGGCGGCGAGGTCGCGGGCGCCAGGCTCGTCGCGAACCCGGGCTGCTACGCGACCTCGGTGATCACGGCGGCGGCGCCGCTCGTGCGGCACGGGCTCGTCGACGGTGACGTCGTCGTCTCCGCCGGCTCGGGCGTCACGGGCGCCGGGCGCTCGAGCGACGAGGCGCTGAGCCTCGGCGAGATGTACGGCGAGGTCCGGGCGTACAAGGTGCTGCGGCACCAGCACGTGCCGGAGATCGAGGCGGCGCTCGCGCGCGTCGGCATGACCGCGGCGACGCGCGTCGTCCTCACGACCCACCTCCTGCCGGTGGCGCGCGGCATCTTCGCGACGCTGACCGTGCGGCTCGCACGGCGCGCGCCGACGGCGGAGCTCGTCGAGCTGTACCGGCGCGACTACGCCGGCGACCCGACCGTGCGGATCGCCCGCACCGCCGAGGAGGTGTCGCTGCGGCGCATCGTCGGCACGAACCTCTGCGCCGTCGGCGTCGCGTCCGACGAGCGCCATGTGATCGTCACCGTCGCGATCGACAACCTGCTGAAGGGCGCGGCCGGTCAGGCCGTCGAGAACCTGAACGTCATGCTCGGCCTGCCGCGCACGGCCGGGCTCGAGCACCTCGCGAGGCACGCGTGAGGCTCCCGGCCGGCTTTCGCTTCGCCGGGGTCGCGTGCGGGATCAAGCCGCACCGCCCCGACCTCGCGCTCGTCGTCTCCGACGCGGATGCGGCGTGCGCGGGCGCCTTCACGATCAACCGCGCGAAGGCGGCGCCCGTCGCCGACGCCGAGGCGCGGCTCCCCGCCGAGAAGATCCGCGCGATCGTCATCAACAGCGGCAACGCGAACGCGCTGACCGGCCCGGCCGGGCGCGATGCCGTCGCGACCGTGCTGACCGCGACCGCCGCGGCGCTCGGCGTCGATCCGGCGCAGGTCGTGAGCGCGTCGACGGGCGTGATCGGCATGCTCTTGCCGCAGCACAAGATCGTCGCGGCACTGCCGAGGTGCGTCGCCGAGCTGTCGCCCGAGCCCGACCGCGCGGCCGAGGCGATCATGACGACGGACACGACGCGCAAGCTCGCGTCGCGCACGCTGAAGATCGGCGACACCGACGTCACGCTCGCGGCATTCTGCAAGGGCTCGGGCATGATCGCGCCGCAGCTCGCGACGACGATCGCGGTCGTCGTCACCGACTGCGCGATCGACGCGGAGGTCCTCGACGACGCGCTCGAGGCCGCGACGCACGCGACGTTCGACCAGCTCGTCGTCGACGGCGACATGAGCACGAACGACAGCGTGTTCGTGCTCGCGAACGGCCGCGCCGGCAACGCGAAGATCGCGAGCGACGGCCCCGCCCTGCGCACGTTCGCCGCGGCGCTGCGCGACATGCTCGACGAGCTCGCGCGCGCCGTCGCCGCCGACGGCGAGGGTGCGACCAAGCGGCTCGAGGCGATCATCACCGGCGCGCCGACCGACGCGTGCGCGCGCGACCTCGCGCGCAGCATCTGCGGCTCGCCGCTCGTGAAGGCCGCGATGTTCGGGCAGGACCCGAACTGGGGCCGCGTGCTGTCGACGGTCGGCGCGCGCGCCGGCTCGCAGAGCTACGACCTCGACCCGGCGCGGGCGAGCGTCACGATCCAGGGCGTGCGCGTGTACGACGGCGCGCCCCGCCCGTTCGACCGCGCGCAGCTGCGCGGCCGCCTGCGCGAGCCCGAGGTCGTGATCGACGTCGACGTGCGCGCCGGCGAGCACGGCGCGCGCGCGTACGGCTGCGACCTGTCGTACGACTACGTCAAGCTCAACGCCGACTACACGTCGCTCCTCGTCGAGGCGCCCGGCGGCGGCGTCGCGAAGGACGACCGCCTCGGCAACTACAGCCCCGCGTTCAAGCGCGCGCTCCTCGTCGAGGCGCTCGCCTATATCTCGCGCTTCCGGGGCAAGCGCTGCGTGATCGCGGCGGCCGGCACCGCGCTCGCGCGCGACTCGCTGCGCCGCTCGCTGTGCGACGACGTGCTGCTCCTGCACTCCGTCGGGCTGCTCCCGACGCTCGTGCACGCGCCGTCGACGGAGCGCGTCGCCGGGCTCGCGAACGGCGACGCGCGCGCCGCCGAGATGATGACCGGCCAGCTCACGACCGAGCTCGTCACCCAGCTCAACCGGCGCGGCGGCCACGCCGTCGGCCTGTCCGGCAAGGACGCCGCGATGCTGCGCGCGCGCAAGGTCGCCGACGGCCCACTCGCCGTCGACGTCAACGCCGGCATCGTCGAGGCGATGCTCGCCCAGGGCTACATCCCCGTCGTCGCGCCCGTCGGCATCGGCGCCGACGGCGAGGCCCACGACCTCGGCGTCGACGCGGTCGCCTCCGGCCTCGCGCAGGCCATCGGCGCCGAC
The DNA here is from genome assembly GCA_019637375.1 of Deltaproteobacteria bacterium. Classification (GTDB taxonomy): domain Bacteria; phylum Myxococcota_A; class Polyangia; order Haliangiales; family Haliangiaceae; genus JABFXX01. Next base: position 23,221 of record JAHBVW010000081.1, on the reverse strand, counting down.
AAGCTCATCGTCCTCTCCGACGCCGCCGGCGTCATCGACAACGGCGACCTCGTCACCGAGCTCACCGCCGCCGACCTCCGCGCCCGCCGCGACGGCGGCACGCTCACGCCCGAGATGGCCGCCCGCACGCCGTCCCTCCTCGGCGCGCTCGCCGAGCGGGTCCGCGCCGTCCACCTCCTCGACGGGCGCACGCCCCACAACATCATCGCCGAGCTGTTCACCGACACGGGTGTCGGCACGCTCGTGAAGCCGTAGCCGCTACTTCTTGCCGGGCGTCGAGTACAGCGCCGGCTCGATCTTGCTCGGCGTGGCCTTGTTCTCGGCGACGGAGAACGACTCGGCGTCCGACGGGAACGCGCCGGCACGCACGTCCGCGACGTAGTGCTTGACGGCGTCCTGGATGCGCGCGCCGAGCGTCTCGTAGCGCCGCACGAAGCGCGGCTTGAACGACTCGTCCATGCCGAGCATGTCGTACGACACGAGGACCTGGCCGTCGCAGCCGGTGCCGGCGCCGATGCCGATCGTCGGGACCGACAGCGCGGCCGTGATCTCGCGCGCGATGTCGGCGGGGATGGCCTCGAGCACGATCGCGTAGGCGCCGGCCTCCTCGAGCGTGCGCGCGTCGGCGAGCAGCCGCTCGCGCCCGCCGGCCTCGCGGCCCTGCACCTTGAAGCCGCCGAACTGGTGGAAGCTCTGCGGCGTCAGGCCGATGTGGCCCATCACCGGGATGCCCGCGCCGACGAGGCGGTGCACGAGCTCCGCGTGGACCGCGCCGCCCTCGAGCTTCACCGAGTGACAGGCGCCCTGCTTCATCAGCATGCCGGCGTTCGTCATCCCGGTCTCGATCGACGACTGGTACGTCATGAACGGCATGTCGCCGACGACGTGCGCGCGCCGCGCACCGCGCGCGACCGCGCGGCAGTGGTAGGCGACCTCCTCGAGCGTGACCGGCAACGTCGTGTCGTGCCCCTGCACGACCATGCCGAGCGAATCTCCGACGAGCAGCACGTCCGCACCGGCCTCATCGAGCAACCGCGCGAACGTGGCGTCGTACGCGGTGAGCATGGCGATCTTGTCGCCGCGCTCCTTCATCTGCCGGAGGGTATGGATGGTGACCTTTTGGGTCTTCATTCCGTCCCAGCCTTTCTTGGTTCGGTATGCCGGTCTGGAGTCGCGCGCCGCACCATCGCGGCTACGTGCTCCTCGGCTACCTGGCTCGTGGATAGCATCGTTTCGCTCCGTCCCGATATGGGATGTGTAAGCCCGCACGCGAGTTGCGGATTTCGTGGTACGTCGCGAGCGTGCTGGATCTGCTGATCGTCGGTGGCGGGCCGTCCGGCATCTCGACGGCCCTGCACGTGCAGGCGGCCGCACCCGGCGCGAGGATCGCCGTGCTCGAGAAGGCGACGTACCCGCGCGACAAGATCTGCGCGGGTGGCATCGGCGCACGGGCGTTCCGGATCCTCGAGCGCATCGGCGTCGAGGTCGCGTGCCCGCACGTGCCGCTCGATGCGGTGGCGATGCGCATCGGCGGCGAGACGGTCGTCGTGCGCGAGCCGGGCTGCGGCGCGGTGGTGCGCCGGATCCAGTTCGACCACGCGTTCGCCGAGGTCGCGCGCGGGCGAGGCATCGCGATCCGCGAGGGCTGCGAGGTCGCGGGCATCGCGGTGGACGAGCGCGGCGTCACCGTCGAGCTGGCGGGCGGCGAGGTGCTGCGCGCGCGTGCGATCGTCGGCGCCGACGGCGTCGCCGGCGTCACGCGGCGTGCGTGCGGCTTTCCGCGCGGCGAGCTGCGCGCGCAGGCGGTGGAGCTCGACACCGAGGGCGCCGCGGCGGATCTGCCGCGCGACACCGTCGTGTTCGACTTCGCGACGACCGAGCTGCGCGGGTACGCGTGGGACTTCCCGACGCTCGTCGACGGAGCCCCGCTGATGTGCCGCGGCGTGTACCTGCTCCACGACACCGCGCGCGTCCCCGACCAGGCGCGCGCGCGGCTCGCCGCGTACCTCGCCGAGCGCGGCCTCGACATCGCGCGCTACAAGGCGAAGCAGTTCGCCGAGCGCGGCTTCGAGCCGGGCGCCGCGATCTCGGCGCCGCGCGTGCTGCTCGTCGGCGAGGCCGCCGGCATCGACATCGCGACCGGCGAGGGCATCGGCCAGGCGATCGAGTACGGCGCCGTCGCCGGCCCGTACCTGGCCGCCGCGCTCGCCGAGGGCGCGCTCGGCTTCGACGACTGGGCGCGCGTCGTCACGCGCCACCACCTCGGCTGGCAGCTCGCGATCCGCCACGGCTGCTACCGCGCGTTCTACGGCCGCCGCCGCGCGAAGATCGAGCGCCTGATGCCGCGCCTCACCGAGCTGTTCAAGGTGGGCGTCCAGGACTTCGCCGGCGTCCCGCTGTCCAAGCTCGCCCTCCTCCGCGGCGCCGGGCAGTTCCTCGCCGCGTTCACGCGCGCGAAGCTCGCCTGAGCGTCGCGGACGTCAGTCGGGCTTCTTCTCGGGAGCCTTGTCGGTCGCGCGCTGCCACTGCGCCTTCACGGTGTCGCGGACCTTCTCCCACGCGGCCTCGCCCTTGTTGCCGAGCTTGCTCCACTCCTCGGAGAGCTCCTTCTCGAGCGCATCGCTCCACGCGGCGGCCTTCGCCATGCCGCGCTCGGCGTGCACCCGCGCCCCGTGGCCGAACGCCATCGCGCGCTCGGCGATCTGCGCCTTCAGCGGCGCGAGCTTCTCGCGCGTCGTCGCCGCGTTCAGCTTCTCCCACTCCCTGAGCGCCGTGGTCTTGGCCTTGTCCCACGACGCCGCGACCTTGTCGTTCCACCACGAGGGCTTCTTGTCGTCGGTCATGCGCGACACCGTAACCACTCATTCGGCGCGTGCATCGTATTGCATCGCTCCGAAAATGTTGCCCTGCGCCAGCTCCCGCCGCTCCTGCAGCGCGCCGCGCGTGCCCGCGCCCTCGATCTGGTAGAAGCCCGGCGGCCCCCACGCGGTGAACGTCGAGCCGAACACCTGCTCGTAGAACGCGCGGGCGCGCGCGGCCTCGCGCTCGGCGCGTGGCGGCGCCGCGTGCGCCTGTTCCACGCGCTGCACCTCCTCGAGGGCGGCGCGTCGGTCACCGCCGTCTCCCTCGAGGTCGGCTACGCGAGCACGAGCGCGTTCTGCCAGGCGTACCGCCGGCAGTTCGGCGTGTCGCCGGGCCGCCGCACGCGCGCGCGGTGATGCGCGGCCGCGCGCGCCGGTGGACACGCCGTCGCATGCGTCATGCACCGACGAGATCGCCGTCGCACGCGCGTCGCAGGTGATCGTCGCTACGGAAGTCTCTATCGTGGTCGCTGATGTCCACGTCGTCGGAGCGGGCCGCGAAGCAAGTGATCGTGATGCGCAAGGACCTGAACATGCGTAAGGGCAAGATGATCGCGCAGGGCGCGCACGCGTCGCTGAAGGTCCTGCTCGACGCCGGCTCGCGCACGAACCACGTGTTCGTCCTCGCCGCGTGGCCGGCGCTCGCCGCGTGGCTCGCCGGCCGCTTCACGAAGGTGTGCGTCGCCGTCGACTCCGAGGCGGCGCTCGACGCCATCGTCGAGCGCGCGCGCGAGGCGAACCTGCCGTGCGCCGTGATCGTCGACTCCGGCGCGACCGAGTTCCACGGCGTCCCGACGAAGACGTGCTGCGCCGTCGGCCCCGCGTGGACCGACGAGATCGACGCCGTCACCGGCGCGCTGACGCTGCTCTGACCGCCGGCCTCGTCGGGCCGCCCGTGCCGGAAGACGTGCTGCGCCGTCGGCCCGCGTGGACGGCTCGCCGACGCTGCTCTGACCACCGGCCTCGTCGGGGCCGCCCGTACCGGTGTACGGTAGGGCGTGTCCCCCCGTTTCCTCCTCGGGTGCCTGCTGATCGCGGCGTGCGGATCGCGCTCCGCACCGCCGGTGGCGCCGCCCGCTCCCGAGCCGGCGCAGGTCGTCGCGAGCAACGCCCTGCGCGGCGATTACGTCGGCTCCGAGGCGTGCGCCGACTGCCACGCGCAGATCTACGCGAAGTGGAAGTCCTCGCCGATGCGCAACATGACGCGCGCGGCGGCCGGCGCCGTGATCCGCGCCCCGTTCGACGGCGCGACGCTGCGCGTGGGCGACGACGTCGCGACGATGGAGCAGGAGGGCGCGGACCGCTTCATCCGTCTGCAGACGCCGAAGGGGACGACGCGCTACCGCGTGACGAAGGTCGTCGGCGGCCGCTACCGCGAGGACTTCGTCGGCGTCACCGACGCGAGCCCGCTCGAGCACGTGCTCCCCGCGACGTACTTCTTCGCGACGAAGTCGTGGCGCTACAAGGGCTACTCCGTGATGGTGAAGGAGCGCCCGGCGATGTCGGCGCGCGGCGTGTGGTCGCGCGAGTGCATCGGCTGCCACAACACGCTGCCGCTCGCGACGACACTGTACGACGAGCTCTACGGCCCGAACCTGCCCGGCTACCAGGGCAAGCTCTCGGACCGCGTGATGCCCGCGGATCGCACGTGGCGCGTGCGCTCGCTCGACGACACCGGCCTCGCGAAGGCGATCGCCGGCGAGATCGCGTTCCTCGGCGCGGCGCCGCCGGAGACGACGTCCTTGCGCGAGCTGCTGCCCGCCGCCGCGCGCGCGAGCCAGCAGCGGCTCGACGGCACGCACCTCGTCGAGATCGGCATCGGCTGCGAGGCGTGCCACAACGGCGCCCGCGAGCACGTCGAGAACGAGCACGTGCGGCCCACGTACAAGCTCTCGAGCCCGCTCCTCGGGATGACGCCGCCGCGCGGCGACGGCTCGCGCGCGCAGTGGATCAACCACACGTGCGCGAAGTGCCACACCGTGCTGTTCACGCGCTACCCGTACACGTGGGAGGGCGGCCTGCGCTCGTCGGCGAACCCCGGCGGCAGCACCACGAACTCCGGCGAGGGTCGCGACTTCGAGCTCGGCGCGTGCTCGTCGCAGATGGCGTGCACCTCCTGCCACGACCCGCACACCGTCGACTCCGCGGCGCACCTCGAGAAGCTCGCGACGCCCGAGGGCAACACCGTGTGCGCGGGCTGCCACGCGACGATCGCGCGCGACGTCGCCGCGCACAGCCACCACAAGCCCGGCGGCGCCGGCACGTCGTGCATCGCGTGCCACATGCCGAAGAAGAACATGGGCCTCGACTACAGCCTCGTGCGCTACCACCGCATCGGCTCCCCGAACGACCCGGCGCGCGTCCTCGGCGACCGCCCCGTCGAGTGCGCGCTGTGCCACACCGATCGCAGCCCCGCGGACCTCGTCGCCAACATGGAGGCCTGGTGGGGCAAGACCTACGACCGCACCGCCCTGCGCAAGCTCTACGGCGGCGACGCCTCCGCTCCCGCCCTCCTCACCACCCTCCGCGTCGGCAAGCCCCACGAGCAGGCCGCCGCCATCGCCACCCTCGGCCAATCCGGCACCACCTCCGCCCTCCGCGCCATCGCGCCCCACCTCACCCACGACTACCCCCTCGTCCGCTTCTTCGCCCACCGCGCGATCGAGACCCTCACCGGCGCCCCCCTTCCCCTCGACGTCGGCGCCTCCGCCGCCGACCTCAAGCCACGCGTCGACGCCTGGCTCCGCTCCCTCCCCTGACATCCCCGTCACGCCCGGCCCTCTTTTGGCGCCCCCGTGCCCACGCGAATCTGTCCAGGACCTCCGCGCCATGCGGCCCGCGGGGTCTGGTTCCTAGCCGGCGCGTAGCTTGCGGCGCTCGACGACGAGGGTCACGGCCTTGTCGTCGCGGCGCAGGGTGACGCTGACGGTGGTGCCGGCCGCGCCGCGGATGCGCGCGACGGCGCCGTCGACGCCGAGGGGGGCGACCGGGGCGCCGTCGACGGCGGTGACGTGGTCGCCGACGACGATGCCGGCCGCGGCGGCGCCGCCGCCCTCGATGACGCGGGTGACCTTGAGGGTGTCGCCGTCGGCGGAGAGCTGGACGCCGATGCCGACGAGCTCGAGGGAGGGGGTCTCGCCGTCCTTGAGGCGCTGGAGGCGGACGTCGAGGGGGCCGAGGGTCGCGCCGTCGGTGGCGGTCATGCCGGCCTCGATCTTCGGGTGATGGCCGCCGGCGCTGATGAAGATCGAGACGGGGCCGGGTGGGATGCCGGTGAGCTCGAAGGAGGCGTCGTCGCGGGCGACGGTGCCGGCGTTCGCGGGCTGGGCGCTCGCGCCGCCGCCGCGGGCCTCGCGCATGACGCGCGCGTAGGGGAGCGGGGTGCCGTCGGCGTCGCGGACGGTGCCGCGGAGGGTGGCGCCGCCGGTGACGACGAGCCTGACGTCCTTCGCGCCCGGCGACGCGGGCACGGGCTCGCTGGGGGCGCGGCCGCTCGCCGTCGCCATGACCTCGTACTTGCCGCTCGGGTCGACGCGCGCCTCGAAGCGGCCGCTCGGGTCGACGATCGAGAGCGCGGAGACGAGGCTGCGGGCCGCGCCGAGCTGGCGGTGCACGAGCAGCGTGTAGGCGCCGACGGGCTCGCCCTCGGACGTGGTGACGATGCCGGCGATCGGCTGGCCCGCGTCGAGGACGAGCGTCACGCCGCGCGTGCCGCTCGCGACGTCGTCCTTGTGCGCGGGGGCGCGGCCCTCGGCGTGCGCGTCGAGGTCGTAGAGGCCGTCGTCGAGCCCGCCGAGCGTGAAGGCGCCGTCGGTGCCGCTCGTGGCGAACGACGTCGCGCGCGCCGGCGGCGGGCCCTTGGCCGGCGGGCCCGACTCGACGGGGCCCGCGCGCACGAGCACGTCGGCGACCGGCTTGCCCGCCGCGTCGACGACCTTGCCCGCGATCGTGCGATCGCGCGGCGGCGCGGCGTCGATCTCGATCGTCATGCGCTTGGTGGTCATCACGTCGCCGTCGAGGCGCGCCCAGCCGCGCGCGGCGCCGTGCACGGCCTCGAACACGGCGAAGTCGGCCGCGTGGAACGTGAACTCGCCGTTCCTGTCGGTGGTCCACTCGGTCTCGAGCTTGTCGATCGCCTGCTCGCCGGCCGGCGTGCCGAGGAGGCGCACCTTCGCGCCGGCGACCGGCGCCTTCCTCGCGTCGACGACGCGGCCGCTGTAGTCGAGCGCCGGGAACAGGTAGACCGTGATGCCGCGCACCGCGCGGTCCTTCGCGAGCTCGACGTGCACCGTCGAGTGCAGCAGCTCGGGCGCGTACGGCAAGAAGCCCGGCGCGCCGATCGTCGTCAGCGAGTAGCGGCCCGGCGCGGGCGGTGCGAGCTCGAACGCGCCGCCCTCGCGCGAGCGCACGGTCGTCGCGCCGCCGTCGCCGATGAACGTCAGCTCGGCGTTCGCGACGCCGTCGCCGGTCGACCAGTTGATGACGTGCCCCGACACCGCGCCGCCCGCGAGCTGCGCGAGCTCGATGCGCGCCCGGTTCTGTCCCGGTAGCGGCGGCCGCGGCTCGTCGGCGCCGGCGTCGGCGGTCGCGGGTGCGTGGCCGGGCGCGGCGAGGAGCGGCGCCTTCGCGGGCGCCGAGCCCGACGCGGAGGCGACCGTGGATGCGGGCGCGTCGTCGCCGGTTCGCGCGCGCAGCGCGATCACGACGCCCGCGGCGGCGAGCAGCAACACGAGGAGGGCGAGCGCGACGGTACCGACCTTGCTCTTCACGGCGACTCCGGGGATCAGGGGGACGAGCGCGCGCTGCCAGCGCGGCTCGCGGGTCTCGAGGGCGGCGCGCAGCCGCGCGAGACCGGTCTTCAGACGCCAGCGCACCGTCCCGGCGGGAACGCCGGCGGCGCGCGCGATCTCGGCGGCGCTCAGGCCGTCGAGGTAGCGGCGGATCACGGTGGTGCGGAACGGCTCGTCGAGCGCGACCAGCGCCGACGCGAGCAGCTCGAGCGTGCGCGCGCGATCGAGCGCCTCGTCCGCGCGCGGCTCCGTGTGTGCGGCGTCGTGGGGCGGCGCCAGGGCCTCCTCGCGCTGCCGGCGCCGCGCCTGCCCGCGCAGATCCATGCGGCGCAGGTTGCGCAGCACGACCGCGAACCACGGCCGCACCGGCCGATCGAGCTCCGGCGGGTGCTCGATCGCGAGGACGGCGGCCTCCTGCAGGAGGTCGTCGGCCTCGGCGTCGCCGTGCACGAGCGAGCGCGCGAGGGCCCGCATGCCCTCGAGCTCGCGCAGCGCGGCGTCGGCGTTCACCCCCGAAGCATGCCGCCGATCCGCGAAGTGTTGGCGTCTCCCGTCGCGGGGCTGGACCGCCCGGCGAGATTTGCGCATGCTGCGGCGCCGATGCGCGCCGTACCGCTGTCGTTCGTGGCTCTCGCCCTCCTCGCCTCCGCCTGCTCGGCCAAGATGCCGCCGCTCGCGACCGCGCTCGACGCCGAGCGCGCGAACGTCCAGCTCGTCGACCTGCAGCAGGGCCGGCAGTCGTACATCGCGAAGTGCCGCGGCTGCCACGGCCTGCCGATGCCGACGGAGTACAAGCCCACCGAGTGGCCGAAGAAGGTCGCCGAGATGGCCGAGCGCGCGAAGATCGACGACGCCGAGCGCCGCGCGATCGAGCAGTACCTCGTCGTGATGTCGACGCCGTCCCCGCAGCCCGGGAAGTAGCGGCTCGGCGACCTCTCCCGCGCGATCGAGCAGCGCCTCGTCGTGATGTCAGCCGAACCTTCGAGGCTCGCCGACCTCGTCGGCACGGCGCTCGGCGGAGTGTGCGCCGGCTACATCGAGATCGAGCCCTTGCGGAACTCGCTCTTGCGGAGGTGGACGTTGATGCAGACCGGGCGCCCGGCGCGTGCGATCGCCTTGGCCTCGGCGAGGGTGGCGTCGACGCGCGCCGGATCGGTCAGCAGGAGGCCGACGCCGCCGTAGCCCTCGGCGACCTTGTGGTAGTCGGTGCGGCGGAGGTCGCAGCCGAGCGTGGTCCCGAGGATCTCGACCTGCTCGCGCGCGATCTGCTGCCACGAGGCGTCGTTGCCGATCACCGCGATGGGGGCGACGCCGTGGCGGACGTAGGTGTCGAACTCGGCGAGGGTGTAGGCGCTCGAGCCGTCGCCCCAGATCAGCCACACCTCGCGGCCGGGCCGCACGAGCGACGCGCCGAGCGCCATGCCGCCGCCGACGCCGAGCGTGCCGAACACGCCGGGGTCGAGCCACGACAGCGGCGCGCGCGGCCGCACGATGTAGCTCGCGGTCGCCACGAAGTCGCCGCCGTCGACGACGAGCACGGCGTCGTCGGCCATCGCCTCCTCGACGCGCAGGAAGAAGTGCAGCGGATCGATCAGCTCGCCGCTCGCCGCCGCCTTGCCCACGATGTCCTTGTCGCGCGCGGCCTCCTTCTCGCGCAGCCCGTCGAGCCAGCCGCGCCAGCGGTCGCCCGCCGAGCTGATGCGGTCGCCGAGCGCGATCAGGAACTCGCCCGCGTGCATCTCGACCGCGATCTCCGGACGCCGGTTCTTGCGCAGCTCGTGCGACGACAGGTTCGCCGCGATCAGCGTCGCCTTCTTGCTGATGCCGCGCCCGTAGCCGAGGCGGAAGTCGAAGGGGAAGCCGCAGATGATGACGACGTCGGCTTCCTTGAGCGCCGCGCCGCGGTTGTGGCGCAGCTGCAGCTCGTGCGTGCGACCGAGGAGCCCGCGCGCCGTGCCGGCGAGGAACACCGGCGCGCCGAGGAGGCCGAGCGCGCGCGCGAGCCGCCCCGGATCCTTCACGCCGACGAGCGCCTGGCTGCCGACGACGATCACCGGCCGCTCCGCCTTCTTCAGCGCCTCGGCCGCGCGCTCGAGGCCGCCGCCGTTGCGCAGGCTCGGCAGCTTCATCGGCAGGCTCACCTCCGGCAGCACGGGCGCGCGGAACTGCCGGTACAGGTGCCCGCGGATGTACAGCTCGAGCGCCTTCGCGCCGATGCCCTTCGCCTTGCCGAAGCCCGCCTCCTTCTCGTACCAGCCGCGCACGATCTCCTCCGGATACAGCAGATCGACCGGGACCTCGACGAACACCGGCCCCGGGACGCCGTCCATCGCGACCTCGCACGCCCGCTCCACCGTCGGCGCGAGCGCCGGGACGGTCTTCACCGACGTCGCCCACTTCGTGATCGGCCGCATGATCGACAGCGCGTCGATGTCCTGCAGCGCGCCGCGCCCCTTGAGCAGGGTCGGCGTCGCGCCGCCGAAGATCACGATCGGCGACTGCGCCATCTGCGCGTTCTTGACCGCGGTGATCGTGTTCGTCACGCCCGGACCCGCGGTCACCGCCGCGACGCCGATGCCGCCGGTCATGCGCGCGACCGCATCCGCCGCGAACACGGCGTTGACCTCGTCGCGCACGTCGACGATGCGCAGCCCGCGGGCCTGCGCGCCCGTCAGGATCGGCGAGATGTGGCCGCCGCACAGCGCGAACAGGTGCGTCGCGCCGTGACGGTGCAGCACCTCCGCGATCAGGTCACCGCCGTGTTGTTGCTTCATGGGCGCGGAGTCTCGCGCACGCGCGGCCGAACTACAATCGACGGTACAATCGCCGCTACAATCGCCGGGCCGTGTCGAACCTGGTTCTCTACGCGATTCCGGCGTTCATCGTGTCGGTGTTGCTCGAGATCCGGTGGGCGCGCCGCCACCCCGAGCACGTCGGCTACGAGCTGCGCGACACCGCCGCGTCGCTGTCGATGGGCCTCCTCAACGTCGTCGTCAACGCCGGCACGAAGCTCCTGTCGATCCCGTTCTTCGCGTGGCTGTACGAGCACCGCGTCGCCGACGTGCTCGAGCTCGGCGCGTGGGCGTGGGTGATCCTCTTCTTCGCCGAGGACTGCTGTTACTACGGGTTCCACCGCCTCCATCACGAGGTCCGCTTCCTGTGGGCGGCCCACGTCAATCACCACTCGAGCCGGCACTACAACCTGTCGACGGCGCTGCGCCAGCCGCTGCTCACACCGTTCACCGGCCCGATCTTCTGGGCGCCGCTCCCGCTCCTCGGCTTTCCACCGTGGATGGTGCTGACCGCGCAGGCGTGGAGCCTGCTCTACCAGTTCGGCCTCCACACCGAGGCCGTCGATCGGCTCGGCCCACTCGAGTGGATCTTCAACACACCATCACACCACCGCGTGCACCACGGGAAGAATGTCCTTTACCTGGACAAAAACCATGGCGGCATCCTGATCGTCTGGGATCGCCTGTTCGGCACGTTCGCGCGCGAGGACGAGCGCGTCGTGTACGGCCTCACCACCGACCTCCACACGTTCCATCCGCTCCGCATCGGCTTCCACGAGATCGCCGCGATCGCCCGCGACGTCGCGCGCGCACCGTCGGTGAGCGCCGCGCTCGGCTACGTCCTCGCACCTCCGGGCTGGTCGCACGACGGCTCGACGAAGACGGCGACGCAGCTGCAGCGCGAGCTCCCGAAGTAGCGCCTACAGGCGCTGACCGGCCCACGTGAACGCGAGCGAGCCGCTCGCATCCGACACCGTGCCGGTGCAGTTGAAGATCCCGTCGACCACCGTGCCCTGCCCCTGGATCGTCACGCTGAACGCCTGCCCGTTCGCGTTGAGCAAGATCTGCTGCTGCGGGATCGCGAACGAGCTCGCGCCGCGCACGTCGACCTTGATGGCACCCGCGTTCTGCGAGTTGAGGATCAGGTCGGTGGTCGCGCCGTCCGAGATCGACACCGCATCGGTGATGACGAGGCTCCCCTGGCCGCTGAGGGTGAGGGTCGTGTTGTAGCTGCCGATGAACCGCGAGTTGGGGTCGTCGACTCCACAGCCCGCCACGAGACCGACGATCGAGAGAACGAGAGCGAGAATAACGTTGCGCATCTTACAAAGCTCCTTGAATGGCTCGGTTCGCCCTGGAGACGGAACGCCCGTTCCCGCTTGCAGGCGATCTGCACAACTCGCTGTTCCAGCTCGCGAAATCACCCGATCATCCGCACGCAATCCCGGCTCGTACTCGCGCGTTGTGGGGGTGGCCGACCACGCAAGGGTTCGGTTGACCCTACCTCGACGCGATCGGTCAAAAGACACGATCGAGAGTATGTAAACCTACATTTCTGCACTTCATGTCATCGTCTTTACAGCTGTTTGCGCGCTGGGCACAGTTGTCCCCGGCTGGGGTGTGAAATCTCATGCGCAATGTAGGTGTAACGTCGATGGCGTCGTGATTCTACAAGGTTAGGCCTCGAAGCTCCGGAGATCCCCCACGGCACACCCGTTGCTGTGGTCCGGGGCATGATGGGTGGCTTACCCGCAATTCGAATCACCCCGCCGGGGGTTCGGTCGCGCAGATCGATGCTCGACACCCTGGTGCGGCACCTCTACATGGTGCGGCTCACGGCGGCGGCCTGCCTGTTGCTGATGGTGGGTTGCACCGGCCTCATCGACGGCGGTGATAACGGTGGGCTCACGCCGGAAGAGGCCAAGGCCCGCGCGGCCTGGGTCCAGCAGGCGCTGCCCCGCCTGAACGCGGCGTGCTCGAGCTGCCACGGCGGCGCGCGCGAGATGATCAACTTCATCCAGCAGCCGGCCACGGACAACGAGATCCGCGAGACGCTGCTGGCCTACCAGCCGGCGGTCGTGAACCTCGACGCCCCGTCGTCGTCGCGCCTCCTCACCAAGGGCCTCCACGAGGGTCCGCCGCTCTCCACCGACGACGCGTCGGCGCTGCTCGACTGGATCCAGAAGGAGCGCGACGCGGCGCAGTCGCTGCCCGAAGGTCCCGGGATCGTCGTCGTCGAGACCGCGCAGTTCAACCCGCAGTACTGCAGCGGCGGCCTCCCCGGTAACCCCGAGGGGACCTGCCCGATCAACTTCGTCACCCTCGACAGCCTCGGCGCGACCGGCGCGAAGATCTCCTTCGTCGCGCAGGCGCTCGGGTCGGGCCTCTACCTCACGAACCTCAAGCTCGTCCCCGGCACGTCGGGCGTGTTCCTGAAGCACCCACTCTTCGTGTCGTATCCCGCGACGGGCACGCCGGTTCCCGATAGCATCGACCGGTTCTTCAACATCACGATGAACCTCAAGGATGACCAGGTCGCCATCGAGGCGCAGCAGATCGGCGGCGGCACGGCGGCGTTCGTCGGCTTCGGCGCCGGCCCGGCCGACAAGCTCGCCATCCACTTCAAGGAGATCGGCCTGTTCAAGCCGGACGACGGCCCGCCGCCGCCCGCCGGGAACATCTGCAAGGTCGTCGGGCAGTGGGCGACGCAGCCCAAGACGAACCTGACGACGACGCCGGGCGGCCTCGGTCAGTCGTGCTTGAGCTGCCACGGCGGCCAGAACAACAACGCGACGTCCGCGCTCGCGATGAACCTCGCCGACGACCAGTCGAACTGCAACCAGTTCCTCCAGCGCATCAACAAGCAAGACCGGAACAATAGCGGCAGCTTCCTCGCTGTCGCGCCTGGCAACAACAACCACCCCGTTCGTTTCGCGACGCAAGCCCAGTTCGACGCATGGAAGGCCGGCTTTAATGGCTGGATCGATGCGGAAGTCGCAGCCCCCTAAAAGGAGTCCCATGAAGAGGATCTCAACTGTTCTCCTGGCCGCGACTACGTCGTTCGCGGTCGCATGCACCGGTGACCCCACGAAGGGGGGCGGTGGTGGCGATGACGACGATGGCCCCGGCAGCAATGTCGGCGACGAGTGGGATCAGGAGCTCGCCAAGCGCGACTACGACTACAACGCGGCTCTCAAGATCGCGGCGCTTCGCCTGACCGGCGACCTGCCCACGATGGACGAGATCACGTCGGTGCGCGATGCCGCCGACAACGCCGCGAAGAAGGTCGCGTACGAGGCGCTCGTCCAGGCGTACATGGGACGCCCGACGTTCGCCCGCCAGATGTTCTTCTTCTGGCGCGACACCTTCAAGATGGGCGAGACGCCCGAGCTCGACACCGCGCCGGCGTTCGCCGCGCAGATCTCGACGGGCGTCGGCAAGTACACCGACCTGTTCACGTCGGGGGCGAACAACTGCCCCACGTTCGACGGTGTCGGGACGTTCACCCCCGCCGAGTGCCCGGGCAACGCGCCCAAGGCCGGCGTGCTGAGCAACCCCGGCGCGATGAAGCACTACTTCGGCAACTTCGCGTTCCGCCGCGTCAAGTGGGTCCAGGAGACCTTCGTCTGCACGAAGTTCCCGATCTCGTCGCAGATCGCGGGCACGCCGACGGACAACGGCGGCGCGACGCCCTACACCGGCGTCTTCCCGATCTCGTCGTTCTCCGGTACGGCGAACGGCGGCCGCGTCGACTTCCAGGACGGCAAGGCCGTCCAGTGCGGCCACTGCCACCAGAACCTGAACCACGTCGCGCCGATGTTCGCGAACTTCGACGAGAACGGCGTGTACCAGAACCAGATCGCCGTCCCGACGCCGCTCGACGGTGCGCCGCTCGCGCAGGCGACCGACTACCTACCGCCGGGTGAGGGTTACGCGTGGCGCTTCGGCGTCCCGGTCAACGACCTCCCGTCGCTCGGTGCGGCGATGGCCGCGGACAACGACGTCGCGGAGTGCGGCGTCGCCCGCATCTGGAACTGGGCGCTCGGCAAGACGGACATCGTCGACACGCTCCAGACGGTTCCGTCGGACACGATCGCCTCGCAGACCACCGCCTTCAAGGGCGACTACAACGTCAAGAACCTCATCTTCGCGGTCTACACCGCGGACGACTTCGTCAAGTTCTAGAGGAGGAGCACAATGAAGCGATTCAACACTGCCATCGTCGCGTCATTGATGCTCGGCGCCGCGGCTTGCGCGGGCGAACTCGATGATGACACCAACACACCCGATCGTCCGCCCCCGGGCTCGACGACGGGTGACGAGGCCAACACCTTCGACCACGACAACCAGGGCTACTCGCCGTGGGACCTCATCGACCGCCTCGCGAAGGAAGGCCCGCCCAAGTACACGTCGCACGTCCACAGCTGCTCGAAGGTGCCGTATGACACCCTCGGCCGCGTGCTGACGTCGGTCGGCGTGAACGTCGCCAGCACGACGAACCTGTCGGCCGGCCAGCTCTACCGCCAGGGCTTCAACGCGCTCGGTGGTCCGAACTACGCCAACCGCATCCGCGAGAACTCGGGCATCACGACGTCCGGTATGTCGCGCATGTTCGACATCTTCGCGGCTGCCTCCGACGAGATCATCGCCAACGTCCCCGCCCTCGAGCGGTGCACGACGGCCGGCGCTCCGGCTCAGCTGTTCGACGCGTCGAACGCCTGCCAGGCAAGCGGTATCACCTGCATCACGGGCGTTCCGGCTACGGCCGCTCACGTCGACTTCTGCAACCTGGCCGTCGCGGGCGCTACCGACCCCGCCGCCGGTCGTCGCCTTGCCGTCGCGGCCATGATGGCCGCGGCTTACACCTGCCTGTAGGGAGACAACCACCATGGCAAAGCACCCTCTCACCAAGCGCGAACAGCAGCGTGATATCTCGCGCCGCGCTCTCATCAAGTGGAGTGTCGCCGCAGGTGCAGCCCTCGGCGTGTCGCGGGCGAAGATCTTCGACATCCTCGACAAGACGGCCGGGCGCGACGTCGCCTGGGCGGCCTCGCAGAGCCTGACCACGCGGTCGGTTCAGATCCACGCCGGTAACGGCGGTCTCGCGTGGTTCACGCAGCTGTTCCCGTTCCCGGGCATCGCGACGTCGGGCAACGGCGCCTTCTCGTACGTCGGCATGGGCGCGGCCCAGCCGGTCGCGGGCGTCGGCACGCGCTACGTCGAGAACCCGAACCTGTCGCCGTGGGCGAACCTCCCGGCGGCGCTGAAGCCCACCTGCTTCGTGTGCGGCCGCAACGAGACGCACACGCAGACGCCGGTCTCGACGACGTCGCTCAACGGCGCGAACATCTCGGCGATCGCTGCGGCGTTGCAGTCGTCGGCGCCGAGCGTCATCCCCGCCATCCAGGTCGGCGACGCCGACTTCGGCACGGCGCCGGGTGCGCCGCGTCCCGCTGCCGTCGGCAACGGCCAGGGCATCGTCGGCCTGTTCAACAGCGCGGCGTCGCGCGCCGGTGGCCTCCTGGCCACCAAGCAGAACGCCGACCTGTACAAGGCGCAGTACGACGCGTTCACGCAGCTCAACCGCGCGGCGAACCGCTCGACCACGAAGGCGTCCTACGTGACGGCCTCGGGCGCGGCCGGCTTCCTCGGAACGAACCTGTCGGCGAAGCTCTCGATCACGCCGGAGGATCAGGCGCGCTACGGCCTCACCGGCGGCACGCGCAACAACGTGCGCCAGATCGGTGAGACGCTGATCGTGTCGGCGAAGGCCTTCAAGATGGGCCTCACGAACTCGGTCACGCTGCCGGCCATGCGCGACGACCCGCACGGCGCGTTCGACAGCGGCGACATCAACAACGTCCCGCAGCAGATCAAGGGCGTGCTCGACGGCTTCATGGGCGACCTCACCTCGATGACGGACGACGTCACGGGCGAGACGCTGCGCGATACGACGACCATCGTCATCGTCGGCGACACGTTCAAGGACCCGCGCAGCCGTCCGGGCTGGGGCGACGGCACGCCGCAGAACACGAACGTCATGTACGTGTACGGCGCGGGCCACCTCAAGTCGGGCTGGTTCGGTGACATCACGGGCAACGCGGTCCAGGGCTTCAACGCCAACGGCCAGCCCGCGACGTACGACGGTGCGGCCACGGCGCGCCTCGCCGCGGCGGCCTTCGCGTACGCGGTCGCCAAGCGCGACGACCGCATGATCTCGCAGTTCGCGAACGGCATTAAGATCGGCGGCGTCTTCGGTCTCCTCAAGGACGCGTAGTCGACGCTCGAACATCGACGGCGTGACCTACGCCGCTCGCTGGTAACGGCCACTCCACAAGAGTGGCCGTTTTGTTTTGCGTTGCGTTCCGTGTAGGGGGTCGGGGGTCACATCGCACGTGCTAGGCTACGACCGTGCGCTGGGTCCTGGCCGTCGTCGTCGCCCTCGGTTGCGCGTCGTGCGAGCGCAACGAGGCGCAAGGGGGCCCGTCCACGGGCAGTGGCACCTCGCGGACCGACGAGACGGCGAAGGAGCAGGAGCGCTTCGACAAGGAGCGCAAGCCCGAGAAGGTCGTCGAGGCGCTCGGCATCAAGCCGGGCTCGCGCGTCGCCGACATCGGCGCGGGCTCGGGCCTGCTCACGGTGCACCTCGCGCGCGCGGTGAAGCCGAACGGCAAGGTCGTCGCGACCGACATCGATCAGCAGGTGCTCGACCTCATGTACGCGCGCCTGTCGGCGGCCGGCCTCGCCGACCTCGTCGAGCGGCGCGTCGTCGGCGCCGACTCGCCCGACCTCGAGGAGGGCCAGTACGACGCGATCCTGCTCGCCGAGGTCGACCACTACTTCAGCGATCCGATCGCGTGGCTGCACGACGCGACGAAGGCGCTCCGGCCCGGCGGGCGCATCGTGATCTCGAACCGCCTCCACCGGCGGACGAAGTCGATGGCCACCGCCGAGAAGGCCGGGCTCGTGCTGAAGGGCGAGCCGTCCGCCGTCGACACCCACTTCATCGCGGTGTTCGTCGCACCGCCGGGGAAGGACCCATGAGCCGAGCTCCTGTCGCGCTGGCGGCGCTCCTCTACGTCACGGGCTGCCCTGCGGGTGATGCGAACCCGGAGCGCGTGTGGCTCGCCACGGACGTCGTCGAGACACGCGTGAAGCTGATCGACTACGAGCCACCCCCCTTTTGAGCACCCGGCGTGGGAACCGGTGGTTTCCGTGAAGCAGCGCTCCCGCTCGTTGCCGACATCCCGGCGGGCACCTATCACGTCGAGTGCGACGCGATCATCATCACGTCCGTCGATACGACGTTCGATCTGATCTGGCGGCGCGGCGCGACGGACACGACGCTCGCGACGTGGTCGAAGCACTGGGAGCCGCTGCCCGGCGGCGTCTACGACGCGCAGGCCTACGAGCTCGACCTCGACGTGACGACGCGGATCGACTTCCGCGAGGGCGACGAGTTCGTGTTCCGCTACACGGGCGAGAACGCCGATCGCTCGATGGCGTTCATCCCGAACGGCGACGGTGCGCGCGCGCACGGGCGCATCCCGAACATCACGTTCCCGAAGTCGAAGTAGCGGGCTCGTCGGTCTCGACGTAGTCGAGGTCGACGCCGAACGTCTCGTCGAGGGCGAACAGGCCGAGGAACGCGACGGCCATCGACGCCGCGCCGACGGTGGCGGCCGAGGCGATGATCGCGGTGGAGCCGCCGCCGAACGCGTCGCGCAGCTCGGTGAACGCGATCGTGAGCGGCACGGCGGCGCCGCGCACGAAGTTCGGCACCGTCGTGGTGACCGTGGCGCGCAGGTTCGTGCCGAACAGCTCGGCCGCCGTCGACACGAACACGGCCCAGTAGCCGCTCGCCGCGCCGCCGACGGCGGACAGGATGTAGAAGCCGGTGTGCGACCTCCCGCCGAGCGTGAAGTACACGAGCATCACGACGCAGTTCGCGACGAGGAAGATGCCGAGCGCCTTCTTCCGCGACTGCAGGCGCTGGCTCACGATCCCGCACAGGGTGCCGCCGAGCGTGCAGCCGGCGTAGCAGAAGAACAGCGACCGCGCCGGGTTCGGCCGCGGCGACAGGCCGAGCGCCTCGCCGATCTCCGGCGAGAGCAGGAACATGATGCCGATGACGTACCAGACGGGCACGCCGACGGCGATCACGGCGAGGTAGCGCAGGAAGCGCTTCCTGTTCGTGAACAGCGCCAAGAAGTTGCCGCGCACGACGGAGGCCTTCGCGAGCGTCGACGCGAACATGCCGGACTCGACGACGCCGATGCGCAGGACGAGCAGCGCGAGCCCCATGCCGCCGCCGATGTAATAGGCGGTCGTCCAGTGGAAGCCGAGCGGCGGGAACGCGCCGCCGATGAGGCCGGCCGCGATGCCGCCGGAGACGCCGAACGCGGCGACGATCGTCGTGCCGACGCCGCGCTGCCGGGGCCCCATCAGCTCGCTGACGAGCGTGATGCCGGCGCCGAGCTCGCCGGCGAGGCCGATGCCGGCGACGAGGCGGCACACGGCGTAGACGTGCAGCGTGCCCATCGCGGGGACGTCGCCGACGAGGCCGTTCGCGACGTTCGCGAGCGAGTACAGCGTGATCGAGCCGAACAGGACGGTGAGGCGGCCGCGCTTGTCGCCGAGGATGCCCCACAGGATGCCGCCGAGCAGCATCCCGCCCATCTGCATGTTGAGGAGGTAGATGCCTGCGTCCGTGCATTCCGCCGCCACCGCGCCGGCGCCGCACACGCCGATGCCCTCGAGGCTGGCGTTGCGCACCATGCCGAACAGGATCAGGTCGTAGATGTCGACGAAGTAGCCGAGCGCCGCGACGATCACGGCCAGCCACGCAGCACGCTCGCCCGACGTCGCGGGAGTCCGTCCTGAAACCACGGCCGGACTATACGCGTTATAACGAGGTATGAAGCAGCTCCTCCTCGTGGCCTGTGCGGCTGCGGTGGCGCTCGCGCCGGGCGACGCGCTCGCCGGGCGAGAGCAGCGCAACTACGTCAAGTCGATCCCCGACCTCGCGACGTGGAAGTCCTATTCAAAGACGATCGCGTCGGACGAGCTCGGCAAGTTCATCATCGACCTCAAGACCGACGACATCTACTTCATCGACGTCAACCTCTACAACATCCACGCGGACTTCGTCCTCGGCGAGCTGCTCCACCAGATGTGGACCGCCGACAACGTGCGCGAGTACAACAAGAACTACGAGCGCAAGAAGCCGAAGTTCATCCTCGGCTACGTCACGCACCACCTGAAGATCGACAAGTGGACGATGTCGTTCTGGGAGGGCGACAAGATCGGCGCCGACGACGTGCTGCGCGCGCACAAGCGGCTGCAGGACACGTTCTTCCAGGCAAAGACGATGCCGTTCCGCCCCGACTCGCCGATGCAGGAGAAGGTCGCGCTCGACGTCGTGAAGAAGGGGCTCGCGACGCTCACGAACAACGACATCTACAAGAGCTCCGACTTCCAGGCGTTCACGAAGGGCAAGACCGTCGGCAAGCTCGTCGTCGTCCCGATCGGCACGCCGTACGAGTCGCTGACGTTCAAGCGCACGGACATCGTGCTCCTGCAGGAGAGCTATCCGGACATCACGCCGGTGGCGGGGATCCTGGCGACGCAGTTCTCGACGCCGCTGTCGCACGTGAACCTGCGCGCGAACGCATGGGGCATCCCGAACTCCGGCGACAAGAAGGCGCGCGAGAAGTTCGGGAAGCTCGACGGCAAGATGGTCTACTACGAGGTCACCGACGTCGGCGCGACGCTGCGGCCCGCGACGCCCGAGGAGATCCGGGACCACGAGGGGCGGATCGCGGCGGCCCGGCGCGTCGACCTGCCGAAGGCGCTGATCGAGATCCCGCGGTTCGCGATGCTGACGCGGATGCGCGCGAAGGACGCGTCGATCTACGGGACGAAGGCGGCGAACCTCGGCGAGATCGTGACCGCGAACCTCAAGGGTGTGCGCGTGCCCGAGGGCTTCGGGATCCCGTTCTACTACTACACGCAGCACCTCCAGCAGAACGGGCTCGACAAGCAGATCGACGCGATGCTCGCCGACCCGAAGTTCAAGAGCGATCAGAAGTGGCGCGCGCAGGTCCTCGAGGGGCTGCGCAAGGCGATCGCGGCGGCGCCGATCGATCCGGCGACGCTCGACGCGATCTACAAGCGCGTGCGCCTGCGGCTCGGCGGCAAGGGCGTGTTCGTGCGCAGCTCGACGAACGCCGAGGACCTGCCCGGGTTCAACGGCGCGGGGCTCTACGACACCGTGCCGAACGTGAAGGGCAAGAAGGCGCTCGGCGAGGCGATCCGCACGGTGTGGGCGTCGGTGTGGACGACGCGCGCCGTCGAGGAGCGCGAGGCGTTCGGCATGGACCACAAGCAGGTGTTCGGCGGGATCCTCGTGCAGATCGGCGTCAACGCGACGGCGGCCGGCGTGCTCGTGACGAAGAACCTGTACGACCCGACCGA
Source organism: Deltaproteobacteria bacterium (assembly GCA_019637375.1). Taxonomy (GTDB): domain Bacteria; phylum Myxococcota_A; class Polyangia; order Haliangiales; family Haliangiaceae; genus JABFXX01. Next base: position 2,302 of record JAHBVW010000081.1, on the reverse strand, counting down.
CGACCACAGCTTCACGATCAACGCGAAGCACGGCCTCGGGATGCGCGTCGTCGAGGGTCAGAAGGTCCCCGAGCAGATCGTGTTCGACCCGATGAACGACGGGACGAAGATCATCTCGCGCGCCGACGACCCGGTGATGCTGAAGTTCGACGCGAACGGCGGCATCGTCGAGGTCCCGACGCCCAAGGGCGCCGGCGTGATCCTCACCGAGGAGCGGGCCAAGGCGCTGGCCTCGCAGGTCAAGGTGTTCCTGCCCGTGTTCACCCACGGCAAGCCGCTCGACGTCGAGTGGGTGCTCGACGGGGAGACGTTCTGGACGGTCCAGGCGCGGCCGTTCGTCGGCAACTGATAGAGTACGCGCCGTGCGTGGCTTCCTCGTCCCCTCCGTCTTGTTCGCCGTCGTCCTGGTCGGCTGCGACCTCCAGCCGCCTCCGAAGAAGCAGCCGCCCACCGCGCAGCGCGCCGGGCAGAACCCGGCGCAGCCCGGTAGCGGCTCGGGTGGCACCGCGCAGGTCGTCGTGACGCCGACGAACCCGGTCCCGCCGACGAACAAGCCGGCGGACAAGCCGCCGGCGCCTCCACCGGCGGCGATGTCGTGCCTCGACATCGGCTCGCACTTCGCGAACATCTACGAGCGCACGAGCGAGGAGCCGACGGAGAAGGCGTCGCTCGAGCAGCAGCGCACGACGCTGGTGAAGAGCCTGGCGGACGCCTGCACGAAGGGGAACTGGAGCGATGACGTCCGCACCTGCATCGCGAAGGCCACGACCCGCGCCGCGCTGACCCAGTGCACCAGCATGGTGCGCGTGAAGAACGACGGCGACCCGGCGACGCCCTAGGACCCGTCAGACGCGCGACAGGAGCGGCGAGCGGTAGGCGCCGTCCTCGGCGCGGCGGGCGCGTTCGCCGAGGGCGCGGCACACGGCAGCGGCGAGCCCCGGGACGTCGTCGACGAGCTCCTCGAAGTCGATGCGCTCGAGGCGGATCACGCGCGCGGCGCGGGTCGCGCGCAGGTCGTGGGCGGCGGGCATCGGGGCGACGCACGCGAGCTCGTCGACGACCTCGCCCTTGACGATGCGGCGATCGCCGAGCGCGAGCTCGCCGTCGTCGACGACGATCAGCGCGTCGATCGTGTCGCCGGCGGTGATCATCACCCCGCCCTCGCGCGCGGTGACCCAGCGCGCGCGCTCGGCGACGTCGGCGAGCTGGCGCGTCGTCAGCGACGCGAGCAGCGGTACGCGGCCCAGGGCGATCAACGTCTCGACGCGGCTCGGCATGTCGGCTCCTTCGTCTTCAGGGGGTGCGGACGGTGCGGCGGCGCCGCGGTCCATCGCCTCGGTGAGGCGGCGCACGAGGTCGCCGGGGTTCGCGGCGAGGGCCTCGTCGCGCGCGGCCTGCGCGATCGTGGCGCGGTGCGCGCTGCGGCCGGCGGCGCCGATCACGTGCAGCGCGAGCGCGCGGGCGAGGCGGTCGCGGCCGCCGAGCTCGGCGCGCACGACGGCGTCGCGGGCGGGCACCGGGACCTCGGCCTTCTCGAGCGCGGCGGCGCGGTCGGCGGGCGTGACGTCGTCGACGGCGTCGACCAGCCGCGCGACGAGCGAGCGCGGCAGCGCGGCCTCGACGACGGCCAGGGTGCGCGCGCGCTCGAGGCCGCCGCGGGCGTGGCCCCACGCGGCGGCGGCGGTCGTGATCGCGGGCGACCGCCGGCGCGCGGCGACGAGCAGCAGCACCGTGTGCGCGATCTCGCGCAGGCGCTCCTCGAGGCGGCGCGCGAGCAGCTCGTCGCCGGGGGCCACCAGGGCGGCGATCGCGGTGTGCGTGCGCTCGAGCGCGTCGAGCTCGGTGTCGATCAGCCGGTCGAGCGCCGTCGGCGTCACGGGGAGCTCGGCGAGGAGCGCGGCGGCGCGATCGCGGGCGCGGCGGCGGCCCCACGCGGCGGTCACCATCAGCTCGCCGGCGGCGGCCGGGCCGAGCGCGGTCAGCGCGTCCTCGGCGGCGGCGCGCACGTCGTCGTCGAGCTCGCCGAGCGCGCGCGCGATGCGGCGCAGGTCGTCGGCGTCGACGGCGTCGGCGCCCTCGAGGAGCGCGCCGATCAGGCGCAGCGCCGCGGCGGTCTCGGCGGCGTCGTCGGCGCCGGCGGCGGCGCTGCCCGGGTGCGGCACGCGCATGAGCGACGTCAGCATGTGGTCCGGGGCCGGCTTGCTCGCGGCGGTCTCGACGCGGTCGCGCGCGAGCTCGAGGAGGTCCGCGCGGAGCAGCGACAGCTCGGCGCTGCGCCGCTCGCGCGCCCACGCCACGACGC
>JAHBVW010000080.1 GCA_019637375.1 Deltaproteobacteria bacterium | reverse complement strand
GGCGCACGTGTGCGGGTCGGTCGCCCGCACAGCAGCGACGCCCAGCGCTCGGCACGTGGCGGTGCGCGAGAGGCGCGAGGGCGAGGCCGCTCCGCCGGAGGCGAACGCGGCCGGTCCCTGGCACACTACCCGGCGCTGATGCCCGAGGGCGAAGCCGCTCCGCCGGAGGCGAACGCGGCCGGTCCCTGGCACACTACCCGGCGCTGATGCCCGACGGGCGAGGCCGCGACGGCGCTCGTCGCGACATCAGATGCGGGTCGATGTGCATCTCAGCCCACGGCGCGGAGGTCGCCGGAGGCCCCGGTGGTGGAGGCGGCGTCGGAGAGCACGGTCAGCTCGGCGGCGACCTCGGCCATGGAGGGGCGGTGCGCGGGGTCCTTCGCGAGCGAGCGCAGGATCAGGCGCTCGAGATCGGTGGGCATCTTGACGAGCCACGAGGGGCGCGCCGGGCGCTGCTCGAGGTGGGCGAGCATGAGCTCGGGGAGGGAGCCGTCGAAAGGCGGGTGGCCGGTGAGCAGGTCGTAGAGGAGGCAGCCGAGTGCGTAGACGTCCGAGGCGGGGCCGGGTTCGCCGCGCCACTGCTCGGGCGCCATGCACCACGGCGTGCCGGCGATCGTGGCGACGGCATCGTCGCCGCCGTCGCGCACGAGACACGAGACGCCGAAGTCGATCACCTTCACGCGCGGCCGGCCGCGCTCGTCGACGGCGTCGAGGACGAACACGTTGTCGTGCTTGACGTCGCAGTGGACGGCGCCGGCGGCGTGGAAGGCCGCGAGGGCGCTCGCGACCTGCGCGCAGATCGCGATCACGGTGGCCTGCTCGATCGGGCCGCGCTCGGCGAGCTCGCCGAGCGTCTCGCCGCGCAGGTACTCCATGACGAGGTACGGGACGTCGTCCTGCGACACGCGCGCATCGCGGATCTCGACGAGGCCCGGGTGCGTCGTGCGCGAGGCGAGCGCGTGCTCGCCGCGCAGACGCTCGCACACCTCGGCGTTGCCGGCGAATGCCGGGTCGAGCACCTTCAGCGCGACCCGCTCGCCGGTCTCGCGGTGCGCCGCCAGGTACACGCCGCCCATGCCGCCGCGGGCGAGCGGCGCGAGCACCTCGAACTCGCCGAAGCGGTTCTCGCCGCGCCGGCGAACTGGAAGCGGGATCACGTCTCCGCGCGCGCGCGGCGCCGCGCCATCCGCCCCGAAGCGGGGCGGCGTCTCGGCGGGCAGGGTCGCGTCGCGCACGGCGAACAGCTCAGCAAGGCAGGTGCCATCGCGCGCCGGGCGCCCGCAAACGGGCACCGGGCGGCAGAACCACGCCTCCACGCGGCATTCGCGGCCGCGGCGCCCGCGCTCGACGATTCTTCACCGTGGAAAACTGAGACAGGCGGTGTTGCGATGCCGCGACGGACCCGAGGGCGAGACGCGCGGTCCGCGCGCTGTCAGTTCAAGTCGATGCCGACGGCGGAACACACGAGCGCGGCCTCTCTCCGGGCATTGCCCGCGAGCCCGCGCGCGAGGTCCGCGGCGCGCGCCGGGTCGCGGCGGCGGCACGCGGCGGCCACGGAGCGGGCGCGCTCCTCCGCGCGCATCGCGACGTGCGCGACCGACATCTCGGGGAGCGTCGACGGATCCGAGCGCTCGACGCCGAGCGCGCTGCTCTGCACGAGTGCGTAGATGTCGGATGGCGCGACGCCGCCGTGCAGCGCCTTGCGCACGTGATCGAGCTGCGCATCGATGAGCGTCGCGAGCGTCGTGGCGTCGCGCGAGCCGCCGACGGGCGCGCCGTTGAGGAACAGGAACGGCGTGCCGTCGACGCCGAGGGCGAGCGCGCTCGCACTCTCCGCGAACACGGCGTCGCGGTGGCGGCGGTCGTCGAGCGCGGCGCGGAACTGCGCCATGTCGAGGTTCGCGGCCTGCGCGAACGTCTCGAGGTCGGCGCGCGTCAGCTTGCCGAAGTTCGCGAACACCTGGTCGTGGAACGCCCAGAACTTGCCCTGCGCGGCGGCGGCGACCGCGGCCTCGGCGGCGAGCTGCGCGTTGCGGTGCCCCTGCATCGGGAGGTGGCGGTACACGATGCGCACCTGCGGCCCGTACTTCTCGCGCGCGTGCGCGAGCGCCGGCAGCACCTTCCGGCAGTACGGGCACTGGAAGTCGCTCCACACGACGATCGTGACGAGCGCGTCGTCGGGGCCGACCTGGTGGCCGGGCAACCCGAGGCCCATCACGTAGGTCTGGTTCTCGTCGAGCTCGAACGCCGGGCGCCGCATCGGGAGCAGGTCCGCCGCCGGCTTGCCGCCCGCGACGAGCGCGTCGTAGCCGGCCCTGTCCTTGCCCGCGCGCACGAGCTCCTCGTCGACGATCTCGGTGAACGCGTGCAGGTTCTGCCCGCCGGGGACCGGGCGCCCGTTGATGAAGAACGTCGGCGTCCCGGTCACGCCGAGCGCGATCGCGTCGGCGACGTCGGCCTTGATCTGCGGGAGGTGCGCGCGCGTGTCGAGGTCGGCGCGCAGGCGCACCATGTCGAGGCCGAGCTCGCGCGCGATCAGCTCGATCGACCCGCGGTCGATGCGCCCGCCGACGGCGAACAGGCGGTCGTGCATCGGGCGAAACCGCCCCTGCGCCGCGGCGGCGAGCGCGGCCTCGGCGGCGAGCGTGAAGTCGGGGTCGAGCGGCAGCGTGCGGTGGACGAACCGGATGCGGCCCGGGTACAGGCGCACGAGCCCGTCGAGCGTGTACTGCACGCGGACGCAGTAGCCGCACGCGTAGTCGCTCCACACGACGATCGTGATCGGCGCGTCGCGCGGGCCGTCGCTCGGCGCGGTCCCGGCCGGCACGCGGTAGATCGACGCCGGGTCGAACGCGCGCTTCTCGGGCGGCCGCGATGGCGACGGCGCATCGGCGAACACCCGTCCGACGGTGGCCAGGATCAGCGCCCCGACGACGGCGACCGCGAGCTTCATGCGAGGGAACGTAGCAGCTCGGCCGCGAGCGCGCCGCCGCGCGGCCCGGTGCCGGTCGCCGCGAGCGTGCGCCGCACCCCGGCGTGCGCGAGCTCGAGCCGCAGGTGATCCGGCGGCATCACGGCGAACCGGTCGGCCCACTCGACGATGCAGATGCCGCGGCGGTCGCCGATCACGTCGTCGAGGCCGAGCTCGACGACCTCGGCCGCGCGCTCGAGCCGGTACAGGTCGACGTGCCACACGACCAGGCGTCCGCCCGGGTACTCGTTGACGAGCGAGAACGTCGGGCTCGACGCCGCGCCGCCGCCGAGCGCCGCGACGAGGCCCGCCACGAGCGTGGTCTTGCCCGCGCCGAGGTCGCCGACCAGCGCGATCGCGTCGCCGCCGCGCACGAGCGCCGCGAGCGCCGCACCCGCGCGGGTGGTCCAGGCGGCATCCTGCAGGATCACGCGAGCTCGGCCTTCAGCTTGTCGTCCCAGTGGTCGGCCGTGCGCGCGACCGAGTGCACGAGGTCCTCGAACTCCTCGTAGTCGAGGCCCTCGAGCCCGCGCAGCGCGCGCAGGTAGAGGTCGCCGGTCTGCGGGTGCAGCGCGAACGCGGCGTCCCCGGTCTCGACGAACGACAGCTCGAGGAGGCGGCGCCCCTTCGGCCCATCGAGCGCGGGCGCCGTGACGACCTTCGCGAGCAGGAGGAGCACCCCGCGGTCGGCGAGCACGTGGATCGTGACCACGGCCGACCCGCGCTGGATCGATCCCACGCCCTCGGCGGAGAGCGGCGGGAGCGTCAGGTTGCGCTCCTGCGCGAATCTCTCGAGGAACGCGGCCACGCGCCCGCGGTGGTCGACCGCCTCCGAGTCACGACCGTCCGAGTCCATGCCCCGATCTACCTCGATTTTCGGGTATAGAGTGGCACGTGCGGTTCTCCGTGTGCCAGCGGCCTTCGGCCGCTGCGTCCGCTTCGCGTGGCGGCGACGGAGACCCACTTGGGGCTTGGCCCAAGGGGTTCGCGGTCCTCGCGCTGATCCTCGCGCTGGCCGGCTGCGGGCGCGACCACACCAAGCAGGTGCGTCCGCTGCCGGTGCCGGATGCGGTATCGCCGCTGCGCACCGGCGGGCCGCGCACCGCGCGCATCGCGAGCTACACGATCGAGGCGACGCTCGATCCGGAGCGCCACCAGATCGCGGCGGTCTCGACGCTGACGTGGACGAACACGAGCACCGTCCAGGTCACGTCGCTGCCGTTCCACCTCTACCTCAACGCGTTCAAGAACGAGGAGTCGCTGTTCTGGCGCAGCTCGCGCGGCCAGATGCGCTTCGCCGAGGCGACGCCGGGCAAGTGGGGCTGGATCCGGATCGAGTCGGTGATCGTCGCAGGCAGCGCCGCCGAGCGCGCCGGCGACCTCGTCAACCGGCACGCTCCCGACGAGACCGTCGCCGAGCTGCCGCAGGTGGTGGAGCCCGGCGCGTCGGTGACGATCACGTTCAAGTACACGGCGCAGCTCCCGGAGGTGTGGGCGCGCACCGGCTACAAGGGCGACTTCCACATGGTCGCGCAGTGGTTCCCGAAGATCGGCGTGCTCGCGCGCCCCGGCGACGAGAAGGAGCCGTGGGAGTGCCGCCCGTTCCACGCGAACAGCGAGTTCTTCGCCGACTTCGGCACGTACGACGTGACGCTGACGGTGCCGAACACGTACGTCGTCGCGGCCACCGGCGTGCTCGCGTCGGCGAGCGAGGGCAGCGGTGGGATGCGCACGTACCGGTACCGCGCCGAGGACGTGCACGACTTCGCGTGGATGGCGGACCCGTACATGGAGACGCTGATCGGGACGGCGCAGGTCGAGGACGGCCCCGTCGAGGTGCGCGTGCTCGCGCGCCCCGAGCAGCACGACTTCGCGACGCGCCACCTCGACGCCGCGGTCGCCGCCGTCGAGCGGTTCAGCGCGTCGTACCTGCCCTACCCGTGGCCGATCCTGACGGTGATCGACCCGCCGATGGAGGCGTCGTTCGGCGCCGGCGGCATGGAGTACCCGACGCTGGTCACCACGGGCGGCGACACCGTGTTCGCCCGCCCCGGCGTGCGCCTGCCGGAGTTCGTGACGGTGCACGAGATCGGGCACCAGTGGTTCCAGGGCATCCTCGCGTCGAACGAGGTGCTCGAGGCGTGGCTCGACGAGGGCGTCAACGAGTGGGCCGACGGCAAGGTGATGAACGAGCTCTACGGGCCGCGCGCGAGCGGCCTCGACTGGATGGGCTGGACCGCGGAGATCGTGGCGCTGCGGCGCGCGCTCGCCGCGGACCCGGCGTCGCTGCCGTCGCCGATCGCCACGGCCGCGTTCGCGTTCGTCGACAACGACGCCTACGGCGAGGCGACGTACGGCAGCACGATGCGCGCGCTGTACACGCTCGAGCAGTACGCTGGCGCGGCGAAGTTCGCGGCCGCGATGAAGGCGTACGTGAAGGAGTGGGCGTGGAAGCACCCGACCGGACGCGACCTGTTCGACACGCTCACGCGCGAGCTCGGCGGCGAGGACCTCACGTGGTTCTTCGGGCCCGTGTGGAAGGGCGTCGGCGGGATGGACCTCGGGATCCGCACGGCGGCGTGCCGGGTGGCGCACGCGCCGCGCGGCGTGTTCGGCGAGGGCAGCACGCTGCGCGTCGTCGGCGAGACCGAGGCGCCCGACGAGGCCACGTTCACGTGCGAGGTCGTCGTGACGAACACCGGGACGCTGCACGTCCCCGTCGACATCGAGCTGCACTTCGCCGACGGCTCGACGGTGACGCACCGCTGGCAGGACCGCGGCACCGGCGCGCGCTGGTACCGCATCGTCGAGGCGCGCAGCTCCAGGCTCGTCGAGGTCGCGCTCGATCCGAAGGGCGAGATCGCGCTCGACTCGCCGATGCGCCACCGCCTGCGCCTCGAGGGCGACGGCTCGGCGTCGCTGCGCGCGGCCGCGTGGTTCGGCGCGACCGCGCAGACCCTCATGCAGATCGTGGGGCCGTGATGGCGACCGGCCCGACGCTCGATCGCGGCGCCCTCGCCCTCCTGCAGCCGATGGCGATCGGTCCGATGCTCGATCGCGGCACGCTCGCACGCACGCGACCGAGGGCCGTGATGACGATCGATCCGACGCTCGATCGCGGCGCCGCGACCGGTTTGACGAGCGATCGCGGCGCCCATCCTCCGCAGGTGGGGCGCTGATGGCGATGGGTCCGACGAGCGGGATGCGGCTGGGGCTGGGCGAGCTGCTCGGCGCGGGGTCGCGCGCGGTGTCGCGCTACACGGGGACGGTGTTCGCCGTGTTCGTCGCGCAGAGCCTGCTCGCGCTCGCGGTGACGCTCGGCATCGCCGTCGTGCTCGCGCAGCAGTTCGCGCACCTGCCGATGTTCGACGAGGCCGTCGACGGCGACCTCGTCGCCGCGATCTGGTGCCTGCGCTACGCGCGCACCGCGTTCCTCGCGATCGGCGCGATCGTGTTCGCGGCGCTCGTGCTGTGGCAGCTCGTGACGTGGTTCCTCGTCGGGGGGCTCGTCGGCGTGTTCGCGCAGCGCCCCGAGGGCCGCGCCGACACCGCGCGCTGCTTCGGCGCGAGCGGCGCCGCGACCTACCTCGCGTTCGCGCGCCTCGCGGTGTGCTCGCTGCCCGGCATCTTCCTGGTGCTGTTCCTGTGGGGCACCGGGATCGCGCTCGTCGAGCAGCGCCTCGTGTACGCGCTCACGCTGTGGGACCTCCTGTGGCCGCTGATCGTGGCCTCGCTGCCCGCGCTGCTCGCGCTCCACTTCTTCTGGACCGTCGCCGAGTACGCGCGCATCGAGCTCGCGCTGCGCCACGACACGCACGCCCCCGGCGTGATCGCGACGTACGTGCGCTCGTTCGTCTACGTCGTGCGCCGCCCGATCACGCTCGCCCACGGCGCCCTCGGCTGGCTGCTGTTCCTGGTCGTCACGCTCGCGTACGCCTACCTCGCGCAGGGCCACCCGATGTACGGCGCCGAGGGCGCGATCACGCTGTTCTTCGTGCGCCAGGGCGTCGCCCTGCTCCGCACGGCCATCAAGATCGCCATCCTGGCCGGCCAGGTCGAGCTCGGCCGCACGCGCCCGCTGCCGCCCCGGCGCGCCGAGGCCAAGGTCGACGCGAAGTCGTGATGCGCCGGGGGGTCGCGACGGGCGCGCTCGCCGTCGCGGCGGTGCTGTTCTGCGTCCGGCTCGGCCACGGCCTGTGGGATCCCGAGGAGACGGGCGCGCTCGCGCGCGAGGGCCTGCCGTGGCTCGACGCGGCGGTGCAGCGGCTCGCGCTGGCCGCGACCCCGACGGTGCCGGGTGCGCGGATCGGGCACGCGCTGCTCGCGCTCGCGGCGCTCGTGGTGATGGCGCTCGCCGCCGTGTCCCTCGGACGGCGGCAGCCCCGCGCCGGGTGGGTGGCGGCGGGGTTGCTGATCGCGTCGCCGGCGTTCGTGCTGGCGGGGCGGTCGGCGGTGGGCGGGATCGCGGCGGTGGCGCCGATCGCGATGGCGACCTGGGGGCTGGTCGAGCTGCGCGACGAGCCGCGGCGCGGTGCGCTCGCGATCGCGGTGGCGGGCGTGGTGCTCGCGGTCGGCGGCGCCGGGGTCGCCGGGGCCGTGGTGCCGCTCGTCGCGACGCTGGCGCTCGGGTTCCGCGCGCTCGGCGTGCACAAGGCCGAGGTGCCGATCGCGTGGCTGGTGACCGCGGCCGTCGCGCTGTGCGCGGGGCTCGCCGGGGTCGCGCTCGCGGCGGCGCTCGGCGGGCGGCTCGGCGTCGGCGCGCCGTCGCTCGCGCAGGCCCGCGACGTCGCGCTCGGCGTGTTCCCGATCCTCCTCCTCGCGCCGGCGTGCGCCGCGACCGACGACCACCGCACCGGCGATCTCCTCGCGCACGCGATCGCGTGGTCGATCGTGGCGATCGTGTGGTCGGGGGATCCGTGGCTCCGCCTCGCACCCGCGGCGCCGCTCGCGCTGCTCGTCGCGACGACGCTGTCGCCGGGGAGCCGCCGCCCGGCGCTCGCCGCCGTCGCGACGCTCGCCGCGCTCGCCGTCGGGCTCGCGTTCCACGTCGCGCCCGCGCACCTCGCGGCGGCCCACCTGCCCGACCCCACGGCGCTCGCGGACGCCGTGCCGCACCTCGGCGCGGTCGCGTGGGTGCTCGTCGCCGTCGCCGGGCTCGCGTGCGCGTGGGCGCGGCCGCGCTCGATCGCGATCGGCCTCGCCGCCGCCGCGGCGCTCGCGTGGATCGCCGCCTTCCACGCGGCACCCGCCGTCTCCGCGCGCCGCTCGACGGCGCCGCTGTTCGCCGTCGCCGATGCCTACGGCGCACCCGTCGTCGCCGCCGCCGGGCTCGGCCGCGCGCACGGGTTGGGACCGCCGGTCCGCAAGCTCGCGGATGCCGGCGAGGCGATCGCCGTCCTCGACGGTGCCTGTGCCTCGGTCATCGTCCCGCTCGGCCTCCTGCCGGAGCTCGAGCGCGCACGCCGCGGTCGCTTCGTCGTCCTCGGGCTCACGGACCACCTCGCCGTCGCGACGGCGTGCGCGAAGATCAACGGCCCGAACCTCGACCCGCTCCGCGACACGCTGCTCGATCGCCTGCCGCACGGCTGGGGCAAGCCCACCGACGCCCGCTTCGACGGCGCGCTGCACCTGCGCGCCGTCGACGCACCCGATCGCGTGGCCCGCGCCTCCGCCCGCGGCATCGCCGCCGCGTTCGCGTTCGAGGTCGTCGGCCCCGTCGCCGACGAGCCCGTCGCGATCCGCGTCGAGGGCTGCCGCCGCACCGTCACCGTCGAGCGCGCGCTGCCCGTCGCGCCCGCGGCCCTGCGACCCGGCGACGTCGTCGTGCAGCGCGTGCGCATCCCGCTCGCCGACCTGCCGCCGTGCCGCTACCGCATCGCCGTCGCGTGGGGCGGCACGCCGCCCGCCGTCGTGAAGGCGTTCGAGCTGCGCTGACGAGCTACTCGACGATCTATTCGACGATCGGGCCCGGGCACCCGTAGACGAACGAGACGTTCGTCTGCGCGCCCATCTTGATCGTCTGGCAGTAGCTGCCGAAGAACGTGATCGTCATCGGGTTCGGGTGGTAGTCCCAGCCGTCCGTGTGGCTCGGCGAGCGCGGCACCGGCGTGCCGTTGATCGTCACCGTCACGTTGTTCGGATCGGGCGGCGCGCTCGCGAGCTGGAACGAGCACGACGGCACCACGAGGCCGCCGGCGATCGCCTGCAGCGCGGCGTCGAGCTCCGCCGCGTTGTTCGCCTCGTAGAACTTGTTCGCGCCCGCCTTCGGGACGCCGCCCGCGACCGCCGCGTCGTTGAGCACGCCCGCCGGCAGCCCGAACGTGCCGAAGCCGAGCACGAACGTCTTGATGCCGACGTTGCGCAGCGCCGTCACCGCGGCGACGGTCTCGGCGTCGGAGCCCTGGTCCTGCGCGGCGCCGCCGCAGTTCGGCAGGCCGTCCGTCGCGAACAGCACGTAGCGCCCGGCCGGGTTCACCGGCAGCGTGTTGTAGTACGTGAGCGCGGAGCCGAGCGCGATGTGCGCCGGCGTGTTGCCGTTCGGCGACCGCGACGCGAAGTAGCTGTTGAACGAGCCGGCCGCGTTCAGCGCGATCCCGACCTCGGGGTTCGCGTCGGCGGCGCAGTTGTCGTCGCTCGGGAACTCGAGGAGGCCGAACTTGATCGCGGTCTGCTTCGACGTCACGACGGACGTCAGCCCGTTGCGCATGATCGTCCACTTCGGCGTGAACTGCGGCGGGAAGCTCGTCGGGGGCGCCGACATCGAGCCCGAGCGATCGAGCACGACGAGCAGGTCCGGCGGATCGCCGAGGTTGACGACGCCGATCATCGCCATCTGGGCGCCGCACGAGGCGTCGGGCAGCGGCGTGCCGTCGTCGCCGCCGTTCGTCGACGCGTCGCCGGGCCCGTCGTCGTCGCCGCCGTGGTTGCCGTTCGGCGTCGGTCCACACCCGCCCAGTGCCGCGATCCCGAGGCCGATCAGGAGAGTCCGCATGGTGCGCCGACGATCTCGCCGCCCGCGATCGACCACAACGACAACTTGTGCAAAGCGGGCGCGCAATTCGCGCAAATCGCGACACCTACATCACCTCCCACGAACGCGCACGGCGCGGGCACGCGCGTTGCTGCACTGCGGATCATGAACGTCGCGACCTGGTCCCCGATGTCGGCGATCCGCCGTCCCAGCCTCGCCTACCTCGCCGGGGGGCTGGGCATCGCGCTCGCGGCGCGCGCCGTCGCACGCTGGGCGCGCGTCTACGACCTCCACGACAAGGTCACGCTGATCACCGGCGGCTCGCGCGGGCTCGGGCTCGTCCTCGCGCGCGAGCTGCTCGACCGCGGGGCCCGCGTCGCGATCTGCGCGCGCGATCCCGAGGAGCTCCACCGCGCGCACGCCGAGCTCGCCGAGCGCGGGCCGGTGCTCGCGATGCCGTGCGACGTCACCGACCGCGCGCAGGTCGATCGCCTCGTCGATCGGATCCGCGCCGCGCTCGGCCCGATCGAGGTGCTCGTCAACAACGCCGGCATCATGGAGGTCGGGCCGATGGAGACGATGACCGTCGCCGACTACGAGCGCGCGATGGCCGTCCACCTGTGGGGGCCGGTGCAGATCACGCTCGCCGTGCTGCCCGAGATGCGGCTGCGCGGCAGCGGCCGGATCGCGAACATCGCGTCGATCGGCGGGCGCCTCGCGGTGCCGCACCTGTTGCCGTACACCGTCAGCAAGTTCGCGCTCGTCGGGTGGTCCGAGGGGCTGCGCGCCGAGCTCGCGCCGCACAACATCGCCGTCACGACGGTGATCCCCGGCCTCATGCGCACGGGCAGCGTCCCGCACGTGCAGTTCAAGGGCCGCCAGCGCGAGGAGCACGCGTGGTTCGCGATCGCCGCGAGCCTGCCGGTCGCGTCGATGGGCGCGGAGCGCGCCGCGCGCCGGATCGCCGAGGCGATCGAGCACGGAGACCCCGAGGTCGTGCTGTCGATGCAGGCGCGCCTCGCGCTCCTCGCACGCGCGGTCGCGCCGCGCCTCACCCAGCGCATGCTCGCCGCCGTCGGGCGCGCGCTGCCTCGCCCGGGCGGCGCCGGCGAGACCCCCGCCGAGGGGCGCGATCTCGAGGACGACGACCTCGAGGGCTCGCCGTGGACGCGCCCGACCGCGCGCGCGGCTCGCCGCAACAACGAGCTGTAACGCGGAGGGTGCCGCGAATGTTCCCGGGCCCGCCCGCGTACCATCCGCCACATGCGCGCTCCGTGGGTCCTCACCGCCGTCGTCGCCCTCGCTCCGGCCATCGCCTCGGCGGAGCCGTGCCCGGTGTTCGGCCTCCGGCCCGTCGTCGAGACGCCGGCCGGCGCGGCGATCGCGAGCGACGGCGGGTTCGTCGTCGGGCTGCGCTCGCGCCCCGGCGACGACGGCAGCATCGCGGGCTGGAAGCTGCGCGCCGGTGGTGCTCCCGCCGCGCCGACCGCCGACGAGATCGCGCCCGGCCTGACGGTGCTGCGCATCCCGCCCAAGGCGACCGAGGCGATCCTCCTCGACGACAAGGGCAAGCAGGTCGCGAAGGCGAAGGTGGTGCCCGGCGCACCGACGACGATGGCCGCCCCGCGCGTCATCGGCATCGTCTCCGGCACGTCGCGCGCCGTCCACCCGACGACGTTCGTCGTGGTCGAGCTCGACGGCGCGCCGCCCGACGACGCCCTCGCGCTCGTCGTCGCCGACCCCACCGGCGTCGCGCGCTCGTGGGGCCCGGTGATGGGGAAGATGTCGCGGGTGGCCGTCTACGACACGCAGTCGGGCTGCGGCACCCACCCCGCGGGGACGATCCTGTCGCGGCCGGGCGACAAGGTCGTGGCGTTCTGGGTCGACGCGCGCGGCCACCGCTCGCCGGTGACGCCGCGGATCGTCGTCGACGCGCCCCGGCGGTGACGTGACCGTCAGGCGTCGACGAGGACGCCCGGGTTGCAGATGCCGCGCGGGTCGAGCTCGCGCTTGACGGCGCGCAGCGCGCCGGCGAACAGCGGCGGGCGCTCGCGGTCGTACCAGGGGCGGTGCGTGCGGCCGACGGCGTGGTGGTGCGTGATCGTGCCGCCGGCGGAGGCGAGCGCGTCGGACGCGGCGGCCTTGATCGCGCGCCACTGCGCGAGCTCGCCGCCGGGGCGCAGCGCGCCGACGAACGTGTAGTAGGGCGCCGGCCCGTCGGGATAGACGTGCGTGAACCGGCACGCCACGAGGCCGCCGCCGCACGCCTCGTCGAGCGCGCGTCTCACCGCGGCGGTCACGCGCGCGTGCAGCTCGGGGAACTGCGTCCAGCTGCACGCCGTCTCGAACGTGTCCGACAGGATCCCGACGGAGAGCAGGCCCGACTGGAGGTAGGGCGCGTCGAAGAACGCCTGCTTCCAGCGACCGGCGTCCCCGGCGGCCCTGTCGTCGCGACGGTCGTCACCCTTCGACGACACCACCTCGCCTCCGTGATCGCGCGCGAGCTCGAGGCCGCGGGCGAGCCACGCGTCGAGCGGGTGATCGGCCGACTCGAACCCGACGAGCAGGACGCTGCGCCCGTCGAAGCGGACGCGGTGGAGGCGCGCCTCGTCGGCGTCGAGGAGCCGCGCGTTGCTCGGCAGGAGGCCCGACTGCGCGAGCGCGCGCGCCGCGGCGACGCCGGCGTGGAAGTCGGCGAACGCGACGCTCGCGGAGGCGCGCCAGCGCGGGCGCGGCACGACGCGCATCCACGCCTCGGTGATGACGCCGAGCGCGCCCTCGGAGCCGATCACGAGGCGCTGCGCCTCGGGGCCGGCGCCCGAGCCGGGGTGGCGGTGCGTCGCGAGCTCGCCGCGCGGCGTGACGAGCGAGACGGCGTGCGCGAGCTCGTCGATGCGCGTCGGGCCCGTCGCGTAGTGGCCGCCGGCGCGCGTCGCGAGCCAGCCGCCGAGCGTCGAGAACTCGAACGACTGCGGGTAGTGGCGCAGCGTGAAGCCGCGCGCCTCGAGCTCGTCCTCGAGCGCGGGCCCGAGCGTGCCGGCGCCGATGCGCGCGAGGCGGCTCGTGTCGTCGAGCTCGCGCACGCCGGCGAGCGCGCCGAGGTCGAGGATCACGACCGCCGGGCGGTCGCCGCGCGCGAGGCCGGCGTCGACGCCGCCGACCACCGACGTGCCGCCGCCGAACGGCACGCATGCCCAGCCGCGCGCCTCGCACGCGGCGAGCACGCGCGCGACCTCGGCCGCATCGCGCGGGCGGGCGACGACGTCGGGCGCGCCGGCGTAGTCGTTCGCGAACCCGGCGACGAGGTCGGGGAACGCGCGGCCGCGGGTGCGCATCGCGCGCTCGCGCGGGGCCTGCGTCGCGAACGGCGCGAGCGCGGCGGCGATCGCGACCGCCGGCGCCGCCACGGCCGGCTCGTCGGGCGGCAGGTCGCGCAGCGCCGGCTCCGCCGCCGGCAGGAACGCGCGCGCCAGCTGCCCGAGCCCGGTGCGCGCCGCGTGGTCCGGGAACCGGTCGGCCCACCCCCACGCCCACAGGCTCCGCTCCCGACCATTTTGTCCATCACCGCGGCCCAGGGTCACGCGGACGTCGTACCATGCGCCGCGACCATGGAAGAGTTCATCGCGAAGATGTCCGACAAGGTCGGGATCGATAAGTCCACCGCCGAGAAGGTGATGGAGTTCATGAAGGACCACGCCGACGAGGCGCTGCAGTACCTCAAGAAGTCCGACCTCGTCGACAAGCTGCCGTTCGGCGACAAGATCAAGGGTCTGTTCTGATGAGCGAGCCGACCCTCGACCAGCTCCTCGCCGACTCCGGGCTCGCCGACAAGGCGAACCGCGTCGACGATCACCTCGTCCGGCTGCAGTGGGGCTCGGCGTTCGTGATCGCCGGCATCTCCGGCAGCGCCGTCGTCGCGATCGCGCCGCTGTTCCGCGCGGTCCCCGCCGGCAAGGAGCTGGCCTTCTACAAGAAGCTGCTCGAGCACAACGCCCACATGGGCGGCATGGCGGCGTTCGCGGTCCAGCCCGACGGCTGGGTCGTGCTGCACGCCGGCCGCGCCGTGAAGGGCATCGACGGCGGCGAGTTCGCGACGATGGTCGCGGCCGTCGGTCGGTTCGCCGACCAGTACGACGACCAGCTGATCGCCGAGTTCTACGCGGACCAGCGCGAGTCGACGAACCAGGCCGTGGCCGCCGACGCGCCGGCCGAGTAGACGCGAATCGACGCGCGACTCGACCGGTCGATCTGCGGCGAAACACGGCGGGCTCGCCCGCGCGCGATCGCGTACGATCGCGTGATGCGCCACACCCGTGTGCTGCTCGCCGCTGCCCTCGCCGCGTGCTCGTCGTCGTCGTCGCAGCCGCCGTCCGCGAGCAACCGCACTCCGACGACGTCCGACCCGGTGGTCAGCGTCGAGCTGTCCGGCGCGACCCTCGCCGACGACTGCGGCGACGCCGTCACGCCCGCACGCCCGGCGCCCGAGGCACAGGAGCAGGAGCGGCGGAGGGCGCCGTCGAAGGACGCGAGCGCGACGATGGCCGCCGAGGACGAGCCCGCCCCGGGCGGGTGCCTCGACCCGAGCAACTGCCGCGGCCCGACGCGCGCCCCGTGCGTGCCGACGTCGATGCAGCTCGCGGTGCGCGCGCCGTCCGACGCGGTGCCGGCGACCCTCCGCATCAAGAAGGTCGAGCTCCTCGATCCGAAGGGCGCGGTCGTCGACACCCTCGAGGCGCGCGGCCCGTCGCGGTGGAACGACGACGGCGCGTACGTCGCGTGGGACGAGCGGATCGCCCCCGGCCAGAAGGTCGCGGCGAGCTACCTGCTGAGCACGCCCGACTGGAACCAGCTCGCCGGCGGCAAGTGGAACGCCCACACGAAGGTGTTCCAGCTGCGCGTGACCGTCGTCGTCGGCGACGCCGTGCGCACGATCGAGCGCAGGTCGATCGTGCCCATCGCGATCGAGCCGGAGGTCGAGACCTGATGCGCCACCTCGCCGCCTGTGCCCTCGCCGCCGCCGCCGGGTGCTACACGTCGTCGTCGCCCGACCGGCCCCCGCAGCCCGAGGCGTCGCCGATCACCGTCGAGATCTCGGCCGCCACGCTCGGCGGCGAGTGCGGCGACGCCGTCCCCGACCGCCACACCGACGCCAGCAACTCCGACGCCGACGCCGACGCGTTCGCCGGCGACCTGGCGTGCATCCCGACGTCGATGCAGCTCGCCCTGCGCGCGCCGCCCGAGGCCCTCGCCGCGAAGGTCGCGATCAAGAAGGTCGAGCTCGTCGACGCCTCCGGCAAGGTCCTCCAGACCCTCGCGGCCCACCACGCATCGCGCTGGGACAACGACGGCGCCTACGCTCCGTGGAACGAGCAGCTCGCGCCCGGCCAGACCGTCGCCGCCAGCTACCTCGTGACGACCCCCGACTGGGGGAAGCTCTACGGCGGCGTCTGGCACGCCCGCGGCAAGCTCTTCCACTTCCGCGTCACCGTCGCCGTCGGCGACGCCGTCCGCACCCTCGACCGCTTCGCCACCACCCCCGCCGCCGCGCTCGAGCCCGACGTCGATACCTAGCGCTCGAGGTCAGTCCTCGAGCAGCAGCGGCTCGTCGCTGATCACGACGGGCCGCCGCGCGAGCGCGCGCACGACCAGCCGGCGCTCGGCGCCCTCCCGCGTCGCGTAGCCGCACACGGCCACGCGGTCGCCGTCGGCGACGATCGCCTGGAGCTGCCGGCGCCGGCCGAGCTCGGCGGCGGTGTAGCGCGCGGGCGTGAACCACACGGCGGTGCCGCCGCCGACCTCGACGAGGGCGATGCCGGTCTCGTCCTGGAGCCAGAAGTCGCACGCGTCGAACGCGGCGTCGACGGCGACCCACGTCGCCTCGCGCGCCTGCTCCTCGGTGATCGCGTGGTAGCAGACGCAGCGCGCACCATCGGCGGGTGCGGCGAGCGGCGCGCTCGCCGCCGAGACGCGCCCGACGAGCCGCACGGTGGCGTCGCCCGCGGCGTGCGCGACCCGGCTGCGCGGCAGCCTGCCGAGCTCGACGAGCGTCTGCGGGTCGTGCGCGAGCCAGCTCGATGCGGCGACGGCCGCGACCAGCACGAGCACGGCGAGCAGCGCCCCCAGGAACCACGCGCCCGGCGCGAGCCCCACGAGGAGGACCGCCGACCACGCCGCGAGCGCACACGAGCGCGGCACGAGCTACAGCCGCACCCGCTCGAAGTGCGCGAGCTCCGCGAGCTCGTCGAAGCGCTGCTGGATGCGAGCGACGCTGAGGTCGCGCAGCCCGTCGACCGAGAACTTCTCGACGGCGAAGCTGCCCATCACGCTGCCCATGATCATCGCCGTGCGGATCGTCGTCGGCGAGAAGTCGCCCGCGTACGCGAGGTACCCCATCAGGCCGCCGGCGAAGCTGTCGCCCGCGCCCGTCGGATCGACGACGTCCGCGAGCGGCATCGCCGGCGCCGCGAACACACCGCCGCCGTGGAACAGGAGCGCGCCGGCATCACCGCGCTTGATGATGAGCGACGTCGGGCCCATCTTCAGGATCGACGCCGCCGCGCGGCGCAGGTTGTGCTCGCCCGCGAGCTGGCGCGCCTCCTCGTCGTTGATCATCAGCGTGTGCACGCGCGCCAGCACCTTCGCGAGGTCGTCGCGCGCGATGTCGATCCACAGGTTCATCGTGTCCATCGCGACGAGCGCCGGGGCGCGCACCTGCTGCAGCACGTCGAGCTGCAGCGCCGGGGCGATGTTGCCGAGCAGCACGAGCTGCGCGTCGCGCGCCGCCCCGGTGACCTTCGGAGCGAAGTCGCCGAACACGCCGAGCCGCGTGTCGAGCGTCTGGCGGGTCGCCAGGTCGTCGGCGTACTTGCCGACCCAGTGGAACGTCTCGCCGGCCTTGCGCTCGACCCCGCTCGTATCGACGCCGAGCGCCGCGAGCTCGTCGAGGTGCTTCTGCGGGAAGTCATCACCGACCACCGCCACGACGCTGACGTGCCTGGTGAAGTGCGAGGCGACGCGCGCGATGAACGACGCCGAGCCGCCGAGCAGGTCGCGGTGCATGCCGAACGGGCCGTCGATGTCGTCGAGCGCGACCGAGCCGATCACGAGGAGGGAGCGATGAGCGCTGCGGTGGTGCATGGGTGCCGGTCTGGTACCATCGCTCGAGCGTGGCGATCAATTCCGATGACGCTCCGGCTCCTCCGGACGCGCCGCCCGAAACCGAAACCGGACCCGGACCCGAGCCCGACGTCGAGGCCCTCGTCGCCGCCGGCAAGCACGCCGAAGCTGCGCAGGCCGCGCTGCGCACCGGCCTCCACGCGCGCGCCGCCGAGCTCTACGAGAAACTGTGGGACTTCCGCGGCGCGCTCGAGGCCGCCCGCGCCGGCGGGGATCGCCCGCGCGTGCTGCGCTACGCGATCGAGCTGGGCGACGAGGAGCAGATCCGCGCCTCGCTCGAGGTCCTGACCGCCAGCGACGACGGCGCGCGCAGCGCCCTCGACGTGCTCGTCCGCCTGCGCCGCCACCGCGAGGCCGCGCCGATCGCCGAGCGCCTCGGCGAGACCGACCGCGCGATCGACCTGTACACGCGCGCGCACCGCGCCCTCGACGCCGCGCGCCTCCTCGAGTCGCAGGGCCGCGACCGCGAGGCCGGCCGCCTCCTCGAGCGCGCGCTCGACCTCGCCGGCGAGGAGGAGCGCGCCCACCTCCGCCTCGCGCTCGGCCGCATCCTCGCGCGCCGCGGCGCCTACCCCGAGGCCGCGCGCCTGCTCCAGGACGCGCGCAAGGTCGCCGAGCTCCGGATCGAGGCGCAGCGCCACCTCGTCGCCACGCTCGCCGCGATGGGCCTGCGCGACGGCGCGCGCGACGCGCTGCTCGAGCTGCGCGCCGCCGATCCCGAGGTGTCCGCCGATCTCGACGCGTACCTGCGCACCTGGCGCGACACGACGACGGAGAGGAAGAGCGCGGGGCGGGATCGCGAGGTCGTCGCGGGGCGCTACCGCATCGAGCGCCTCCTCGGCGCGGGCGCGTCGGGCCGCGTGTTCCTCGCGGCCGACGAGGTCGCCGGGCGGTCCGTCGCGATCAAGATGTTCTTCGCCGCCGGGGCGCGCGGCGGCGCCGCGTACGAGCGGTTCGTGCGCGAGGCGCGGCTCGCGAGCACGCTGCGCCACCCGTCGCTCGTCGAGGTCTACGACGTCTCCGTCGAGCGCGGCTTCCTCGTCATGGAGTACCTGCCCGGCGGCTCGCTCCAGCAGCGCCTCGCCGCCGGCGAGCGCCTCCCTCCCCTGCAGGTCCGCCGGATGGCGCTCGACATCATCGGCGGCCTCGAGGCCGCGCACCACCGCGGCGTCGTGCACCGCGACGTCAAGCCGGCGAACGTGTTCTTCGACGCGCGCGGCACCGCGAAGCTCGGCGACTTCGGCGTCGCGCACCTCGTCGACCTCGGCCAGACACAGACCGGCGGCCTGATCGGCACGCTCGCGTACATGTCGCCGGAGCAGATCACCGGCGCGCCGATCTCGATCGCCGCCGACCTGTACGCGCTCGGCGTGACGCTGTTCGAGGTCGTGACCGGGCGCATGCCGTTCCTCGGCCCGGACTTCGTCGCGCAGCACCTCGGCGAGGAGCCGCCCCCCGCGACGTCGGTCGCCGAGGGCATCGCCGCCGGCTGGGACCCGATCCTCGCCGACCTGCTCGTCAAGAACCCGACCGAGCGCACGCCGACGCTCGCCGACCTGCGCCGGCAGCTCGAGGCGCTCGACCTCGGCTCGCGCGAGAAGATCCACGCGCCCCCGCGCCGCACGAGCGCGACGCACTCGATCGCGCAGCTCGCCGCCGAGGACGAGGAGCAGCCGCGCTACCAGTTCGAGACCTCGCTCGGCACGACGCCCGTGTCGCGCCTGTCGCGCGCCGTCGACACGGTGCTCGATCGCTCCGTCGTGATCGAGCGCTTCGAGGACGGCGACGACGCGACGGCCTCGCTCGACCGCGCGCGCCTGCTCGCCCGCGCGCAGAGCCCGTTCGTGCAGCGCGCCCTCGGCTTCGACCGCGCCCAGCGCCTGATCGTGTTCGAGGCGCCGTCGGGCGCACCGTTCGGCGACGTCGCCACCCCGCAGTCCCAGCTCGCGCCCGACGAGGCCGTGCGCCTGCTCAAGCGGCTCGCCCGCGCCGCGGCCGCGATCCACGAGGTCGGCGGCGCGCATGGCGCGATCGCGCAGCGCACGGTCGTCCTCGACGACGGCGCGATCCCCACGGTCATGGCCGCGGGCCTGGGCGCCGTCGCGTCCGCCACCCCCGCCGGCGACGTCGCCGCGCTGATCGGCCTCGTCGCGCACCTCGTCGGCACGTCGCCGACGTTCGACGCCGTCGCGCGCTCGCTCGGCTCCCGGGTTGGCGCCGAGGTCCCCGCCGTCGCGCCGCCCGACGACGGCGAGTCGCTGTACGCGGCCGCCGACGCGCTCGAGATCGCCGTCCTCGCCGCCCTCGGGCGCTAGACGGCGGGAGCGTACATCTCAGGCGATGTGGTCACACAAATAGATCGCAGAACTCCACCCTCCACGAAGCGCCTGATGGAATCATCAGGCCTGGAGGGCTATGAGCAACGATCCCAACAAGCCGGGCGGTGGTTACCCGCCGCAGGGCGGTTACCCGCAGAACTATGGTCAGCCGCAGCAGGGCTACGGCCAGCAGCAGCCACAGCAGCAAGGCTACGGCCAGCAAGGCTACCCACAGCAGGGTAATTATCCGCAACAGCCGAGCTACGGTCAGCCCGGTTACGGTCAACAGCAGCCGAGTTACGGCCAGCAGCCCGACTACGGCCAGCAACAGCAACAGCAGCCGCAGCAGGGCTACGGCCAGCAGCAGCCGCAGCAGGGCTACGGCCAGCAGCAGCCGCAGCAGGGCTACGGCCAGCAGCCGCCGCAGCAGGGCTACGGCCAGCAGCAGCCGCAGCAGGGCTACGGCCAGCAGCAACAGCCCTCCTACGGCCAGCAGCAGCCGGGCCAGCCGGACTACGGCCAGCAGCAGAGCTACGGCGCAGGCTACCCGCAGGCGCCGCAGGGCTTCGGCGGTTACGGCGGCGCTCCCGCGGGCGCGCCGTCGTACGCGCAGGGCTCACCCGATCCGAGCGGCCGCCCCATCGAGGGCGCGAACGCCACGGTCGGCATGTCGGAGCGCGCGCGCTTCATCCGGCTGACCTACGCGCACCTCATGGGCGCGATGGTCGTCTTCGCAGGGCTCATGTGGCTCCTGATGAAGAACGAGTTCCTGTTCACGAAGGTGTCGGCGCCGTTCATCAAGTTCTCGCTCTCGGGGCGCTGGAACTGGGGCGTCGTCCTCGCGGCGTTCATGGTCGTGTCGTGGGTCGCCGACTACTGGGCGAGCCACGCCAACTCGCGGGCGATGCAGTACGTCGGCCTCGGGTTCTACGTGATCGCCGAGGCGATCATCTTCGTGCCGCTCCTGTTCATCGTCGAGGTCAAGACCGCGTCGATCGTGGCCAAGGGCGGCGGCGAGCCGCACATCATCCGCGACGCCGCGTACACCACGCTCGGCATCTTCGGTGCGCTGACCGCGTCGGTGTTCATCTCGAAGAAGGACTTCTCGTGGATGCGCAGCGGCCTGATCATGCTGAGCGGCGCCGCGATGATGCTCGTCATCCTGTCGCTGGTCTTCGGCTTCAACCTCGGCCTGATCTTCTCGATCGCGATGGTGCTCTTGGCCGCGGGCTACATCCTGTACCAGACGTCGCAGGTGATGGCGCACTACGACCCGCGCCAGTACGTGGCCGCGGCGCTCGCGCTGTTCTCGTCGGTGGCGCTGATGTTCTGGTACGTGATCCGCATCTTCATGCGGATGCGCGAATGATCGCGAGCTCGTTGCTCGCCCTCCCCTGAGCTAGCTCAGCGCTTCTGCGCGAGCAGGACGACGACCCAGATCGCGTTCTCGCCGAGCTCGGGATGCGCGCCCTGCGCGATCCCGATGCCGACGTCGTCGACCTTCGCATCGCCGAGCAGCGACTTGCCGTCGAGCGCGTCGAGGTCGGAGGTCGCCGTGATCACGCTGCCGACGCGCTGGTAGGTGTTGCTGAGCGCGTCGACCTGCGGCTTGACCGCCGGGTAGGCCTGGTCGCGCGTCTTGCCCGCGGCGACCTGCTCCGCGAGCTGCTGCGCGATGCCGACCAGGCGCGCGCTGTTGCCGACCTGCTGGATCGCGACGAGCTTCTGCAGCAGCGCCTCGGTCGCGCGCGCGGGCTCGATCTTCGGCGGCACGCGCGTGAACACCTGCGTCACGAACACCTCGCGGCGCCCGCTGATCTCCTCGCCGAGCACGACGCCGACGCCGACGTGCGTCGCCGCGTGCGACAGGATGTTCGCGCGGTGGCCCGGGCTGTTCATCAGGCCCTCGTGCGCCTCGGCGAGCCCGTACGCGCGCGCGACGTTCTCGAGCACCACGGCCGTCTTGATCTTCCCGGCGCGCACGCGGTCCGCCGCCGAGCCCGTCGTCGGCGAGATGTGCGCCACGATCTTCGTCGCGCGCATGTCGGCCGAGTGCCTGCGCGCGACGTCGGCGACGCGCTCGTCCCACACGAGCGCCGGCAGGTGTGCGAGCTGGCGATCGCGGTTGAGCATCGCGAGCAGCCGCCGCTCCGCCTCCACCGGGTCCGACGGCGGCACGTCGTCGCGCGCGACCTCGACCGTCATCGTCTCGGGCGGCTCGGTGCCGCACCACACCGGGAAGTTCGCGAGGACCGTCGACCCCTGCACGTCGCTCGCCGTGATCTCGACCTGCTGCTTGCCCGTCGACGCGCCGCACGCCACCTGCGCGGTGAACGAGCTCCCCTTCTGCGCGATCGGCAGCCGCTCCGTCGCGCCCGAGTCGCGCGTCACGAACAGCTCGGGGTCGTGGTAGCGCGGATCGAGCGTCGCCTCGACGGTGAACGCGCCGCGCGCCGGCAGCACGCGCGGGATCGGCCGCGTCTTCACCCACGAGCCCTGCAGCGCGAACACGACCGCGCCCGTGCCGTCGGGCTTGCGCTTCACGGCGCCGATGCCGACGCGCGCGTGCGCGCCCTCCGCGAGGATCTCGACGAGCTTGGGCGACAGCGACTCGACGATCGCCTGCGGCGAGCCGACGTCGCCCCACACGACGAGCAGGTGCGGCGACGGCTCGATGATGCCGTTGCGGTGCAGCGCGAACTCGACGAGCCCGTACGAGATGATGCCCTCCTCGGGCACGATCGCGGCGAGCTCGTTGCACGCGCGGAACAGGCGCTGGTCCGCGATTGGCTGCGGCGTCCTCGCCGTCACCGCCGCCTCGCGCACCGCCGCGAGCACCGCGTCGCCGAGCTCCGTCGGCGCCGGCGCCGTGACCGCCTCGTTGTAGCGCGCGACCGCCTTGCCCTGCGGCGCGAACGTCACCTGTTGCTGGACCGCCGCCGCCGCCGGACCGCTCCCCCCGCCGTGCCGCCAGCTCGGCTGCGCGCCGACCGACTGCGGACCCTTACCGCTGCATGCAGCGATCGCGACGAAGGTGGCCACCAGAGCGAGCGCACGCACCGCGCAAGCCTAACACGCGCGCAAACGCGGTCACGCCCGCCGGATCCGAGGCGGGAGCCGGCGTCAGAACGTCTCTGTGATCACTTCGTCGTGATCGCCAGGCGCGTCACCCCGGCGCGCTTCGCCTGCTCGACGAGCCGGCTCACGCGGTCGCGCTGCGCCGCACCGGCGACCTCGAACGCGACGTCGAGGCCCTTGTCCGCCTGCACGGCGATGCGCAGCACCTTCTCGAGGTCGTCGTCGAGGAGCCGCTTGCCGTCGAACGTCACCTCGCCCGTCGCCGGGACCGCGACGACGACGCGCCGCCCCGCCCGCGCGACGACCAGCCCCGCGTTCGCGGAGTCCGCGCCCGCGGAGCCCGAGCCGGGGCCCGGGGTGGGCTGTCCGGAGGTCGGACAGTCGGGGGTGCCGGGGGTGCAGGGGGTGGGCTCGTCGACGGGCGTCGTCGAGCCGGTGGGGTCGGCGAAGATCGCGACGAGCATGCGGTCGAGGCCGTGGAAGTCGTTCGCGATGCGGTTCCACGACGACCAGGTGATCTCCGACTGCGCGCGCTTGTCGACGCGCACGAGGTTGAGGCGGAAGCGGTCCCCGACGCGCGGCGGGAGGCGCACCTTCATGTTCGCGTCGCGGCCCTTCACCGCCTCCCACGGGATCGCCATCTCGACGTCCCAGCCGATGTCGGCGTCGCCGCCCTCGGTCGTGCCGCGCAGCTTCACGGCGGTGACCATGTTGCTCTCCCACGACACGTCGCCGGGCTGGGCGCGCGTCGTCGCGAACCACGAGTCGAACGTGGCGTTGTTCGGGTTGACCTGGAGCTCGATGTAGCCGGAGCGGTTTCCGTCGGCGTCGATGAACAGCTCGATGCAGTCGGCCTTCCACAGCGTGTCGTCGTGCTTGGTGTACGGCGTCACGATGTCGGGGTCGGTCACGGACACGAACACGTACAGGTGCTCGTCGTCCCACGTCATCTTCGCGATCGCCTTGCCGGCGGGATCGACGCTGCCCTCGCCCGTCACGAGCTCCGGCGACGTCACGGCGTTGGACCACCCGACGTCGGTCCCGAGCCCGTCGATCGCGATCGCGCCCATCGCGCGCGGGATGTGGATCGTGCCCGGGCGCACCGCGCGCGCGAGGTCGACCTCGAGGACGCGCGCGACGATCGCGCGATCGCGCGTGTGCTCGCCCGTCGCGGCCATGCGGTCGAGCGGGCCGTGGCCGCCCTGCTCGATCAGCCCGACGAGCACCGTCGCCTCCGCCGACCGCCAGTCGGGGCGCAGCACGATGACCTGGACGTCCTCGATGATCTCGTTCGGCTTCCAGCTCGACGGCGGACGCGCGATCTGCATGTCCGTGAGCTGCAGGTTCATGAAGTCCTCGGTGTTCGCCGGCCCCCGCACGAGCCCGAACGGCCGCCAGCGCGCGTCGATCGGCCGCTTCGCCTGCCAGTAGTGCGTGATCGTGACCGGCTGCCCGGGCGCGACGCGCGTCTTGTCGACCTTGTTGCCCAGGTACACGAGCGCGTCGCCGAGCGCGACGTCCCAGCGCTCGAGGTCGGCCGGCGCCTTGTCGAGCACGTGCGACGCCACGTACTGCGGATCGATCTTCTTCGGCTGCGGACCGGGGCCCGAGTCCACGCACGCCGCGGCGGCGGCGACGGCGGCGCAGCAGGCCAGCGCGACGATGAGCGGGCGCCCCGACACGGGAGACATCACGCCCGACTCTACAGCGTCTCGAGGTACGCGATCAGCGCCGCGCGGTCGGTCGCGCTCAGCTCGGTCCCGAACACGTGCCCGCGGATCGGGCCCGGCCCGAGGCGCCCGGCGCGGTAGCCCGGCGCGAGGCGGTCGGGCGAGAGGAGCTCGGAGAGCGTCGCCACCGACGCGTCGTGCAGGAACGGCGCACCCTCGGCGAGCCGCACGAGCGGCGGCACGCGGTAGTGCCCGGTGCCGCGGCCGCGCCCGGTCGCGAGCCCCGGATCGGTGCCGATCGCCGCGACGGCGATCCGCTTGCCGCCGCGCGCCGCGTTCGCGTGGCAGCGCGCGCAGCCCTCGGCGAACACCGCCGCGCCGCGCCGGATCGCCGGCGACTCCGCCGCGGCGCGCGCCGGCGGTGCGAGCGAGTAGACGTACATCGCGAGCGCCCACGCGAGCTCGCGCGGCGGCCGGATCTTCTGGTGGTTCGCGTCGATCAGCTGCGTCTCCTGGCGGATCGCGAGCGCGAGCGGGCTGTCGTGCCGGATCGTCCCCGCGGACGTCAGCCACCCCTGCGAGCGCAGGCCCCACAGGTCCGGGATCGCGACCGGGTCCTCGTCGTCGTCCTCGGTGACGTCGGCGCGCCCCGGCCCCCAGCTCTTCATCCGCCGCGCCTGATCGGGGTCGACGTACTCGCCGGTGTCGGCGAAGTACGCGAGCCGCAGCCGGCCGTAGTCGAAGTTGCGCCGCGCGCCGCCCGCGACGGCGACGCCGCCCTCGACCTTCGCGTGGCACATCGCGCACGTGATGCCGACGCGGGTCTCGCCGTCGACGTCGCCGAACACGACCATGCCCGGGACCGCGCCGTCGGCGGTGCGCTCGACGCCGGCCGCCGCGACCACGTCGGGCCGGGTCATCCCCCACTCGAAGAACACCTCGGCGCGCAGCGGGTACGCGAAGAACACGCGGCGCCCGAGCTCGACCCAGCCGGCCATCGTCGTCGGCACGACGCCGTCCCACAGCCGCTGCGCCGGCGCATCCGGCATCTCGCCGCGCTCGAGCTGCCGCGCGGCCGCCGCGTCGACCTGCGCCGAGCGCGGGTTCCACACCGGCAACAGGTCCCAGCCCGCGTCGCCGAGCGCGTAGCGGCTCAGCCGGTGGTGCGAGTACATGTTCGCGTGGTTCGCGAGCGAGTGCTCGAGCGCCGCGCGCCGGTACGGCGTGTCGCTCACGAACCGCTGGCCCTCGCGTGCGAGCCACGCGTCGGACCAGGGCTCCGCCTCGACGGGCGTCGGCACCTCCGTCGCGGGCGGCGCCGGCGGCGGCTGCGCGGCCTGCGTGCGCTCGCCGCACGCGACGGCGAGCACGGCTGCGACGAGCGCGGCGCGCATCTCAGGTCTTGACGTTCGGCGGCATGATCGTGGGCGCCGACACCTCGGCCTCGCGCTCGACCGTCTGGTCCGCGCTGCCGACGGTGACGACGGCCTTCAGCACGTACGCGCGGCTCGCCTTGTCCTTCACGCCGCCCCAGTCGGGCTGCGACAGCACGTAGCTGACCGACAGCTTCGCGCCGCTCGCGACGGCCTGGTTCCACGGCTTGTAGATGCCGTCGTCGTCGGACCACACCGTCGGCGAGCTCGCCGTCAGCGTCCCGATCAGCTTCTTCGCGTCGTCGTAGAGCTCGACCTTCTTGACCTTGATCGCGGTCGCGGGCGTGCCCGGCTGCCCGACGATCGCGAGCTGCATCGACGTCTGCTGGCAGCGGCGCATCGACGACGACTTGCCCTTGGCCTTGGGGGCGTCGGCCATGTCCGCCTTCTCCGCCTTCTCCGCCTTGAAGATCTTCGCCGGCGGCGCGGTCGGCGTCGTGCCGCCGCAGTCCTCACCCAGCGTCGCGGCCGTCATCTCGACGGCGACCTTCGCGGGCGCCGGAGGCGGGGTCTTCGCGATCGTCGGGACGCTCGCTTCGTTCGACGAGTGCGACGCGTGACACGCGCCGGCCAAGAACCACCCGGCCACCAGGAGTCCATGCTTCAGCATCGTTCCAGCTTAGACGCACGCCGGGCGCGCGGGGTCTCGAATGCGCCTAGGTGCGGACGTTGGGCGGCATGATCGTCGGCGCCGAGATGTAGGCGTCGCGCTGCACGGTCTGGTCCGCGCCGCCGACGGTGACGACCGCGCGCACGACGTAGGCGTGGCGCGCGCGGTCCTTCACGCCCGTCCAGTCGGGTCGGGACAGCACGTAGCTGACCGCGAGCCTGGTGTCGGGCGCGATCGTCTCGTTCCACGCCCGGTACACGCCGTCGGCGTCCGACCACGCCGTCGGCGCGCGCGGCGTCAGCGTCCCGATCAGCTTGCCCGTGTCGTCGACGAGCTCGACCTTCTTCACGCGGATCGACGTCGGCGCGACGCCCGCGCCCGCGATCACCATCAGCTGCATCGACGTCGGCTCGCACCTCGCGCGCGCCCGGGCGCCACGCGCGCGCGCCGGATCGATGTCGCCGGCGCTGCTGTCCGCACGCTCCGCGCCGCCCGGCGGCTTCGCGAACTTCGGCGGCGGCGGCGCCGGCGCCGGCGGAGGTGGCGACGGCGCCGCGCCGCCGCAGTCCTCGCCGAGCGTGGCGGCGGTCATCATCACCGTCACCTTCGCGGGCGCCGGCGGCGCGACCTTCATGATGCTCGGCGCCGCCACGGCCGCCTCGCGCTCGAGGTTCGACGCGCCGCACGCACCCACGAAGCACAGGCTCGCCAGGACCGGACCGATTCGCCGCATGTCCGATGATAAACGCGCGGCTCCCGCCGCGGGTCTGCCCCGGCCGACGAGTTGCCGGATGGAGCGGGTCGAGCCCGCACCGGTGAATCCGGCCGTGCGGGAGCCAAGGGAGGCCGAAACGCGACGAGGGCGAGGATCGCTCCTCGCCCTCGTGGTTGGTGACGTGACGGGACGCGCTCAGAAGCGCAGGAGCGTCATGCCGCCCGGCTGCGCCAGGTTGCCGCCCATCGGGAGGGGCGGGAGCTCGCGGCCGCGGACGCCCGGGCGCACGTCGGACGAGTTCTCCGTGGCGATCGAGTACACGACGTACGCGCTCACCGCGACGACGGCCCAGAACCACCACTTCTTGTAGACGGGCTCGACCTTCTTCGGCGTGTCGCTCCCGGCGGGGTTCTGCGTCGGCTGGACGCCCGCCGTGTTCGGGCGGCTCGGATCCTCGGCCGTGGCGGGCTGACCGTTCGAGAGCTGGCCGTTGCCGTTCGCCGCACCGAGGTCGCCGGGCTGCGCGCCGCCGCGCGCCGCCGAAGGTCCACCACGCGTGTCGGGCATTCCGCTCGCTCCACCACCCACGCGCTGGTCGCGGATCGAGTTGATATCGATGGCGCTCGCGCGATCGAGCTGGCGATCACCCGTCGAGACGACCGTGCCGCCGCTCACCGTGCCCGTCGAGCCACCGCCCACCGGGCCGGCCGGGCCCACCGCCGACGGTCCCGAGGGGCCAACCGACGGTCCCGCCGCAGCGGCCTTCCGGGCGTCTTCCTCGGCCTTCCTGCGGGCTTCCTCGGCCGCCGCGACGCGGCGGGCCTCGTCGGCCTTGCGCGCTTCCTCGGCCGCGCGTGCCTCTTCGGCGCGGCGCAGCTCGTCGGCCTTGCGCAGCTCCTCGGCCTTCTTGGCCGACGCCGACTTCACCGCCGCATCGAGGCGCTGGATGCTCGCCTCGATCTCGGCCTTCTTGTCGGTCGCCGGCTGGGCGCCGAGGAACGCGCGGTAATACTGCATCGCGGGCTCGGCCTCGCCGAGCTTGTCGTAGCAAAGCGCGAGGTTGTAGTTGTTGAGGTCGGCTGGGGCGAGCTGGTGCGCGGCCGAGAACTCCCGGATCGCGGACCGGAAGTCGCTGGCGTTGTAGAACTTCACGCCGGCCATGTAGTGATCGCGCGCGTCCGAGCGCGCGTCGGCCAGGGCGGTGCCGGCCGACGCCCCGAGGACCATCGCCAGCATGAGGAGGAGGGCTCGAATCTTCTGGGCGGGGTTGCGCATGGGGGGTCTTCTTTCGATCCCGGTTGAGCGTTCAGGTTTCATGCCACACGCACTGCTGGTTGCCACAACAGGGTGAAATCTTCACTCGACCTGGCAGCGAAGGTCCTGACCGTGCGTCGGACAGTATTGCCTTCTGCAGGCTTCGCTCGACGGATTGATGAGCACCTTCGAGCAGTCCTGCTCGACGGGCTTGGTCGCCGTCCCTGATCCGGGTGTCACGGTTGGGAGCTTGTCGAGGCGAACCGTGTAGCTCGTCGTCTTGCCGTCGAGGTGGATCGTCGCGGGCTTGAAACCGTGCGCCCGGACCTGGAACGCCCTCGGTTTTCCGGGAGTGATCGCGATCGTCCCCGGCCCGTCGAGCACCTTCTTCCCATTCTCGTAGAGGGTGAACGGGCCCGCGGCGGTGCTCCGTATCGCGACGTTCACAGCCTGAGGTGCTTCCGGCACGGGAGGAGGATCCTGACCCTTCGCCGCGGCGTTGATCAGCACCTGCTGGCTCATGCCCGCGGCGAGCGCGCAGTCGAGCAGCTTCTTGCCGGCCTGGTCGCTGCGCGCCTTGTCGAAGGCGACCTTGTCGTCCTTGTGCTCGCGCGCCATCGCCGCGAGGTCGGTCACGACCTTGTGGACGCAGTGCAGCTCCTTCTTGCACTCGCACGTGCGGTCCGCGAGCTTCTCGAGCTCGGCGACGAGATCGACCTTCGGCGCGTTCGAGCCGGAGTCGCTGGAGCCCGGGCCGACCTTCGTCTCGGAGCCCGGGCCCGGGCCGTCCTTCACATCGGAGCCCGGGCCTGGGTCCTTCGCGTCGGAGCCCGCGTCTTTCGTGTCGGAGCCCGGGCCGTCTTTGACGTCTTTCGTATCGGAGCCCCCGTTGCTCTTCTCGCCCGAGCCTTTGTCTTTGTCTTTGTCCTTATCCCTGTCCTTGTCTTTATCCTTGTCCTTGTCCTTATCCTTGTCCTTGTCGTCGCCGCCCTTGTCCTTGTCGTTGTCGGCGACCTTCTCTTCCTTCTTGTCGTCGTTGTTGAGGACGAGGAAGTAGATCGCCGCCGCGGCGCCGCCGCCGAGGAGCAGCACGAGGATGATGATCAGCGGCAGCTTGCTGCCCTTCTTCGCGGGCGTCGCGTGGGCGTACGAGCCCGACGGGCCGACGATCGGCCCGGTCGCCGACGGTCCGACGGGCGGATACGGCTGCGGCCCGGTCGCGCCCGGGCCCGGCCCCGCGGGGCCCGGACCGCTCGGGTGCGCGACGAGCGCGACCTGCCCCGTCGGCTGGTGACCCATCGGCGCGTTCGGCGCGACCGTCGGCGCGACGCCGCCGGCCTGGTTGCCGGGGACGACGTACGGCCCCGTCGCGGGCGTCGCGATCGGGTGCTGCGAGCTGACCGGGAACGCCTCCATGTACGTGCTCATGCCGGGGCCCGCGATCCCGCGGTACAGCCCGACGAGCGCGTTGACGAGCTCGTCCATCGACGCGAACCGCGTCGCCGGGTTCTTCTGCATGCAGCGCGTGATGATGTCGGCGAGGCCGGGCGGCAGCTGGCGACCCGCCTTGGTCGCGCGCTGCGCGACCGGCTCGGGCTCCGTCGTGATGTGCTGCGTGAGGATGCCCATGAACGACTCGCCCTGGAACGGCAGCGAGCCGGCGAACACCTCGTACATGATCACGCCCATCGCGTAGATGTCGGTGCGCGCGTCGACGGGATTTCCGAGCGCCTGCTCGGGCGCCATGTAGAACGGCGTGCCGAAGATCGTGCCCGTGCGGGTCAGGTTGTTCTGCCCGTCGTTGCCCGCGACCTTCGCGATCCCGAAGTCGAGGATCTTCGGGACGTCCTCGTTCTGCGGCCCGATCGTGACGAAGATGTTCTCGGGCTTCATGTCGCGGTGGACGATGTTCTTCGCGTGCGCCGCCGCGAGCCCGTGGCCGGTCTGGATCAGGATGTTGAGCAGCCGGTCGACCGGCTGCGGCTGCGTGATCAGATCGTTGAGCGCTGCGCCGTTCAGCAGCTCCATGCACATGTAGATGCGCCCGTCGGGCAGCGCACCGAAGTCTTCGATCGAGATGATGTTGCGGTGACCGATCGACGAGCTCGAGCGAGCTTCCTGGCGGAACCGCTGCACGGCCTCCTGGTTCGAGACGATCTCGGGGCGCAGCAGCTTGATCGCGAACTTCTTCTCGATGTGGATGTGCTCGGCCGCGTAGACCTCACCCATCCCGCCCTCACCGAGCTTGCGAAGGATCTTGTAGCGACCGTCGAGCACCTCCCCGAGGAGCGACGGTTGCTGCATGTACGGCGCCGACCCCGCCGGGCCCGCGGTGCTGTCACTCATAAGGCCGCCAGTATAACGCGTCGGGGCGCCGGCACACCCGATCGCGAAGGCGGCTTCCGGGACCGTGCTCGACGCACGATCCTTGGGTCCGGCGCGCAGATCAGGGGGTGGCGGCGCAGACGCCGACGCCGTGTACGTTTGCCGAATCGCTCGAGTTCAGCACGCACTCGGAGCCCGACGGGCACGGGGGCAGGTCGGGTCGACCACACGCGTTGCTCGGCAGACCACCGGCGAACAGCACGCAGCTGCCCTGCAGGCAGCGCGGCACCGCGCCGGCGATGCACGTGTCGACGCCCGGGCACGACGGCGTCGCCGAGCACATGAGCTGGGCCTCGTGCTGGGCCTGCTCGGTCTTCAGCACGGCCGTGTCGAAGCCGCCGAGCGCGCAGCCGCAGCAGTCGTCGCGCACGCGCACGCAGTCGGTGTCGACGAGGCAGCCGTTCGCCGGCGCCTGCGCGCACGCACACGTGAGGCAGCCGTTCGCGTCGCTCGCGAAGCCGCCGGCGCACGACACGTTGCACGACAGCTCGCGGCAGCGCAGGTCGCACTTGTGCTCGGGGACGACGCACTTCGCGACGAGGTTGGCCGCGCAGTCGGTGCGCGGCGGGCACACCACGTCCTCGCACGCGAGCGAGAACGGGTCGTTGTGCGAGACGGCGAACGTCGGGCATTCGCAGCACGACCCGCCGACGGCGAGGCAGTCCTCGTCGCTGCCGCAGTAGCCGCGCGACGGCCCGGGGTCCTCCGGGTTGAAGTCGTCGCCGCCGTTGTCGAGCGACGCCTTCGACGCGAGCGGACAGCCGCCCATCAGCGCTGCGACGAGCACGACGGCGAGCCACCTCACGGAGCGGGCGATCAGCACGACCTGTGCCGCAGTCTAACTCGTCGAGAACCTGTCTTGAAGCCTCAGTTTTCCGCGGCGTGATCAGACCCCTCGTCTAGCGTGGCCGCGCGATGGGCACGAAGATCATCACGAAGACGGACCGGCAGATGGAGGACCGCATGATCGCGGTCTCGCACGATCCGGAGCGCGCCGACACGCTGCAGAAGGCGCGCGCGTTCAAGCGGACGTGGCTCGAGCTCGCCGAGGCGCTGTCGGCGGTGAACGAGAAGCGCCTGTGGGAGAAGTGGGGGTTCACGGACTTCGACGCGTACTGCCGCAAGGAGCTCCACCTGCGCGGGTCGACGGTCGCGAAGCTGCTCGGCAGCTATCGCTTCCTCGAGTCGAGCGCCCCGAAGGTGATCGAGCGCGCGCGGACGGATCACTTCGAGGCGCCGATCCCGAGCATCGCGACCGTCGAGTTCGTGAAGAAGGCGACCGAGGAAGGCAACGGCGACGCCGAGACGCTGCGCTCGCTCCACCGCATCGCGTTCGAGGAGGGCGCCGAGGCGCCCGTGCTGCAGCGCAAGTTCGGCGAGATCGTGTTCCCGCAGACCGAGCGCGACAAGAAGGAGAAGCTGCGCGGCCAGATCGCGAACGTCGCGCGCCGCCTGTCGTCGCTGATCGCCGAGGACGGCGCGCCGCTGCCCAAGGCGCTCGCGATCCGCATCGAGGAGACGATCGGCGAGCTGCTCGAGTCGATCGAGAACTAGCTCGCGGCCGCGCGGATCGCGACATCGGCGTCATGGGGTGGTGAACGCGCGATCCGCAAGTGCCTGAAAACGGCCGCGCGCGGCTGGCCCGACGGCTGCTCTAAGGGCCGGCATGAAGCGCGCCGCCGTCGCCGCCCTGCTCGTCCTCGCCACCGTGGGAACCGCCGCTGCCCAGCCGGCCCTGACCGCACCGACCGCACCGCCGGGTTACGTGATGGTGCCCCAGGACGTCGAGCAGAAGAGCGAGGGGGCCGCCACGATGTGGGCGATCGGCGCGACCGCGATCGGCTACCTGTCGCTCGCCGCCTCGGGCCGCGACGACAACGCGGCGCTCGGCTTCCTCGGCACGGCCGGCGTGCTCGTCGGGCCGTCGGCCGGCCACATCTACGCCGGCGAGAACGGCCACGCCCTGCGGATGAGCCTCCTGCGCACCGGCGCGCTGACCGCGTTCGCCATCGGCCTCCTCCGCGTCGCGGTCACGCCCCTCGACGACTGCATCAGCACCTGCAACGAGCGCGACCGCGAGTGGAGGGAGTACCAGCGCAACGGCGAGCTGCTGATGCTCGCCGGCGCGGCGACGTTCGTGACGTCGACGATCTACGACATCATCGACGCCTCGCGCGCCGCCCGCCGCTTCAACGACAAGCAGAAGGCGCGCGCGTGGCAGCTCGCACCGTCGATGGCGCGCGATGCCGGCGGCGGCGTCGCGCCCGCGTTCGTCGTCTCCGGCCGCTGGTAGGTACCGCCGCGGCGATGCGCCGCTCGAGGTGGCTCCCGCTCGACGACGGCCGGGTCGATCAGGCTCGTGACGACGTGCCGGAGTCGTCGTTACCTCGGCCCTCGGAGCATCCACGCGCAGCCTACAGCGCGAGCGACGGGTGGGCGCGCGTGTCGACGACGACCTCGGCGAAGCGGGCGCGGGCGGCGGCGGCGAGCGATGGCTGGGGGTGGCGCGAGCGCAGCTCGAGGCGCGGGACGCCGGCGCCGAGGGCGGCGGCGAGGTCGGCGATGGCGCCGGCGTGGGCGGCGTCGACGGCGCCGGAGGTCTCGACGACGACGCGCTCGCGCGCGGCCGCCACGATCACCTCGGAGACCGGGTACTGGGGGTGGTCGCCGACGGCGCGCCACAGGCGCAGCGACAGCACCGGCAGCGCGGGGCCCGCGGCGGCGAGCTCGCGGAACGCGGCGCCGAAGGTGGGCACGTCGGCGTCGGTGGGGTTCTCGAGGTCGAGGCGGTCGAGGCCGCGCGCGAGCGAGCTGCGCAGGAGCGCGAGGACGTCGTCGGCGTGGGCGTCGCGCGCCCGCACGCCGAGGACGCGCAGGTTCGCGAGCGCGCCGACGTCGAGCGCGGCCCGCCACGCGCGGTGGACCTCGCGCGGCATCGGGAGGCCGGCCGCGACCGGGTCGGCGTCGACGAAGCGCGCGCGGCGCCCGGTGATCGCCGCGTACGGCAGCGGCCGCGGCGCGGCGGCGAGGGCGCCGAGGTCGAGGTCGGTCGCGAGGCGCCGCGCGGACACGAGGCGCGGGCTCGTCGCGAGCGCGGCGTGGCTCGTCTGGATCGCCTCGACGGTGGCCCACTCGGCGCTGGCGAGCGCCTCCGCGTCGATCGCGGCGTCGTCGGCCGCGCCCTGCGCGACGAAGCCGCGCTCGAGCGAGAAGCCGCGCAGCAGCCACGTCGCGAGCGGGCCGGCGCACGCGTGCGCGAACAGCGGCACCAGCTCGCGCTCGCGCTCCTTCGGGACGCCGCCGCGGCCGCGCGCGAGCTGCAGCGCGATCAGCTCGCCGCGCGGATCGCCGAGGTCCTGCAGGCGATCCGCGTACAGCATGCGCGGCGCGTCGTTGCCGGGCTCGCGCAGCACGGCGGCGCGGAGCATGCGCGTCGTGTCGTCGTCGACGAGCACGCGCGGTGGCCGCGGCGCGGTCGCCGCCGCGGCGGTGCCGTCGAGGTCGAGCTCGTAGCGCAGCACGTCGACCTGCTCCGGCGCGAGCACCAGGTGCATCTGCGCGCGCGCGATCGCCTCCGCGAGTGCGGTCGCGTCGACGAAGCCGAGGCGCGGCAGGAGGTGCGTGATGTCGTGATCGAGCTCGATCGCGTCGCCGCCGGCGAACACGTGCGCGTTCACCCGCGGATCCTCGACGGCGGCCACCGCCACCGCCGCCGTGCCCTCGAGCGTGACCACCACGAGCAGCCCATCCTCGTCGAGGAGGCCCAGCTGCGGATGCAACAGGTCCCCACCGCCCAGGCGCCAGCGCGCGCCCGGGCTGCGCGGCCGGCCGTCGCGCAGCGCGCGGAACGCGTCGGCGTCGACGAACACCACCAGGCTGGCCACGCGCGGCATCCTGCCACGCCCGCGGCCCGGTGCACGTCACGCCGGCGGGAGCTCCGCGACGGTGCGCACGGCGACGGCGGCGAGCCGGCGCATGGCCCGGCGCGACGCCTCGGGGTAGGCGAGCCCGTCGACGGTGTGGCCGAAGGCGAGCGCGTGCGCGGCGTGCGAGACCGCGGAGAAGGCGCAGCGGTGGACGTCGGTCGCGGCGTACGGACCCGGCGGCGAGGGGTCCGCATCGGCCGCGGGCGGCGTCGACCACGCGAGGGCCCGCGGCGCGCCGCGCATCTGCTCGACCATGCGCGCGGCCG
>JAHBVW010000008.1 GCA_019637375.1 Deltaproteobacteria bacterium | reverse complement strand
CGTGGTCTCGGCCGAGATCCTATCCGTCGACAGCCGTCGACAGCCGTCGACGGCCCCATTGAAGCCGACGGTCGTCGACGGCGGACCTCATCTAGCACGGTCTATCCGTCGACAGCCGTCGACGGCCCCATTGAAGCTCGACGGTCACGCCGCCGGGCGCCGCCGGGTGATCGTCTATCCGTCGACAGCCGTCGACGGCCCCATTGAAGCAATCTCTCCTGGAGCGCCGCGGCGAACCTCGTCACCGCTATCCGTCGCAGCCGTCGACGGCCCCATTGAAGCCAGATCGTCCAAGGTGTCGCCACCGCCTACCAGCGCAAGCTATCCGTCGACAGCCGTCGACGGCCCCATTGAAGCTCGTCACGCAGCGCAATCGAGCGCGGCTGAGTCTCGGTCTATCCGTCGACAGCCGTCGACGGCCCCATTGAAGCACACCGGTCGGCGCATCCTCAGGGGCGCCGAGGCCATCTATCCGTCGACAGCCGTCGACGGCCCCATTGAAGCATGACCCAGTTGTTGTCCTTCGTCGGGCCGGCGGTGATCTATCCGTCGACAGCCGTCGACGGCCCCATTGAAGCACCGAGGGCGACATCACGATCTCGAGCGTCCCGCCTGCTATCCGTCGACAGCCGTCGACGGCCCCATTGAAGCAGGCAGACCTGAACCTCGGTCATGTCGCGGACGTCGATCTATCCGTCGACAGCCGTCGACGGCCCCATTGAAGCCCGGTCTTCGCTCGGCCGTTCCCGCGCCTGCGCCGATCTATCCGTCGACAGCCGTCGACGGCCCCATTGAAGCACCTACTCGAAGACGGAGAGCACGATCACGATGTGCCTATCCGTCGACAGCCGTCGACGGCCCCATTGAAGCGAGTGGGGGAGGGAACGACCGCGAGGTCGGCGCCACCTATCCGTCGACAGCCGTCGACGGCCCCATTGAAGCGTCACTCCCACGGCTCCTTCCCGAAGTGGCGCGCGTGCTATCCGTCGACAGCCGTCGACGGCCCCATTGAAGCCCGGCGTTCTGCAACCGGTGTGGCGAGGTCGCTCCGCACTATCCGTCGACAGCCGTCGACGGCCCCATTGAAGCGACCGCAGCGGCGTGATCCAGACCAAGCGCGGCGCCCCTATCCGTCGACAGCCGTCGACGGCCCCATTGAAGCGCCGCTGGCGCCCTCTCCGGGGAGCGGCCGTGAAGCGCCCTATCCGTCGACAGCCGTCGACGGCCCCATTGAAGCGAGAGCCACGAGGCGGCCAAGCGCGACTGGTGGACGTGCTATCCGTCGACAGCCGTCGACGGCCCCATTGAAGCGAGAAGTACCGTCCTGGGGCGCAGGACGAGGTGGCGGACTATCCGTCGACAGCCGTCGACGGCCCCATTGAAGCGCGCGCGGCGACGCGGTGCCCGCCGTGCTCGAGCTCCTATCCGTCGACAGCCGTCGACGGCCCCATTGAAGCGCCGACGGCCCGGGCTCGGACCGCATCACGAAGACGTCTATCCGTCGACAGCCGTCGACGGCCCCATTGAAGCTCGCCGATCGGCAGCCGCCACGACTCGAGCTTGACGACCTATCCGTCGACAGCCGTCGACGGCCCCATTGAAGCAGCTCGGTCGCTTCGTGTTGCTCGACGACGTCCCTGGCCTATCCGTCGACAGCCGTCGACGGCCCCATTGAAGCTCCACCCAATCTTTGACAGCCGACTTAATCTCGTCGATGCTATCCGTCGACAGCCGTCGACGGCCCCATTGAAGCTCGTAGAGCCTCATCACCGTCGCCGGCTTGGGCAGGCCTATCCGTCGACAGCCGTCGACGGCCCCATTGAAGCGCCGCGTCGCGAACTACGTCCTCGCTAGCCTGGACGGCCTATCCGTCGACAGCCGTCGACGGCCCCATTGAAGCCAGGTACATCCGCAAATGCGGTGGTCTAGCTGTACCACCTATCCGTCGACAGCCGTCGACGGCCCCATTGAAGCGGGTTCATGCCCACTGCATGACAGTGGGCATGACCGCCTATCCGTCGACAGCCGTCGACGGCCCCATTGAAGCCAGGCGGACGTCGCCGATGGGCTCGTCGAGGATGCGGCTATCCGTCGACAGCCGTCGACGGCCCCATTGAAGCCCGCTCCCGCATGCGGTGCCTGGTGTGGCTCGTGATCCTATCCGTCGACAGCCGTCGACGGCCCCATTGAAGCACCGACGCGGCGACGTCGCTCGCCGAGCTCGCGACCAGCTATCCGTCGACAGCCGTCGACGGCCCCATTGAAGCAGGAGCGCTGTGAGCATGCCGGCGAGTCCGGTCACGGTCTATCCGTCGACAGCCGTCGACGGCCCCATTGAAGCGACGACGTCGCGATCCGTAGCCCGCGCGGCACCCGGCCTATCCGTCGACAGCCGTCGACGGCCCCATTGAAGCGGCAACGAACATCAGGGCGAGCGCGAGAGCTGCCGCAGCTATCCGTCGACAGCCGTCGACGGCCCCATTGAAGCAACACGTTGCGCAGCTGGCGCGCCGTGATGGTGGCGAGCTATCCGTCGACAGCCGTCGACGGCCCCATTGAAGCGGGCGCGCCTCGGTCCTCGTGCAGCGTCACTACGAGCTATCCGTCGACAGCCGTCGACGGCCCCATTGAAGCTCCAGCACCTCCGGGATGCCGGTCATTGGAGTCTGAACTATCCGTCGACAGCCGTCGACGGCCCCATTGAAGCCGATTTTGACGGCACCCCGACACTCGGTAGCGATGAACTATCCGTCGACAGCCGTCGACGGCCCCATTGAAGCGAGACCAGAGACGGCGACGTGACGATCGTGTTGCCTCCTATCCGTCGACAGCCGTCGACGGCCCCATTGAAGCCAGTGCTCGACGGCGTTCGTGCCTTGGAGCTCTCGCACTATCCGTCGACAGCCGTCGACGGCCCCATTGAAGCATGGGGGCAGTGTCGGCGCCCACCACGAAGCGGTCGCTATCCGTCGACAGCCGTCGACGGCCCCATTGAAGCAGGCGATTGGAGACCTCCGTGTACGAGTCAGCGAGATGCTATCCGTCGACAGCCGTCGACGGCCCCATTGAAGCTTCGCCATTGTTAGCGCCCTTCCTGCCACTTCAGGGTCCTATCCGTCGACAGCCGTCGACGGCCCCATTGAAGCCGGAAGTCCTTGTAATCGCGATCAACGCAGTGGTCGTGCTATCCGTCGACAGCCGTCGACGGCCCCATTGAAGCACGTCGGTCGCGATGCGCGCGGCGCCCTCCTGGTCCGCTATCCGTCGACAGCCGTCGACGGCCCCATTGAAGCCGGACCGCGGCTGTCCAGATGGGGCAGTGCGCCCA
Organism: Deltaproteobacteria bacterium; assembly: GCA_019637375.1. Taxonomy (GTDB): domain Bacteria; phylum Myxococcota_A; class Polyangia; order Haliangiales; family Haliangiaceae; genus JABFXX01. The sequence goes on along the minus strand of JAHBVW010000008.1, from coordinate 204,480 downwards.
TGCTATCCGTCGACAGCCGTCGACGGCCCCATTGAAGCGTGGGCGCGGGCGCCCGCGGGCTCGCGACCGTGGAGGAGCTATCCGTCGACAGCCGTCGACGGCCCCATTGAAGCCGAACATGAACGAGGGACGCCACAGCTCGGGCGGCTCTATCCGTCGACAGCCGTCGACGGCCCCATTGAAGCCGGAACCCGCAGCAGGTGAGCGAGCGCTGGGGCTACGCTATCCGTCGACAGCCGTCGACGGCCCCATTGAAGCGACCGCGCGACCGCGCCGACTGGGATGAGTTCTACGCCGCTATCCGTCGACAGCCGTCGACGGCCCCATTGAAGCTCAGACCCCTCGGAGATGATGCTGGGATGGACGCAGGCTATCCGTCGACAGCCGTCGACGGCCCCATTGAAGCGAGGCGAAGACCGCGGCCGCCTGGAAGCTCGCCGCCGACTATCCGTCGACAGCCGTCGACGGCCCCATTGAAGCAGTCTAAGTAAATCGCAACATGGATCTCGGTGAACGCCTATCCGTCGACAGCCGTCGACGGCCCCATTGAAGCACGTCGTCGATCGTCTTCGGCGTCGCGCGGCGATGCGCTATCCGTCGACAGCCGTCGACGGCCCCATTGAAGCAAGTCGGGCGCGTCGCCGACCAGCAGCTCGTCGATGCCTATCCGTCGACAGCCGTCGACGGCCCCATTGAAGCGCGGAGACCGACGAGGGCCGGAAGGATCCGCGCAACAACTATCCGTCGACAGCCGTCGACGGCCCCATTGAAGCTACCCGACGACGACCGGCAACCCGCAGGGCATCTCGCTATCCGTCGACAGCCGTCGACGGCCCCATTGAAGCTCGTCGAAACAGATCACGCTCCAACATCCTTCATCCGACTATCCGTCGACAGCCGTCGACGGCCCCATTGAAGCACGACGAGATCCGTTCCGGTCGGCGGGGGCGGGGGCGGCTATCCGTCGACAGCCGTCGACGGCCCCATTGAAGCTCCTGCGCCTCGGGTCCCGCGGCCTCGTAGGTGTAGCCTATCCGTCGACAGCCGTCGACGGCCCCATTGAAGCTCTGCTCCGCGGTAATCCTGCGGGTAGCCTCGCTGTCCCTATCCGTCGACAGCCGTCGACAGCCCCATTGAAGCCAGGGGCGCCGCGTCCCGTTCCTGCCAGTCTACGCGGCCTATCCGTCGACAGCCGTCGACGGCCCCATTGAAGCCCGTGTTCGGTTTACCCGGCGACGAGCGTCGGGACGTCTATCCGTCGACAGCCGTCGACGGCCCCATTGAAGCCTCTACCAGCACGCCGCCGAATTCGGGCCCTCGATCACTATCCGTCGACAGCCGTCGACGGCCCCATTGAAGCAGCAGCCTGTTGTACGCCTCTCCTCGAGGAATCTTGCTATCCGTCGACAGCCGTCGACGGCCCCATTGAAGCGTGTTCCCCGACGCGAACGGCGGCGCTCCGGTGCCCGCTATCCGTCGACAGCCGTCGACGGCCCCATTGAAGCAAGTTCGCCGCCGGCCGCATCGTGCGGTCACTCGACGCTATCCGTCGACAGCCGTCGACGGCCCCATTGAAGCGTCGGCCACCCGTCGGCGCTGCGCGGGCTCGTGTCGAGCTATCCGTCGACAGCCGTCGACGGCCCCATTGAAGCCCGAACTCCATCGGCTTGCTCGGCGCCTTGTCGCGCCTATCCGTCGACAGCCGTCGACGGCCCCATTGAAGCACGATCGCCTGGCGCGTGATCGAGATGAGGTTGCCCCCTATCCGTCGACAGCCGTCGACGGCCCCATTGAAGCTACCGGTTCACGCGGAGACACCTAGCAGGCGAACTCCTATCCGTCGACAGCCGTCGACGGCCCCATTGAAGCGCCCGCAAGGACAAGACGTGCGTCGACGCGCGGCAGGCTATCCGTCGACAGCCGTCGACGGCCCCATTGAAGCGCGCTCGTGGGGATCTCCTACGCGAGCGCGCTCGCCCCTATCCGTCGACAGCTGTCGACGGCCCCATTGAAGCAGCGTGGCGGCGCTAACCGGCCAGTCGCCGGTTTTGAGGCTATCCGTCGACAGCCGTCGACGGCCCCATTGAAGCGAGCTGCTTCGGGTCGTCGGAGTCCTCGCTGCCGAGCGCTATCCGTCGACAGCCGTCGACGGCCCCATTGAAGCCACCACTCCGACAATCTGCGCTTGGACTACATGCCCTCTATCCGTCGACAGCCGTCGACGGCCCCATTGAAGCGCCGCCACCCCCGAGGGCAAGCCCCTCGTCGACGCCTCTATCCGTCGACAGCCGTCGACGGCCCCATTGAAGCGCCCGCAGCTCCGCTACCTCCTGCTCGAGTAGCGGCACTATCCGTCGACAGCCGTCGACGGCCCCATTGAAGCGGGTCGCCGTCGTCGACCGCACGGCCGTGCTGCAGGACTATCCGTCGACAGCCGTCGACGGCCCCATTGAAGCGACCGACTCACGGCGCCACCTCGACATCAAACGCGTAGTCTATCCGTCGACGGCCCCATTGAAGCCAAGACACCTGCCCGTCGCGCTCCACCTCGTCTACGCTATCCGTCGACAGCCGTCGACGGCCCCATTGAAGCAACCCGGGCTCGTACGTGCCGCCGGTCGCGCTCGGGCCTATCCGTCGACAGCCGTCGACGGCCCCATTGAAGCGCCGCGAGCTCGCGCTCCACCGCCTCGATGGCGGAGGCCTATCCGTCGACAGCCGTCGACGGCCCCATTGAAGCTGCTCGAACGTGAGCGCGGGCATGGGCCATACCGGGACCTATCCGTCGACAGCCGTCGACGGCCCCATTGAAGCGCGAGCTTGCCGTTGGTGTCCGTGTCGATGCCGCGCGCTATCCGTCGACAGCCGTCGACGGCCCCATTGAAGCATGACGACACCGAAGCACTTCGATTCGCCGACCAAGAGCTATCCGTCGACAGCCGTCGACGGCCCCATTGAAGCGCCGAGAGCGAGACGCCGCTCGATCCGAAGGCCGAACCTATCCGTCGACAGCCGTCGACGGCCCCATTGAAGCTCGCCGGCGGCGAAGTTGGCCGCATCGATCGGCTCGCCTATCCGTCGACAGCCGTCGACGGCCCCATTGAAGCGACTGGAAGCCCGCCAAGGGCGTCAAGTTCGACTGCGCTATCCGTCGACAGCCGTCGACGGCCCCATTGAAGCGAGGATCAGCTCAAGCCTCAAGAGGAACGCAAGCTGCTATCCGTCGACAGCCGTCGACGGCCCCATTGAAGCACTCCTGGCGTCTTCTTTGGATCGCCAAGCTCGTAGGCTATCCGTCGACAGCCGTCGACGGCCCCATTGAAGCACGACCCATACGGCTCGATTCGTGACCTCCGAGAACGCCTATCCGTCGACAGCCGTCGACGGCCCCATTGAAGCAAGGGCGACACGAGCGACCTACAGGACGCGATCAAGAACTATCCGTCGACAGCCGTCGACGGCCCCATTGAAGCACCGTCGCGGGCACCGTCACGATCGCCGGCACGCCGGCTATCCGTCGACAGCCGTCGACGGCCCCATTGAAGCGACCTCGTGCGCTACCGCGCGAAGAACCTCGTCTCGCCCTATCCGTCGACAGCCGTCGACGGCCCCATTGAAGCTCGCCCCACAGCGGCTGTACGACGAGCTCGCCGTACTCCTATCCGTCGACAGCCGTCGACGGCCCCATTGAAGCGTCATGCGCTGGATGACCTGCGCGAACAGGCACCCGCCGCTATCCGTCGACAGCCGTCGACGGCCCCATTGAAGCTTCGGATCGCGGTGCGTCGGCGCCGGCCACCGTAGGCACCTATCCGTCGACAGCCGTCGACGGCCCCATTGAAGCACGCGGATGTTGGCGGTGCGATGCTCGTTCGTGCACGCTATCCGTCGACAGCCGTCGACGGCCCCATTGAAGCACCGACCCCACGTCGTACGACTTCCCGTCGCCGAACATCTATCCGTCGACAGCCGTCGACGGCCCCATTGAAGCGAGCTGCTCGAGGCATCGAACGCGACGTTCGGCGACTGGCTATCCGTCGACAGCCGTCGACGGCACCATTGAAGCTGCTGCACCGGCGCCCACTCGGGCCACGCGATCCACCTATCCGTCGACAGCCGTCGACGGCCCCATTGAAGCGCCGGCGCCACGCGTGCTCACCTCGCGCGCTGGCGCGCTATCCGTCGACAGCCGTCGACGGCCCCATTGAAGCATCGACGCGCGATCGGTGGCCATGCTCGATGTCCCGACTATCCGTCGACAGCCGTCGACGGCCCCATTGAAGCGCTTGCCTTGCTTCTCGATCTCGACGTCGAGGGGTAACGACGTCCTATCCGTCGACAGCCGTCGACGGCCCCATTGAAGCTGCTCCTCGGTGAGGAAGCGCCGCGCGCGCACGCGTACTATCCGTCGACAGCCGTCGACGGCCCCATTGAAGCGTGCACGCGCGCGGAGCTGCTTGGGCTACACGATGACTATCCGTCGACAGCCGTCGACGGCCCCATGAAGCATCTTTCAGCGCGACTACAGCAACGACCAGATCGCCGCTATCCGTCGACAGCCGTCGACGGCCCCATTGAAGCATCCACGCGGTCTCGACGTCGAGGCCGTAGTCGACGCCTATCCGTCGACAGCCGTCGACGGCTCCATTGAAGCAGTACATCTATTCTCTGCGCCACATGCACATTGCCTCTATCCGTCGACAGCCGTCGACGGCCCGATTGAAGCATCCGCGCGTTGAAGGCGCTCGCCGGCGACGACGAGCTATCCGTCGACAGCCGTCGACGGCCCCATTGAAGCTCAGCGGGGTCGATGTTCCGCGCCGGCACGAAAGGCGACTATCCGTCGACAGCCGTCGACGGCCCCATTGAAGCGTGCCGTCGGCGCGCCTCACCTGCTTCGCGCTGCGGCTATCCGTCGACAGCCGTCGACGGCCCCATTGAAGCACCTTCACGGCGCCCGAGGCCGTCGCGAGCTCGAGCGCTATCCGTCGACAGCCGTCGACGGCCCCATTGAAGCACGCGCCCGGACGCGACGGTGCCGGGCGACGACGGCGCTATCCGTCGACAGCCGTCGACGGCCCCATTGAAGCGACGGCGTCGCGGTCGACGAGGCCGCGTCGCACGACACTATCCGTCGACAGCCGTCGACGGCCCCATTGAAGCGCGCATGACCGGCGTCGGGCCGCAGCCCGAACGGCAGCTATCCGTCGACAGCCGTCGACGGCCCCATTGAAGCATCCCCGGCGTGACCAAGATCCTCGTCGGCGTCGGTAAGCTATCCGTCGACAGCCGTCGACGGACCCATTGAAGCACCTGCTTCGCGGAGCGGCCGCGCGCCTCCATGTCGCCTATCCGTCGACAGCCGTCGACGGCCCCATTGAAGCTGATCCATGTCGCCGGCGGCGGAGGTCAGCACGTGCCCTATCCGTCGACAGCCGTCGACGGCCCCATTGAAGACTCGGCGAGGAACCCGTCGACCAGCGCGGCCATCCACATCTATCCGTCGACAGCCGTCGACGGCCCCATTGAAGACAGCTCCTCCTCGCCCACCCGCAGGCGCGCGCGGACGCTATCCGTCGACAGCCGTCGACGGCCCCATTGAAGATTGCGCCTGTCGGTCAAAGCGACAACAACATCGGTGGCTATCCGTCGACAGCCGTCGACGGCCCATTGAAGAGCGAGAAAGCTCGCATCTACTCCATGAAGGTGCGCGGTCTATCCGTCGACAGCCGTCGACGGCCCCATTGAAGAGCGACGCTGAGCGGCAACATCGTGACCGCGATCGATTGCTATCCGTCGACAGCCGTCGACGGCCCCATTGAAGAAAGAGCTGATCGTGCGACCAACAACCAAGGACAAAGGGCTATCCGTCGACAGCCGTCGACGGCCCCATTGAAGAGTAAATGAGTTGTGCGCCGATGTACTGGCGCGCGACCCTATCCGTCGACAGCCGTCGACGGCCCCATTGAAGACTATCCATTGCGGCTGCCGCCGGTACTGGTCTCGTCCTATCCGTCGACAGCCGTCGACGGCCCCATTGAAGACTGTGCACCACCGCCCCGTCTCCGGGTGCACGGCGTTGCTATCCGTCGACAGCCGTCGACGGCCCCATTGAAGCCGCGACATGGAGGCGTCGACATCATGTATCCTCGGCGCTATCCGTCGACAGCCGTCGACGGCCCCTTGAAGCTCGATCACCGCGTTCGCGGCGCACATCGGGGTGTCGCCTTTCCGTCGACGGCAGTCGAAAGCCCCATTGGAAGCAGGAGGGTGCTGCGGATCGCGCTGGGAGCCCACAACCCTATCCCTCGAACGTCGTCGACGGCCCGATTGAAGACACGGTATCCATTTGGATCGGCCCTACAAACGTATCGGCGGGGCGAGGCGGCGGCATATCGGCCGATGGCAGGGAATGGGCACTCCCGGCAGGGTGGCGGGAGTGGGGTTGGGGGCTTGTGGCCGGAGGCGGCGGGAGCGATGGTGGGGGAACGGTGGAGAGGGTGGTATGAGGAGCCGGGTCGAGACGTTGGTGGTGGCGCGGGCGTTTTGCCTGAGTCGGGGCACGACACCCGGGAAGGCGGGTGAGGCGCTGGTGCGGTTTGGACCGCTGGAGGTGACGGAGAGTGGGTGGAGGGCGACGCTGGAGGAGACGTTCGGGGCGTTGAGGGAGGAGGGGGTGCTGGATGGGGGATGTCGGTTGACGGACCGTGGGGAGTTGCAGAGGAGGATCGGGAAGCATGGAGTGAGGGAGTGGAGGCAGCTGGCGGGGAAGATCTTGCCGGGGTTCGGGCTGGGAGTTGCGGCGGAGGACGGGCGCGTGCACGCGAGGATCACGAAGATCGGGTGGGCGGCGCTGATCGTGGCGCGGGAGATGGGGGTGTGGCGCGGTGGGGTGCCGCCGACGGGGACGGCGCTCGGGGACGCGATCGTGTGGAAGGAGCTGGGGATGGGAGGGAAGCCGAGGACGTGCCCGGACGAGCTGAGGGCGTACTTCGTACGGCGGAGGCTCGGGACCGATGGCGGGACGTATGCGTCGCAGCTGCGGCTGCTCGCGTGCAAGATCGCCGGTGCGCCGAGCCCGGGTGCGCTGCCGACGGCGCTCGTGCGGCGCTGGCTGGCGGGGAAGGAGCTCGGGGGAGGGTTTGTCGCCGAGGTGCGCGAGATCGCGCGCGCGGCGCTCGAGGGGGTGTTCGGGGATCGGAAGGTGTTCATCTCGTCGGTGTGGGACTCGCTGCAGCGGCGCCCGCAGTGGTCGGCGCTCGGGGTGAGCGAGTTCAAGGAGCGCCTCGTGGCGGCGCACCGTGCGGGCGAGCTCGTCCTCGAGCGCGCGGACCTGGTGACGCTCATGGATCCGGCGCTGGTCGCGGCGTCGGAGACGACGTATGGGAGTACGCGATTCCACTTCATCGTGAGGGAGGCGTCATGAGCCAGTTGAATGCCATCGATACGGCGGAGTTGACGAGCTGGCTGACGCGCGTCACGCAGACGATCGACCGCAGCCTCCGCGAGCCCGCGCGGAGCGAGGCGATCGACGCACTCCGCGATGGGATCGCGCAGGCGAAGGTCGCGCTGCCGGTGCTCGCCCAGCTGGCGCTGCTCGACGACTGCCTCCGCGTCGCTCACCTCGCCCTCGAGGCGGACGGACTCATCGAGGAGGAGGAGCTCGCGCGCATCACGGACCTCGTCCGCGTCGCGACCCCGAAGTACTTCGCCGTGCTCCCCGGCTACGAGGCGTTCGGCGACGCGATCGGGACGCACGACATCGAGCGCTTCCTCCGCCAGCACCGCGCGGACGCAGGGCCCTATGGGTACGCGAGCAAGGACCCGTGGCGCGGCCTCGCACTCGCCCGGCGCATCGAGCGGGTGACGCGGAATGCGTCACCGCTGCGCGAGCACGAGCGCATGCTCGCGCGGATCATGGACGAGGTGTTCGCCGAGCGCGCGACCGACGTCGAGCGCAGCGCGCGGCGCAGGCTGCGCGAGCTGTTCGAGCAGCCCTCGCCGGCACCCGGCGTCGACCCGCGCGCGGTCGCCTTCTGCCGCGCCGACGGTCCCGAGGTGTTCACCGCCGTCGCGCACTCGTCGCAGCTGTTCCTGCGCGATCCGTACGACGTCGAGTCGCTCCACGCCGAGGCGCGCATGGTCCTCAACCGCCAGATCGAGCGCGCCACCGAGCCGGCCCACCAGGAGCAGGGCCACGGGCGGATGCTGCTCGTCCTCGGCGAGGCGGGCAGCGGCAAGACGCACCTCCTCCGCGCACTCCGCACGCAGGTGCACGCGCAGCGCCTGGGCTATGTCGGCTACATGCAGATGAGCGCGGACGTCGGGGACCACGCGCGCTTCATGCTGCGCAGCCTCGTCGATTCCCTCGAGCGCCCGTACGACGCACCGGGCCTGCCGGAGTCGGCGCTGATGTACCTCTCCGACGGCGTCGCCGAGGGCCGCGCACCGATCGCCCTCGACGACCTCGAGGAGCTGCGCAGCGCCGAGCTCTCGCCCGTCCAGCTCGATCGCGTGATCGGCCGCTGCATCGACCAGATCGTGCGCACCGAGGGGCTCGGCGGCCTCGAGTCGGACCTGCTGCACGCCCTCCTCCTCTTGCAGCGACGCGACCCCGCCCTCCAGCGCCGCGTCGTGCGCTTCCTGCGCTGCGAGAGCCTCGGCGCGTACGACCGCGAGCTGCTCGGCGGGCTCGCACCGCGCGATCAGCCACAGGACCCACTGCGCACGATCCAGCAGCTCGCGCGCATCATGTACGAGCTCCACTACACCGCCCTCGTACTCGTCGTCGACCAGCTCGAGGACACGATCCCGAATCGCTCGCAGGTCGGCCGCATGCAGGAGGCGTTCAACAACCTCCGCACGATCGCCGACGCCGTCCCCTCTGCGGTGATCGTCATTTCCTGTCTGGGCGATGTCTACGAGTCCATCAAAGGGCAGCTGCAGGGCGCACTCCGCGACCGCATCGAGCACGACCCGCCGCCGATCCGCCTCAGCAGCGCGTGCGAGGTCGCCGACATCGAGCAGATGCTCGCCCTGCGACTCGAGCACCTGTACAGCGCGTTCGACGTCGCGTGGCGCGAGGACGATCCGTTCTATCCATTCCACACCTCGCAGGTCGAGGAGGTCGCGAAGCTGCGGCCGCGCGAGTGCCTGCGCCGGTTCCGCGAGTATCACGCGAGCTGCGTCGCCGCCCGCGGGCTCGTCCCCGTCGCCGGTGGGGAGCGCCCCGAGGCCGACGCGCCGTTCGACGCCGCGTTCGACGCGACCTGGCGCTCGCACGTCGCCGCGGTCGCCGAGCTCCCCGCCGACGACGACGGCATCCTGGCCCTCCTCGAGGAGGGCGCCCGGGCCGCGCTCGGCGAGGCCGGCGTGCAGGCCACGCTCCGCCGGGACGGCGCCGGGCGCCTGGTCGTCGAGCGCGCCGACCTCCCGGCGCGCTGCGTCGGCGTGTGCAACGGCCGCGGACAGGGCGGACACCTGGGCCGGCAGCTCGCGCAGCTCCGCGCGAGCGTCGCGAAGACCGCCGCGCCGGTCGCGCTGCGCAGCTCCGACTGGAAGATGCCGGCGAAGTCGGCGACCGGCGAGCGCGTGGGCGAGTTCCGCGCCTCCGGAGGAATCACGATCTTCGTGCAGGAGAACGAGCTGCGCGAGATCGTCGCGGCGCGCGCACTCACGAAGACGAGTCCGCCCGGGCTCGCCGCCTGGCGGCGCGTCCGCACACCGCTCGCGCGCCTCGCGTGCCTGCGCGAGCTCCTCGACCTCGATCGTGTTGTCACCGAGCCAACAGAGCCGCCCGCGCCGCCCACGCCACCGCCCACGCCGCCGCCGCCCACCGACGGCCCGGTCACGAACCCGCGCGCCTCGGGGCCGATCCCCGTCTTCGATCCGGCGACGGTCCGCCTCGGTGCACTCACGACGATCCGCGCCGAGCCGGTCGTGCTCGCCCTCGACGTCATCAAGAAGCACGTCGCGTACCTCGGCAGTCCGGGGAGCGGCAAGACGACGGTCGCGCTGTCGGTCACCGAGCAGCTCCTCGAGCGCGGCGTGTCGGTGCTGCTCGTCGACCGCAAGGGCGATCTCGCGCGCTACGCCAGCAGCGCGTGGTGGGACGAGCCCGGCCCCGACCCCGCGCGCAAGGCGAGCCTGCGCCGGCGCGTGAAGGTGTCGCTGTTCACGCCCGGCAACCCGACCGGGCGCCCGCTGCGACTCCCGCTCATCCCCTCGATGCGCGATGCCGTCGGCCACGAGCGCGAGACGATCGCGCGCTACGCGGCGAGCGGTCTCGCGACGATGATGGGCTACGGCCGCAGCGCGCGCGACGCCGCGAAGGAGGCGGTGCTGAAGCGCGCGATCGAGCTGCTCGCCGACGAGCCGGAGATCACGCTCGATCTCCTGTACGCCACCGTGAGCCGCCCCGACCCGCAGCTGCTCCAGGCGATCGAGATGCTCGACAAGCACATCGCCCCGGTCGCCGAGAATCTGCAGACCCTCAAGATCCAGAAAGGCTCTCTGCTGTCCGGAGAAGGCGAGGCACTCGACCTCGCCGAGCTCCTCCCACCACCGTGCGATCACCCGCGACTCACGATCATCAGCACAGCCGCATTTGCCGAGGTGCCTGTTCAGCAGTTCTGGGTGTCGCGCCTCCTCGCCGACCTCGCGCGCCTCGCCCGCAAGCGGCCGGCGCCGACGCTGCAGGCCGCCGCATTCTTCGACGAGGCCGACGCCTACATCCCCGCCGTCGGCGCACCGCCGACGAAGGAGCCGATGTTCGATCTCCTCCGGCGCGCCCGCGCCGCGGGCATCGGGATCATGCTCGCGACGCAGAACCCCGGCGACATCGACTACAAGGGCCGCGACAACATCGCGACCTGGCTCGTCGGCAAGGTCGCGCAGGACACCGCGATCGCGAAGATGCGCAATCTGCTGTCGACGTATCCGAATGTCGCCGTGCGCCTCGCCTCGCAGTCGACGGGCGCGTTCTTCGTCCTGTCCGAGGGCCCGGCCAAGGAGATCCGCGCGGACCGGGCGCTGATGGACACCCACCAGCTCTCCGAGCACGAGGTCGCCGACCGCGCGCGGCGGGGCTCATCGTGACGACGCACGGCGCCGCGTGCGACGAGGACGCCGAGGCGGCGCCGATCGCGAAGCCCTGACCAGCAGCTGCATGTCCGCGGCGCGGAGGGGCCGGCCGTCCTCGCCGAGGATGCGCACGGGCGGGATGGGGCGCCGGGTGCGGCGGTCGAGGACGAGCAGCGGCTCGCGGCCGGGGCCGAAGATCCAGCGGTCGCCCCACTGGCGCAGCGCGGTGACGAGGGTGACGAGGTCCTTGCCCTTCGCGGTGAGCTCGTACTCGTAGCGGGTGCCGTGGACGCCCGCGTCGACGCGCGCGAGGACGCCATGGCGCGTGAGGTGGGCGAGCCGCCGCGCGAGGATGTTCTTGGAGATGCCGAGCGCGGCCTCGAAGTCGGCGTAGCGGCGCGTGCCGAGGAACGCCTCCCGCACGACGAGGAGGGTCCACCAGTCGCCGAGGATCTCGAGGGCCCGCGCGACGGAGCATGCCTCGCGGCCGAAGCGGACGCGCACGAGAGAAATGGTTGCATGAAGAGACCAGATTGGGAAGACTCGTCGCCATGTGGAAGCCGACGGCCTGCATCCTGTGCGAGTGCAACTGCGGCCTCGAGGCCGACGTCGAGGACCAGCACATCGTGCGGCTGCGCGGCGACAAGCGGCACCCGTCGTCGCAGGGCTACGCGTGCGAGAAGCCGCACCGCCTCGGGTACTACCAGGAGGGCCGCGACCGCTTGCACGCACCGCTGCGCCGGCGCGCCGACGGCACGTTCGAGGAGATCGACTGGGACACCGCGATCCGCGAGGTGGCGCACGGGCTCGCGGCGATCCGCGACGAGCACGGCGGCGACGCGATCTTCTATTACGGCGGCGGCGGCCAGGGGAACCACCTGCCCGGCGCGTACTCGACGGCGACCCGCCGCGTGCTCGGCTCGCGCTACCGCTCGAGCGCGCTCGCGCAGGAGAAGACCGGCGAGTTCTGGATCAGCGACCGCATGATGGGCTCCGCGACGCGCGCCGACTTCGACCACTGCGACGTCGCCCTGTTCCTCGGCAAGAACCCGTGGCACTCGCACTCGATCCCCCGCGCGCGCACGACGCTGAAGGCGATCGCCGCGGACCCGGCGCGCACGCTGATCGTCGTCGATCCGCGCCGCACCGAGACCGCCGAGCTCGCCGACCTCCACCTCCCGGTGCGCCCGGGCACGGACGCGTGGCTGCTGGTCGCGCTGCTGAAGCTGCTCGTCGAGACCGGCCGCGTCGACGCCGAGTTCGTCGCCGCGCACTGCGCCGCCGGCGAGCTCGAGCAGGTCGGCGCCGCACTCGCGGCCGCGACGGTGGAGGAGGCGTGCGCGCGCTGCGGCCTCGACGAGGCGCTCGTGCGCCGCGCCGCCGACGCCATCGCCGGCGCGCGCGCGTTCGCGAGCTTCGAGGACCTCGGCGTGCAGATGAACCGGCACTCGACGCTGGTCAGCTACCTGCACCGCGTGCTGATCCTCGCGACCGGCAGCTTCGGCAAGCCGGGCACGCACTTCATCCCGACGACGCTCGTCGACATCGCGAACGGCGAGTCCCGGCGCACGAGCCCGGTCACCGGCGCGCGCATCGTCGGCGGCCTCATCCCGTGCAACTCGATCGCCGACGAGATCCTCACGGATCACCCGAAGCGCTTCCGCGCGATGTTCGTCGAGGCCGCGAACCCGGCGCACTCGCTCGCCGACTCCAAGCGCGTCCGCGAGGCGCTCGCCGCACTCGACCTCGTGGTCGTCGTCGACGTCGCGATGAGCGAGACCGCGCGCCACGCCCACTACGTGCTGCCGGCGTCGAGCCAGTTCGAGAAGGCCGAGGCGACGTTCTTCAACTTCGATTTCCCGCACAACTACTTCCACCTGCGCCGCCCGCTGTTTCCCCCGGCGCCGGGCACGCTCCCCGAGGGCGAGATCCACGCGCGCCTGTGCGAGGCGCTCGGCGCGATCACCGACGGCGACCTCGCCCCGCTGCGCGCCGCCGCCGCCCAGGGCCGCGCCGCGTACGCACAGGCGATGTTCGCGCGCGTGATCGCGAACCCGAAGCTGTCGGCGCTCGCGCCCGTGATCCTGTACCGCACGATCGACCTCCCCGAGGAGCTGCGCAACGGCGCGGTCGTGCTCGGGCTCGCCGCGAAGGCCGCGATGGAGCACGGCCCGTCGCTCGCGCGCGCGGGCTTCACCGGCGCACCGCTCGAGGCCGCGCTCGCGCTGTTCGACGCCGTCGTCGTCGGCGAGTCCGGCGTCTTGTTCGCCGTCGACACCTGGCCCGACGTCTTCGCGCGCGTGTCGACGCCCGACGGAAAGCTCCACCTCGCCCTGCCCGACCTGCTCGACGAGCTGCGCCGCATGCTCGCCGAGCCCGCGCCCGCCGCCGACGCGGCCTACCCGTTCGTACTCACCGCCGGCGAGCGCCGCTCGTTCACCGCGAACACGATCATCCGCGACCCCGACTGGCGCAAGAAGGATGCGGGCGGCTGCCTGCGCATCAACCCCGACGACGCGAGCGCGCTCGGCGTCACCACCGGCCAGGCCGTGCGCCTGACGACGCGCCGCGACTCGGTCGTCGTCCCCGTCGAGATCTCGGCGACGATGCAGCGCGGCCACATCTCGCTCCCGAACGGCCTCGGCCTCGACTACGGCGGCGCCACCGCCGGCGTCGCACCGAACGAGCTCACCGCGACCGAGGACCGCGATCCGTTCGTCGGCACGCCCTGGCACAAGCACGTGCCCGCGCGCCTCGAGGTCGTCGAGCGGAGCTGACCGCTACGTCTCGCGCTCGCGCGGGCGCTGCTTCGCGCGCCGGTGCAGCGTCGCCTTGTCGATGCCGAGGCGCTCGGCCGCGCGCGTCTTGTTGCCGCCGCACTGCTCGATCATCCACTCGATGTACTCGTCCTCGACCTCGCGCAGCGTCGCGAGCCGATCGCGCGGCAGGCTGAAGCGCTCGGTGCCGCCCGCGATCTTCGGCGCGAGGTCGGCCAGGTCGGCGAGGTTCGCCTCCGCGTTCGCGCCGACCACGACGAGGCGCTCGATCAGGTTCTGCAGCTCGCGCACGTTGCCCGGCCACGGGTAGCGCGCGAGCGCCGTCGCGACGTCGCGCGAGATGCGCTCGACGTGCGCGTGCGGGTTGCGCCGGCGCGCGTGCCCGAGGAAGTGGTCCGTCAGCATCGCGAGGTCGTCGAGGCGGTCGCGCAGCGGCGGGACGCGCACCGGCACGACGTCGAGCCGGTAGAACAGATCGGCGCGGAACTGCCCCGCCGCGATCTTGGCATCGAGGTCCTGGTGCGTCGCGGCGATCACGCGCACGTCCACGTGCCGCGTCGAGTCCGTGCCGATCGCCCGCACCTCCCCCTCCTGGAGCACGCGCAGGAGGCGCGCCTGCAGCGGCAGCGGCATGTCGCCGATCTCGTCGAGGAACAGCGTCCCGCCGGACGCCTCGACGAACAGGCCCGCGCGCGCCGCCGTGGCGCCGGTGAACGCGCCGCGCGCATGCCCGAACAGCTCGCTCTCGAGAAGTGCCTCCGGGAGCGCGGTGCAGTTCACGGCGACGAAGGCGCGGTCGCGGCGCGGCCCGCGCTCGTGGATCGCGCGCGCGACGAGCTCCTTGCCCGAGCCGCTCTCGCCGCGCACGAGCACCGGCGATGGCGACGGCGAGACGCGGTCGATCAGCGCGTACAGCCGGCGCATCGCCGCGCTCTGGCCGATCAGCTCCGCGACCGACGTCCGCGCCGCGTCGCGCAGCCGGCGGTGATCGCGGCGCAGCGCGCGCTGCTCGAGGGCGCGCCGCACGTGCAGCACGAGCTCCTCCAGGCGCAGCGGCTTCGTCAGGTAGTGGTACGCGCCGCGCTTCACCGCCTCGATCGCCGACTCGACCCCACCGAACGCCGTCACGACGATCACCGGGAGCTCGGGATCGACCCCGCGCACCGCGTCGACGACGTCGAGGCCGTCGACCTCGGCCATGCGCAGGTCCGTGATCACGAGGTCGGGCGGCCGCTCGCGGAGCTCGGCGATCGCCGCGCGCCCCGAGGTCGCGATCCGCCCGGCGTACCCGAGCCCCTGCAGGTGCTCGACGAGCATCTCGGCGAAGTCGCCGTGATCGTCCGCGACGAGGAGGTCCGCCTTCACGCCGCCTTCTCCGCGGCCGGCCACACGATCCGGAACGTGCACCCCGCACCCTCGCAGTCGACCTCGATCTCGGCATCGTGCGCGCGGACGACCTGCGCGACGACCCACAGGCCGAGCCCCGTCCCGTGGCCGCGCTTCTTCGTCGTGAAGAACGGGTCGAACACGTGCGCGCGGTCCGCGAGTGCGATGCCCCGCCCGTCGTCCGCGACCTCGAGCACGACAACGCCCGGCCGCGGCCGCGCCCGCATCGTCACCCGCCCGCCCGGATCGCACGCATCGATCGCGTTCATGACCAGGTTCACGAGCACCTGCTGGAGCTGCCCCGGATCCGCCCGCACGCTCGCCGCACGGGCGTCGCCCGCGTCGATCGCGAGCCGGACCTCGCGCGCCGCCGCGCGGGGCTCGAGGAGATCCGCGACGAAGCGCAGCGATGCCGACGTGTCGACACGCTGCAGCTGCGCGGCGCGCGGGTGCAGGTAGTCGAGGAGCTGCTCGATCATGTGCGAGACGTGGTCGATGCGCTCGACGATCGTGCGCAGGTTCCGCGCGTCGGCCTCGTCGGCGCGGCCGCGCAGGAGGATCATCTCGGCGCGGCCGCGCGCGACGCCGAGCGGCGTGCCGACCTCGTGGGCGATGCCCGCGGCGAGCTGCCCGGCGGTCGCGAGCTTCTCGGAGCGCAGGAGCCGCTCCTCGGCGCGCTGCACCGCGCTCTCGTCGTCGAACACGAGCAGGGTCGCGACGTCGCGGAACACGTGCGCGAGCGGGATCGCGTGGACGGTGACGCACGCCTCGTCGCCGAACAGCGCGAGCCGCGCGCGGCGCAGCGTGCGCGATGCCCCCGCCGCACGCGCCGCCGCGACGAGCTCCGCGACGGCGGCGACGTGCTCGCGCGGCGCATCGCCGAACGCCTCCGCGAGCGTGCGGCCGACCCGCCGCTCGCCCCCCGCACCGAGCGAGCGGTTGCACGCCGACACGAGGCCCCGCTCGTCGAGCGCGAGCACGCCGCTCGGGATGTGGTCGAGGATCTTCTCCGCCTTCTCGGTCAGGTGCGCGAGCACCTCGGCGTGGCGCAGCCGCTCGCGCAGCGCCGCCGCGCGCCGGGCGTTGCGGATCACGTACGCGGCCGCGATCAGCACGAGCACGAGCCCCGCGCCGATGTCGATCGCGAGGCGGCGGACGAGCGCGTGGTGCCGCGCGTCGAGCGTGTCCGTCGACGTCACGAGCATGAGGACCCACGGCGTCCCCGCATCGATCGGCACCGGCATCGCCGCCGCGACCGCCGTCGCCTCGGGCAGCCCGAGCCGGCGCGCCGTCGCCTCGTCGAGGATCGCCGTGCCGGGCCGGCGCATGCGCGCACCGTCGACGAGCTCGCGCAGCGGCGCGCCCGCCTCCTCGCGCATCGCCGCCACGACGGTCGCATCGCTCGCCGGCGCCGGGACGCCGTGCGCGCTCATCACGAGCAAGCGCGACGACACGATGCGGAGCAGCTCGGGCGGCGTGACGAGCACGCGCATGTCGATGACGGCGGCCACGGTCACCGCCTGCGCGGCCGAGCGCTCTCCGTTGCCGCCGGGCGAAGCCGAAGCGGACGCAGCGGTCGAAGGCTTCTGGCACACGGAAAATACGCGATGCCAGGCGGGCAGGTCGTCGTTGCTGCTGAGGCCCCGGGAGATGTGCAGCTCGCCGGGCGCCGCGCGCGCCGTCTCCACCATGCGCGCGATGACCGGCCGCGCGAGCGCGAGGACGGGCTCGGTGGCCCCCGCACTCGCGACGCGCGCCCGCGTACCGTCCTCGCGCCACACCTCGATCGCGATGTATTCGCGCTTCACGCCCGCGATCGCGGCGAGCTCGCGCTCGCTGTCGAGCGCCGCGGCGAGCGTCAGGTCTTTCCCGATCCCGGCGAGGCTCGCGCCGAGCGAGCGCGCGGCGCCGTCGAGCGTCTGCAGCCGATCCGCGGCGAGCTCGCGCTCGGCGCTGTCGCGATCGCGGTCGAGCACGTAGATCACCACGGCCCAGGTGCTCGCGAGGCACGCGACCAGGGCGAAGGCACCGAGCAGCATCCGGCGCGACACGCCGACCGTGTGTACCTCCGTCGCGCGTGCGCGGCCAGCGCTCGCGCACGCCGGCGCGCTCCGCGCCCGCGGCAGGCGCAATTTGCGACCGTGGCTGACGCCGGTGTCATGCGATCAGCAGGTTGTCGCTGGCACGGCCGCTGCTCGTCGGCGATGCATGGACCGCCGCACCCCGTTCGACTGGGAGGACGCGCTCGTGCTGCTGAGCGTGTGGTTGTGCTTCCTCCTCTCCGTGCTCGTCACCGCGTGAGCGACCTCGAGCTCGTCCTGCGCATCGTCGTCGGCACCGCGCTCGGCGGCGTCATCGGCTACGAGCGCGACATCCACGGCCGGCCCGCGGGCCTGCGCACGCACGCGGTCGTCGCGCTCGCATCCGCCACGTTCATGGTGGTGTCGACGCACATGGCCTACTACCAGCGCTACGAGGTCGGCGGCGTCGTCGACGTCGACGGCTCGCGCATCGCCGCCTCCGTCGTGTCGGGCATCGGCTTCCTCGCCGGCGGCGCGATCCTGCGCAGCGGCCTCAACGTGCAGGGCCTCACGACCGCCGCGGGCCTGTGGCTCGTCGCGGCGATCGGCCTGTGCGCGGGCGGTGGAATGTACGTCGCGAGCGTCGCGGCGACCGTCGTCGGGATCGCGGTGCTCACGATCCTGCGCCGCTTCGAGGACAAGGACGACCGCATCCAGCGCCGCCTGTCGCTGACGCTCGAGGACGGCGCGCTCACCGTGCACGACCTCGTCGACAGGCTCGAGGCCGCCGACATCCGCGCGACGCCCGAGGGGTGGAGCAAGGACAGGGCCGGGCCGCTGCGCCAGGTGACGCTGTGCGTGCGCCTCACCCGCGGAAGCGAGCAGGAGCTCACGGCGATCCTCGAGGCCGAGCCCGGCATCGTGCGCATGCAGCTCGATCCGCCGGCGTGACCGTCGCAACTTGCGACCGCCGCACCGGCGCATCATGCGACGACAGATCGGTTGGTCTCCGTCGAGGAAACGTGCTCGAGTCGATCGCGTGCTGCCCATCGCCGTCACCGTCTCGCCGCGCGCGCTCGTCCGCCTGCTGGCGGCCGGCGCGCTGTGCTGGTGCCTCGCCCAGTGCGCCGCCGCCGCGATCATCGCGCTCGGCGTCGCGATCGGCGCCGCGCTGTCCCACGCCGCGACCTCCGAGGCCGGCCTGCGCGTCCCGGCCATGCGCTGGCACGACACGATCGACGGCCCCTGATCGTCGCCGCCGACGCGCCGAACCTCCCGCACGGACGTTGCCCGCGCGCCCGCCGCGTGCACATGATCCTCGAGCGTGAGGAGCCTCGTCTCGATCATCCTGCTGTCGGCCTGCGCCGGGAGCGCGCCGGCCCCGGTCGCGCCGCCGTCACCGTTGCAGGAACCGGCGCCACCGCCGCCACCGGCACCCGCGCCCACGGCGACCGGCGACCGCGCGCTGCTCGTCGTCGGCGGTTACGGGGTCGCGCGCGACGACATCGCCCTCGCCGAGCTGACGCGCGACTACTGCAGCGGCGCGATCGGCGTCGTCGCCGCGGCGAAGCCGGCCGCCGACAAGCGCTTCGCGTGCGCGAACCCGATGCCACTCGCGGAGGTGCGCGACGGCCTCGCGCAGGCCGGGACGCGCCTCTACGTGACCGACCTCGCGCACGTCACGAACCAGTGGAAGGCG
This sequence comes from Deltaproteobacteria bacterium, assembly GCA_019637375.1. Taxonomy (GTDB): domain Bacteria; phylum Myxococcota_A; class Polyangia; order Haliangiales; family Haliangiaceae; genus JABFXX01. The sequence continues at coordinate 185,515 of JAHBVW010000008.1, read as the reverse complement.
ATGAAGGTCGACGGCGCGTCGCTGTTCGAGCAGCCGGCCGCGTACCCGCTCGTCCTCGACGGCGTCGACTTCGCGCCGGCGCTCACGCACTTCATCATGACCGGCGTCACCGCGATCACGCGCGCGACCGGCGCCGCGTGCGAGGTGCACGGCATCGACTGGCTGACGCACAACCTGCGCGCGCACTTCGCGACCGCGCAGTACGTGCACATCTCGAACGAGGTCAGCATCAAGCCGGACTGCACGTACCCGACGAAGAACACGTACTCGTTCTGCACGAAGGAGGGCGACATGAAGGCGCTCCTCGACCTGCGCGCGAACGTGATCGAGCTGACCGGCAACCACACGCGCGACTTCGGCGACGAGCCGTTCGTGAAGACGCTCGCCTGGTACAAGGCGCACGGCATGAAGACGTTCGGCGGCGGCGCGTCGCCGGAGGCGGCGAACGAGCCGATCGTCCTACCTCTCGCCGGCGGCAAGCGCCTCGGCATCCTGGGCTTCAACGAGGCGTGCCCGCTGAAGGAGTGCGCCACCAGGCCCGGCGAGGTCGGCGCGAACGCCTACGACGCCGAGAAGGCGCGCGCCGGCATCGCCCGCCTGCGCGACGAGCTGCGCGCCGACTACATCATGGTCACGGTGCAGTTCCGCGAGTGGGACTTCCCCGAGCCGACGAAGGCGCAGGCGGCGATCTCGCGCGACCTCATCGACGCCGGCGCCGACCTCGTCTACGGCTCGCAGGCGCACCAGCTCCAGGTCGTCGAGTTCTACAAGGGCAAGCCGATCTTCCACGGCCTGGGCAACCTGCTGTTCGACCAGATCCACCGCATCGGCGTGCGCCAGGCGTTCTTCCTGCACCACTACTTCTTCGAGGGCCGCCTCGTGCAGAGCGTGCCGGTGTTCACGTACATGTCCGACGAGCGCCAGCCGACGATCGCGACGCCCGACCAGGCCGACGCGATGCGTGCGATCGTGTTCAAGGATGAGCTCCTCTATCGCTAGGCTCGCCTGCGTCGCGGCCCTCCTCGCGACACTCCTCGCAACAACGACGCACGCGCGCGCCGACGTCGCCACCGACGGCTCGCGCAAGGTCCACGCCGGCATCCTCGCCGCCGGCGGCGCCGCCTACCTCGGCATCGAATTCGTCGCGAAGCCGTACCTGACGTCCCCGTCGTGCACGATCTGCAACCCGCCCGGCTTCGACGCGGCGGTCCGGCGCGGCCTCGTGTGGCGCGCGAGGAGGCGCGCGAACCTGCTGTCGACGGTGGTCGGCTACGCGATGGCCCCGCTGTACACGACCGGGATGCTCGTCGCGTCGGGCGACCCCGACTTCCGCCGCCGCTACGACGACGTCGTCCCCGTCCTCGAGGCGGCCGTGTCGATCGGACTCCTCCACCACGCGGTCAAGTTCGTGCTCGATCGCCGGCGCCCGTTCGTGCACCACGCCGGCGCCGGGCACCGCTACGACACCGACGACAACGCCTCGTTCTTCTCCGGCCACACCGGCCTCGCGTTCGCCGTCGCCACCGCCGCGGGTGTCGTCGCGAACGAGCGCAACTACCGGGCGGCGCCGTACATCTGGGCCGGCGGCCTGACGATGGCGGCGCTCACCGGCTACCTGCGCATCGCCGCGGACAAGCACTGGCTGAGCGACGTCATCGTCGGCTCGTTCGTCGGCGTCGGCGTCGGCGTCGCGATCCCGCTGCTGTTCCACAAGGACACGCTCGCGCAGCCGGTGGCCACCGCGCGCACGACCGGCGGCGGCGAGCCGCGCTTCCTGTCGTTCGGCGGCGCGTTCTGACGGCCGATCCGACACCGCCGCCCCGGCCCGCCTTGGACGCAATCGCCGCCGGCAGGCGCTGTCTTCCCGACATGCACCGCAGCCTGGTCGCGCTGTTGCTGGTCGCCTGCAGCCGCCCGAGCCCACCGCCGGCGTCCCCGCCGGTCGCCGACTCCGCGCCGCACGTCGTCGCGGCCGTGCCGATCGACGCCGCCCCCGACGCGTTCGTCACCCCCTCGTGCGTCGACGACGGCAAGCCCTACGACGAGCAGGCGCTGCGCGCGCGCCTCGCCCACCTCGCCTCCCCGGAGCTCGACGGGCGCGCGCCCGGCACCGACGGGGATCGCGCCGCGCGCGCGTTCATCGCCGAGCGCTTCCGCTGCCTCGGCCTCACGCCCGCCGGCGACGACGGCTTCGCGCAGCCGCTCACCGCGAACGGCGCCGCCACCGCGAACCTCGTCGGCTACGTCCCCGGCACGAGCTCCACCGACATCATCGTCGTCGGCGCCCACCACGATCACGTGGGCGACAAGCACCTCGGCGCGAACGACAACGCCTCCGGGGTCGTCGCGCTGCTCGCCGTCGCGCAGGCGGTGCGCCAGCACGGCCCGGCGAGGCGCGCGATCGCGTTCGTCGCGTTCGGCGGCGAGGAGGGCGGCCTCCTCGGCTCGCTGCACTTCGTCGCGCACCCGCCGGCCGCGCTGCCGCTCGAGCGCGTCGTCCAGTACATCAACCTCGACATGGTCGGCAGCCACAAGGCGCAGCACGGCGTCGCCGCGTTCGGCGCGTTCCCCGGCTTCGCCTCGACGAAGCACCTCGTCGCGAACCAGCGGAAGTACCCGCGGACGAACGTCTGGCTCGGCGGCCACAGCGTGCGCGGCGACCAGGTCGGCTTCTGCAAGCAGCGCATCCCCTACGTGTTCTTCTGGACCCCCGACGACCGCTGCTACCACGAGACCTGCGATACCGCGGACCGCATCGACTACCCGCGCATGGTCGACATCGCCGCGCTGGCCGGCGACCTCGTCCTCGGGCTCGCCGACGACACCGCCGATCTCGCGGCCGCCCGCGCGCGCACGGGCTGCGGGCGCTCGATGTAGGATGGGCGCATGGAGACGAAGCGCCCCGACCGGAGCACCCGGGGCGAGCTCGTGCTCTGCGTGGCCACGCCCGACGGCACGTCGAAGTCGTTTCGGTTCGCCGGCTCCGAGACGCTGATCGCCGGGCGCGACGCGGCGGCGCCGGTGGTCGTCCCCGACGACTCGGTGTCGCGCCGCCACGCCGAGTTCCGCGCCGAGCCGCTCGGCGTGCGCGACCTCGGCAGCACGAACGGCACGCGCGTCCAGGGCGTCGGCGTCGGCGGCGACTGGGTCGGGCTCGAGATCGGGAACGTCGTCGAGCTCGGCGACGCGGTCATCTTCGTGCGCAGCACGCGGTCGCTCAGCGAGGAGACCGTGATCCCGCAGAAGCGCACGGAGCGCCACGGCGAGGCCGCGACGCACGAGCGCGTCGTCGTCGATCCGGCGATGACGCGGCTGTACGCGCTCGTCGACCTCGTCGGGCCGAGCAAGATCAGCGTGCTGATCCTCGGCGAGACGGGCTCGGGCAAGGAGGTCGTCGCGCGCGCGCTGCACGCGGCCTCGACCCGCCGCGACCAGCACATGCTCACGCTCAACTGCGCCGCGATCGCGCCGTCGCTCCTCGAGAGCGAGCTGTTCGGCTTCGAGAAGGGCGCGTTCACCGGCGCCGCCGCCGCGAAGCCCGGCCTGTTCGAGTCCGCGACGGGCGGCACGGTGTTCCTCGACGAGGTCGGCGAGATGCCGCTCGAGACGCAGGCGAAGCTGCTGCGCGTGCTCGAGAGCGGCGAGGTGCTGCGCATCGGCGCGCTCAAGTCGACGCGCGTCGACGTGCGCTTCGTCGCGGCGACGCACCGCGATCTCGCGACGCTCGCCGAGCAGGGCCGCTTCCGCGTCGACCTCCTGTACCGCATCTCGGGCGTCACGCTCGCCGTGCCGCCGCTGCGCGAGCGCCGCGAGGACCTGCTCGCGCTCGCGCAGTTCTTCCTCGCGCGGGTCCGCACGCACGGCAAGGCCGAGTTCACCGAGGCCGCGCTCGAGGCGCTCCGCCGCCACAGCTGGCCCGGCAACGTGCGCGAGCTGAAGAGCACGATCGAGCGCGCCGAGCTGCTGTCGCGCGGCGGCGTGATCGACGCCGGGCACCTGACGTTCGGCGTCGGCGTCGCACTCGGTGGGACGTCGGGCCTCCTGTCGGCGGTGCCGACCGAGCGGTCCGGCCCGGCGCTCCCCGCGGCGACCGAGCCCTCCGACACGTCGCCCAGGCACCAGGCCCTGTCCGACGAGATGTCGGCGCTCGAGCGCGATCGCATCCTCGCCGCCCTCGAGGCGTGCGGCGGCAACCAGAGCCGCGCCGCGAAGTCGCTCGGCATCTCGCGCGCGACGCTGATCCGGCGCCTGGAGGCCTACGGCGTGCCGCGCCCGCGCAAGTGATCTGATACGATGGTGATCGGCGCTGGTGGGCGCCGGCCATGCGGATCGGTGAGATCTTGATCGGGCACGGCTGGGTCGACCGGACCGCCCTCGCGCGCGCGCTCGCCGAGCAGCGCCTGACCGGCAAGCGCATCTGCTCGCTGCTCGTCGCCCGCGGCGCGCTCGACCCCGACCACGCGGCGCGCGCGCTCGCCGAGCAGCACGACGTCGCCGCGATCCTGCAGCACCACCTCGCGAAGCGCGACCGCGCCCTCCCGTCGCTGCTCCCCGCCGGGCTCGCGCGCTCGCACTGCGCCCTCCCGGTCGGCCGGCTCGCGAGCGGCGCGCTGATCGTGTGCGTGCGCGACCCGGATCCGGCGCGGACCGCCGCGATCATGCGCGCCGTCGGCGACACCGTCGTCATCGCGGTCGCGCCGGCGACGCAGCTCGAGGAGCTGATCGACCTCGCCTACGAGCCGGTGCCGGAGGTCGACGAGTCCGTCGACGTCGACCTCACCACGGGGCCGATCGCGATCCCGGACCTCGGCTTCGGCGCGCTCACGCTCGTCGAGCTCGACGACGCGCGCGTCGCGAAGGACCCCACGCAGAGCGCGGCGTCGGGCCAGTTCGGCGCCGCGCGCCGGCAAGCGATCACACGCCCGCCGGTGGACACCTCGGCGCCCGCCGCCGCCCCGCGCGGCACACCCTCGGCGATCACGACGGCGCTCGCGTCGGGCTCGGGCGCGATGCCGCAGCACCTGCTGACGCTGCAGGACACGATCGCCGCGATCGAGGAGGCCGACCGGCGCGCCGAGGCGCTCGAGATCGCGATGCGCTTCGTCGCCGGCCGCTGGAGCTCGAGCCTGCTCGTCGCGATCCGCGGCAACACGGCGTACGGCGTGCGCGGCCACGGCCGGCTCCTCGCGACGGAGCAGGCCGTGCGCGGCGTGATCGTCCCGCTCGACGCACCGTCCGCGATCCGGACGGTCCACGCGACGCGCCGCCTCATCACCGAGCCGCCGCCGCCCGGCTCGGTGCAGGAGGAGGTGTCGCGCGTCCTCGGCGATCCGCGCTGGCCGATGGCGGCGCCGATCTCGACGGGCACGCTCGTCGCGGGCGTCCTCGTCGTCGGCGACACGCTGCTCGGCGACGACAGCGAAGCGGACCTGGCGCTGGTCGCGGTGACGCTCGGAACCGCGTACGCTCGCTGCCCGTGGTGATGTGATATGGCGACGCCGCTCACCCAAGAACACCGCTCCTGGCGCCGGAAGATCTTCTTCTCGACGTGGCTCGCCTACGTCGGCTTCTACTTCTGCCGCAAGCCGTTCTCGGCCGCGAAGGCCGACATCGCCGCCGAGGCCGGGTGGACCGCGGTCACGCTCGGCGACATCTACGCCGTCTACCTGATCGCGTACACGATCGGGCAGTTCCTCGCGTCGCAGCTCGGGCCGCGCCTCGGCCCGCGGCGCAACGTCATCCTCGGGATGTGCGCGTCGATCGCCGTCACGTACGCGATGGGCGTGGCGCTCGACGCGCCGATGATGATGGGCCTCATCGCCGTCAACGGCGTCGCGCAGGCCACCGGGTGGTCCGGCACCGTCGGTACGATGGCCAACTGGACGCACAAGCACGAGCGCGGCCGGGTCATGGGCCTGTGGTCGACGAACTTCACGATCGGCTCGCTCACGTCGGGCTGGGTGATGGCGTGGGTGCTGTCGTTCCACGACGAGGGCGCGCCCGCGCCGTGGCGGTGGTGCTTCTTCGTCGGCGGCGCCGTGCTGATCGGCGTGCTGCTGCAGTTCTACGTGCTGCAGCGCAACCGCCCCGAGGACGTCAACCTCGCGCCGATCGACGACCCGGTGACGCCGGAGGACGAGAGCAAGGCCCCCGAGCCCGAGCCCACCGACGGGCGCTGGGGCCTGTCGCGCGCCGCGTGGACAAACCTGGTCCTCGTCGGCGGCTTCTACTTCTTCGCGAAGTTCATCCGCTATGCCGTGTGGTCGTGGTCGGCGTTCTTCCTCAAGGACACGTACGGCCTGTCGTCGAGCGAGGCGAACATCTACTCGACGGCGTTCGACCTGATGGGCCTGCCCGGCGTCTACCTGACGGGCTGGGTGTCCGACAGGTACTTCGGCAGCCGGCGCGCCGGCGTGTCGCTCGCGATGATGCTCGGCATGTGCGTCGCCACGGGCCTGCTCGTCGGGCTCGGCGGCACGAGCTTCGCCGCGTTCGCGATCCTCCTCGGCGCCGTCGGCTTCACGCTGTACGGTCCCGACGCGCTGCTCACCGGCGCCGGCGCGATGGACATCGGCGGGAGGCGCGCGGCGACGTTCGCCACCGCCGTGATCGCGACGTTCGGCGCGCTCGGCCCCGTCGTGCAGGAGGTCGTCATCCCGCGCGTGTACGAGGCGGGCCGCGTGTGGAAGGTCGTCGAGCACGGCGCCGTGACGTGGGCGGAGAAGGAGCAGAAGCTGCCCAAGGACCTCACGCTCGTGTTCGTGCTGCTGTTCGCGAGCGCCGTGTTCGGGACGCTGTTCTGCCTCGCGCTCACGCTGCGCAACCGGCGCGGCGGGAAGGGCGTCTAGTGCGCGCGCCGGAGGCGTCGATCCTCATCGTCAACCCGGACCGCAAGACGCAGCGCACGGTGCAGCGCATCCTCGGCGTCACCGGGCACCGCATCGACGTCGCCGACGACCTCGACCAGGCCGTGCGCCTCGTCGCGCACGCGCCGCCGGTGCTGGTCGTGATCGACGGCGCGCTCTACACCGACGAGCAGGCCGAGCCGCTGCGCCGCCTCGTCGCCGCGGCGAAGGAGCGCGGCGCGGAGGCGTGCATGACGCTGCTCGGCGCCGCGATCGCGCGCATCCCGACGATCCTCCACCTCGGGGCCGTGACGAACCTGCTCGTGCACCCGATGCCCGTGCTCGGCGAGGAGCTGACGATCACCGCGCAGAAGCTCTTGCGCGGGGACCTGTTCGGCGCGGAGAAGTACCTGCTGTGGGGCACCGAGCTCCACGCGACGACGATGACGCGCGCGAGCCAGCGCTCGCACCTGGTCGCCGAGCTGGCGGCGCGCGTGCGCGGGCTCGGCCAGAGCGCGCGGGTCGCGTCGATGGCGATGCTCGTCGCCGACGAGCTGATCTCGAACGCCGTGCACAACGCGCCCGTCGACGCGCGCGGCGTGCACTACCGCCGCGAGCTGGCGCGCGACGGCGAGCTCGAGCTCGACGAGCGCCACGGCGTGCGCGTGCGCTGGGGGTGTGACGCGCGCTACCTCGCCGTCGAGGTGCGCGATGCGTTCGGGAGCCTCGATCGCGATACGATCCTGCACTCCCTCGGCCGATCGGACGTGCGCGAGACGGGCAGCGGCGCGGGGATGGGCATCTCGCTCGCGTACCGCTCGTGCGACCATCTGGTTTTCAACCTCGCTCCCGGACGCTGCACGGAAATCATCGCGCTGATCGATGTACGGTATCCCCCGACCGAGCGCGTGCACGCTTCGTCGTACAACGTGTTCGTGGAACAAGCACCATGAGCTCAGACACCCGCGGCCGCATGACGATCACCGAGCAGGGAGACGCGCTCGTGCTCGCGGGCTCGATCGACGAGACGTCGGCCCTGCACGAGCTGCCCGCGAGCGCGCGGAGCGGCCGCCTCGTCCTCGACCTGGCGGCGATCACGTTCATCAACTCGCTCGGCGTGCGCGACTGGATCCGCATGCAGCTCGCCGCCCAGAAGGCCGGGCTCGCCGTGGAGCTGCGCCGCGTGTCGGAGCCGCTCATGCACCAGCTCAACATGATCGTCGCGACGCGCGGCAGCGCCGCGGTGACGTCGTTCTACGCGCCGTACGCGTGCGACGCGTGCGGGCGCGAGGAATCCCTGCTGATCGATGCGATCACGCACGCCGAGCGCCTGGTGCGGCTCGACCCTCCCCCGATGACCTGCCCGGATTGCCGGTCGGCGATGGCGTTCAACGACTTCCCGGAGCGTTACTTCTCGTTCCTCTCGGTGTAAGAACCGACCCGTGCTCGATTCCATCGGCAAGTCGATCCAGGACTTCGTCCTGTCGGTCGGGTATCCGGGCCTGTTCCTGCTCATCGTCCTCGAGAGCACGATGGTCCCGGTACCCTCGCTGCTCGTCATGCCGTTCGCGGGCTACCTGGCCGCGCAGGGCGAGTTCTCGCTGCCGATCATCCTCGCGATCAACAGCGCGGGCGCGCTGACGGGCTCCCTGTTGTCGTACTGGTTCGGGGCCGCGGGCGGGAAGCCGCTGCTGCTCCGCTACGGCAAGTGGGTGCTGATCCGGCCCAAGGACCTGGACAAGACCGAGGCGTACTTCGCGAGCGGCAAGGGGCGCTACACCGTCATCGTCGCGCGCTTCCTGCCCGTGATCCGGCACATCATCTCGATCCCGGCGGGCATCGCGCGCATGCCCCTGCGCTCGTTCATGGTCCAGACGTTCATCGGCGCCTCGCTCTGGGGGGGCGGCCTGATGATCGTCGGGCATCAGCTGGGTAGTCGCCAGGCGGAGATCATGGCCCAGGTCAAGAAATACGACCTCGCCGTGGCCGTGGTGATCGTGCTAGCCATCGTGGCGATAGGTGTTCGCTTCGTGGTACGTCGACGCAGGGAAGCAGCTTCCGGACCGTCCAAGCCGTAACAGTGACGAACGCGCCGATGTCGTACCAAGGCCGCACACCGAACGAGCCTACCGTGCCGGTGCCCACTGCAGCTTCTTCCGCATCTTCTCCGGGGATTGCCATCCCCGCGGGCCACGCACAGACCGTGCTAGGTTCTCCGGGCATGACGAGCGCCGCAGCACCGGCATTCGTGGTCAGCGTGCTCGACCGTCATGAGACGGAGCTCGTGGAGCAGGCCCTGGCGGCCGTCAGCTCGCGTTCGCAGGCCGATGCCGAGATCCTGCGCAACCTGATCGACGAGCTGAAGGCGACGTCCGCGCTGCTCGACCGGCAGCGCCCGCTGCGCCGTCCGACCGCACTGGGCGGAGAAGCACGCAACGAGCAGACGCTGATGGACCACCTGTGCACGCTGGATGGTCTCTCGGGAGATCTCGCGCTGCCGCTCAAGGCGACGCTGTCGCGCACGTACCTGCTGACGAAGATCAACTTCCTGCGCGGGTTCGTGAAGGCGACCGGCGCGATCCACGACATCCCGGCGACCGTGCGCATGACGCACGAGCTCCGCGAGGAGCTGGCGCAGTCGATCTACACGCTCCTCGCCGAGGAGCTGTTCCTCGCGCTCCTGCGCAAGCCCGACGTGCAGCGCCGCACGAAGCAGCGCGCCGCCGACCAGCTCATCACCGTGTGGGACGACGCCGCGCTCGAGATCGACGACTTCGCGCCGCTCCTCGAGTCCGCGTGGCACGCGCGCAACCGGATCAACAGCGCCTACGGCACCCTCCTCGGCGCCACCGAGACGTTCCGGCTCGTCGTCGAGGACTGCAACCCCGACGTCATCGAGTTCTTCGGCCGCGAGGGCATGAGCGCCGACGAGAGCGCCGCCTTCGAGGAGTTCCTGTTCAACATGACGAGCGAGGAGCTCGCCACCCTGCGCCGCGCCATGCAGCAGCAGCAGGTCTCCACCGCCAGCCCCGCCTGGGCCGCCGAGGTCCTCGGCCGCCAGATCGAGGACCTCGAGCACTTCCACGAGATCGATCCGATGGCGCTCTACCGCAGCTACCAGCGCCGCCAGCTCGCCGCCGACTTCCGCCTCATGTCCGGCGCCCCCGGCCCGCGCCGCACGGCGGAGGGCTACCTGATGGTCTATCTCCTCGACCAGCAGTAAGCGGTCACGCGGTCGCGGCGGGCTGAGGAGCTGCCGCGAGGTGCTTCTCGAGCATCGTCGCGAGCGACGGGATCGATTCGATCACGTTCTTCTTCGCGCCGTCGCGCATGCGCAGGTACATCTTCTTGGCCGTCGTGTGCGACGTCTTCTCCGCGCGCGTGTCGGTGACGGAGAGCAGGTCCTCGGCCACGTCGTCGGAGCGCGCGACCAAGAAGTCGGAGAACGAGGAGGCCTTGTTCGCCGACCACTTGTCGTAGTGCGGCTGGAGCTTGCCGAGCCAGTCGTCGAGCAGCGCATCGACGGTCTCGGGGACGAACTTCTTCTTGATCGCCTTGATCGTCGCGTAGGCGCTCTTGATGACGAAGCCCTTCGTCTTGACCTGCGCGTCGATCAGGTCGACGCAGTCGACGATCACCGCAGGACGAACTGGATCCTTGCCGAGTTGCTCGACGAGCGTGGCCATGTGCACTCCTTGCGGCCGCACCGTAGTGCGCCCGCATCCGCCTGTCTACTGTGCGGTGCCGTCACTGATCCTTGAGATCGACGCCGGCATCGCGCGAGCAGCGGGTCTTCATCGCCAGGCGGTCGGGGCCGCCGGCCGGCAGCTCGAGGTAATGCTTCTGCGCGCCCGCCGCGTCGCCCGACAGGCAGGATGCCGAGACGAGGATGCGCAGCATCCGAACGTTGTTCGGCGCCCGCGCCAGGACCGTCAGCGCGAGCGACTTTGCCTCGTCGTAGTCGCTGCGGTCGTACGCCTTGTTGGCCTCTGCCATCGCGGCGTCGAGCTTGGGGTTCGCCTTCTGCTTCTCGAGGGTGTCGTCGTCCGGCCGGACCAGCGACGCGATCTTCGGCGTCTCCGCCGCGTGCTTCGGCTCCTCGACCTCCACCCGCGCCGGCGCCGGCGGCGGCGTCGGCACGCCCATCATCGGCGGCCTCGCCGCGACGACCGGCGGGGTCTCCACCTGCGCCGCCGGTGCGGGCGTCTCCGCACGCGGCGCCGCACCGCCGGTCGCCTCGGCCTGCGCCGGCTTCGCGCGCACCGAGCGGAACAGGTGCACGCCGGCCCCGAGGACGATGACCGTCGCCACGATCAGCGCGATGTACCGGAGCGCCACGGTCCATCGGGATAGCACGACCCGGCGTGCGCCTCCAACGCCATAGCGATTCGCGTCACTTCGGCAGTGTTGACCCGCCAGCGAGGCGCAGCCGATAGTGCGCCATGATCAAAGTGTCACGCGTCCTCGCCCTCGGGGTCATGGGCGCGGCGGTCCTGGTGGCGTGCGGCGACAACTCGAGGGTGTGCGGTCCGGGCACGACCGACCTCGACGGCGTGTGCACCGGCCCCAGCGGCAACATGTGCGGCGACGGCACGCGCCTCGACCCGATCACGCAGACCTGCGTCCCCGATCCGTCGACGTGCGGCGGCGGCACCGTCCTCATCAACAACGAGTGCCAGGACCCGTCGGCCGGCCTCGAGGTCGACGTCCTCGAGGGCCCCGAGCCGAACGGCTTCGAGCCGAACGCGACGCCCGCCGGCGTGTTGCCGCCGCTCCGCCCCGTCGGCGGCAAGGGCCTCACGATCCACGGCTGCATCCAGCCGCTCGACAACGACACGCCCGACTTCGACAACTACCTCCTCACGGTCACCGCGCCGACGCTCGTCAAGATCACGAACGACGGCGTCCAGGGCCTCGCCGGCGGCTTCGTCGTCCTCTCGACCGCCGCCGACGGGCCGCTCGCGAGCTTCGAGCGCTTCGGCATCAACCACGCGACCGACGTCTCGCGCCGCGAGGTCTACCTCCCCGCCGCCGGCACGTACATCCTCACGATCGCCGACACGCGCACGCTCCAGGGCATCATCGACCAGGTCATCGCGCCGCCGCCCGCCGGCAACCCCGACGGCACGAGCTGCTACTACGTCACGATCGACCAGCGCGCGCCGACCATCAAGCACCTCGACCTCGCCGCCGGCGACGCCGGCACGATGGGCGAGGACCTCGCGTTCTACACGGCGCCGCTCCCCCTCGGCTTCACGCGCGTGAGCGCCGCGCTCGCCACACCGCACGCCGAGACCGCGCTGCAGATCCACAACAACGGCGCGCTCCGCCAGCTCGCCGGCTCGAGCGCGCTGTTCGCCGGCATCAAGGCGAACGACACGCCGCTCTTCGTCCTCGACTACACGTTCAACAGCGCGCTGTTCCCGGTCGACTACACGATCGCCGTCGACTTCGCGATCGACTCCACGCCGCTCTCCACCAACGGCTCCACCGTCACCGCGACGTCGAAGGGCCGGTCGTTCGGCGCGTTCACCGACATCAACCTGTTCCACTGGGACGTCGCGTTTCCCAACAACACCGACGGCATCGACATCACGTTCTCGAAGGACGTGCAGGGCGTGATCGCCGATCAGGACGGCTTCATCGTCGCGAACATGACTGGTTTCCAGATCCCGTTCGACGGGCCGGTCACGTTCACGCACTACAAGGGGCTCGTCCGCGAACAGGCTCCCGGCCGCTACTACTTCTTCGTGTTCGTCCCGCGCGATCCGGTCGGCACGTCGTTCACCGCGACGAGCCGGATCGCGATGGTCAACGCCCCGACCTTCATGGCCAGCGGCTTCGGCTTCAGCAGCAACGCCAACGCGTTCAACGCGCTCCCGTTCGGCCTCGACACGAGCGCGCTGTCGCCGCCGTGGCTCGAGGTCTTCGCGAATGGCACGAACACGAACGGCGTCGGCGTGCGCCTGTTCGATCGCCGGCTCGCCGTCGGGCGCCTCGACCTGCTCGCGGTGCGTACCGGACCGGGCGCCGGCTCGGTCGCGTCGTGCTCGACGAGCTTTGACTGCCCCTTCACGTTCACGTGCGCCGCGAACGCGTGCGTGAAGGCGACGGACTTCGCGCCGCTCGCCGACTTCAGCGGCGCGAAGGCGTTCCCCGACACGAACCTCGAGGCGCGCGGCGTGATCCTGCGCAACGCGTTCGCCCTGACGCCGGTCACGCCGACCGACCTGTTCGTCGTCGTCAACACCAACTCGGGAACGGGACACTTCGATGTCTCCTTCGACCAGCGCGTCCACGACAACTTCGGCGGGCCGATCGCCGCGGGCACCACGCAGACGCGCGCGAACGAGACGCTCACCAGCTTCCAGCCCGAGCGCCGGTACTTCGCCGACACCGCCCCCGGCAACTTCGTCACGATCACCGCGACGCCGACGACGCCCGGGATGGACGTCGCGATCAAGCTCCTCGCGAACGACGAGTCGACGCGCGCGACGATCGACGTCGCCGGCGCGAACGGCGTCGAGTCGCTCCGCTTCGTCCAGGACGCGAGCGGGTTCACCGCGTTCAAGGTCGACGCGAACCTCCTCGGCACCTACCGGCTCGAGGTCAAGGTCGAGCCGCCGTTCTACACCGTCGCGACCACGGCGACCGCCTTTGCCGATGCGTGCACCGGCGGCACCGCGCAGCCGCTCCTCGACGCGACCGGCTTCTTCGATCCCACCGACGAGGGCCTGACCGCGCCGATCGCGGCGCCCGCCGGCTTTTCGTTCTACGGCGCCGCGGCGGCGAGCTTCGTCGTGTCGTCGAACGGCTTCCTCAGCTTCCACACGTCGACGACGAACGCGGCGTTCTTCCCGTCGGTGCTGCCCGACGGCGTCGGCGACGCCAACATCGCTCCCGCGTGGACCGACCTCGCCGGCGTCGCCGTGTGCACGAAGACCGTCGGCGGCAAGCTCGTCGTGCAGTGGACCGGCACCGAGCGCGCGTCGTTCCTCCCCGTCCAGTTCCAGGCCATCCTCGACCCGGGCGACGACTCGATCGAATTCGTCTACGGCCCGAACCACGGGCCGGCCGGCTTCAGCGCGGTCGCCGGCGTCCAGACGACCACCGGCGACGAGGCCACGCTGATCGGCGCGTTCTCGGCGTTCATCGCACCGAACACGTCGAAAAAGCTCAGCCACTAAGCCAGCAGGTGTGAGACCCGGACAGGCCGGGTGGCCTGCCCGTCGAGCGTTTCGCGGTACCATCGGCGGTGATGGGAACGGCACCTCGTGCGCCGAAGGAGCCGGCCGCGATCAAGATCGGCGACCTGGTGCTGGATCGCTATCGCGTCGTCGAGCAGATCGCGTCGGGCGGGCACAGCGTCGTGTTCCGCGGCCTCGACGAGCGGCTGTCGCGTCCCGTCTGCATCAAGGTGTTCTCCGGCCTCGGCGGGAAGTCGGGCGTCGGGCGCACGAGCTACGAGCACTTCGTGCAGGAGGCGTTCGCACTGTCGCGCCTCACCCATCCGAACACGCTCCGCATCTACGACTTCGGGCACCTCGGCGACGCGGCGGCGGCGGCGCCCGGCGAGCGCGACGGCATGCCGCTCCAGGTGTGCGAGTTCATGAACGGCGGCACGCTCTCGCAGGTCATCCGCGAGCAGGGCAGGCAGTCGCTCGAGGAGACGGCGCGCGTCGTCGGCGCGATGTGCGCGGCGCTCGGCGAGGCCCACGCGCTCGGCATCGTGCACCGCGACATCAAGCCGCAGAACATCCTGTTCGGCGCCGTCGGCACGAACAAGCTGCCCAAGCTCGCCGACTTCGGCATCGCGAAGTGGAGCGCCGACTCCGAGCAGCACGAGCTCGCGAAGCGCGCCGAGGACACGGCGATCGTCGCCGGGCAGAAGCTCGCGATGTACTCGCCGAGCTGGGCCGCGCCCGAGCAGCTCGCCGGGCAGCCGGTGAGCGCGGCGACGGACATCTACTCGCTCGCCGTCGTCGCCGTGTACATGCTGAGCGCGAAGGCGATCTTCGCCGACGAGGACGTCTACGCCGGCTACAAGAAGCGGCGCCACGCCGACGAGCTGATCCGCGACGCGCTGTTGCCGCAGAAGGTGCCGATGCGCGTGATCGCGCTGCTCACGCGCGCACTCGCGTTCGACCCCAAGAAGCGGCTGACCAAGGTCGAGGAGCTCGCGACCGGCCTCGCGACGGCGCTCGAGGCCGACGCCGGCGAGGAGCGGCGGCCGGCGCAGGAGCCGACGGCCGCGCTGCAGCCGGTGACGCCGACGATCCCCGAGCTCGCGATCACGCCGCCCGTCGGGACGCCGACCGTCGCCAAGCGCGGCGGCAACACGGTGCCGCCGCCGATCGCGAACCCGGCGCCGCCCGCGCCGCCGGCCGCCACGCGCACCACCCGGCACAGCGTGCCGCCGCCGATCGCCGCCGCCGCGGCGGCGCCCGTCGCCTCGGCCGACATCCCGCCCGTCGTCGCCCCGCAGGCCGCGCCGTTGCCCCCGGCGATCCCGCACCCGCAGGCGGCGCCCGGAGCGTGGCAGCCCCCGCAGGTCCGCACGCCGTGGATGGCGAACGCGCCGCTCGCCGGCGGCGCCCCGGTCCGCCTCGCGCTCGCCGACACGCCGGTGCACGTCGGGCAGCGCAACGTCCACTTCATCCTGTCGGCGCCGACGACGGCGGTCGACCTCCTCGGCGGGCAGGGGAAGGTCCGCATCACCTTCATCGCGGCGCCGAACGGACACCGCATCCTCCACCTGAAGGGCCTCAGCTGCTTCGTCGCCCACCTGGGCGGGCGACCGTCGCCGGCGGTCACGCTCGACCAGCCGGGCGACGTCGCCCTCGTGACGCCGCGGGCGCAGGAGATCGGGCACATCCGGGTCGTGAACGGCGTCTCCGATGCCGGCAGCTTCGTGTTCCCGCTCGGTGCCGCGCTGGTCGCGGTGTCGGCAGAGGATTGCAGCGACCCGATCTTGTTCGACTTCGGCCCCGGATCGGACGCATACTTCGTTTACACTCGGGGGCGAGCGATCCCCGTCTCCACGTCGCGTCGCCGCTAGTCATGGCCCAGACTCCGCCGCCGAATCCCCCCAGCGGTCCCCCGCGCAAGCACGCGCCGTCATCGGGTCCGACGCGGGGCGAGGACTATCCGGAGTACCCCGACTTCGAGGATCCGACGAACATCAACATGCAGCACCAGCAGGCGGCGGCGCAGCAGGGCCAGGGCACGCCGCCCGGCGCCCGGCCGTCCGTGCCGCCGCCGTTGGGGCAGCCTCCACAGTACGCGGCCGGCTCGCCGACGCTGAGCCACCTCGGCGCGCCGATCCAGCAGCAGCAGCAGCCGTACGGGGGGAACATCAACCCGTACACGACGCCCGGCATGCAGACGGCGATGGGCATGCCCCTCAACATGCACGGGCAGCAGCAACAGCCCGGCCCGCCGATGTCGCAGGTGTCGGGCGTGATCGCGCAGCCGACGCCGTACGTGTCGCGCAGCCGCATCTACGCATTCGTCGTCGACGAGACCGGCAACCCGATCGAGCTCGGCTCGGGCCGCTTCGCGAAGGCGTACCTCGGCGAGGAGCGCTGGGTCGAGAGCAAGACCACGCTGCGCCGCCCGGTCGCGCTCAAGTGCCTGCAGCGCGGCGTCTCCGGCGAGGACCAGATGCGGTTCCAGATGGAGAAGGAGATCCTGGAGCGCGTCCAGGGTCACCCGAACATCGTCGAGCTGCTCGGCTCCGGCGAGGGCGACAGCACCGGCTTCATCCCACCGGCGATCCGCGACCGCGTCGAGAACGACTTCATGATCCTCGAGCTCCTCGACATGTCGCTCGAGGAGCGCCTGAAGGGCGCGCGCCAGAAGCGCCGGCGCGACGACCTCCTCGCGGTACCGCTGCGCGAGCGCATCTTCCGCGTCCTCGAGTACATCGTCCCCGTCGCGACCGCCGTCGAGTTCGCGCACCTGGTGCGCGACACCTGTCACCGCGACATCAAGCCGGCCAACATCCTCGTCAAGCTCCCGGATCCGAACCTGCGCGGCTCGCAGATGAAGATCAAGCTCGCCGACTTCAACGTCGGCAAGGTCGCGGACGCCGAGCTCGACGTGTCGATGACGCGCTTCCAGGCCGTGCCCGGCACGCTCTACTTCCAGAGCCCCGAGCAGGAGACGAACACGTTCGAGCTGCTCGTCAACTGCACGCAGGGCTCGCCCGAGGTCGAGTTCTTCGAGGACTTCTACATCGACATCTTCGAGAACGACTCGTTCTCGCTGTTCAACCGCAACGAGATGTACTCGATCGCCGCGGCCGACCGCACGCGCAAGAAGATCCTGCTCAACCGCCCGTTCGCCGAGGCGAGCGAGATCAACGTGCGCGGCCGTGTCGTGAAGAGCGTCGGCCGCCCCGCCGACATCTACTCGCTCGGCGCGGTGTTCTACTACTTGATCTCCGGCGCCTACGCGAACCCGAAGAACCTGTTCGACGCGTTCCGCAAGTTCGTGGAGTACGAGAAGCGCGACGAGAACAACTCGATCGCCGCGTACATCGAGCACGAGTACCGCACGATCACGAACATGCGTGCCCCCAAGATCGAGGGCCAGGGCGCCCCCGACCTCGCCCCCGAGGACCGCTTCTTCAGCTACAAGCACTACCTCGACGGCAACGGCGAGCTGATCGACCCGACGATCATGCTGATCATCGCGAAGGCCATGATCCGCAACAAGCCCGACAGCTACTGCCTCTCGTACGATTTGCGGACGACCGGCATCTCGGCGATGGTCCACGATCTGTTGTCGCTGTACATGCAGTACGGCATCGACCCGTCGGCGCGCATCGCCTACGGCAACGAGAGCTACGCCGCGCCGAAGAAGACCGGCGCCATGCGCCGCGCGTTCGACAAGTTCTTCAAGAAATAGCCCTTCGTTCGCTCGACAGACCTTCGAGACGTGACGCGAGCGTTTGTGCGGAGTGGGATCCCGCGGCTGCCTCGCCCGAGTGCCCCCCGCTCCTTGCTCGCTCGGGTTGTTCGCTGCTCTCGTTGCGACGCTCCGCTCGTGACGGCCACCGCGCTGCGGGACGCCACCGGCCGCCACTCGCGGCGTCGCGGGGGGCACTCGGGCGGGCGCGCCGCGGGTGACGCGACCACGTACGGTTCTCCGACCGACCCGCGCAGTCGGGTCCCAACCCGCGGGAACGTTCGCAGCGCGCCGACACAGGGTCAGGTTTCGACGTCGATCGGGAATGCGGCGTGGCGCTCGTGCAGCGCGGTCAGCAGGCGCTGCGCGAGTTCGACGATGCCGTCGGGGCCGGTGAAGGTGACGCGGATGTAGTCGCTGCCGCGCCGCGGGCGCTCGAAGGAGATGGAGTGGCGGCGATCGTGGGGGCGCGCGAGCTCGTCGAGCTGGGCGTGGGACACGGTGTGGTCGCAGCGCAGCACGATCGTGAAGGCGTGCGGCAGCTTCGACCAGTCGATCGCGATCGGGTGGTCCTCGTCGTCGGTGTCGGTGTCGTCGTCGTCGTCGGGTGCGGCCGGGGCGGCCTCGGCGGCGGCGATCTGGCCGTCGAGCGTGCGCGCGAGGTGCGCAGCGGCTGCCTCGACGTAGGCGGGTGAGCTGCCGACGACGCGGAGCTCGGTCGGCGTCACCATCTCGATCGCGACGTTCTGGCCGTTCGCGAGCAGGTTGACCCAGCGCTGGTTGGGGGCCGGCAGCCCGCCGTTGAACCAGGTGTCCCAGCCGTCGGCACGGAGCGCGGCGGCGATGGCCTTCCATGCGGTCGGGTCCGGTGCGCGCGAGACCATCACCCGCGTCGGCTGGTCGGTGCGGGCTGCGCGGATCGTCGCGAGGTGCGCGCCGCCGGCGTCGCACAGCTCGCCGGTTGTCTCGGTGTAGATCCACCCGTCGACGGCCTCGGCGAGGTGGGTCGCGACGGCGAGCCAGTAGTCGGGCGCGCCTTCGCTGCTGCCGGTACCCTGGAGTGCCACGCTGACCGGTCGCGCCTCGAGCTCGGGTCGTAGCTTGGCGGGCCAGCGGGCAGCTGCCAGACCCTCGTCGGATTCGCGGGTCTCGATGTTCACGAGCACGGCGGCGCCGCGCGTCCGCAGGTCCGCGCCGTCGAGGCGCGTACTCCACCCGTCGGAGCCGAGCGCGGTGATGATGCGAGCCCACACCGCGCGATCCGGCGCGCGTGCACACACGACCTTGAGGACCACACTCATCGCGCAGGTGCATGTTACACGGCCATCGGAGAGCCACGGGCCGTTGCTCCTTCAACGTGCTCGACGGCGAGCAGCTCGAAGCGATCCTCAGCCTTCGATGACGACGCGCCTGAGGTGCACCTTCT
This sequence comes from Deltaproteobacteria bacterium, assembly GCA_019637375.1. Taxonomy (GTDB): domain Bacteria; phylum Myxococcota_A; class Polyangia; order Haliangiales; family Haliangiaceae; genus JABFXX01. The sequence goes on along the minus strand of JAHBVW010000008.1, from coordinate 166,333 downwards.
TGTCGCCATCGGCTTTCGCCGCGCTGGCGATCGCGGCGACTTGCTGCCCGGCTTCGAGGATCCACTCCCTGTAGCGAACGTTCGTGGTCGGGAAGTCGTGAAGCTTCAGGAAGGCGGCCGCGGCTTCGCTCGGATTCGCGGGGTCACCGACCACGGGTTCGAGGTCGAGCTCGACCGTAGCTCCGTCGGGATCGACGATCGCCGCGGCGCTCTCGTCGACGAGCTGGAACCTCACGCCGTGCGACTCGTGGACGAGGACCTTCCACGCGCCGTCGACCTCGCGCTCGACCTTCGCCGTGTAGAACAGGCACGTCCGCCCGGTCAGCGGGCCCGTCACCGTCTTCTTGCCGAGCGGCGCGACCTTCGCGGTGACACGCCCCGTCCCCTTCGCGACCAGCTCGGCGATCGCGCACGCCGGCACGCGCTGCGTCTTCTTCTTGTTCTTCTGCGCTCGTTGCCATGCCCAGCTCGCGATCGAGCCAGCGATCACGACGCCGAGGATCGCGAGCACCCACGGGAGAGGAACCAGGCCGCCGCCGCGTCCGCGCGCGAGGACGTACTCGAGCATGGCCCTACCATCGCACCGTCAACCGACGCGCCCGCTCGGGCGTAACGCCCGGACGGAGGATCACCGGGCGAGAAGATGACGAGGGATCGATCGCGCCATCCCCGGGGCGGAGGGCAGGCGAGGCCGCCGAGGCGCCGGCGCCGATCATTTTGCGCCGGCGCCGCTCGAGAGCAGCTCGAATGGCGTGCCCGAGCCGCTTGATGCCGGCACGGACCTTCACGACGACGCGGGACCTCACGACGACGTAGACGAAGCAGACGATCGCGGCGTGCAGACGATCACCGCGTACGCACGCCAGCGGCCATCCCTCCCACGGCGACAGAATCCAGTCTCGCGGTCGGGAGTGACGATCAAATGGTGTACGAATTCAGCTCGACGATTTATGCACGGCGCCCCGAGGTGGGCGCATGGGTCACGCCTCCGAGTCTTCAGCCTCCGAGTCTTCAGCCCTCAAATCGGCACTTGATGCCAACTCGCTTGCTCTCCTCTGTTATATAGAACTTGGCCTTCGTGCCATCAGCGCAATCGGCCGGGATCCGCATCTGGTTAACGACCTCGGCATCACGCTGCTCCAAGTCACCGTCGATAATCGCGACCCAAAGAATACCTCGCCGCTTCAACACTCCGGTCCGCTCCTGTCCTTTCCCCACGGGCTTTGCTTGCAGTGGTGCTTGAACGGGCTCCGCTCTGGGGGCTGACCCGCGTATCAACGGCCGAGGCCGAGACTTGTGTTCTCCTTCCGCCGTTCGGGGCAGGGGAGGATCTGACACCCATTCCGGCTCGCGAGCCTTCGCGACCGCGTGGGGTGTCGGAAGAACCCGCCGCCCATGGAACTCCCTTTTTTCGAAGTCCATATAGTCCGTAGAATCACGGTCTGGGCGTCGCTCCCAGGCGAGGAGATGAAAGAGCGAGTCAAGCCGCGCAATCCGGCGCAGCCCTTTCTGGCCATCGCTCACAAGCTCGCCCGAACTACGGGCGTGTGCGAACATTGCCTCCTCGAACACGGTGCGAAAGCGAGAACTAACGTCATTCACCTCGACGCCACTGGGTTGCCATGCCTGATACCTCGCCATGCGATCGACGAGTTGCAGGCGAGAGTGGATCCTGATGCTGCCGAGCCCGAGCGGCTTGCCCATTCCGAGCCTGTGGCAACACCCGTCGGGAAGCTGAAGCGCGTGGAGTACCGCGCCCAGTTCGAGGTCGGTTAGGTTCTCGAATCGGATCCGCCCTCGAAACTGGACCCCCGCCTTGATAGGTCGCATGACAGTGTGCTGAGTATCCGTGGGATTGTTTGCATCGAGATCCTGGAGCAGCTTGTCGTGATCCTTGGCTGCCTTGATCTGGGAGACACCCTGGTCGTCCACCCATCGGTGCCAGTAGAGTTTGTGCCCTCGAATCGTGGTGTGATCACCTCTCAGATAAGTCGTCAGCCTATCCTTGGGACTCCTGCCGTCTTGCGTCAAGTAGTGCTGAAATGCAGTCGGCTTCGGCGCCGACAAGATGCTCGGGACCAGATTCTGTTCGAACCAGGATGGTCCACCATGAGTGGCAATCGCATCCTCAAAGCGAACGCGTCCCTTGATCGCCGCATTGTCGTCAAGCGGTTGCGACTTCCTCACCACATCGACCTTGCCGAAGATCGCCTCGGCGAGATCGAGTCGGTTGTCGAAAAGCACCGCCTGCACAAGATCCCGCGGACTCGTGTCATACGGAAAGCGAAACATGCCGGCACGACCGAGGAAGACCAGTCCGTCCGGGTTGTCTTCGGACTCACATGTATCGTCGACCAAGTAGAACACCGGTTCACCGTCACGGAGGTGACCCGCAGCGTGCCGTCTCGCGCCTGCCGGACGGTCGGAGGGAAACGCCTTCTCCTGCCACTGAGTGATCTGGTCGTCGTCATGAAAGCGCGTCCAGATGACGTCCGGCACTTGAATCGCTGTAGGTGTAGCGTCGGCAAGGTCAAGAAACACGAACTCTCGCTTCTTCTTAGGCACGTAGCCTGTGAGTACGAGTATTCCTCCGTACCATCCAGAACCATCCGGCTGGCTGTGGCTGATGGCGCTGACCGTGTCCGAACCACGATTCCTCTTTACCCAGCACTGCGTGTGCTGGGGTGGCCAAGGCGGCGTACGATCCCGGAACGCGATCTGGTCTCTTAATTGGGAGCGGGCGACGCGAACAACCTCGCGCGGAGAGATCGTCACGATACCGTTGCGAATATGGAGGATTCCCCCCCGCGGCTTCTGGCCACCTCGCATCATGCGGCTTCGATAGACCTTGCCGATCCTGTCGTCTGCGACCGACCGATAGAACGGTTTCGCCTCGCTCACGGGCTGAAGCTTCGAGAACGACAGAATCTCCACCAGCGTGCGTACCATCCCGCGCAGGCTCGATCCGGGAATGATCGGAACTCCGTCTCGCGTGACGTCCGGATCTGGGCGTAGACGCGATGCACGGTCGAGCCAGCTACCGTCTCTCTCAGGGCTCGCGGCGCCGCGAATGTAGAGGGGTGTCAGCGCCTCGATCGAGAGGTCGATCCATCCGCTGTGTGTGCCGGCGACGAACTGGTCATGCCTGGTCCACGGCTCGCCCTGTTCACCGTCAGCATCGGCAACCGCGAACATGCGCTTGGGTAGCGGTACGAAGTTGTATGGCGCGTGAGCCGAGCGTTCCGCATTCGGATTGATGTGGCGAGGCATCACTTCACCTCCATGAGCCGGGAGGCTACGACCCGAACACAGCCGTATCGATCAAGCGCGAAGTAGTGGCGCACGTAGAGCCATGACAATGCCGCATGGTCGACGACCCGAAACGGAAGCGCTTGCTCAGCGCCTGTTCCATCTCCAACGCGCGTGAACCCGTCTCTGTGCTCGCTCACGCGACCACCGAGAAGAAGGTGCGCCTCGTCATGGGGCACGAGCGGGCCATCGTTGATCGGCGTGCTGTCTCGCAGAATCCGTCCTCGGAGCCCGGCGTCCACCCGCCACAGCAAGACCTCGGCGTCTCGAGAGAAAACGCGCATCTCCTGGAGGTTCACTGCCGAGGGCACCGGACACAGGTCCGAAAAGACAGCCGAGCCCAACCGCCAGGTCCCGTGTTCGAGACGGCCCCACGTCACTCCGTCATCACAATGGCACAGGAGCCAGCAACCACCCTCCAGCAGCATGGGCGCTTCGCCGCGTCCGAGCACGAACTCCAGCCAGGCGAGGCTGGCAGTGTGATCGAGACGAACGACCTCATAGCCTGTGGGGGGCGTCATGAAATACCCCCGATCGAGGCCGCGTTCCACAGCTTCTGGATCTCGTGGTCGATGACAGGATCGGGCGAGAGATCCGGCTCGACACAGATCTTTATTCCCGCCTCCATCCATAATGTGGCCGTTCCTTCAAAGACACCGCGCCCAACGGAAGACGTTCCACCGATGGGAAGGTCGCCACTCAGCAGATCTTTGAGCACTAGGAGAAGCAGCCCCACCTCGCCGTCTTGGGGATTGCGCAGCTCCAAGCGTAACCGTACACGACCGCCAAACTCGACCTCCTCCTCGAACAGCGCTCCAGACGCCACTCCCTGCGTGAAGCGATCGATCCGGATCCGGGATGGTCTACGGCGTGCACTTCCATCAACGACACTCTCGGCGATCCGGAGTCGTGATGCGCAAGCTCGGAACTCGTTACGACCCGGGATCCCATCGAGCCGCGGTCCGAAGATCGCATCGACTCGTTGTTCCGCGTCTTCCTTCCCGCTTCGTACAATGCGCGCAATGCGCATCGCACGCGCACGCAGCACGCCCGCCACGCTGGTGCCTGGCAACACGGATCGTCCCCCCGAGCGAAGATGCACCGCGTCCGGCGCGTCTGGCTCGGCAGGCGCGTTACGAACGAGCAGCGGCCCCTTCGAGGCGAGTTCGACTTCGATCACGACGCGCCGCCGTTGATCATCCAGCGCCTGCAATGCGAGTTTTGGAAGTTCACGCAGGCAGGCTGTGTGCACGTCGTTCAAACCTTTGCCCCGCTCTGCTGGCGTCTCTGCATCGGACAGGATCCAGCTCATCCAGCCGTCTGGCGATGAGAGATCGTAGCGCACTGCTTGCCAGCGCTCGGCGCGCGCCGCTCCGAGCCCACGCGACCGGCGAGCGCCGATCGAGATCTCTCCAGAGAGACCCGATAGCGCCGCAACGAGCAGACTTACGAGCTTGTCCTCCTCGGAGGCCGCTGGGACTACCAGGTCGAACCTGAGCGGAAACCGTGTGCCCGCCGGGAGCACCTCGAGATCGAATTTCTTGTGCTCGTCGGCGATGCCGCGGGCAGCCTCGATCTGGACGCCGTCACGGATCTCGATCATCCGCTTGGCAGGCAACTCGCCGAGGCTGTCGAAGACGACGAGCGGGCTCTGAGAGCCCCCCTCATCGCCACGTGAGCCACCCAAGAGTTGCGCGACTCGCGGGTCCTCCTCGACGCGGTAGCCGCCGAGCACGTCAGCCAGATGCGAGCGCAACGCCCCAGCGACCGACGTCCCCGGCAGAAGCGCTCCACCTTGGCACGCGTCCCGGAGCAGCATCATGCTCGATGCGTTGACTTCGCCCCCAAGGTGAGTCGCGCTCTCGAGGACCAGATCCGCCGTGATCGTCCACCTGGCCACGACCGGACGTGTTTCCCCGGGATCAGAAAGCAGCGAATGCTCCACCATCACGACGATCGCTCCTTGCGCGTCCTTCGGGCGAGCGCCACGAGCGCGGTCTCAATGAACCGTGAGCGGATCGCCGGTGCGCATTGGGTCAAGTGGTCGTTTGCCGTCGCCTCCGAGATGATCGACGAACGCTGAGCGATCACCTCGAACCTGAGCTGCTTTGCGAGCTGTCCGCCATCTTCACGAGCCATCACGCGAAGCCAGTCGGATAGACGTCGATGATCGTCGTCGAGCCGACAGCGCTCGAGCTGTGCCATCGCCGGCGGCTTCAGACGCGCTGGCCCCTCCGGCGCGAGCCACGCTCGGAGCGTCGCGAGCGCCTGGTCTGGGTCCGCCCTCATCGCATTGCGAAGCCGTCCGAGGACGCTGCGAGAGGGAAGCGCCGTCGCGCCATTTGCAAGGCGCACGGCCTCGTCCTCGACGGCTCTCTGGACCGCGACATCCAGGACCCGTCTCTCAGCGAAGCGAACTAGCTCCGAAGCTTCCCCCTTCGGTGCCTGCGGTGCCGCACCGGAGCCCGGCGTGCGTAGCACCTGCATCGGCACGGGCGCCCCCAGGAACACCACGCACCCAAATCCCTCCACTCGCCGTTCACCGAGGCCGGCGTGCTCGACGGCGAGGAGATCGGCGCGCGGAAGGAGTGCACTCGTCCTCAGGACGAGCACCGAGCCAGCAGCGCACGCGAGCGCCTGGGGCAGCTCAAGCCGCCACTTGCGATTGAACCCACCCACCCGCTCGAAGCCCCACCTTCGCCGCACGACCTCCACACGGCCGCCAAGCGCGTCTACGACCTCTGCCTCAATCCGCGTCGCATCGATCTGCCCGGTGTCGGGATCGCGACCGACATAAGGCGACGTGAGCTGCGCACGGAACATGGTACCGGAGGGGAGATCTGTGTTCACGAAGCCCTGCCCCTCGACTTCTCGTTCGCGAACGGCTCCCCACGAGATGGTCGCATCTCCGCCGTAGCCGCTGCGCCGCGAGCGTCCTAGCAAGATGGGAGACTGAAGTGCTCCTTGCACAGATACGCCCAGCGCATCGCACGCCGCGTCGTTCTCGCCGCGGATCTGGATCACGCCGTCGAACTCCTGTCCCGCTTCGAGAAACTCGAACGCGAACACTGCGCCGTGCGCTTCTTCTCGACCGTCGTTGTGCTTCGCCTTCCATGCGCGTCCCCGCGACCGTTCGCGCTGCTGGTGAATACGGCGTCCTCGCGCGGGCTGGACTCGCAGTGGCTGGGCCGCCCCAATCGAGACGAACGGCTCAAGGACGACCGATCGTGGTTCAACGGGCCAGGCTTCGTCGTCCGTGTCGAATGCAGCAAGATCCCATGCCTGGATCTCGCCGAGCGCGCCGACAGCGTCCGTCTTTTCGATCCGCAACGACACCGGCGTCGGGAGCGTCCGACGACCCACTGCACGTGGGTACGCATTGAAGTACCGCACACTGCCATCGAGAATCACAGTACGGAACATCCGAGCGCGCCCGGCATCATGCCCGGGATCGCCGAGCCCGCGTGCCACGGCACCGCGCAGTGCAGACCCGGGGACGTACGGGAGACTCTTCGTGCTGTTCGGATCGCCCTCGATCGCGGCCAGCACGACCGGCGCGCGCAACGACAGCGTGTATGGCAGGTAGCGCCAGATCATGATGCACCTCGGGCGAGCTCCCGTGTCCGGTCGAGGAGGCCGTCGAGGGTGATGCGGATGTGTCCGCGCCCTCGATTGCGCGCCAAGCCGCCGTGCCGGGTCGCGAGGGCAACGAGCGCGAGGCACCGGGCGTCGTCGGGCTCTGGCGGTGCAAGCCAGGACAGGCGAGCTGACAGCTCAAGCCCGCGCACTGCGACCCGGCTCGATCGAAGGGTCGTGCGCGCCGGCGCACCCGTAGTGCGCTCCTCGGATGTCTGCTGCCGGATCTCGGTGAGCGCTGCAAGGACGGTCCCCGGTGGCAGTGGATGATTCGAGCGCTCGACGGCGGCTACGAAGAACGCGCGAGCCGGCTCCTCGATCACGGCGTCACCGATGCGCAGGATCGCCGTTTCTTCCAGGTCACCATGCGGACCCAGGATGCGACGCCCGGCGTTCTGGAGCTCCGGGAAGTGCTGTTGCATCGACAGCCACGAGTCTCGCAGGAGACCGCGTAGGGCCTTGCCCCCCAGCATCGGCAGACCATAGCCATCGTGCTCCACCTCGACGTCAACCACGCCCGCTGTGCCCTCCCCTCGACCGAAGGTCGTGTCCGAGAGTAGCTGGATCACGATGCGCTCGGGCCGAGAGTTCATGGTGACGACTCCCGAGCCAGTGGCAGATGGAGGTCGAGTAACTCAGCCGCGTCCAAGAGCGGCGTGCGAATCCCATCGAAGAAGCCCGTATCGCCAAGATCTTCTGGCCACGTGAGCCCGGCCGCCGCCGTCCAGGTGCTTCGCGCTCTCTTCACTCCATCCGGCCCCTCCCGCACGATCTGAGCGAGGCTCTTGAGCTTGTTGCGGTGCTGGCTCCAGAGCTCACCGCGAAACCCATTCGACGTCGTACCGAGTACGGTTTGCGAGAGCCAACGCCAGGTCTCGCGCTCGCCCGCCTTCGCACCCAAGCGATAGGGGCGACAGGTGAGCTGGAGCTTCGAACGGTGCTGATACGAACGCGCCCGCAGACCACCGATGCCCTCGCCGGGATGCGGCGCGCCAATGTGCCAGTCGATCCAGCTTCCCGTATCCGTTCGTTCGCGGCGCCGTCGCTTTGCGCTACCACATAGCGCGTCGGCGAGCTCGTATGCTCGGTCGAACGGTGTGTGCGCGGGCACAAGGGCTACGCCCGCGCACGCGCTGATCCGTCCAAGGTGCGGAATCTCGACGGAGAACGCGTCGAGGGCCGTCTCCGCCAGATCCAGCGCGATCCGTCCGTCGCACAGGAACGTCAGGTCATCGCCTCCAAGCAGCACGGGCCGCAGCGGCAATAGGATCCGGCCGGTTTGGCCGCGCTTGAGATTGAATGCAAGGTCCGCGACACCGCCAGTCATCTGGGGGCCATTTTGATCGCTCTGTACCGCACCTCTGACGCGCTCGACGACTGTCTTGAGCACATCGCGTCCGGCCTTGTCGAGTCTGCGCGACCAGTCCCGTAGCTCGCTGTGCACGGCATCGTCTGGCAGCGAACTACCAACGCACCTACGTCGCCACTCCTCGATCTGTTGGCCGATACCGTTACCGTCGATATGGACGATACCGATAAGGCTCGTGTCGCCAAAGGTCCGACCCATGTCGTCGATCACGTCGGGAAACTCATGGTCTCGCTCTCGCAGCGAGGGAAGAAACCAGTCCCACCGTTGTGCCAGGGACTCCCGTCGCACGTCCGAATCCCGCCATCGTAGGACCATGCGCGACAAGGGCAGGCCCGGCTCCTGCGGATCGAGTCCTATCGCCGGCAGACCCGTGATCCGGCACGAGGCCGTAACCGACAGGCCGAGTTGTGGAGCCGACGGAATTCGCTCGATCTTGGTGCACGCGAGGTCAATTTGCAGCCGTCCCAGCGCCTCGGCGAGCCCGCCCGGGGCGTAGCTGCGGTGCGCCACAACGACCTCGAGCCCCGGCGCGCTTTCGTGAAGCCGCCGCGTGTACTTGGCCGCGAAGTCGCGAGCCGGTGCTTCACTTGGAAAGATGATAGTAGCATTACCGCCACTATCGAGCACGACGTCGCCGCCAGACTGCTCGAGCTCGCCGTCGCCTGACGTTGCCCGGTGGACGAGCCATGACGCGGCCAGGGCGTCGCGCAACCGGCTCGACGCGAACACGTAGCGCTGGATGCCCAGCACGTCGATACCGGTCAAGACCGGCATGTGATCTCTCCACTCATGTGTCGAGCCACTCCTTCAAGGAACTCGTGTTCGGCGGGCCCGAGTCACCGGCCCACTCGCGCAGGTCCGCGATGCCGAACACCCGTGGGACATTGGGCGCATCCCAGACGCTCGTCATATCCGCGCGAAGCGCATCGCCAGCGCCCGACAGGCAGACTAACGCGCTACGAGCTAGATCTCCGCCCATCTGGCGCGCACGCATTGCGAGCTCGAAGAGCTTCGATTTGCAGAGATCTTTTCGAGTGTCAGTGGTGCACGACACAACGTACAGGCGGTGCCCCCGGACCAGCGCCACATCGATCTCAAACTCAAGTCGAGATTGCGTTCGGCTGCACTTTACGCCTACCTCAGGCGGAGCCACCCCGACGAGGCAGGACCGAATCGCGGCGGCGGTCCATCGTTCGAGCCAGTCACCAGTCAGGAATCTGGCCCAGGACTCGTAGCGAGCTTTACTCCAGTTAACTTCGGGAACACTTCTCACCCCGAGCACAAGTCCATGCTGCTCCGGGTTCCAGGATGCTGCCTTGGCGCTAGCGAGGGGAACCATTTTTCCATCTTGACGAAACGCTTCGTAGAGACGCCTAGCGAGGCCTGGCTCGGTCCGCACTGAACGTGCAACCGCCTCGACATCACACTCCGCCGGCCCCCCTTCAGCCTCGGGCCTATTCGCACGTCGCTCGATTCCATGCAGTCGCAGCAAGATGTCGAATGACAGACCGACATCTCGATCGCCGAGAGGAACGTCGTAGCCATCGTCGAAGCGCAAGAGCCCCTTGCGTTCGTCGAGATAAGATGCCTGGTTGTCGCCCAGTTGGAGACTATGCCTAGCGTGTGCGGCCATGGTCTTCGTGCCGCCGCTGTAGTGGAGATGATCTACCTTCAGCCGCGAGCAAACGTCGTGCACCTTGCGACGATCGGTCGCGTCGTCGATGCACTTTGGGTCGATCTCGAGCGAAGGCCACTTCTCCTTGAGAGCCGCGCTCAGATGATCGCGGGACTCCTGGGTCTCGGGCGAGTGCAACAAGATGACCGTCTCGCGAGGCCCGAGGACGGCCGCCGCGAGGTAGTTCGGGAGTGGATTCGAACCAACGAGCAACGCGAGCCTTGTTGGGGTCCTCTCGTCGGATAGTCGGGTGTTCATGCTCATATCAGGCTCGGGTCGTGCTGAGGCGTCAGAGCACTAGCAAAGACGAGATGAAATCGCTCCCATATCTCGGCCAACATCGTGATTATCAACATGGACCGTACCTCCCGGCTCTGACATTCGAGCCGGTCAAACACCGAGCCTGGTTCGTCGCGACCGCATGGCTCGGCTATGCCGGTGATGACGTCGGCATTCAGAAGCCTGACGATTCGGTCTGGGTTCTCGATCGCGGTCTCCTTGATCGATTCGCGGCTCCAGCTCAAACCAGCCGCTCTTGGGCTTGACGATCAACTTCTCGTCGCGCGCATCTCGAAGTCGAATGAACCTACTCGTTCCGTTCGCGATTAGGCTTGGGTACTTGTTCATCGCCGCGAGATCTGCGACTTCACTGCGGCCGTGTAGCTCGGCTGCGAGATGAGGCTGTTGAGCTTCGTGACGTTATCGAGCATTGCCTTGCTGTCAGCCCAGGTAGGCTGGTTGAACGCGACAGTGCGTTGGAAGAGGTTCTCGACGTTGTAGTTGGAGAGGACACGCCTCCCGAACGTTGCTTCAGTTGATAGCCGCCGTGAACAACGTGTCGAGCTTCGCCGCGTCCGCCGTAACCACTCCATCGCGTCGTCGCCGACCTTGCCCGTCTCTCCCTCACGGTCCCAGCATGATGCAGACGCTGACGTGCACCGGATTTGGGGTGGCTGGCCGGGATCGCCTCGTGCAGCAGTCGCCGCAGCTTCCGTCCGTCGGACAGGCCAAGTTGCTCGATGTTGCGAAGGCCGAATCGAAGGACGCCACCGAAAGACACCTTCTCGCGCCAAGGAGCGGCCGATTCGTCAGCGCCTTCATGCTCGCGTCGACTTCGAACCGCCGCGCAATACGCGACAGCGTTGCGAGCACCTGAACTTGTCGCAACGAACCGAACGACACGCACGCTGGCGGCGGTCAGTACTTGCAGTGCACCAGCTTCGGAGTCGCCCTGTGCTACAGGGCCCGCCAGGACGACGACGACGGTCCATTGCTCCGTCTCACTCACATACACCTCCTCGTGACCGCCCTCCAGCATCTCATAAGATGAGCCCAAAGGGAAGAGCATCGTTCGTGTGTTGAGAGCGCAGGATGGCGAAGAACAGAGCCTGTCTTTCGCGACCAGACCGATCCGTTGCTGCGGATCGAGCCCCAAGACCAACAACAACACGGAACGCCGCAAAGCCAGTCGAGCGCGATCACATCACGCGGTCGCAGTGCGAGGATGCAATCCTAGAACGGTGCCTGCTCCGAACGAGATCTCGTTCGCTGAGTTCGCGAAGGAGTTCATGGAGACCTACGCCAAGACGAACAACAGCCGAGCGAATAGAAAGCGAGGAGCTCACCTAGACAGGCACCTTCTTTCCGCGCTCGGCAAGTTGCAGTTCGGAGCCATCCGCGCCCGCGAGCTCGAGCCCTCGCGGCCACCTTCTCGATAGCGGCGAGCGGATCCGCAAGACAGTGAACAGCGTCTTCTCGGTGCTCGGCAAGCTCCGCCGCCCCAGAAAGACTCGATTTTCGAGCGAGTGCCGCGCATCCAACCCCTCAAGGTCGAGAAGCAGAAGCTCGGCTTCGAGGCTACGAGGCGCTCCTCGCCGTCGCGAGGCGGAAGCCGCAGTAGGGAGGCGTGCCTGCTCCACGCCGGACTCGGCAAGATCCGCGCGCTGCGCCGGGATGGCATCACGATCTCCGCACGATGTGGCGGGAGACCGATTGCACGACGAAAGGACTGCACCCGCGAACCAGCCAGCTGACGAATCGGGGCCTCAGCGGTGCCGCGCGAGCTGCATCTGCGGGGGAAGTACATCCTCGCCGCCGACGATGATCCACGAGGTCGCGGATATTCGTGGCTCGCGACGATGCTCCGCTACATGCACCTGGTGCCTCGATCGTCACGTCGGCGAGGACGAGACCGGCCCGCCGAGGTGACCGCGGCCGAGCCCTGACGTCGTCGCATGCAGGCCGTGGTCGACCGAGTGATCACCAAGCCTTCCCGTCGAGCAAGACGATCGTGGTCACGTCACCCGCGGCGCGCCCGCCCGAGGGCCCCCCGCGACGCCGCGAGTGGCGGCAGGTGGTGTCCCGCAGAGGGGTGAACGTCAGGGAGCGGAGGGCAGCTGCGAGAGCAGGGAACAACCCGAGCGAGCAAGGAGCGGGGGGCCGAGGGCGAGGCAGCCGCGGGAGGTCGTCCCGCAGGGTGCGCGCGCCGCGCGGAGCTCGGCGCCCTCGGAGCGTACGGCGATCAACCGCGCGGCGAAGAAGGCAGCGCCGGCGTGAGAAGTCAGGCTGTGGCGGCGTCATCCTCGGGGCGGAGGGAGGCGACGATGGCGCAGGCGAGGCCGCCGAGGGCGCCGGCGGCGATGAGCTTGGCGCCGAGGCCCTGGGAGAAGAGCTCGAAGGGGGTGCCGGAGCCGCTGAGGCCGGCGCGGAACTTCACGACGACGTAGACGAAGCAGACGATCGCGGCGAAGGCGCGCCAGCGGGCCATGCCCTTCATGATGCCGAGGCCGCCCATGGCGGCGGCGCCGAGGAAGCAGGCGAGCACGAGCCAGATCTGCTTCGCGTCGGCCGAGGAGCGCGCGCCCCAGAGGCTGCTGTCGGGGACGTCCGCGAGCGCGGGGAGGAAGAAGCCGATGATGCCGAGGACGCCGCACACCAGCACGCCGTATTTGAAGTGGTTCACGGTGGAGCCTTTCGCCACGTCAACACTGCCAGCGCGGATGCGACCGCGCCACCGAGAGCCGCGATCGCGAGGAGCTTGCCGCGCGGCGACAGCTCGAGGATGTGCGGTACGAGCACCCACACCTCGAGACGCGCCGCGGCGACGCCGAAGCCGAAGGCGGCGAGGGTGGCGTGCCACGGGCGCGGCGTGCCGAACGTGGCCAAGGCGCCGGCCACGAGCGGTGTAGCGAACGCGAGGAGCTCGACGAGGAGCACCGGCTCGTCGACGAGCTCGCCGGGGGCGCGCAGCTCCATCGCGACGCCGAGGGCGGCGAACGCCAGGATCAGCACGTCTGCCCTGACGCCGCGCACCGCGCCGGCGGTCAGCATGTCTGCCCTGCCCCGCGCACCGCGCCGATCAGCGTGTCTGCCCTGACGCCGCGCTTCACGCCGCAACGGTAGCGCGCTAACTTCGGGGCGTGGATCCCGACGCCCTGACGATCGATGAAGCCGAGGAGCTGCTGCAGGACGCACCGCTCGTCGCGGCGCTCGCCGGTTCGATCCCCGAGATGAAGGCGATGCGCGACCGCTGCCTCGCCGCCGGGATCCCGGCCACCGTCGGCTGCCCGCCGCACGCCGGCGGCGGCAAGGGTTGAGGGACCAAGACGCACCTCCTGGTCCAGGAGGCCGACGTCGGGGAGCTCGCCGCGATGCTGCGCGGCGAGTGGCGCGACACCGTCGCGCGTGAGGGTTTGCCTGACGTGGAGATGGACGAGAGCGGCGAGGAGCCGCCGTGCCCGGCGTGCGGGACGGCCGCGCCGCTCGTCGACGGCGCGTGCTCGGACTGCGGGCTCGCCCTCGGCTAGATGGGGTAGATTGCGCCGCCATGTCTGAAGCCGCAGTCGAGCTACCGGCGTCGATCGCCAAACGCCGCACCTTCGCGATCATCGCGCACCCCGACGCCGGCAAGACGACGCTGACGGAGAAGCTGCTGCTGTTCGGCGGCGCGATCCAGCTGGCGGGCGCCGTGAAGGCGCGCGGCGATCGGCGGCGCGCGCGCAGCGACTGGATGAAGGTCGAGCGCGAGCGCGGCATCTCCGTGACGACGTCGGTGATGACGTTCGACTTCGAGGACTGCACGTTCAACCTGCTCGACACGCCGGGCCACGAGGACTTCAGCGAGGACACGTACCGCACGCTGACCGCCGTCGACTCGGCGGTGATGGTGATCGACGCCGCGAAGGGCATCGAGACGCAGACGCGCAAGCTGTTCGAGGTGTGCCGCCTGCGCGACGTGCCGATCGCGACGTTCATCAACAAGATGGACCGCGAGGGGCGCGATCCGTTCGAGCTCCTCGACGAGATCGCGCACGACCTGCAGCTCGAGGTCACCCCGGCGAGCTGGCCGATCGGCAGCGGCCGCGAGTTCCGCGGCTGCTACGACCTGTTCGCGGATCAGCTGATCCTGATGGAGCGCACCAAGGGCGAGTACCTCCAGGAGGGCATCACGATCAGCGGCGTCGAGGACGCGAAGCTCGACCAGCTGCTGCCCGAGTCGGCGGTCGCGAAGCTGCGCGAGGACGTCGCGATGGTGCGCGAGCTGTGCCCGAAGTTCGACCTCGAGATGTACCGCGCCGGCCATCAGACGCCGGTGTTCTTCGGCAGCGCCGTGAACAACTTCGGCGTGCGCGAGCTGCTCGCGGGCCTCGCGAAGCTCGCGCCGCCGCCGCGCAAGCAGCCCGCGCGCGAGCGCGCCGTCTTGCCCGCCGAGGGCAAGGTGTCGGGCTTCGTGTTCAAGATCCAGGCGAACATGGACCCGAAGCACCGCGATCGCATCGCGTTCGTGCGGCTCGCGTCGGGGCACTTCACGCGCGGCATGCGGCTCACCGTGCCGCGCACCGGCAAGGCGCTCGGCGTGCACAACGCGATGCTGTTCCAGGCGAACGAGCGCGAGCTCGCCGAGGAGGCGTGGGCCGGCGACATCATCGGCATCCCGAACCACGGCACGCTGCGCATCGGCGACGCGCTCACGGAGGGCGAGACGCTGCACTTCACCGGCATCCCGAGCTTCGCGCCCGAGTTCCTGCGCCGCGTGCGCCCCGACGATCCGATGAAGGCGAAGCACCTCGGGCGCGCCCTCGAGCAGATCGCCGAGGAGGGCGCCGCGCAGGTGTTCAAGCTGCTGCTCGGCTCCGACTTCATCGTCGGCGTCGTCGGTGCGCTGCAGTTCGACGTCCTCGCCGACCGCATCCGCAGCGAGTACGACCTCCCCTGCCACTTCGAGGGCACGTCGTTCGAGGTCGCGCGCTGGGTCGACGCCGACGACGCGAAGCAGATCAAGCGCTTCGCCGACGCGAACCGCGACAACATCGGCGAGGACCACTCCGGCGCGACCGTCTTCCTCGCGCGCAACGACTGGCAGCTCAACCGCGCCAAGCAGGACTGGCCCCAGCTCCGCTTCCTGCAGACGCGCGAGCAGGCCCCGCTGACCGCCGCCGCGACCTGAACGTCAGGCGCGCGATCGCCTGGCGCGGACGGAGACGGTCAGGCGCCGAGGCGGGCGAGGGCGAGCTCGACCTCGAGGTCGATGCCGCCGGGGATGGTGGGTTCGTCGTCGACGTGCTCGGGGACGGAGAACGGCAGGATCTTGAAGATGCGGCTCGTGCCGGCCGTCGCGCGGGTGCGGGAGACGGTCACGCCGAGGGAGACCAGGTCCACGAGACGCTCGTTGTCGCGCTTCGCTCTCGGCATGGAGGCGCGGTGAATCACGATCCGTGCCCGGGGTGGCGAGCGTCGTTCCCGTGGGTTAGCGGTGAGGTAGCGGCGATCGTGCAAGGTGCGGTCACCCGGTTCGCGCATCCGTCGGACAGCTGGATCGCGTGAATTCCGCGACATCGATGTCGCGAGCTCGCCGGAGGCGTGTGTGGTTCTCGAGGGTTGCGCTGGCGCGGCGGATGCTTGTGCGATCCCGCCATGCGCACCGCCGCCGCCGTCGCCGTGCTCCTCGCGTCGCTCGCCGCCGAGGCGCGCGCCGAGTTTCATCTGTCGGGCGGCCTCGGGTACGGCCTCGCGGGCTACGACCCGTGCCGGTTCCCCGACCGGAACTGCGACTACGCGCCGACGCGCACCGACGGTGCCTCGCCGCTCCTCGGCGTGGGCCTGCGCGCGCGCCGGCCGCTGCGCGATGGCGCCGTCCAGCTGCGCTACGGCGCGAGCGGCACGTTCCTGATCGTCCCCGAGCGGCGCGACGAGGAGCACTACCGCGACATCTCGGGCTCGGTCGCGACCGCCGCCGGCGAGCTCGGCCTCGAGCGCGGCGTGTGGTCGATCGACATGGTCGCCGGGCTGTCGCGCATCCGCCTCACCGACGAGCAGATGGCGGCGAACCGCGTCGCGCTCGCGGTCGGCTACGTCGGCGCCGTGCGCCTCAACCGGAACGTGTCGCTGTTCGTGCGCGCCGACGCGCACGCGATGATGCACGGCGACGCGGCGGCGGTGTTCCTCGGCGCCGGCTTCGAGTGGGTCCCCGACCTGCAGTCGTCGACGGCGGCCGCCCCCGCGGCGCGGCGCTAGCCTCGGCGCGCCATGCCGCGCACGGCCGCGTCGAGCGCGTCCGCGAACGCCGCCGGCGCCTCGAGCCAGGGGACGTGACCGGCGCTGGCGATCGCGTGCACCGCGGCGTCGGGCCGCGCGGCCGCGACCACGCCGGTCATCGCGGGGAGCACGACGTCGTCGAGCTCGCCCTGGATCACGGCGATCGGCACGCGCGTCGCCGCGAGCTCGGGCGTGTAGTCCTCGCCGCCGGCGAGCAGCGCCCGGCGCACGGCGGCCGGCACGCGCAGCATCTCGGCGAGGAGGAGCTCGCCGACGTCGGCCGCGAGCGGCGCCGCCGACGCGCCCGCGAGGAACGCGCGCGCCGCCGCGGCGTAGACCGCGGGATCCGGCGACAGCAGGTCGCGCGCGTGGTTCATCATCGCGCCGCCGAACAGGTGCGCGGCGTCGCGGCCGTTCCGCACCGACGCCGCGAGCGAGACGATGCCGCCGAGCGCGCCGTCGCCGTGCCGGCGCAGGTACTCCCCGAGGACGACGCCGCCGAACGACCACGGCGCGATCACCGGCCGCTCGAGCTCGAGCGCCGCGATCACGCGTGCCAGGTCGCCGGCGAGCTGCGGCCGGGCGAGCGGCTCCGCGGGCAGCTCCGAGTCGCCATGCCCGCGCAGGTCGAACGCGACCAGGCGGTAGCGCGCCGCGAGCGGCCCGCCGAGGACGCGCTCGAACACGCGCTTGCTCTGCGCGATGCCGTGGACGAACACGATCGCCGGCGCGCCGGCCGGCCCCGCCGCGATCGCGACGAGCTCGGGCGAACCGGCGATCGCGTGCGACGTCATGATCGCCGTCATCGAATCACGCCGCCGCGCACGTACGCGCACGAGGCCAGGGGAGCGCCAGCACGCGGGCGCGCGCGGCCAGGAGGGACGAGAGCACCGGTGCCAGGCTGGACGCCGTCATCCCTTCCAGGGTGCCACGCGTGCACGCCGGTGTACATCCAAAACTACTTTTTGTCGACTTTTTCGGAAAGGAGCCCCGGATAGCACGCGAGCACGCGCTCGGACGTGAGGGCGATGTGCTCGACGAGCAGCGCGCACGCCCGCTCGGCATCGCGCGCGAGCGCGGCCCGCACGAGGGCGGCGTGCTCGCCGCCGATGTCGCGCGCCGGCTGGCCGTACGCGGCGGCGAGGCGCCGGTAGCGCTCGCTCTGCTCGAACAGGATCGCGTGGAACCGCAGCAGCTGCGGCGAGCGGCACGCGGCGAGCAGCACGCCGTGGAGCCGGCCGTGCTCGCGCTCCCACGCCTCGTCGAGCTGGCCCTGCTTCGCGGGGGCGCCGAGCCGCTGCAGGCGGTGCAGCGCCGCGGTCACCTCGCCCTCCCACGCCAGGTCGCCGTGCTGGATCGAGGCGCGCAGCGCGAGGGCCTCGATCTGCTGCCGGGTGCGCGTGAGATCGAGCAGGTCGTCGCGCGAGATCGTCGCGACGCGGAACCCGCGCTGGTCCTCGGTCGTGACGAGGCCCTCGGCCACGAGCCGGCAGCACGCCTCGCGCAGCGGCGTGCGGCCCGCGCCGAACCGCGGCGCGAGGTGCTCGAGGCGCAGCTTCTCGCCGGGCGGCAGGCGCCCGTGGACGATCTCGGTGCGCAGCCGATCGAGCACCTCGGTGACCTTGCTGACCGGACGCGACACGACCATCGCCTCCACGATAGCGCACGATGTACGGCAGTGTCGAGATTCCGAGGTTTGTCGACAAAATGATTGCCGACCCACCCCACCGATCGTAGGCTGCAGCTTCCCAGGGAAGGCACATGGCGACTCGACCCAACCGGCTCCACCACACCGCGTACGTCACCAGGGACCTGCGCAAGACCTGTTCGTTCTACGAGGACCTGCTCGGGTTGCCGCTCGTCGCGACCTGGTGCGAGGCCGACGAGCTGTTCGGCAAGCTGCGCACGTACTGCCACTGCTTCTTCGGCCTCGAGGACGGCAGCGCGCTCGCCTTCTTCCAGTTCGCCGACGCGAGCGACCAGGCGGAGTTCGGCCCGGCCATGCCCGCGTCGCCGTTCCACCACATCGCCCTGCACGTCGATCGCGCGACCCAGGACGGCGTCGCCGCGCGCCTCGCGGCCGCCGGCTATCGCGAGCCGCAGACGTACGTCCTCGAGCACGGCTACTGCCGCTCGCTGTACGTCGAGGATCCCAACGGCATGATCGTCGAGCTCACGGCCGACGCGCCGGAGGCGATCGACCCCGCCGTGGTCGCGGCGAAGCGCGCGGAGGCGCACCGCGAGCTCGAGCGCTGGCTGGCGGGAGATCACCACTCGAACAACACGTACCGATGAGGCTCACGCTGTCGTTCGACAACGGGCCCGACCCCGACGTCACGCCGCGCGTGCTCGACGTGCTGGACCGGCGCGGGGTGCGCGCCCAGTTCTGGGTGCTCGGCAAGCACGTCGCGACCACCGCCGGCCGCGCGTGCGTCGAGCGGGCGCACGCCGCCGGCCACGTCGTCGGCAACCACTCCTACAGCCACGAGACGCCGCTCGGCGACGACCCGCGCCCCGACGCGGCCGCGCGTGAGATCGGCGCGGCGCAGGATCTCCTCGAGCCCCTCGTCGGTGCGGCGCGGCGATTCCGCCCGTTCGGCGGCGGCGGTGTCCTCGGCCCGCACCTGTTCAGCCGCGCCGCCGTCGAGCTCCTCCGCGACGGCGGCTACACGTGCGTGCTGTGGAACAGCGTGCCGCGGGACTGGGAGGACCCGACCCGCTGGCCGGCGCGGGCGCTCGCCGAGCTCGCGGTGCGCGCGCACACCCTCGTCGTGCTGCACGACATCGCCGGCGCGTGCCTCCCCGAGCTCGACGCGTTCCTCGACGAGGTCGCGGCGCGCGGCGTGGAGCTCACGACCGACGACCCGCCCGACTGCACGCCGCTCGTCGCGGGCCGCATCACCGGCGAGCCGCCGCTCGGGCCGCTCGTGCGCGGAGGGTACGCGTGAGGATCTGCAAGCGCATCGTCGGCGATCGGGCCGTCCTCGCGGCGAAGCGCGGCGACGGCTACGTCGACCTCGCGGTCGCGGCCCCGGACCTGCCGCGCGAGCTCGGCGCCCTGCTCCGCGCCCGGCCCGACGTCGCCGCCGTGCAGCGCGCCGTCGACGCGGCGCCCGCCGCCGCGCTCGTCGATCCGCGCGCGCCGTTCGCACCGCCGATCGCCGACGGCGCGAAGATCCTGTGCCTCGGCCTCAACTACGTCGATCACGCCGCCGAGGCGTCGTACGCGAAGCCCGAACACCCCGTCGTGTTCACGCGCTTCGCGCAGAGCTTCGTCGGCGACCGCACACCGCTCGAACAACCGTCGGTGTCGACGCAGCTCGACTACGAGGCGGAGCTCGTCGTCGTGATCGGCCGCGGCGGCCGCCACATCCCGCTCGCCTCCGCGCTCGAGCACGTCGCCGGCTACACCTTGATGAACGACGGCTCGGTGCGCGACTACCAGACGCGCACGCCGCAGTGGACGCTCGGCAAGAACTTCGATCGCTCCGGCGCGCTCGGCCCCGACCTCGTCACCGCCGACGAGCTCCCTCCCGGGGCGCGCGGCCTCGCGCTCGCCGGCCGCGTCAACGGCCGCACCGTGCAGGCGGCGAACACGAGCGACATGGTGTTCGACGTCGCGACCACGATCGCGGCGCTCTCCGTCGCGCTGGCGCTCGAGCCGGGCGACCTGATCGCGATGGGCACGCCCGCAGGGGTCGGGCACGCCCGCGTCCCGCCGCTCTACCTCGCACCCGGCGACACGTTCGAGGTCGAGATCGAGCGCGTCGGTGTGCTCCACAACCCCGTCGCCGCCGAAAGGACCTCACGATGACCTGGAACGTCGATCCCGTTCACTCGCACGTCGGATTCACGGTGCGCCACATGATGGTGACCACCGTGCGCGGCTCCTTCGCGAGGTTCCGCGGCACGCTCGAGCTCGATCCCGAGGACTTCACGAAGAGCCGCATCGAAGGCGACATCGACGTCGACAGCATCGACACGAAGAACGCCGACCGCGACAACCACCTGCGCAGCCCCGACTTCTTCGACGCGGCGAACCACCCGAAGATCACGTTCCGGAGCACGCAGATCGAGCGCACCGACGACGGCTACCGCGTCCACGGCGACCTGACGATCCGCGGCGTGACCCACCCGATCGCGCTCGAGGCCGAGTACGCCGGCACGTCGAAGAACCCGTACGGGCAGATCATCGCCGGCATCAGCGCGACGGGCTCGATCAACCGCAAGGAGTTCGGGCTCAAGTACCACGCGCTGCTCGAGACCGGCGGCGTCGCGGTGAGCGACAAGGTCAAGCTCGAGATCGAGGTGCAGGCGAGCGAGACGCCGTAGTTGCTCGCACGAAGAGCGGAGTGATCCTCCGCAGTTCCAAGATTGTTTGCGACGGGTGCGCGCGGCGTGTCTCCCCGGGCAGATGCAGCGACCCGCGCTCTGCCTGATCCCGCTCCTCCTCGCGTGCGGCGGCGGCCCCGCCGACCCCGCCGGCCCCGACGCCGGTGAGATGTCGAGCCCGCACGCGCCCGTCATCCTCAGCTTCGGCACGAACGTCACGACGCTCACCGAGGGCCAGACGGTGACGTTCACCGTCGTGCTGACGGATCCCGACGGCATCGACGACCTGATCGGCGGCACGCTCACCGACGAGACGGGCGAGCACCACTACGGCGCGTTCGCGACGTCGAGCCAGGAGGGCGCGTACTCGCTCGCGCTGTCGTGGGACGCGATCCAGCAGGTCGAGGACATCACGTTCAAGACCGGCACGACGCGCAAGTTCACGGCCGAGTTCTTCGACACCGCCGGTCACAGCACGAAGAGGTCGGCGACGCTCCAGCTCACGTGCGACGGCCGCGTCGCGTGCGAGGGGCGCTGCCGCAGCGTGTGCGGCTTCAACAGCACGACGCGCGGCAGCTGCACGGCGGCGTGCGCGAGCCGCCACGCGATGGCGTGCTTCGCCGGCGACGACGATCGCCGCGCGTTCTACGGCCCGACCAACAACAGCCACATCTACCGCCTCGCGACGTGCGACACGACGCCGCCCGCGACCGACGAGGGCCAGCCGTTCCGCCTCGTCGAGTGTGAGTGCCTCCCGAGCACCTAGTTTCCCCAAGGAGCTTTCGTCATGCGTTCGATCCTGTTCGTCTTCCTCCTCGCCACCACCTCCGCGGCCTGCATCCCCGGCATGTTCGGGACGCTGCCGCCCCACCCCGTCGTGAAGGTCCAGAACAACGGCTCGACGACGGTGTGCCGCGTCGAGCGGCAAGCCGACGGCTACGACACTGAGCCGATGCTCGCCGCGCGCGACTACGACACCGGCCGCGACGGCCCGATCGCCGCCGGCACGATCCGCGAGTTCGAGCTCCCGCGCCCGGCGAAGAACGCGCCGCCGCTCGAGTACACGATGCGGTTCTGGACGTGCGCCGGGGCGCCGCTCCCCGACAAGCGCATCACCTCCGGCGCGAACGCGACGATCGCCGTGCCGTGACGGCGTCAGCCGAGGATCCGCGCGACGCTGACGTCGAGCTGGCTCTGGATCAGGCGCAGGATGCTCTCGTACTCCGCGCGCTCGATGCGCAGCCGCGCGAGCATGCCGCGCTGGGTCTCGGCCGCGAGCCGCTCGCGCGCCGACGCGAGCCAGCGCGCCGCCGTCGCGCGGTGCACCTGGTACAGCGCGCCGAGGTCGTCGCTGCTCGCGCCGTAGAGCACGCTGTGCTTGAGCAGGTTGCGCTCGCGCGTCGTCAGGCTCGCGACGGCCTCGGCGAACGCGGCGCGAAACTCGTCCTGGTAGAGGCGGCGCTGGTACTGCAGGTCGGCGCCGAGCGCGCCGTCGGCGAGCGCCGCGTCCTGGTCGAGCTCGCCGCGGCGGACCTCGCCGCGCTGGAGGCGGATCGCGGCGCGCAGCGCGGTGATGCGCAGCCAGCCGTGCAGCTCGCCGGTGCCGCCGTACGCGAGGAGCAGCGGCCTCTCCCCGGTGAACAGCTTCACGCGCAGCTGCTGCACGGCCTCGGCGGCGACGGCGTCGGGGATGCGCTGGCGCACGAGGCGCGCGGCGAGCCCGGCGAGGTAGCGCCGGTCGAACAGCTCGCACGCGGCGGCGTCGCGGCCGAGGCACGCGAACGCGAGGTACAGCTCGGGCCGGCGCGCGCGCAGCGCCGCGACCGCATCGGTGTCGGCGGGGATGCGCTCGCCGAGGAAGCGCGCGAAGCCGTCCGCGTCGGGGGCGAGCTCGGGCCACGCCGCGAACGCCGCGGCGAGCGTCGCGTCGAGCGCCGCGCCCAGCTCGGGCGTCGCCGGCCCCACGGCCTGTTGCGCGGCGAGGAACGCCTCGGACGAGCCCACGAGCAGCGATGCTAGCATCCCCGGTGGCGCCCATGACCTGCCTGACCGAGGACCAGGTGCTGGCGTTCATCGCCCCGGAGGCGACGGCGCTCGCGCGGGACGAGATCGAGCGCCACCTCGACGCGTGCGCCGAGTGCATGGAGCTCGTCACGCTGGCGAGCCAGACCTCGTTCGCGCCGGCGGCCGGCTCCGTCGGCAACGCGGCGTCGCCCGGGGCGGAGCTCGCGCCGGGGACGCGCGTCGGCCGGTTCGAGGTGCTCGACGAGCGCGGGCGCGGCGCGATGGGCGTCGTGTACGCGGCGCACGATCCGCAGCTCGATCGGCGCGTCGCGCTGAAGCTCGTCGACGACGCCCGCGGCGACGACCGGGCGCGCCTGGCGCTGTTGCGCGAGGCGAAGGCGCTCGCGCGCGTGACGCACCCGAACGTCCTCACGATCTACGACCTCGGCACGTACGAGGCGAGCGTGTTCCTCGCGACCGAGCTCGTCGAGGGCGAGTCGCTCGCCGCGTGGAGCGCCCGCGCCCACGGCTGGCGCACGACGGTCGCGGTGTTCCTCGACGCCGCGCGCGGCCTCGCCGCCGCCCACGCCGCCGGCGTCGTGCACCGCGACTTCAAGCCGGCGAACGTGCTCGTCGGCGCCGACGGCCGCGTGCGCGTGTGCGACTTCGGGCTCGCGCGCTTCGCCGAAGCCGCCGCCGGTCCGCGCGAGCTCGTCGGGACGCCGGTGTACATGGCCCCGGAGCAGCGCCGCGGCGAGGTCGCCGACGCACGCTCCGACCAGTACGCGTTCTGCGTCGCGTGGCACGAGGCGCTGTTCGGGCACCGCCCCGATCACCCGGCCGCGCGGAAGGCGGCGGTGCCGCGCTGGCTCGCGGCGATCGTGACGCGCGGACTCGCCGCGGCGCCGGAGCGGCGCTTCCCCGTCATGGCGGCGCTCGTCGCGGCGACGGAGCGCGGGCTCGCGCGGCGCGCGCGGTGGATCGCCGGCGGGGCGGCGCTCGCAGGGACCGCGGCGGTCGCCGGGGCGCTGCTCGTGATGTCGCGCGGCGCGGCGGATCCATGCGCCGCACCGGCGGTGGCGTGGGACCGCGCGAGGATCGAGCGTGCGTTCACCGCGACCGCGGCGCCGTACGCGGACGCGGCGTGGCGGCGCACCGAGGCCGCGCTCGACGGGTTCGCGACCCGCCTGGCCGCCGGGCGCCGCGACGCGTGCCTCGCGTTCGAGGTGCACGCCACCGACGATGCGGCGCTGCACGGCCGCCGCACGGCGTGCCTCGACCAGGCGGGCGCGATGTTCGGCGCGATCGCCGAGCGCCTCGGCGAGCCCGGCGGCGGTGCGTTCGCGCGCATGCGCGACCTCCTCGGCGGCCTGCCCGACGTCGACGCGTGCGTGCGCCCGCACGGCGACGCGCCCGCGCAGGCGGCGGCCGCACCCGCGTTCTTCGCGGACCTCGCGCGCGTGCGCTCGCTCGCGCTCGCCGGCCGCTTCGACGACGCCGCCCGCGAGCTCGACGGGCTGCGCGCGACGGCGCAGACGCTCGGGCGGCGCGAGCTCGCCCGCGTCGGGTTCATCGACGGGCAGCTCGCCGATCGCCGCGGCCGCGCCACCGACGCCGCGCGCGCGTTCGAGGCCGCGCTGTGGGGCGCCGTGGCGGCGGGCGACGACGAGCTCGTCGTCTCGGCGGCGTCCGAGCTGGTGCGCGTGCTCGGCATGTCGCGCGGCGACGCCGACGTGCAGCGCTTCCGCGAGCTCGCGCTCGCCGCCGCCGAGCGCGTCGGGTCCGCGTCCGCGCGCGCCCGCGTCGCCCGCGCGATCGGCCAGACCGACGCCGTCGCGGGCCGCCACGACGCGGCCGAGGCGCTGCTCGAGCGCGCCGTCGCCCTCGA
Source organism: Deltaproteobacteria bacterium (assembly GCA_019637375.1). Lineage (GTDB taxonomy): Bacteria > Myxococcota_A > Polyangia > Haliangiales > Haliangiaceae > JABFXX01. Next base: position 141,586 of record JAHBVW010000008.1, on the reverse strand, counting down.
GCGGACGCGCGTGCCGCCCGACGGCTACGAGCTCGCGGCCGCGCTGACCGACCTCGGCGATCTGCACGCCCGGCGCGGCCGCCCGGAGCGCGCGGAGGTCGTCCAGCGCGAGGCGATCGCCCTGTGGGCGCGCGAGCTCGGGCCCGCGCACCCGACGCACGGCGCGGCGCTCAACAACCTCGCGAACACGCTCGCCGACCTCGGCCGCTTCGACGACGCCCGCGCGATGTACGCGCGCGCCCTCGCCGTCCGCGAGCGCGCCCTCGGGCCGGATCACCCCGACATCGCGCAGACGCTGAGCAACGCCGCGGGCGTCGCGGCGCAGGCCGGCGCGCTCGACGAGGCGCGCGCCCAGCTCGAGCGCAGCGTCGCGATCTACGACCAGCACCCGGAGCTCGCGCCGCAGTCGGTCGCGAACGCCGTCGCGAACCTCGGCGAGCTCGCCGGGCTCCGGGGCCGCACCGACGACGCCGTCGCGTACCACCGGCGCGCCCTCGCGCTGCGCCACAAAGCGTTCGGCGCGCACCACCCATCCGTCGCCGAGTCCGAGCTCGCGCTCGCCGCCCTCGCGCTCGCCGCGTCCGACCTCGCCGCCGCGCACACCCGCTGCGAGGCCGCGGCGGCTTCCGCCGGCGCCGGCGCCGACCCGCCGCTCCTCGCCGCGATCGACACCTGCCGCGGCCGTCACGCCCTCGCCGCCGGCGACCCCGCCCGCGCCATCCCGCTCCTCGAGCGCGCCATCGCCCGCGACGTCCAGCCCGACGACAAGGCCGTCGCCCAGCTCGCCCTCGCGCGCGCCCTCCCACCCGGCCCGCGCACCCTCGAGCTCGCCCGCGCCGCGCGCGCCGCCTTCGCTGCCGCCGGCGCGCTCCGCACCCGCGAGCTCGCCGAGGCCGACGCCTGGCTCGACGCTCGACGGTGAGCTCGATCGCGGTCGGCGCCAGCCGACGGAAGATCAGGGCACGGGTTACGTGTTCCGCGCCGAGCATGAGCTCGGTCGCCGTCACCGCCGGCCGACGGAGATCAGAGGGCGGCATGGCCTGCGTGTTCCGCGCCGAGCAGGAGCTCGATCGCGGTCAGCGCCAGCCGACGGAGATCAGGGCGGAGCGGAGCTTGAAGTCGTTCTGCGGGCCGAGGAGCGAGGGCCAGCCGGCCTCGATGCGGAGGTCGAGCGCGCGGGTGAGCTGGGCGTGGATGACGAACGCGATGGGGACGTGCCAGCCGTCGCGCGCGACGGCGACGTCGGTGTCCCAGCCGGTGCGGGCGCCGAGGAACCAGCCCGGGATGACGCGGCGACCGGCGACGACGGGCACGACGATGCGGTCGCGGTTGCCCTCGCGGCGCTGCGCGAGCGCGAGCTGGAGGTACGGGTCGGTCCACGCGGCGAAGGCGCCGCGGCGCCAGCGCACGAGGGCGCCGGCGGTGACGGCGGGAGCGAGCGGCTCGGTGGCGCGCACGAGGAACCGGGCGCGCGGGGCGATCGCGAGGTCGCCGTCGCGCCACGCCCAGCGCACGTCGACGTTCGGCCCGCGGTAGCGCGCGCACGACGCGGGGCCGGAGAGGCACAGGCCGCCGCCGATCGCGAGGCGGTCGAGGCTCGCGTCGGAGTGGGTGAGCCCGACGGTGAGGCGCGACGTCACGCCGACCCACGCGTCGATCGCGAACGACGTCGGCACGCCGGCGACGCGGTTCGCGAGGTTCGGCTCGACGACGAGCTGCACCTCGGCGCGCCCGCGCTCGACGGTGAGCGGGCGCGCCACGAGGTCGTGATCGGCGAGGTCGGCGCGCGCGCCTCCCGTCGAGGCGAGGTGCAGGCAGGCGACCAGGAACAGCGTGCGCAAGCCGCCCGATGCTACGCTACGCGCGTGCGCACCGCTCTCCCGGCGATCGCCGCGCTCGTCGCCGCGTGCCAGGACCAGCTCGGCGACATCGACGGCGTGTTCTACGACGGCGACCGCCGCACCGTGCACTGCGCCGTCAACCTCGACACCTCCGCGCGCAACGACCTCGCGAGCATCGACACGGCGCTCGACCGCGCCGCCGCGCGCGCCGAGGTCGTCGAGCTGTACGCGCACAGCCCCGGCAACACGGTGCCGCTCGCGACGCTGCGCCACGTCCTCGAGGGCGCGCGCGCCCGCGGCCTCGCCTTCGTCACGTACCGCGACTTCGCCGACGGCGGCGGCACCGGCCCCGGCCTCGCGCTGTCGCTCGACGACCACACCGTCGCCGAGTGGGTCGCCGCGCGCGAGCTGTTCGCCGAATTCGGTGCGCGCCTCACGTTCTTCGTCAGCCGCTACACGAGCATGAACGACGACCAGCGCGCCGGCCTGCGCACGCTCGCCGGCGACGGCCACGACATCGAGGCGCACAGCGTCGCGCACCTGCGCGCACCGCTCTACGTCGAGCAGCACGGCGTCACGGCCTACCTCGACGACGAGGTGCTGCCGGCGCTCGACGCGATGGAGCGCGACGGCTTTCCGATCCGCGCGTTCGCCTACCCGTTCGGCGCGCGCACCGGCGAGACCGATCGCGCGCTGCTCCGCCACGTCGAGGTCCTGCGCTCCGTCGCCTTCTCGTTCGGCGGCATCGTGCAGAGCCCCTGCCCTCACTGACCGCGCCTCAAGACATTTCCCGTCGATGTTCGGGTGTCTCCGCTGATCGCGTTGGGCTAAGCTGACGACGTGGTCGTCATCGTCGGGTGTGACGCGGACATCGACGTCGATCCGCGCCTCGCCACGCTCAGAGTGCAGGCCGACGAGCTCGCGGAGCTCGTGCGCCGGCAACCGCCCGGCGTGCTGATCGTCCCGCTCGCGACGCTGATCGCGCTGCCGGCGCCGCTCGCCGAGCTCCTCGACCGCCACCACCGCGCGATCCCGGTGATCGCCCTCCTCGACGAGGCGGGCGACGCGGCGCACCTGCCCCGGCACGTGCAGGACTACCTCGTCGCGCCGTTCGCGACGGCGACGACGACGGCGCGGGTCGAGCACGTGATCCGGCGCGCGCGCCAGGACCTCCAGCGCTCCGAGATCAACGCGATCGCCGGCGCGCACGACGCCCGCAACCGCCTGTTCGGCATCTCGGCCACCGTCGACGCGCTCCAGGCCCACATCGGCCCCGACCCCGAGCTGGCGCCGTTCTTCGACGTGCTGCAGATGGAGGTCGACAGCCTCAAGCGCCTGCTCGCCGACCTGCTCGAGTACGGGCGCGCCTCCGTCCTCGACGCGGCGCCCGGGCGCATCGAGAAGGCGGTCACCGACGCCGTCGTCTTGTGCCGCGAGCTCGCCGCGTCGTCGCACACGCAGATCTCGCTCTCGATCGCCCCCGACCTGCCCGACGTGATCCTCGACCACCACCGGCTCGTGCAGGTGTTCCACAACCTCATGATCAACGCGATCCAGCACGCGCCGCGCGGGCGCGTCTCCCTCGCGCTCGCGGCCGAGGCGCTGCACGGCCAGCCGACGGTGATCTGCCGCCTGCGCGACGACGGTCCCGGCTTCTCCGCGGACGACCTCCAGCGCGCGTTCGAGCCGTTCTACTCGCGGCGCGCCGGCGGCGTCGGCCTCGGCCTCGCGATCGTCCACCGCATCGTCCACGCGCACGACGGCTGGGTCCACGTCGCGAACCCGGACGGCGGCGGCGCCGAGATCACGATCCGCCTGCCGGTCACGCGAACAGCGCGACCAGCGTCGACATGACGCCGTCGGGGTCGCGGATCGGCCGCGGCACCCGATCGAACACGTGCTGCAGCGCGCGCCCGCGGCCGCTCGCGCGCACCGCCGCGACCACCGGCTCGAGCTGCGTGCGCAACAGCGCCGTCGGCGCGAGCGGATCGCGCGCCTCCGGTACCGTGCTCGGCATGAGGCCGATGTAGACCGCGACGCCGGCCGCGAGGCCGACGGTGTCGAACGTGCACGGCAGATCGCACGGCGACTGGCGCAGCCGCCCGGCCGCCTCGACGAGCTGCTTGCCGCCCTGGCACAGCCGCAGCACGACGACCTCCGCCGTCTCGCCGTCGAGGTCCTGCATCACGGACTCGCGCAGCGACGTCTCGACGCGCACGATCTGCCACAGTCGCCAGCTGCCGTCGCCGGCCTCCGCGAGCACGATGCAGCGCTGCGCCGAGATCACCGGCAGGCTCGCCGCGTGGAGGCGCGCCCACGCGATCAGCGCCGCGCGCCCCTCGTCGAGCGACGCGAAGCACGCATCGCGCCGCGACACGATGCGCCACCCGCAGCCCAGGCCCATCACCCAGTCGCCGTTGCGCAGCGGGTGCGGCGTCAGCCCGAGCTGCGCCACCTCGTGCAGGATCGCGCGCCCCTCGACGGGCGGCCAGATCGTCCCGCTCGGCACCGACGCGTCGGGCGGGTGAGGCACGTGCTCCGACAGCGGCGCGGCGATGCGCGTGGTCGCCGCGGCCTCCTCCTCGAGGATGTCGCCGAGCGCGATCGCCGCCACGCTCGACGCATCGCTCGCGATGACGGGCGTCGCCGCACGCTCGCGCTCCTGCAGCGCCGCGAGCAGGTCCGCCGCGCCGCGCAGCTCCGGCGGCCCGACCTCGAGCGTGCCGCGCATCATCAGCTCGCGCACGCGGTCGAGCGCGAGCCGCACCGCGTACACGAACGCCTCGCGGATGCCGGTGCCGTCGGCGGCGACCGACTCGACGAGGGCGACCGGTGCGCCGAGCGCCTCGGCGACCGACACGCGCAGATCGCCGAGGTCGGCGACCCCGGCGACGTCGCGCTTGTTCGCCTGCAGCACGATGCCGAGCGGCGGGTCCTGCGCGAGCTGCGCGCGCAGCTCGGCGAGGTACTCGAGCGACGCGGCGAGCCCCGCGGGCGTCGAGTCGAACACGAACACGATGACGTCGGCGCCCGCGAGCAGGTGCCGCCGCCGCCCGTCGAGCGCGCGCTGACCGGGCACGCTCGCGATCTGGCAGCGGATGCGCGAGCCCTCGAAGCGCCCGCCGACGTACTCCATCCAGTCGAACCACAGCGTGCGTCCGGCGCCATCCTCCTCGGGCGTGAACGTCGCCTGCGCGAAGCTGCCGGCGAGCGCGCGCAGGCTCGTGGTCTTGCCGGCCTCGGGCGGGCCGTCGTAGACCACGCGGATCACGATCTCGTTCTCCGTGGTGTCGAGGACCGCCATGGCTGACTACTGGAACAGCGAGGCGTGTTTCCCGAGGACGTTGCGCACGATCGCGAGGTTGCACTGGCTGCGATCGACGGCGAGGTAGACGAACACCGCCGGCGAGATCAACTTGATGACGTGGATCTGGTCGCCGAGCGTGAGCAGCATGTCCTCGAGGTTGGTGCGCAGGTTGAGCGCCTTCATGATCTTGAGCTTCTGCTTCACCATCTCGCTGTTGTAGGCACTCGCCGCGGCGAGGTCGAAGTCGGGGCGCACCGACTTCAGGCCGAGGGTCATCCCCGATTCGGTGTCGACGAGCGACGCCGCCATGAAGCCGGGCATCTCGCCCGCGATCTTCTCGAAGGCATCGACGATCTGTTTCTCGGAAGGCATGGTCGTTCTCCTGTGGGTTCGTGGTGGAAGGGAGGTGTCAGATGACGAGATCCTTCTCGATCTGGGTGAGCTGGTGGCGCGCCATCGCGAGGTTCGAGCGCGTCTTGTCGAGCACCAGGTAGATGAACAGCGCGTCGTTCGTCGAGAGCGGGCGGATCAGGTGGTACTGCTTGCCGAGCGTGATCAGCATGTCCTCGATGTGATCGGCGAGGTTCAGCGCCTTCATCGTCTTGCGCTTGGACCGCACGACCTCGGTGTTGCCGGCGGCGGCGACCTCGAGGCTGAGGTTTCCTCCGCCCGAGGCGCCGAGCATCATGCCGCTGTTGCTATCGACGATGCAGCATCCGAGGCAGCCGTCGATCTCCATGAGCTTGGGCAGGGTCTCCTTCGTCGTGGCCATGTCGTCTCCTTCTTCGTGGTTCGGTGTCGTGGGTTCAGAGGTCGAGAGGTTCAGAGGTGGGCAGTCTTCAGCTTCCAGGGCACGCGCACGGACACGACGATCGGGACATGCCGACGCCGCAGCGCTTGCACTGCGTTCTCGAGCGTTGCGTGGTCTTCGATGATCACCGCGTGCACGACGCGGCGGCCGGTGCGCCAGCCGACGGCGACGCTCGCGTGCGTGCGGTCGCGCGTCAGCGTCTGATCGATCATCGCGTCGGTGAAGCCGGTGGTCGCGCCGAGCGCCGCCGCCGCCCACTCGCCGAGCGCGAGCAGGGTCGCGACGCCGAGCCGGTCGCCCGCGACCTCGCGCACGACGACGGGCTCGTCGGTATCGCCGATCGCGAAGCTCGCGCCGGTCGCGCCCGCCGCGTGCACCGAGCCGTGCGTCGCGGCCTCCGCCTCGGCGGCGTAGAAGCTCGCGCCGACGGCGGCGAGCAGCTCGGTCGGCGCGAACGTGGCGACGGGCGCGAGCGACTCGACGCGCGGGGTCCAGCTGATCGACTCGGGGGGCGCCGCGCCGCACAGCGCGACGAGCGACTCGATCGAGTGCTGGCGCAGCGCCGCGACCTGATCCGCCTGCTCCTTCATGAGCTGGCGCAGCCGCGCCTCGAGGCCGATCGCCATCGCCCAGCACACGCGGTTGCCCTCGACGAGCACCATGCCGCGCCGGTTGTTCTCCTGCGACACGACGAGCGCACCGCGCGCGTTCGCCGGCAGCCCCTCGACGGCCTCGAGGAGCGCGTTCGCCATCGCGAGCAGCTGCTCAGGCATGGAACGCCGCCTCCGCCGCCGCCAGCGCGAACCGCACCATGCCGAGGTTGCCCGCGCGCCGGTCGAGGATGAGGTAGAGGCACAGCGTCGGGCGCGCCGCGATGCGGTGGAGGATGTGGTAGTGGCGCGACAGCGTGATCTGCACGTCGCACAGCTGATCGTCGGGCGCGACCGCCGCGATCGTCGCGCGCTGGCGGCGGAACACCTCGGCGTAGCCCGCGGCCGCGACGTGGAGGTCGAGGTCGGGCGTCCCGCCGTCGGAGCCGAGCACGACGCCGCTCTCCGTGTCGACGACGCACGCCGCGGTGCAGCCGTCGAGCTTGCGCAGGTGCGCGAGCGACGACGACGACGACAGGCGCGGCGCGGCCTCGGGCAGGATGTCGTCGAAGTCGGAGAGCTCGGCGTCGGCGGGCGCCGAGCTCTCGTCGAGCATGCGCAGCGCATCGAGCAACAGCTCGGAGAACTCGCGCGTGATGCTGTGCGGCGGCGCCTCCGGCAGCACCATCGTGCGCAGCGAGCCCGCCGGCATCGCGAGGATCGCCTGCAGCGCCGGCTCGCCGATCAGCTCGCGGTACACCGCGTGGACGATGCGCCCCTCCTCGAGGAACACGTGGCCCGGCGCCCAGCCGTCGACGACGATCGCGAGCGAGCGGCGCGCGTAGTGGAACATCTGGAGCAGGTCGACGAGCGAGAGCCCGTGGATGCTGCCGCGAAAGCCGGTCTCGCAGTCCACGGCCTGCCGGATCGCCTGCATGAGCTCGGCCGACGTGAACGGCTTGCACAGGACGCGCACGGCACCGCACTCGATCGCGCGCTGGTAGTCGCGCGCCGTCGCGAAGCCGCTCATGAGGATCGCGCGCGTGCGCGGCGAGATCGACCGGATGCTCGCGAGCAGGTCCACGCCGTCGGCGCCCGGCATGCGCAGGTCGGTGAGCAGGACGTCGATCGGGCGCTCCGTGAGCTGACCGATCGCCTCGTCGACGTACGAGGCGAGGGCCACGTCGAAGCCCTTGCTCGCGAGGTCGCGGCCGAGGGTCGACCGGAAGGCGTCGTCATCGTCGACGATCAGCACCGAGGTCATGGCGCATCCTCCGCAGGGGGCAAGGTGGGCGAGCGCGGGTACACGGGCAGCGCGACCGCGAAGCAGCATCCGGTGTCCGACGGCTCGAGCGTGAGGCCGCCGCCGAACGCGATCGCCGCCTCGCGCGCGACGGTGAGGCCGAGGCCGGTGCCGTCGGGCTTGGTCGTGTAGAACTCGTCGAACACGGCCTCGCGCCGGTCCTCGGGGACGCCGGGGCCGTCGTCGTGCACGCGCACGATCACGAGGCGGTCGGTGCGCCAGCGGTGCACGCCGGACATCGCCGTCTCCTCGCTCGTGATGCGCACGCGCACCTTCGTGCGGCGCGACTCCGTCGCGTTGACGAGCAGGTTGTGGAAGATCTGCTCGATCGCGATCGCGTTGCCGCGCACGCACACGCTGTCGTCGTGCAGCGCGATCGACAGCTCGTGCCCGCCGGCGCGGAACGTCGGGCGCAGGAGGCCCGACACGCGCTCGAACAGCTTGCCGAGCGTCTGCGTCGTCGCCGCCGGCGGACCGAGGCGCGCGAAGTCGAGCAGGCCCGCGATCGTGTCGCGCAGCGTGTTCGCCGCGAGCGTGACGTCGTGGAGCAGCTCGGAGCTCGCGAGGTGCGTCTCCTCGCGCAGGAGGTCGACGTTGTAGATGATCGACGCGAGCGGCGCGCGCAGGTCGTGCGCGATCTGCGAGATCAGGCGGCCGGTCGACTCGAGCCGCTGCTGGTGGAGGCGGCGCGCGAGCGCGCGCTGCTGCTCCGTGATCTCGCGCATCACGAGCAGCAGGTGGTCGGTGCCGAGGCTGTAGCGCGTGCACCCGAGGACGGCACCGATGTCGGTGCTCGGATGACGCCACATGATGGCCTCGCCCAGCGGCGCGCTCGCGAGCTCCTTCGCCAGCTTCGCGGGCAGGGTCGCCTGCGGCTCCACCGGCAGCTGGAACCTGCGCAAGAGTTGTACAGCTGCGTGGGTCGCCCCGACGAGCGCCCCATCGGTCCCGAGCACGGCCATCGCGAGCCCGATGTCGCCGAAGCGCAGGAACGCCTCACCGTTGCGCTCCACGAAGCCGGTCACGCGCCCACCTCCACGCCGATGCCGAGGACACGCGCGAGCTCGTCGAGGGGCAGCGGCTTCTTGCGGACGGCGTCCGCCGGGAAGTCGGCGACCTCGCCGTCGGCGAGGAGGACCACGACGATGGCCGGGTTGACCGCGCGGCACGCGGCGACGAGCGCGCGCGCGGCGGCATCGTCGTCCCGGCAATAGTCGAGGATGACGGCGTCGAAGCGGTGCTCCGCGAACGCCGCGGCGTCGGCGGGCGTACACACCTCCACGGCGACGCGCCGCGCTTCGAAGAAGCGACGGATCGCGAAGCGCAGAGCGTGCTCGCGCTCGACGAGCAGCAGCGATGGTCCCACGACCGTCCCCGACGCAAATGAGGTGCCAGTGAGGTACTGCTGGGGGCTCGCCTGGTTGCGCGTGATCGCCGCGTGCTGGTTTCAGGATCCGAGTCCTGAAATCGAGACGGCGAAATGAGGGTGCCTCGTTTTGCGGCGCCTTGACGGGCCCCGTCGCACCGGTCCAACGTGGTGCTGTGGGTCGGATCCTGGTCATCGACGACGAGGCGGGGGTGCGCTTCGGGGTGCGCAGCTTCCTGCAGACGCACGGCTTCGAGGTCAAGGAGGCGGCGTCGCAGCGCGCCGCCGAGGAGGAGTTCCGGCAGTCACCACCCGACCTCGCGCTGCTCGACTACTCGCTCCCCGACGGTGACGGGCTCGAGCTGATCGGCGCGCTCAAGAAGATCGACGAGCGCGTGCCGATCGTGATGATCACCGGCCACGCCTCCATCGACCTCGCCGTGCACGCCGTCAAGCATGGCGCCGACCACTTCATCGAGAAGCCGCTCAAGCTGCCCGCGCTGCTCGTGATCGTGCAGCGCATCCTCGAGAGCTATCGCAACCGGCGCAAGCAGGTCGCCGTCAGCGTGTACGTCAACCGGCACCAGCTCGACCCGTTCATCGGCGAGAGCGCGGCGATGCGCGTGCTCACCGACGAGGCGCACCACGTCCTCGACAGCCACGCGCCCGTCTTGATCCAGGGCGAGACCGGCACCGGCAAGGGCGTGCTCGCCGGCTGGCTCCACCGCCACGGGCCGCGCGCCGAGGAGGCGTTCGTCGACATCAACTGCGCCGGCCTGTCGCGCGAGCTCATGGAGAGCGAGCTGTTCGGGCACGAGCGCGGAGCGTTCACCGGCGCGACGTCGGCGAAGCTCGGGCTCCTCGACGTCGCGCACCGCGGGACCGCGTTCCTCGACGAGATCGGCGAGATCGATCCGCAGCTCCAGCCGCGCCTCTTGAAGGCGCTCGAGGAGAAGCGCTTCCGCCGCGTCGGCGACGTGCGCGATCACTCCGTCGACGTGCGCCTGATCGCGGCGACGAACCGCGACCTCGGGCGGCTCGCGCGCGAGGGCAAGTTCCGCTCCGACCTGTACTTCCGGATCAACACGATCGCGCTCACGATCCCGCCGCTGCGCAAGCGCCCCGAGGACATCCCGCTGCTCGCGCGCCGGATCGCCGCCGGGCTGCGCCAGGGCGACGTCGAGCTCACGCCGCGGGCGCTGCGCACGCTGCAGGGCTACGCGTGGCCCGGCAACATCCGCGAGCTGCGCAACGTGATCGAGCGCGCGCTCCTGCACGCCCGCGGCGCGCCGGTGCTCGACCACGCCGACCTGCGCTTCGGCGGCGAGAGCAGCGAGCCGAGCCCCGCGAGCGACGAGGACCTCGACCTCACGCTCGAGGAGCTCGAGCGCAAGCACGTCGAGCGCGTGTTGCGCCACGAGAACAACTCCGTCGAGGCGGCCGCCGCGCGGCTCGGCATCTCGCGCAGCGCGCTGTACCAGCGGCTCAAGCGCTACCGCACGCAGCTGCCGCCGCCGCCGGAGCTGTCGTCGTAGCGCAGCTCAGCTCGGCGCGTCGGCCGGCGCGTCGTCGAAGTCGAAGTACTGCAGGAAGCCGCCGCGGTCGTCGGGATCGAACGCGACCTCGAGCTTCAGCTCGACGCCGCCGCGGAAGATGTCGACCTCCATGCCGCCGATGCGCGCGCCGCGCGCCTCGACGAATGCGCCCCAGTCGGGCGTGGCGATGCCGTTCACGGCGAGCAGCACGTCGCCGTACCGGATGCCGACGCGCGCCGCGGGGCTCCCGGGCCGGGTCCCGAGGATGGGCAGGCCGCCGAGGGCGGCCGCGAGGCGCGTCAGCTGCTCACTGCTCAGCATCCCTTCATGGTAGCGCAGGGCGATCGCGACACGCGCGCATCGTTTCGGGTGCGGGTGGGTGCGCGTCGCAGATGTTGCGCGTGGTCTCGCCGACGACGATCGCTTACCCTCGGTGCGATGAGAGTGGCCATCGCCGCGCTGGTGGTGATCGCCCTGGGTGCGCACACCGGCGCGTCGTCGGGGAAGCGGGTCGTGCTCGCGGATGCCGATCCGGAGCTGCTGCGCGCCGTCGTCGCGGCGCTCGCGCCGTGGCGGCTCGAGATCGTCGTGGTGGCGGACGCTCCATCGAGCGGCGCCGAGGCGCGCACGCGGGCCGAGGCGCAGGACGCGCGCTTCGTGGTGTGGCGCGCCGGGCGCGAGCTGATCGTGTTCGACCGCGACCGCGGCGCCGAGGAGCGGCGCGGTGCTCCGGAGGGCGCGCTCGACGCGGTCGACGCCGCGGCCGCGGCGCTGACGGTGAAGACGCTGATGCGCCTGCCGCCGCCGGAGGAGCTCGCCGCGCCGCCGCCGCCGCCGCGCGCCGGCGGCACCGAGATCCGCCTGCAGGCGGCGTTCGCGACGCGCATCGCGCGCGGCTCCGACACCAACATCAGCGCGCGCTTCGTCGGCGGCGCGGCGGTGCGGCCGAGCGCGCGGCTCGGGCTGCGGATCGGCGCGATCGCCGACCTCGGCACCGCGAGCGACGTCGACCGGGTCGGCTTCAGCGGCGCGTGGACCGACTGGAGCCTCGCCGGGATCGCGAGCTGGACGTTCGCGCCGAACGCGCGCTGGGAGCTCGAGCCGTACGCGGGCGCCGGCTTCGCGCGGTCGTCGCTCGCCGGGACGCTGATGAACACGCCGTACGAGCAGGCCGCGACCCTCGCGCTCGCGTGCGGGGGGATGTGGGTGCGGCGACGCTTCGCGATGTGGACGCTCGGCGCCGGCGCCAGCCTCGAGGGGCGTCCCGGCACCCCCACCTACACGCGCAGCAACGGCAATAACCAGACGATCTTCCAGGTCCCCTCGTTCGGCGTGGAGGTCGGCGTGCTCGCGGCCGCCGATTTCGGCAGGTGACCTGCGACTTTCGACGCGGGCGCCCCCACTAGGGTATTCGTGGGAGCCGCCGTCGCCGCACGCGAGCAGGATCTCGGCCTCGCCCGTCGGGCGGCCGGGGGCGAGCGCGTCGCCCAGCGCGAGCTGTTCCAGGCGCACCGCGCGAACGTGCACCACACGCTGTTCCGCATCCTCGGCTCGAACCGCGACCTCGAGGACCTCGTCCAGGACGCGTTCCTCGAGATCTTCCGCGCGCTGCCGTCGTTCCGCGGCGACAGCACGCTCGCGCGCTGGTGCCAGACGATCGCGACGCGCACGGCGTACCTCGCGATCAGCCGCCGGAAGCCGCCCGCGATCGATCTGGCGCTCGTCGAGGACGAGCTCCCCGACGGCGCCGACACGCGCCGGCACGTCCAGGTGCGCGAGGCGGCGCGCCGCCTGTACGCCGCGCTCGACCGCATCGAGGCGCGGCAGCGCATCGCGTTCGCGCTGGCGGTGATCGACGGCTGTTCGCTCGCCGACGTCGCGCAGCTGACGGACGCGAGCATCGTCGCGGTGAAGACGCGCGTGTGGCGCGCGCGGCGCGAGCTGATGAAGCGCGCCGCGAAGGACGACGTCCTGGCGAGCTACCTCGAGGAGCTAGGGGGGCGCGATGCGTGAGCCCGAGCAGCCACTCGGACCACCACCGGTGGATCCGCTGTCCGACATCGCGTGGGCGCGCATCGAGCGCGGCCTGTGGGAGCGGCTCGACGCCGGCGAGGCGATGCCCGCGGCGCCGGCCGCGACGTCGTCGCCGTGGCGGCGGCGGATCGCGTGGGTCGGTGTACCGGTCGCGGTCGCCGCGGCCGTCGCGATCGTGGTCGTCGCTGCCACGCGCGGGGGCGGTGGGGGCGCCCCCAGCGCGGGCAGCGACGGCCCGATGCGCGTCGTGTCGAGCGCCGCGCCGTCGTCGGTCGCGTTCGGCGACGCGCACGTGACGCTCGATGCCCAGAGCGCGGTCGTGATGAGCCGCGGCTCGGGCGAGTCGACCGCCGTCGTCGAGCGCGGCGGCGCGTGGTTCGCCGTCGCGCCGCGCGGGCATCGCCCGCCGTTCATCGTCGTCGCCGGCGATACCGTCGTGCGCGTCGTCGGCACGCGCTTCCGCGTCGCGCGCACCGAGGAGGTCACCGTCGTCGAGGTCGAGCACGGCCTCGTCGACGCGAGCTTCCACGGCACGCACGCCGCGATCGGCGCCGGCCAGCGCTGGAGCTCCGCGCACCCCGACGAGATCACGCCCGTGCGCACCGCCGCGATCGCGCCGGCGCCGATCGATCCGATCGATCCGATCGATCCGCCCGCGCCGCCGGTGCTCGATCCGCCCACGCACGATCCGGCGACGGCGAGCACCGCCGATCCACCGGTCGCCGAGCCGCCGCCCGCCGACCGTGCGCCGGCGAAGACCGATCCGGTGCCGCCGCCCGCCGACCGTGCGCCGGCGAAGACCGATCCGATGCCGCCGGCCGACCGTGCGCCGGCGAAGACCGATCCGGTGCCGCCGCCCGCCGACCGTGCGCCGGCGAAGGCCGATCCGGGGAAGAAGACGGCGCCGCCCGTCGACGTGAAGGCGACCACCGAGTCGAAGCCGGCGGAGGTCGACAACCGCGCGCGGTTCGAACAGCTCGCCGCGCTCGAGCCGCGCGACCCGGGGGCGGCGATCGCCGGATACCTCGAGCTGTCGGCGCGCGGCGGGCGGTGGGCCGAGGTCGGCCTGTATGCCGCCGCGCGGCTCGCCGCGGATCGGCGCGATCCGCGCGCCGCGACGCTCCTCCACGTGTACCTCCGCCGCTTTCCAACCGGCGCGAATGCGAACGACGTTCGCCTCCACCTCGACAGGATCCAGAAGGGACAGCCTCGATGAAGCATCTCCTCCTCGCATGCCTCGCCGCGCTCGCGTTCGGCTGCGGCGGCAAGAACGGCGGCAACGGCAACACCGACGCCTCCGGCGGCGACGGCGACGGGCCCCCCGGTGGCGGCGACGGCCGCCCGGCGTTCGACGCGGCACTTCCCCCCGGCTGTACCGGGCCGGTCGCCGGCGCACCGCAGTGCTCGAACTGCATCGACGACGACAACGACGGCTACATCGATCAGAACGACATCGAGTGCACCGGGCCCCTCGACAACGACGAGGGCTCGTTCAAGACCGGCCTCCCCGGCGACAACTCCGACCCGAAGCACCAGGACTGCTTCTTCGACGGCGACAGCGGCGCCGGCAACGACGGTTGCGACGTCCACACGTGCTGCCTGCTCGGGATCACGACGCAGGCGGCGTGCAACGCCGCCGGCTACCAGGGCAACTACGTCCCGAACAACTGCCCGCCGCCGGTCGGCACGAAGCAGGTCTCCGACCAGTGCAAGATGACGTGCGGCAGCGCGACGCCGCCGGGCTGCGACTGCTTCGGCTGCTGCACGATCTGCGAGCCGGGCGGGACCCAGTGCTACGACATCAGCATCAACCCGGCGGTCTCGCCGAACTGCACGCAGCAGACGCTCGCCGATCCGGCGACGTGCCACCGCTGCCAGAAGGTGACCGGCTGCGGCCCGACGATGTGCGGCGGCGAGACCTGCATCCTGTGCCCCGGTCAGGACCCGGGCCAGCTGCCGCCGTCGTGCAACGGCACGACCTCGTGCCCCGCCGGCACCGCGAGCTGCGCGATGGGCCAGGCGTGTCCCGCGAACGCGTACTGCGACACCGGCTCGGGCTGCTGCCTGTCGATCATCCAGTAGGCATCCAGTAGGCATCCAGTCGCCGAAACGACCGCAGCCCCGGCACAACCGGGGCTGCTTCGCGATCACGCCGTCGAGCGAGCGTTCAGCGGAACTCGACCGACCACTTGTTGAGCGTGCCGGTGTCGATGGCCGCGACGTCGGACACCTTCAGCGTCCACGTGCCGTTCGGCGCCGTGCCGACCTCGGCCGCGGTGAGGTTGAACGACTGGACGAGGTCGTCCGCCGAGCCACCGGTGCGGCTGTGCAGCGTCTTCACCTTGCGGCCGTCCTTGTGGAGCTCGACGATGAGGTCGCCGCGGTAGGTGTGCGTGATGTCGACCGAGACCACGAGCGCCGGCGAGCCCGTCACGCCCGAGGCGGCGATGTCCGACGAGATGCCCGTCTTGTTGTTGTCGGGGATCGCGAGCGCCGGGGTCGCGGTGAACACCTTGGCGCCGTCCGAGCCGCCCGGGTCCTTCGCGACCGACTTCGCGATCAGCTCCTTCACCTTCGCGACGTTGACGAACGGGTTGCTCGAGCTGAAGTTGCCCTTCGGCGCCCACAGGAAGTCGGTGTGCGTGTTCTCGCTGTCGGTGCAGTAGCGGCCGCCGACGATCTTGCCCACCGAGTTGACCTCGAGGATGTAGTGCATCCGGTCCCGGCGGACGTGGTTGTGGAAGCCGATCGGCGTCGGGGTCTGGTTCGACTCCGTGACGTACTCGACCGTCATCTTCGTCTCGTACAGCTCCTTCGCCGACGGGTTGTACGTCCACGTGTCGCCGGTGTTGCCGACGCACGCGTTCGCCTGCTTCGCCGTCACGAGCTCCTGCTTGGTGACCTCGTAGCCGACGACCGGCTGGTTCCAGATCTCGAAGTTCGCCGTGCGGTCCTCGACGAGCGGCAGCTGCGCGATGCCGAGGAAGTTCGTCATCACGACGTGCAGCGCGCCCGGGTTGAGGTCCGCGCACTCGTCGTTCGCCGACCCGGTGACCGAGTGCTTGATCTCCTTCAGGTTGCAGCGGCCGCCGACCATGATCGCGTCGGTGCGGTCGAACACGTTCTGGATCAGCGCCTTGATGTCACCGACGGAGAACGTCACGCCGTTGATCGTCACGTCGCGGAGCGGCTCGGGGACCATCATCGCCGCCGGCGCCCACGCGTGGCAGGTGCCCCACCACGACGCGAGCCCGTCGACGTCGCCCTCCGGCCCCTCGTCGTCGATCACGCCGTCGTTGTCGTTGTCCTTGCCGTCGCGGAGCTTGTCGACGCCCTGGTGCGTCGTCGACTGCCACTTCGCCGCCGGGCCCGCGCACTGCTTGTAGCGGTCCCACTCGGCCTTCGCGCCCGCGCCGTACTGCTTCGACGGGTAGTCGGTGCAGCCCGCCGCGTTGTTGAACGCCGCGTCGTACTTCTCCATGGGCGACTTCACGTTCTTGCCCATCCAGCGGATGTTGTGCGAGCCCTCGATCGTCGGCCAGTACGTGTCGGCCCACGCCGGCTCCGAGCGACCGACGGCGTCCGGATACTGATCCTTCCAGAACGGCTCCGTGCGCGTGCCCTTCTTCGGCAGCTCCGCGAGGCGGTAGTTCAGGTTGTTGCCCATGCGCTCGGGGCTGTTCTTGAAGTCGAAGGCGTCGGCCTTGCCGTCGCCGCCGCCGCCGAGCGAGTCGGTCGAGCAGTCGATATCGCCGGGGAGACACTCGTCGTCGTTCGACACGTCCTCGGCAGCGCAGCCGGCCGCGGCGACGACGGGCAGAGCGAGGAGAGCAGCAGTAAGCAAAGTAGGCTTCTTCACAGGGGCAACCTCACCAAGGCAACTAGGTTTGATGAGCCCGCCGACGAGCACCTTTCGTGCCGGTGGGGCTCTCCCACCCAGCTGGTTGGTTACGGCCGTTTGCACACGGCGCGGCCGGAAGCCGCACTTGCCGCGGCCCCTCGAGCTTCCGTCTCGCGCGATCCGCGAGTAGCCGGTGCGCTACTTGCCGGCTACTTGCCAACTACTTGATCGGCACGACGCGCTCGGTCCACTGCGCGATGTGGTTGTTGCTCTCGATGCCCTGGAACGGCAGCCGGAACGCGGGGACGCTCGGGTCCAGGCCCTGACCGGCGCGGCCCGGGAAGAACGGCGTCATCCAGATCTGCGGGCGCTGCGCGCCGACGAGGCGCACGCCGAAGTCGCGCTTGGACGACACGGTGATCCAGTACAGCTTCTCGGCGCCGAGGCCGATCGACTGCTCGAACGGTGCCCACCTGCCCCACGAGTTCGTGAGGCCGAGGCCGATGTTCGCGACGGAGAGCTGGATCGCCGGCTGGCTGCCGTCGGCCTTCACGACCCACAGCGACGCGTTGCCGTTGTTGTACGACGACGTGCCCGCACCGGCCTTGTTGAACAGGATCCACTCGCCGTCGGGCGACCACGACGGATAGAAGTTGTTCGTGCCGTCCGCGACGAGCGGCGTCTCGGGGCCGAACGCGTTCGTGATCGGATCGTACGAGCGCACGACGACGCGGCCGCCGGTGAACGACCAGTCCGAGCCGCCGTTCGACGCGAGGATGTAGACGAGGCGCGCGCCGTCGGGCGACAGGTCGGGGTGCGACGCGTACGCCGACGCCGGGACGTTGATGATCGGCGCCTGGTCGGCGGCGTTGCGCACGGTGATGACGCCGTTGAACACCGTCACGAGGCGGCTGCCGTCGGGCGAGAACGTGCCGAAGTTCCACGTCGTCACCGCCGGGGCCGCGACCTGCGTCGCGATGTCGACCATCGCGCCCTGGCCGTTGCCGCCGTCGTAGGTGATCGCCATCTTCGAGCCGTCCTTCGACAGCACGTGGCACGCGACGCAGCGGCCCGACGTCTGGTTCGTCGTCATGTACTCCTCGGCCGGCTGGCCGGGCTTGCTCATGTCGTGGCGGTAGATGCCGTAGACGTTGTTCGTGCTCGCGGCGGCCCAGTAGTAGAGGCCGCCCTCCATCGTCTCGTTCGACAGCGTCACCATGCGCGGGGTGCCGGCGCCGACGACGGTCGGGTTCGCCGCCTGGACGCCGCGCACCTGGTACGCCACCGACGGCTCGACGCCGACGGCGGAGATCCACTCGGACGCCTGGAACTCGGTGAACGACGGGCGCGGGCCGGCGGCCGGGTTGCCGTTGTTGCCGGGGACGTAGACGCGCACGTCGGCGTAGGTCGTCTTCAGCGACACCTCGAAGATGTCGTTCGTCGGGTCGGTCCAGTGCGTCTCGAAGTCGCCGAGGTTGCGCGGCATGACGACGCCGTCGGGCGGGTAGACGACGTTCGGGGCGCGCGCCACGTCCTCGGGGTTGTCGAACAGCTCGGGCGTGTTCGCCGGCAGCGCCGGGTCGACGCGGACCGACTTCACGCGCGCGAGGAGCTGCGCCTCGCCGAACACGTCGCGGAACGTGCCGGTGACGCGCGTCTTGCCCGCCGTCGACACCTGCACGACCGGCCCGGCGAACGTGCCGAACGCCGAGTCGATGTAGAACACGACGTCGTCGGTGACGTCGTAGGTGGCGCCCGTCGCGGTCTCGAGCGTCGCGGTGTAGCCCTGCTTGACGGCCGCGCCGTTCAGGATCGTCAGCTCGACCGACGGCGGGTCGAGGAGCAGCTTCGCACCCGTGGTGTCGATGTCGTCATCGCCCAGGTGAGAGGATCCACAGGCGAAGACAAGGGTAGCGATCGAGAGCGCCCAGACCGTCCGCAGCATGCCGCGCATGTTACCGCGCGCACCTCGTGCGTGAAGCCCCGAGTTGCATCGCGCGCGAGGAGATGTGATGGCCGTGGCCCGCCGCGGATCGGGTCAACGCACCCCAGCCGTGGTACGACCACGGCCGTGCGGACGTTGACCTCGATCCTGGGCAACTCGCAGCGCCTCGACGGCGGGGCCATGTTCGGCAACGCGCCGAGGTCGATGTGGGAGAAGTGGATTCCCCCCGACGAGAAGAACCGGATCCCGCTGGCCTGCCGGTGCCTCGTCGTGCGCGACCGCGGACGCGTCATCCTCCTCGAGACGGGCATCGGGGCGTTCTTCGAGCCGGCGCTGCGCGAGCGCTACGGCGTCCAGGAGGAGGAGCACGTCCTGCTCCGGTCCCTGGCCGCGCACGGCATCGCGCCCGAGCAGGTCGACGTCGTCGTGTTCTCGCACCTACACTTCGACCACGCCGGTGGGGCGCTCGCCCGCTGGGAGCCGAACACCGCGCCGCGCCTGGTGTTCCCGCGGGCGACGTTCGTCGTCGGCGCCGAGGCCTGGCAGCGCGCCGTGGCCCCGCACGCGCGCGACCGGGCCTCGTTCATCCCCGGCCTCACGAACCTGCTCGCCGGCAGCGGGCGCCTCGAGCTCGCCGCCTCGGACCGCGCAGCGGCGCTCGGCGAGGGCTTTCGCTTCCACCGCAGCTCGGGGCACACGCCCGGCCTGCTCCTGACCGAGGTCGACATGCCCGGCGGCCCGGTCCTGTTCGCGTCGGACCTCATCCCCGGGCGGGCCTGGGTCCACCTGCCGATCACGATGGGCTACGACCGCTATCCGGAGCTGCTCATCGACGAGAAGGCCGCGCTTCTGGGCGACCTCGAGAAGCGGGGCGGCCGGCTGTTCTTCACGCACGACCCGGTCGTCGCCCTGGCGAAGCTCGCGCGCGACGACAAGGCCCGGTTCTCGACGCTCGACGAGGAGCGGGAGTTGCGCGACTTCGTTTCCTAGGCCTCCCGGCTCCCGGACTTGTGTAGAGTGGGCGCGGCGGGAGGGAATGTGTGCGGGCAAATTGCGTAGGACGGGCCGGGAGCCTGGTGGTGAAGACGGTCGTCTGTTCGAGCAGACTGCAGTTCACGCGCAACGGGGCGGCGCTCGCGGTGGCCGATCCGGATGGCATCACGATCGTCGACCTCCGCGCCGATGACCCGCGGCGGATCTCGATCCCGGACGTCCAGAGCGTCGCCGCGTTCGCGGATCAGCTCTGGGTCGGCACGCGGCGCGGCACGCTCGTCCGCCTCGGCACCGACGGGCGCCGCTTCGACGAGCACGAGCTCCAGGTCGATCCGACCGGCGTGTTGATCCCCGCGACGTTCGGCGGCGCCGCGGCGCTGTGGGTCGGCCAGCAGGAGGCCGTGGCGCTCGTCGACGACCTCGGGTCGCTCACGGCGACGCCGGTGCGCGGCGACGCCGCGATCCCGATCTCGGGGCGGCGCCTCGTGCGCTACGCGGGGTCGCGCGTCACGTTCCCCGGCGGCACGACGACCACGCTCGACCACGCGGCGCAGATCGGCGGCGGCAGCGTGCTGTTCGACGGCACGATGCTCGCGCTCGTCACCGCGCACGACAGCCGGCGCGAGGTGATCGTGCTCACCCTCGCCGGTGGACGCGCGCACCACGCGGTCGCGGTGCCCGCCGGCATGATCCGGATCGCGCCGCGCGGCGGGATCGCCGTGGTGCTCGACGCGGCGGCGCAGCGCCTGTCGGTGATCAACCTCCGGTTCGCGAGCGCCGTCAGCGCCCTCCAGCTCGACGAGCCCATCGGCGACTTCGCCGTCGATCCCGACGGGCGCGTCGTGGCGCTTCACCTCGCGAGCGGCGACGTCGAGCTCGTCCCGATCGGCGGCGCCGCGGCGAGGGCCGGCGCGCACGGCGGCGACGCGCACGCGCCCGAGCCGCGCTCCCCCGCGCCACCTCGCGTCGAGCGCGCCGCGATCGCGCAGCCCCAGGCGGCCCCCGAGGCGCCCGCGCTCGGCGATCTCGCGGCGGCGCTGGAGGCGTTCGAGCCGCGCACGACACGCGCGCAGCTGTCGCGCGCCGATGCGCTCGCGGCGCTCGATCGCGAGACCCACTCCGTGATGCTGTGGACGCTGCAGGCGATCTCCCGCGCGTGGGACACGGGGCGCCTCGGCTACGGCAACGAGGGCAACCATCCCTACGAGCACGAGGTCGCGGCCCTCGTCGGCAAGAACGCGGGCTACGCCGGGGAGTACCTCGACGCCGCGCGCGACGCGCTGACCGAGCACGAGGCGGCGCTCGCCGCGGATCCGGGGCACCGCAGCGAGGCGACGCCGATCGCCGAGCTCGTCGACGAGTTCAAGCTGTCGGCGACGGCGATCGACGTCCTCCTCGTGATCGCCGCGCCGTCGATCAACGGCGACATCGCGCGCCTGTACGGGATCCTCGGGAACGATCCGGGACGCGCGATGGTCGACGAGCTGCTCGTGCAGCGCGTCCTCGGCGAGCGGGCGAGCCGGCACGACGTCGCGGCCGAGCTCCACCCCGAGGCGCCGCTCGTGCGCCTGGGGATCGTCGCCGTCGCGAGGTCCTCGCGGCCGCGCCCGTTCGCGGCCCTCGAGATCGATCCCGTCGTGCTGTCGCGCCTGCGCGGCGAGGCACCGGCGTTCGGCGTCGCGCCCAGCATCCGCCACGCCGACCGCGAGCTGGCCGCGCTCCAGCTCGCGCCGGGCGTGCTCGTCGCCGCCGTCGACGGCCTGGCGCGCGCGCCGCGCCCGGCGAAGATCGCGCTCCGCGGGCGCGCCGGCGCGGGGCGCCGCACGCTGCTCGCCGCCCTCGCCCGCCGGAGCGGGCGCGCGCTCGGCGTCGTCGATGCGAACCTCTTGCCGCGCGACCCCGAGCGGTTCGTCGACGCGCTGCAGACGTCGCTGCGGCGCGCGCAGCTCGCCGGCCTCATCGCCGTGATCGACGGGCTCGACGCGCTGGTGCTGTCCGAGCGCACCGGCGCCGACCTCGCCTACGAGACGCTCGCGGCGCACCCGGGGCCGCTCGCGGTGCTGTGCCGCGCGGACACGAACCCGCCGCTGCCGCTCGGGCACGTCGTCCTCGATCTGCGCCCGCAGTCGGAGACCGAGCGGCTCGCGACGTGGCAGCGCGCGCTCGAGGGCACCGGCGGCTGGCTGCGCAACGCCGGCGACCTCGCGTCGCGCTACCGCGTCGGGCCCGGGATCGTGCACCGCGCGATCACCGCGGTGACGTCGGTCGCGAACCACGATCCGGCGACGCCGCTCGACGACCGCATCGACACGTTCCTGCGCCAGACGCGCGACCTCCGCTTCGCGAGCCACGCGCGCCGCGTCGAGCGCCTCGCACGGTGGGAGGACCTCGTCGTGCCCTCCGACGTGATGGACAGCCTGCGCGAGCTGATCGGCCGCGTCCGCCACCGCCGCGTCGTGTTCGACGAGTGGGGCATGTCGCGCGCGATGACCACGTCGCGCGGCATCACCGCGCTGTTCCAGGGGCCGCCCGGCACGGGGAAGACGATGGTCGCCGGCGTGATCGCGCGCGAGCTCGGGCGCGACCTCTACCAGGTCGACCTCTCGAAGGTGATGTCGAAGTGGATCGGCGAGACGGAGCGCAACCTGGCGACGATCTTCGACGCCGCGGAGGACGGGCAGGTGATCCTGCTGTTCGACGAGGCGGACTCGCTCTACGCGAAGCGCACCGAGGTCCGGTCGAGCAACGACCGCTACGCCAACCTCGAGGTCAACTACCTGCTGCAGCGGCTCGACGCCTTCGAGGGCATCGCGATCCTGACGACGAACAACGCGGGGTCGATCGATCCCGCGTTCAAGCGGCGGCTGTCGTTCCGGCTGTCGTTCCCGTTCCCCGACGAGGAGACGCGCGCGGAGCTGTGGCGCGCGCACCTGCCGCCCGAGCTGCCGCGCGCCGGCGAGCTGACGTTCGACGCGCTCGCCCGCAAGTACCAGCTCTCCGGCGGCTACATCCGCAACGCCTGCATCCGCGCCGCCTTTCTGGCCGCGCAGGAAGAGACTCTGCTCGCCCAGCACCACCTCGAGCGTGCCGTTGCGCTCGAGGTCGCTGAGCTCGGCCGCCTGTCGACCACCGGAACCATTTCTTGAGGAGGGATATCGTGGAACGCGAGTATGACGAGAAGAACCGCACGCGCGTACAGGGACATGCCGCCGACGACCTGGGCGTCGTGCCCGGGCAGGCGAGCCGCAGCGCGATCCTGAGCCGGCGGTCGAACGCGATCGCGTCGGGGCTCGTGCAGCGCAAGGCGAGCGCCGATCCCGACGTGGGGAGCGAGGCGCCGCCCGTGCAGACGGCCACACCCGGCGACCAGCCGATCGTCCAGATGAAGTGCGCGAAGTGCGGCGCCGAGGAGGACGACGAGGCCAAGCGCCAGGTCGCCGCGGTGTCCGGCGACGCGCTGCAGATCCGGCGCGCGCCCGACGGCACGCAGGGCGCGGGCGCGGAGGAGGAGCAGGGCGAGCACCAGATCCCGCCCGAGGTGCTCGAGCTGTTGCAGCTGAAGCGCTCGCACGGCGGGAAGAGCTCCGAGCCGATCCCGAACGTCCAGTCGTACCTGAGCTCGTCGCGCGGCCACGGCGAGGAGCTGTCCAAGGACGTGCGCGCGGACCTCGAGCCGCGCTTCGGGGCCGACTTCAGCCAGGTGCGCGTCCACACCGACGGCACGGCGGCGCAGGTCAGCCGGGCGCTCGGCGCGCACGCGTTCGCGTACGGCCGCGACATCTACTTCGGCGCGGGTCAGTACAACCCGAGCAGCGCGGGCGGGCGGTGGTTGCTCGCGCACGAGCTCACGCACACGATCCAGCAGACGGGCGCGCGCCCGCGCGCCGTGCAGGCGCACCTCGCGATGGGTCACGTGAACGATCCCTACGAGCAGGAAGCGGATCGCATGGCGGACATGGTGACGACGATGGCCGCACCGGCGCAGACCCAGGCAGCGCCGGCCGCGACCGCGGGTGGGCCGGAGGTCGCGCGCAAGGCCGACGGCGGGGCGCTCGAGACGCACACGCCCGAGGTGATGACGGCGCTGCTGCTGCAGAAGCACGCGGCGACCCTGCTCACCGAGGTCGGGCTGTCGTCGCCCGAGCAGATCCAGGGGCACCTGTTCGGCGGCGACTGCATCGCGGAGTACTGGAACCTGGCCGCCGCCATCGCGTCGCTGGTCGCCGCGGCGGGCGCCGGCCTCGCGCTGATCCTCGCGCCCGACCCGACGACGATCACGAAGTGGGCCGCGGTCGGCGCGATCGCCGGCGTCATCGCCGGCCTCGCGTGGACGATCAACTCGATCATCTCGCTCGTCAACTGCAAGCGGGCCCTCCCGCAGACCGCGGCGCGCGAGCAGGAGATCCGCGACCTGCAGGACCGGCAGCGGCGCCTCGAGGAGACGCTGCGGCGACTCCAGGGGCAGCAGAACCAGCCGCCGGGTCCGGGTCAGCAGCAGCCGGGTGGCAACCCCAACTGACATGGGCGAGGTCGTCGCGATCGTGACCGCCGGCGTCGTCCTCGTCGCATCCGCGTTCGGGATCCGCTGGAGCCGCAGGCGCACGCGTCACCACCGCGAGGAGCTGCGGGATGCCGAGGAGCGGCGGCGGCTGAAGGGCCGGATCGAGCGGGCCGAGGCCGAGGTCGAGGAGCTCAGCGGGCGACCTGGAACAGGGTCGGGTTCGCGCCCTCGGACACGGTGAAGTAGCCGCGGCCGTCGGCGCGCCACGCGACCGCCTCGCCCTGCGGCTCGTCGGCGACCGGCATCCGCACGGGTGCGCGCGCGACGAGCTCCACGACGGCCTCGTCGGCCGGGGCCTCGTAGGCCACCAGGTGGTCGCGCGTCCGCACGAGCAGGTGCACGCCGCACGCATCCACGCGCACGTCGGCCGAGGTCACGCGCCGATCGCCGGCGAGCGCGGCGAGATCGAGGCGCGCCACCTGCGCGGCCGTCGCCGGCGCGGCGCGCGGGTAGCGCCACACGACCGGGTCCGCGGCCTCGACCTTCTCGATCCCGTAGACCTCGCCGTCGCGCGGGTCGACGAACACGGCCTCGACGTCGTGCCCGCCGTCGGGGTACGCGACGTCGAACGCGACGGAGGCGACGTCGCCGGGCGCGGCCTCGTCGCGGAACGCGTAGAACCGCACGGACGCGCGCGCGCGGCGGTTGTCGCCCGTGTCGGCGACGAAGATGCAGTCGTCGCCGAGCTCGCACGGTCCGCGCGCGAGGTCCTCCCAGTCGACGTTGGTCGCGCCCGTGAGGCGCAGCGTGCCGCGCAGGCCGGCGGTGCGCGCGTCGAGCGCGTAGACCTCGGCGGGGTTGCCGGAGTCGGCGAGCGTGTACAGCACCGTGCCGTTCGCGCTCGCGACGAGCCCCGACAGCTCGCTCGACGGTGCGCCGACGGTGCCGACGCGCGCCGGCTGCCCCGGTGCGGCGTGCGTGCACGCGCCGTCGACGGGTGGCGTCCCATCGGGGGATGCGCCTGGCGATGACCCGCAGGCGGCGAGCGCGGCCGCGATCGCGAGGCGCCTCATCGCGACAGCCCCGCGCGCGCGATGCGCTGCGACAAAGGCGGCGCGCGCATGGCGTCGATGCTGCGCGTGTACTTGCAGAACGACATGCGCTGGAGCTCGAGAGAGTGCACCATGCGGCGCATCCACGACGGCACGAGGGTGGTGAACTTGAGCTCGAGCAACACCAGCGAGCCGCGCGGACCGCACTGCGAGACGGCGTCGTCGATGCACGACCACGCGGCGTCGCCCGCGAGCGACAGCTCGTGCGCCGGCTGGTACGACACCTCGCGATCGAACGTCACGCGCGCGTAGTCGTCGACGAGGCTGAAGTACGGCTCGCGCTCGTAGCGCACGAGCGCGACCGGGCGAAACGGCGCGCGGTGGTAGTGACAGATGAAGTTGTCGATGCCCGCGCGCACGCGCGGCGACAGCGCGTCGAACAGCGCGGGCTCGGGTGCGTCGAGGAGGCGCGCCCAGTCGCCGCGGTACGCCGCGCGCGTCTTGTGGATCGTCTCGCCGGCGCGGCGCTTGACCTCGAAGAACACCGGGCTGTCGGGCGCGCTCGGATAGCCGCGCACGCGCAGCTTGTAGCGGTCGCCGGCGTCCTCGACGGTGGCGCGGTACGAGTCCAGGCGCGGCGTGTCGAGGTACAGCGTGTCGATGCGATAGCGCCCGCCCGTCGGCGCCGCGTGCGCGTCGACGGCGCACACGCCCGCGATGTGGCGGCGGATGCGCTCCACGAGGTCCTCGTCGACGAGGTACTTGTACTCGCGGCGCTGCAGGGAGGCCGGCGTGATCACGGCGGCGCTCCGACGAGCTCCTCGAGTGCGATCAGCGCCGTGCGGTGGGCGAGCGCGGCGTCGAGGACCGCGCGCTGCGCCCGCAGGTGGCGCTCCTCGAGGAGCAGCACCTTCACAGGGTCGGACGAGCTCGCGCCGCGCTCCTGCGCGAGCAGCACCTCGATCGCCGCGCTCGTCGCCGCGAGCTGATCGCGCAGCGCCGCCGACCGCGCGCCGGTGGTCTCGACGAGCGCGACCGAGGCGGCGACGTCGCGGGCCGTCTGCCCGGCGAGCCGCGTGCGCGCCGCGTCGACGAGCGCCTGCGCGGCGCGCGCGACGGCGAGGCGGCCGCCGGTGAGGCCGAACAGCGGGAGCGTCACCGTCGCCGACACGGCCCACGCGACCTCGGTGCGCTCGCTGCGCTCGACCTGCAGCGTCTCGAGCCACGGCACGCGGCGGCCGCTCTCCTCCCGCGCGGCGGCGGCCGCGACCTCGGCGCGCGCCGCGGCGGCGGCGAGCTCGGGGTGCGAGGCGACGGCGCGCGCGACGAGGGCCTCGCGGTCGAGGCCGGTGCGCACGGCGGTGAGCCGCGCGACCTCGGCGTCGAGCGCGGGCGTCCACGGCTGCGCCGCGGGGATGCCGGCGAGCGCCGCGATCTCGGCGCGATGCTCGAGCTGCGCGACGTCGATCGCCGAGCGCGCGGCCGCGACCTCGGCGAGGTCCTGGTCGGCGAGCGCCTTCTCGAGGCGCGTCGCGGTGGCGTGGCCGAGCTGCTCGGCGAGCACGCGCTCGCGCTCGCCGAGGACGCCGAGCTCGCGATCGAGGAGGCGCGCGGTGACCTCGGCGAGCGCGAGGCGCGCGTACGCCCGGCGGATGCGCGCGGCGACGGCGCGCTCGGCCGCCTCGCTCGTCGCCCGCTCGGCGCGCACGCCGGAGCGGGCCTGCGCGAGGCGCGCGTCGACCTCCCACGGGCGATCGGGGTGCAGGCGCAGCGCGACCGACGTCCGCGCCGGCTCGTCGAGCGCGCTGTCGTCGAACGAGCGCCCGAGGCGGACCTCGGGGTCGGCGAGCTGGCGCGCGGCCCCGATCCGCGCGCGTGCGATCGCCTCGAGCTCGGCGCGCTCGGCGGCGATCGGGCCGTGCGCCCGGGCGTGGGCGATCGCCGCCTCGGCGTCGAGGTGCGCGTAGTCGACGGTGCGTGCGCGCGGCGTGGCCTCGGCGAGGGTAGCCGCGGCCCGCGGAGGCGCCGGCGTGTGGGCGCAGCCGGCGAGCGCCGCGAGCAGCGCGCTACGGCGCATGCGCGAGGACCTGCGCGAGCGGCAGCTCGAGCCACATCGCGGGCTCGGCGCCGCGATCGAACGCGATCGCCAGGCCGTCGTGATCCGGCGCGAGCGCGAGCCCCTCGGGCTTGAGCCCGGCGAACGTCTGCACGCGCGCGGCCGCGAGGTCGCCGCCGCCCCCGGCCCGCGCGGCGCGCGCGACGTACAGCGCGCCGTCCTGCGCGCGCGGATCGAGCCCCGACGCGGTCGCCGCGATCGCGAGCGTGCGGTCGTCGAGGAACAGCAGGTCGGCGATGCCGCCCGGCACCGCGCGGCCGTCGGCGTCGACGGATAGCGCCACCTTCGCCCACGGCGTCACGCGCGCCCCCGCGAGGTCGCGCGCGAGCAGGCGGTGCGGCTCGGCGACCTTCCAGATCTGGGCGCGCCCGCCGCCGTCGACGGGCGCCTTGAGGCCGAAGTACAGCGCGCCGCCGCGCGCGGCCATCCCCTCGAGGTCGAGCGCGCGCGTGTCCTCGACGCCGAGGGCGCGGCGCTCGGCGAGCGGCAGGGTGTCGAGGAGGTCCGCGAGCTCGACGACGCCGTCGGCGCGCGCCAGCTTCCCGTCGAAGACGACGCGCACGAGCTGCTGCCGCGACGCCGGGCGCTTGCCCTTCCGGCTCGGCGTCTGCGACGACAGCAGCCACAGCGCGCCGTCGGCGGCGAGCGCGATCGACTCGACGTCGTTGAGCTGCGCGACGCCCGCGACGACGAGCGGCTCGGGATCGACCGTGCCGTCGGCGGTCATCGTGAACAGCCACGGCGCGTGGTCGTCGCGGTCGGGCAGCCCGGTGTCGTCGCTGACGATCACGTAGCGCGCGAGCTGCGGCACCCACACCAGGCCCGACGGCTCGAACCGCGTGCGCGCGAGCAGCGCCCCGGGCACGCGCATGCGCGCGGGCGACGTCGAAGGTGCGGCGGGCGCGGGCGAGCGCGGCGCGCTGGCGACCGGGGCGCGGCGCGCGCGAAACCGCACGAGCTGTGTCTGCCCCGGCAGCCCGCCCAGCGGCGCGTCGAGGACGACGACGGCGAGGCGGCCGAGCGCCGGCGTGCGCGCGCCCGGCGGCTGGCAGCGCGCCGGCAGCGGCGCGATCTCGCTCGTCACGGACTCGACGCGGCCCGTCGCGTGCGTGCGGTCGGCGACCGCCGTGAGCTCGGCCTCGACGTCGACCGCGACGGCGTTCGCGCGCAGCTCGGGGACGCACGCGACGACGCGCAGCGCATCCGACGCGACGAGCGTGGCGACCGGGAGGTCGGGGCCGGCGAGGTCGCCGACGCGCAGCGGCAGCGCGTCGATCACGCCGTCGGTGGGCGCGACCAGGCGCAGCGCCGCGCGCTCGCGGGTCAGCTGATCGATCCGGAGCTCCACGGCGCGCAGCGCGGCCTCGAGCGGAGCGAGCGTCGCCGCGATGCCGCCGTCGGGGAGGTCCGCGGTGCGCCGCGCCGCGCTCGTCGCGTTGCCGCGCAGCACCGCGATCACGTGCTCCGCCGTGTCGACCTGCTTCGCGAGCGCCGCGCGGCGCAGCTCGAGCGCGTTCAGCACGCCCGCGTCGGCGAGGCGCTTGCGCACGAGCTCCTTCTGCTCGGCGAGCTCGGTCTCGACGGCCGCGAGCTCCGCGGCGGCCGTGCGCGCGTGCGCGATCGCCGTCGCGACCTCCGCGTTCGCGCGCTCGCTCGTCGACGCGATCTGCGTCGCGGCCACCGCGGAGGTCCGGCGCGCGTTCGCGACCTCGGCCGCGATCGCCGCGATCGCGCGCGTGCGCTCGGCGGTCGCCGCCTCGAGCTCGCGATCGAGCTCGGTCGTGTCGAGCTCCGCGATCAGCTGGCCGGCCGACACCGGCGCGCCGAGCCGCACCGCGAGCGAGCGCACGACGGCGCGCCGCTGCGCCGGTGCGATCGCGTACGACCGCGTCTGCGTGTAACCGACGACGCCGCCGTTCATCGCGAGGTCGCGCGCGAGGTACAGCTCGACGGCGACGAGCCCGGCGACGAGCCCGAGGCGCGCGAGCGTGCGGTAACCGTCCATGAACCGCATCACAGCTCCTGCGCCGCGTCCTGGTAGTGCAGCGTGACGCCGCCGATGCCCTCGATCGCCTCGAGCTCGCGCACGAGCGGGACGCGATCGGCGGCGCGCCGCGTGCGCAGCTGGTACGCGTACTCCATCGCGGTGCCCTGGCGGACCTCGCGCATCGTCGTCAGCGCGAACCGGCTCGCGTAGCGATCGATGACGCGCCGGATCTGCGCCTCGGCGTCGGCGCTCGCGGGCGCGTAGAAGCGCAGGAGGCCCTCGAACGCCTGGCGCTGGCCGAACTCGAGCGCGGTGAGCGCCGCGATCGCGCCGCACAACACCGCGGTGCCCGCGACGGCCGTCGTGTACGCGCCGAGGCCGCACGCCGCGCCGACGGCGACGCCCGCGAAGATGAAGATCATGTCCTTGGGATCGCGCAGCGCGATGCGCAGCCGCAGCGCCGACAGGCTGCCGGCGACGCCGATGCCGGCCGCGAGGTTGTGGCCGGTCGCGAGCATGATCGTGCACGACACGAGCGCGCCGATCGCGATCGCGTGCACGTACGAGCGCGTGTACGACATGCCGCGGTACG
Organism: Deltaproteobacteria bacterium; assembly: GCA_019637375.1. Taxonomy (GTDB): domain Bacteria; phylum Myxococcota_A; class Polyangia; order Haliangiales; family Haliangiaceae; genus JABFXX01. The sequence goes on along the minus strand of JAHBVW010000008.1, from coordinate 111,772 downwards.
TCCACACGTAGACCGTGGCGAGCGTCTGACCGAGGACGAACGCGCCGATCAGCGCGAACAGCGCGGCCTCGAGCGTCACCGGCGCGCCGGGGCGCAGCGACAGCAGCTGCTGCAGCTCGTCGATCTGAGTCATCGGCTCGGTCATCGGCTCATCGGCTCGCGGCCGCTCCGCACGCGGGGCCGTTCGCCGCGCCGCACGTCGACGTCGCGCACGCCGCGAACGCGCCGGTCCCGTCGGGGAAGCGCGCGAGGGAGACGTCGGTGGTCGACGCGCCGAACGTGATCATGTCGAGCTGCGTGCCGTCGGGCGCGGCGATCGCGAAGTCCTCGCCCTTCGCGTCGAGCTTGAACGACAGGTGATCGAGGCCCTGCACCTGGTCGTCGGCCCACAGGAGCTTCCAGCCGTGCGCCGGTACGATGAGGCCCGCGGGGAGGATCACCTTCGTCGGCTGCCGGAGGTCGTCGGTGACGTAGTAGCCGCCGAGGTCGAGGTCGACGTCGCCGGCGTTGTACAGCTCGATCCAGTCGTCGAACTCGCCGAACGGATCGGCGCACGCCGTGGTGTTCGACGGCATGATCTCGTTGATGACGAGGACGCCGGCGGCGATCGGCGCGGCGTCGGTGCCGTCGCCGCCGCCGCCCCCTCCGCACGCGGTGACCACGATCGAGCAGGCGAGCGAGGCGTACAGGGGCTTCACGGGTTACCTCCGTGCGGGTCCGCGAACGGGCGCGCCTGCTTGATGAAGCAGCGCGGCGCCGCCGACGGATCCGCCGTGTTGTCGAACTTGAACTCGACGTCCATCGCGTACCAGCCCTGGTTGCCGGCGGCGGGGCCGTACACCGGCGAGAAGCGCTCGTGGATGCGCGCGAGCGCCTGGCCGAGCTCGTACGTCTGCGCGGCCGTCAGCACCGTCTTTCCCGCGGGGATGAGGTTCGAGTGCGCGAGGAACGAGATCGGCTGGTTCGGCTGCGAGAAGTAGTAGAGGAACTGGTCGCTCGTCACGCCGGGCGGCGGCGAGACGACCTCGACGTCGCCGCCGGCCTGCACGTTGACGTAGAACGCCGGGTCGAGGCCGCTCGCGTCGAACGGGTTCGCGGTGATCGCGACGCCGTTCGCCGCCTCGTCGGGGAAGTTCTCGTGGCACAGGACCGCCATGCCGACGGAGTCGTGCTCGACGCCGTAGTAGCTGCGCAGCTCGAACGCGCGGAACGACCACGCGCTCGCGTACACGCGGCGGATCGCCGACAGCATGTCCGCGAGGTCGGCGGTGCGGCCGCCGAACGAGTCGTAGCAGCCGGCGCACGGGAAGCCGGCGATGTCCTCGCTGTTGCTCGAGCTGCGGAACTTGAGCTTGGTCACGCCGGCGAAGCGGGTCGACACGATCGCCTGCAGCGCCGTCGCGAGCGCCGGGTCGAGCGGGGCGGCCGCCATGTCGGTGCGCAGCTGCGCGAGCGCCTGCGCGCGCACCGCCGGATCCGTCGCGAAGCTCGGGTCGGCGAGGAGCGCGGCGACGCGGTCGCGAAAGCCGTTGTCGCGCATGAAGCGGTCGTAGAAGTGGATCGGGATCGCGAAGCCGTCGCGCACCGGCAGGCCGGGCGTGTTGAACAGCGCGGCGTAGTGCGCGGCCTTGCCGCCGTACGCGCGCATCGCCGCGTCGAGGTCGGCGAGCCGCGGCGTGACGTCGGCGATGTTCGCGAGCGCGGTCACCGTCAGGTCGGCGGCCGGCAGCGTCACCGGCGTGGGCGCGTGCGCGGCCCAGTACGCGGCCGCATCCTCGGCGCTGATCGCCTCGACGGTCCACGCCTGCGCCGTGACGGTGAGCTTCACGAGCTGCTCGACGAACGGCGCGAGGTCGGGGTGCGTCGTCGCGCCGCGCAGGCCCATGTTCGGCGTCTTGCGCGTGTGCGCGAGGACGTTGATGTGCGAGAGCGGCGTCTGGAACTCGGCGGTGATCGTGCCCTGCGTGACCGCGAGGTCGTTCGGTGCCGCGTCGAGGACGAGGATCGTGTACGGCGAGTAGTACTCGCCCGCCGCGAGCCTCGCCGCGGTCGTGACGTGCAGCGTGCCGACGGCGGTGCCGAACGCGAGCGGCTGGAAGTCGATGCCCGCGTACAGCTCGTCGGTCGTGACCACCGGGATCTCCGGCGGCAGCGCGGCGGCGACGTCGTTCTGCGCCTCCGACGTCGGGTGGAACGCGAGCGCGGGGCCGAAGTAGCCGTGGCGCTTCACCTGGGCGAACAGCGCCGCGACGAGCGAGGCATCCGCGGTGTCGTACGGCGACAGCTCGAGCGCCCAGCGATCCGGGAGGGCGTAGTACGTGACGGCGCCGAGCGCGAACCGGCGGTCCGGACGGAAGTACTCGGTCGCGTTGAAGCTCGCGAGGTCGGGGACGATCGGGAGTCCATCGCCCGACAGGTGTGTCGAGCAGAACTGATAGTGAATCTGATACTTCTGCGTGTTCTGGAAGTACAGATGATCGGAGTCCACACGATCCATCACGACCTTCACCGACGTCGCGCCCGGCAGCGTCGCGTCGATCGGCAGCGAGCCGAGCGTCGTGAAGTCGGCCATGCACGTGATCGTGGCGAGCGAGTCGGGCGCGTCGCCGGTGATCTGGCACGCGCCCTCGACGACCTGGTCGTCGGTGGGCGACCCGCCGCAGGCCGCGAGCAGCGCGGCGATCGCGAGCGCGCGCATCACGGCTCCAGCGCGAAGCAGTAGAACCCACCGTACCCGCCGCCGCTGCCGACGGTATTCTCCGTCGGGATCGGCGGGCCCATCTCGATCAGGTTCGCGCCCGGCGCGCAGCCCGACTCGGTGAGCGACGACATCCACGAGTCCATCGAGCCGCCGCCCGGGCCGCCGCCGCCGCGCCCCCACGAGTGGCCGACGCGCGGCTGGCCCTCGAGCGGCTTGTTGCCGGCCTTCGCGGTCCAGTCGAGGCACGTGGCCTTCGCGCCGAACAGCGTGCCCGCCGTCGTCGAGCCGGTCAGCATGTCGTGGTTGTCGACGTCGCCCGTCCCGTCGGGATCGTGGTTCGGCACGCCGTCCTCGTTCGGGAAGTCGTTGCTGATGATCGGGTCGCCGTTCTGCGGCCGCGTGTGCATGAGGTCGGCCTTCGACGGCGCGAGCACGCGGCCGAGGCGGTCGTACCAGGGGCCGTCGCCGATGCGATCGATCGCGTTCACCTGCGTGCCGTTGCCGCCGTCGGTCACGGACAGGAACGCGCGCCACGTCTTGCCGCCGGCGCCGGCGAGGCTGCGCTCGGCGAGCGTCGCGCAGATCTTGTCGGCGCCGCGCAGGCCCGCGCCCGCGCCGGTCTCGCCGAAGCGCAGATCGCCGCCGAAGCCGTCCTGCGAGCCCGACAGGTCCTGCAGGCCCCGCCAGCTCGTCACGAAGAAGCTGAAGCGCTGGCTCGTGGGAGGCGCATCGCCGCTGCTCTGCGCGTCGACGCCGTCGTCGCCGTGGTTGCCGCCGCCGCCGCACGCGGCGACGAAGATGAAGACGAGCCTTTTCACGTGTCCTCCTACTTGCAGGTGAGATCCGGCTGGCAGGTCGCCGGGGGCGTGCACTCGCTGTCCTCGGTGCACGACTCGAGGCCGGGGATGGCGATCGGCACCTCGAGCTTCGAGGCGACGACGAGGTCGACGTGCCCCGCGCCCGCGTTCGTGTGCCCGACCGACGAGCGCGTCACGATGATCGTCGGGAACCCGGCGACGCCGAGCGCGAGCAGGCGGTCGACGAGGGCGGCGTCGATCGCGAGCGCGCCGGTGTCGGCGACCTCGCACTCGATCATCCCCCTGGAGCCACCGTGGTGGCTGATGTCGAGCTCCACGTGGACCGCGGACGCCGCGGGATCGGTTGCCCCGGTCCAGGCGAGCGACAGCGCGGCGCCCTGCGCGAGCGCGAGCGTGTCGGCGTCGCGCAGCGCGAGCTCGCCGACGCCGCGCGCGACCAGGCGGAACGCGCCGGTGTCGCCGCCGGAGGCGCGCAGCTCGAGCTCGTCGCCCTCGGCGAAGCCCGGATAGGAGATCGTGGTGCCCGCCGGCGGCTGGTACGTGTTCGCGACCGACGTCAGCACGAGCTCCTCGCCGGCCGACGTCGCGAGCCCCGTCAGGCGCACGGTCCCGACGTTCTGCGACGCCGGGTAGGGCGCGCACACACCGTCGTCGACGCACGCCGCGCTGCTCCCGCACCCGCCCGGGCAGAACGGCGCGCGCGGCGTCGACAGCGCGCACCCGCCGGCCTCGGCCTGCACGGTCCAGAGGACGGTGGCGGGCCGGACGCCGTCGTAGACCTTGCCGATCACGGAGGTCGTGCCGTGGCTCAGCTCGACGGTGAACGCGCCGAGCTGGTCACCGTCCTCGCCGCCGGTCGGCAGCTCGCCCGGATCGGTCGAGCCGCACGAGGTCAGCGCCAGAGCGCACAGGAAGGCGCACAGGAAACGTCGCGGTGATGCCATGCAGATGAGGCCTCCACGTCACTCGTGGTCCATCTACACCGATCCCTTCGCGGGATTCGCATCTGGAAATAAAGCGCAATGAACTGCCTCGTTCGCACAGCAGCAGTGTCAGCGCGCGCCAAATATTTCAGTCTGTGTCAACCGCCCTCGGCGCGCATGACGGCGCTCGCGTTCTCGGCGCGGTGGGAGGTGCCGCGCGCGGCCGGGAATGATGAAATGGAGGGCGTGACCCGAAGGGCCGCGGCTTGTGCCGTCGTTTGTGCGATCGCGTGTGGTGGCAAGCAGCGGCCGCCGCCAGCGCCGAAGCCCGAGCCGATCGATCCGGCGAAGCTCGCGGCGCAGCTGCACGGCGACCTCGTGATGCTGCGCGACATCGCGCGCCGGCAGAAGGCGGACTGCGCGGCGCTCGTGACGGAGCTGCGCGCGCACGTCGCCGTGATGCGCGCGCACAAGGACGTGGTCGATCGCGCGACCGCGGATGCGGAGCTCGCGGTGCGGCTCCGGGCCGAGCTCGACGGCTACGGCGAGAGCACGCGCGGCCTCGCCGGCGAGATCGGGACGGACCTCGCGGCCGCGTGGCAGGCGTGCGCGGTGAAGCAGGAGGAGCTGCGCGCCGTGATCGACCAAATCCCCGAGATGTAGATTCACGAGAGGAAGCGGCCTCGGCGGTGGCCGCCCGTGCGACGATTCCGCCCCGATGCAGGGACCGGCCGTCGCCACGTGCCTCGCGCTCGCGATCGCCGCATGCGGCGCCCGCACCCCGGCCCCCGGCCAGGGCAGCGCCGCCGCCGTGCCCGACGCACCGTCCGCCGACGCCGCCCCGCCGCCGCTCGACCGCGACCTGCCGCGCCTCGCCCGGCTCGGCGTGACGCTGTTCGAGGAGATCGTGAAGGTCTTCGACCAGGCCGGCGAGGACTGCTCCGCCGCCGCCGCCGGCCTCGACCAGCTGCGCACCCGGTACGGCGAGGTCACCGTCGCCAACGCGCAGGTCCTCCGCGAGGGCCGCGCGATGGAGCTGAAGCTCGCCCTCCGCCCCTACGACGACCGCTTCGAGGCGGCCGCGAAGGCCATCGCCTCCTCGAAGACGATGCGCGCCTGCGCGATGGACGGCACGTTCGCGCGCGCCTTCGACGCGCTCGTGGGGCCCCCGCCGTGATCGTCGCGGACGCGTGGGTGGGGCGCGGGCCGTGATCGTCCGTCGCGTGCTGATGAGGTTCGCGCCGCTCGCGATCATCGCGGCGTTCGTCGTCGCGTACGTCCCGGCGTCGTCGGCGGGGCCGGATGGATCGGCCGCGGCGCACGGCAGCGCCGGGTCGAGCGAGGCGAAGCCGCCGGAGGCAAGGCCCGAGGCGAAGGGCAGCGCCGGCGGCGAGCCGGAGGCGGCGGAGGCGGCGGATCCGGCGCACGCGCCGAGCAAGGCGCACGCGACGAACGAGAACACGCTGTTCGCCGCGATCAAGGTGATCGGGGGGCTGATCGCGCTGCTGGTGCTCGCGTACCTCGGCGGGCACCGGCGCGTGGTGAGGTTCCAGAACCGACTCGGGATCAGCGGGGTGATCACGGCGGGGTTCCCGTTCGTGGCGATCGGTGCGTTCGCGAGCTGGGATGCGGTCGGGATCCTCAACGAGGACGTGCTGCACCGGCTGAGGCCGGTGCTGCACTTCGGCCTCGGGTGGCTCGGCTTCATCATCGGCGCGCAGCTCGACATCCGCGTGCTCGACCGCGTGCCGAAGGGCACGGCGTACCTGATCCTCGTCGAGGCGCTCGGGCCGTTCGGGATCACGGCGGCCGGGTGCGGGGCCGTGATGTTCGCGTTCGGGCTCGCGTGGGACGACTCCGCGCTGTGGCGCAACATGATCCTCCTCGGGGCGGCGGCCGCGATGACGGCACCGCACAAGTTCCGCGGCTTCGTGAACCGCGACTGGCACGAGGGCCGCGGCGTCGACGTCCTGCTCGCGCAGCTCGACGAGCTCGTCGGCGTCATCGGCCTCCTGTTCATCACGGCCTACTTCCGCGACTTCACCTCGACCACCTGGGCGCTGCCCTCGACGGCGTGGGTGTTCGTGTCGCTCGGCCTCGGCGTCGCGATCGGCGTGCTCATCTTCGCGATGATCCGCGTGCCCGTCTCGAACGCGGAGTTCCTCGCCGTCGTGCTCGGCAGCATCGCGTTCGCGTCGGGCCTCGCCGGCTACCTGATGCTGTCGCCGATCGTGATCTGCTTCCTCGCGGGCGTGCTCGTCACGAACTTCCCGAACGATCAGCGCGAGTCGGTGTTCCGCATCCTCAACCACCTCGAGCGGCCGGTCCACCTGCTGTTCCTCATCATCGCCGGCGCGGTGTGGAACGTCGGCGACTGGCGCGGGTGGGCGCTCGTGCCGCTGTTCGTCGGCGGGCGCGTCGTCGGCAAGTGGACCGGTGTCCTCACCTCGAAGACCGCCGTCGGCGCCCTCCTCCCGATGGGCTTCGCCGATCAGCGCCAGCCCGTGCAGCCGATGTCGGGCCTGTCGATCGCGCTCGTCGTCAGCATGAGCAGCCTGTACGCCGACCCCGGCCTCGGCTGGGTCGTGACCGCCGTGATCGGCGGTGCGATCGTCACCGAGGTCCTCGTGCAGCTGACGTACAAGCCGATCGACACCCCCGATGCGGGCGACTCGCTCGACCACGCACCCGTCGACGAGCTCGACACCTCGGGCCCGGTGTACCGCGACGAGCCACACGCAGCGCCCGCCACGCCGGTCGCCTCCGGCGCCTACGCGTCGTTCCCCGCGGGCGCACCGCAGCCGCCCCGCACCGCCGTCGGCATGCCGCAGGCGTCGCGGCCGCCGCTGCCGCCGGCGCTCGTCGTCGAGAAGCTCCCCGACGAGCCGGCCGCGGAGAACGAGGAGCGCCGCGCGCGCGACCGCAGCTGGTTCGGCGCGGCGACCGCGGAGCCGCACGAGGGCGGCGCCGAGTGGCGCGGCGGCCCGGTCAAGCGCGGCGACACCGGCGGAGGCGACGAGCCGTGATCCCCGCGCTCCTGCTCGTCGCCGTCGCCGGCCTCATGCACGCCGCGCGCAGCTTCTCGACGGACGGCTCGCTCGCCGGCACCGAGCTCGCGTTCGGCTTCCTCCTCCTCGCCGCCTACTTCACCGGCAAGATCGTCAACCGCTTCGGCCTCCCGAAGCTCACCGGCTACCTCACCGCCGGCGTCATCTCCGGCCAGTTCGTGATGGGCCTCGTCACGAAGGACATGGCCGTCTCGCTCAAGGTCGTGAGCAGCACGGCCACCGCGATCCTCGCGCTCGAGGCCGGCTCCGAGCTCCAGCTGAAGAAGATCCGCCCCGTGCTCGCCACGCTGAAGGCGATGACGATCTTCGCCGTGTTCGGCGCGATGTTCGTCATCGCGCTCGCGCTGTTCCTGATGCGCCCGTGGCTGCCGCTCTTCGACGGCATGGACTTCACGCAGAGCCTCGCCGTCGCGATGGTGATCGGCGTCGCGCTGTCCGCGCAGTCGCCCGCCGTCGTGATGGCGCTCCTCGCCGAGACCCGCGCCGAGGGCCCGCTCGCCTCGACGATGCTCGCCTCCGTCGTCGTCGCCGACCTGTGCGTGATCCTCGTGTTCTCGATCGCGAGCACGCTCACCACGGCCGTGATCGGCGGCGGCATGGACGTCGCCGCGACGTCGCTCTCCGTCGCGTGGGAGATCCTCGGCTCGATGGTGTTCGGCATCGTGATCGGCATGCTGATCGGCCAGTTCCTGCGCTCGATCACGAACGGCGCCTCGCTGTTCGCGCTGATGATCTGCGTGATCGTCGCCGAGATCGGCCAGCGCGTGCACCTCGACCCGCTGATCGTCATGCTCGCGGCCGGCATCTGGCTCCGCAACTTCTCGAGAGCCGACGCCAGCGCCCTGTTCCATGGCTTCGAGTCCGCGCAGCTCCCCGTGTTCCTCGTGTTCTTCGCGCTCGCCGGCACCAAGCTCGACGTGCGCGAGCTGTGGGGCGCGATCATCCCCGTCGTGATCATCGCGCTCGTGCGCGCGAGCGCGTTCTTCGCCGGCACGCGCGTCGCGGCGCGCACCACCGGCGCCCCCGAGGTCGTGCGCCGCTACGCCTGGTTCGGCCTCGTGCCGCAGGCCGGCCTCGCGCTCGCGCTCGCGAACGTCCTCAAGGACACGTTCCCGTCGTTCGGCGGCAAGGCCGCGGTGATCCTGTTCGGCGTCGTCGGCTTCAACGAGCTGATCGCGCCGGTGATCCTGCGCATCATGCTCTTGCGCAGCGGCGAGGCGGGCAAGAAGCAGGGCGTCGACTTCGCCGCCGGCCACTGAAGCCGCCTACGATGTCCGGGTGACGAAGCTCCTGCTCGACCACATCTACGACCGCGAGGCCGCGCACCCCGACCGCGTGTACCTGACGCAGCCGCTCGGCGGCGGGCGCGTCCGCGACTACACGTGGAAGCAGACGCTCGACGAGGCGCGGCGCATGGCGGCGCACCTGCGCTCCTTGGGCCTCGCACCCGGCGATCGCGTCGCGATCCTGTCGAAGAACTGCGCCCACTTCTTCATGGCCGAGATCGCGATCTGGATCGCGGGCTACGTCACCGTCGCGATCTTCCCGACGGAGGGGCCCGACACGATCCGCTTCGTCCTCGAGCACAGCGAGGCGAAGGTGCTGTTCGTCGGCAAGCTCGACAACTGGCCGGTGCAGGCGCCCGGCGTCCCCGACGGCGTGTGCCAGATCCGCATCCCGCTCGCGCCCCAGGCCGCCTCCACCGGCGAGACGTGGGACGACGTCGTCGCGCGCACGCCGCCGATCGACGGCCGCCCGCCGCGCGCACCGGCGGACCTCGCGATGCTGATCTACACGTCGGGCTCGACGGGGCAGCCCAAGGGTGTGATGCACAGCTTCGAGCGTGTCACGCGCGCGATCGAGGGCATCGTCGCCTCCGTCGGCAGCCGCGAGGACGACCGCATGCTGTCGTACCTGCCGCTCGCGCACGTCTACGAGCGCGCGCTCGTCCTGTGCGGCTCGTTCATCACCGGCATGCACGTGTTCTTCGCCGAGTCGCTCGACACGTTCGTCGCCGACCTGCGCCGCGCGCGCCCGACGCTGTTCGTGTCGGTGCCGCGCCTGTGGCTCAAGTTCCAGGAGGGCGTGTACGCGAAGGTCCCACCGAAGAAGCTCGCGCGCCTGCTCAGGATCCCGATCGTGCGCCGCCTGATCGCGAAGAAGGTGCTCGCCGGCCTCGGCCTCGAGAACGTGCGCCTCGCCGGCAGCGCCTCGGCGCCGATCCCCGCGGACCTGATCGCGTGGTACCGCAGCCTCGGCCTGATCCTCCTCGAGGGCTACGGCATGACCGAGGACTTCGGCTACTCGCACTTCTCGCGCCCCGACCAGAACGCACCCGGCTACGTCGGCGCGCCGTACCCCGGCGTCGACGTCAGGCTCGGCGAGGACGGCGAGATCCTCGTGAAGTCGCCGGGCCAGCTCGTCGGCTACTTCAAGCGCCCCGACCTCGACGCCGAATGCCTCACACCGGACGGCTACTTCCGCACCGGCGACAAGGGCGAGCGCCGCGAGGACGGGCTCCTGAGGCTCACGGGTCGCGTGAAGGAGCTGTTCAAGACGGCGAAGGGCAAGTACGTCGCGCCGGCGCCGATCGAGAACCGGCTCAACGAGCACCCGCTCGTCGAGCTGTCGTGCGTCTCCGGCGTCGGGCAGCCGGCGGCGTACGCGCTCGTGCAGCTCGCCGAGAACGTGCGCAAGGACGTCGCCGACGCGGCCGTGCGCACGCGCGTCGAGGCCGAGCTCGGCGCGTGGCTCGCCCAGGTCAACCATGACCTCAGCGCGTACGAGCAATTGCAGATGATCGTGATCGCCCCCGAGCCGTGGACGATCGAGAACGGCCTGCTCACGCCGACGATGAAGCTCAAGCGCGCGCGCATCGAGGCGGCCGTCGACGCGCACCTCGCCGGCTGGTACGAGCAGCGCGCGGACGTCGTGTGGGGCACGCGTGGCGGATGAGCCGCGCCGCACGCTGCCCGGCCCGCCCGTCGGCGACGACCTCGTCGCCACGCGCCGCGCTCCCGACGAGCGCGCGGTCACCGTGCCGGCGACGCCGTCGACGGCGTCGCAGCCGACGCTCGTGCCCGGCGGGCGCGAGCAGGACTCGCCCGTCGAGCTGCCGGCGCCCGGGTACCTGATCGGCGAGCTCATCGGCCGGGGCGGCATGGGCGAGGTGCTCGCCGCCGTCGACACGCGCATCGGCCGCGAGGTCGCGATCAAGCGCATGCGCGGCGAGGCGCCGTCGCGCGAGGCCACGGCGCGCTTCCTGCGCGAGGCGATGGTGCAGGCGCGCCTCGATCACCCGGCGATCGCGCCGGTGCACGAGCTCGGCGCCGACGAGACCGGGCAGCCGTACTTCACGATGAAGCGCCTCACCGGCGTCACCCTCGCCGCGAAGCTCGCCGACGGCGGCGCCACGCTGCAGCTGCTCCTGCGCGCGTTCGTCGACGTGTGCCGGGCGATCTCGTTCGCCCACGCGCGCGGCGTCGTGCACGGCGACCTCAAGCCGGCGAACATCATGCTCGGCGAGTACGGCGAGGTGTACGTGATCGACTGGGGCATCGCGCGCGTCGTCGACACCGCGCGGCCCGCGCCCGCACCCGTCGACGGCGCCGGACCGTCGACGCCGCTCGGCACGCCCGGCTACATGGCCCCGGAGCAGCTGCGCGACGGCACCGCCCTCCCCGCCTCCGACGCGTACGCGCTCGGCTCGATCCTGTTCGAGCTGCTCGCCGGCGAGCCGCTCCACCCGCGCGGCACGCTCGCGATCGTGAGCACGCTGTCGACGCCGGCCGCGTCGCCGCTCGAGCGCCGCCCGGATCGCCACGTGCCCGTCGAGCTCGACGCGATCACGCGCGCCGCGCTCCTCGAGGATCCGGCCGCGCGCCCGACGGCGCGCACGCTCGCCGACGACGTGCAGCGCTACCTCGACGGCGATCGCGACCTCGAGCGCCGCCGCGCGCTCGCCGCTGAGCTGCTCGCCGACGCCACCGCCGTCCTCGCGACGCGCGCCCCCGAGCGCCGCGGCGACGCCATGCGCCTCGCGGGCCGCGCCCTCGCGCTCGATCCCGAGTCCGCGCCCGCCGCGCAGCTCGTCGGCTCGCTCCTCCTCGAGCCGCCCGCCGAGCTCCCCGCCGACCTCGTCGCGAGCCTCGACGCCGAGGAGCGCTCCGTCGCGCGCGACCGCAGTCGCAAGGCGATGTGGGCGTTCCTCTCGATCTTCGCGTTCTGGGGCATCATCCCGTTCCTCACGGTGCGCAGCTGGACGAACCTGATCGTCCTCTACGCCGTGATCGGCCTCGCCGGCACGGTCTCGTTCCTCAGCCACCGCACGGGCCGCGTCCCGGTCGCGGTCCTCCTCGGCGCGAACCTGCTCGTCGCGCTCACGTTCAGCCGCATCGCGTCGGTGTTCATCCTCACGCCCGTCGTGATCTCGGTCGCGCTCATGGCGCTCACCTCGATCCCGTCGTTCGGTGAGCGCCGGCTCGCGGTGATCGCGTGGGCGTCGATCGCGGTGCTCGTCCCACTCCTCCTCGAGCACCTCGGGCTCCTCGCGCCCACCTCGGTGATCTCCGAGGACGGGCTCACCACAAGCTCCTCCATCTTCGGCGGACCTGCGGCGATCTCCGCCCTCATCCCCGCGAACCTCGCGTTCATCGTCGTCGGCGGCCTGCTCGCCGCGGGACTACATCGCCGCCGTCGCGAGGCGCAGCGCCGACTCCACATCCAGGCGTGGCACCTCGGGCAGCTCCTGCCGTCGCGCCGCGCCTGAGTCGCCTCGACTGGAAATCGCGCCGTGCGCTCGTCCACGCGAGTTGACACGGGCTGCAGCATCCTGCTGCACCTCCGTCGCCCTCCGCGGATCAAGGGTTGCAACACGTTGCGGCATGGGCAGCTCTGGACGCTTCGTGGATCCCGGTGCTATCGGGCGTCACATGGGGATGTCACAGGTCGGACGCGCACCACTGGAGAGGGACCTCTACCGCATGCTGCTCGAGCTGCGCGGCGCGAGCGAGCCGAGGGCGCTCGTCGGCGCGATCCTCGAGCTGCTCGTCGCGGCGACGGAGGCGCAGCGGGGCTACCTCGAGATCTATCCCTCGCGCGACGAGGTGCAGCAGCCGTTCTGGACGATCACCCACGGCTGCTCCGTCGAGCAGGAGCACGAGATCCGCGCGGTCACGTCGCGCGGCATCGTCACCGCCGCGCTGACCGCCGGGACGACGCTGCACGTGCCGTACGCGCTCCTCGACGATCGCTTCGCCGGGCAGGCCAGCGTCCGCGATCAGCGGCTCGAGGCGGTCGTGTGCGTGCCGCTCGGCACCGCCGGCGGCGGCGTCCTGTACCTCGAGGGCCGGCGCGGCGCCGGCGCGTTCGCCGACCAGGACGTCGCGCTCGCCGAGAACGTGGCGCGCCACTCGTGGCCGAGCCTCGAGCAGATCGCGCGGGTCGCGCGCCAGCGCGAGCAGGACCCGACGCGCCCGTTCCGCCGGCGCCTCGAGCTCGACGCGGTGATCGGGCGCAGCCCGGCGCTCGCGCGCGTGTTCGAGCAGGTCGAGCCGTACGCGCCGCTCGAGGTCACGGTGCTCATCACCGGCCCGACGGGGACCGGCAAGACGCAGATCGCCCACGCGATCCACGCGAACAGCCCGCGGCGCAGCGGCCCGTTCGTCGAGCTCAACTGCGCCACGCTCAACGAGAACCTCCTCGAGAGCGAGCTGTTCGGCACCGTGCCCGGCGCGTACACCGGCGCGCAGCGCTCGATCGGCTGCGTCGCGGCCGCCGAGGGCGGCACGCTGTTCCTCGACGAGATCCTCGAGATCCCGCTCGCCGCGCAGGCCTCGCTCCTCCAGCTCCTGCAGTCGCGCCAGTACCGGCCCGTCGGCGGCACGAAGCTGTCCACCGCGAACGTGCGCATCATCGCGGCGACGCAGACGGATCTGGCGGCGATGGTCACCGAGCGCCGCTTCCGCGAGGACCTGTACTACCGGCTCAACGTCGTCAACCTGCGCATGCCGTCGCTCGCCGAGCGGTCCGAGGACATCGGCCTGCTCGTCGACGAGCTGCTGCCGCGCATCGCGATCGAGTGCACCCTCCCCCGCGTCCCGGCGTCGGAGCAGTTCCGGCGCGCGCTGGAGACGCGCGAGTGGCGCGGCAACATCCGCGAGCTGCGCTCGACGATCCAGCGCGCGCTCATCCACGCGAGCGTCGAGGGCGCGCCGCAGGTCGAGGTCTGTCATCTCCAGGAGGACACCGCGGAGCCGCCGACGACGTTCCACGCCGCCACGCGTGCCTATCAGCGCGAGATCGTGCGCCGCGAGCTCGTGGCACAGAACTGGAATGTTGCTGCCGTCGCACAGCGACTCGATCTGACCAGATCACATATCTACAACCTGATCAATCAATTCGGCTTGCGCCGAGAGTGAGGAAGTATGCCGGGAGATGAAGACGAGAGCTCGGGCTTGATCACCTACCGTCACCTCGAGCCGGAGGACCCGGGCAGCGCACCGCCGCGCACGGCCTTCGCGGTCCCGACGGTGGGCGCGCGACTCACCTGGTATGGCTACCAGGATCCGAAGCCGGGCTGGCGACCGTACGTCGTGAAGTGTGTGGAGCCGTTCCCGGACATCCCGGTCGAGCCCGACGCCGAGGACGAGGACGCGACGCTGAGCTTCGAGTTCCTGCAGACCGACGGCACGTTCAAGGGCGCGGAGCCCGGCGTGCCCCACACGATCGTGCTGACGCAGCAGGAGCTCGTGTGGTGGAACGTGCCGTCGACGCTCGACGGCCTCTCCCTCTCGACACCGTGCGCGTTCCTGTTCCTCACCGACAACCTCCAGGCCCTCCGCCCGGACCTGTACGAGGCGGGCGACGCCGGCGGCGGCGCGCTCCGGCGCGAGGGCGGCAACGGCAACGGCGGCACCGGCAAGTGGCCGCAGGGCGCGGCGGGCCGCAGCCTGTTCGACCTCGTCGGCGTCGCGCTGCGCAAGGTGCCCTGGAACGACCTCGAGGAGGATCTGACGAAGGAGCAGGTCGGGCTCCTCCAGGACGTGTTCGTGCGGACCGGCCGCGTATGACGGTCAGGCACCTGATCGTCATCGGCGAGAGCGATGTCGGCGCGAACGTGCCCGACCACGAGATGAACGAGGTCCACACGCGCCTCGGGTCGGTCCGCAACGAGCTCGCGGCGCGCGGCATCGCGTTCGTGCGGTGTCGCACTCCGCGACAGCTGGCGAGTGTGATCCAGGGATATCAAGATCTCGATATCCTCGACATCTACTACCACTCATCCCCCGGCGTGATGTTCCTGGGCTCCGCCGACAATGCCCACGTGCTGTTCCAGACCAACCGCGACAAGGAGCCGCTGATCGGCGCGCGCTACGCGCGGACGATCGAGCGCTCGCTCGGTCCCAACGCGCGCGTGCGGCTGCTCGGGTGCCAGTCGGGGCATGGCCAGCTCGGGCGCCTGCTGCTCCTCAAGCTCGCCTACGAGCTCGGGCGCCAGCGCGTCGTGTTCGGCTCGATCTGCGCGATCGATCCGAGCCACTTCCACGCGATCTCGGGTGTGTTCGACTGCCAGCGCGCGCTGTTCTCGTCGCTGGCGGCGATTGACGCCGTCGCGCCTACCTGGTACTCGCGAGAGAATCCGCCGTATCCCTACGCACGCAGCGAATACCTAGAGTGAAGTCGGAGGCCTGATCCGGGCGCGTGTTGCGCCACGTGATCTTGTGGTGGTCGAAGCTCGGCGGGCTCGTCCAGCTGCCGCCGGCGACGATGCGCATGCCGAGGTACTGCGGCCGGTCGCTGACCGTGAGCGTCCACTCGCTCGCGTTCCCCGCGAGGCCGCGGACCCCGAGCGGGCTCGTGTCGTCGGGGAACGACCGCACCGGCGCCAGCGCGCCGACGCCGGTGTCGGTCGGCAGCACGTTCGCCGGCCGGCTCGACGTCGCCGCGAGCCAGACCGTCCGGCGATCGGACGACGGCCCGCGGAACGCCTTCTGCCACTGCTCGATCGTCGGCAGGTCGCCGCCGAGGTAGCGGCAGTAGCTGCGCGCCGTCGCGAAGCTGACGCCGACCACCGGGAACGCCGGGCCCGCGAGCGCGTCGCGCTGCCCGTTGGGGACCTGCGTCGCGCGATCGCCGGTGACGTCGAACATGTCCTCGTACAGCGTGAACGCCTCGCGCGTGACCTCGGTCTCGCCGATCGCGAACGCGGGCAGCTCGCGCTCGACGTCGAAGGTCGCGAACTTGTAGTCGGGGTCGAGCAGGAACACCTGCGGCATCGCGTTGTCGAGGTTCGCGACGAACGTGCCCGCCGGCACCTCGATCATGCCGGCGCTCGACGCCCGGCACGTCGGCACGCGCACGTGCAGCGGATGCGGCGCGCCGCGCGTGGCGTAGCCCGGCAGGCCCTTCAGCGGCACGAGCGACGGCGCGCAACCCTTCCGCTCGATGACGAGCGTCGCCGGACCGGAGCGCGCCTCGACGGACTCGACGAGGACGTTGTCCTTCCACACCGGCGTGCCGCGCACGAGGTCGTCGCCGGCGTAGGTGCGCGCGGACTCCCCCGGGCCGCGCAGGTGCCAGGCGAGCTCCGGGTGCTCGCGCGGCGCGCTCGCGCGCTGCTGCTCGGCGTCCCAGTCGAACGGCTCGAGCTCGAGCTCGAACGTGCCGCGGTCGGCGGCGACGACGCGCGCGATCTGCTGGCGCGCATCGGCGTCGCGCTGCTCGGCCACGCGCCGGGCCTCGGCCTCGCGCCGCTGCCGCACGAGCGTGACGACGGCGGCGCCCGAGCCGAGCGCCGCGGTGGCGAGCGCACCGATCAGGCCGCCGACGAGCCACCGCCGCCGCCGCCGCGCGCGCGTGGCGAGGACCGTGCCCGCGGCGAGGAACGCGCGGTGCAGCGACGGCAGCATCACGTTCCACGCGTCGAGCTTGCGCTCGGCCTCGGTGATCGCGGTGCCGGTCCACGTCTCGGCGTCGGAGCGGCCGAGGCGCTCCCACCGCGTCGCGGCCTGCTCGAGCTCCGTGACGAACGCGCGCTGCTCGTCGGTCTCGCCGATCCAGCGCGCCAGCGTCGGCCACGTCGTCGCGAGCGCCTCGTGCGCGATCTCGACGCGCGCGACGTCGAGCTCCGCATCGCGGGCCGCCACGACGAGGCGCCGCTCGAGCAGGCGGTCGAGCACGGCCTCCGCGCCCGCCGGCAGCCCGTCGAGCAGCTCGGTGCGCAGGCGCGGGCGGCGCGTGCCGTCGCGGCCGAACAGCGACAGCAGCAGCGCGCGGGCGAGCCGCACCTGATCCGTCGTGAGCTCGGCGATCAGGCGCTCGGCGTGCGCGGCCAGCGCGCCGCTCGCGCCGCCGATCGCGTCGAACTCGCGCGACAGGATCCGCCGCGCGTCGGCGTCGCGCCGCTCCCACAGCGACGCGCACGCGAACTGCAGGAGCGGCAGGCTCCCGGGGCGGCCCTCGACGTCGGCGACGATCCTCCCGACGAGCTCGGGCGCGTCGACGTCGTAGCCGGCGCGCGCGAGCGGCCCGGTCACCGCCGCGCGCAGGTCGGCGGCGCTCATCGGCGCGAGCGGCAGCACGGCGCCGAGGTGCGGCCGCATCGCGGGCGACGACGTGAGGTGGCCGAAGAAGTCGTCGCGCACGGTCGCGACGATCCGCCAGCGCTCCTCGACGAGCGCGGCGCCGGCGAGGCACTCGCAGAACGCGCGCGCGTCGGCGCCGGCGAGCGTGAACGCCTCCTCGAACTGGTCGACGACGAGCAGCACGCGGCCGCCGTCGCGCTCGGCGAGGCCGCGCAGCGCGAGCGACAGCGACGCCGGGTGCTCGCGCAAGGTCTCCGCGCTCGCCGCCACCGCGCTCGCGAGCGCCGCGAACGGCGCCGGCCCCGGGCGCAGCGACACCACCGTCCACTTCCCGGAGCTCGCGAGGCGCGGCACGACCGCCGCGTGCACGAACGAGCTCTTGCCGATGCCCGACGGCCCGAGGATCGGCACGAGCGGATGCGTGCGCAGCTGCTCGACGGCGGCGTCGAGCTCCGCCGCGCGCCCGAAGTAGCCGTCGGCGTCGTCGCGCCCGAACACGGCGAGCCCCGGGAACGGCGATCGCTCGCGGTCGATCACCGCCGCGCGCGCCTCGGTCAGCGCCGCGAGCCGCGCCGCGAGCCCGCTCGCCGCCGGCCGCTCCTGGGGCGCGTACGCGAGGCAGTCGCGCACCACGCTCGCCCACGGTGCCTCGGGCAGCTCGACGGGCGGCTGGCGCTGGAACGCGAGCCGCGCGAGCGCCGTGTCGGTGTACGGCCGCGCGCCCGTGATCAGCTCGTGCAGGATCACGCCGATCGCCCACACGTCGATCGCCCCCGTGGGCGGCGTGCCGCGCCAGCGCTCGGGCGCCATGTACGCCGGCGTCCCCGACGTCGCGGCCGGCGCATCGCCGATCAGCTTCGCGAGCCCGAAGTCGAGCACGCGCACGCGCCCGTCGCGCGCCACGACCACGTTCTCGGGCTTGAGATCCGCGTGCACGAGCCCGTGCCGGTGCGCCTCCGCGATCGCCTCGGCGATGCTGCGCGCGCACCGCAGCGCCTCACCCACCGACACCGGCCCGTCGGCGAGCCGCCGCCGCAGCGACTCCCCGTCGACGTGCTCGAGCGCCAGGTACGGCCGCCCCTCGTGCTCGCCGAACGCGTGCAGCGTCACGATGTGCGGGTGGTTGAAGCTCGCGGTCGCGCGCGCCTCCTCGAGGAACCGCGCCACGCCGCCCGCCTGCATCACCTCGCGCCGGATCAGCTTCAGCGCCACGCGCCGCCCCAACACCGTGTCCTGCGCGAGGTACACGCGCCCCATCGCTCCCTCGCCG
Organism: Deltaproteobacteria bacterium; assembly: GCA_019637375.1. GTDB lineage: Bacteria > Myxococcota_A > Polyangia > Haliangiales > Haliangiaceae > JABFXX01. Next base: position 93,408 of record JAHBVW010000008.1, on the reverse strand, counting down.
AGCACGCCGCAGATCCGGTACGCGCCGACGCGAGCGTCGATCTCGAGCGGCGCGTCGACGTCGGTCACTTCGATCGAGGATCGAAGGCGACGCGGGCGGAGTCAACTCGCTCACCCGACAGGTCGCCCGGCGGCGCGTTCTTACGGCCTCTTCCAGGCGTCTTCCGCCGTCTCGTCAGCCGTCTCTCACGTCTCTCACCTCTCTCACCTCAGTCGAGCTCGATCAACTCCGCCAGCGTCGGCTCGCGCTCGGGCTCGGGCTCGTCGAGCTGCGCCGGCCACGCCGCCAGGCGGGCGGCGAGCGGGGCGGCGGCGAGGGCCGCAGGATCTGCGGCGATCGCCTCGAGGTCGCGGCGGAGCGCGGACCAGCGGCGGCGCTCGTCGTCGGAGCGGTGGCGATCGCGGGCGGCGCCGTCGGCGAAGACGAGGGAGGCGCGGGCGAGCTCGGCGGCGAGTGCGAGGATCGGCGACACGAGGGCGTCGCGCAGGTCGAGCGTGGCGCGGGCGGCGTCGACGACGAGGTCGGCGATGCGGTCGGGATCGGGGGCGCGGCCGCGCGCGGCGAGCTCGCGGATGCGCGCGGCGAGGAGCGGGAGGTCGCCGTCGTACTTCAGCAGCGTCGTCGCGAACAGGTTGCGCGTCGGCGCCGCGAGGGAGGTGTCGTCGGCGAGCGCGTGGTCGAGGCGCGCCTTCATCACGCGCACGCACGTCGCGTCGACGGCCTCGAGCGCCGAGCGCAGGATCGCGTCGCGGGCCTCGTGGTCGGCGACGGTCGCGGCGACGGCCGGGACGGCGTCGGCGAGCGCTGCGGCGATCGCGCCCGGATCGGCGGCGAGCGCCTCGACGTGGGCGAGCGCGTGGACGCGGTCGAGCGCGCGGCGCCAGGGCATCACTCGTCGCCGATCTCGGCCTCGAGCTCGCGGCGGGCGGCCTCGAGCGCGGCGCGGTCCTTGTCGGACAGCGGCGGAGGTGGGAGCTCGAGCTGCTCGAGCGTGTCGACGACGATCTCGGCGACCGCGCGCCGCATGTAGCTCTTGGAGTCGGCCGGGATGCAGTACCACGGCGCCCACGGCTTGCTCGTCTCGCGCAGCGCCGCCTGGTACGCGGCCTGGTACGCGTCCCACTTGCGGCTCTCGTCGAGGTCGTGCGCGTTGAACTTCCACTGACTGTCCGGATCGCGGACGCGTGCGAGGAAGCGCTCGTGCTGCTCCCGCTGCGAGACGTGGAGGAAGAACTTCAGGACCACGCACCCGTTGCGGGCCCAGTGCTTCTCGGCGGCGGTGATCGACTCGAAGCGCTCGGCCCACAGGTCGTCGAGCTTCTTCGGGCGGCGCGGGAGTCGCTGGGCATCGAGGAACTGCGGATTGACGCGCACGACGAGGACCTCCTCGTAGTGGCTACGGTTCCACACGCCGATCCGCCCGCGCTCCGGGAGGTCGCGCTGCACGCGCCACAGGAAGTCGTGGTCGAGCTCCTCCGCGTTCGGCGCCTTGTAGGCGTAGACCTGGCACCCCTGCGGGTTGATCCCGCTCATCACGGCGCGGATCGTGCCGTCCTTGCCGGCGGCGTCCATCGCCTGGAAGACGAGGAGCACGCTGTAGCGGTCGTGCGCGTACAGGCGCTCCTGGAGCTTCGCGAGCTTGCCGACCGCCTCCTCCAGGGCCTCGACGTTCGGGGCCTTGCCGGGATCGTCGTCGGAGGTCGTGCCGGCCTTGCCGAGGTGGAAGGTGCCGTCGAACGGAACCAGGTACGGGTTCTCGACGGGATCGAACAGGATCCGCTGCGACATCGCCGTCACCTTACCGCGCGGCGATCTTCTCCTGGTCCTCGTGACCGCCAATCCGGACCGCCGCGAACCGCTGCGCGGTATGGTGCGCCCCGCCATGGCGACGCGTGAAGCTGCGAAGCAGGAGCCGATGCCCTACCCGGAGCACGACAAGCTCGGACCGCTCGGGATGCGCCCGTCGGCGCTCCACGATCCGATCGAGCTGCGCGCCAAGCTGCTCACCGAGTTCGCGAACGCCGTGCAAGCGGCGCGCGAGGCGGTCGCCGTCGTCGACGAGGACACCACGCGCGCGGTGCACGGGGCGCGCAAGGCGCTGCGGCGTGCGCGCGGCGTGCTGGCGCTGCTCGGCGGCGCGCTGCCCAAGAGCGAGCGCCACGCGGTGAAGGCGGCGCTGCAGGCGGCGCGGCGCTCGCTGTCGACGATCCGCGACCACGCGGTCGCGCCCGAGGCGCTCGGCCAGCTCGAGCTCTCCGACGAGGATCGCGCCACCGCGCGCCGCGTGCTCGACAACGCCGCCGAATCGATCCCGCCGGTCACCGAGGTCAAGCAGCTGCTCGCCGAGGCGGCGACGCGCGCGGCCGCGCAGGCCGAGGCGCTGCAGGCCGCGGTCCCGCCCGCGGTGTCGTGGGACGTCGTCTCGCGCGGCATCTGCAAGGTCTACGGCCAGGCGCGCGACGCGCGGAAGGCCGCGAAGCGGTCGAAGTCCGCATTCCACGAGTGGCGCCGGCGCAGCAAGGAGCTCGTCTACCAGCTCGACCTCGTCGCGCGGCACGCCGGTGCGCGCGCCCTCGCGATCGACGCCGAGTTCGATGCGGTCACCGATGCGCTCGGGCCCGCCGTCGACCTGCTGATGCTGCGCGAGTTCGTGCACACGCACGCGCACGGCATCCCCGCCGACGAGATCGACCACCTCCGCGATTCGCTCGACGACCAGCTCGGCGAGCTGATGAAGGGGACGCGCCGCATCTCGCGCGACGTCTACGATGCCAAGCCCAAGAAGTTCGAGCGCCGGCTGAACAAGTCGGTGAAGCGCGACCTGACGCCGGCGGACGAGCTCCGCAACGGCCAGAACGTCTGAGTCCGAGGAGAAGTCCATGTCGAAGGTTTTGATCATCGGCGCCGGTGGCGTCGGGGGTGTCGTCGCCCACAAGGCGGCGATGGAGAAGAACGTGTTCTCGGAGGTGATGCTGGCGAGCCGCCGCATCGCGCCCGTCCAGAAGCTCGCCGCGGAGATCGAGGCGATGCACGGCCGCAAGATCCAGACGGCCGAGGTCGACGCCGACGACGTCCCGCAGCTGGTGAAGCTCCTGAAGAGCTACCAGCCGAAGGTCGTCATCAACGTCGCGCTGCCCTACCAGGACCTCCACATCATGGATGCGTGCCTCGAGGCCGGCGTCGACTACCTCGACACCGCGAACTACGAGCCGCCCGACGTCGCGAAGTTCGAGTACAAGTGGCAGTGGGCGTACCAGGAGCGGTTCGAGAAGGCCGGCCGCATGGCGCTGCTCGGCTCGGGCTTCGATCCGGGCGTCACGAACGTGTTCTGCGCGTACGTGCAGAAGCACCTGCTCGACGAGGTCCACTACGTCGACATCGTCGACTGTAACGCCGGCTCGCACGGCAAGGCGTTCGCGACGAACTTCAACCCGGAGATCAACATCCGCGAGATCACGGCGCGCGGGCGTTACTGGGAGAGCGGCGAGTGGAAGGAGACCGACCCGCTGAGCGTGTCGAAGATCTTCGACTACCCGGGCGTCGGCGAGAAGAAGAGCTTCCTCCTCTATCACGAGGAGCTCGAGTCGCTGGTGAAGAACCTCCGCGGCCTGAAGCGCATCCGCTTCTGGATGACGTTCGGCGAGGCGTACCTGAAGCACCTCGAGGTGCTCGGCAACGTCGGCATGACGCGCATCGACGAGGTCGAGTTCGACGGCCACAAGATCGTCCCGATCAAGTTCCTGCGCGCGCTCTTGCCCGACCCGGCGTCGCTCGCGCAGGGCTACACCGGCAAGACGTCGATCGGCTGCCTCTGCGAGGGCGTGAAGGACGGCAAGCCGAAGCGCTACTTCATCTACAACATCTGCGACCACGCGGAGACGTACAAGGAAGTGCGCGCCCAGGCGATCTCGTACACCACGGGCGTGCCGGCGGTGACCGGCGCGGTGATGATGGTGACCGGCGCGTGGAAGGGCGCCGGCGTGTTCAACATGGAGCAGCTCGATCCCGACCCGTTCCTCGCCGACGTCGGCAAGCGCGGGCTGCCCTGGCACGTCGAAGAGCGATGAGCGCCGGAGCTGCCCTCGGCGCCGACGTGGCGCGCGCCATCGACATCTCGCGCGTCGAGACGCCGTGCTTCATCACCGACCTCGGCGCGCTCGAGGCGAACCTCAAGATCCTCGACGACGTGCAGCGGCGCGCGGGGTGCACGATCCTCCTCGCGCTGAAGGGCTTCGCGCAGTGGTCGACGTTCCCGCTCGTGCGCCGCTACCTCGCGGGCGCGACGTCGAGCTCGATCGCCGAGGCGCGCCTCGCGCGCGAGGAGCTCGGCGGCGAGGTGCACGCGTACGCGCCCGCGTACTCCGACGAGGAGATGCGCGAGCTCGTCGAGCTCGCCGATCACATCGTCCTGAACACGCCGTCGCAGTGGCGGCGCCACCGCGCGACGATCGAGCGTGCGCGGCGCGCGGGCCGAGCGATCTCGTGCGGGCTGCGCGTCAACCACGAGCACCAGGAGGTCGAGGTCGCGCTGTACGACCCCGCCGGTCCGTGCTCGCGCCTCGGGACGACGCGCGCGAACGTGACGGCCGAGGACCTCGAGGGCATCGACGGCCTTCACTTCCACACGTTGTGTCAGGTCAACAGCGACGCCCTCGAGCGAGCGCTCGCCGCGTTCGAGGCGAGGTTCGGCGACTTCATCCCACAGATGAAGTGGGTGAACTTCGGAGGCGGCCACCACATCACGCGCCCCGACTACGACCGCGAGCGCCTCGTGCGCCTGCTCGTCGAGTTCCGGAAGAAGTGGAATGTCCCGATTTATCTGGAGCCGGGGGAGGCGATCGCGCTCGGGACCGGCGTACTCGTCGCCTCGGTGCTCGACACGCTCCACAACGGGATGGACATCGCCATTCTGGATACATCGGCGACTGCGCACATGCCGGACGTCCTGGAGATGCCGTACCGCCCGGTGATCATCGGCGCCGCAGATCCTGGCGCGCTGCCGTACACGTACCGGCTCGGCGGGTTAACGTGTCTGGCCGGGGATGTGATCGGGGACTATAGCTTTCCGGCGCCGCTGCAGCCGGGCGACAAGCTCGTGTTCCTCGACATGGCTCACTACACGATGGTGAAGACGACGACGTTCAACGGGGTGCGCCTGCCGTCGATCGCGACGCACGACCCTGCGACTTCGACGATCGTCGTGCATCGGAGGTTCGGTTACCGCGACTATCGGGACCGGCTGTCCTAGGGCGATCTACCGCTCCCGCGCACGAAGTGCATTGGACCGACCATTTCTGAGAACCCGTCTCGCGATCGCGAGCACACTCTGATACAAGCTGGCAACTCTCACCACCGGAGCTCACGGAAACATGACCAAGCGTTCTGTCGCATCTGTCGTCATTCTCACCCTCGTCACCTTCGGGATCTACGGTCTCGTCTGGATGATCAAGACCAAGAACGAGATGGTGAGGTGCGGTGCCCAGATCCCGCCGGGGTGGCACATCATCATCCCGATCCTGGGCCTGATCTGGATGTGGAAGTTCTGTGGTGGTGTCGAGCACGTCACGCAGGGCAAGTCCACGCAGGCGGTCTCGTTCATCATGCTCTTCGTGCTCGGCATCGTCGGTATCGCGATCGTGCAGAGCTCGCTGAACCAGGCGATCGACCGCGGCGCCGCGGGCCAGCTGCCGGCCGCGCGCGTCGCCTGATCGTCCGTCGTCGCTCGCGTGTGTGAACCGCGCAACGCGCGCCCGGGTCTCTCGGGCGCGCGTTCTGCTTTTCAGCGCAGCAGCACGAGCTCCTCGGCGGTCGTCGGGTGCAGCGCGAACGTGCGATCGAGGTCGGCCTTCGTCGCGCCCATCGTGACCGCGACGGCGATCGCCTGGATGATCTCGGGCGCGTCGGGCCCGACCATGTGCACGCCGAGGACGCGATCGTTCGCGCGATCGACGATGACCTTGATCAGCACCTGCTCGTCGCGCCCCGACAGCGCGTAGCGCATCGGGCGGAACTTCGCGCGGAACACGTGCACGTCGTGGGCGACGACGGCCGCCGGCTCCGTCATCCCGACCGCGGCGATCGCCGGCTGCGCGAACACCGCCGTCGGGATCAGGTGGTGGCGGATCGCCGTCGGGCGGCCGCCGAACAGCGTGTCCGCGACGGCGTGCCCCTCGCGGATCGCGACCGGCGTGAGCGCGACGCGCCCGGTGACGTCGCCGACGGCGAGGATGTGCGGCACGCTCGATCGCGAGTACTCGTCGACGCACACCGCGCCGCGCGCGTCGAGCTCGACGCCGACCTCGGCGAGCCCGAGCCCGTGCGTCGCCGGCGCGCGGCCGATCGACGCCATCGCGAGGTCGACGTCCAGCTCGGCCCCGGCCGCGGCGACGCGGATGCCGCCGCCGTGCAGCGAGTGCGCGGCGACCTCGCCGTTCGTCGCGACCACGTCGATGCCGTGCGCCTCGAGCCCCTTCGTCGCGACCTCGCGCACGTCGGGGTCAAAGCCGCGCAGCACGTGGCTGTCGCGGTGGATCAGCGTGACCTTGGCACCGAGCCCCGCGAAGATATGTGCGAACTCCACACCGATATACCCACCTCCCAGGATCGCGATTCGCTGCGGGAGCGCGGGGATGTGAAACGCGTCATCGGACGTGATCCATGGTCCGACCGGTCGCTTGGGCACGCCGCCGGTCGCGATCAGAATGTGAGCTGCCGTGACGGTCCGGCCGTCGAGGTCGACCGTATGGGGATCGACGAGGCGCGCCCGCGACGCGATCACCTCGGCGCCCGCCTTGCGCAGCCGCTCGGCGTACGCGTGCGACAGGCGCGCGATCTCCTTGTCCTTCGCCGCGATCAGCGCGGGCCAGTCGTGCGTCGCCGCGTCGATCGTCCAGCCGTGCCCACGCGCGTCGTCGAGCGCGCGGCTGACCTCGCTCGCGAAGACGAGCAGCTTCTTCGGCACGCACCCGCGGATCACGCACGTACCACCCCAGCGGTACGCCTCCGCGATGGCGACGCGCGCGCCGTGTTCTGCCGCGACGCGTGCGGCCCGCACACCTCCCGAGCCGCCGCCGATCACGAACAGGTCCACATCGAAACGCGACATGTTTCCTCCGGGCGCCGAGTCTACGTGCCCTGGCGCACGCCGGCATCACGCCGTGTCAGGTCGAACAAGGACTGGTTTTTCATCATGCTCTGGACACCCCTCGACGAGTTGATAGGCTCGTCGACGCCTCAACATCGTTGCTCGGGGGTTCTCATGCGCGCTCGCCTGGTCTTCGCGTTCGGTGCCGCCATCGCTCTCACGGCGTGCGGCTCTCCCGGTGGTCCCGGTCCTGGTGGTGACGACGATACGCCCGATGCAGGTGGCGACCCGCCGCCTGCGAACGGTTTCCGCATCGTCACCCCCGACATCGACATCCAGCCGGGTCAGGAGATCACGTACTGCTACTACTTCCGCACGCCGAACACGAAGATGCTCGGCATCAAGCGCTGGAAGTCGGAGATGACGCCCGGCAGCCACCACATGATCATGTTCACGACGGGCAACACCGACGTGCAACCCGTCGGCACCGTCAGCTCCCAGAACTGCGGCGGCGGCGCGGGCATCGGCGGCGCCCCCGTCTGGACCTACGCCGCGCAGACACCGACCGCCGACCTCCGCCTCCCCGCCGACGACGGCACCGGCAAGCCCCTCGGCATGGACGTCGCGCCCAACACGGCCGCGTACCTCCAGATGCACTACCTCAACACCACCGACGCCGCCATCAAGGTCCACGTCACCCTCGACGCCGAGGCCCACGACGACGCCGTCGCGTACACGAAGACCGCCGCGTACGTGACGTTCTACGGGCAGATCAAGATCCCGGCTCTCGCACAGAACCACACCGAACCGCGTCCCGTGCCGCCCAGCACGGAGCTGAACCTCGCCAATTCGACCTGCGACGTACCCGCCGGCTCGAAGTTCTGGCTGATGTCGACGCACGCGCACAAACAGGCGGTCCACACCGAGGTCCGCGATGGTGGCGCCATGGTGTTCCAGAGCGACGACTGGGAGCACCCGATCCCCCGCATGCAGATGGCTGCCCCCTTCTTCGAGTTTCAGTCTGGCAAGCTGACGTACCTGTGCCGTTACACGAACCCGACCAACCGCGAGATCAAAACGGGCGATAGCGCCGCCACCGATGAAATGTGCATGGCGAGCGGCTACTTCTTCCCGGCGACGAAGCCGGTCTTCTGCTTCAACAACATCGCGTTCTGAATTCCGTCGCTGTTGTGCGGCCTTACATGAGGTCGCACAACCATGCGTGGGTCTGGCCGAGCAGGCTTCATCGGAGGCACCATGACTTCGATGAAGCCTGCATGGGTTGCGGTGGCGTTCGTCTTCGGTTGCGTCGGGTCCGAGCGGAACCCGCTGTTCTGTGGAGACGGGATCTGTGTCGATCCCGAACGTCCGTTCTGCGACGTCGATGCGTCGTTCAGCGAGGATCCCGGCACATGCGTCGCCGTGAGCTGCACGCCGAGGGCGTTCGAGCGGTGTCGCGGAGACACGGCGCTGACCTGCAATGGTGGAGGTAACAACTTCGACCTCGTCGAGTGTCCGCTTGGCTGCGCCGAGTCGGCCGCGGGCTGCCGACAGTGCATCGACAACGCGCAGTGCGACGGCTCGCAGGTTTGCGATCCGATCACGAACGCTTGTCGTGCGTGTGTCGCGGACGACGAGTGCTCGAGCCGCGTTTGCGACGTCGACGCGAAGCGGTGTATCGACGAGCGTGAGGTGGTCTACGCCACCGGCGAGACCAGCGGATCGAACGGCGACTGCACGCTCACGTCGCCATGCTCCTTCGCGAAGGCTGCGGGCCGAGCGCTCGGGCACGCGCCGGCACTCCTCGTCAGGATGCTGCCCGGTGCGTACGGGGCGATCGCCCTCGACAGTCTCACCGACCAGACGTTGCACGTCATCGCGACAGGAGCGCAGTTCGTGTCGGGAGGGAGTGTTGCCGCACTCACGGTCGATCGTGGCGCGAAGCTGGCGATCCGCGGATTCACGACGCTCACGGATGGAGACCACGTCCGCTGCGGCAGCGATAACGCTGCCACCCAATCCAGGCTGGACCTCCGCGATGTGGTGCTGAGGAGCAGCCTCCACGGAGTGACGGCGATCGAGGCGAGGCGGTGTGCGCTCAGCATGACGAACGTCGGCATGACGAAGGCCGGTACGTGGTTCGTCTCTGCATCGTCGGTCGCTGCGGATCGGGTCATGTTGCAGGAGGGCGCCAACACCAGTCTGGCGATGGTGGGGACGAGCTCGGTACGGATCCAGAACTCGGTTCTCGAGAACCAGCGTGTTTTCCTGTTCGGGCTCGGCGAGCTGATCCTCTCCCACACCACGCTCGTCTATCCGGGGAACACCGCGATCGAGGACGTATGCTCCAAGGCACGCGTCGCGGGTATGCTCGTCCTCGTCGAGAACAGCATCCTGCGTGCCGGCGCCGGCGACGCGCTCGTGAATCCCTTGCCAAACGGGGCATGCACGTTTTCGAACACGTTGCTCTCGCAACAGGCGTCACCACCGCCGGGCACGTTCGTCGGAGACCCCAAGTTCGTGGACTTCGGGAACCACGACTATCACCTTCAGGCCGGAAGCCCGGCGGTCGACGTCGGCGTACCGGGGATGCTGACGACGGATCACGACTTCGACGGAACGCCGCGGCCGCAGGGAGCGAAGCCGGACCTCGGCGCATTCGAGCTCGCGCCCTGATCAGTCGTCGTTGATCTCGATCACGATGTCGTCGGTGTTGAGCACGTCGACGTCGGTCGACGACGACGCTCCGCCGGAGCCGGCGGCGTTGGTCACGGAGTCGAAGACGGAGCTGCGCTCGGCGGCCTTCTCGGCGCGCACGGCGGCGGCGGCCTTCTCGGCCGGCTCGGGGGTGCGCTCGACGGCGAGGATGCTCGTGGCCATGCGCGGCTCGAGGGACTCGCCGCCGTCGGGGTCGTGCGGGGTCGACCTGGGCCAGGATGGGGTCCGGCTGCCGGCCCCGCACGCGGTGAGGACGACGAGGACGGCGGCGGCCAGGCGCATGGCCTGGAGCGTAGCGCACGTGGTACGTGGCGGCATGATCGAAGTCGGCAAGAAGGCTCCCGCGTTCGCCCTCGAGTCCTCCGACGGCGGCACGGTCCGCCTCGCAGATCACGCGGGCAAGCGCGTCGTCCTCTACTTCTACCCGCGCGACAACACGCCCGGGTGCACCATCGAGGCGCAGGACTTTCGCGACACCCTCCCGGAGCTCGCGAAGCGCGACACCGTCGTGCTCGGCGTGAGCGGCGACAGCATCGCCTCGCACTGCAAGTTCCGCGACAAGTTCTCCCTGACGTTCCCCCTCCTCACCGACCCCGACACGAAGATGATGACCACCTACGGCGCCTACGGCGACAAGGTCCTCTACGGCAAGAAGACCCGGGGCATCATCCGCTCGACGGTGCTGATCGACACCGACGGCACCGTCGCCAGGCACTGGCCCAAGGTCTCCGTGAAGGGCCACGCCGCCGCCGTCCTCGACGCCGTGAAGGCGCTCGACACCGACGAGGCGGCACCGGTCCCGGCTGCGAAGACGAAGAAGAAGCCCGCGGCCAAGAAGAAGCCGGCAGCTGCGAAGAAGCCCGCGGCCAAGAAGAAGCCCGCGGCCAAGAAGAAGCGCTGATCTCGGCGACTCCTCCTCGGGAGTCGTGGGGTGGTCACGCGGTCGCCACATGGGGGCGGCGGGGTTGATCGCGAATCGCTCCGCGTGCGTCACGGGCGCGCCGCCGGGCGGTCGCGAGGGACACCGAGCATCGCGCCATGTCGATGAGGATCGTGCTGGTCGAGCACGCGATGCACGCGGCGACGTGGTTCCGCGGCGCCGATGCGCTGGCCGTCGAGGCCGGCGGGTGGTGACGGTGTACCTCGCCGGATTCATCGACCTGCCGAGGGCGCGCCGCGAGCTCGCGCTGCGTGTCCGCGAGCACGTCATCCGCACCACGCGCGGTGGGGGTTGCTTCCTCGGGGCGTCGCTCGCCGCCGTCGAGCTGCTCGTCGGGCTGCATACGCGGGTGCGGCCGCGCCGCGCCGAGCGCGATCTGCTCCTGCTCGCGAAGGGCCACGCCGAGCTGCCCGCGCTGTATGCGACGCTCGCCGAGGTCGCGCGCACGCCGACGACGTTCGACGTCCCCGGGATCGAGGTGCACGGCGGCTCGCTCGGCAACGTGCTCGCGACGGGCGCGCACGTCGCGGCCGAGGCCATGCGCCGCGGGAGCGCGCGCCGCGTCTACGTCTTCCTCGGCGACGGCGACCTCGACGACGGCCTGCCGGCGGCGTTCGTGGCGCCCGCCCTCGGCCTCACGAACCTCGTCGCCGTGATCGCGCGCCCCGCCGGCGGCGCCGACCCGGGCGACGCCTTCGCGAGCTGGCATACCGCCGAGATCGACGGCCACGACGCGTGCGCGATCGACGACGCCCTCGAGGCCGCCGACGGGGCGGGCCGCCCGGTCGCGATCGTCGCCGACACCGTGCGCAACCGCGGCCTGCCATCGCTCGAGCGCGCGCCGGACCGGTGGTTCACGCGCCGCGACACCGCGGAGATCGAGCTCCTCGTCGAGGAGCTCCGAGGTGTGCGATGAGCTCGATCCGGACATAGCGGAGCTGCGCCGCGTTCGCGGCCTGACTCCGGTGACGGAAACCGATCTCGCTGTAGAAGTCCGGTGCTCTCCCACTGAGCTACCCCGAGCATGGCCTCGGGGGGAGGACTCGAACCTCCGACCACAGGATGAAGTTGGAGAAGGAAGCGAGATCTCAGCCGTCGACGACGAAGCTAGCACGGCGGCCTGGACGTGGCTCGCGGATGTCGACGACGTGCTCACCGCCTTCGATGCGCGCTCCCCGGCGGCGATCCGCTTCAGCTTGCCCTCGCCGGCGGCAGTGCGGTAACTGGCGCGTGACATGGATGTCACCGACGCGTGCTCTCGTCCGCGCATGCGCCCGGTGACCTGCCTGGTCCTGCTCGCGGCCGCGGGCGGTTGCGCGGGTGGGACGGAGCCGTCGCGCACGCAGCGCGTGATCGCGATCCTCGCCGACGACAACTACGTGTGGGCGCAGCGCGAGCCCGAGCTGGTCGCGAAGAAGCTCGTGAAGATGCAGCGCGGCGTGTTCCCGTGGCTGCGCGGCACGCCCGCCGTGTACTGGCGCGACGCGACGGACCCCGGCGTGCGCGCCCCGACGGCGTTCGGCGACGTGGCGTCGTCGCGCGTGTTGCTCGTCGGCGATCCGCACCCGGAGAACATCGGGACGTTCCGCGCCGCGAGCGGCGAGCTGTACTTTCACTGGAACGACTTCGACGGCGCCGGCTACGGCCCGTACGGCATCGACGTGCGCCGCCTCGCCGCCGGGATGATCCTCGCGACCGGCGCAACCGACGCCGAGGCCGGCGAGCTCGCGCGCGAGGTCGGCGCCGGCTACGCCGCGGAGATCGCGCGCCTCGCCGCGGGCGGTGCGCTCGAGCCGCTCGCCGCGGGCGTCGACGCGCTCCTCGACGGCGAGCTCGCGAAGGCGCGGCGCAACGGCGATCGCGGCGACCCGCTCGACAAGGTCGCGCCCGTCGAGGGCGGTGCGCGCAGCGTCGCGTTCGGCGACCTCGAGGCCGTCGCCGACGACGGCGTCATCGAGGACCGGCAGCTGCCGGCCGGCGTCGACGGCGTCGCGGCGATCGATGCGGCGATCGACGCGTGGAATCACCCGGAGCTCGGCGCGACGAAGCTGCGGCTGCGCAAGATCGGCGCCGGCGTCTCGAGCTACGCCGCGCTCCGCTACTTCGCGATCCTCGAGGGGCCGACGCCGTCGCCCGCCGACGATCGCATCATCGAGCTCAAGGAGACGCGCGACGGCGTGATCGTGCGCGGCCAGCCGCGCCTCGCCGCGGCGGAGTGGGACTCGCCGGGTGCGCGCGCCGTCGACGCGCAGCACCGGCTGCACGGCCGCGCCGACGGCGATCCGCTGCTCGGCAGCGCGCGCGCCGGCGGGCTCAGCCTCAAGATCCGCGACCGCGCCGCGTACCAGCGCGGCCTCGACGCCGAGGACCTCGCCGAGCTCCCCGCGGATCGGCGCCTCGTGCTCGCCCGCCGCTTCGGCGCACTCCTCGCAAGCGCCCACGGCGGCGCACGCACCGCCGACGGCATCCCCGGCCACGCCGCGATCGCGCCGCTCCTCGCGGGCCGCGAGGCGTCGTTCGCCGAGGAGATCCGCGCGCTCGCGCTCGCCGACGTCGCGCAGGTCCGCGCCGACGACGAGGCGCTGCGCGGCGACGACCTCGGTGCGCTCGTCGCCGCGGGAGGAGCTGACTCGCCATGACCCACCGCCTCGCGGTGCTCGCCGCCATCTGCCTGCCCGCGACCGCATTCGCCGACGAGCCGCCACCCGCGGCGCCCGTGACGGCGCAGCAGGCGCTCGTCCGGATCGTGCGGCCCGTCGAGGATCCGCCGCCGTTCCCGCGGTTCTCGACGGCGCCGCTCGAGCTCGACGTCGAGGTGTTCGCGCAGGCGCGCCGCATCGCGCCCGACGGCGACACCGGCGCGCTCGAGGAGCTCCGCCTCGATCGCGGCGAGGTCGGCGCGCGCGTGATGCTCGGATCGAGCGCCGCCACCGAGCTGCGCGTCGAGTCGATCCGCTCGGCGGCCGACGGCGGTGCGCTCGGCATCGACGGCGACACGACGGTGATCCGCATCAAGCGCGCGCAGCTCGTCGGCGGCCACTCGTGGTTCCGCCGCGGCGACGGCGCGCAGACGCTGCGCATCGACGGCGCGATCGGCTTCATCCAGGACCCGTGGCTCGACGCACTCGAGCGCGACGACACGCTCCGCCCGCTCGCGCGCACGGGCAGCGAGCAGCTGCTCGCGTGGCCGGTCAGCGACCTCGCGGCGATGGCGCGCGTCACGCTCGGCCCGGCGCGCCTCGCGATCGCCGTCGGCAACGGCGAGGGCCTCGCGTTCCCCGAGCGCAATAGCGGCAAGACGACGACCGCCGTCCTCGAGGTCGTGCCGCTCCACACCACCACGGCGCACGTCCGCGTCTCGGCGGTGGCGCGCGACGGATCGATCGGCCCGGCGCTCGTGCGCGATCGGCGCTTCGGCGGCGCCGCGACCGCCGTCCTGCCGCGCGTGCGCGGCGGCGCCGAGGTCGTGAAGGCGTACGGCCTCGCGACGCGCGGCGAGCTCGAGGGGCTGCTCGCCTCGGGCTGGATCGACGCGCGCGTCGCCGGCGACGACCGCGACACCGGCCTCTTCGTCGCCGCGCGCGGCGCCACGCTCGGCTACGAGGGCGGCGGCCGCATCACGACCGTCGGCGGCGCCGTCGCGGTGCAGACGTGGCACCGGCGCTTCGACGGCCGCGGCTCCGAGCGCGACGGCCGCTTCCGCATCTGGCTCGCGCTCGATCGCACCAGCACGTCGGGCAACGCGATGCCCGTCCCCGGCGCCGACGCCGGCACCGCCACCACCGTCCTCGCGATCGCCTCGGCGGTCGCGCCGTTCATCCCGTGAGGTCCCGCATGCGTCACGCAATCGTCGTCGTCACCGTCCTGGCAGGTTGCAGCCACGCCGCGGATCCCGCGATCGACGCGCCGCCGTCGAACCCCGACGCGCCGAAGGCTCCGGACGGCCCCGCGCCCGATGCGCCGCCGCCCGGCACGCCGTTGCGCATCATCGTGCTCAACGAGGTCGCGCCCGGCGAGAACCCCGACTGGATCGAGGTCGTCAACGCGACGACGGCGCCGGTGCAGCTCGCGGACTTCGTGTTCGTCGACAAGGCCGGCGATCTCGCGAAGGCCGTGCCGTTCCCGCAGATGATGCTCAGCCCGGGTGCGCGGTTCGTGCAGGACGTCGACGGCACGATCGTGCCGTTCAAGCTCGGGAGCGACGAGGAGGTGTGGATCTACCGCGCCTCCGACGGTGCGCTCTCCGACGGAGTCGACTGGGACGAGGGCGCGGCGCCCACGGGCAAGAGCTACGCGCGCATCCCCGACGTGTTCGGTCCGTTCCAGACCTCCGAGCAGACGCGCGGCCGCGCGAATCAGCCTTGATTCCGTCACGCGTGCGCTAACGAAACTGCACGCACTCCGTAGTAGGGTGCTCGCGGGATGAGGACGATGAGGACGACGAGGGACGCGATCCACTTCCAGGGGAGCTACCGCTACGGTTCGCGCGAGGAGCTCGAGCGCGCGATCGCCGAGGCGCGGCTGGCGCTCGACGACGAGGACCTGACGGACTCGGCCGCGACGTCGCTGCGGAGCTTCGCGAGCCGCGGCAACGAGGTCGTCGTCGACATCACCGTCCCCGGTGGACCCGACGTGCGGTTCGCGGCGGCCGCGATGTTCCAGGCGCTCGCCGTCCAGGCGATCACCGGCGTCGTCGAGGCACGACGCGGTGCGACGGCGCTCGACGTGTTCCCGTGCGGCGTCGACGACTGACTGTCACACAGTCGTAACCCTGTGGATCTACAGGGAGATGTCCCCGTTGGACGGGGTGTGATGTCACCGTTCGGTTGCGGGCCCGCATCGAACCGGTCACCTGGTTTCTCTACGGTGGCTTGTGTTCGCCTTGACCTCACCCGACGACGACAACTCACCGTCGCTCGACCTGGTGCGCGTGGCGGTCGTGACCCTCGTGACGACCCCGACCACGCACGAGGTGATCGCGGAGCTCCGCCGCGGTGCGATGCACGTCGAGGTGCACACCGCGGACGTGCTGCAGCAGGCGCCCGAGCTGCCGGTCTACGTCGTCAGCGTCGATCCCGCGATCGCGCGCGCGCTGTCCGACAAGTTCGTGGCGTGGACGCAGACGAGCGAGCTGCACCCCGGCCTCATCGGCCTCATCGATCAGGGCACGACGCCCGACTGCGAGGGCCTGCTCGCCGTCGGGTTCGACGACGCCGTCGCGACGCCGATCAGCCCGCGCGAGCTCGCCGGGCGCGTCCGCGCCGTGCACCGCCGCGTGCACCGCAAGGGGCTCGCGAACGGGCGCCTGCGCTTCGGCGATCTGACGCTCGACCTGCACGGTCGCGCGCTGTGGGTCGACGGCAAGATCGTCGGGCTCACGTCGATCGAGCTCGCGGTGCTGCGCGAGCTGATGAAGGCGCGCGGCCGGCCGCTGTCGCGCACCGAGCTGCTCGACGCCGCGTGGGGCGAGGGCGAGCTCGAGGTGAGCGAGCGCGCCGTCGACAACGTGATCCTGCGCCTGCGCCGCAAGCTGCCGCGCCCCGACGTGATCGAGACCGTGCGCAGCGTCGGCTTCCGCCTGACGACCACGCGCTGACGCGACCTAGCGCTCGCCGCGCCGCACGGGGATCGTCGCCGCGCCGCCCTCCGTGCGCTCGATCGCGACCTCGCCGCCGACGAGCTCCGCGATCAGGTCGTCGACGGGGATCGCGCGCGCGACGTCGTCATCCGTGAACAGCATCTGCATGCTCGCCTGCTCGAGCGCCGCGGCGCCGCGGTCGAGCGCCTTCTCGAGCGGCTCGCCGGGGCGCTGCGCGAACACCGTCATGGCGCTGTCGCGCACGGCACCGTCGAGGTCCACGGCCGCGCGCGCGACGGCGACCGCGCCCTCGATGCCGGGGCGGTGCGCGGCGACGAGGAGCACCGCGCGCTCGTCGAGCTCGTGCACGGCGAGCCCGTGCCGCTCGGCGACGCGCGAGATGTGCACGCTCGGCGGCGTGTGGTCGGGATCGCCGAGCGTCTTCACGAACACGAAGCAGTTCGCGGCGCGCACGTCGCTCTCGCTCGCGGCGCGCAGCCCGATCGAGCGCGTCGGCGGCTCGCTCCCGGAGACGCGGCGGCGCGGCCCGTCGGGGACGTCGGCGAGCACCGCGCGCAGCGCCGCCGACGCCGCGGCGCCGTCCGCCGGGCGCTCCGCCGGCGACTTGCTCAGCATCGCGTGCACCAGCGCGACCAGCGCATCGGGCGCCTCGGCGCACAGCGTCGACAGCGGCTCGGGGTTCGCGAGCAGCACCTTCGCGCGGACGGCCTCGTGCGTGCGCCCGTGGAACGCCTTGCGCCCCGACAGCGCCTCGTACAGCACGCAGCCGAGCGCCCACACGTCGCACGCCGGCTCGATCATCGTCGTGCCGCGCGACTGCTCCGGCGACATGTAGGACGGGGTCCCGATCAGCACGCCCGTCCCGGTCAGCTGCCCCGCATCGACGACGCTGCGCGCGATGCCGAAGTCGACGAGCTTCACCGTCGTGCCGGTGAGGATCACGTTGCCCGGCTTGACGTCGCGGTGCAGCACGCCGAGCCGGTGCACGGCCCCGAGCGCGTCGCCGACGCCGATCGCGATGCGCACGGCCTCGCTCGCCGTCGCGCCGGTGTGCGCGAGGTACGCGGACAGGCTCGCGCCCTCGACCCACTCCTCGACGAGGTAGCGCGAGCCGTCGGCGTTCGCGCCGTGCGCGATGTAGGCGACGACGTTCGCGTGGTCGAGCGTCGCGAGCAGCGCCGCCTCGCGCTCGAAGCGCGCGAGCTCCGACGGCCCGCACGCCGCGATCGTCTTCACCGCCACCTGCGCGCCGCTCAGGAGGTCGCGCGCCCGCCACACCGACGCCATGCCGCCGCGCGCCGCCTGGGCGAGCAGCTCGAACCGGTCGGCGACGACGATGGGCATTCCCCCCATAGTATCGACCCCGCCCCGGCCGCAGGGTGAGGTTCCGGCTAGTTCTGGGGGTACGCGGTCCAGGTCTCCGTCCAGTCCTCGGCGCCGATCGCACCGATGAACGTGGCGGAGGTGTCGAAGAAGCCGTCGTTCGGCGGGGTCGCGCCGCCGGTGAGCGACGCCGCGCCGTTGACCGGCTTGAAGTTCGGCTTGACCTTGTCGAGGATGCCCGTCGCCGAGAGGCCCGGGTCGACGTTGAACTGGATCGCGCGGGCGGCATTCAGGAAGAGGCTCTCGTCGATGTCACCGGTCGCCTGCGGCACCGGGAGGTTCGTCGGCGTCGCGTCGTTGCCGAAGAACATCGAGTTGCGGATCTCGAGCTTGTTCGCGTTGAGCTGCTCGAGCGTCTCCGCGTCGCGGAACTCGGGGCCCTGCGGGAAGTTCATGAAGATGTGGTTGAAGTAGTGACCACCGGTACCGCGGCGGAACACGGCGGCGAAGCTCTTCTGGCCCGTGTACGCGTGGTCGCCGATGAGCGTCACGTTGTAGACGGTCGGCTCGGTGCGCGGGTCGGCGCGGAACGACGCGGCCGTGCCGTGGTTGTCGGACTCGTAGCCGTTCGACGCCTCGGGCAGCGTCGCCGGGTGCGAGATGTTCTGCACGATCACGAACTGGGCCTTGCCCTGCCACCCGTTGTCGGTGTCGAAGCCGTCGTCCTCGTTCTGGCTCGACACGATGTGCTTCACGTTGACCGTGCCGCCGAAGAACTCGATGCCGTCGTCCTGGCCCTTGTGGACCTGCACGAAGTCGATCTCCGTCGCGCTGCCGACGCCGCACAGCGTGAGGTTGTTGAACTCGCGGTCGGCGACGAAGTTGAAGCCGCCGAACTCGATGCGCACGTACTTGATCTTGCCGCTGTCGTCGTTCGGGTTCGTGCCGCCGAACTTGCCCTCGGGGATCGCGGTCGTGAACGCCTCGAACGTCGCCTCGGCGCTCGGCGGCGTCGACAGCACGTTCGTGTTGATCGGCGCCGCGCCGAGGACGATGAGGCCGCCCCAGAAGCCCGGCGTCCTCGAGCCCGACGGCTGCGCGCTCGTGAACACGATCGGCTTCTCGACCGTGCCGACGGCGTGGATCTTCGCGCCGCGCGTGATGACGAGCGTCGAGCCCTGCTCGCCCTGGATCTGCGTCCCGGGCTCGATCGTGAGCGTCGCGCCCGGCGAGACAAACACGTTCCTCAGGCGCGGAAGGACATAGACATTCTCCGCCTTCAACGTCGTATCCGTCTTGATATCGTCGTTGAGTCGGATGACCTGACCGCCGCCCGGGGCATCCGGGTTGTTCGGCGGCGCATCGGCCGCAGGGTTGTTGTTGCCGTCGTCGCCGCAGGCGGCGAAGGCAAGGACGAGGACCGCAGCAAAGCTGGAACGAAGCATGGCTGTCTCCTTACGAACGAACGAGATGAGTTTTTGAAACGTTGGTTACTCGAGCGTGTACTCGAGATTGCCGATCACCGTGACGCCGACCTGATAGGCAAAGATCTCGACGCCGTCCTGCGTGCGCACCACGCGCTGGTTCAGCAGGTTGCCGCCTGCGAGCTTGGCGCGGAGGTTCTTGCCGAACGGCTGGCTGATCGTGAGGTCGAGGCGGTGGAACGGCTCCTCGAAGATGTTGCCGGCACCGCCGGTGCCGACCTCCTCGATGCGCCGCCCGAAGCTGTTGTACAGGAGGTCGACGCGCGTCCGGGACGCCTTCGACTCGTAACCGAGGCCGAGGTTCGCGACGTAGCTGCTCTGACCCTGGAGGCGGCGCCGCGTGCTGGCGCCGATGTCGATGCGCGAGTCGATGAGGCTCAGGTTGCCGCCGACCGACAGCTCCGACAGCGCCTTCGCGACGCGCCCGAGCGACAGGCGCGCCTCGAGCTCGACGCCGTAGTTCTGCGCCGTCGGCGAGTTCGCGAAGCCCACGTTGTCGCCGTCGCCGGCGGACTCGACGATGCGCTCGATCGGGTTCGTGAAGTGCTTCGCGAACACGCTCGCCGCCAGGAGCTCGCTCTCGCCGAGGAACGTCTCCAGGCGGAGGTCGCCGTTGTGGATGTTCGTCTCCTTGAGGTTCGGGTTGCCGCCGATCACGCGGCGGCGCACGTAGTCGAAGTACAGCGACGGCGCGATCTCGCGGAAGTTCGCGCGCGCGACGGTCATCGCGTACGCGGCGCGCAGGTTCGTCGCCTCGCCGAGCGAGTACACCGCGTTCACCGACGGCAGCACGCTGTTGTCGTTGCGGATGGTGTGCGGCATCGGCGGCACCATCAGGTCGATCTTCGAGTCGAGCCCGACGTCGAGCGATGCGAGCTCGAGGCGCGCACCGCCGACGAGGCGGAGCTTCTTCGTCGGGTTGACGTCCGCCATCGCGAACAGGCCCGCGACCGTGCGCGTCGCGTTGTAGCCGTCGCTCGGCATCGTCTGCTCGAACATCGACATCGAGGTGCCGGCGTGCTCCGGCGAGAACGCCTCGTCGGGCGTCAGGAACGCGTCGTCGCCGGCGACGGTGAAGTGGAAGCGGCGCTGCTGGTACGCGCGCGCGCTGCGCTGGATCGCCGAGCCGACCTTGACGCGGACGTTCGACGCCGGCTGGTAGCGCGCCGCGACGGCGCCGCCGAGCGTGTTGTCGGCGAGCTGGCCGAACAGGCGGTCGCCGGAGCCCGACGTCGTCGCGATCGCGTAGCGGCCGTCGGGCGCCTGCGTGCGCAGGAGGTCGCGCGTGTCGGGCTCGTTCTGCGAGACGCGCGCGACGTTGCCCTGCCACTCGAGGAACAGGTCCTTGCCGAGCTTGTGCTCGCCGAGGAACTGGGTGAACAGCAGCTCGCGCTGGAGGAACTGCAGGCGCGTGCGGTCGACGACCGCGGTGCTCGCGTCCGTGCCGGTGATGCGGCTCGCCGCGAGGTCGCCGGTGTGCACGTACATCCCGAACGCGTCGATCTTGTGGCCCGGCGCCGGGCGCAGGCCGCCGCCGGCGACGATGCCGAGGTTCGCCTGCTCGATGCTCGTGTCGTCGTCGAGCTGCAACACCGACGGCAGCTGGCCGCCGTTGCCGTCGTCGCCGCCGACGCGCGCGATGTGGCTGCGCCGCGTGATGTAGTTGTGGCCGAAGTTGAGGCCCGCGAAGTAGCCGAGGCGCTTGCCGCCGACCTTCACGGTGTCGCCGACCGTCGCGCCGAGGTTGAGGTTCGGGCCCGCGGTGCCGTCGGCGAGCGTCCAGTTGTTGCGGAACGCGGCGACCTCGGCGTTGCGCGCCTGCTGCGACAGGTTCGGGTCGCCGGCGAGCTTGTCGTTCGGGATCGACGAGGGCAGCGCGCGCGCGCCGTCGTCGTAGCCGAGCAGGTCGAGCGCGCCGCCGCCGCGCTGCCCGTTGAACGTGCGGAACGAGCTCTGCGAGTCGTTGCCCATGCCGACGCGCGCCTTGAACGTGAACTTCGTCGGGTAGTTGCGCGTCTCGATGCCGAGCGCGCCGCCGGCGAAGTTGCCGAACATGTCGGGCGAGAACGTCTTCTGCACCGTCAGGTTCGTGATCAGCGACGCGGGGAACAGGTCGAGCGGCGCCGCGGGGACGTCGGGGTCGGGGCTCGGCAGCGGCACGCCGTTGAGCAGCGTGAGGCTGTAGCGGCCGCCGAGGCCGCGCACGACGATGTAGCGGTTGTCCTGGATCGTCGCGGCGACCATGCGCTTCGCGGCGTCGGAGGCGTTCGAGTCGGGCGAGCGCGAGATCTGCTGCGCGCCGATCGCGTCGGTCACCGTCGCGGCGGAGCGGCGCTCGGCGATGAGCGCGGTGTCCTTGCGCGTGTCGAGCGCGCCGGAGACCTCGATCGTCTCCACCTTCTGTGTCTGCTTGACGGTGGGCGCGAGCTCGAGGTCGAGCGTGAGCGCCTGGTCTGCCGTCACCGTGACGGTACGCGATTGCTCGACGTACTCCGGCGTCGCGAACACGATCGTGTATGTGCCGGGCGCGAGCGTCAGCGTGTAGGTGCCGTCGAGCTCGGTGGCGATCGTCTTGTCGCCGTCCGCGCCGCCTCGGATCTGGATCGTGGCGGCGGGCATGCCCTCGCCGCTCGTCTTGTCCTTGACGATGCCCTTCACCGTGCCGGACGCCTTCGGCGCCTCGGGAGCGGGCGGCGCGTCGGCGGGCGGTGGATCGGCGGGCGGCGCCGCGTCGGCGGGTGGCGGCGCGTCGGCCGGCGGCGGCTCCTCGGCGCGAGCGATCCCGAGCGATGCGGTCAGTGCGACGACGAGCGTGAGGGTCGAGGACGTCCTGAACACGTGCGGACCCTAGCGGGGACGTTTGTCGCGACCTCCATGGAACGATGGCGGCACGGCAACAACGCACGGCGCGATCTCTCCATGTGACGTGACGTCAACGCGACGAAGGCGGTTCCGCGCGCGGCGTGACCGAGACGTACGTTCGTTGCGACGCGATCGTCACACGCGCATCAGGCGCGCCAGACGACCATCAGCTTCACGAGGTCGTCCATCGCGGACAGGAACGCGGCGTCGGTGATCGTCGGGTCGCCGAAGTCGCGGCGCATGACGACGTACCACTTCTTCGGGCGCGACCGCAGCTCGACGATCTCCGTCGAGGTGCCGCGCAGCTTCGCCGCCTTGTCCTCGGCGATCGCGGCGATGCGCTCGCGCTCGGCGCGCGACGGCGGCGCGTCGTAGGGCGGGTTGATCGGCGAGCGGCGCACGATCAGGATGCGGCTCAGGGCGTCGTACTCGAGCTCGACGATCGTGTGCGCGTGGCCCGCGTAGAAGCCGCCCTTGGTGCCGGGGATGAGCTTGGGCGGCAGCGCCTGCCGGTCCTTCGCGCGCCAGGCGTCGACGAGGCGGCGCGCGCAGAAGTCGTCCATGTTGCCGCGCGCGCCGGTGGGGACGGCGTTGTCGCTCGGCGAGCGCGGCGTCGGCGGGCGCGGGACCGCGGCGTTGACGTCGCTCGGCGGGCGCGGGCGCGAGATCACGGCGCTCGCGCCACCGCTGCCGTCGGCCGCCGGGCGCACCGGGCGCGAGACGATCGCGCTCCCCGCGTCGCTGGCCGGGCGCGGCTTCCCGGGCTCGACGGGCGGCGCCTCCGTCGAGGCGGGGCCGCGCTGCATCGTCGACGACGTCGTGTCGGCGCCGACGCCGCGCGACTGCGGGCGCGTCGCGGGCGAGCTCGAGCGCGTCGCGGTGCGCTGGGGGAGGCCCTTCGCGGGGATCTGCGTCGTCTTCGACGTCGTCGACGTGCGCGGGATGGGCGTCGTCTTCGCGTGCGCGACCGCCGTCGTCGTCGGGGTGCGCGCCGCCGACCCGGGCGTGCTCGATCGACCGGCGGCCGCGGCGCGCCGCGCCGGGTCCTTGGTCGTCTTCACCCGCCCCCACTTCGTCTGGGCCATCTCACGTCACTCTAATGGAAGTCGCGGCTCTCGACATCCGCCACGGGCCGCGACAGCTCCGGGACCCACACGCGCTCGGCGATCACGTGCACGATTCCCTCTTGCACCTGTAACCGTCCCGTGACTCCGAGGAGCGAGGTCGTGCGGATGACGTGGGCGTAGGCGGCGAACACCTGTTGCCACACGACCAGGTTGACGAAGCCGGTCTCGTCCTCGAGCGTCATGAACACGACCCCCGACGCGGTCCCCGGCTGCTGCCGGCAGATCACGATCCCGACGTACTCGATGCGCTGGCCGTCGCGGCCGCGCGACACCGTGCGCGCGTCGGGCCACTTCTTCGCGCGGAGCTCGCCGCGCAGCGGTGCGAGCGGGTGCCCGCGCGTCGAGTGGTCGCTCGCCGTGTAGTCCCAGAAGATCTCGTCGAGCGGCGACAGCTCTTGTAGCCGCGGCTCGCCGTCGCCGCCGCCGAGCGCCAGCGCGTCGTGCTGCCGCGCCATCCACCCGCGCACCTGCCACAGCGCATCGCGCCGCGCCGGCGCCAGCTCGCCGAGTGCGCCGGCCTCGACGAGCTGCGTGTACGCCCGCGCCGCGAGCCGCGCCCGCCGCACGAAGTCCTCGACGGACTCGAACGCCCGCACCCGCCGCGCCTCGACGACGCGCCGCCCGTCCGCGATCGCCAACCCCTTCGTCCACCGCAGCCCCATCCGCACCGCGAACCCGTAGCCCGGCGCTTGCGCGCCTCGCGGCTCGCCGGCGCACGCATCGTCGATGGGCTCGAGCGTGCAGTCCCACTCGCTGCGCGTCACGTCGATCGGCCTCACCTCCAGCCCGTGGCGCTGCGCATCCCCGATGATCGTCGCCGCCGAGTAGAACCCCATCGGCTGCGCATTGAGCAGCGAGCACGTGAACTCCGCGAGGTAGTGCTTCCGCAGGTACGACGTCGCATACGCGATCAGCGCGAAGCTCGCGGCGTGACTCTCGGGGAAGCCGTATTCGCCGAAGCCGCGGATCTGTTCGAAGACGCGCTCGCCGAACTCGCGGGCGATGCCCTTCTGCTCCATGCGGCCGATGAGGCGCTCGCGGTGCTTCTCGATGCGGCCGGAGCGGCGCCAGGCGGCCATGTCGCGGCGGAGCTGGTCGGCCTCGCCGGGCGTGTAGTCGGCGGCGACGACGGCGAGGCGCATGACCTGCTCCTGGAACAGCGGGACGCCGAGCGTCTTCGAGAGGACGGGCTCGAGGCACGGGTGCGGGTACTCGACCTTCTCGAGGTTGCGGCGGCGGCGGAGGTAGGGGTGGACCATGCCGCCGGAGATCGGGCCCGGGCGGACGAGCGAGACCTCGACGACGAGGTCGTAGAAGTCGCGCGGGCGCAGGCGCGGCAGCATCGACATCTGCGCGCGGCTCTCGATCTGGAACGTGCCGACGGTGTCGGCGGTGCAGATCATGTCGTACGTGGCGCCGTCGTCGGCGGGGATCGTCGCCATCGACAGCTCGATGCCCCGGTGCGCGCGCAGCAGGTCGAACGCGAGGTGCAGCTGGTGGAGCGCGCCGAGCGCGAGCAGGTCGACCTTGAACAGCGCGAGGTCCTCGAGGTCGTCCTTGTCCCACTGGATCACGGTGCGCCCCGGCATCGACGCGTTCTCGATCGGCACGATGTCGTGCACCGGCTCGTGCCCGAGGAGGAAGCCGCCGGGGTGGATCGAGATGTGGCGCGGGAACTCGAGGATCTCGTCGGCGAGGTGGGCCAGGTGATCGAACGCGGTCGCGCCGTGCTCGCGCAGGCCGGCGCGCGCGAGTGCCTCTTCCTCGACGAGCCCGTACATCGACAGGTGCTTCGCGGCGCGGTCGAGCGCCGTCTCCGGGATGCCGAGCGCCTTGCCGACGTCGCGCACCGCCGAGCGCGGCCGGTAGCGGACGATGTTGCACACCATCGCGGCGTGGTCGCGCCCGTACACGCCGTAGACGTGCTGGATGACCTCCTCGCGGCGCTCGTGCTCGATGTCGAGGTCGATGTCGGGCGGCTCCGCGCGCTCGCGCGACAGGAAGCGCTCGAACAGAAGGCCCATGCGCACCGGATCGACGGCGGTGACGCCGAGGCAGTAGCAGACGGCGGAGTTCGCCGCCGAGCCGCGGCCCTGGCACAGGATGTCGCGCCGCCGGCAGTACGACACGAGCTCGTGCATCGTGAGGAAGTAGCCCGGGTAGTCGAGCTCGGTGATCAGCGCGAGCTCGGCGTCGAGCTGGCGGCGCACGTCGTCGGGAATCTCGCCGCCGTAGCGCCACGCCGCGCCCTCGTACGTGAGGCGGCGCAGGTACGCGGCGGAGGTCGTGCCGTCGGGGAGCCGCTCCGACGGGTAGCGATAGCGCAGCTCGCCGAGCGTGAACGTGCAGCGCGCGGCGACGTCGAGCGTGCGCGCGACGCTGCCGGCGTCGTCGGAGAACAGGCGGGTGAACGCGCGCGGTGCGCGCAGGTCGTGCTCGTCGTTGCCGCGGATGCGCGTGCCGGCGGTCGCGAGCGTGACGCCGTGGCGGATGCAGGTCAGCACGTCCTGCAGCGGCCGCCGTGCGCGCGTGTGGTACAGCACCTCGGTGCCGGCGACGGTCGCGAGGCCCGCGGCCTTCGCGCGCGCGCGCGCGCGGGCCTCGCGCGCGACGTCGTCGGCGCGGCGGTGGCGCGCGACGAGCGCGTACAGGCGATCGCCGAATGCATCGCGCAGATCTCCGACGAGCTGCGGCGGTGCGTCGTCGACGCCGGCGAGCAGCGAGCCGTCGCCGCCCCACAGCGCGACGAGCCCGCCGGCGCGCGCGCACACCTCCGGCCACGTCACGAGCGACTCGCCCTTGTCGCAGCGCCGCCGCCCGGCGGTGACGAGCCGCGTGAGGTTCGCCCAGCCGCCGCGATCCATCGCGAGCAGCACGACCGTCGACGATCCGCGCTGGGCTATCTGGGCATCGCCGCCGCCGCCGGCGAGATCGAGCGCCACCTGCCGCGGCACCGCGCGCTTCGTGCGGCCGCGCCGCCCCGTCACCGGCACGCTCGGCGGGAGGTCGTCGGTGTCGGCGCCCCACCCCGGGCCGCGCCCCGCCGGCTCGTGATCGTCGTCGTGATGCAGCCCGCGCGCGACCGTCACCGGCGACGACACGAGCGCGCTCCCCGGTGCCGCGACCGTCACCTGCACGCCCGCGACGAGCTTCACCCCGAGCTCGCGCGCCTTCACGAACCCGCGCACCATCCCGTAGACCCCATCGCGATCCGTGAGCGCGACCGTCCCGATGCCCATGCGGTGCGCCTCCTCGACGAGCTCCTCCGGGTGGCTCGCCCCCTCGAGGAACGAGAAGTTCGACTTGCACCACAGGGGCGCGTACGACATCTGTGCAAGTGTTCAGGTCGCGTGTAGCCGTGTCAATCCCGATGGTTACGATCGCGCTGCTTCCGCTCACAGTCGTCGCGGCTCGTCGTGCGACGGAAACCACCGCGAAACACGACGCGTGCCACGCTGAGGCGGTGAGCGGCGAGCGCAGATCGGTCATCCAGATTCACCACCGCGGCGACCGCGGCGTCGACGGGATCCTTCGCCTGATCGAGCTCGCGGGGCACGACGGTGCGATCGAGGCGATGCTGACGGCGATGTGCGTCGAGATCGCGGCGATCGCGGGGGCCGACGTCGCGAGCGTGTACGTCGCCGAGGACATGCGGCTCGTGATGCGCGGCAACTGTGGGTTTCCGCCGGCCGCGATCGGGCGGACCACGCTCGGGATCGGGGAGGGCATCACGGGGCTGGTTGCGGAGTGCATGCGGCCGATCTCGGCGGCGCACGCGGCCGCCGAGACGGCGTACAAGCACGTGCCCGGCCTCGGCGAGGAGAAGTACCCGGTGTTCGTCGGCGTGCCGCTGATCGGCGGCGGCGCCGCGCTCGGGGTGCTCGTGTTGCAGCGCCGCGAGCGGCCGTTCGACGCCGACGAGGTCACGCTCGCGACGGCGCTCGGCGCGCCGGTCACGCTCGCGATCGAGCGCCGCCGCGCCACGGCCCTGCGCTCCGCCCGCCTCGCCGGCTCCCCGCAGGTCCCCGGCGCCGTCCTCGGCCGCGCGGCGCTCGTCCCGACGACGACCGCGCTCGATCGCGACGACCTCGCGGATCCCGACGATCGCAGCGATCGCAGCGATCGCAGCCGTGCCGCGCGCGGCAACGAACGCCTCCGCGGCGAGACCGACGACCGCAGCGATCGCAACCGTGCCGCGCGCGGCAACGAACGCCTCCGCGGCGATCGCGACGACGGCGACGACGGCGACGACGGCGACGACGGCGGCGACACCGATGGCGAACGCAGCGACGCCGGAACCGGCTCGACGCGGCTCGACCGCGCGTTCAACCGGCTGCGCGAGGACCAGGGGCGCGCGATGCGGCGGCTCGCGGACGCCGATGATCCGGCGACGGGCGCGGCGCTGGATCGGTTCGCGCTCGCGCTGTGCGATGCGCGGCTGCGCGAGCGGCTCGCGGCGGCGGGCGACACGCCGAGGGCGCTGAGGGCGGTGGCGCGGGACTACGCGAAGACGCCGTATCGGGTCGGCACCGCCGGGGCGTCGTCGCACGAGCAGACGGCGGAGCTCGAGGAATTGTGCGTGCTCCTGTGCGAGCCGGCGGCGCTGCGGCCCGGCGCCGTGTGGATCGCGGACCGCATCGCACCGACGATCGCGATCGCGGCCGTCGCGCGCGGCGCCTCGGCCCTGGTGGCGAGCGATGCGATCGCACCCGCGGCGATCGCCGTGGCGCGCGCCGCCGGGCTGCCCGCCGTCGCCGACGTCGCCGGGCTGTTCGGCTGGGTGCGCCCCGGCGACCTGCTCGCCGTCGACGGCACCACCGGCGAGGTCCTCGTGCACCCCGCGCCCGCCGAGATCGAGCGGCTTCGCCGCGCGCGCTAGCTCTGCGGGGGAAGCCGCGGCGCGCCGTCGGAGAACGTCGTCGCGATCGCCTGCGCCTCGCGGTGGACGGTGAGGGAGCGCAGGCGGGCGCGCTCGAACAGGTCGAAGTCGGTGACCTTGGTCTCGTCGAAGTGCTGGCCGAGCGGCGCGGGGATGCGCCGCTCGTAGTCGGTCCACACGCGCTTGTCGTCGCGGCAGTCGTAGGTGCGGCACACGCGCGGGCGGTGCGCGTGGGCGGTGCAGCCGCGCGTCGTCGGATCGTTGTGCACGCAGAAGCCGTCGGAGGCGCGCTGGCGGATCAGGTACGGCTGGCCGTAGTCCCAGCGGATCACGCCCTCGTCGAGGTCCGCCGTCGACAGCGCGAACGTGTAGGTGCAGCAGCGCGCGCCGCACAGCGGGATCAGCTCCGCGCACGGCACGTCCGCGGGCGTGACCTCGTACTTGTCGGCGCCCATGTCGAGCGCGACCCGGGTCGAGCGCGCATCGGCGGCGCGGATCTTCGCGAGCGTCGTCGGGATCAGCTCGGTGACCGCCTCCTCGAGCGTGCCCGGCGTCTCCGTCGGCGGGGTGCCGGCCGGCGCCGGCTGCGGCTCGACCTTGTCCAGGCGCCGCGTCAGCTCGTCGGTGAGCGTGACGACCTGCGCGCTCAGCTGCAGCACGGCGTCGCGCAGGCTGAGGTCGCTCAGGTTGAGGGCGCGCACGGCGCGCTCGAAGTCGCGGCGGCTGATCGGGGCATCGCGGGCGTCGTCGGTCACGGCGCCGAGCGTACCCCGCGTTGCGATCGGCAACGTCCGGCCGCCGTCACCGCTATTTTCACCGTGCAAGTAGCCGTTTTCGGAGCCCGAAACGAGCACGGCTCGTGCTTGGACCGCACCCCATGCGCGCCCTCGCTGTGCTCCCGGTGCTGCTCCTCGCCGGATGCCCGTCTTCTCACGACCCTGACCTGCAGGGTGACGACGACGGCGGTGGCTGCGGGAGTGGCCAGGCCTGCCCGTGCGCCACCCCCCGGACCGTCGGCGACTTCGAGATGTGCGCCGACACGGAGACCGACGGGTACAAGGTCACGGTCCGCTACACCGGCGCCGGCGCGCTCGCGCTCGACCAGAGCCAGGTGCTGCTCAACGGCGCGCCGCTCGCCGACGCCGCGTCGTCGTTCGATGCCAAGACGCAGACGTTCACGCTCGAGGCGACGGGCCTCGCGCCGTCGAAGTACAGCCTGCTGTTCCGCATGCGCACCGACGCCGGCCGGGACGTGCGCCCGCTGTTCGTGCCGATGTGGATCGGCAAGGGCACGCGGTTCGCCGACTTCACGTGGCAGGACGCGACGATCTACCAGATCCTCACCGACCGCTTCCTCAACGGGTCCACCGCGAACGACCTCAACAACTTCACCGGCGACCTGGCGCGCGTCGACGACGACCGCAGCCGCTGGCAGGGCGGCGACTTCGCCGGCATCACGGCGAAGCTGCGCGAGGGCTACTTCGACGCGATGGGCGTCAACACGCTGTGGATCAGCTCGCCGATCATCAACTCGCACCGCTCGCAGCCGTCGGTGCAGCTCACCGACACGCGCCGCTTCGCGAGCTACCACTCGTACCATCCGATCGCGACGGGCTACACGCACCTCGATCACCTCGGCTTCGCGACGCCCATCGAGCCCGCGTTCGGCACCGCCGAGGAGCTGCACGCGCTCGTCAACGAGGCGCACGCGCGCGGCATCCGCATCGTCCCCGACTTCGTCGCGAACCACGTACAGCGCGAGGCCGCGCTGTACCAGCAGCACCCCGAGTGGTTCTTCCCGTACAACGCGTGCGACAACCGCTGGGACGAGGCGCGCATCGGCTGCTGGTTCACCGTCGACACGCCGGACTTCGACTACGGCGGTCGCCCCGAGGCCGTGCAGAAGGTCGTCGACCACGCGCTGTGGATGATCCAGGAGTTCAACTTCGACGGCTTCCGCGCCGACGCGCTCAAGCACATGGACGACAAGTTCGTGCGCGCGCTCAAGACGGCGATCGTCGCCGAGATCGAGACCACCGTCGGCGATCACACGATGTCGATCGAGCCGACGGTGTTCTACATGGTCGGCGAGTCGCTCGGCGGGTGGGCGCGCTACCACGTCCGCGAGGACATGGTGCAGGGCCAAGTCGACGAGGAGTACTACAACAAGACGAAGGCGGCGCTGCTCACGTTCAACATCAGCGTGCGCTCGCTCGCCGACTTCGCGATCTACAACGACACGGCGTACCTCACGCCGCAGGACAACAACGGCGGGCGCGGCGGCTACCCCGGCGCCGTGATGGGCAACTTCTTCGGCAACCACGACCAGGTCCGCGCGCTCACCGAGGCGGGCGGGCGCCACGAGCGCCTGCGGCTGGCGCAGACGTTCCTCATGACGTCGCCGGGGAACATCCCGATGATCTACCAGGGCGACGACATCGGCACCGACGGCGGCCAGGACCCCGACAACCGCAAGATGCACCGCTTCACGAACCTGTCGGCGGCGGAGCGCGCGAGCCTCGCGAACCTCCAGAAGGCCGGCAAGCTGCGCGAGGCGCACCCGGCGCTGCGGCGCGGCGAGCGCACGCACGTCGTCGTCGAGGACTGGTACTGGGTGTACAAGCTGACGTACGGGGGCGACGAGGTGATCGTCGCGATCAACCGCGACGACAACAAGCAGTTCACGCCGCCGGCGGGCTTCGTCGACGGGCTCGGCAACTGCGCGAACGGCGTCGTGCCGATCCTCAGCACCTGCATCTTCGTGAAGCCGTAGGCGCTACTCGACGGCGCCCTGCCAGAACCAGCGCCGGCGCGCGCGGTCGTAGTAGACCCACAGGCAGTCGCCCCGGCGCAGCTCGGCGAAGTGATATTCACGGTGGAGCGCCTCGGGGTGCGCCCACCAGCCGCCGCTGACGATGTAGGGCCCGACGATGCGCACGACGGCGCCGTGCTCGAGGCCCGAGAGCAGCCAGCCGTCGTCGCGCACCTGGCGCGCCTGCGGAGGCAGCGGCTGCGGGCGCAGCTGGAGGCGGCGCACGAGCCGGCGCACGGTGACGGGCGTCGGGTTCGCGGCGGTGACGTGGACGAGACGCTCCCAGCCGAAGCTCGCCTCGGGGAGGTGGCCGTCGCGGATCACGGCGCGCACGACGGTGTCGTCGCCGAGCTCGGCGCGCACGCGCGCGAGGGCCTCGTCGGCGGCGCGCAGGTCGCGGCGCGGCCGCGAGGCGAACAGCGCGAGCTGCTCGCGGCTGGCCGGCGCGTCGTCGGCCCACACGCGCAGCGCGTTGACGGGCGCGGATGGCGGCGCGCCGGAGAGGCGCAGGTGCACGAGCCGCGTGAGCTGGCGCGCGTCGAGCGTGGCCGCCGCCGGCACGATGCACTCGGCGCGCACCTCGATCTTGCCGACGGCGTGCTTGAGCGCGAGCTCGAGGTGCAGCGCGGTGCACGCGCGCGCCTTCGCCGCGAGGCGCGACATCAGGCGATCGATCGGCGCCGCGACGGCGAACACGAGGCGCTCGACGTTGTCGTCCTCGTCGTCGAGGAGGACGCGCTCGTCGGGCGCCTCCGGCGGCGCGAGCGGCACGAGCGGATCCCAGCGCTCGCCGGCGGCGAGCTGGTACAGCCGGTGCGCGTCGCTGCCGAACCGCTCGAGGACGCCGCCCGCCGGGAGGCGCACGAGCTCGCCGACGGTGGTGACGCCGAGGCGCGCGAGCGCGTCGCGCAGCTTCGGATCGAGGTCGAGCCGCGCGAGCGGGACGGCGCTCGCGGCGCGGCGCTCGTCGGCGTCGGCGCGCAGCACGGTGACGCCGTGGCGCGTCGCGCGCGCGATCGCGCAGGTCGCGAAGCGCGAGAACCCGACGACGACCGCGCCCGCGAAGCCGGCCTGCGCGATCGCGCGCGCGATCGACTTGCCCCACGCGACGCCGGCGTCGTCCGCGTAGAGGCGATCGAGGCCGTCGCCGTCGAGCCAGAACGTGCCCGGCTCGCCGGGCTCCACGCGCGGCGACAGCGCGTGCAGCGCGGTGCGCAGCTCGGCGATCGCGGCCGCGATCTGCTCGGGCGGCACGACGCGCGCGCGCAGCGATCCGCACAGCGACAGCGCGTGCGCGTAGCGCTGCCCGGCGAGCACGCCGACGGCGCGCGCCCGCTCGCACGCCCACAGCACCTTGCCCTGCGGGCGATCGTCGTCGATCACGACGACCGGATGCGCGCGCCACGACGGCTCGGTCCGCCACACGATCTGGAGCGGAAACGCCGGGAGGTCGAGGCACGCGATCCTCATCTGAACAATCGTTCAGCCATGCGAGAAGCCGTGTCAATCCGAGCAGTTCAATCCGGAGAGATCCCTCCCGAGATCTCGCAGAAGGTTCCCGTCCGCGAGCCACGCTCCGAGCCGCCGCGAACGCGGGAGTACACTCGCGGGCGATGAGAGCGCCGTGGCTCCTCGTGCTCCTGACGGCGTGCGGCTCGCCCGAGTCCAGGCTGGATCCGACGCTCGAGGTCACGGCGTCGAACGCCGGCGCGACCGAGCGCAAGCCGCCCGACGAGATGGACGAGCGCATGCGCCACTGCCCGCTCGCGCTCGACGGTGCGGCGGCGACGCTCGAGGACATCGACGGCGGCGTGCGCTTCACGGTGCGCGTGCCCCCGCAGGCGCTCGCGGAGCTCCGCCGCCGCGCCTCTCACATCGTCGAGTTCGCCGCGAAGCGCTCGCGCAAGGGCCACGGCGAGTTCGACGGCAAGGGCGGCGGGCGGATGAAGAACTGCCCGGTCGTCACCGACGACGTCGCGATCGGCGTCGCCGAGATCGACGGAGGCGCGCGCCTCGACGTCATGGCCACGCCCGCGATCGTCGTCGATCAGCTGCGCGCGCTCACGCGCGAGCGCGCCGCGAAGTTCCCGTTCGCGGGCGCGACGATCACCGTCGCGCGCTGAAGGAAGCGCGCGGCGTCGGGCTACAGGCCGTCGACGATCGCGGCGAGCTGCTCGCGCTGCTCGGGCGACAGGCGCCGGCCGAGCTCGTCGAGCAGGTCGGCCTCGGTGCGCGCGTGCGCGGCGTAGGCGGACTCGAAGCGCTGGAACACGAGCGCGAGCGTGCCCGGCTCGGCGCCCGAGGACGCGAGGTGGCACATGCGGGCGAGCGCGCCGCAGATCGTGTCGTGCGCCGACGCCATCGCGTTGACCTGGTCCGCGAGGTCGGCCTCGCAGTCCGACACGAACGGGAACAGGCCCTCCTCCTCGCGTGCGAAGTGGAGGAACAGCAGCTCGCGCAGGGCCTCGAGCTGCGCCGCGAACCCGGCGAGCGCCGCGCGGTCGAGCTGCGGCACGGCCGCGCCGAGCGCGAGCACGCGCCGGTTCAGGTCCGCGTGGTCGTGAACGAGATCCTCGACGGCATCGGCGACGGCCACACCGCAATTGAAAGTGTTTTTCAAATGGCGGTCAAGCTCACGGCGCCGGACAGGGCGCGCCGGCGGCCGCCCACGCATCCCATGCGGCCAGGAACGCCGCGCGCGGCGTCGGCACCGGGGCCCGCCCGAGGCCGGGCGACCAGCCCCACTGGACGAGCGGATCGTCGAGGTGCGCGCGCAGCGCGGCCATGTCCTTGCCGCCGTTGTGCGCCGGATCCTTGACCTGCGCACAGAGTGCGCCCGACGACACGCCGACGAACACGAGCGGCTGCTCGGGGGTCGGCATGTGCCAGCCGTTCGAGACGCCCGGCGGCGTGTGCGCGCCGTAGCTCGCGGGCGGGTTCGCCGGGCCGTGGCACGTCGTGCACTCGGCGCCGACCATGCCGCGTCCCGCGGGGCCGCGCTGCACGTTCTGGTTGTGCGGCCGGCCCTCGTCGCCCTGCAGCGGCTGGTCGCCCGCCGGATGGCAGTTCGCGCAGCGCGGGTGCTGCAGCACGCCGCGCACGGTCTCCCACGCGGCGAGCCCGTCGCCCGCGGCGACCATGCCGCCGCCCGACGAGGACCGCCCGCCGCTGCAAGCAGCGCTCGCGATGGTGATGATGGTGAAGACGAGCTTGTTCATCCGCGTGCCTCCCGCACCGTCGCGAGGCGGAGCGGCAGCGCGCGCAGCCGCTGCTTCGTCAGCGCGTACACGGCGTTCGCGACCGCCGGGGCGATCGGCGCCGTCGCCGGCTCGCCGATGCCGCCCATGCGCGCCGTGCTCGGCACGACGTGCACGCTCACCGACGGCATCTCGAACATGCGCAGCACCGGGTAGTCGTGGAAGTTGCCCTGCTGCACCGCCCCGCCGGCGAGGTCGAGCTTGCCGTGCAGCGCCGCCGTCAGGCCGTACACGACGCTGCTGTGCACCTGCGCCTCGATCCCGAGCGGGTTCACCGCCGGGCCGCAGTCGACGGCGCACGCCACGTGGTGGACGCGGATGCGGTCGCCCTCGACGGAGACCTCCGCGCACTGCGCGACGATGCTGCCGAACGACTCGTGCACCGCGAGCCCGCGCGCGCGCCCCGCCGGCGGGGGCGTGCCCCAGCCGCCCTTGTCGGCGGCGAGCTTCAGCACGGCCGCGTGGCGCGGCGCTCCGTCGAGGAGCTTCAGGCGATACGCGAGCGGATCCGCCTTCGCCGCGTGCGCGAGCTCGTCGATCATGCACTCCATCGCGAACGCGGTGTGCGTGTTGCCGACGCTGCGCCACCACAGCACCGTCACCGGCGTCACCGGCGTGTGCAGCGACACGTGGCGCGCGGCCCCGCGCAGGTACGGCGACTCCGCGAGCCCCTCGACGCTCGTCGGGTCGACGCCGTTGCGCACGACGAACGCCTCGAACGGCGTGCCCTTCATGATCGACTGCCCGGCGACGACGTGCTCCCAGCCGATCGGCGCGCCCGCCCGGTCCGTCTTCGCGACGATGCGGTGCGCGTACGCGGGCCGATAGAAGCCGCCGCGGATGTCGTCCTCGCGCGTCCACACCGTCTTCACCGGCACGCCCGCCGCCTTCGCGACGAGCACCGCCTCGGCGACGAAGTCCTGCTTCGGGTTCGCGCGCCGCCCGAAGCCGCCCCCCAGGAACTGCGTGTGCACGCGCACCTTGTCGGGCGCGATCCCGAGGATGCCGCCCGCGACCTGCTGGTCGAGCGACGGCGCCTGCGTGCCCGTGTAGATGTCGCACGTACCGTCGGCGTTGATCTTCACCGCGCAGTTGAGCGGCTCCATCGGCGCGTGCGCGAGGTACGGCACCTCGTAGACGCTGGTCAGCGTCGCCGCGACCTTGCCCGCGTCGACGCTGCCCTCCTTCCCGACGTCGGTGCCGTGCGCCTCGACGAGCTTCCTCAGCTGCGCGGAGAACCTCGCCGTGTCGAGCCCGCCGCCCTCGGGCTGCGACCACTCGACGACGAGCGCGTCGCGCCCGAGCTTGGCCGCCCAGAAGTGCGCCGCGACGACGGCGACGCCGTTGCCCGCGGGCACCACCTTCTCGACGCCGGGGACCTTCAGCGCCGCCGCCGCGTCGAACTTCACGAGCATCGCGCCGAACGCCGGTGGGCGCGCGACGAGGGCCGTGCGCAGCCCGGGGAACTGCACGTCCATGCCGAACGTCGCGCGGCCGGTGACCTTCTCCGGCGAGTCGAGCCGGCGCACGGGCGTGCCGAGGATCTTCCAGTCCTTGGGGTCCTTGAGCTTCACGCTCGCCGGCGGCGGCAGCTTCATCGCCTCGGCGGCGAGCTGGCCGAACGTGGCGCGCTGCCCACGCTTGCCGACGACGGCGCCGTTCTCGGCGACGCAGTCCGCGGGCGCGACCTTCCAGCGCGCCGCGGCCGCGCGGATCAGCATGTCCTTCGCGGTCGCGCCGACCTCGCGGTAGCGCTGGTACTCGCCGCGCGTCGTCGACGAGCCGCCGGTCATCTGCAGCGGCGATCCGGGGGCCGCGTACGTGGCCGCGTCGGCGGGCGCGTGCTCGCAGCGGATCCGCGTCCAGTCGCACGCGAGCTCCTCGGCGACGAGCATCGCGAGCCCGGTCCAGATGCCCTGCCCCATCTCGGAGTGCGCGATCACGACGGTGATCGACTCGTCGCTGCCGATGCGCAGGAACGCGTTCGGCGACATCATCGCCTTGGGGGCCGGCGCGACCGTCCGCGCGGCGCCCTCGGGGATGTGGAAGCCGATCACGAGCGCGGCGGCGCCGGTGCCGGCCGCGGTCAAGAAGCCGCGGCGCGACAGCGTCGTCACTTGCCACCGCCCTTCTGCAGCCGCGCGGCCAGGTGGATCGCCTCGCGCACGCGCCCGTAGGTGCCGCAGCGACAGATGTTCCCCGACATCGCGGCGTCGATGTCCGCGTCCGTCGGCTCCGGCACGCGGCGCAGCAGCGCCGTCGCCGTCATGATCTGCCCCGACTGGCAGTAGCCGCACTGCACGACGTCGGCCTCGATCCACGCGCGCTGCACGGGGTGCGAGGCGTCGGGCGACAGCGACTCGATCGTCGCGACCTTGCGCGCGCCGACCGTCGACACCGGCGTCACGCACGCGCGCACCGGGTTGCCGTCGAGGTGGACGGTGCACGCGCCGCACTGGGCCATGCCGCACCCGAACTTGGTGCCGGTGAGGCCGAGCAGATCGCGCAGCACCCACAGGAGCGGCATGTCGGGCGGCGCATCCACGTCGTGGACGTTGCCGTTGACGTCGAGCTTCATGGTGGCGGTAGCTTCCGGCCGCCGCGGCGCCCGGGTCAACTACCCATCAGCGCAGGGCGGCGACGTCGGCGTCGGTGTCCACATCCTGCGCACCGCCGGGCCACGCGATCGCGACGACGTCGGGCGCGCGCAGGAGCTTGCCGGCGCCCTGGTCGCCGGTGAGCGTGAGGAGCTGCTCCCAGCGCGCGCGGTCGAAGATCGCGGGGGCGCCGACGACGTCGCCGAAGTGCGACGCCGCGACGGGCGCGCCGGCGAGCCACGCATCGCGCAGCGCCGCGAGGTGATCCGCGTCGAGGCGCGGCTGATCCGCGAGGACGACGAGCAGCGCGCCGGCCTGCGTCGTCTGCGCCCAGCGCACGCCGGCGCGGATCGACGACGCGATGCCCTCCTCCCAGTGCTCGTTGACGACCTGGGCGACGCGCAGGTCGGCGAGCACCGGCGCGATCGCCTCGCGCGCGGCGCCGAGGACGATGCCGACCGGCCCGGTGCGCGCCGCGATCGCCGTGCGCGCCGCGCGCTGCACGAGCGGCACGCCCTCGAGCTCGACGAGCTGCTTGGGCCGCCCGAGGCGCCGCGAGCCGCCGGCCGCGAGCACGATCGTCGCGACGTCGGCGTGCAGCGAGCGGGCGCGCTCGCGCAGCATCCCGCCGCGCGCGCGGTGCGCGACCGCCTGGATCTCGGAGACGATCGCGAGCGCGATCTGCTCGGGCGTCTCGGCCCCGAGGTCGAGGCCGATCGGCGCGTGCAGGCGCGGATCGACCTCGTCGAGGCGTTCGCCGGCGTCGCGGCCGAGCTCGACGAGCAGGTCGCGCGTGCGGCGCGCCGGGCCGAGGACGCCGATGTAGCGGGCGCGCGACGCGAGCGCCATCGCGAGCGCCCGGCGGTCGGCGCCGACCTGGTGGTGCATGATGACGACGTACGACTCGGCCGCGGCGGCGACGAGCTCGGCGACGCGGCCGATGTCGCCGTCGGTGGCGATCACGCGATCCGCGGCGAGCACGCGCGATCGCTCGCGCACGGCGCGGTCCGCGACGGTGACGCGGAAGCCGACCGACTTCGCGAGCGGCACGATCGGCGCGACGTCGTGGCCGCTGCCGAGGATGAACAGCTGCGGCGAAGGTGCGACGTGCTCGACGAGCGCCGCGATGCCGAGCGCCGGCAGCTCGTACACGCCGGGCGCGCCGCGGGCGAGCTCGTCGAGGGCGCGCCGCGCCGCCGGATCCGCGACGGGCTGCGCGAGCTCGACGCGCGGCCCGACGGCGACGCGCGCCCCGAGCGGGATCGCCTTGTCGCTCGAGCGGATCACCGTCACGAGCGTGCCCGTCGCCTCGGCGGCGAAGCACGCGGACGCGAACGCGATCGCATCGTGGCGCGCCCCCGGCGCGACGTACTCGAGGAGGACGTCGACGATGCCGCCGCAGCCGAGGCCGTACGGCTCGCCGTCGTCGGTCTGCGAGTCGTACGTGACGACGACGGCGCCCTCGCGCGCGCGGTGGGCGCCGCGCAGCATGACGTCGCCCTCGAGGCAGCCGCCGCTCACGCACCCGGCGAGCCAGCGGTCGCCGGCGACGAGCATGCGCGCACCCGGCCGCCGGTACGAGCTGCCCGACACGCGCACCACCGTCGCGAGCAGGTACGGCGACTCGGCCGCCGACAGCACCGCCGCCTCGCGCACGATGCGCTCGAGCTCGTTCACCTCCCCTCTATACCCCGTTTCGCCACACCGACCACGTCAGCGGATCACCCTCGAGGCTGGTCTGCTCGGCGCCGAGATCGACGGCCTCGCCGGCGAGGAACTTCGCGAGCTGCGCGTCGGGGCCCTTCACGTCCCAGGCATATCAGGTGTGCGATGATGAGGCGTGCGAACGGCGCTCGCGATCGCGGCGTGTCTGGGGGCGGCCGGCTGCGGCCGGCTGTCCTTCGACGGCACGCAGATCTCCGACGACACGCCGCCGTCCGACGGGGCGTCCGACGGCGGCGAGGACCTGCTGCGCGGGTGCCTCCTGCACCTGCGGATGGACGAGCCCGCGTGGACGGGCGCGCCCGACGAGGTGAAGGACGGCTGCGGCGCGGATCACCACGGGACCGCGTTCGGCGGTGCGACCACCGTCGACGATCCGGAGCGCGGCCGCGTCGCCGAGCTCGCCGGCGGCGCGGGCTGCGTGCAGGTCGCCGATGCGACGGGCATCCAGCCGACGACGAAGCTCACCGTGAGCGCGTGGATCAAGCCGACGGCGCTCGCGCCGAGCTCGTTCGGCATCGTCAGCAAGCGCGTCGACTTCGGCGACAACACCGCGTTCAGCGTGTTCCTGTGGACGGACAACTCCGGCGGGCTGAGCAACCAGGTGTACGTCGACATCGACACCGAGAACGACCGCACCGTCGATCCGACGACGAGCTACCTCGACGCGTGGCGCCAGATCACGGTCGTCTACGACGGCGCGCTCGCGGTGCCGTCGCGCGTGCAGTTCTTCGCCGACGGCGCGCTCACGTTCACGGCGTCGGAGACGTCCGCGATCATCGCGCAGCCGGCGACCGCGAGCCCGCCGCTGTCGATCGGCTGCCTCCCGCTCGGGACGCCGGCGCAGGGCTTCGTCGGGCGGATCAGCGACGTCGCCGTGTGGGACCGCGCGCTGTCGGCGGCCGAGGTGCAGGCCTGGTACGCCGCGACGAAGCCGCCCTGATCGTGGGCCGACAGTGTACTATTGACACCATGCTTGCGTGGGGCGAGCGCGACGGTACCTGAGCCGCGCTAAGCTCCGCGCATGAGACGGGTCGCGCTCGCGCTGGCCGTGGCCCTCGCCGCGGCGGCCTGCCGCGCCGGCGAGGAGCCGTCCGCCCCGGTCGCCCCGGTCGCGCCGGCCGCCCCGTCGCGCCCGTCACCTCCTCCGCCTCCTCCCGTGGCGCGCGCACCCGAGCCGGCGCCGTCGACGTGGCCGATCCCAGAGACGGCGAAGCAGCTGATCACCGCGCGCATCGTGAACTGGGCGTCGACGCGCGCGACGCTGCAGCGCTACCGCCGCGCGGGCCACGCGTGGATGCCCGAGGGCGCGCCGTGGCCCGCCGTGATCGGCAGGACGGGTGCCGCGTGGGGCGCCGGGCTGCACGGCGTCGGCGCGCCGGGCGACCGCGAGGGGCCGGTGAAGCGCGAGGGCGACGGCAAGAGCCCGGCCGGCGCGTTCGCGCTCCACGGTGCGTACGGCTATGCGGCGCAGCCGCCGGCGGGCACGCGCGTGCCGTACACCGCGCTCGACGAGGGCTGGCAGTGCATCGAGGACACGCGCTCGGCGCACTACAACCAGATCCTCGATCGCCGCCGCACCGCGATCGACTGGACGTCGACGGACCGCATGCGGCGCCGCGACGACCTGTTCACGTGGATCGTCGACGTCGCGCACAACCCCGCGCGCACGCCCGGCGCCGGCAGCTGCATCTTCCTGCACGTGTGGCAGGGCGAGACGAAGACCACGCACGGCTGCACGGCGATGGAGGAGCCGCGGCTCGCCGCGCTGATCGCCGGGCTCGACCCGACGGCGGTGTACGTCCTCTTGCCCGACGCCGAGTACGCGGCGCTCGCGCAGGCGTGGCAGCTGCCGTGACGAGGACGCGCGCGCGGCGCGGGCTCACTCCTCGGGCGTCTTGGCCTCGGGCGCCGCGAGCTGCCAGGTCCGCTTCTTCGCGTCGACCTTCGTCTTCAGGATCGTGCACGACTCCTGATCGCCCGCCTCGCACCCCATCTCGAGGTACGACGACGACCCGGTGAGGCGCTGCGCGAGATCGTCGGTGCGGCCGTTCCAGATGCCGGTCTGCCACGCGATCGCGCGGTAGCGGCACGCGAGGCCATCCTTGTTCAGGCACAGGGCGTCGGCGATGTTGTTCGCGTCGCCGAGGAACTGCTTCATGTCGCCGGTCTCGAAGCTCGCGGTCATGTAGCGCCTGCATGCGTCGACGTCGTCGAACTTGCCGGTGACGGTGTCCGCCGGGTCCTTCGCGCACTTCGCGAGGTCCGCCGGATCCGGCTTGGCCACCGCCGGCGACTTGCCTCCGCCGGCGGCGCCACCGCCGCCGCTGCATGCACCTGCCACGAGCAACACCGCGATCGATCGCATCATCATCGTCATCGCCGGCAGCCTAGCCGAACGCGGGGTCACAGACCGGGCGGGCCGCGCAGCTTCGACGCGCGCGTCCAGCCGGGGCCGCGGCGCTTGTCCTTGAGCGCGCGCACGGTGACGCCGAAGCGGCCCTCGCCGTCGCGGCTGCGCAGCGCCTCGGCGCGCAGCGACACGAGCGAGCCGAGCGACGCGGTGTCGGCGCTCTTCTCGGTGATGCACACCACCGCGGCGTCGTGGGCCTGCGCGAGCGTGACGAGCCGGCCCTGGATCGACATCGACAGCTCGGCCGGCTGCGCGAGGCGCTCCGCGACCGGCGGACCCTCGGCGCCGTCGAGGTCGAGGATCACGAGGCCGAACGCGCCCGAGCGGAGCAGGCGCTCGGCCGCGCGCGCCGCGGCGATCGCGCCGGGCGCGCGCACGACGACCATGGCCGCGAGATCGACCCCGCCGTCGGCGGCGTCCGGCGGATAGAACGTGCTCTTCGCGAGCGAGATCCACGCGACCGGCTCGCCGGTCGTCTGCGCCTCGAGGACGAGCTCGAACGCGGCGGTCAGCGTGGCGGTCGCGCCGCGCGCGGACAGCTCGACGAAGCGCCCGCGCAGCGCCGCGAGCCCCCACAGCTCGGCGGGCTCGGCATCGGCGTGGCGCGCGCGCAGCTCGTCGAGCGACAGCACCGCGGCGCCGTGCTGCGCCCGCGCCCGGGCGAGGAAATCTCGGAGGTCGTTACTCAACATCCGTTCAGTACCAGATCGCTCTGACACCGCCGGGAACGCCGCGGATCACTTCGTGATCTTGATGCTCAGCGTCACCGGCTTCCCGCGCCGGGTGATCTCGACCCTGAAGTCGTCGCTCGCCCTGATCGACGAGTACATCTCGAGCGCCTTGTCCGGCGACGTCAGGTCGTGGCCGTTCACGCTGTGGACCGTGTCGCCGTTGTGGAAGCCGACGTGCGCCCAGCCCGACGTCGGGCGGATCGCGTACAGCTTCATCCCGTTCGGCTTGCCGTTCTTCATCGACGGCACGACGCGCGCGCCCTTGGTGAGCGCCATCGGGTTCGCGAGGAACGCGTCGACGGTCGCGCGCGGGACCTCGTAGGTGAGCTCGTCGATCTTCCGGATCGTGTCGACGAGCGGATCCGGCGCGGACGGCACCAGATCCGGATCGGACGGCGGCGCCGGCGCGTCGGTGCTCGCGGTGCGGCGCAGCTTCTCGTCGACCTCCCAGCGCACGAGGACCGGCTCGCCGTCGCGCACGACGTCGACGTAGATCGTCATCGCCTCCATCATGCGGATGCCCGCGAGCGCATCGGCGACGTCGCGCTCGCTCGCGACCTTGCGGCCCGAGATCGCGACGACGATGTCACCCTCGTCGAGACCGAGCGCGTCGGCGAGCGCCGCGCCCGACTTGCGATCGATCTCGATCCCGCTCGTCTTGCGATCGCGCGTCGGCGTGACGGCGCGCGGCAGCT
Organism: Deltaproteobacteria bacterium; assembly: GCA_019637375.1. GTDB lineage: Bacteria > Myxococcota_A > Polyangia > Haliangiales > Haliangiaceae > JABFXX01. The sequence goes on along the minus strand of JAHBVW010000008.1, from coordinate 51,165 downwards.
CGAGGACGTCGCGCGCGGACACCTTGCGGCTCTTGACGGGATCGCGCGCCTTCCGCGGCGGCTCGGGCGCCGCGACCGCCGGCTCGGGTTGCCGCACGACGACGATGATCGCGATCAGCGACGTCACCACGGCGACGAACGCCGCGGCGATCGCGATCCAGCCCGCCCGGGACATCTGCATGCGCGGAGCATATGATGCGGCGATGGCCGCGAGCTACGACGATGCCGCCGCCGAGCTGTTCCGCGCGCCGCACGCCGGCTTCGTCGCCGAGCGCAAGCGCCTGGCCGCGGAGCTCAAGGCGGCCGGCGACAAGGCCGGTGCGGCGAAGCTCGGCAAGGTCAACCGCCCGCCGGTGTCGGCGTGGGCCGTCAACCAGCTGTGGTGGAAGGACCGCGACGCGTTCGAGCAGATCTTCGAGTCCGCCGCGCGCGTCCGCGAGGGCGACCTCAAGGCCACGGCCGCGCACCGCGAGACGATCGCGAAGCTGCGCGCCCGCGCCGCCGCGATCCTCACCGACGACGGCCATGCCGCGACCGAGGGCACGCTGCGCCGCGTGACCCAGACGCTGCAGGCGCTCGCCGCGATCGGCGGCTTCGATCCCGATCAACCCGGCATGCTCGTCGATGACCGCGACCCGCCCGGCTTCGAGGCCCTCGGCATCGGCCCCGGTCCCGCGCCCGTCTCGGCGCCGCCGCCGCGCGCCCCCCTGAAGCTCGTCGAGCCGGACGATCCTGCGAAGGATGCCGAGGAGGCGGCGAAGGCCGAGCAGCGCCGGCGCGAGGCCGACGAAGCGCGCGCGAAGGCCGAGGCCGCCGCCGAGAAGCGCCGCGCCGAGGAGGCCGAGGCCCGCAAGGTCGCCGAGCGCAACCGCATCGAGGCCGCGATCCGCACCGGCAAGGGCGAGATCGAGGCGCGCGTGCGCGACGTCGATCGCCTCAGGAAGGCGCTCGACACCGCCGAGGCCGGCGTCATCGCCGCGCGCGCCGTCGTCGCCGACCTCGAGGCCCGCCTCGACGAGCTCTCCTAATAGTGTATACTCTACACCATCGTGGACGTCATCCGGTTCTACAGCGTGCACGCCGCGTACGGCGAGCTGTCGAACTTCGCGCCGTACGCGATCCGCCTCGGCGGTAAGCGCTGGCTTCCAGGCGCACAAGTTCGCCGATCCGAAGGAGCGCGAGGCGATCCGCGCGGCGAACACGCCCCGCAACGAGCTCGGCCGCATCCTCGTGGCCGTGCGCACGGCCCGGCGTGCCGAGGATGAGGAAGATCGTTAGCGGCGGCCGCGCGGGGCGCTGAACGTCGCCGTCGCGGTCATCGTCTTGCCGCCGCGCACGAACGTGATCGTGACCTGCTCGCCGGGCTTGGCGCCCTCGAGGACGAACATCAGGTCCTTCGCACCCGCGATCTCGGCGGTGCCGATCGTGAGGATGCGGTCGCCGGCCTTGAGGCCCGCCTTGGCCGCGGGGCCGTCGGGGACGACGTCGGCGATGACCATGCCCTTGGGCTGGTTCGGCTCCTCGCTGTACGACGGCACGGTGCCGAGCGAGGCGCCGCGCCGGCGCACGTCGCCGCCCATCGACTCGGGCGGCGCCTTCACGTACGTGAGCGCCGCGGTGCGGTTCGCGACCTTCGCCGCGACGTCGGCGACGATGGCGGCGACGCGCGCCCCGCCGGCGGCGTTGATGAGGCCCGCGTCGTCGTTCGCGGTGTGGTACTCGCGGTGGCTGCCGGTGAACATGAACAGCACCGGCACGCCGGAGATGTAGAACGGCATGTGGTCGCTCGGGCCGTAGCCGGAGCCGCCGATCGTGCACTGCACCTTCGCCGCGGCGCACGCCGGCGCGACGAGCTCCTTCCACTCCGTCGCCGAGTCGCCGCCGTTGACGTGCAGCGTGTTCATCTTCATGCGGCCGACCATGTCCATGTTGAGCATCGCGACGATCGGCGCCTTGTCGACGGGGTGCTTCACCATGTACTCGCTGCCGAGCGCGCCCATCTCCTCGGCGGAGAACGCCACGACGTAGACGTCGCGCTGCAGCTCCGCCTTCTTCGCGGCGAGCGTGCGCGCGACCTCGAGGAGCGCCGCGACGCCGCTCGCGTTGTCGTCGGCGCCGTTGTGCACGGCCTTCACCGTCGGGTCGAGCGCGTTCGCGCCGCCGCCGTAGCCGAGGTGGTCGAGGTGCGCGCCGATCACGACGACGCCCTGCTGCTTCATCGGCGCGGCGGCGCGGATCACGCCGACGACGTTCGCCGTCTTCGTCTTCACGTGCTCGAGCGCGACCGTCAGCTTCGCCGTGTGCGCGCCCGTGCGCAGCGCGGCGGCGGCCTTGCGCGTCAGCACGACGATCGGGATCTGGGCATCGCCCTCCGCCGCCGCGAGCTTCGGCAGGGGCGCCTCCTCGGCGGCGCTCGGGTCGCCGTCGTCGACGACGATCATCCCGATCGCGCCGCTCTTCTTCGCGACGAACGCCTTGTAGCGGAGGTCGCCGAGGCGCGCCGCGTCCTTGGGCTCGAGCTTGGCGTTCGGCGGCGCGAAGCGATGGACGAGCGCGATCTTGCCCTTCACGTCCTTGCCCTTGTACTCGTCGAGCTTGGCCGCCTCGTCGACGATGCCCCAGCCGACGGCGACGACCTGGCCGCTCGCCGTCGAGCTCGCCGACGCCGCCGTCGGCCCGATGTCCTCGGCCGAGAGCGCCTTGCCGTCGAGCAGCACCGCCGTCGCGGCGCCGCGCTTGACCTCGGTCGTGACCTCGAACTCCTGCCGCCACTCGGGCACGCCCGGCTCGACGCCGGCGGCGCGCAGCTGCTCCTTCACCCACTCGGTCGCGTCGACGAGGCCCTTCGTGCCGACGCCGCGGCCCTCGCGCGCGTCGTCGGCGAGGTACCCGACGGCCGCGGCGAACCGGTCGGCCGCCTCGGTGTCCTTCGACGAAGTGCGGGGCTTGTCGACCCAGTCGGCGAGGAACACGTTCGTGTCCTTGTCGCCGGCGAAGCCGCCGGTGACCCGGTACACCTCCTTGCCGTCCTTGCCCTGCACGACGTCGCGCCGGTTCGACGAGAACGACAGCGTCTTGCCGTCGGGCGAGAACACCGGGAAGCCGTCGAAGCCGCCCGAGTACGTGATGCGCTCGAGGTTCGTGCCGTCGATGTCGATCGCGAACAGGTCGAACTCCGCGCTGCGCGGGTTGAGGTAGTTCGACGAGAAGATGATGCGCTTGCCGTCGGGGAAGAAGTACGGCGCGAACGACGCACCGGGCAGGTACGTGATCTGCCGCGCGTCGGTGCCGTCGGAGTTCGCGACGTAGAGGTCCATCTTCGTCGGCTTGACGAGGTTCTGCGCGAGGAGCGACTGGTACTCGTCGAGGTCGGCGCCCTGCGGGCGCGACGAGCGCCACACGATCTTCGAGCAGTCCGGCGAGAAGAACGCGCCGCCGTCGTAGCCGGGCGCGTTCGTCAGCTGGCGCACGTTCTTGCCGTCGGCGTCCATGCGCCACAGCTCGAGGTCACCGCTGCGCGTCGACGTGAAGATGATGCTGCCGTCGACGGGGCACACCGTCGCCTCGGCGTCGTAGCCGGGCTGGTTCGTCAGCCGCACAAGCCCCGAGCCGTCGGCCTTCGCCTTGTAGATGTCGTACTCGAACAGGCCCCACAGGTAGCCCTTGGACATGTCGGGCGGCGTCGGGCAGTCGGGGCCGGCGTCGTGCGTCGACGCGTAGATGATCTCCTGGTCGCCCTTCAGGAAGTACGCACACGTCGTGCGGCCCTTGCCCGTCGAGACGAGCTTGCCGGGCTCGTTGCGCGCGCCCTGGATCTCGATCTGGTCGCACTTGTACGGCGCGTGGTTGGTCTGGAGGATCAGCCGGTCGCCGCCGAACGCCCAGTACGCCTCGGCGTTGTCGCCGCCGAACGTGATCTGACGGACGTTCTTCAGGTGCACCTCCTCGGGGAGCGCGAGCTCCTTCGTGTCGGCGACGGGCACCTTCGGGACGGCGCCGGTCTTCGCCGGCTCGGGCGGGCAACACGTGGTGAGCCCGGCGAGCCACGTGGCACCGAGCAGGCTGCAGGACAGCGCGCGCTTCATGGCGCGCAGGGTAGCGCACCTGTCGTATGAATCGGCATGCAGTCCGTCGCCGACGCGCTCCGAGCCGTTCTCGCACGCGTCTCGAGGCTCGGGGCCCAGGACGTCCCCCTCGACGGGGTCGCCGGGCGCGTCCTCGCCACCGATCTCGCTGCGCCGCGCCCGCTCCCCGGCTTCGACAACTCGGCGATGGACGGCTACGCCGCGCGCGCGGCGGACCTGCCCGGCACGCTGCCCGTCGCGGCGACGATCTACGCCGGCGGGGCCGCCGTCGCCATGCCGACGGGGACGGTCGCACGCATCTTCACCGGCGCGCCGCTGCCGCCGGAGCTCGACACCGTCGTCATCCAGGAGGACGCGGAGGTGGTGGGCGAGGCGGTCGCGCTGCCCGCGTCGCCGCCCGGCGACAACGTGCGCCGCACCGGTGAGGACCTCGCCGCCGGCGCGCCGGTGCTCGCCGCCGGGACGCGGCTCGTCCCGTGGCACCTGGGCGTGCTCGCCGCGCTCGGGTTCGCGCAGGTCCCCGTCGCGCGCCGGCCGCGCGTCGCGCTGATCGCCACCGGCGACGAGCTCGTCGACGTCGCGACGGCGCCGGGCTTCGGGCAGCTCGTCGATTCGTCGGCGCACGCGCTCGCGGCGCTGGTGCGCGAGGCGGGCGGCGTCCCGGTGCCGCTCGGCATCGCGCGCGACGACCGCGGCGCCGTCGCCGCGCTGCTCGGCCGGGCGCTGCGCGAGTGCGACGCGATCGTCACGACGGGCGGCGTCTCCGTCGGCGAGCGCGACCACGTGCACGCGGCGCTCGGCGAGGCCGGCATCGCGCTCGAGCTGTGGAAGGTCGCGATGAAGCCCGGCAAGCCGTTCAGCTTCGGGATGCGCGGCGACGTGCCGGTGTTCGGCCTCCCCGGCAACCCGGTGTCGACGGTGGTCGCGTTCGAGCTGTTCCTGCGCCCCGCGCTGCTCGCGATGCAGGGCGCCGCCGTCGTCGAGCGCACACGCGCCACCGTGCGCCTGGCCGGCGGGTATCGCAAGCAGGCCGGGCGCGCTCACTACCTGCGCGCGGCGGTCGCGCGCGAGGGCGGCGAGCTCGTCGCGCGGCCGCACGGCAAGCAGGGCTCCGCGATGCTGTCGTCGCTGCTCGCGTGCAACGCGCTCGTCGAGGTCGCGGCGGAGCTCACCGAGGTCGCCGCGGATGCGCTCGCCCCCGCGATCCTGCTGGAGGCCGTATGAGCACCGAAGCGATCGTCTCGTTCCAGGTCGAGGCCGCGCAGCGCGCCGATCTCGCGCTCGCGAAGCGCTACCCCGACGCCGGGCGGCGCCGGCTCGCCGAGCTGTTCGATGCCGGGCGCGTGCGCATCGTGTCGGGCGGCGTGCGGCGGCGCGCGAAGAAGGGCGACCGCGTCGCGCCCGGCGATGCGATCGAGCTCCTCGAGGAGCCGGCGACCGGCGACGCGCTGCGCCCGGTTCCGGAGGACGCGCCGCTGGTCGTGCTCGTCGAGCGCGACGACCTGATCGCGATCGACAAGCCCGCCGGGATGCCCTCGCAGCCGCTGCGCGCGGGCGAGCGCGGCACCGCGGCGAACGCGATCGCGGCGCGCTGGCCCGAGTGCCGCGAGCTCCACGACGGCGATCCGCGCGACGGCGGCCTCGTGCACCGCCTCGACGTCGGCACCTCCGGCGTCCTCATCGCCGCGCGCACTCCCGCCGCGCACCGGGCGCTGCGCGAGGCGTTCGCCGCGGGCCGCGTCGACAAGGCGTACCTGGCGATCACGTGCGGCCGCCCCGCCGTGCACGCCGTCGACGCGCCGCTCGTCCAGCGCGGCAACCGCGTGCGCGTCGACGAGACCGACGGGCTGTCGGCGCACACCGAGTTCGCCGTCGAGCGCACCTCCGCGACCCACGCGCTCGTCCGCTGCGTCGCGCGCACGGGCCGCATGCACCAGGTGCGCGCGCACCTCGCCGTCGCCGGTGCGCCGATCGCCGGCGACACGCTCTACGGCGGCGCACCGCTCCCACCGGGCGCCGCCGGCGACACCGGCTTCTACCTCCACGCCGCGCGCGTCGCCCTCCCGCCGCCGTTCTCGCTCGTCGTCGAGGCGCCGCTGCCCGCGCGCTTCACGGCCGCCCTCGAGCGCGCCTCCTTGACGCCGCCCTGAGGAGCGCCGCGCCGCCGGCGGCGATCTCGTGTACCGTCGAGGCATCGTCACGCAGCGCCAGCCCCGCGGTCCCCAGTTCCCCCGCCTGAACCTCGGGGCCGCGGCCCGGCTCGCCGCGGCGGTCGTCGCCGGCTCGATCATCGCCGGCATCCTCAGCGCGCACTGGCTGTTGCTGTCGCCGGGCGCGGTGCTGCACGGCGCGCTGTGGCAGCCGCTCACGTACGCGTTCATCATCACCGGCTCGATCGAGCTGCTGTTCGACGCGATCATCCTCGTCACCATCGGCGGCGAGCTCGAGCGCTGGTGGGGACCGCAGCGCCTGACGCGCTTCCTCGTCGGGGTCCCGGTCGTCGCCGCGCTCGCGACGTGCCTCTTGGCCCTCGCGTTCCCGGTGCTGCGCGACCTGTACTTCGCGGGCGGCACCGCGATGGCCACCGCGGCGTGGTGCGCGTACGGGTGGTCGCTCGGCACGCGCTACACCAACTTCTGGGGCATCACGGTGACCGGCGACCAGCTCGCGCTGATCGGCATCGGCATGGTCGTGATGCGCGCCGCGTTCGCGTCGATGCTGTTCGTGCTGCCCGACCTCATCACCGTCGCCCTCACGTACGCGTTCGTGCGCGGGCGGCGCTGACGGCTCGATCGGGCGCATCGTCCACGCTGCGTTCCCACGCCCGTTCGTGCGTGCGCGGCGCTGACGGCTTGATCGGACGCGCAAGAATCGTCAAGACTGCGCCCCGCGCCGGACCTAGCGTGCGGCGGGAGAGCCTTGATGCCGATCCCCACGTCGCTCGTCCTCGAGCTCCTGCCGGCGTGCCGCGCCGGAGGTGACGCCTCGCTCGCCGCCCTGGCGCGCCGGGCTCGCCGGTCGCCGTTCGAGCTGCACCGCGCGTTCCTGCGCGTCACCGGCGAGACGCCGAAGCGCTTCACGGCGCGGATGCGGCTCGAGCGTGCCGCCGTGGAGCTCGTGCGGTCGCGGCGGCCGATCCTCGACGTCGCCCTCGACGCCGGGTTCGCGAGCCACGAGGTGTTCAGCCGCGCGTTCCTGCGCCGGTTCGGGATGTCTCCGCGCGCGTACCGCGAGCGCGGGCTCGGCCCGTCGGCGACGCGCAAGGTCGCCGCGCGCCACGCCGACGTCGTCGGCGCCGCGGGGCCGTGCATCGGGCTTCATCACCTGCCCACCGTCGAAAGGACTCCGATCACCATGCCCACCGTCACCATCGCTCGCCGGGACCTCGCGCCCGCCACCGCCCTCGTCATCCGCCGCAAGTGCGCCGTCTCCGAGATCGCGAACACCCTCAGCGCCTGCCTGCCCCGCGTATTTGCATGGTGCCAACAGCACGGCGTGCCGTTCGCGGGCCCGCCGATGACCCGCTACCTCGCCGCGTCCGGCCCCGGCCTCGTCTCGCTCGAGGCAGGCCTGCCGATCGCCGTGCCCTCGACGGGCGACGGCGGCGACATCGTCGCGATCGAGCTCCCCGGCGGCCCCGCGGCCGTCGCGATCCACGAGGGCAACTACGACACGCTCGCCGCCACGCACGCCGCCGTCGAGCGCTGGCTCGACGCCGAGCACCTCGAGCCCAACGGGCCCCCGTGGGAGAGCTACGTGACCGACCCCGGCACCACCCCCGATCCGAAGGACTGGCGCACCGAGGTCGTCTACCCGCTCCGCCGCTGAGCCTCTCGCGACGCGGGTGCTACAACGTCCGCGATGTCCGCCCGCGCGCTGCCGCTGCTCCTCCTCGCCGTCGCGTGCAGCTCCCGCCCCGACCACGATCCCGACGCCGAGCGCTTCTCCTCGCGCGGCCGCATCACCGAGGTCCGCTCCGACGCCCTCGTGATCTTCCACGAGCGCATCCCGACCATGCGCACCGTCACCGGCAAGCTCGAGCCCATGGACCCCATGGCCATGGTCTTCGCCGCCACCTCCTCGACTCCACTCTCCGACCTCACCGCCGGCGACCCCATCCGCTTCACCTTCACCGTCGACTACAAGAAGCCCCCACCCCTCCGGCTCGTCGCGATCGAGAAGCTCCCCGCCGACACGAAGCTCGATCTCCCCGCTGCGCCTCCGGCCGAGTAGCTCGTCGCGCAGCGCCGATCCCGTGAACGGACTGGCTACGGTTCTCGGTCATCGTCGAGCTCGTCGAGGCGATCCACCTCCACACCGCAGGCCCCTCCGGCGTCGTGCGGCTCGCTCCTCGGGGACCCTCCACGGCGGAGGGACTCACTCTGACGCCACTCGATGGCGTGGGGCACGTCGAAGAACGTCAACAGGTCACCGTTGAGCCGGATCAACGCCGCCTTGACCTCTCCGGGCTCGATGTAGAAGAACTCGCGCCGCACGTTGATCAGGTTCACACGGTGAGCAGCGAACTCGCGGTGTAGTGCCGTCTCCAGCGACACGGCATCGTCACTGAAGATGAGTGCGTGAAGATCGAAACGGAACGGCACCGAGGCACCGCCCAGCTCGTGGACTCGTTCGAGCGGCTGTAGCCGCCGTGTGAGCCCGATCTTCACCACGCGTGGGCCGAACGCACCGACGTTGGAGATCACGTACACGTAGCCGGCGCGGATGTTCGCCGCGCGTGCGATCACGCCGTCGAGCGCCTCCTGCACCTGGTTCAAGCGCGCCTGCGTCTCGGCCACCGCCGCCACGTCTCCCTTCTCCGCGAGCTTCGCCAGCGCGTTCAGGTAGTGCTGCTGCTCCTTCTCGAGGCGAGCCTGCTCGGCCTCGTATTCGCGACGCGCAAGCGCTTCCTCCCTCAACCGGACCCGCTCCTCGCGCTCATGCTCCTTCTGCTCGGCCAGCTTGTGGAGATAGTCGGCCGTGAGCCTGATCTCCGACACGCGGAGCGCGTGATACTCGTCGGTGACGGCCAGCTTCATGCTTGCGCCGAGCTTCGCGATCGAAGCCCGAAGCTTGTCGAGTCGAGCGATGGCGGCGTCCACGCCGTAAGGTCGAAGCGTCCTGACGACGTTGTCCGCTTCGTTGTTGTAGGCGCGGAGGATGAGCTTGCTGAAGTCCGCCACCATCTTTGCGCCCTCCTTCTCCGAGCCGTTGATGATCCACTTCTTGGTGGAAGTCACGGCCGCCCCAGACTTCACGCTGGTCCTCAGCTCCTCTTCGATACGCTCGAGCAGGACCTTGAAGGCGGGAGCGTCGTCCAGCGGATGTGAGTATTGATAGATTCCGACCTCCTGCAGAATCATCACGTCCGCGGTCTGGACGACCTGTGTCCGAAGCTGTTCGTACTCGGCGTGGAGCGCCCGCACTCGTGCGCCGAGGTCGTCCTCTTCGAGGCTGGTGGTCAGCCGAGCCGTCCGCTCCGACCAAGCACTTCCATCCCAGTAGCGAAGAAGGCCGGCGTCGCGCGGATCGGAGTACCAGCCTGCAGCGCTCACGTCGTCACCCATCCCTCCTCGTCGCTGGTGGGCTCGACGGGCTCGAACCCGGTCGATTTCTTGAACTTCATCCGATGATTGAAGTTCTTCATCGAGTCCGACGGATCCACGGCCTCGAGGCGAAGCCCACCGAGTCCTCGCCGTGTGAAGTGGACCGCGAGCATGCAAGCCGGCTCCACGTGTCCCGTCGCGGGATTCAGCTGCTGCACCCAGACGTTGACGATCGCGCGTGTCACCGGGATCACCGCGAAGGTCTCCCGAGAGACGCTGAGTGCACAGGAGCACACGTGATCCTGAAACAGGGTCCAGTACCTGGATGGCGGCAGCTCCTTCGTCGAGATCTTGCCGGCCGCCGTGAGCTTGAGCTCCTCCTTCGGGACGACCTCAGGGTCGGTGATCGAGCACGACAGTGTCGCGACGTCGTTCCGGATCGCTTCGAACCTGACCTTGGCGCCGAACGTCTCGACCTCCGCGAAGGCACTCGCATGCTCGAGCGCAGCCAAGCACGCCGGCGGATCGTGAGCGAGCACCCTGGGGGCAAGCCATTGTTCCTTGTTCCACCGGTCGAGGTCGGCCCGGAACACGTTCAGGGCCACCTGATACTCACTCTCGTCCTGGATTCGCGCGTGCGCCACGAGCGCCTCCAGCTCCGCCTGGCGCTTCTTCGCACCCCCGAGGAGCTTCTCGAAGAACCCGGGTCGATAGGAATCGAGGTCGGCACGCGCACTCATCTCTCGCGCGGTCCCGGGCACGGGCTGGCTCGGCGGAGGTGTGGCCGCGGTCCGGTTCCAGTCCCACATGGGGCCGCCGTCCACGTGGACGCTCACCAGCAGCTCGACGTAGTTCTCGTACTTGGCGACTTCGGCCGCCGCATACTCTCTCTCCGCCTGCTTCTGGAGTGCCTTGTGGGCACGCTCCAGCTCCCGATAGCGCCGGGCCGCCGCCCGCTCTTCCCGTCGCTGCGCAGCCTGCACGCTTCGCACGTACTGCTTCCAACTCATCGGACACCCCTCCTGCGACTGCACATCCTCGCACATAACGTCGTCGTGCAACGAGCGGCGCCTGCCGCATCCTGCGGCAGGCGCCGCTCGACAGCCGCACCCCGGTGACGAACAAGCCGTCGAGTGGCGTTCATGGAAATATCGGCGAAAATTGATTGCGCTGTAGCTGAGCGGTGGTAGGCATGTCCTCATCGTGAGAGTGCGGAAGAGGCACGTGCAGCAGGGCCTGGCGTTCCGGGACAAGAGCGGCAGGGTCGCGACGGGTCGCAGGCCCGGGCGGCCGAGGAAGGCGGGGGCCGGGGCTCCGCACGGGGTGCGGCCACGGCTCACGAGACACTGCCCGGTGCACGTCGTCCTGCGCGTGCATCACGAGGTGCGAGGCCTCCGGACGCGCGACATGTATCGCGCGTTGCGCGAGGCGACCTTCACCGCCGCGCGGCGCGAGCTCAACTTCGCCGCGCGCGGGGCGTTCCGGATCGTGCACATCAGCATCCAGCACACGCACGTGCACCTGCTCGTCGAGGCCGACGACAAGGTGGCCCTCTCGCGCGGGATGCAGGGATTCCAGATCTCGGCCGCGAAGCACATCAACCGCGCGTACAGCCGCAGGGCGGGCCTGGTGCGACGCCGCCGTGGCGCGGTGTTCCCCGACCGCTTCCACCAGGAGATCATCACGACCCCGCGACAGGCCCGGAACGCGCTGGCGTACGTGCTGAACAACTGGCGCAAGCACCGCGAAGACCGCAGCTCGGACCCGAGGTGGAACGTCGACCCGTACTCGACGGGCGTCTTGTTCGACGGCTGGAAGCCTCACGCCGAGCGTGCCCTGATGTGGCGCTGGCGGGACACGTACGATCCGCTCGTCGTCTACCGTCCCCACACCTGGCTCCTCCGCGAGGGCTGGAGGCGCCACGGCCTCCTCGCCTTCGACGAGGTCCCGGGTGCCACCCGCCGGCGTGCGACCTCGCGAGCTACTCCGGCCGAGTGACGCAGCACCACCGCGAACGCTCCCGCCCACCTCGCGCGGAGATTGGATATGCTGGGCGCGTGAAGCTCGTGGGTGTCGTGGTGGTCGCGTGTCTCTCGGGGTGCCTGATCTCGCCGGTGATGACGTTCGGCAGCGGGAAGTCGGCGAAGCAAGCGCAGCGCATGCAGGCCGCGAAGCTGACGCCGCCCGCGATCGTCGTCGACGGCGAGTGGTCGGGCGAGATCGGCGTCGCGAAGATCCGCGTGTACGCCGACGAGGAGTACCGGGCGCAGAACGTCGGCTGGCAGCAGGCGTTCCAGCGCGAGCTCGAGATGACGAACGACATCCTCGGGCAGGCGTTCGGCGTGAAGCTCGTCGCGGAGCTCCACGCGTGGAGCTACCGCGCCCCCGCCGGCGCGACGCTGCTCGACGTGGCGCAGGCGCTCCAGCAGCACGACCCCGGCGACGGCGTGCTCACCGTCGTCGGCCTGACGTCGGCGATGAGCCTCGTCGCATCGCAGTTCGAGCAGCTCGGCATCGCGAACGTGCCCGGCCGCCACATCGTCCTGCGCGGCTTCGCCGATCGCGAGGAGCGCAAGAGCTTCGACGCGTTCTTCCGCGACATCTCCGCCGACGAGCGCAAGCACCTGTACGAGGCGCGCCGGCAGCACAAGACGACGGCGCTGTTCCTCCACGAGCTCGCGCACAACCTCGGCGCCGTGCACGCGTCGCAGCCCGGCACGCTGCTCAGCCCCGAGTACGATCACACGGCAACGTCGTTCGACGGCGAGACCCGCGCCACGATGGCGGCCGCGATCGACCGCCACCTGAAGCGCGCGCCGCGCCCCGGGGCACGCCCCGCCCCGCCGCCGTCGACGGGCGCCCCGATCCCGCAGCCGGCGGACCTGCACCCGACGCTGGTCGTGCTCGTCGACGCCGCCGGCCGGCGCATGGTCGGCGGCAACGCCCTCGACGACGACACGCTCGACGGGCTCCTCCGCCTGAGCTTCGACGACGACGCCGCCACGTCGATCGTCGTCCAGGTCCGCCGCGGCGCGCCGCCGCGCATCGTCGAGGCCGTCCTCGAGCGCGCCCGCGCGATCGGGCTCGCCCGGGTGTCGAAGGTCACCGTCGACTGACCGCGGGGGATGCGGTAAGACTCCGCGCGTGAAGGCATCGATCCTGTTCGTCCTTGCCACCGCGGTCGCCGGGGCCGCCGCCGTCGCCGGCTGCGACAAGGGTCCGCCGGCGTCCGCGAACGCCGAGACCAAGACCGCCGAGGCGCCGACGACGCCGTCCAAGACACCGGCGCCGGCGAAGGCCGTCTCGCTCGGCGCGGGCGTGAAGGTCGCGGACGCGACGCCGATCGACAAGCTGCTCGCCGACCCGAGCGCGTTCAAGGGCAAGACCGTGCGCGTCGAGGGCATGATCACGGACGTGTGCCCGAAGCGCGGCTGCTGGATGGACCTCGCCGGCGACAAGCCGGGTCAGAAGCTGAAGTTCAAGGTCACCGACGGCGAGATGGTGTTCCCGATGGACGCGAAGGGGAAGTGGGCCGTCGCCGAGGGCGTCGTCGCCGTGCGCGAGCTGTCGCTCGAGGAGACCAAGGCGAAGGCCGAGTACGAGGCGAAGGAGTACGGCAAGACGTACGACCCCGCGAGCATCACCGGCCCGTCGCTGAGCATTCGCATCGACGGCACCGGCGCGCAGATCCTCGATCGCCGCCCCTGAGATGGACCTGCGCCGCATCAAGTGGCGCCGGCTGTTCCGCGCGATCCACCGCGACCTCGGCTACATCGCGGTCGCGCTGATCCTCGCCTACGGGCTGTCCGGTCTCGCGGTCAACCACATCGAGGACTGGAACCCGAACTACAGCTACTCGACGCGCGACGTCGACGTCGGCCCGCTGCCGACCGACTCGCTCGCCGCCGCCGAGGCGCACGTCGTCACCGCGCTCGGCATCGCCCGCGCCGACGTGCGCGGCCACTTCCACGAGAACCCGCGCGAGCTGCGCGTGTTCCTCGACGGGGGCCAGGAGGTCCGCGTCGAATTCGCGACCGGCCGCGGCACCTACAAGGGCCTCGCGAAGCGCGCCGTGTTCTTCGAGGTCAACGCGATGCACCTCAACAACCTGAAGGGCATCTGGACCTACGTCGCCGACGCCTTCGCGATCGCCCTCATCATCCTCGCCCTCACCGGCCTCACGATGATGAAGGGCGACCGCGGCCTCCTCGGCCGCGGCAAGTGGTTCGTCGCCGGCGGCCTCGCCATCCCGATCGCGTTCGTCGTCTACCTGTACACGTGAGCTACGCCGGGCGCGCGAGGTCGCAGGCCTCGAGGAGGCAGAGCATGCGGCCGGAGACGAGGCGGGCGGCGCGGTCCTCGTGCTCCTCGACGAGGTCGCCGACGGAGCGGCGGCCGTCGAGGTGGTCGCAGATCTCGACGAGGCCCTTGACCTCGAAGCGCTCGGGGCCGACGCGGCGGGTGCGGGACGCGCGCAGGCGCAGGGAGCCGTGCTTGGCGATCCACGTCTCGATGTGGTCGTCGGAGATCGCCATCGCACCGGCACCGAGGATCTCGAAGGCGTTGAAGTCGAGCGGGAACGCCTCGCGCGGGTTCTCGCGGCCGGCGTACCAGCCGAAGGAGCCCTTGTTCCACGTGCACACGTCGATGATCTTCGTGCGCACCTGGCGCGTGAGGTGGCGGAACACCTCGAGCGGCTTCAGCAAGCCGAGCCCGACGAGCGTGTCGCCGAGCTTGCCGCCGTAGTGCGGCATCATCGCGAGCGCCATCGCGAGCTCGCCGTCGGAGAGGACGCCCTTCGTCACGAGGTAGTTGCCGAACAGCTCGGACGCGACGTTGCTCGAGACGTACTCGGGTTGGCCGTCGCGGACGTAGATCTCCTTCTTGATCCCGCCGACGGCGACGACGAGCAGGCCCGTCGCGCGCGCGGTCATCAGGCGGAACAGCACGCGCAGCGGCGACGTCGTCGTGAAGTCGCCGGCGTCGTCGGGCGGCTCGGCGATGTCCGACAGCGCGGGCGGCGTCGGCGGGCGCTTGCGCAGCGCCTCCTCCTCGGTCGGCGGCCGCAGGTGGCCCTTCGCCGTCGGCGGCTCGGTGAGGTCGTCGAACGCGCGCATCGCCGAGTCCTCGGTGCTCGGCAGCGGCGGATCGGGCAGCGTGATCGCCTCGACGGCGGCGCTGATCGTGTCGCCGATCGGCACCTCGACGATGCCGTCGAGGTCCAGCGGCGGCGAGCGATCGCGCAGCGACGGCGAGCTCCCGGCGGCCGGGCGCTGCGGCGGCGGCGGCGCCGGGGCGAGCGGCGGCAACGGCTCGAGCGACGGCGGCGTCGGCGTTCGCCCGCCGTGCGAGCGCAGGTGGCGATCTTCCGTCGAGATCACGACGCGCGCCGGATCCTCCGTCGACAGCTTGCGCGCGAGCGGCTGCGGCGGATGCTCGACGGCCGGCATCGCCTGCGCGCGCGGCCGCTGGTCGACGGTCTCGGCGCGCGTCGACGACCGCACGTTCGCCACGCTCGGCGACAGGTCGCTCACCGGGATCGGCCGGCTGTGCCGCGCGTCGGCGCCGTCGTAGCTCACCGAGATCACCGGGTTGGAGTCGCCGCCCTCGACGACGATCACCGGCGCGCCGTCGGTCTCGCTCGGAGCGCGGCTGATCGCGACGTCGATCTCGTCGGGCGGCGGGTGCGCCACGCGATCCCCGAGCACCGCGGTCGGCGGCGGCGCGAGCGTGCGCGTGCGGCGCTCGACGACGGCATCGCGCAGCTCGCTGACGACGTCGGCGATGTGCCGGTTCGTCACGCGGTGGCGGTGGTCGAACAGCCACTCCGCGAGCGCGTCGCGGAACTGCGCGGCCGTCTGCCAGCGCTCGTCGACGGTCTTGCGCAGCGCGCGCCGCACGATCTCCGACAGCCCCGGCTCGACGTCGCTGCCGTACTTGTCGAAGCGCGTCAGCTTGGCGTCGCGCACCATCAGCAGCACGTCGAGCTCGTTCGCGGCTGCGAACAGGCGCCGCCCCGTGAGCAGCTCGGCGAGCACGACGCCGACGGAGAACAGGTCGCTGCGCGCATCGAGGTTGAGCTCGATGACCTGCTCCGGCGACATGTAGCCGTACTTGCCCTTCAGGGTGCCCGACTTGCTCTTGTGCGCCCGTTCGGGGTCGACGGCGCGCGCGATGCCGAAATCGACGAGCTTGATGTCGCCGCGCACGCTGAGCAGCACGTTGGACGGCGAGATGTCGCGGTGGACGATGCCGAGCTGCCGCCCCTCCTCCCCGGCCAGGTTGTGGGCGTAGTCGAGCGCGTCGAGCACCTCGTGCGCCACCCACGCCGCGAGCTGCGGCTCGACCCGCCGCCGCCGCGCCGCGTACTCCCGGAGCAGCGCGAGCACGTCGATCCCGTCGACGTGCTCCATCGCGATGTACAGCGCGGAGTCGACCTTCCCGAGCTCGAACGTCTGCGCGATCTTCGGGTGGACGAGGCGGGCCGTCAGCTTGGCCTCGTCGATGAACATCGCGTTGTAGGTCTCGTCCTCGAGGAGGTGCGGCAGGAGCCGCTTGATCACGACCTTCTTCTGGAAGCCGTGCTCGCCAGGGGACGTCGCGACGAACAGCTCGGCCATCCCGCCGACGGCGAGCCGTTCGACGAGCTGGTACCGGCCGAAGCCGATTGGAAAATCGCCCACCGAGACACGATCGTATCACAGCTCTCCCACGCGTCCGGGGCGGGCGGGTCGCGCTGAACTACGTGCGTCGCATCAATAAATAGCCGGCGCGCTCGACGGCATGCGCGACGGCGCTGTCGACGCGATCGAAGTGCTGCAGCGCCAGCCCGTGCTCCTGCGTCACGGCCGCCGTGCGCTCGCGCAGCGGGCGCCGCGCTCCCGAGAGCAGCACCTGCAGCGCGCTGCCCTCGGCCTGCTCCAGGAATTCCTTGTAGCCGGCGTCGAAGTTGCGCTCGCCGACCTCCGCGAGGCCCGCGCAGTCGATGATGAGGCACGGCGCGCCCGTCCCGACCGCCAGCATCCACGCGCGCGACAGGAGGTTGTCGAGCACCGACGCCGTGGGCGCCCCGACGAGGAACACCGCCGGGACCTTGGGCAAGAGCTCGACGACGGGCGTCCCGACCTCGAGCTGATCGGACACCTTCTCGCGCAAGGATTGCAGCCCCGACGCCGCGAAACCGTCGAGCGCGACCACGGTCAGCCACTCGAACAGGCGCGTCAGGGCGACCGCGTCCTCGGGCCCGACCAGCGAGGCAACCACCTCGCGCAGCTCGAGGAGGAGCGCCGCGATGTCGTACCCCGTGGCCCCTTCGCTCGCGAACTGCGCCCCGAGGAAGGCGGCGCTGCGCTCGAGCTCGCGCGTGGCGTCGGAGCCCGGCTGCAGCTGCGACCCGGCTGCGACACACAGCGACTCGACCAGGGCGGCGACCTGGGCGGTGTGGGTGGCCGCCTTCGTCGCGCGCCGGAACCTCAGCGGCGAGCGCTCGAACCTGACGATCCAGCTCGCGAGGATCTCGCTCGACCGCTCACGAAGAATCGTCTGGATGGGTGGCCGCTCGGACACCGGTGAGATCGTAGCACGCCATGATAGGATGACCGCCGGGTGGTGAAGCTCTACTCCGTCGCGCGCTCCGATGTGGGCCGCAAGCGTCAGATCAACGAGGACGCGTTCTTTCGCGATGACGAACGCGGGTTCTACGTCGTCGCCGATGGTGTTGGCGGCCACAACAAGGGCGAGATCGCGAGCCGCGAGGCCGTCGAGCAGCTGCGGATGTGGGTGTTCGGCGCGGCGCGCGACCTCGACCGCCTGGTCGAGCGCATCCACGCCGGCGACACGGAGTGCGTGTGGGAGATCCGCCGACTCCTCGAGAGCGGCGTCAAGAGCGCCTGTTACATGGTGTTCGGCATGGCCGAGCTCGACCCCGAGAAGAAGGGGATGTCGACGACGCTGTCGGCGCTCCTCATCCGGGCCGGCCTCGCGTTCGCCGTGCACGTCGGCGACAGCCGTGTGTACCGCGTGCGCCGGAGCTCCGTCCTCCAGATCACCGAGGACCACACGCTCATCAACTACAAGGTCAAGCACGGCATGATGACGAAGCAGGAGGCCGAGAAGGCCGCCGGCAAGAACGTCATCACCCGCGCCGTCGGCCACAAGGACTACGTCCAGGTCGACACCGCCGACATCGACATCGCGATCGGCGATCGCTTCCTCCTCTGCAGCGACGGCCTGCACGGCTACTTCACCGACGACAAGGACGTGGTGGACCTGTGCGCCGACGGCGACCTCGAGGAGTGTGCCGAGGCGGCGATCGGCATGGCCAATCAGCGCGGCGGCAAGGACAACATCACCGCGCTCGTGATCGAAGTTCAGGAATAGCGCCGCCCGAACGCAGGTAGAGACGACGCTCCGGGAAACCTGGAGACCGCTCGTGCGTCCTACCTCGCAGATGAGACGTCGCCGCGCCGCCGCCGCCGCCATCGCGCTCGGGGGGATCGCGTTGTTCGCTCATCTCGCCCACCGGCCTACATCGTCACCGGGCCCCTCTGGAGCCGGTGGTGACGAGGCGGCGGGCTCCCGCCGCGCCGGGGATCCGCGGCTGAGCGAGGCGATCGGCAGGCTGCGCACGGCCCGCACCGGCGCGTTCGCGGCCGGCGCCGCGGATCTCGACGGCGCGGTGGTCGTGTCGGGCACCGTGATCGACGCGCGCACGCACGGGCCCGTCGCCGGCGTCGAGGTCGTGCTGCGCTCGGCGATCTTCGGTGCCGAGGAGACGACGATCGCCGGCGCCGACGGCACGTACCGCATCGCCGTCGCACCCGGCGTGTACCGCGCGTTCGTGCGCGACGACACCGTGCTGTCCGTCGGCCGCGCCGAGCGCGTGCGCCTGCCCGGCCCGCCGAGCGCGGACGCGGCCGGCGTCCCCGACGAGGCGCTCATGCCGCTGCTCGTCGCGAACGCCGACGCCGGCGGCCACGACCTCACCGTCACGCGAGGCGGCATCGTCACCGGCCGCGTCCTCGATCGGAGCGGCAACCCGATCGCGGGCGCGGCCGTCCGCGCGCGCACGAACACCGGCACGCGGCCGGCGCTCGGCACCGACCTCGCCGAGAGCGACGCGAGCGGCCGGTACGAGCTGCGCCTCCCCGAGGGCGAGTACGCGATCGACGCCACGCACGCACGCTTCGCCGGCGCCGACGCGCGCGCGGACCGCGTCGTCCTCGTCGAGGCGGCCCGGCGGATCGCGCGCGACGTGACGATGACCGCCGGCTGCGTGATCGCCGGGCGCGTCGTCGGCCCCGCCGGGCGCGCGCGCGTCGACGGCGCGATCGAGCGCCGCTGGGGCACGACCGACCTCGAGTTCTCGCCGTCGAGCCGCATCGAGGCCGACGGCACGTTCCGCTGGGTCACGGCGGAGCCCGGCGAGGTCACGCTGCGCGCGTGGCCCTGGAAGTCGGCGCCGTCGGAGGCGCAGACCTTCACGTGCGTCGACGGCGCGCGCTTCACCACGACGTTCGCCGTCCCCGATCGCCGCCCCGACATCGCGGGCACGCTCGTCGACGCCGCCGGCGCCGCGGTCGCCGACGCCTACGTCGACCTCATGCCCCTCGATCCCGGCGGCATCGGGCAACAGGAGCGCACCGACGCCGACGGCAGCTGGGGCGTGTTCCACATGCCCGCCGGCCGCTACCGCATCTCCGTGCACGCGCCCGGCCGCGGCGTCGTCACCGCGATCGTCACGTCACCGCAGGCGGACGTGCGGCTCGCCCTCGGCGGCGTCGGCCGCCTCGAGGGCACCGTGTCGCGCCTCGACAGCGGCAGCTTCGAGCTCGAGCTGCGCACGTGCACGAGCCCCGCCGGCGGGGTCGCGCTCCCCGGCGAGCGGCGCGTCGTCAGCGTCGCGCACGGCAAGTTCACCGTCGACGACGTGCCGGCGTGCGGCCGGCTCGAGCTGGCGGCGACGTGGCGCGGCCACACGTTCGGCAAGCTCGTCGACGTGACCGCCGGCGCGGCGACGCAGCTCGAGCTCGCACTCGGCCCGCCGGCGAGGAAGCTGGTGCGCGGCGTCGTGCGGCGCGACGGCCGCCCCGTCGCCGGCGCGAACATCGTCGCCACGTTCGAGGGCGACGACGCGCGGACCACCACCGACGCGGCCGGCCGCTACACGATCCGCACGTACACCGACGCGCTCGTCGTCGCGACGCACGCCGGCGCGTCCGCAGCGCAGGAGCTCGGCGGCGCCGCGGGCGACGAGGTGCTGGACCTCGACCTCGCGCCGATGGAGGCCGACGCGCACGACGGGCCCGACGTGCACGACGGGCCCGGCTGGCCCGAGGAGGACCTGGAGCACTAGTCGATCGAGACGTCGAGCATGAACGAGCTCGACGAGATCTGGCCCTCGCGCGAGAAGCCGAGCGTCGACAGGACCTCGAAGCCGAGGAGGATGTTGCGGCGCAGGCGCAGGACGTCGAGGCCGAGGCCGAAGCCGGCGGCGACGCCGGCGGTGCGCAGGTCGCCGACCGTGCCGTCGCCGCGCACGACGCGCTCGCCGATGTAGCTGTTCGCGCCGACGGCGCCGCGCACCCACAGCGCCGGGTTGACGTAGTACTGCGCGCCGACGAGCACGTTGTTGACGAGGTTCTTGTGCGTCTTGCTCGCGCCGTCCATCGCCGCGGGGCGGTGCAGGAGCGTGAAGTTCGACGCCTCGATCGTGAACACGAGCCGCTCCGTCGCGACCGAGCCGAGGCGCAGCGACGTGCCGACGCCCTGCTCGATCGTCTCGTCGTAGCCGCGCCCGAACGTCATCGCGCCGCCGACCGCGAACTGCACCCTGATCCCCCTGCGGCGCGCCTGCGACTCGAGGTTCGCCTCCGCGGCGCGCTCCGCCGCCGGATCGACGCGGTCCTCGGCGTGGGCGACCTGCGGCAGCAGCGCGAGCAGCGCCGCGGCGCGCTTCACCTCGTGATCTCCAGCGCCGGGAGATCGCCCTTCAGGTGCGGCTGGTCGGGGAGCAGCAGGCGCGTCACCGGTTTGCCACCGACGAGGTGCTGCTCGATGATCTCGACGACATCTGCGGGTGTGACATGCCCGTACCAGACCTGCTCCGGGTAGACGACGACCGTCACACCCTGCTCGCACTGGTCGAGGCATCCCGCGTTGTTGGCGCGCACGAGCTTCGCGAGCCCGCGCTTCTTGAGCTCGGTCTTCAGCGTGTCGCGCACCTCGACGCCGCCGCGCGACTTGCAGCAGCCCTTCGGGTTGTCGGGCGCGCGCTCGTTGACGCAGACGAAGACGTGGCGCTGGAAGCTCGGCACCGGAGGAAGGTAGCACCTGAACTCAACTTGAAGAGAACGGCCGTCTGAAGCATTCTTCCGACGAGCAATGGTGGCGACGTGAGAGAGCCCGCGGCCGGCGACGTGCTGGGGAGCTATCGGATCGTCGGCAAGCTGAGCGTCGGAGGTATGGGCACGATCTACCAGGCCCGCCACGAGCTGCTCGACCGCCCCGCGGCGGTGAAGGTCCTGCACCCGCACCTCACGACCGACGGCGAGCTCGTCGAGCGCTTCTTCCGCGAGGCGAAGCTGACGACGTCGATCCGCCATCCGGGGATCGTGGAGGTCTACGACTTCGGCTACACCGACGAGGGCGAGGCGTACCTCGTGATGGAATACCTCGAGGGGATGCCGCTCGGGCAGCGCGCCCTCGAGCGCGGGCGGTTCTCCGAGGTCGAGGCGGCGACGATCGCGCGCGGCATCGCGAGTGCGCTGCGC
The DNA here is from genome assembly GCA_019637375.1 of Deltaproteobacteria bacterium. Lineage (GTDB taxonomy): Bacteria > Myxococcota_A > Polyangia > Haliangiales > Haliangiaceae > JABFXX01. The sequence continues at coordinate 29,763 of JAHBVW010000008.1, read as the reverse complement.
GCCGCGCACGAGAAGGGCATCGTCCACCGCGACCTCAAGCCCGACAACGTGTTCCTCGTCGCGGACCTCGACAGCCCGATCGGCGAGCGCGTGAAGGTGCTCGACTTCGGCATCGCGAAGCTCGACCACCGCGGCCCCGCCGAGCGCGCGCGCTTCACGCAGACCGGCGTGCTCATGGGGACGCCGCTGTACATGGCTCCGGAGCAGGCGCGCGCCGCCGGCGCCGCGGATCACCGCGCCGACCTGTACTCGCTCGGCTGCATCCTGTACGAGCTGCTCGTCGGGCACCCGGTGTTCCAGGCCGAGGGCGCGGGCGAGGTGCTCGTGCACCACATGTTCACGCAGCCGACGCCGCCGGCGGCGCTCCGCCCCGACCTCTCGCCGGAGCTCGAGGACCTGATCCTGCGGCTCCTGCACAAGGAGCCCCACGCGCGCCCCGCCTCGGCGCACGAGGTCGTGAACGCGCTGACGGAGATCCTGTCGGGCCGGCCCGCGGCGAAGACGATCGAGCGCCCCGCCGCCGTGCACGCGGTGCCGGCGAAGCGGCGCTCGAGCCTGCCGATCGTCGCGGCCGCGCTGACGGCGGCGATCACCGCGGCCGTCGTCGCCGTGGTCGTGCTCCAGCGCACGAGCGACGAACCGACCTCGCCTCCTCCACCGCCGCCTCCTCCAGCGACGGTCGAGCCGGCCCCGCCGCGGATGCGGGAGGAGAAGCCGGCCGTCGTCGAGACGCCGCAGCAGCCCGGTCGTGAGAGCGGCTCCCACAGGGAGACGCGGATCACGCCGGTCCCCACGCCCGTGCCGCAGAAGCCGCGTGCCGGCTCCGGATCGGCGACGGTGCCCAAGCCCCGGGGCGCGGTCACCGACAACCAGTCGCCGTACAGCGATAAGATCTAGGACGCGTGATCGCTCGATTCGCCACCGTGATGTTGCTCGGGGGAACGCTCGCGGCGCACGCCCAGGCGCCCGCGCCACCCGAGCTGCCGGCCGAGAGCGCGCAGCCGAACGCACCGCTCGCGCAGATCCGCGGCGAGAAGGATCTCGCCGCCGCGCTCACCGCGATCACGTCGGACCCCGCGGTCCCCGTCGACGATCCGGGCGTGCGGCCGCTCGCGCAGGCGCTCATGACCGAGGGCGTGCGCCAGCTGCTCGCGCACGCGTACGACCAGGCGCTCGCGAACTTCCTCGAGGCGTACGGCAAGTTCCCGAGCCCGCGCATCCTCCTCAACATCGCGTCGACGCTGCGCGACATGGGCCGCCCCGCCGACGCGGCGAACACGTACCAGCGCTACCTGATGGACCCGGGGTCGGGGTCCGAGCGCGCCGCCGAGGTGAAGGAGATCCTGCAGAAGCTCGACGAGCAGCTCACCGTGCTCACGGTGCGCGTCGTCCCGCGCGGCTCCGACATCTCGATCGACGGCGGCCCGTTCATCGCCGTCGGCAGCTCGCTGCAGACGCGCGTGCGCCCCGGCATCCACCTCGTGCGCATCCGCAAGGTCGATCACGTGCGCAAGAGCGAGGACGCGAGCGAGATGACCGTCAACGGCTTCGACGGTGAGGTCAAGGAGGTCGCGATCGTCCTCCAGCTCGCGCTGCCCGATCCGCCCACACCGCCGGCGCCCGATCCGCAGCAGGTGCGGCCCCCCGAGCAGGTGCACGCGTGGCTCAACGACAGCACGCGCTACGGCACCGGCGAGAGCAAGGGTACGAACGGCGAGCCCACGCGCACCGTGCTGCTCACGAACAACGCCGTGCTGCGGCCGATCATCCCCGCGTTCGACATCGGCGACGACGGCAACGCGGTCGTGCACTACGACACCGGCCTCAAGATCAACTCCGGCGTCGTCGGCGTCGTGCGCATCGACGGCAAGGGCCGCGGGTTCGCCGGCGGCCTCGGCATCGCGATCGCGAGCGACCGCTTCGAGGGCGAGGCGATGGTGCTGCGCTCCGACATCACGGGCGGCTACCTCGGCGGGCGCATCCGCCTGTTCAAGGGCTGGCTGCGCCCGTACGTCGCGGGCGGCTTCCCGGCCTTCATCTACGACAAGGCGGACGTCAGCGGTCAGAAGACGAAGCACCTCGCGTTCGGCGTCCGCGCGGCTGCGGGCGTCGAGCTCGTCGTCAACGGCCACCTCAGCGTGCAGGGCGACCTCGGCTACGAGCACTTCTTCGGCATCGAGGGCACGGCCTTCGACGCGGACGTGTTCGTCCCGACGATCGGCGTGATCGGAAGGCTATGACCAAGCAGCGCAAGCGCATCGTCGGTGTCGGCATCGTGGCGATCGTCGCGGCGGTCACGGCCGTCGGCGCGGCGCCGGGGTTCGAGGGCTTCACGTTCGAGCCCAAGATCCGCGTGATCCGCCACGCGAACGGCCTCGGCGCCGCCGGTACGGTCAACCTCAGGAACGTCGGCACGACGTCGGTCACGATCGACGCGATCACCCCCGCCGGAGGATGCGACCCCTCGATCACGGTCTCGCCCACGGGGCCGTTCACGATCGCCGCCGGCGGCATGCAGGTCCTGACGCTCACCTGCCCGCCGAGCCTCCCCGTCGGCATGCGGCGCTGCAACTTCACCGCGTCGTCGGCCGACGTCCTCGCCACGAGCTTCCTCGCCGTGTGCGAGACGCAGGGCACGAACGTGCTCGCGTGGCCGCCGACGCCGGTGCTCAGCTTCGGCACGGTCCCCGTCGGCTCGACCTCGGCGATCCAGACGATCCAGCTCAGCAACTTCGGCTCGGCCGGCATGAACGTCGCGACGCTGCAGCTGCAGCTCGACGACGACAACTTCCTGATCGGCACGCCGTGCAACCCGAACGCGATCGGCTGCGACGTCTCCGGCATCGGGCCGGCGGCCGGGAGCGCGACGACCGTCGCCGTGATGTGCCGCCCGACGAAGTCGGGTGCGATCACGGGCCACCTCCACGGCATCGGCTCGAACGGCTTTCACGCGAGCGACACCGTGACGCTCCTGTGCACGGGCAGCGGCGCCGCCGGGCCGGCGATCCAGGTGACGCCGCCGACGGTCGACGTCGGCAACGTCGAGGTCGCGAACGGCTCGGGGAGCGCGATCGTCACGGTCAGGAACGTCGGCAGCGGCATGCTGATGGTCAACTCGCTGAGCGTGACGAGCTCGATCCTCGGCGCCGCGAACGACTGGGCGATCCAGATCGCCGGGCAGTGCAACAACGTGCCGTGCCCGCTCGCGGGCAGCCAACAGCTCAACCTCACGACCGTGCTCGACCCGAGCGCGCCCGGCCCGCGCACGAGCACGCTGATCGTCGCGTACAACGACGGCGCGAACCGCACGTCGGAGGTCTCGCTCGGCGGCACCGGTGTAGCGCCGACGCTGAACCTCGTGTCGGGCGCGACGCTCGACTTCGGCGTCGTCCCCGTCGGCACGCCGGTGACGCAGGCGTTCGTCGTCGGCAACTTCGGCAACCGCGCGCTCACCGACGGCGCGATCACGCCGAACCCGATCGGCGCGCCGTTCACGATCCAGCCGAACCCGCTCGTCGTGCCGGTGTCGCCGCCGAACACGTCGGTGAACGTCACGTGCGGCTCGTCGGCGCCGACCACGGCGGACACGACGATCGCGCTGTCGTCGCCGTCGGCGTTCGGCAGCTCGAGCGTGAGCGTCAACCTGAGGTGCGAGGTGCGCAACACCGAGCTGCTCGTCAGCCCGACGTCGACGCAGCTGGGCGAGATCCGCACGCAGAGCGCGGTGCAGACGAAGACGTACATGGTGACGAGCACGGGCTCGGGATCGCAGGCGATCCCGGTGACGTCGGTCGCCCTCGCGAGCGCGAACCCGAACCTGGCGATCGCGTCGCCGACCGGCGCCGCGACGACGCCGTTCATGATCAACATGACCGTGAACCCCACCGTCGACGGCCCGATCGACACGTCGATCGTGATCACGCCGACGAACGGCGGGCTCATGCCGATCGCCGTCCCGGTGACCGGCCTCGTCACGACGCCGGGCTACGAGGTGCCGCCCGAGGTCTCGCTCGGCACCTTCTGCGTCGGGCAGAGCACCTCGGCGACGAACGTCGCGCTGAAGTCGACGGGCACGGCGACGCTCGGCCTGACGGCGCCCGCGCTGCAGATGAACCCGGCGCCGTTCGACCTGGCGTTCACGACGCCCGTGCAGTACCCGGCGACGCTGCCGGCGGGCACGCAGGCGATGGTGCAGGTGTCGCCGAAGCGCCGCATGGTGCCCGGCCCCGTCGACGACGTGCTCGTGTGGACGACGGACGCGACGCCGGCGACGCGCACGACGACGCTGCGCGCGGAGTTCGTCGACGACGGCGGCGCGATCGCACCGTCGATGCTCGAGTTCGGCAAGGTGCCGATCCACACCCAGACGGCGAACGGCCAGCGCGTGACGCTGCAGAACTGCGACGTCAGCCCGCTCACGATCACGTCGATCCACGCCGACGAGCCGTTCGCGATCGACGGCACGACGCCGGCGACGCTGCTGCCCGGCGAGAGCGCGTCGATCAGCATCGTGTTTCGCCCGACGCAGGTCGGCGCCGCGACCGGCACGCTCCAGATCACCGCCGCGCAGCTGAACGGCCAGGTGCTGACGGTCGCGCTGTCGGGCGAGGGCATCGCCGGCGGCGGCGGCGGCGGCGACGACGACGACCCGTTCCACGGCGACCGCACGAGCTTCTACGCGTGCGGCGTGTGCAACTCGAGCAACCCGACCGGCCTGATCGCCGTGACGGTGGGCCTCGCGATCGCGCTCCTCCCGCGCCGCCGCCGGCGCCGCGGCTAGCAGGCGCGCGGGTCGATCCGCCCCGGGCCGCCGCTCGTACGGTCTCGACCGATGCACAGGCTCCTCGCGATCGCGCTCGTCGTCGCTTGCGGCGGTACCCAGGCGACGCCGGATCGGCCGGCTCCCGGGAGTGCCGCGGCCGGCGCCGCGAGCGCGGCTGCGGCCGACGACGCCGCCGGTGAGGGCCCCGTCGCGGACGTCGACGTGCCGATCGAGCCGGTCGCGCTGCAGGCGTGGCTCGCCGACGGCGGCTACAAGGCGTGGCCGCACGAGAGCGGGAAGCACGAGTCCGCCGGGCCGCACGGCGATGCGGTGCTGACGTTCCTCGCACCCGCGCTGGTCGCGTCGCTGCGGCGCGGCAAGGGCCACGCGCACCCGAAGGGCGTCGCCGCGGTGAAGGAGCTGTACGAGAAGGGCAAGATGTCGGGCTGGGCCGTCAGCGTGAAGCTCGCCGACGACAGCGCCGACGGCCGCAACTGGTACTGGTACGAGGTGTTCTCGACGGCGCGCGACGCCAGGGCGACCTACCAGGGCGTGGGCTTCGAGGTCTGCCGCGACTGTCACTCCGAGCGCGGCGGCAACGACCACGTGCAGAGCCCGTTCCCGCTGCCGTGATTCTCGTTTTGAGATCGCCGGGCGGGTGCGTCTCCGCCTACGAATGCGCACCATCCTCGTCACCCTGCTGCTGGCGAGCAGCACCGTAGCCTCGGCGGCCCCCGAGGAGCTCGCGCCGGGGCTCGCGGCGCCGCTGCCCGGCAAGCAACCGATGCCGCGGCGCTCGGACCACGTCCACCTCGCGCTGTCGGGGAGCCTCCTCCTCGGCGGCTCGACCGGCCTCGAGGGCGCGGGCGAGCTCCGCCTGTGGGAGGCGCTCGGCCTCGGCCTCGGCTTCCGCGCCGGCGGCACGTCGGCGCCGGAGGACGACCTGATGCCCGAGCGCGGCGGCTCCTCGGCGTTCCTCCGCATGACGGCGCTCGGCCTCGCGATCAACCGCTGGGGCTTCTTCGGCTACGCCGACTACCACTTCGGCGATCGCTGGTCCCTCGGCGGCGCGATGACGATCCCGCTCCGCCGCGACGACTACCTGCGCATCTCGATCACGAGCGACCTCGACGACCACACGACCTTCGGGATCGGACTGGAGCGCGACGTATGGTGAAGACCCTCCTCCTCGTCGCCGCGCTCGCCGGCTGCGGCATGCGCGTCAACGGCGCGCGCGACGCGACCCTGCCCTACCACCCCACGTACGCGGAGCTGCGCGAGGCACCGCTCGCGCCGGCGACCGCCGCGGCGGCGGCGCCGCGGACCACGCGCGCGCGGATCGTCGTCGACGGCTTCGCGCGCGCCTACCCGCAGCCGATCGGCCTCGCGTACTCGGGCGACGGCGCGATGCGCGCGGTCACCGAGGTCATCGTCGCGGACGGGGAGCTCGAGGCACAGCTCGCGGCCGGCGTCGGCGCGCGCGTCGTCGGCGCCGCCGACGGCGACTCCGCCGGCGCCGCGCACCTCGGCGGCGGCGTGGTCGAGCACGCGAGGTACCGCTTCGGCGGCACCACGTACGCGAGCGCGATGCTCGAGCTGCGCGTCACGCGCGGCGGCACCGAGGTCTACGCGGCTCGCTACCGCGCGCTCGTCCGCGGCGGCGACGGCCTCGAGGCACAGCTCGCATCCAACCTCGTCGATCAGATCGGCGGCGACGACAGGCTGTTCGCCGCCCTGGAGAAGACCCCATGAGCATGCGCACCCTCCTCGTCCTTGCCCTGTTCGCCGCCGCGTGCGGCGAGAAGTACACGATGGTCGCGCCGCCGCCGAGCCTCAACCCGGCGGCCGAGGCCGTCGCGCACGTGCCGCGCTTCGTCGTCGTGCCCGCCGTCGATGCGCGCCCGCGCTCCGAGCGCGGCGGCCGCGGCCTCGAGCAGGGCCTGATGATGGTCAGCATCGGCGGCGGCCTCGGCAAGATGAGCGGCGCCGAGGTGCTCGACGGCGACGAGTCGCTCGTGTTCCAGCAGAACCCGTTCACCGGCCTCGCAACCTCCGCATCGACCGGCGTCGCCGCCGACGTCGGCCGCGCGCTCCAGGCCGCGTCCAACCGCCCCGTCGACTACCGGCTCACGGCCGACGCCGCGGCGCGCAGCCCCGACGGCACCGTGCTCGTCGGCGTCGTGATCGACCACCTCACCCGCATGCAGCCTCGCAACCACGAGTTCTCCGTGACCAAGCACCAGGAGAACCGCCCCGACGGCCGCTACGAGGTCACGACGACGAAGACCAAGACCGAGACGTTCTCGTCCTTCTGGGTGTTCTCGCTGCGCATCCAGCTCGCGCAGGTCCGCAACGGCAAGGTCACGCACCGCCTCGTCCGCTACGCGACGCTCGGCTCGCCGTCTCCCTCCGGCTACGGCATGGCGATCGCCGCCGCGACCGACGAGATCATCCGCGCGGTCGCGACGACGTGGCCGCCGTAGTCACGGTCGTGCGAGGGAGGCGCGGTACGCCTGCGGCGTCGTGCCGGTCCAGCGGCGGAAGGCGCGGGTGAAGTTGGGGAGCTCGCCGTAGCCGAGGCGGGCGCCGACGTCGCCGATCGAGAGCGAGCGATCGGCGAGGAGGAGCAGGGCGCGCTGGCGGCGGACGTCGTCGCGGATCGCGGAGAAGGTGGTGGCGCGCTCGGCGAGCTTGCGCTTGAGCGTGCGCGTCGACATGCGCAGCTCGCGCGCGACGGCGGGGAGGTCGGGCCAGGTGTCGCCGGTCATCACGGCGCGGATGCGCGCGGGGAGGCCGGCGTCGACGACGGCGGCGAGCTCGCGCTCGCACTGCTCGCGGGCGAGGCGCATCGCGACGGCGTCGGCGGTGCGCAGCGGCACGTCGAGGATCGCGCGGTCGAACACCAGGCGGTGCGCCGGCTGGTCGAAGCGCAGGCGATCCCCGAGCGGGAGCGCGCGCGCGTACGCCGGCATCGGGAACGCGCACTCGCCGCGCCCGTCGAGCGCGCGCCCGGTGAGCTCCTGGCCGATCTGCCAGATGCCGACGAGCAGCGCGAGCACGAGGAGCTCCCGCAGCGCGGCGCTCATCTCGGTGCGCTCCTCGATCACGAGCGAGGCGGTGTCGCCCTCGACGTACAGCGCGAGCGAGATCGCCGAGGTCCGCGTGCCGGCGAAGTGGGTCGCGAGCTCGAGCGCCGCGCGCGCCGTCGGCGCCGTCATCGCGGCGAAGCCGAGGAAGCCGTGCGACGACAGGCGCATCTGCGTGCCGGCGTGGAACGCGAGCGCCGGCTCGCGGGTCAGCGCGTGGGCGCGCGCGACGATCGCCTCGCACACGCGGATCGGCACGCGCGTCGCCGGGAGGTCGAGCTCCGCGGCGCGCACCGGCAGACCGGCGAGCAGCTCGTCGGGCGCGATGCTCCAGCGCCGCACGAGCTCGACGATCTCCCGCACCGATGCTCCCGGCAGGTCAGCCACGTGGCCCCAAATGATAACCGCTCGGCACGGCCGGACCTACTGCGAAGGGCCGCCGCGCCGCACGCTGGCAGCATGACCATCGAACGACGCGACGTCGACCTCGACTTCGATCCCGCGAGCGTTCCGCGCGACTGGTGCCGCGGCGATGCGTACGAGACCACGTTCATGAACGCGCTCTCGCTGCTGTTCCCCGACGGCGAGCGGTTCTTCGTCGAGGCGGTCAAGCAGCACCGCCACCTCGTGGCGTCGCCCGAGCTGCTCGCCGACGTCGTCGGTTTCATCGGCCAGGAGGCGATGCACGGCAAGGAGCACCGCGCGTTCAACCAGCTGATCGCGACGCAGTTCCCGCAGGCACCGCGCCTCGAGAAGCGCGTGCGCGCGTTCCTCCTCGGCGTGAGGCGCGTGCTGTCGCCGAGGAGCCAGCTCGCCGTGACGTGCGCGCTCGAGCACTTCACCGCGATGCTCGCCGAGGGCCTGCTCTCCGACGAGCGGCTGCGCGGCGGCATCGATCCGCAGGTGCTGCCGCTGTGGATGTGGCACGCGCTCGAGGAGAGCGAGCACAAGGCGGTCGCGTTCGACGTCTACCGCGCGGCCGGCGGCGGCTACGCGCGGCGCGCCGCGCTCATGGCCGTCACGACGGTGATCTTCCTCGCCGTCCACGCGATCGTGCACGCCCACCTGATGGCGACGCGCGGGATCCTCGCGCGACCGTGGCGCTGGGCGCGCCCGCTCGTGCGCCTGTGGATCTACCCCGGTCACTTCGGGCGGCTCGTGCCGGCGTACCTCGCGTACTTCGCGCCCCGGTTCCACCCCGACGACCGCGACACGCGTGCGCTCGTCGACGCCTGGCGCGAGCGCCTGTTCGGCGCGCACGGCCAGCTGGCGGCGTAGCGGCTATAGTGTCCGGGTGCTGTGGCTGCTCGGCGCGATCTTCGGTCTCGGGGCCGCGGGCTACTCCGTGTTCTCGACGCTCGGGAAGATGGGCGGCGACTTCGAGAAGGTGTTCCGCAAGGCACCCGAGCTCGCCGAGTCCGCGTTCGGCGAGGGGGCGTACGGGCGGGTGACGGGCGTCGCGACGTCGCACGACGTGCTGCCGGCGGTGCCGGGCCTCGGGGTGCCGTGCCTCGCGTACGAGCTCGTCGTCTACCAGACGTCGTCGCCGCACGCCGGCGGCGCGTGGCGCATCGTGCACCGCGAGCGCGTCGGCGTCGACGTCGACGTCGCGGTCGGGGTGCACACGGTGCGGGTCGCCGCGCAGGATGCGCTGCTCCTGCGCGCGACCGGGCACGACGCGAACCACGACCTGCGGCGCGAGCCCGGCTACGGCATCTTCACGTCGCACGTGCGGTTCGTGCGCCCGGGCGCGACCGTCGAGGTCGTCGGCACGCTCATGCGCGAGGTCGATGCGGATCCGTCGGCGGCGCGCGACTACCGCAACGCCGCCGAGCGCTTCCGCGTGATCGGCAAGCGCGCGCAGCCCATCCTGATCGCGGTCAGCGGCCCGGAGTCGTGATCGGCAGGTTGCCGTAGAACTGGATGTCGCCGGGCGCGTGCGCCTGCACGGAGATGTAGCGCGGGAAGTAGCCGGTGGGGACGAGGCCGAACGGCGCGAACGTGCCGAGGAGCGCCGCCTCGCGCTCGCGCGGATAGCAGACGAGCAGCGGCTGCGTGAACGCGCCGCGCGCGAGCGTGCGGATCGCGTCGAACAGCTGCGCCGGGCTGACCTTGTGGAACGGCGGATCGCACAGGATCAGGTCGTAGTCCTCGTCGAGCGCGCGCGGGCGGTACAGGTCGTAGGGCACAAAGCCGCGGACGCCGGCGAAGCGCTCGTCGAGATCGAGCACGCGCACGCTGGCACCGCGCACCGCGAGCTCCGCACCGACCGTCGGCGCGCACAGGCAGCACGGGCGCGCGAAGCCCGCCGCGAAGTCGGCGAGCTCGGTCACCGTCTCGGGGAGAAAGAAGTACTGCTCGTGCTCGTGGCGCTCGTGCATGGGGGTCCCGAAAAACGAGAAGGGCCGGTCGCCCGGCCCTCCTCGTCGAGTTGGCGAGGCCAACCCTAGTCGTCGAAGTCGTGACCGTGGCCGGCGTGACCGCCGCCCGCAGCCTTGTCTTCCTTCTTCGGCTTCTCGGCGATGAGCGTCTCCGTCGTGAGCATGAGGCCCGAGACGGACGCCGCGTTCTGCACGGCGGTGCGCACGACCTTGGCCGGGTCGATGACGCCGGCCTTCACGAGGTCGGTGTACTCGAGCTTGGCGGCGTCGAAGCCGAACGCGCCCGAGCCGTCCTTGACCTTGGCGACGACGATCGAGCCGTCGGTGCCCGCGTTGGCGGCGATCTGACGCAGCGGCTCCTCGAGCGCGCGGCGGATGATGTTGACGCCGTAGCGGCGGTCGTCGTCGAACGTGAGCTTGTCGAGCGCCGGGATGCAGCGCACGAGCGCCACACCGCCGCCGGGGACGATGCCCTCCTCGACGGCCGCGCGGGTCGCGTACATCGCGTCCTCGACGCGCGCCTTCTTCTCCTTCATCTCGACCTCGGTCGCCGCGCCGACGCGGATCACCGCGACGCCGCCGACGAGCTTGGCCAGACGCTCCTGGAGCTTCTCGCGGTCGTAGTCCGACGTGGTCTCCTCGACCTCGCGGCGGATCGTCTTCACGCGCGCATCGATCGCGTCCTTCTGGCCTCCGCCCTCGATGATCGTCGTGTTGTCCTTGTCGATCGACACGCGCTTGGCGCGGCCGAGGTCGGACAGCGTGAGGTTCTCGAGCTTGAGGCCGAGGTCCTCGGTCACCGCCTGGCCGCCCGTGAGCGCCGCGATGTCCTGGAGCATCGCCTTGCGGCGGTCGCCGAAGCCCGGCGCCTTGACCGCGCACACCTGGAGGGTGCCGCGCAGCTTGTTCACGACGAGCGTCGCGAGCGCCTCACCGTCGACGTCCTCGGCGATGATGAGGAGGGGCTTGCCCTGCTTCGCCACCTGCTCGAGGACGGGCAGGAGCTCCTTCATGTTCGAGATCTTCTTCTCGTGCGACAGGATGTAGGCGTCGTTGAGGACGACCTCCATGCGCTCCGAGTCCGTCACGAAGTACGGCGACAGGTAGCCGCGGTCGAACTGCATACCCTCGACGACGTCGAGCTCGCTGGTGAGCGTCTTCGCCTCCTCGACGGTGATGACGCCCTCCTTGCCGACCTTCTTCATCGCCTCGGCGATCATCTCGCCGATCTCGAGGTCGCCGTTCGCGCTGATCGTGCCGACCTGCGCGATGTCTTCCTTGCCCTTCGTCGGCGTCGCCATCGACTTGATCTGGTCGACGATCGTGACGACGGCGGCGTCGATGCCGCGCTTGAGGTCCATCGGGTTGAGGCCCGCGGCGACGAGCTTCGCGCCCTCGTTGTAGATCGCCTGCGCCAGCACGGTCGCGGTGGTCGTGCCGTCACCGGCGACGTCGGAGGTCTTCGACGCGACCTCCTTCACCATCTGCGCGCCCATGTTCTGGAACTTGTTCTCGAGCTCGATCTCCTTCGCGACCGTGACGCCGTCCTTGGTCACCGTCGGCGCGCCCCACGACTTCTCGATCACGACGTTGCGGCCGCGGGGACCGAGCGTGACCTTCACCGCGTTGGCGAGCTGGTTGAGGCCCTTGGCGATCTCCGAGCGAGCGCTCGACGAGAAAATGATTTCCTTGGCAGCCATTGGTAGTTGCTCCGATGAAGCGAGGGGTAGGTGTTAGTCGAGGACCGCGAGGAGGTCGTCCTCGCGCATGATGAGGTGCTCTTCGCCGTCGATCTTGACCTCGGTGCCGCTGTACTTGCTGAACAGCACGCGGTCGCCGGCCTTCACCTCGAGGGCGATGATCTTGCCGTCCTTGTCGCGCTTGCCCGCGCCGACGGCGATCACCTTGGCCTGGATCGGCTTCTCTTTCGCCGAGTCGGGGATGAACAGGCCACCCGACGTCTTGGTCTCCTCATCGAGACGCTTCACCAGAATACGGTCGTGCAACGGACGGATCTTCATGGACCTCACTCCTTGGTTCGTGGGGGGTTCTATAGACATCCCCGTCGGCGTTGGCAACCCCCGCCGATGAGTGCTAACAAGTTTCTCGGTTCGCCTGTAATTTCGATGACTTGAACACACCAGCAACACGTACGCCGTCCTCGACGACATGAACGGGTATGCGTCTTTGGGGTCCACTCCTCGTCCTGTGCGGGCTGACCGCGCCGGCGCTCGGCGGCGTTCGCATGGACGCCCGCACGCACGGCAGCGTGCTCGTGCTGACGTTCACGAACACCGGTGAGAAGCCGATCGAGCTCGAGCGCCGGTTCCCCGGCCCCGTGCCGATGTACGACGCGCTCACCGTCGGCGTGGCCGGGCGCGGGCTGTCGTTCACCCTCCCGCGCCGCGCCACGCCGCCGCCGGAGGTCGCGCGCATCCCCGCGGGTGGATCGTTCACCGAGTCGGTCGACCTGCAGCCCTGGGCCGTGCGCGCGGGTGGGCCGCTCCCCGCCGGCACGCACGCCGTGACCGTGCGCTGGGACGCGACGCACAGCTCGAGCGGCGAGCACTTCGTCGCGACGGCGAAGACGACCGTCGTCATCCCCGAGGCGGTCGTGCTGGCGGGGCCGCCGCCGGCGGCGTGCGCGGCCGGCACCGGCGGCGACGTCGCGCTGCTCGCGCGCGCGGGCGGCGGCGCGACGGTGGAGGTCGGCGTGCACAACGGCGGCGGCGCGACGATCTGCGTGCAGCAGCCGCCGAACCTGTGCGTGCACTCCGACGACAAGGTCACGATCTCGCTCGACGGCAAGCGCACGCTCGAGCCGATCGCGCGGGCGTGCTACCGCTCGGCGAGGGCACCGCTCGTCCAGCTCGCGCCCGGCGCATCGACGTGGACGACGTACGACCTCGCGCAGCTCGCCGGCGGTGCGCTCGCGCGCGGCACGTACGACGTCGCGATCGCGCTCGTGGCGCCCGCCGAGCCCGGGCGCTGGCACGGCGCGCTCGCGGCGCAGCTCTACGTCGCGATCCCGTGAGCCGCGCTCGTCGAGCTCCCGCTCGGTGCGCAGCCGTCCCGTGATCGCCGGCGACGTGGTACGAAGTCAGGCGTGGCGCCGACGGACACCACGTGCGATCACGACGTTGCGCCGCGTCGGGCGCGTGCAACGTCTGCTGCTTCCGTCTGTCGATCTGCTCGACACGATGGCCACCGGGTACCACGGATGAATCGCATCACCGCGCTCGCTCTCGTCGTCGCGATCCCGCTCGTCGGCGGCGGTTGCGGCTTTGCGGTCCGCCACCCGGCGAAGACCGCCGCGATCTTCGGCGCGAGCGTCGCGCTCAGCACGTGCGAGCTCAGCGGCACGTCCGAGCACGGCAAGTGCGCGCTCGCCGGTGCCGGCGCCGCCGCGCTGCTCGGCCTGACCGTGGTCGCGGCGCTCCGGTTCGGCACCGTCGAGGCCGACCCCGACGAGGAGGACCCGGCGCGGGCGCGCACCGCGACGCCGTTCACGCCGCGCGCGGAGCTCTTGCCGGAGACGCAGATCAGGCTCGCCGCGGTCCCGGAGTATCTGAAGACGACGCCCGCCGAGGTGCAGGTGCGGCAGAACGGCACCATCGTGAAGGCGCCCGCCGAGGACCAGGCGGTCGCGGCGACGTTCGCGGCGTCGCCCGTGCGCGGGGCGCTCGTCGACGGGCAGCGCCTCACGATCCTGACGGCGAAGACCGTGTACCAGGTCGGTGAAGAAGTGCGCGTGGTGCACGTCCTCGACGCGCCCGCGGCCGGCCAGGAGCTCCACGTGATGGGGCCGAAGGAGATCTACGGCGAATTCGTCGACGGGATCGAGCGTACGCCGCCGAACCCCGGGCCGGGGACGTACGACGGGCGCGTCGTGCCGAGCCCGGCGGTCGACTACAACTACGAGGTCACGACGTACAGGTTCGACGCGCCCGGGATCCACCTGATCCAGTGGAAGCTCGGCAAGCTCGCGTCGAACGTGATCGCCGTCGACGTCAAGCCCGCTGCGCCCTGAGGTCTGTTAAGCCTGTGGGCATGGCCGACCCGCTCGCCGACGACCTGCTCGCGTACCGCAAGCACTTCCCCGCGCTCGAGGACTGCGTCCACTTCATCTCGCACTCGCTCGGCTGCGTCCCGGCGAGGGCGCAGGACGACCTGAGCGAGTTCTTCGAGCTGTGGCGGACCAAGTCGATCACCGCGTGGAGCGACTGGCTGCCCGAGGTCGATCGCGCCGCCGCGCGGATCGCGAAGATCATCTCCGCGCCCGACGGCTCGGTGATCATGCACCAGAACGTCAGCGGCATCATGGCGGTGGTCGCGTCGTGCTTCGACTACGCGCCCGAGCGCAACAAGGTCGTGTACGAGGCGCTGCAGTTCCCGACGGTGTCGTACGTGTGGCAGGCCGAGCAGCGGCGCGGCGCGAAGTGCGTGCTCGTGCCGTCGCAGGACGGCACGACGATCGACACCGACGCGATGTGCGCCGCGATCGACGAGCAGACGCTGCTCGTGCCGATCTCGCACGTCGTGTTCTCGTCGGCGTACATCCAGGATGCGAAGAAGATCGTCGCCCGCGCGCGCGAGGTCGGCGCGCACGTCGTCCTCGACTGCTACCAGTCGATCGGCACCGTCCCCGTCGACGTCCACGACCTCGGCGTGTCGTTCGCGTGCGGCGGCTCGGTCAAGTACCTGTGCGGCGGCCCCGGCGCCGCGTGGCTCTACGTGCGCCCCGACCTGATCGAGCAGTTCGCGCCGCGCGTCACCGGCTGGTTCGGCCACGAGGCCCCGTTCGCGTTCACGATGCCCGACCAGAGCTACGCCGAGACCGTCTGGCGCTACATGGGCGGCACGCCCGCCGTCGCCGCGCTCTACCAGGCGCGCGCCGGCCAGACGCTGATCGGCGAGATCGGCGTGCGCCGCATCCGCGAGAAGAGCCTCGTCATGACCCAGGCGTGCATCGACTGGGTCGACGAGCTCGGCATGAAGCTCAACAGCCCCCGCCCCGCCCACCTCCGCGGCGGCTCCGTCGTCTTCGACTTCACCGGCGCCGCCGACGTCTGCCGCGAGCTCAACCGCCGCAAGTTCTTCTGCGACCACCGCCCCACCGCCGGCATCCGCATCGCCCCCCACTTCTACACGAAGCGCGAGGAGATCGACCTGTTCTTCGCCGAGCTGAAGAAGATCCGCTCGGGCTCCGGCAAGTAGTCAGCGCGCGATCAGCTCGAGATTGATCCGCAACTCGGCCGGTCGGATCTCGAAGTTGAAGTGCCGCAGGAAGTTCATGCCGACGAGCCCGCCGACGTCCGGGTACTTGAGCGGGAATACCGCGAGCGCGAAGTTCGGCGTCGTCACACCCAGCACGGTAAGCTCGGCGACGCGCAACCAGTAGCCTCGCTCTTCCCCGACCGCGGTCTGGACGATGGCTTCCTTGTAACCATCCGCCGCCGAGTAACCGATTCTCTCGATCACCCGTGGGACCAACGTCGTCGCGGCCGCCCCGGTGTCGAGCACGAGCCGTGTGTCCACCTTGCGCATGGGTCCCACGATCTCCGCGTCGACAAGGATCAGCTCGCGATCACGAGAGAAGGAACTCGAGGATCTCGTCATCGATCACCAGCGCGGGTCGTACATACGTCATCGTGCAGACACCCGTGAACCGGACCTCATGCACGTCATACTTCGCGACGCGGTCCGCGTCGAAGGCATCCTCGTCCGTCGGCCCGTGTCCGATGACCCGTGCAGTCGTGATCTCGGGGCTCCCGTACGCGACCTTCTCTGTTTCGACCAGGCAAACGTACTGATCGGGATATCGACGGCGGATCTCCGCCCAGGTCAGGCGCTCGGGGTCCTCGGACACGACGGGCTCGACTTCGTCCATGCGTCGATCTTTGACGTCCGCGCTGCGAGGTCAAGTTTCTGGACGATCTGTACCGCTGCGTGGGCGCGGTGGGTTGCTAAGGTGGCGGCATGATCCTCGACGGCGCGTGTCACTGCGGGGCGATCACGGTGGAGCTGGAGACGGAGCGGGCGGTGGAGGAGATGCCGGTGAGGACGTGCGGGTGTGGGTTCTGCGTGCGGCATCGGCCGAGGTACACGAGTGATCCGGCGGGGCGGGTGAGGATCCGGATCGCAGGGGGAGAAGGTGCGGTGAGCAGGTACAGGTTCGGGCTCCGGCTCGCCGACTTCCTCGTGTGCAGGACGTGCGGGGTGTTCGTGGCGGCGTACGAGCCGGAGGGGCGGGCGGTGGTGAACATCGAGGCGCTGGCGCGGCGCGCGGACTTCACGGCGCCGGTGACGCAGCTGCACGTGCACGACACGGAGGACGTGGCGGCGCGCACGGCGCGCCGGGCGAAGGCGTGGATGCCGGCGACGGTGGAGGTGGCGTGAAGCGGGAGGCGCCGGCGGCCGCGCGCAACCGCGAGCCGATCCGCGAGGTGCTGGCGACGTGTCTGCCGGCGAGCGGCACGGTGCTCGAGATCGCGAGCGGCACCGGCGAGCACGCGGTGTACCTGGCGCGCGCGTTCCCGGCGCTCGCGTGGCAGCCGTCGGATCCGGATCCGGCGGCGCTCGCGAGCATCGCGGCGTGGCGCGACGAGGTGCAGCTGCCGAACCTGCGCGCGCCGATCGCGCTCGACGTCACGGTGCGCGCGCCGTGGCCCGAGGCCGCGGCGATCGTGTGCATCAACATGCTCCACATCTCGCCGTGGGAGGCCGCCGTCGGGCTGTTCGAGCACGCGGCGGCGACGCTGCCCGCCCGCGGCGTGCTGTACACGTACGGGCCGTACCGCTTCGACGGCGCGCTCGCGCCGGCGTCGAACGTCGACTTCGATCGCTCGCTGCGCGCGCGCGATCCGCGCTGGGGCGTGCGCGACGTCGCCGATCTGCGCACGCTCGGCGAGCCGCTCGGCCTCGCGCTCGAGCTCGCCGTCGCGATGCCGGCGAACAACCACTCGCTGATCTTCAGGAAGCAGTAGCGCGCTCGGACGCCTGCTCCTTCGCGAGCGAGCGCTCCAGCACGAACGTCGCGAACGGCAGGACGGCCGCCGCCGCGATCAGCCCCCACCGCTGGCGGCCCCAGTCGCGCGAGCTCGCGCAGATGTACGCGCACAGGATGAACGCGATGAACAGCGCGCCGTGGATCGGGCCGAGCACCTGCACGCCGCGCGGCTCGCCGCCGGCGTACTTGAGCGGGACCGCGACGCCGACGAGCGCAAGGTACGACACACCCTCGACGACGCTGACCGCACGGAACCGGTTGAGCCACGACATCGCCCGCAGGCTACACCGCACATGGCACGATGTCCCGATGCACTCGATGCTGCGCCCGCGCTGGCTGATCGGCGCCGCCCTCGCCGCGGGCGCCGCCCTCGCCGCCTACGCCGCTCGCCGAGCGTGGGGGCGCGCCCACGCGCGACCGATCGACGCGGTCACGCGCCTCCCGTGCAGCTCCGAGCGCGACGTCCGGTCGCGGGAGAGCACCGTCGAGCTCTCGCTCGTGTTCGTCAACGACACGTCGACCCGCATCAGCATCTACTGGATCGACTTCGCGGGCGCGCGCGTGTTCTACAACTCGCTCGATCCCGGCGCCTCGTACACGCAGCGCACGTACGTCACGCACCCGTGGATCGCCGTCGATCCCGCGGGGCACTGCCTCGCGCTGATCCTCCCGATGGCCGCCGGCACGCACCGCGTCGTCGTCGAGGGCGACGCGTACCCGCGCGACAACTAGCCGCGCCCCGCGGAATTTCCCGAGGGAACGCGGGCTTCGCTGTACAACTGGAACATGAAGGTCTACCGGAGCAAGGTCGACGGCTGGCTCAAGGTCGTGCTCGTGCTGCCGTTCGCGGCGGGAGTCGCCGTGACCATCCTCGGCCTCACCGAGGGCCCGGCGTCGTCGGCGATCGTGGGCGTCGCCACGTTCGCCGGGTACGCGCTCTTGCTCGGCGGGCTCGTCGTGCCGATGCGCTACGCGATCGACGGCGACGGCCTGCACGTGCGCAGCGGCGCGTTCTTCCGCATCGACATCCCGTGGAGCCGCCTCCACGGCGCCGCGCCGAGCCGCGATCCGCGCTCGTCGCCCGCGCTGTCGCTCGATCGCATCGCGGTCGAGTACGAGCGGCCGAACGGCCGGCGCGCGAAGCTGCTGATCTCGCCCGAGGACCGCGACGCGTTCCTGCGCGACCTCACCGACGCGAGCGCGCAGCTCCGCCTCGTGGACGGCCGCGCCGTCCGCTCGGCCTGATCGGATCTCCGACGGTGTCCCAGTGGTGTCGCGCCCGGCAAGGCCCGGCATGCGACAAAGCGCCCCTTGTCGGCTCGCACGACAGGTGTCGGGATCGCTAGCGCTCGAACGTCGTTAAGCAGATGAACAGAGTGTCTCGCAGAGGGCACACCGGTTGCTTCGCGAGGGCCACCACCATGAAATTGTCGATCTTGTCGTGGGGAATCCTGCTCGCGCTCGCCGCACCCGCGGCGGCGCAGGAGGCACCCGGGCCCGAGGGCTCGCCGACGCCGCCGTCCCAGGAGCTCACGGTCCGCGGCCGCGTGATCGACAGCAACGGTCAGCCCGTCAGGAACGCGCAGGTCGGACTCGAGGGCACGACCGCGCGCGTGGCCACCGATGCGCAGGGCTACTACATCATCAAGGCGCCGATCGGCGCGACGCTGGTGATCGAATCCACACGGTTCGAGCCGAGCATCGCGATCGTCACGGACGACAAGCTCGACGACGTCGTCATGCTCACCGCGCAGCAGCTCGGCGAGACGATCGAGGTCAGCGGCACGGCGCCCTCCGCCGCGCCCGGCGCCGCCACGCTCGACCGCAAGGAGCTGCAGCGCGTGCCCGGCACCGGCGGCGACATCGTGCGCGCGCTGACGGTGATGCCGGGCGTCGTCAACCTACAGCTGCCGATCGGCTACTCCGGCGTCGTCATCCGCGGCGCGTCCCCGCAGGACTCGAAGGTCATCATCGACGACTTCGAGGTCCCGGTGCTGTTCCACAACATCGGGTTCCGCGCGATCGTCCCCGCCGAGGCGATCGCGAACCTCGACTTCATCCCGGGCGGCTTCGACGTCGCGTACGGGCGCGCGACGTCGGGCATCGTGTCGCTCGGCACGCGCATGGGCGCGGAGAAGGGCACGGCGCAGGCCGAGGTGTCGTTCATCGACGGCGGCCTGATCGCGCAGGGCTCGCTCGGCAAGAACACGCGCTACATGGCGGCGCTGCGCCGCTCGACGATCGACTTCGTGCTGCCGTCGCTGATCCCCGAGAGCGTCGACCTGTCGCTGACGACGGTGCCGCGCTACTGGGACGAGCAGCTGCGCATCGATCACCGCATCAACAGCAACTGGAAGCTCGTCTTCTCGAACCTCGGCACCGACGACATCTTCGAGCTGTACGCGACGAAGAACCAGGACGCCGAGAACAAGCGCTTCTTCAACCGCACGCGCTTCATCCGCACGACGGCGGCGGCGCTCTACAACGACGGGCCGTGGAGCGCGAAGCTCGCGCTGTCGGGCCTGCTCCAGGAGTTCACGTTCGAGCTCGGCAAGTTCCAGTACATCCGCTCGTCGATCGCCGCGGTCACGCCGCGCGCCGAGGTCACGCGCACCGCGAAGGAGGCCGGCGGCCTCAAGGACGTCGTGTTCCGCGTCGGCGGCGAGGCCAACATCGGCGTCGGCTGGATCGACCTCGCGCTACCGCGCGAGCCGCGCGAGGGCGAGCCGATGGGCGAGTTCGACCCGAACGACACGACGACGAAGGTCGACACGCGCATCACGACGCCGAACTTCGCCGCGTGGACGGCCCTCAGCGGCAACCTCGACCCGAAGATCCGCGCGACGATGGGGCTGCGCGCCGAGGTGTTCGGCCGCCCCGGCGAGGTCGCGCTGCAGCCGCGCGGCGAGCTGCAGTGGAAGTTCCACAAGGGCTGGCTGGCGCGCGTCGCCGCCGGCGCGTACCGCCGCCCGCCCGAGTACCAGAGCGAGTACCTGTTCGCGTCGCTGCAGTCGGAGCGCTCGCAGCAGATGATCGCCGGCGTGCAGTACGAACCGCGCGAGGGCATCCGCGCGCAGGCGTCGCTGTACTACACGGACCGCTCGGCGCTGATCACGACGGGCGAGGACCGCACGCTCGGCAACAACGGGCGCGGCACGTCGTACGGCGGCGAGCTCCTCGGCACGTACCGCCAGGGCCCGTGGTTCGGCTGGCTGTCGTACTCGTACTCGCACTCGACGCGCGTCGATCGCCCGGGCGCCGACGAGCGCCTGTTCACGTTCGACCAGCCGCACAGCATGAACGCGGCGCTCAGCTGGAAGAGCAAGAGCGGGAAGTGGCAGCTCGGCGGCCGCTTCCAGCTCTACTCGGGCCTGCCGTTCACGCCGGCGATCGGCGCGGTGTTCGACAGCGATCGCAACATCTACGTCCCGCTGTACGCGGACCCGAACTCGGAGCGCGCGCCGCAGCACCACCAGCTCGACCTGCGCATCGACCGCATGTGGAAGCTCGGCCGCGTCGAGCTGACCGGCTTCATCGACGTGCAGAACGTGTATGCGAACCAGAGCATCGTGACCTACTTCTACAGCTACGATTACTCCGAGCGCGCCGCGTTCAAGTCGCTGCCGATCATCCCGTCGCTCGGGCTGCGAGGTGTCCTGTGAAGCCCGTCGTCCTCTCCCTCGCTGCACTCGGTGCGCTCGTGCTCGCCGCGTGCGACGTCGACTTCGATCCCGAGTGGCAGCTCGACCACGACCGCGTCGTCGCCGTCGCGGCGAACCCGCCCGGCATCGCCGCGGGTGAGCGCTCCGAGCTGGTCGCGCTGATCGCCGAGAAGGGCGGCCCGGTCGCCGAGCTCGTCCCCGAGCAGGCGATCGTCGCGTCGCCGATGAGCCTCGCCGGCGCGCTCGCGTTCGACGGCGGCAGCTGGGTCGTGACGGCGCCCGCCTCCGAGGAGCAGATGATCGCCGCGCGCACCGAGCTCGGCCTCATGCCGGGCGCGCCGGTGCCGCTGGTCGTCGGCGTGTCCTACGGCGCGGGCACGCTGTTCGCGACGAAGGTGGTCGTGCTCGGCGTCGCCGTGGAGAACCCGCAGCTCGGCGCGGTCACCGTGAACGCGGCGGAGGCGCCCGCGACGGACCTCGTCGTCGGCAAGCTCGTCGACGTGCCGATGACGGTCGCGCTCGCCGATCCCGAGCACCAGGACGTGAACTGGCTCACGTCGTGCGGCACGATGCACGACTTCGATCTGCCGCAGTCGTACCTGCGCGTCGAGGCCGAGGATCCGGTCGAGGGGCAGCTCGTCGTCGTCGTGCGCGACCGCAAGACCGGCGGCGTCGCGTGGCGCATCTGGTCGATCCGCGCCGAGTGATGCCAGTTTTCTGAGGCGCGCCGCGACTTGCGGTGCGGGCCGAGTGCGGTCGACAATTCGCGCATGCACAGGTGGGTAGTTGGAATCGCATGCATCGCGCTCGGTGCGTGCATCCTCCAGCGCAACGACACGTCGCGCGACGAGGCGGTGATCGCCGTGCTGTGCGCGTGCGAGGCGCCGGCGCTGCCGAAGGCGCAGGAGCTGTGCGTCGAGGACCTCAAGCGCGAGCTCGGCGAGTTCGGCACGATTCGGGACCGCTGCGCCCAGTGCATCCTCGCCAACTCCAACCGCTGCGCGACGCTCCTCAGCGACTGCAGGAACGCGTGCGGTGGTCCTATCGATGAACCGGGATTCTAGGAGAGCCGATGAACGCGATGCGTCCGATCGTCTGTGTACTCGCCCTGTGTGCCGGCACCGCGACCGCGCTGGCGCAGGCGCCGATGCCTCCCGCGCCTCAGCCGCCGCCCGGCACCGGCGAGACGCCCCCCGGCGACGGCGACGCGCCCGTCGACAACGGCGGTAGCGCGACGCCCGTCCCGCAGCCGCCGCACACGCACCACCACCACCACGAGGATCCGCCCGTGCCCAGGGCGGAGCCGCCGGCCATGCAGGCGCCCGCCGGCGATCCGCACCGGCCGAGCGAGTTCTCGATCGGCATCGGCGTGGGCTACCAGCTGCCGACGTCGCTCGACACGCCGAACCTGACGAGCGTGCGCTTCCGCCTGCCGTCGGGGCTGACGTTCGAGCCGCAGCTGATCCTCGCGTCGGCGTCGCGCACCGTCGACACCGGCATGCCGATCACCGACGAGGTCACCGAGCTCGGCATCGGTGCGGTGGTCCGCTATCCGGTGGTGAAGCGGCGCCGCGTCGACCTCGAGGTGCTCGGCGCGCTCAACATCGATCAGCTCGAGACGACGCCGAGCTCGCCCGACACCGGCGTGCGGATCACGACGACGAAGGTGTCGTACGGCCTCGCGGTGTCGATGTGGCTCGCGCGGCACTGGCAGATCAGCTTCACGGCGAACAACGCGCTCGTGAACAGCGTGAAGAACCGGCAGGAGATGGGCGTCGGCACCGTGACCGTCACGACGAACACGACCTACGGGCTCGTGTTCGATCCGCAGGTCCAGATGATGATCCACCTCTGGTACTAGCGCGCGACTCGGCGATCGCGTCGGCGATCGTGGACAACTTCCGGCGGGTCCAGCGCGACCTGCCGTGGCGGCGCACGCGCGATCCGTACGCGATCTGGGTGAGCGAGGTGATGCTCCAGCAGACGCGCGTCGCGACGGTGATCCCGTACTGGGAGCGCTGGATGGTTGAGTTCCCGACGGTGGCCTCGCTCGCCGACGCGCCGCTCGACGACGTGCTGCGCGCGTGGGCGGGCCTCGGCTACTACCGCCGCGCGCGGGCGCTGCACGCGGGTGCGCTGGCGGTGCGCGAGCGCGGCTTGCCGGCGCGGGCCGCGGAGCTGCGCGAGGTGCCGGGGATCGGGCCGTACACGGCGGGGGCGATCGCCTCGATCGCGCACGGGGAGCGGACGCCGCTCGTCGACGGCAACGTGGCGCGCGTCCTGGCGCGCGTCGACGGGATCGCGGAGGACATCAAGTCCACCGCAGGGACGAAGGCGCTGTGGGCGCGCGCGGGCGAGCTGATGGCCGCGCTGCCCGAGGCGCTCGCGCCGGCGGATCTCAACCAGGGCCTGATGGAGCTCGGGGCCACGGTGTGTGCGCCGACGTCGCCCAGGTGCCTCGTGTGCCCGGTGAGCGCGTGGTGCGTGGCGCGCGCGAGCGGGCGCCAGGACGAGCTGCCCGTCGCCGGCGCGCGCAAGGCGGCGAAGGACCTGCCGCTGCTCGCGCGCACGCAGGTGTGGATCTCCGACGGCGGCGAGCTCGTGCTCGCGCGGCGGCGACCGTCGGGGCTGTTCGGTGGGCTGTGGGAGCTGCCCGACGAGGCGTACGCGACGGCGCTCGGCGTCGAGCTGGATCGCGAGCCGGTCGCGCACTGGGACCAGACGCTGACGCACCGCCGGCTGCGCGTGACCGTGATCCGCGGCCGCATGCCCCGTGTACTGGACGCAGCGTCGGATCCGAGCTACGACGCGATCAGACGCGTGAAGATCGAGGAGGCCGTCGGCCTCGGTATCGCCTCGGCGACCTCGGCGATCTTGCGCAAGTACATCGACGTACCATGGACATCGAATTCGACGAAAAGGCCATCGAGCTCCTCACCGAGGGCTACCAGAAGATCGTCGAAGGCATCGGCCGCCTCGGCTACGACGTCGCGGACCCGAACTTCGAAGACACGGCGAAGCGCGCGGCGAAAGCGCTCCACGAGCTGATCCACGACCGCAAGCAGGTCGACGGCGCCGTGCAGGCGCTGCTCGAGAAGACGTTCCCCGCGAAGTACACGGAGATGGTGATCTCCAAGCACAACACCGCGTTCGGTGTGTGCCCGCACCACCTGCTGCCGGTGATCTACCGGATCTCGATGGCGTACATCCCGACGCAGAAGGTGCTCGGGCTGTCGAAGCTGTCGCGCCTCGCGCGCATGATCGCGCGCGGCCCGCGGCTGCAGGAGGACCTGACGCACGAGCTCGCGGACATCCTGCACATCCAGCTCGCGAGCCAGGGCTCGGCCGTCTACATCGAGGGGCTGCACATGTGCATGGCGGCGCGCGGGGTCGGTGCGCACGAGGCGCGCCTCGTGACGAGCGGCGTGCGCGGCGTGTTCCTCGAGCTCGCGACGCGCGAGGAGTTCATCAAGCTCGTCGTCGCGCCGACGCAGAACTCGCTCTAGGTCGGCAGGTCAGCGCACGATCTCGACGCCGCGGGCGGCGAGCGCCTCGAGCGCGGCCCGGCCGGCGGGCGACAGGCGCGTCTGCGCGACGCCGAGGACGCGCAGGTCGGGGAGCGCGGCGAGCGGCGACGGATCGCGGAGCTCGGTCGCCGAGACGTCGACGATGCGGAGGTTGCGGTGGGCGGCGAGGCGGGCGAGCGCGGTGTCGTCGAGGCCGAGGCCGACGAGGGACAGCGTGTGGAGGCGCGGCCACGCTGCGAGCGCGTCGACGATCTCGGGCTGCATGCGCGTGTCGCCGAGCGTGAGCTCCTCGAGGCGCGTGAAGCCGCGCAGCGTGGGGAGGGCGTGCTCGGACACGTCGGTGTTCGCGAGGTGGAGGACGCGCAGGTCGCGGCAGGGCGCGAGCGCGTCGATCAGCGAGTCGCCGGCGCGCGTCTCGGAGACGTAGAGGCGCTCGAGCTCGCGGAGGGCGCCGAGCTTGTCGATGGCCTCGCGCGCCGCGGTGGTGCGGGACAGGACGAGCGTCCGGAGGTCGGACAGCTTCGCGATGCGGGCGAGCGTGGCGTCGCCGACCTTCGTCTCGCCGAGGCCGAGCGCGCGCAGCTTCGGCGTGTGGTCGAGGATCGCGAGGCCGGCGTCGCCGACGGCGGTCTTCGACAGGAACAGCTCGGCGAGGTGCGGGCCGGGCGTCGCGCGCAGCGCCGCGTCGGTGATCGGCGTCCCGTCGAGGCGCAGCATGCGCAGGTTCGGGAACGCGAGCATCGCGGCCGCGCGGGCGTCGTCGACGGGCGTGCCCGCGAGGTCGAGCTCCTCGAGCAGCGTGCGCGTGGAGATCGCGGCGACGGCGGCGGCGGAGATCTGCGTGTTGCCGAGGTGCAGCTCGCGCAGCTTCGGCGCGGCGGCGATCGCGAGCGCGAGCCTGTCGTGGATGCGCGCGTTCTCGAGCCCGACCTCGACGAGCTCGGGCGCCGTCGCGAGCCACGCGAGGTCCGCGTCGGTCGGGCGGTACGCGGCGAGGCTGCTCGCGTCGAAGCGCGCGATGCCCGGTGCGTAGCCGGCGAGCGTCGCGATCTCGGCGCCGGCGCGCGTCGATCGCAGGTACAGCTCGCGCAGCGCGAGCGGGCGGATCGCGGCGATCGTGCGCGCGCCGATCGCCGTGCCGTGCAGGTCGAGGACCTGCAGCTTGCCGAGCGCGCCGAGCGCGGCCCCACCGGCGTCGGTGAGGCGCGTGTCGGAGACGTCGAGCGCCACGAGCTCGCGCAGGCTCGCGACGGCGCGCGCACCCGCATCGCCGATCGCGGTGCCGGCGACGTGCAGCACCTCGAGCGCGGGCATGCGCGCGGCGATCCGCGCGAGCGCCGCATCGTCGACGGCGGTCCGCGCCAGGTAGAGCCGGCGCAGCGGGCGCAGGCCGTCGAGCGCGGCCGGATCGAGCGCCGTGTCGTCGAGGACGAGCGCCTCGAGGGCGCCGAGCTCGCCGAGCGCGGCGAGCCGCGCGGGCGTCAGCGGGAGCGGCTGACCGCGCAGCGACAGCCCGGGGATGCCGCCGCGCTGCAGCGCCGCGACGACGCGATCGAACGCCGCGGCGTCGAGGTCCCGCGCCGGCTCGACGAACCACGGCGTCGCCGGCGCAACGGCCGGCGGCGCGTCGGGCAGCTCGCCGATCTGCTGCGCGCCGGTCGGCGTCCACGTCATCACGCGCATCGGCACGGGCCAAAGCTTCGGCGCCGCCGTCGGCGCCGCGACCGGTGTGACCGTCGCAGGTCGCGGTGCGGCCTTGCGCGGCGGGCTGCCGCACGCGACGAGGATCAGGGTCCCGACGAGGATCGCGCGCATCACGCCGGGAGACAGCGTACACGGCGTCGAGTTGCTCATGCCTTCTCGGGTGCCTCGCGCGGATCGAACCAGCCGAGCCACTCCTTCAGCAGCTCGAGGCGCGCGCGGTCGACGGTGTAGAGGCGGTGGCGCCCGGACTTCTCGGTGAGGAGGAGGCCGGCCTCGACGAGGACGGTGAGGTGGCGCGTCGTCGTGGGCCAGGCGTGCGCGAACCGGCCGGCGATGTCGCCGGCGGTCATCGCGCCGCGCAGGTGGACGGTGAGCAGGATCTGGCGGCGCGCGGGGTGCGCGATCGCCGTGCACACGGCGTCGAGCGCGGCCAGCTTCGCCTCGGCGTCCAAGGCTCGCAGGCTACGCGATCGCGGCGAGCGTCGTCAGCGTCATGCCCTCGAGGTGCGGGCCCATCGTCTCCCACACGCTCATCACCTCGGGCAGCTGGTGCGCGGTGTCCGACGCCTTGTCATCGCGCCAGTAAAAGATCTCGACGAAGTACGGCGCCGGCATGCCGTGCCGCTGGAGGTCGGTCGCCGCAAACAGCTGCACCTGCGTGTCGGGCGCGAGCAGCCCCGTCTTGCGCAGCGTCGGGCCATGCTCCTTCAGGATGGCGAGCAATTGATCGTGGTGGCCGGCCTTCGGCCGGTAGATGACGAGGCGATGAACGGGCTGGGGCTGGCTCATATCGATATTTAGCGTGTACGCTAAATATCGACCGCACGTCAAGTGAGCCCTCCAAAAGGAAGCGCCGGGCGCGACACGTAGGGCAAGCGCGTCACGCCCGGCGCTGGGTCGAATCCTCACGAGAGCAAGACGCGCACCCGGCGCAAGCCGCGATGGATCCACGCGCGCGCGCGGTCGCGACCGTGTGGAGATCCGTACAGTGTTCGCGCGCTGCGCAGCTAGATCAGGCTCGCGATCACCGCGGCGAGCGCGGCCGGCTGCTCCAGCGTCGGATCGTGGCCGCTGTCGGGGATCAGCACGAGCCCGGCGGGCAAGGTGTGCGCGACGGCGACGTACGGCTCGTCGAGCGCACCGGCGATCAGCGCGACGCGCCCCGGGGTGATCGCGGCGCGGTAGTCCGGCATCTCGGCGAGGCCCATCGCCTCGAGGCTGCGCGCGAGCTGCTCGGGATCGAGCGCGAGCCGGCGAGCCCGCCGCGCCGCGAGCCGCTCCGCCGCCACATGCGCCTGCGTCGCGAACAGCGGCTGCGCCTGCCACGCGTCGGCGAACGCGGCGATCCCCCGCGCGCGCAGCAGCTGCGCCCACCGCGCATCGCGCTCGCGCCGCGCCGCGCGCTCGCCGTCGTCGGCGAGGCCCGGGTTCACGCCGACGAGGATCGCGCGGTCCACGCGCCCGGTCGCGAGCAGCCCGAGCGCGACCCGCGCGCCGAGCGAGTAGCCGACCGCGACGCGCGCTCCCTCCGCGCGCGCGGCGATCGCGTCGAGGTTCTCCGCCCACGTCGGGCGCACGTCGCCGCCGCCGTCGCCGTGCCCGGGCAGCGCGACCGCCTCGCCGTCGCCCGGGGCCATGATGCCGTCCCACACCGACGGGTGCCCGGCGAAGCCGTGCAGGTAGATCGCGGTCACGCGAAGTGCGCCCGCAGCTCGTCGGGGATCTTCACCGGGCGGCCGCTCGCGATCGACATCATCGCCCACGTCGTCGCGGCGCGCGCGACGACCTGCTCGCCGCGCCGCAGCTCGGTGGAGCGCACGCACGACGCGAGCTTCCACGATGCGACCCAGGTCTCCACGACGAGCCGATCGCCCGCCCTCACCTGCGCGACGTAGTCGATCTCGTGCCGGCGCACGACGAACACCGAGCCGAGCGCGCGGTACGCGGCGTGATCCCAGCCGCGGGCGCGCGAATGCTCGGTCGCCACCTCGAGCACCCAGCGCAGGTAGACCAGGTTCGACACGTGCCCGAGCTCGTCGATGTCGCCCGGGGCCGCGGTGATCTCGATCGCGAAGCGCTGGGACACGCGCGTGCACTCTACAGTACCGTCGCGCCATGTGCGCGATGGAACACGAGACGAGTGCCGCGCAGCTGCGCGCGCGCCTCGAGCACGGCCAGATGAACGCGGCGGATGCGCTCCCGGTGATGGCCGCCGCGGCGCTGTCCGCTCCGACGCGCACGGCGCGGCTCGCCGCGTGCCGCCTGCTCGGCGACCTCGCCGGGCGCGCGCTCGGCGCCGAGTGGGACACCGCGGAGCGCGCGGCGTTCGCGCTGCTCGAGGCGGCGCGCATCGCGGACACCGCCGCGGATCGGCGCGGCGTGCTCGCGGCGATGGGCCGCGGCTTCCGCAACCTGTGGCTGCTCCCGTTCGTGCACCGGCGCCTGTCCGACAAGGACCCGACGATCGCCGTCGCGGCGCTGCAGGCCGCCGGCGGGCTCGGCTTCCCGGCGCTCGAGGAGGCGGTCGCCGGCTTCCTCGGCGAGGGTGTGCCCGTGCCGCTGCGGCGCGCCGCGATCACCGCCCTCGGCCGCATGGGCGCGATGAGCGCCGTCGATCGGCTCGTGCCGCTCATCCCCGGCGATCCCGGCGAGGCGGCGGCCGCGCTGTCCGCGCTCACCGAGATCCGCTCGGGCGCGGGGCGGCATGCCGCGCTCGCGCTGCTCGGCCACGACCTCGAGCCGGAGGTGCAGATCGCGGCCGTGCGCTACCTCGCCGAG
This sequence comes from Deltaproteobacteria bacterium, assembly GCA_019637375.1. GTDB lineage: Bacteria > Myxococcota_A > Polyangia > Haliangiales > Haliangiaceae > JABFXX01. The sequence goes on along the minus strand of JAHBVW010000008.1, from coordinate 854 downwards.
CTCGGCGCTCCGGAGGTGCTGCCGGTGCTGCGCCGGCTCGCGCGCCACGAGGATGCGGAGATCCGGATCGCGGCGTCGATGGCGTCGCGCACGTTCAAGGCGGAGCGCGTGCGCGATGCCGCCGAGCGGTTCCTCGTCGCGCTCGGCGAGCCCGATCGCGCCGTCCGCGCCGTGCTCGCGCGCCGCCTGCGCACGCTGCAGGCGGCCGAGGTGATCGAGCAGGCCGAGGTGCTGCTCGCCGAGGACTCGGCGGGCGTCGTGCAGATCCTCGGCGAGCTGCGCGACCCGGAGATCACGCGGTACCTCCTCACGCTCGCGAAGGGCGACGGGCTGCCGGCCAGCGTGCGGGCGCGCGCCGTCGGTGCGATCGAGGCCGACGAGGACTGGGAGCGCGCGGCGCTCGTCGAGCTCGCCCACGACGCGGCCGCCGACGAGCAGCTGCGCGCGGCGGCCGTGCGCGCGATGGGGACGTTCGCGACCGACGTCGAGCTCGTCGACAAGATCGGCGCCCTGCGCGCGTCGCCGTCGGCCGCGATCCGCGGCGCCCTCCTGTGGGCGCTGCAGCTCGCCGCGCGCAACGGGGCCGCGCCGGCCGTCGGGCGCATCGTCGCGCCGATGCTCGACGACGAGGACGCGGGCGTGCGCCGCCGCGCCGCGTACGTCGCCGGCAACCTCGGCCTCGCCGACGTCGCGCCCGTCCTCGCCGCGCGCTGCGCCGCCGAGGGTACGCCCGCCGACGAGCGCCTCGCCGCGTACGTGGCGCTCGGCGAGCTCGGCATGCCCGGCGTCGCGGCGCAGGTCGCCACCGCCGTGCGCCGCGAGGAGGATCCGCGCGTGCTCGGCGCCGCGTCGAA
>JAHBVW010000079.1 GCA_019637375.1 Deltaproteobacteria bacterium | reverse complement strand
TGGCAGCCGCGCGTGAACGGCGGCTACTGCGCGGCGACGCCGACCGTGCCGGCGAGCGCGACGGCGACGGTGTCGACCGCGGGGCCGCACGTGCGCACGAGGGTGAGCGAGCCGGCGATCGTGAGCGCGAAGCCGGCGGGGGCGGCGCCGTTGTCGCACAGGCCGGTGGCCGAGGCGGTGCCGGTGATCGGGGCGCTGGTGTCGAGCGTGTACGTGCAGCTCGCGTCGGAGCCGGAGGCGTCGACGACGCGGAACTCGGTGCCGGCGGTGTCGGGGCCGAGGTCGAGCCCGCCCGCGAGCAGGTCGGGGCGGCCGATGCAGAACGTGAGCGGGAGGCCGGAGCCTTCCTGCTTGCCGTGGATCGTCAGGCTGATCACGCCGGCGGGCGCGGAGGGGTCGGGGCAGTCGTTGTTCTGCCCGGCGTCGAGGTCGCCGTACGTGAGCGCGACGCCGGTGCCGGTGATGGCCATGCCGGACCCGGGCGCGCCGCCTGGGCCGCACGTGTCGTCGTCACCGTCGCAGCCGCCCAGCGCGAGCGCCGCGGCGGCGGCGAGGACGAGGTTAGTACTCGAACGGGAGGGTGAGTGCGAGGTGAGCGACGATGGCATTGCCGAACCGGTTGTCCTGAAGGACGTACTGCAGGATGCCCTCGAATCGCGCTCCCGCCCAGCGGTTCTCGAGGCCGAACATGCGCCCGAGCACACCGAGCTTGGCCTCGATCGTGTGCGACCGGAACGCGGAGAGCTTGACGTCGTCGGAGACGAAGCCGTCGATGCCCATCGTGTCGGCGTAGCGGCCCCGGTAGAAGTAGGCCGCGGTCTGCGTGTGGAAGCGGTAGCGGAGCGCGGCCTCGGCGTCGTCGCCGATCTGCTGCACGACGCGCACCTCGGGTGTGTGCGCGCGCACGTCCCAGTCGTCGCGGTAGTGGCGGTACGCGGCGATCACGGCGGTCGCGCTGCGCGGGATGTAGTGGCGCAAGGAGATCGCGGCGGCCTGGCGCAGGCGCTCCTCCGGGTGGTGCTCGGGGAGGAACTGGTTGCCGGCGATCGCGAGGCGGTACGGGTTCGACGTGAAGCCGCGCAGCGCCGACATGTCGTAGGACAGGCCGAGCACGTCGTTCTTCGACAGGATCTGGCTCGCCGAGAGGAACAGCGAGTACGTCGACAGCGTGCAGCTCGGCAGCGACTGCCCGGGCTCGCACGCGAGCGTCGGGACGGCCGGGCCCTGCGCGGCGCCGGCGCTGATCTCGTCCTCGGTGATGCCGCCGCCGACGCCGAGCACGAGGTTCTTCTGCGCGAGCTCGAGCTCGGCGCGCGCGCCGATGTACGACGAGGTGTAGTCGGACTCCGTCGAGTACTTGCCGTTCGCGCCGATGCGCAGGGTCGGCAGCACCTGGCGCGCGTAGCCGGCGCCGACCTCGTAGCGCTTCTCGTTGAACGCGACGGCGTCGGCGGCACCCGACGACGCGGACGCGCTCGTGATCGAATCGACGAGCAGGTGCGCGGTGAGCAGGCCCTTGGGGCCGACCTCGAACGCGCCGTCGAGCATCGGCTGCGTCACGCGCGTCGCGCGCTCCTTGTAGTAGACGCCTCGCATCGACAGCGTGCCGTCGGCGCGCGCGGCGAAGGTGACCGCGCACACGGCGACCGCCGCGGCGATCAGTTGCAGCCGCATCCGCCGCCCGGCTCTCCGGTGCCGCCGTCGGCACCCTCGCGCGATCCGCGCTCGTGCTGGCCGAAGCGCGCCTCGCCGGGGTCGCGGTCGTTCGTCATCGCGCGCTTCGCGAGGTTCTCGCGCTCATGCGCGCGCACGCGGACGCAGCCCGACGCCGCGGTGACAAGGACGAGGCAGATGCAGATCCTGGTGAGGTACCGCACGAAGGGCCGGACCATAACACGCGAGTCGCGTTGGCAAGCGTGGGGGGAGTCGTTGTACATCTTCGCCATGAATCGACTGCTGGGCTCTCTCGTTCCGTTGCTCGTCTTCGTCGGTTGTGGAGGCGGCGCTGCATCGGGCCCGTCGGGCGCCGGCGGCGGAAGCGGGACCGGCCCGACGGGCGGCGGTCCCGGCAACCCGACGCAGGCCGGCGACGTGCAGCTCGATCTCGATGCTCAGAAGATCCAGGGCTTCCTGTTCGAGCCCGAGGCGCTCGGGCGTCCGGGTATGCCGGTCGTGCCGCCGCCGAAGGGACCCAAGCTCACGCTCGCGCAGCAGAAGCAGAAGTTCCAGGTCCAGAAGAACCCGCTGCTCAAGCAGGTCGAGGCCGCGATCTACGCGTCGGCGCTCTACACCGAGAGCAAGAACAACGCGGCGAACGCGAGCTCGCTGATCGCCGAGGGGCGCGATGCGCTGCGCGAGGCGGCGACCGCCGCGGGCAAGCAGGTCGACGACACGACGCTGCGCCTGCTCGCGGTGTACGAGACGACGACCGAGGACTGGCCAGCCGCCGAGAAGGCGTGGGAGGCGTGGAGCGCCGCCGCGAAGAAGGCGAACCCGAAGGACGCCGACCTCCCCGAGTACCTCGCGTGGCAGGTGCACGCGATGCTGAAGCAGAACAAGGATCAGGCCGCGCTCGCGCTCGTGAAGAGCGTGACGCCCGATTCGAACCAGCCGCTGCTCGCGTACACGATCGCGTGGACGAAGTGGCGCACGAACGATCAGGCGGGTGCGTGGCAGGCGCTGACGACGGCCGCCAAGGGCGTGTGGCAGGGCGGCCGCCAGGAGGTCGATCGCGACCTGTTGCTGTTCGCGGGTCGCTCGGCGGCGATCCCGCTGGCGCAGGCGAAGGCCGATCTGTACAGCGCCTACAAGGCGACGACGCCGGACGGGCAGTACGCGACGCTCGCGCGCCTCGGCGCGCAGGGCTACGGCTACGCGGGCCGGTGGCAGGAGGCGATCGATGCCGTCGACCAGGCGCTCGCGCTGAACGCGCCGGGCATGCCCGCGAACGACCGGTTCGTCCTCCCGTACAGCCAGGCGGACTTCGCGATCCGCCTCGACAATCCCGAGCGCAGCGCGAAGTACGCGAAGATCGCGCTCGATGCGGTGCAGGCGTGCGACGCGAAGTGCGGCGCGAAGGAGAAGACGGAGATCGTCAACCGCATCGCGATCATCGCGCGCCTGTTCCACGTGCTGTACGCGACGACGAACGACATCCGCTACTACCAGCCCGCGAACGACATCTACATCGCGGTCATCCCGCAGATCGCGGATCAGGGCCGGCGCACCGAGATCAACAAGGACGCGGGCACGCTGCAGCAGACGTTCAAGACGGCGAAGGCCGGCAGCGGCAACCACGACCGCGCCGCGATCAACGCGCTCCTCAGCCAGCACAACCAGGAGATCCAGGCCTGCTACGAGCTGGGCCTCCTCGCCGACCCCAAGCTCGGCGGCACGGTCACGGTGACGGTCGAGTCCGACAACACCGGCGAGAACAAGGGCGTCAACCTCGATCCCAAGCCGGGCGTCGCCGGCCTGTCCGCCGTGACGACGTGCATCGAGCCGCTCGCGCGCAAGTGGAAGCTCCCCAAGCGCGGCATGGCCGGCTCGACGCGCGTGAAGATCAGCTACAACCTCACGCCGCCCGCGCCCAAGCGCGCGACGGCCGCGACGCCGTAGTCAGTCCATCGAGACGGCGTTCTGGACCGCGTCCCAGGCCTCGAGGTACTTGCCTCGCACCGAGGGATCGAGCTCGTCGGCGAGCTCGCGCGGCAGCTTGACGTGGCGAATGAGCTCGACGGCGTCGCCGAGGTCCTTCGCGCGATCGAGCGAGCTCATCCCCGAGGCGAGCTTGAGCTCGATCATCCGGGCGATCGGCAACAGCGCGACGCGACCGCCGCGCTGCACGACCAGCGCGGGGTCGGGAAAGCGCACCGGCTTGGGCTTGCCGTCACCGGGGTAGTGACCTGCGATCACGAAGTCGATCGAGACGCCGAGCTCGGCGTCTCGGACGCCGCGGCTGCCGGGGAACTTCTCGACGTACCCACGGCCGAGCCACGCCGCCTTGAACGCGCGCAGCGAGTCCTCGGTGAGGAGGATGTCGACGTCGACGGTCGCGCGCTCGAACCCGTACTCGTTGAGCGCCATCGCGCCGATCAGCGCGTACGGCAAGGACATCTCCTCGAGGATCTTCGTGATCCGTCGCGTCGCTTCGTGGACGGGGGCTGTTCCCATGAAGAACTCCTCGGTGGCCGCGAGATGCTCCCAGAACCGCGCCTCGTTCTCGGGAGAGAGTCGCTCGGTCATCGCCCTCGAGTGTAGCGCTTACTCGTCGATCGGGCGGGCGGTGCGGCGGCGCGAGGGCGAGGCGGCGGGCGGGCGGGCCTTGCGGCGGGCCGGGGGCCGGCGCGCCGCGGTCGGGGCGGAGGAGGCGGCGGAGGCGGAGGACAGGACGAGCGAGGTGCCGGTGAGGCGGGCGCGGCGCTCGAGGTCGGCGACCATGCGGGTCGCGCAGGCGAGACGCGGCGGCTGATCGGGGTCGCCGGCGAGGGCGGTCGGGGCCTCGGAGGTGGCGAGGAAGCGGCGGAGGGCGTGGTAACAGGGGACGAGCTCGCCGAGGCGATGGTGGAGCGCGGCGAGGTTCCAGTGGTGGAGCGGCCAGGTGGGTTCGGCGGCGCGGGCGCGCTCGAGTGGCTCGACGGCCTCGGCGGGGCGGTCCTCGGCGACGAGGCACGCGGCGAGCGCCGCGGCGACGTCGGCGTTCGCGGGGTCGCAGCGCTCGAGGAGCGCGCGGGCGCGGATCGGGTCGCCCTCGGCGCACAGCTCGACGGCGCGGCCGAGGAGCGCGGTGGTCGCGTCGGCGTCGGCGGTGCCCGTGCCGGAGGTGGTGCTGGCGCCGTGCGGATCGAGGTGCGCGTCGCCGAGGTCGAGGAGGTCGCGGCCGAGGTAGTAGGCGGGCGCGAGCGCCGCGGGCTCGGCGGCGGTGCGGCGCGCGGCGGCGGCGACGACGGTGCGCGCGTGGTCGGCCTCGCTCGAGGCGACGCGGTAGCCGTCGGCGCACAGCGACGCGAGGATCGGCGCCGGGTCGCCCGCCGGCCCGGCGTCCTCCTCGTGGATGCAGTCGTCGATGCGGCCGTTCGCGCCGACGAGCACGGCCCAGCGGCGCCACCCGCGTCCACCGGCGACGCGCGCGCTCGCGACGACCACGATGCGCGCCGCCGCATCGACGAGCACGGCGACGTGCGCCGCCGCCGTCTCGTCGCGCCGGCCCCGCAGGGAGCCGGCGTTCCGGAGGCCCGGGCCGTCCGGAGACCGGACGGTCGTATCCGCGAGGGTGGCGGCGATGCGGTCGTGGAGGGTGGCCGGGGCGTCGAGGCGGGCGAGGAGCTCGCGGCCGAGGAGGGCGGCGGCGGTGGGGGCGGTCTCGGCCATGGCCTCGACCATGTGGACGATGTCGCCGTGGGGGAGCTGGCGGAGCATGAGGTCGGCCGCGCTCGCGATGTCGGCGGGGGACTCGAGCTGCGCGGCGAGCGCGATCGCGGAGCGGCGGCGCATCGCGGAGGGGTCGCGGAAGCGCGCGGCGCCGTGCTCGCCGAGCTCGGCGAGGAGGCCGAGGGCGCACACCTTCGCCTCGTCGGTGGTCGCCGCGTCCGTGGCGATCGCGTGGAGCTCGGTCACGACGCGGGTACGCGCGTCGCCCGCCGCGAGCTCGGCGAGGGCGCGCCGCGCGGCGTCGCGGCACCCGGCATCACCGGTGCGCAGCTGGCGGCCGAGCAGGGGGACGGCCGTCGGCCCGAGCCGGGCGGCGATCCGGGCGACCTTCTGCGCTGTCCGATCCCCGGACAGCCCGCCCCGGAGGCGCGAGAAGACATCCGCCAGGTTCCGCAGCTCCGCGAACGGGTCGCCCCTCATCCTGTGCCGACCAGACTGACGACTCCGGAATCCGGAGTCAATTAATCTCGCGAACTTAACTCCACTCCCGGGTCCGGAGTGATCCCGGCAACTCGACGGGCCACCTCCGGAAAGTCGCACGCGGTCCCGGTCACATGACCTCACACGATCGTGCGACCGCGAACATCACTCATCGGACGCCTGTTGGTTTCGTAAGTGTGCCCACTGCCAAGGGAAATAGATTGCGCAACCCAGGGTTTTCGCTTGCGCCGGGAGGTGGTCTCGACAATTCTCCGCGCCACCTTATGGCCAAGACTGAATCGACTGCCGTGAACCAGCTCCTCGAGCTGATCGCGACGCAGAAGCCGCTGCCCGTCGACCCGTCGGAGGATCTGATGTTCAGCGAGCCGAAGGCGCAGCCCGGCGGTAAGAAGGTCAACGCCCCGCGGATGACCGCGACGGTCCCGCCGGGCGCGGCGGAGGTCGCGCCGCTGCCGCGGACGCGCGCCCCGTCCGGCACGCAGAGCGGCAACCTCGGCGCGCCGCCGCTGCCGGTGCGCGTGTCGACGGTCCCGCCCGGCCCTGGCCGCACGATGATGACGATCCCGCCGCTCGCCGGCAAACCGGCGACGCTACCGCCGCTCGCGCCGGTCTCGGCGAAGTCGAACGCGAACACCGTCCGAGGCCTCGGACGTCCGGCGACGACGTCGAACGCGGGCATCGTCGTCCCACCTCCGGCGCCGCCGGCGCTGCCGTCGCCGCCGTCGCCGCCGGCGAGCACGCTGCCGCCGCTCGCCGCGCCGTCGCTGCGCTCGACGACGCTCGGCACCCCCGCGCACGCCGCGACGACCGCTCCGGCGTCGCGGCCGCCCCTCGAGGCGCCGGTGTTCGGCGGCGCCTCGGCGATCGACATGACGTCGCACCAGGCGTGGTTCGATCAGACCACGCTCGACGTGAAGACCGGCCTCGACAGCGAGGGCGGCATCGGCACACAGCAGGTGTCGCGCGCCCGCGCCGGCTGGAAGCCGCTCGCCGGCAAGCTGCTCCTCCCGATGCTCGGCCTCGTCATCCTCGGCGTGTTCATCGGCGGCTACCTCGTGTTCGACGAGCCGTACAACCCGAAGCCGCAGCCGCCCGCGGGCCCGACGGCCGTCGCCGCGAAGGCCCCGAAGCAGGTGAAGGCCGCCGTCGCGCAGCCCGAGCAGACCGAGAAGATCGCCGGCGAGAAGGCGGAGAAGACCGAGACGACCGAGGCGGTCGCCGAGAAGACGGAGAAGGCCGCGCCGACCGACGTCGTCGCCGAGAAGACGGAGAAGGCCGAGGCGACCGAGGCGAAAGTCGAGGCGAAGAACGAAGCGAAGAACGAAGCGAAGAACGACTCGAAGAACGACTCGAAGAACGAAGCGAAGAACGACCCGAAGAACGACTCGAAGAACGAAGCGAAGAACGACCCGAAGAACGACCCGAAGAACGACCCGAAGATCAACGAGTCGCCCGAGGCGAAGATCGAGGCGAAGATCGACCCGAAGATCGAGGCGAGGACCCAGGCGAAGACCCAGGCGAAGGTGGAGGCGATCGCCGAGACGAAGCCGGTCGCCTCCGTCGAGCCCGACAAGCTCGTCGACATCCGCATCAACAGCACGCCGTCGGGCGCGACCGTGATGCTCGTCGATCGCGGCAAGACGCTGTTCCTCGGCTCGACGCCGCTGCAGACGTCGGTCGACCCGTCGCGCCAGTACGACCTCGTCTTCACCTACGCGAACCAGCCCAACCAGCTCGAGCACCTCGATCCGTCGGCGACGAAGGTCCTGTCCGTGACGCTCGGCAAGGCGCCTACGAAGGTCGCCGCGCCGAAGAACGTCGAGGCTCCGAAGGTCGTCGCGAAGGTCGAGAAGCCGGCCGTGGCGCCGGCGCCCAAGGCCGTCGGCGAGGGCACGCTGATGCTCGGGAGCAAGCCGCCGTGCGAGATCTGGATCGACGGCCAGCCCACCGGCCTCACGACGCCGCAGCGCGCGATCAAGCTGGCCGCCGGCAGCCACACGATCACGCTCGTCAACGCCGGCGAGAACATCAAGAAGACGTTCGCGGTCTCGATCACGGCCGATCAGGTGAGCAAGGTGATCCAGAACCTGATGAACTGACCCTGCGCCGCGGTTACCATCGCCGCATGCGTAGCCTCGCCGTCGCCGCTGCCTTTCTCGCACCCGCGCTCGGGTTCGCCGCGTGCGCGGGCGACGCCCCCGAGGGTGGGAACCCGTCGATCTGCTCCGGGCGCACGTTCGACACGTGCATCGAGGAGCACGACTGCATGTCGGGCATGTGCCAGAACTTCATGGGCGAGGGCTTCCAGGTGTGCGTGCAGGCGTGCGATGCCGCGCGCCCCTGTCCCGACGACACCACCGGCGCGCCGGCCGAGTGCAACGCGAACGGCCTGTGCAAGCCGGTCATGCCCAACGAGTGCGTGCGATGAGCCGCGCGCTGCTCGCGCTCGCGCTCGTGCTCGTCGCCGCCTGCGGTGGCGGCGGCGGCTCGAGCGTCGTCGTCGACGCGGATCCGAACGTGCCGCTGTGCACCGGCGCCGCGTTCGACAACTGCACGGAGAACGCGGACTGCGCCTCTCAGAACTGCCACCTGTTCCGCCAGTCGGGCTTCCAGGTCTGCGTCCCCGCGTGCGACGCCGCGAACCCGTGTCCGGACGACAGCTCGGGTGCACCGGCATCGTGCAACAACATGGGCATCTGCAAGCCGCTCGCGCCGAACGCCTGCCGCGCGGATTGATCGCGCCGAGGCGGCGGGAGTACCGTCGGCGTCATGGCTCACATCGACGTGTTCAAGAGCTGGGCGGACACGATCCGGCAGGACATCGACGCGTTCAAGTCGCTGCTCGAGTCCGCGAAGGCCGACAAGGAGAGCAAGCGGCTCGCCGCGTCGGCGCTGTCGTACCTGGTGAGCCGCATGGACCTGATCCCCGACTGGAACGAGGGGATCGGCGTGATCGACGACGTCATGGTGCTGCGCGTGTGCGCGCAGCTGTCGCAGAGCCACGCGCGCGGTGACCTCCCGACGGCGGCGGAGATCAGCCTCGATCGCATGGCGAACGAGTCCGAGCGCATCGCCGACTTCCTCGGCGCGGCGCTCTACGACCGCCTGAAGGCGTACTGCGCCAAGGCCGGCGAGCAGGCGGTGCGCGGCCGCACCGCGAACCAGCTCGTCGACGACGCCGCGGCCCGCAAGGCGCTGTACGCCGAGGTCGAGGACGAGCTCAAGAAGAGCGTGCCGATCGTCGTCAACGACCCCACCGACGCCGAGCTCCGCCTGAAGGCGTACCTCACGCACAAGCTGCAGGCCTGACGATGCGCGCGCTCCCCCTCACCGTCACCACGCTCCTCGTCGCCGCCGCCACCACCGGCGCGCCCGCCACCGCATCTGCCGACGACGCGTTCGCCGCCGCGCGCCGCACGCACGTCGACGACGTCGTGTGGGCGCTCGCCTCGCCGTGCGACCGCGGCGACGACGTGCAGCAGCGCCAGTGCCGCCAGGTGCGCGACCAGCTCGCGGGCGAGCTCGCCGGCCAGACGTTGCTCGTCGACGGCGAGGCGAGCGCCGTCGAGGTCGACAAGTGGAGCGCCGCGAAGAAGTCCGCGCGCCTCGTGCTCAGCGGCTGCATCCGCTGCGCGGGCCTCGACGTCGACGGCCGCACGTACTTCGTCGCCGGCGCGGCCTCGGCCCCGCGCCTCGAGGGTGGCAAGCTGCGCGCGAACGCGCTCCACGACGCCGCGCGCTCGTTCGCCGACGAGCCGGCCGCGACCGCGTGGGCCGCCTCGATCGCGAACCGCCGCGTGCAGCTGCTCGTGAAGGTCCCCGACAAGCGCCGGCCGGGCGACACGATCCTGCTCGACATCGCCGGCTTCCGCGTGTTCACGCCGTGCAACGGCGAGATCGTCGTCGCGAACCCGGCGTCGCCGCCGCTGCCCGCCGATCCGGCGGCGTGCGCCACCGGCGACACGCGCGCCGTCGCGAGCCCCGACGGCGTCCCCGAGCTGACGGCCGACCTGCTGAAGGCCGCGATGCGCCCCGTCGCCGCCGCCGCCGGCAAGTGCCAGGCGCGCTTCCAGATCCCCGGCTCGCTCAAGGTCGAGCTCTCGATCAGCGGCGACGGCAGCATCCTCGCGATCGGCTACACGGGCACCCTGGCGGGCACGCCGGCGGCCGCGTGCGTCGACGAGGCCGTCCGGGCGGTGAAGTTCCCGCGCTCGCAGAAGGCCTCGACGAAGGCGACGTTCCCGATCCTCCCGTGAGCCGGCGCCACAAGCTCCTGCGCGCGGTCGCCGTCACGGACACGACGTTCGCGCGCACGACGCTCGACGGCCGCGCCGTGTGGGTCGGCAAGTGCATCCACTGCAACTCGCGCCTCGTGCTCGCCGACGACGGCCGGCCACTCGGCGAGGCCACGCTCGAGCACATCTTCCCGCAGACGCAGGGCGGCACCGACGACGTCGACAACCTCGCGATCGCGTGCGCCCGCTGCAACCGCGAGAAGGGCCAGCGCCACGACGCGCGCAAGAAGGGCGAGCGCCTCGACCACGTCGTCGCCCTCCTCAAGGCCCGGCGCGCCGAGCGCTGGCGCGACCCGCCGGAACCCCTCGAGCTCGACGACGACGACGACGACGACGACGACGACGACGACGACTGAGGCGATCCAATCCAAGGACTCGCGCGTAGGTCTTCCACGATGCGTTCTCGTCACGCGCTGACCGCCGCGCTCGCCGCCGCCATCGCATTCGCCGTCGCGTGCGGCGCCGGCTCGTACGCGTACCTCGACCACCGCGCGCCGGTCGCGGCGATGCACCTCGCGCCGCTGCGCACCGCGCCGTAAGAAGACGTCGCAGCGTGCTGGCACGCGCGCTGCTTTGCTTGCGCGCATGGACGAGTGGCGAGTAGACGCACCTCCGCCCCCGGAGCCCCATCCCCCGCATCGCGCGCATCCGCCGGATCGCCCGACGCCGCACGAGGACGTCGAGCGCAAGCCCGACGGCGTGCCGCACGAGGTCATCGGACACACGGCGTTCATCGCCGTCATGATCGCGATGCTCGTCGCGGCGCTGCTCCTGTTCGGCGGGCCCGTCGGCGTCGTGCTGACGGTGCTCCTTCTCCTCATCGGCGTTCCGATGATCGTGTCCCGGCTCAGCCGGAAGTCGCAGTACGAACGCGTCGCACACGGTCCCCACGGTTGATGGACGGCGACGCACCGCACGCGCGACAGCGCACGCTGCGCATCGAGATCGCACCGGCGACGATCGCGCTGGTGCTCGGCGCCGTCGGCGCGGTGTGGCTGGTCGGCCGGCTGAGCACGGTCTTTCAGATCGTGATGGTCGCGCTGATCATCGTCGGGACCTTCGCCCCGCTGGTGCGCCGGCTCGAGCACCGGGGCCTCCGCCGCGGTCGCGCGCTGGTCCTCGTGTTCTCGACGGCGGCGATCGCGTTCATCGTCGTCGTGATCCTCGCCGTCCCGCCGCTGCTCGCGCAGCTCGCGTCGATCCTCGCCGACGCGCCGCACGTGCGCGCGCGCCTGGTGCACGAGCTGTCGGGCTACCGCTGGTCGCCGCCCGTCGTCGAGGCGCTCGATGGGATCCCGCTCGAGGGCCTGGGCAAGCGGATCGGCACGGAGGTACTGAACGCGTCGACGGTGATGCTCGCGGTCGCCGGCTTCGGCGTGTCGACGCTCTTCCTCGCGATCTACCTGCTCGCCGACCCGGTGCGCTCGAAGGGCCTGCTCTACGCGTGCGTGCCGCGCGAGCACCACGTGAAGCTCGCGCGCATCCTGGCCGGGCTCGAGCAGATCGTCGGCGGGTACGTGCGCGGCCAGCTGATCACGTCGGCGTCGATCACGGTGTTCGTGATCGTCGTCGCGAAGGTGATCGGCACCGAGAACGCGCTCGCGCTCGGCCTGTTCGCCGGGCTCACCGACGTCCTGCCGTTCATCGGCGGCTACATCGCGAGCACGCCGGTCATCCTCGCCGCCGTCCCGCGCGGCTCGAGCGCGGCGCTCCTCGTCGCGCTGCTCATGTTCGCGTATCAGGAATTCGAGAGCCGCTACCTCATCCCGCGCGTGTACGGGCGCGAGCTGCGGCTGCCGCCGGCCGTCGTCGTCGTGGCGCTGCTCGTCGGCGGCACGCTCGCGGGCATCCTCGGCGCGCTGCTCGCGCTGCCGATCGCCGCGGGCCTGCGCCTCGTGATCCGCGAGCTCCGCGTCGCGCTGCCCGGCGAGGCCGCCGCGCAGGAGGGCGAGCGCGCGCTCGACCGGCGCGCGCAGGAGCTGTACGAGAGCGTCGCCGCGGGTGCGTCGCCCGAGGAGGCCGCCGCCATCGCCGGCGAGCTCGCGGCGATCGTCAAGCGTTCCGAGGCGGCGCGACCGGCGTCCGACCCGGCTGCCACTCCTCCCGATCGAACAGCCCCACCACGATAGGTGCGAGCGCCGACGTCGCGAGCTGGCGCATGAGCAGCGCCGCGACCGCCTGGACGCCGGTGCGCGCGGTGACGCCGAGCATGCCGCGGAGGCCGCCGCCGAGGAGGAAGCCGACGGCGGCGCCCGCACCGAAGGCGAGCGCCAGCGGCGAGAGGCGCGCCCCCGGCCGGGAGACGTCGCGGTCGCGGTCCACATAAGGCGAGGAGCCATAGGTCGTTTTCATGACGGCGATCGCTGCAACGCGCGCGCCCCGCATCGGCCGCGATATCTCCTGATGAGCGTGGCACGCGTCGTGCTGAATCCGAGATTGGATTTATCAACGAGGTTTCACGATGCGTTTCTCGAACCTGTCCTATCTGCTCGTATCCGCGACTCTCGCCGCGACCCCGGCCCTGGCGCATGCCGAGACTGCGCCCGTCACGCAGAGCGTTCCCGCCGAGCGTGCGGTGCAAGCGCCCGCGGCGCAGGCGAAGCCGTCCGACGACGCTACGCGCTACGCCGCGCGCGAGCAACAGGATCAGAAGGCGCGGCAGTTCCAGGGTGGCGCCGCCGAGGTCGTCGTCATCGGCACCGGCACGATCACGCTGGCCCTGCTCATCGTCCTTCTAGTCGTGCTGATCTAATGCAGATCACCACACGCGCTCTCCCACTGGCACTGACACTCGCACTCGTGGGCTGCGCAGGCTATGCCGGCGGGGCCCGCGGGGTGGATCCGGCGCGGCTCGTCACCGAGCCGGGCTGGATCGTCGCCGGCTACACGCCGACCCTGCGCCAGGGCCAGGAGCGCGACTGTGGCGCGGCCTCGCTCGCGATGATCGCGGGTCGCTGGGGCGTGTCGCTCACCGTGGCGAACGCGCGCGCGCGGCTGCCGGAGGCTCCCGGCGGCGCGCGCCTGGGCGACATGCGCGACCTCGCGCGCGGGCGCGGCCTGCGCGCGTACGCGATCGCGGGCGACCGCGACACGCTGCTCCACGAGCTCGCCCGGAAGCGGCCCGTCGTCGTCGGGCTGTGGCAGCCGTACCGCAAGGTGCTGCGCAGCCACTACGCCGTCGTGGTGGCCGCGCGCCCCGATCGCGACGAGTTCGTCGTGATCGATCCGGCGCGCGGCTGGCGCACGTACACGTGGGCTGCGCTGGATGCCGAGTGGAAGCCCGGCGGGCGCCCCGCGCTCGTCGTCCTCGGGCCCGCCCCGTCGGAGTCCGAGGTGGCCGGCGGGCTCCGCGGCGGCCAGGCGCTGTAAGGCGCCGTGGCGCGGCCGCACGGGCGCCGTGCGCAGCATCGGTTCTTGCACCGATCTCGCGCATGGACGTCCTCATGTGGCTCGCGGTCGGCGTCGTGACCGGCGCCTTCGCTCACGCGCTCGTACCGCCGAGGCGGGAGACGCGCGGCGTCGCCAGCGACATCCTCCTCGGCATCGCCGGCGCCGTCCTCGGCGGCTGGCTGTTCGAGGAGCTCGGCTGGTCGCCGGCCTCGGGCCTCGCCGGCGAGGCCGTGCTCGCGCTGTTCGGCGCGATCGTGTGCCTGGCGCTCGAGCGGCTCGTCGTGCACGCGATCCGCCCGGCGTAGCGGCTCGCTAGAAGCGGCCGCTGATGCCGAGGCCCGGCGAGTTGAACATGCCGACGGTGGTCGGCGCGAGCTTCACCTTCTTGGTGTCGGCGACGCGCACGACCTCGCGGTGGTAGGTCGGCGACACGAGGCCGTTGACCATCGCGATCACGCCGCCGGCCTGGAACACGCCGTCCATGACGAGGAACACCTTCGCGAGGGTCTCGTCGTCGCAGCCGGTCAGGCGCACGTTGCAGTCGGGGCGATCCGCGAGCGCGAGCCACGGACCGACGATGGGCACGAACAGGTGGTGGTTGGGCTCGTTGCTCTCGGCGCGCGCGGCGAACACGAGCGACGTGCCGTAGCTCGCGGCGAACACGAGCGCGCCGCTCGCGAACACGGGCGCGTTCATCGGATCTTCGACGAGGACGGTCCGCTCGGCGGGCGGCGTGACGTAGACCTCGGTGTCGGCCGCGGATACGGCGGGCACGAGCGTGGCGGCGGCGATCGCCGCGTGGATGATCTTCACGAATGCCTCCAGAAGAGAGTCGAGGGGTGAAAGGGTAGGGAGATCGGCGTGCGTCAGCGGCGGAGCTTCGCGATCATGAAGCCGACGGCGAGGCCGATCGCGATCGCGGCGAACGGGTGGTCCTTGATGACGTCGGCGAGGCTGTTGCCCACCGACGACGCCCGGCGCGACACCTCGGTCTTCGCGTTCGAGAAGCCGTGCTTCACGCTCTCGACCACGTCGTGCATGCGATCCGAGAGTTGTTCGGTGCGACTATGGTTTTGCATGCCTTGCTGCACAGCAATGCGAATGCCAATGATCGTCGCCCGGCTTAACGGAGGATCTCGCCGTGCACGTCGGCGGCCTCGCTCGCAGATCGGACGACCAGGCGGCGGACCTCGGGGGTCCACTTGATGCGCGCGGTCGCCGCAAGCGCGCGGTCGGTCTCGTCGGCCGCCGCGGGCTGCGTCACCTCGAGGTCGTCGAAGTCGACGTCGATCTCGAACGATGCGTAATCCTCCGACAGCGCCAGGATGAGCTCCGCGAGCTTCTCGCAGACGGCGGCGATCGTCGGGCGCGCGGTCGGGATCTTCGCGCGCATCGCGAGGATGAGGTCGTCGAGGTCCGCGGGCAGCCCGGGCACGACCGGCCCGATCCGCGTCGGCTGCGCCGTCACGTGCTGCAGCGCGATCTCGACGGCGGTCTCGCCGAGGAACGGCGGCGCCCCGACGAGCAGCTCGTACATGACGACGCCGAGCGTGTACACGTCGGTGCGCCCGTCGATCGCCCCGCCGTAGACCTGCTCGGGCGACATGTACTGCGGCGTGCCGGGCGCGGAGTCGACGTCGGTCAGGCGCGGCATGTTGCCGACGCGCGCGATGCCCCAGTCGATCAGCTTCACGCGCTCGCCGGCGACGAGCACGTTGTCGGGCTTGATGTCGCGGTGGAACACGTCCACCGCGTGCGCCCGCGCGAGGGCCTGCGCGAGCGCGAGGGCGACGCGCGCGACCTCGAGCGCCGGCAGCCGGCCGCGCTCGTCGAGGATCGCCGCGAGCGTCGCGCCCTCGAGCAGCTCCATCGCGACCCACGGCCGCCCGTCGGCGAGGATGCCGGCGTCGTAGATCGCCGCAACCGACGGCCCGGCGATCTCCTCGAGGATCTGCGCCTCCTGCAGGGTGCGCTCGACCGCGCGCGCGCGTCCCATCATGCTCGGGTGGAGCACCTTCACCGCCGCGCGGCGCGGCAGGACGAGGTGGCTCGCCGCGTACACCGCGCCCATCCCACCCTCGGCGAGCAGAGCGTCCACGCGATAGCCGCCCACGATCGTGCCGTTGCGTACCTCGGTGAACTTCGTCATCGCGCCGCACGTCGTGCACGCCCCGTGCCTCCGCGGTTCCGCCGGTATCGCGGATTCTTCGCAGGCCCTGCGTGCGCGCGACCGCACGCCGTGCGGTTATCGTCGCGCCCGAACATGACGACGCCCGCCGAGCTGCTCGACCTCCTGTGGCGCGACTACGTCGCCTCGACGCCGCAGGCGCAGCGCATCCGCGACCTGCTCGCCGCGCGCGGGGAGCACATCGTGGACGATCATGTGGCCCTGCGTACGTACGGCGTGCCGGGTCTCGACGTCGCCGCGCTCGCGCGCCCGTTCGAGGCGGCCGGCTGGCAGCCGCGCGACGCCTATCGCTTCCGCGACAAGCACCTGCGCGCGCGCTACTGGCAGCACCCCGACGCCGCGGTCCCCAAGGTCTTCATCAGCGAGCTCATCGTCGAGGAGCTGTCGCCCGGCGCGCAGGACGCGATCCGCGGCCTCGTCGCGCAGGTCCCCGGCGACCTCGCCGCGCGCGCCGACCTGCCGTGGGCGGGCCGGCCGTGGCGCGTCTCGCACGCGACGTACCGCGCGCTCCTCGAGGAGAGCGAGTACGCCGCGTGGATGGCCGCGTTCGGCTTCCGCGTCAACCACTTCACGGTGCTCGTCAACGCGCTGACGACGTTCCCCGACCTCGCGTCGGTGTGCGCGTTCCTCGTCGAGCGCGGCGAGACGCTCAACGACAGCGGCGGCGTCATCAAGGGCACGCCCGCCGACCTGCTCGAGCAGGCGTCGACGCGCGCCGACTCCGTCGAGGTCGCGTTCGACGACACGGCCGCGCGCATCCCGTCCTGCTACTACGAGCTCGCGCGCCGCTACCCGCAGCCGTCGGGCGCGCTGTTCCAGGGCTTCGTCCCGGCGAGCGCCGACAAGATCTTCGAGTCGACCGACGTCGTGCGTGCCGATCAGACAACCCGAGGACGGGTCGTCTGATCGACACGTCACTGGCCATTGTACGGAGGCGGCGCTTCGCGCCTCAGGTACCCGTGAGGGTCGCGAAGTAGTCGTTCATCTCGAGCAGGATGTCGACGTCGACGCCGACGAACATCACGCCCATGCCGTCGTGGGCGGCCCACCGGACCTCGGCCGCCAGCACGAACGTGCGGTCGCTGGTCGGCAGCGTGATCTCGACCGTCAGCAGGCTGCCGATCGGCTGGATCAGCTGGGTGACGATGAACGCGCCGCCGACCCCGATGTTGCGGGTCTGCGCGATCACCCAGGCGCTGTGGCTCTGGCTGTGGCTCTCGGCGCGAAAGCGCAGCGGCAGCACCCGGCCCGGGCGGGCCTTGCCTCGGAAGTGCGTACGGCGCTCGTGGCGAGGGTGATCCACGACGGGGATCCCTCGAGAATACCCTTCCGGCGTGTCAAGCGCGGGGTTTTTCCTCACAACCCTTTACCCGACGGTGGCACATCGGTACAACCGCGGCGGTCGTGAAGGTCCACCTCATCGGCATCGGCGGCACCGGCATGGGTGCGGTGGCCGGGCTCCTCGCGAGCGCCGGGTACGAGGTGCGTGGCTCGGACGCCGCCGTCTACCCGCCGATGTCCGAGCAGCTCGCGGCGCTCGGCGTGCCGGTGATGATGCCGTACGCCGCCGAGAACCTGGCGTGGGGGCCGGACCTCGTCGTCGTCGGCAACGTCCACGGCAAGGACCACGTCGAGGTGGTCGCCGCCGAGGAGCGCAAGATCCCGCTCACGTCGTTCCCGGCGGTGCTCGGCGAGCGGCTGCTCGACGGCAAGCACGCGATCGTCGTGTGCGGCACGCACGGCAAGACGACCACGACGTCGCTCGTCGCCCACATCCTCGCCGAGGCCGGGCGCGACCCGTCGCTGTTCGTCGGCGGCGTGCCGGTCGGCCTGGGCCACGGCTACCGCCTCGGCAAGGGCGAGGACTTCGTCATCGAGGGCGACGAGTACGACACCGCGTTCTTCGACAAGGGCCCCAAGTTCGCCCACTACCGAGCGCGCACCGCGATCCTCACGTCGGTCGAGCTCGACCACGTCGACATCTTCCCGTCGTTCGAGGCCGTGCGCGACACGTTCAAGAAGCTCGTCGTCGGGATGCCGGCGGATGGCCTGCTCGTCGTGTGGGCCGAGTCGCCCGACGCGGTCGCGGTCGCGCGCCACGCGGCGTGCCCCGTCGAGCTGTACGCGGTGCTCGACAACGGCGCCGCCGAGCCGCTGCCGGGCACCACCTGGTGGGCCGAGAAGCTCGAGGTCGTGAAGAACAGCGGGCGCGTCGCGTTCGACGTCTACTACCGCGGCGAGCGCATGGAGCGGTTCGAGACGCTGCTCGTCGGGCGCCACAACGTCGGCAACGTCCTCGCGGCGATCGCGGTGGCGCACGCGCGCGGCGTGCCGATGCGCGACATCCAGCGCGGCGTCGCGAGCTTCGCGGGCGTGCGCCGGCGCCAGGAGCTGCGCGGCATCGCGGGCGGCGTGACCGTGCTCGACGACTACGCGCACCACCCGACGGCGGTGCGCGAGACGCTGAAGGGCCTGCGCAAGCGGTTCCCCAAGCGCCGGCTGATCGCCGTGTACGAGCCGCGCTCGGCGACGAGCCGGCGCAAGACGTTCCAGCTCGAGTTCGCCGAGGCGTTCGCGCACGCGGACGAGGTCGTCGTCGGGAGGATGTTCGATCCGTCGAAGATCCCGGCCGCCGATCGCTTCGATCCGGAGCGCCTCGCGCTCGACCTGCACCGCAGCGGCACGAAGGCGAGCTACGCGCCCGACGTCGACACCATCGTCAAGCAGCTCGCCGAGAGCGCGGCGCCCGGCGACGTCGTGTGCGTGCTGTCGTCGGGCAGCTTCGACGGCCTGCACGACAAGCTGCTCGACGCGATCGGCGACGCGATGCGGCCGGCGCAGCGCGCCGACATGCCGGCCGTGCGCGCCGTGCTCGCGTCGGTGAACCTCGAGGACGAGCCGGCGCGCGACGACCAGTTCCCGTGCTTCTTCGTGCTGCGCAACGAGCGCGGCACGTCGGGGACGGTGTGCCTCGAGGTCATCGGCGACGACGCGATCCTGCGCGCCCTCGCCGTGCACCCCGACTTCCGCGGCGCGGGCTACGGCTGGATGCTCGCCGACATGGCGGTGAACCAGGCGCGCTGGCGCGGCGTGCGGCGCATCTACCTGGTCACGGAGACGGCGAGCGACTTCTTCGCCGCGAAGTTCGGGTTCCGCGTGGTCGATCGCTCGACGCTGGGCAAGCTCTCGCAGCACGAGACCTTCCAGCGCTCCACGGGCGTGGCCATGCGGGTCGACCTGTGACCGGCGATCTGTGACCGGCGCCGCCCGGCCGTGACCGACATGACAGGTGCCGGCACCGAACCGGTGCTATGGATGAGGGCGGGAGCCACCATGACCCCCTCGATTCGCCGCGCCGCGCTTCCCTTCGCTCTCGTCCTCGGCGCCGGCCTCGCCGCGGCGCAGCCGAGCGATCCCTATGCGCCGGCGGGGCCGACGTATGGCCCGTCGCCGCCGCCGCCCGCGAAGCCGGGGGTGCCGACGATCCCCGTGAAGGCGGACCCGCCGCCGGCGCCGAAGAAGGCGGACCCGAAGCCGCCGGCGCCCACGCCTCCGGCGACGAACAAGGCGCCGGCCGACCCGTACGCGGCGCCGGCCAAGGGCGATCCGGACCTGCACGGCATCCCGGCCCGCGTCGCGATGACCGACATCGGCGCGGTGCAGGGCCTGCTCTCGGTGCAGCGGCTCGACGGCTGGTTGCTGTTCGACAAGAACGGCGAGAACCCGATCGCGACGAGCCTGGTCCGCCCCGACGGCAAGCCGACGCGCTCGTGGTTCTACCTCGTCCCCGCGAAGGGGCAGCCGACGGCGCTCGTGCACGAGTCGGAGAAGCGCAGCTTCGAGCACCTCGTCGGGACCAAGCTCACCTACACGGGCTACCGCGACTTCGACAAGGCGCTGCGCGACATGCTGAAGGGCGTGAAGACGATCGCCGTCGAGTACTCGCAGAAGGCGGCGGTGCCGAACATCTCGCGCGTCGACGCGGGCACGATGGAGATCATCCGCGGCGCCGGCGTGGCCGTGCGCTCGTCGGACACGCTCGTGCAGTACACGAAGGCGATCTGGGGCGACGCGGGGCGGACCGCGCACTACGTCGCGGCGCACCACCTCGCGGAGCTGCGCAAGGACGCGCTCGCGTTCGTCGCGAAGCAGCTCACGGCGAACGCGCCGGTCACCGAGTACGACGTGCAGCAGCGCATCGTGCGCGGCATGACGATGCGCGGCCTCTCGGGCACCGCGCCCGTCGTCGCCGCCGGCGTCAACTCCGCCGATCCGTACTACGTGCCGTCGGCGGCGAGGAGCGCGGCGATCAAGCGCGGCGACATGCTGATCGTCGCGCTCGCGGCGCGCGTCGACAAGCCCGACGGCGTGTACGCCGCGCAGACGTGGAGCGCGGTCGCCGACTCCGCCGTCCCCGACCTGGCGAAGCGCGCGTTCGCGAGCGTCACGATCGCGCGCGACCAGGCGCTCGCGCTGATCGCCGACCGCAACCGCAAGGGCCGCCCCGTCACCGGCGCCGACGTCGACGCGGCGACGCGCGCCTACTTCAAGAAGGCCGGCGTCGGCGACAAGGTCATGCACCGCACCGGCCACTCGATCGACAACGACCTCCAGGGCGGAGGCGCGGACCTCGACGACTTCGAGGTCCGCGACACGCGCATCCTCACCGCCGGCACCGGCTTCACCCTCGGGCCCGGCCTGTACTGGCCCGGTCAGTGGGGCCTGCGCTCGGAGGTCTCCGTCTACTTCGCGCCGAACGGCCCCGAGATGACGTCCGTCGCGCAGGAGGAGATCGAGACCCTCCTCCTGCCGTCGCCGTAGCGCTCAGCGCAGGTCCTCGGGGCGGTTGACGTTGCGCAGCGAGCGCAGCTCGGGGTCGACGGCGCGCAGGCGGGCCTCGTCGAGCCAGGCGACGCGCAGTCCCTCGAGCAGCAGCGACGCCTTGTAGCGGCCCGCGGCGAGGAGCGCGTCGACGTGCGGGCGGGCGGCGGCGACGCGGAGCAGGCAGCACAGCGGCTCCGCGAGGCCGCCGATGCGGATGCCCACGGCGTCGGCGCCGGCTGGGGAGTCGGGGGAGTCGGGGGAGTCGGGGGAGTCGGGGGAGTCGGGGGAGTCGGGGGAGTCGGTGGAGTCGGCGGTGTCGGTGGTGTCGGTGGTGTCGGTGGCGATCTGCGAGGCGAGGAGGTCGAGGACGTCGCCGCGCACGTCGGGCATGTCGCCGGCGAGGACGAGGAGCCACGGCGTGTGCGCGGCGGCGAGGCCGGCGGCGATGCCGGCGAGCGGGCCGGCGTCGGCGACGGTGTCGGCGACGGTGCGCAGCGCGGGCGCGCCGGCGAGCGGTGGGAGCGGCGGGAGAGGGCGGGGCGTGGCGACGAGGATCTCGGCGACGCGGCCGGCGAGCGCGGCCCGCTGGCGCTCGAGGATCGTGCGGCCGCCGACGACGATCGCGAGCTTGTCGACGCCGCCCAGGCGCGTCGCCTTGCCGCCGCCGAGGACGAGCGCGGTGATCACGGCGGGCAATCGATCGGCGTGTCGCGCGCCGGCCGCGGCTCGGCGCGCGCGCCGTGCACCTCGAGGATCCACACGTCGTCGCCGGCGGTGGTCGCGGTGTAGGCCGGGTTGCGCTCGACGACGCGCGCCAGGAGCAGCGCGGCGCCGTCCTGCGGCGCCGCGGACAGCCCCGCGACGTGGAAGCCGGTGCCGTACTCGTCGAAGAAGCGTGGCTCGCGCTCCCCGGCGCGCACGCTGCCGGCGGGAAATTCGAGCGCGCGAAACTCGCCGCGGATCCAGCGCTCCGGCCCCATCGCCAGGTACGGCACGTCGCCGGGCGGCCCCGCGAAGCGCAGCGTCTCGACGCGGAAGTGCGTCGCGTCGATTGCCTCGATCCCCGGCCGTGCGGGCACCCGGCGGAACGGCCGGTAGCAGTGCCCGGTGACGAGGACCTCACGGTCGGCGAACGAGATCCACAACCCGCGCGCGCGCTCGTCCGCGACCCAGCGCTTGCCGTGGCCGAGGTCGAGCCACACGCCCTGCGCGTCGAGGCGCACCGTCGCGCGGCGCTCCGTCGATGCGAACGGCGGCTTCGTGATGGGATCGCTCGGTTGCATGGCGGGCGCGGACCAGCATGCCGCGAGCGTCATGAAGAAGCCGACCTGCAACCGCCGGGAGTGTCTCCACGGCGCTGTGGGGCGGCCGAAACTATCGTGCTCTACTTCCATCCTGCTCCCGGCTACGGTATCGCCCCGCGCGTGGTGGGGTGGGTTCGCAACGCGGGGTCAGACACCCGTTCTTCAAAGTCGTTTCATGATGTTTTTCAAGATGTTGGGAAGCCTGTGATGCGAATCGGCGACCTCGTGGTCGATCCTCCCGTGGTGCTCGCGCCGATGGCCGCGGTGACGGACCTGCCGTTCCGCACGATCTGCGAGGAGTTCGGCGTCGGGCTCACGATCACCGAGTTCCTGTCGGCGCACGCGCTGTCCGTCGGCGATCCGAAGACCACCGGCAAGCTCACGGCGTCGCTCGACGGCCGCCGCTTCGGCGTGCAGATCTTCGGCCGCGAGGAGGAGCGCATGGCGGACGCCGCGCGCCTCGCCGTGTCGATCGGCGCGTCGCTCGTCGACATCAACATGGGCTGTCCCGCCAAGCGCGTGGTCGCCGGCGAGTGCGGCTCCGCGCTCATGCGCGAGCCCGCGATCGCGCAGGCGCTCGTGCGCGCCGTCGTCGGCGCCGTGCCCGCCGACATCCCCGTCACGGTCAAGCACCGCGCCGGCTGGAACCAGGACCACCGCAACGCGCCCGAGTTCGCGTGCGCGCTCGTCGAGGCGGGCGCGAAGATGATCACCGTGCACGGCCGCACGCGCACGCAGGGCTTCTCCGGCAAGAGCGACCCCGACGTCATCAAGCTCGTGCGCGACGCCGTCCCGTCGCACATTCCCGTCGTCGGCAACGGCGACGTGATCGACGTGGACGGCTACCGCCGCCTGCGCGAGCACACCGGCTGCGACGCCGTCATGATCGGGCGCGGCGCGCTCGGCAACCCGTGGCTGTTCGCGCGCCTGAGGGAGCTCTGCGCGGGACGTCCGGATCCCGGACAGCCCGGGCTCGACGAGCGGCTCGGCGTGTTCCGCCGCCACGTCGACCTGATCGAGCAGCTGAAGAAGGGCCCGCGCACGCTGCACGAGGTCCGCAAGGCGTGTGCGTGGTACGCGCGCGGCCTGTACGGCTGCAACGCGCTGCGCCTCAAGGTCTGGGAGGCCCCGGACCTCGCGACGGCGCGCGCGATCGTCGAGGACTACTTCGCCCAGCTGATCGAGCGCCAGCGCCGGCTCGGCCTGTCGCCCGAGCTGCAGGGCGATCGCGAGGCGCGCGAGGCGCAGATCGACGGCGACATGTCCGGAGACGAAGCGGCCTGATGCTGCAGCCCAACCTCAGGGCCAACGACTTCTTGGTCGCCGAGAGCGCGTCGATGCGCGCCGTCGTCGCGGCGGTCGACGCGTACGCCGACGGCGAGGCGCCCGTCCTCGTGTGCGGCGAGCACGGCACGGGGCGCGAGCTCGTCGCGCGCGTGCTCCACCAGCGCGGCCCGCGCAGCTGCCGCCGCTTCATCGCCGTGCGCCCGACGTTCGAGGACGCGCCGCCGAGCGGGCCGCACCGCCGCCGCGCGAGCGACGCCGTCGAGGAGGACGACTGCGAGCGCGCCCGCCGCGCCCTGCGCGCCGCGGCCGGCGGCACGCTGCTCGTGAAGGACATGAGCGACCTGTCGGGCCTCTCCCAGCGCACGCTGCGCCGCGCGATCGCCGGGCGCGCCGGCGACTGCTCCGGCGAGCTGTTCGACGTGCAGGTCGTCGCCACCGCCGACCTCGACCTCGAGCGCGCCGTCGCCGCGTCGATCGTGTCGCGCGACCTCCACGACCTGTTCCGCGCGCGCCGCATCGAGGTCCCGCCGCTGCGCGATCGCCTCGAGGACCTCCCGGCGCTGTTCGAGCGCTGGATCAAGCACTACGCCGCCGAGATCGGCCGCGCGCGCCCGACCGTGTCGACGCGCACCTACGTGCGCCTCGCCGAGTACCCGTGGCCCGGCAACGTCGCCGAGCTCAAGTCGATCGCGCGCCGCCTCGTCGTGCGCGTCGATCGCCCCCGCATCGAGGCCGGCGACGTCGACGAGGTCCTGCCCGTCGTCGCCGCGCGCGTCCCGCTCGAGGACCTCGCGTTCGAGGACATGGTCAAGGCCAAGCTCTCCGTCCTCCTCGCGCGCCTCGACGGCTACCCGGTCAACGACCTCTACGACAAGGTCCTCGCGCGCGTCGAGCGCCCCCTCTTCGACCTCGTCCTCGCCCACACCGGCAACAACCAGGTCAAGGCCGCCGAGATCCTCGGCCTCAACCGCAACACCCTCCGCAAGAAGCTCGCCGACCTCGGCCTCCCCACCCGCCGCGCCGGCCGCGCCGATCACGCCCTCGACGGCGAGTAATTCAGGACAAGAAGCCGCTCGCGGCCAACGGCTGGATCACAAGAGGGTTCCGGAATGTCGGCGCGAGGTGACAGGCGCTGACGAGAATGGGCAATTTGCGGGGTGGGTTCGGCGTAGCTCTTCCATGGGCAAGTGGCTGATCGCTTTCACCGTGGTCGTCGTCGGCGCCGGATCCACGCGCGCCGAGGGCGACGGCGCGGCGGTGTACGAGCACGGCATCACGGTCGCGAGCTCGGCGCCGGCGGACGCACCGCCGGGCGTCGAGCGCCTCGATCCCGGCACCGCGTTCGCCGACGACGCAACGTGCGGTCACCGCACCCGCACCGGGTTGGTCGCGGTGTTCCTCGCCGGGATCGGCCTGTTCGTCGTGACGATCGTCGGCCTCCTCGTCGCACTCGTGTTCGCCATCGCCCGCCCGCGCCCGCCCGGGGACGAGCTCCCGGAAGCGCTGTCGCTGCTCACCGTCGACGTGCTCGCGGCGGCGCGCCGGCGCCGCTACGCGCTCGGGATGGTGTTCGCCGCGACCGCCGCCGCGGCGATGTTCGCCTACCTGGATGCGCCGTTCGCGCTCGTGTTCCCCAGCCCGTGCTTCCTCGTCGGTCTCGCCGGCTGGCTGCGCACGCGGCACCTCCATCGCCTCCTCGCTCTCCCCGACGCCGCCGCCGACCGCGTCGGCCGGATCGTCGTGGTCCGCGCCGGCCACGACGCCGCCACGTTCCGCTCGTCGGACGCCGCGATCCGGAACGCCCAGCGCCGCGCGGTCCCGCGGTCGGTCGTGCTGTGAGGCTTGCATCGCCTCGTCGTCGCGTAGCTACGGCGCGAGGACGGCGTGGTCGGACGCGCGGTAGACGACCGCGCCCCACCAGTTCGAGCACGTCGCGCGGACCTCGATCGCGCGCGCCGGCTGGACGACGACGCACTCGCGGCGGTCGCGGTGGCCGGCGGTCGCGAGGTTGGGCCCGCAGGAGAGGCCGGGAGGTGTCGCGGCGAGCTTCGCGGTCTCGCCGGCGAGGCACGCGATCTCGATCGCGGCGGTGTGGTGCGCGTCGGGGCTGCAGATCATGACGTCGGGCCGGTTGGGTGCGCCCCAGCCGCGGCTCTCGAACGCGTACGACGCCGCGTGCGGGCAGCGCGAGCCCCGATCGACGGTGAACGGCTCGCGCTCGGTCTCGGTGATCGGCTCGAGCGTGCACCCCGCGAGTGCAACGAGACCCAGGCCGAGCAGGCGCGACATCACCTGATTCTAGCGTCGCACGCGTGGATCGATCCAGAACATCGCGAGATCGACCACGAGGTTCGCTGCCGCGATGGCAAGCGATGCCAGAAAGACAACCGCCACGACGAGCGGCGTGTCGACCTCGACCACAGCCTGGAGCACCTCACGACCCAGGCCCGGCCACGCGAAGATCGCCTCCACGACGACCGCGCCGCCGAGGAGGACGCCGAGGTCGAGGCCGATCAGCGCGAGCAGCGGGCCGAGCGCCGGGCGCAGCGCGTGGCGCAGGACGACGGTGCGCTCGGGCAGCCCCTTGGCCCGCGCCGTGCGCACGTAATCCTCCGCGAGCGTGTCCGCGAGCTCGCTGCGCACGACGCGCGCGTAGTACGCGACGCCGGCGGTGGCGAGCGTCAGCGCCGGTAGGACGAGGTGGCGCAGGCGATCGAGGACGCCCTCGCCGTAGCCGCTCGTCGGGAACACGTCGAAGCGGTACGCGAGCAGGTACACGAGCGCGGTCCCGACGACGAACGGCGGCGCGCTCTGCGCGACGAGGCCCGCGAACGAGACCGCGCGATCCGGCCACCTCCCGCGCCGCCGCGCCGCGAACACGCCGAGCGGCACGCCGATCGCGAGCTGCAGGAAGATCGCCGCGAGCGCGAGCTGCGCCGTCGGCCAGATGCGGTCCGCGAGCAGCTCGCCGACGGGGCGGCGCGTGCGGTAGCTCTCGCCGAGGTCGCCGCGCGCCGCGTTCCCGATCCAGCACGCGTAGCGGCCGGCGACGCCCTCGTCGAGGCAGTAGTGCGCGCGCGCCCGCTCGATCGCGTCGGGCGTCGCGTGCGGCCCGAGCAGCGCCTTCACCGGATCGGCCGGGACGAGCGCGACCACCGCGAACGCCGCCGTCGCCGCGAACCACGCGACGAGCACCGCCCACGCGACGCGGCGCGCGACGAGCCCGATCACGCGCGCACCTCGATCCCGCGCGCGCTGCGGTCGACGAGCGCGCGCAGCCCCTCGCCGAGCAGGTTGAACGCGACCACCGCGGTCACGATCGCGATCCCCGGCGCGAGGATCAGGTGCGGGTCGGTGCGGTAGTACAGCCGGCCCTCGTACAGCATGCGCCCCCAGGTCGGCGCGGGCGGCGGCGCACCGAGGCCGATGTACGCGAGCACCGACTCCGCGAGCAGATTCTGCGCGAACGCGAGCGTGGCGAGCGCGACGACGAGCCCGAGCGTGTTCGGCAGGATGTGGCGCAGCACGATGCGCGCCGGGCTCGCGCCGATCGCGCGCGCCGCGACCACGAGCTCGCTCCGCGCGAGCGCCAGCGCCTTCGCCCGCAGCGCGCGCGCCATCGTCGTCCACCCGACGATCGCGAGCGTCGCGATCACCGGGGCGCTGCTCGCGCCGAGCCCGCTCTCGCGCAACAGCGCCGCGAGCAGGATCGCCAGGAGCAGGCTCGGGAACGACAGCACGAGGTCGACCAGGCGCATCAACACACCGTCGACACGTGGGCCCGCATACGCCGCGGTGAGCCCGACGGCGATCCCGAACGCGACGGACAGCACGGTCGCGAGCGCCGCGATCCCGAGCGACGTCCGCGCGCCGGACAAGATGCGGGCCCACACATCGCGGCCGAGCTGATCCGTACCGAGGGGGCCGTGCTCGCTCGGGCCGAGCGGGGCGCCGAGCTCGCTGAGGCCGCCGTCGATGTCGACGCGCGCCGGATCCGCCGAGAACCACGGGCCGGCGATCGCGAGTGCGACGAGCGTCACGGCGAGGGCGAGGCCGATCGCCGCGCTGCGTTCCCGGCGCAGCGCGCTCCAGCCACCGCGGAGCGTCACCGCGCCAGCATATCGCGACGAACACCGAGGGAGCGGGTGTTGGCCGGCGTCGTGCATCAGGTCGTCGTCGGAGCGCAAGCTCGCGCTCACGGCGCCCCGGCGTCCCGAAACCGCACGCGCATTTCTGCACGACCGTGACGGGAACGCCCAGGGAAATACCGTAGAACGCGGGCACGATCCGTAACGCCCGACGAGCGAGACCGCCCCGTTGTAACAGCGGGCACGCCGGCTGCGCCGGGCATCGGCTTTGGATCTCGTTCATTGCGATGACCGCCGATCTCCCGACGCTCCTGCGCCGCGACCACGCCGAGTTCCATCGGGAGCTCACGCTGCTGCTCGACCCGTCGGCGACGGTCGCGGACCTCCAGGACGGCCTCGACGGCCTGCGGCTGGGCCTCATCGCCCACGCCGAGGCCGAGGACATCGTGCTCGGGCCCATCGAGACCTCGCCGCGGCTGGTCGACGCGATCCGCGAGGTGAGGTCCTCCCACCTCGCACAGGAGAAGGCGCTCGCCACGCTCGTCGCGACGCGCCCCGGCACCGACGCGTGGCGCGTCCACGCCCACTACCTGCGCGAGATCGTCGGCTTCCACGCGCGCCACGAGCAGGCCCAGCTGATGCCGGCGCTGCGCGATCACGCGCCGACCTTCCCGAGCCTCGCGGGCCTGTTCGCGACGGAGCGCCTGCGCCAGCTCGGCATGCTGGTCCCGTCCCAGCCGATCCTCCTGCCGCCCGAGCTGCGCGCGGATCGGGACCGGTTCGCCCAGGGCTCCGGCCAGTTCGAGCGCAGCGAGATGCTATAGCTGGATCTGCACGCCGAGCTCGACGACGCGGTTCGGCGGCAGCTGGAAGAACACCGTCGGCGGGCGCGCGTTGCGCGCGAGGAACGCGAACAGGGTCTTGCGCCAGCGCGCGATGCGCGTCGTGCCGGTGGTGAGCAGCGTCTGACGCCCCATGTAGTACGTGGTGTCCGCATCCCGGACGATCAGATCGAAGCGCCGGCAGCGCGCGAGGATGCGCGGCACGTTCGGCTGCTGCATGAAGCCGACGCGCGCGAGCACGCGGTAGAAGCCCTGGCCGAGCTCGGCCACCGTGAGCGCCGTGTTGCCGATCACGAACGGCACGTTCTCCGTCACGACCGACAGCAGCACGACCTGCCGGTGCAGGACCTTGTTGTGCTTGACGTGGTGGAGCAAGACGTTCGGGATGCCCGACGTCGCCGACGACATGAACACGGCCGTCCCCGACACGCGCGGCACCTTCGTCTCCGCGATGTCGGCGAGGAACAAGGCGTCGGGGATGGTCGCCGTCTCCATCTTCTTCGACAGCTCGTACCGCCCGCGCCACCACGTCGTCATCACGATGAACACGCCGACGCCGACGGCGAGCGGGAACCAGCCGCCGGCCGCGACCTTGACGACGTTCGCGGAGAAGAACGTCAGGTCCATCGCGAGGAACGGGATCAACAGCCCGAGCGCCGCGATCCACGAGTAGCCCCAGTTGCGGCGACACACGAGGAAGTACAGGAACGACGTGATCCCCATCGTGCCGGTCACCGCGATGCCGTACGCCGCCGCGAGGTTCGTGCTCGAGCGGAACGACAGCACGAGCGTCACGCACGCGATCATCAGCAGCCAGTTGACCTCGGGGATGTAGATCTGGCCCTCCTTGTGCTGCGACGTGTGCACCACCGTCACGCGCGGCGCGTAGCCGAGCTGCACGGCCTGGTTCGTGAGCGAGAACGCACCCGAGATCAGCGCCTGCGACGCGATCACGGCCGCCATCGTCGCGAGCACGACCATCGGCATCAGCAGCGGCCCGTCGGCGACGAGCCCGTAGAACGCGTTCGACACGCGCGCGCCCTGCTGGAGCAGCAGCGCGCCCTGCCCGAAGTAGTTGAGGAGCAGGCCCGGGAACACGACGGTGCTCCACGCGAGGCGGATCGGCTTCTTCCCGAAGTGGCCCATGTCGGTGTACAGGGCCTCGGCGCCGGTGATGCACAGGACGACGGCGCCGAGCAGGAGGAAGCCGTGCACGCCCGTCGTCGCGAGGAACCCGACGGCGTAGTGCGGCGAGATCGCGCGCAGCACCTCGGGCGTCTGCAGGATGTACGGTACGCCGATCGCGCCGATCGCGATGAACCACAGCAGCATGACCCAGCCGAACACCGCGCCGATGCGGTGCGTGCCGTGGCGCTGCACCCAGAACAGGCCGACGAGGATCGCGGCGGCGATCGGCACGATGAGGTCGTGGAAGCGCGCGTCTCGCTGCGACAGGCCCTCGACGGCGCCGAGCACCGACACCGCGGGCGTGATGACGCCGTCGCCGTAGAGCAGGCCCGCGCCGAACAGCGCGAGCAGGATCGGGATGCCGAGCCGCGAGCCGCGCACCGCACCGCCGCGCTGCGCGACGAGCGCCGCGAGCGCGAGGATGCCGCCCTCGCCCTTGTTGTCGGCGCGCAGCACGAACACGAGGTACTTCACGCACACGACGAGCGTCATCGCCCAGAAGAACAGCGACATCACGCCGAGCACGGCCGACGGGTCGTAGTGGCCGTTCGCCATCGGATGGATCGCGTGCTCGCGCGTCCACGCGCCCTGATCGTCGCGCGCCGCCGACACGCACTCGTTCACCGCGTACAGCGGCGACGTGCCGATGTCGCCGTAGACGACGCCGAGCGCACCGAGCGCGAGCAGCGCCGCGTCCTTGCGCGTCTTCGTGTTGCCGTACTGCTGCACAGCCGTTCCATGCACTGGACCAGACCGCGGCCACCGGGCTCGTCAAGACGGCATCAAGATTTCTGTGGTACCTCGGGTGCCGTGAACGACGCCGCCCACGCGGAGCCTCGCGCCGCCCACGGTCAGAGCCCCTCGCACGGTCACGGTCACACGCCGCGGAACAAGAAGGAGCTCGCGGCCCTGTCGCTCGGCGCGCTCGGTGTGGCGTACGGCGACATCGGGACGTCGCCGCTCTACGCGATGGCGGAGTGCCTGTCCTCCGCGAAGGACGAGCAGGGCAACTGGGTCAAGGCGAACGCGATCCACCCGCTCGCGGACGGGCGCTACGATCCGAACGCCGTCCTCGGCATCCTGTCGCTGTTCTTCTGGTCGCTCACGCTCGTCGTGTGCGTGAAGTACCTCGTCTACGTCCTGCGCGCCGACAACAAGGGCGAGGGCGGCACGATCTCGCTCGCCGCGCTCGTCGATCAGAAGACGGCCGCGCGCCCCGGCGCTCGCCGCGCGCGCCTCGCGATCCCGATCCTGCTCGCGCTGTTCGGCACGGGCCTCCTCTACGGCGAGGGCCTGATCACGCCGGCGATCTCGGTGCTGTCGGCGGTCGAGGGCATCGCGGTGCGCAGCCCGGCGCTGTCCCACCTGATCATCCCGATCGCGGTCGCGATCCTCGTCGGGTTCTTCCTCGTGCAGCGCTTCGGCACCGGCAAGATCGGCGCGGTGTTCGGCTGGGTGATGCTCGTGTGGTTCACGACGCTCGCCGTGATCGGCGCGATGTCGATCGCGCGCCACCCGTCGGTGCTCGAGGCGGTCTCGCCGCACCACGCGGTGTGGTTCTTCGCGCACCACGGCTGGCACGGGTTCCTCCTCCTCGGCTCCGTCGTCCTGTGCATCACCGGCTGCGAGTCGCTGTACGCCGACATGGGCCACTTCGGGAGGAAGCCGATCCGCATCGCGTGGACGACGCTCGTGTTCCCCGCGCTCCTCCTCAACTACTTCGGCCAGGGTGCGCTGTTCCTGTCCGACGGCGCCGCGGTCAAGAACCCGTTCTACGACCTCGTCGACGGGCCGCTCATGATCCCGATGATCGTCCTCGCGACGATGGCCGCGGTGATCGCGTCGCAGGCGCTGATCTCGGGCGCGTTCTCGCTCACGAACCAGGCCGTGCAGCTCGGCTACCTGCCGCGCGTGACGGTGGTGCACACGTCGCACAAGCACGAGGGGCAGATCTACATCCCCGAGATCAACTACTTCTTCATGGTCGCGTGCGTGGCGCTCGTGCTGTCGTTCAAGACGTCGACGAACCTCGCGGCCGCGTACGGCGTCGCCGTGACGGGCCTCATGGGCATCACGTCGTACCTGATCTTCCTCGTGTGCCGGCGCAACTGGGGCTGGTCGCTCGGCGCCGCGCTCGCGCTGTATCTCCCGCTCGTGCTCATCGACGTCGCGTTCTTCTCGTCGAACCTGACGAAGGTCGCGGCCGGTGGGTGGTTCCCGCTCGCCGTCGGCGTCTGCGCGTTCGCGATCATGACGACGTGGTGGCGCGGGCGTCAGGAGCTCTCGAAGATGATGGAGACGGGGACGATCCCCGACGACTTGTTCCTAGCGGATATCGCCGAGACGCCGCTGCCGCGCGTGTCGGGCACGGCGGTGTTCATGGCGTCGGGCACCGACGGCATGCCGAACGTGCTGCTCCACCACGTGAAGCACAACAAGGTGCTGCACAAGCAGGTCGTGCTGCTGTCGGTGGTGACCGAGAAGATCCCGTTCGCGATCGGAAATACGGCGATCTCCGTGCGCGAGCTCGAGCATGGCTTCTACCGCGTGATCGCGCGCGTCGGCTTCATGCAGCAGCCGAACGTGCCGCGCATCCTCGCGCGCTGCGAGCGCTACGACCTCGTCGTCAACGCCTCGGACACGACGTACTACCTCGGCCGCCAGACGCTCCTGACCAGCGGAAAGTCGCGCGTCGCGCGCTGGCGGAAGATGCTGTTCTCGTTCCTCGCACGCAACTCGCGCCCGCCGACGGCCTTCTTCCACCTGCCTCCGAACCGCGTGGTCGAGCTGGGGCTCCAGATCGAGCTGTAGTTCGTTGCCGAGGGAGCCCGGTGGAGGTTGACTCGTCGAGGACCGTGGGATATCGCATCGTTGCCCGAAGGGGCAGGAGATCGCCGTGAAGCTGCTCTGGATGCTGGTCGTCGCGATCGTCGCCGCGACCGCGTGCAACAAGTCGAGTGACAAGATCAAGGTCGGGCACTACGCCTCGATGACCGGCTCCGAGGCGACGTTCGGCGTATCGACGGACCAGGGCATCCGCCTCGCGGCCGAGGAGCGCAACAAGGCCGGCGGCGTGAAGGGCAAGCAGGTCGACATCATCACGGGCGACACCGCGTCGAAGGCGACCGAGGGCGGCACCGTCGTCACGCGCCTGATCACGCAGGACAACGTGGTCGCGCTGCTCGGCGAGGTCGCCTCGAGCATCACGCTCGCCGGCGGCGACGTCGCGCAGAAGCTCGGCGTCCCCGACATCACGCCGTCGTCGACGAACGTCCGCGTCACGGACCTCGGCGACATGGTCTCGCGCGTGTGCTTCACCGACGACTTCCAGGCGTGGGTCGTCGCGAAGTTCGTGCGCGACAACCTGAAGTTCGACAAGGCGGCGATCCTCTACGATCAGGGCCAGGCGTACTCGAAGGGCTTCGCCGAGTTCTTCAACAAGAGCTTCACCGCGATGGGCGGCGAGATCGTCGCGAACGAGGCGTACTCGGGCGGCAACCCCGACGCGTCGGCGCAGCTGCAGACGATCAAGGGCTCGGGCGCGCAGATCATCTTCCTGCCCGGCTACTACGGCGACGCCGCGAACTTCATGAAGCAGGCGAAGTCCAAGGGCATCGAGATCCCGTTCATCGGCGGCGACGGCTGGGACTCCGAGGACCTGATCAAGATCGCCGGCGCGGCGGCGAACGGGAACTACTTCTCGAACCACTACTCGCACGAGGAGAAGCGGAAGGAAGTGCAGGACTTCGTCGCGGCCTACAAGGCGAAGTACGGCAAGGTCCCCGACGGCCTGGCGGCGCTCGGCTACGACGCGGCGCGCGTGCTGTTCGACGCGATGGACCGCGCGGGCTCGCTCGAGGGCAAGGCGCTCGGGGCGGCGATCGCGGCGACGAAGGACTTCAAGGGCGTGACCGGCAACATCACGATGGACGCGAAGCGCAACGCGCAGAAGAAGGCGGTCATCCTCAAGATCGAGAACGGCGCCCCGCACCTCGTCACCGACATCTGGCCGGAGGGCACGGGCCCCGCCGAGAAGGCGCCCGCCCCCGAGAAGAAGCCGGCCGACGGTAGCGGCAGCGCCGACGCAGCGCCCGAGAAGAAGTGACCAAGTTCCTCCAGACGCTGGTCAGCTCGCTGTCGATCGGCAGCCTGTACGCGCTCATCGCGCTCGGCTACACGCTCGTCTACGGCATCCTGCGCTTCATCAACTTCGCGCACTCCGACGTCGTCACGCTCGGCGCGTGGTTGACCGTCACGTTCGCGTCGTGGCTCGGCTGGTCGACGACGGACTCGCCGGCGTTCGCGCTGATCGTCGTGCTGATGCTGACGATGGGCGCGTGCGCGCTGATCGGCATCACGATCGAGGCGTTCGCGTACCGGCCGCTGCGCCGCGCGCCGCGCCTCAACGTCCTCATCACGGCGATCGGCGTGTCGCTGTTCCTGCAGAACTTCGGACAGCTGAAGGCGGTGTTCGGCCCGAACTACGCGGCGTCGCCGGAGCTGCTCCGGGACCGCGCGCTGTTCTCGATCGCCGACGTCCCGATCCAGTTCGTCGACGTCATCATCGTCCTGCTCGCGGCCGGGCTCGTCGTCGCGCTCGAGCTGCTCGTGTTCCGCACGCGCCTCGGGCGCGGCATGCGCGCCGTGTCGTTCGACGAGCGCATCGCGTCGCTGATGGGCGTCGACGTCAACCGCGTCATCACGCTGACCTTCGCGATCGGCTCGGCGCTCGCCGGCGCCGCGGGCCTCATGCTGTCGAACACGTTCTTCGTGTCGCCGACCGACGGATCGAACTACATCCTCAAGGCCTACATCGCGGTCACGATCGGCGGCTGGGGCAACCTCTACGGTGCCGTCTGCGGCGCGATGATCATCGCGCTCCTCGAGGTGCTGTTCCCGTCGCTGCCGGTGCTCATCCCCGCCCTCAAGGCGACCCTGCCGTGGCTCTTCACGCAGACCGCGTCGTCGATCGTCCTCTACGTGGCGCTGCTCGCGATCATGTTCTTCCGTCCGCAGGGCCTCTTCGGCGAGAAAGTGCAGAAGCGCGCATGACCGACGCCGCGGCCGGCGCGGGGCCGTTCACCCGCTGGATGCGCACGGACATCAACGCGCTGCTGGTCGCGGGCGCGATCGGCCTCGCCATGTGGCCGCTCGTGTTCACCTCCGGCTACGAGCTTCGCGTCTTCACCATCGTCGGCATCTACGCGCTGCTCGCGCTCGGCTACCAGTTCATCTTCGGCCATGCCGGTGCGCTCGCGCTCACCCAGGGGTGCTTCTTCGGGGTCGGCGCCTACGTCACCGGGATCCTCGCCACCCGATACGGCATCGCCGGTCACTGGACGATCGTGCTGTCGGGTGTGGTGCCGGTGCTGCTCGCGATGCTCGTCGCGGCACCGGTGCTGCGGCTGGAGTCGCACTACTTCGCGCTCGCGACCCTCGGCATCGGTCAGGTGATGCTGCTGCTCGCCATCGCGTGGCAGGACGTGACCGGGGGCTCCAACGGCCTGTCCGGCATTCCCTCGCTCACGCTCTTCGGCGTCGAGTTTTCGCGTGGCTACGGGATGCTTGGCGCGGTCTGGGCGTGCGTGGTCGCGGGGGCATGGCTGTCGCACCGGATCACCCGGGGCCTGTACGGCGCGGCGCTTTGCATCGCGCGCGAGAATCCCCTCGCCGCGCAATCGATCGGCATCGACACCGCGTCGCTGCGCTTCGCGACGTTCCTGCTCTCCGCGCTCTTCGCCGGGGTCGCCGGGGCGCTGTACGCGCACACCATTCGCGTGGTCAGCGTCGAGGCCCTCGAGTTTCCGATCATGGTGGCCTGCCTCACGATGGTCGTGGTCGGCGGCCGGACCAGCGTGGCCGGGGCCATCCTGGGGGCGCTGCTCATCATCAACCTGCCGGAGTGGTTCCGCGGCCTCGAGAAGTACTACCTCATTGCCTACGGCCTCGCGCTGCTGGTGATGATCGTGGTCGCGCCGGACGGCTTGATCGGGCTCCTGCGACGCCTGCGCATGCGTCTCTTCCCGCGGGTGCCCGGCGTCGCGCCGCCCGTCGTGGACGGCGCCATCGGCCACGCCGCGGCCGCGGTTCGCCCCGCGCGGCCGGACGCGGGAGCGCCGCTCCTCGAGGTCCGCAACGTGGGCAAGCGGTTCGGCGGCCTCGTCGCGCTCGACGACGTGACGCTCGCAGTCCGCGCCGGGGAGATCTTCGGGCTCATCGGCCCCAACGGCTCCGGCAAGACCACGCTGCTCAACATCGTCTCGGGCATCTACCGGGCCGACGGCGGCACCGTGCT
>JAHBVW010000078.1 GCA_019637375.1 Deltaproteobacteria bacterium | reverse complement strand
GGAGGATCCAGCGCTCGCCGACCGCGTGGCCAAGCTCCGCGACCAGCTCGACCGATCGCAACGTGGATCGCGCACGCGATAGCGGCAGGCCGCGCAAGCCCAACATCTCGCAGGCGAAGCAGCACCTCGACTGGGACCTCGGTCGCCTCGCGCTGATACGCGCGGAGCTGGGGCGCCGTCATCACGCGAATGCAGCGCCGGCCTCTGACCCCGGGCCCGCGATCGGCACGGACCTTAGCTGAGATGCGCCAGGACCGCCGCGCCATCACCGTAGAGCAGCTCCACGGGTGAGCTGTGATCGAGGAGGTCGCGAGCCACGAGCTCGTCGACGGCGTCGCGGTAGTGCGCGCACTGCAGGCGAGCGCCGCCGATGGCCAGCGGGTCGCCGGTCTTGAGCTCCATGACGTAGGTGCGGCGACGCGCGCGCCGGGTCGACGACATGTCGATCGCGATGAAGTCACCGCACGACCTGCGCTGGTTCGTACGAAACAGCCACAGGTTGCTGCGCCGTGCGAGCACGGTCTTTACGAACGAGCGCTCGTGACTGCGCATCTCGAACCGGTCGGATCGGCACGTGGTCCTGCCGGCCGAGCGATGCTCGTTGGCGATCGCACGGGCGAGATCGAACGTGCCGCACAGCCAGCTCGGAAGCCGCAACGTCAATGGGTCGATGGACGACATCGGTTCGCGCTCCTCGCGAACGGCCGCCATGGATAGCACGCACCAAACGCGTCGGCTCGTGCGAACGCTTTTCGGTTCGGCGGCATTCTAGGGGCGACCGGCATGGAGGACCTGGAGAAGTTGATGTCCGAGCTGTCGTGGCTCAGGCGCCTCGCGAGCGCCCTGGTGCGCGACGAGAACGACGCCAACGATCTCGTCCAGGAGACCTGGCTGGTCGCGGCCGAGCACGCGCCGACCGACGGACGCCCGCTCAAGCCATGGCTCAGCCGGGTCGCGCTGAACCTCGTCAGGATGCGCAGTCGCGCGACGACGCGACGCCGTGCGCGTGAAGCCGCCGTCGAGCCAGTCGCGGAGCACTCGCCGGCACCCGACGCACTCGTGAGCCGGCTTCGCGCTCAGCGAACCGTCGCCGACGAGATCCTGAGGCTCGCCGAGCCCTATCGAAACACGATCCTGCTGCACTACTTCGAGGACCTCTCCTGCGCCGAGATCGCTCGTCGCGCGGGGATCCCCGAAGGCACCGTGCGTCGACGGTTGAAGGTCTCGCTCGACGAGCTGCGCTGCCGTCTGCGTGCGGAAGAGCGCAAGACGGGCAGGGCCATCGTCGCCGTCCTCGCACCCCATTTCCCACAAGGCGCTGCGGCGCTTGGAGCTCTCCTCGTGAAAAAGGCTATCGCCATTGCCGTCGTGGTCGTCGGTCTGCTCCTCCTGGGCTCGCACCTCTACACGCGTCGCGAGTCGACGAGCGAGCCCGCCGCCGTCACCGACGACAGACCCGGCTCCGGCACGGCTCGAGCGCTAGCTTCGCCGCGTGATTCGCCGGCGCACATCGTCGTCGCCGTCACCGATGGCGACGGCCCCGTCGCCGACGCGCTGGTGCGTTGCGCGCCGACCGACGGTGACGTCGTCGTCGTCAAGACCGCGAGCGATGGCACCGCCTCGGTCGATCTCGCGGCCGGGCCGTGGTCGATCGCCGCCTCCGCCGAAGGACACGAACCCGCGGCGACGACCCTCGCCGTCACCGCCGGTCGCGATGATCGCGTGCGCCTCGTCCTCGCGGCCGGTGGGCAGACGCTGACGGGCACCGTCACGGACGTGACCGGCGGAGTGATCGCAGGGGCGCGCATCGACGCCGCGCGGCTCGACCTGAGCTTGAAGCCGGGCGCCATCGCCGTGGCCTTCAGCGACCGCGCGGGCCGCTACAAGCTCGCCGTCGGCGGCGGCGCGGTCCTCGTCGCGGCGAGCCATCCTGAGTACGCCCCTCAGACGCGCTATGTCGACCTCGGTTCGGGCGGCGCGACCGCGAACTTTGCGCTCGTGCCCGGAGGCGTGATCGAGGGTGTCGTGCGCGACCGGCAGACGAACGAGCCCGTTGCCGGCGCCGTGGTCCGCGCGAACGGCGACTCGCCCGTGCTCGAGCTCGCCGAGGCCAACGAACGCGTCGTGAAGGCCGACGGCGCTGGCAAGTTCCGGTTCGCGGGTCTCCGCCCCGGCGGCTACACGCTCTCTGCGCGTGAAGGTGCGCGCGCCTCGCGTGTGCCCGTCGGCGTCGGCGTCGGTGTCGCCGAGCAGCACGCGAACATCGTCGTCCTCGTCGGCGCGACCACGACAATCCGCGGCAAGGTCGTCGACGACGCCGGTGCGCCGGCCTCCGGCGTCACCGTGAGCGCGGTCGGTGATGGCATCGACGGTGGCGAGACCCTCTCCGACGATGCGGGCGCGTTCGTGCTCGGAGGCCTACCGCCCAACCGGTGGGTGCTCCGCGGGAAAAGCGACAGCGTCATCACCGACGGACAGACGATCGTGCCCCTCAAGGACAGCGACGTCGATGGCATCGTGGTGCGCGTGCGACGCGGCGTGGACGTGAGGGGCCACGTCGAGCCGCGCGGCGTCTGCGACGTCGAGATCTCGAAGGCCGAGCGTGGCGACTCGGTGCCCCGCCGTGACTCGACCACCACGACCGCCGACGGTGCGTTTCGCTTCGCCCCGTTCGGACCGGGCGACGCGACCCTGTCCGCGCGCTGCCCGAACGGCGACCACGGCACCGTCACCGTCGCGGTCGCAGCCGGCGGTGGCGACACCATCGTTCCCGTCGCGCCGGGCGGCTCGATCGCCGGTCGCGTCGTCGACAAGGCCGGCAAGCCCGTCGCGAGCGTCATGGTCAGCGCCGAATCCGGCGGCGACGTGCTGAGGATCGAGAACGGCGCCGTGACCAGCGGCTACAAGGCCATGGCGTCGACGGCCGGCACCTTCGAGATCCGTGGCCTCGGCGCCGCCACCTATCGCCTGTCCGTCCTCGACACCGGCCGGGCGATGAAGCCCGCGAAGGCCGTCAAGGTCGCACTCTCGGCGGGCCAGCACGCGACCGGCGTCGACGTCGTCGTCGAGCGACCGACCGGTACGATCCGGGGCACCGTCACAGGCCCCGACGGTGCCCCGGTCGCCGAGACCTGGGTCGCCCTCTATCAGACCACCACGGACCAGCTCGTGGCCCTGAGCTCCGACAGCGACGACGCGGAACCGCGCCGTGTCTGGATGCGCGCCGGCGGCACCGAAGGTCGCGATCCGCCGCCCGTCATGACCGATGCGCGCGGCCACTTCGAGCTGACCAACCTGTTGCGCGGCCGATACCAGGTCGTCGCCGAAGCGCAGGCCGGCAAGCTTCGCGGAGGTGCCGCCGATGTCACCACCGACGCGCAGGTCTCGATCCGGCTCGCCTCCGTCAGCTCGCTCCGCGGCACCGTGCGCGGCCCGCGCGGACCGACGGACCTGTTCACCGTCATCCTCAAGGGACCGCTCGACCCTCGCGCCACCGACGCCCCGTTCGTGTTCCCTCCGCCCACCGAGCCGACGATCGTCTCGCGCTCCTTCACCGACGGCGCCTTCGCGTTCCCTCGCCTCGAGCCGGGCGACTACGCGATCGATGTCAACTCCACCGACGGGACGGGCAAGGCGAGCGTGCGTGTCACGTCCAACGAAGCCGCCTCCGTCGACATCGTCCTCGTGGCCAACGGCACGGTGACCGGCCGCCTCGTCGACAAGGCCGGCAAGCCACTCTCCGGCCTCGGCGTCGTGCTCATTCCCGATCAGCCGCCCGGTCAACTCCAGATCGAGATTCACTCGCTGCCTCCGACCAGCGGTCCCGATGGTCGCTTTCAGG
Source organism: Deltaproteobacteria bacterium (assembly GCA_019637375.1). Classification (GTDB taxonomy): domain Bacteria; phylum Myxococcota_A; class Polyangia; order Haliangiales; family Haliangiaceae; genus JABFXX01. The sequence goes on along the minus strand of JAHBVW010000078.1, from coordinate 32,368 downwards.
TCCAGGGCCCGCCGGGAACGCGAACCCTCGCCGTTCTCGGCAGCACACCGACGGCAAAACGAGGCATCTCGCTTGCAGCCGGCAGCACGGTCGATGTCGGTGACGTGACGGTCGACGGGTTGCCGAAGTGAATCACGGTTCCCTATCCAAGAAGCCAAAGACGACATCCACCGGATGCTATGCTCATGATTTAAGATAGATACACAGGCACAGTGGACCGCGATTCACCAGTATCTCTATCGAACGTTGGCATCGATCGAGCCGCGAAGCGGAAATGCGTACAGTCGTTGCGTGCGGTGCGCGCTAACCGATCGACGTGTGGAACAGGGCGATGGCCTCGCCGTGATCGCAAGGCAAGGCACGAGGGACGTTCGGGGCACGAGGACTCCTTTGCCGCGGACGGATACGTCGGTTGTTATGGCGTGCCGATCGGTGCCACGGCTGTGCGGTAGCACGACCGTCGTCGGTGACGCATCGGGCAGCATCGACCCGCGGACCAGCGAGGCCCGCGCGCTCAAATGCATGCAAATACGGGCACTTGGGCGACAGCAACGGACGACTGATGACTTGGTGCACGGATCTGTGGGACATTGGTTTGATGCGTGGGCGATGGCGCGTTCTGGTACTTGGGGTACTCGGCATCTCCTCTGCCGAGGCGGAGAAGGCCAAGCCGCCTGACGTTGTCCCGTACGGAGTTGCTTGGAATTGCTATCAAGCAACGAACCAGTATAATGCACAAGACAAGGCCGGGATCTGTGTCAGGAGTGCAGATCACTGCCAGCAAATCAAGGATTCATCGGCCGACAAGGCCAGTGTCTACGCGGCAAGTGCCACCGACTGCAGAGAACAGGCCAAGGCATCTGTTATTACCTATTTCAACGTGATGGAGGATCAGTGGTCGTATTGGGCTACTCCATCGACCGAACTCTGTTTGAGCGTCTACAGGTTCCTCGCAAAGAACCCAGACAACAAGAACATATCGTCATGCCAGACGGTAGGCGCCATTTATCCTCCACCTTCGAGATTTCGTTCTGAGGCCGTTCCTGCCGGCGATGAGTGGTACTGCTCGACGAAGGGAAAATACTCTGGATACTGTGACAGGACCAACGAATCGTGCAGCGAGAGCGGCGCAGATCCAAGTGGTTGCAAGACACAACCGAGGGCAGTTGCAATCACTCTCAGGACTCCTTCAGACAACAAGTTTGTCGCGTTGGCATACGACTCGACTTCAGCCTGCGAGGCAAAGCAGCCACGCGCGTCGGTTCAGTATCCGGACGTTTCTGCGTGCACCGTCGTGGGTGCAATCGAGCGACCTGCCGTCGAGCGATCGGCCCTTCCCTCGGGAACGGGGTGGTTTTGCTACTCGATCAAGGGGGGCTCGAGCTCGTGTGAAAGGACGCAAGAAGAGTGTGAGCGTAGCTGGTTCGACAACGCGTCGGCAGCGACCCAATGCACCAAGGCAGCGATAGCCCACGTTCGAATCTTCGAAGCGAAGGTCGAGGCTTATGCGAACCAGCAACACTGTGAAGCAAGAATGAGGAGGTCGCCTGAGGGCTCACGTTGCGAGGCTATCAAGTAGTACGTCACAGTCATATTGGGCGTCGCACGGGTGGGCTTGGCGAAGGCGGTTAGGCGTTGGTCCGCGTGAAGAGGGTCGGGTAGCCCGGCGCCTCAAGCTCGCCGGGCCCCACGATCAGTGCGGCGCTTGATCTCGCCGTGGAGCCGCTCGAGCCCGTTCGTCGTGCGGATGCGCGTGCGGTGCGCCTCGGGGCATGCGAAGTACGTGGTCGCGTCCTCGAAGCCGCTCTCGAGGCACTCGACGGCCTCGGGAAACTGCTTGGAGAACAGCAAGCGGATGCCTCGAGGTTGCGCTTCCCCGACGAAGATGTCGTTCCTCGGGTGAGCGGGGCCGCGTGTCTCGATGGTCGATTCGCCGAGGCGATCGAGACGCGCGGCGGCCGCGTCGTACCGACGAGGTGCCGTCGACAGGCACGGCTGCGCCGGCACCCGGCAGATCTGGAGTCAGGGGTGCCGGGTGAGGACCTGGCCGGAGGTCGGCGTGTCGTTGTGGCTGTTCCGGATCTTCCGGGCGCCGCCGTACACGTAATCGTCGTAGATGAAGTAGCCGATGGCGGCGGCGACGGCGAGGGCGAGGATCACGAGGCCGATGCCGAGCGGCGTCTGGATGAACGTCCGACGGGGGGCGATAGCCTGTGGAAAGTGGACCGTGCCCATCCAGGTCTCGCGTCCCGATGGCGTCTCGAAGACCACGCGCAACGAACCGGAGCCGCCCGGGCTGGCGAGGAGAGGCAAGCGGTCCAGCTGCGGGACCTGGGCCGCCGGGACGATGAACTCCTGAAGCGTCGAGCCGGATGGGATCGGCGACGGCGGTTGAGCCTGATCCGAGTGGCGGAGCTTGGTCTGACCGTGCACGAGCCTGCCCGCGGAGAAGCCGAGCGTGTTGACGTAGCTGCTCTCGTCCCAGAGCAGGCGGACGTCGTGGGCGCGCTGGTTGTAAACCGTCAGGATCCATCCCACGGCGGAGGCGGCCGGCACCGCGCCCACCCTGATCTTGGGGAGTGCCTGCGCGTCCATCACGTACTCCGTTCTCATCACCGCCATCTCCCCCAGTACATCACGTCACCGACGGCGACGGAACACTCGACGGCCGGCCGGGTTCGGCGGTGCGGCTCAGCCGAGGTTGGAGAACACGTTCTGGACGTCGTCGTCGCCCTCGAGCTCGGCGACGAGCTTCATGACGTCGTTCGCCTTGTCCTCGGGGAGCTCGGTCAGGTTGTCCGCGACGTACTCGAACTCGGTGGAGATGGCGGCGAGCTTGCGGGCCTCGAGCGCAGCCTGCATGTTGCCGAAGTCGGCGAACGCGCAGCGCACGAGCAGCTGCTTGTCGCCCTTGTCGCTCTCGCCGTCGTCGAGCGCGAGCAGGCCGTGATCGATCAGCTCGAGCTCGAGCGTCTCGCGGTCGATGCCCTCGGGGGAGAGGCGGAAGACGCCCTGGCGCTGGAACATGAAGGCGACGCTGCCCGTGGTGCCCATGTTGCCGCCGTTCGCCTTGAACGCGTGCCGCACGTTCGCGACGGTGCGCGTGACGTTGTCGGTGGCGGTCTCGACCAGGAGCGCGATGCCGTGCGGCGCGTAGCCCTCGTAGACGACGACCTCGTAGCTCGCGGCACCTTGGCCGCTCGCCTTCTTGATCGCGGTCTCGACCTTGTCCTTCGGCATGTTCACCGCGCGCGCATTCTGGAGGATGCGGCGCAGCGCCGGGTTGCCCTCGGGGCTCGAGCCGCCGGTCTTCACCGCGATCGCGATGTCCTTGCCGATCTTCGCGAACTGTCTCCCGACGCGATCCATGCGCGCGAAGATCGTGCTCTTGCGTTTTTCGAATGCGCGTCCCACGCACGCACCCTACCAGCGCGTGGCTACGCGCGCCGGATCTCGCGCCAGGTTCCCGGCGCCAATCCCGAGAGCGCGTGAGGCCCGATCGCGACACGGATCAGCCGCAGCGTCGGGAGGCCGACGGCGGCCGTCATCCGGCGGACCTGGCGGTTGCGGCCCTCCCGGATCACGAGCTCGATCCAGCAGTCGGGCACGGTCTTGCGGAACCGGATCGGAGGCGTTCGCGGCCACAGGTCCGCCGGCGGATCGATCGCCTTCGCATCGGCGGGCAAGGTCATGCCGTCGTTCAGCTCGACACCGGCGCGCAGCGCCGCGAGCGCCTCGTCGCGCGCGACACCTTCGACCTGCACCCAGTACGTCTTCGGTGCCTTCCAGCGCGGATCGGTCAGCCGCTGGTTGAGCTTGCCGTCGTCGGTGAGGAGGAGCAGGCCTTCGCTGTCGTGATCGAGCCGGCCCGCCACGTACACGCGCGGCGGGAGACCGAACTGCGCGAGCGTCGGGCGAGGCGGATCCTGGTCGTCGGTGAACTTGCAGTGGACCAGGTACGGCTTGTTCAGCGCGATCAGCACGTCATCGACCCGAGGCGCCCCAACGTAGCAGCCTTCGGGCTCGCGAGCGGTTGGCGCCCGGGGCGCGTTTCGAGCGCACGCGTGCCTTCGTCGAATCGCTGATGTGCTGACGACCCTCGCAAGGTCAGGCATCCTCCACGGGTGAGGCGTTGGATCGCGATCACGGCAGCCGTGGGTGTGGTGCTCGCGGTCGCAGCGTGGCTGTGGGGGCGCGGTACCAACCCGAACATGGATGGGGCGAACGACAACAACCGCGGCTCGGGTGGGGCGCCGATCGCGCGGCGCCGCACCGACCCGACGACGGCGGTTCGCGGTGCGATCGCGGGGACCGTGACCGACGACGCAGCTCGCCCGATCGCGGGTGCGTTCGCGTGTGCCGCCGGGACGAGCGACGACTGGGCCGACGACCTGATGCGCGAGCCGGTGTGCGCCACGACGGACGCCGCCGGCCGCTACGCCATCGAAGGGCTGCTCCCGGCTCGCTACGAGGTCACGGCCTCGGCGCCGCAGCGGATCCCGGAGTCGCACGACCCGATCGGAATCGCCGGCGGACAGCGCGCGACGGGCATCGACATCGCGCTGCGCGAGGGCGGGGTCGAGCTGGTCGGCACGGTCGTCGACGTCACCGGCGGACCGATCGCCGGAGCGCTCGTCGTCGGCGCGAGCAGCCCGATGTCCGCGCGCACCGGCACCATCGTCGCCGCGCGCACGGACGCGCGGGGCCGCTTCGCGATGTGCGTGACCGGCACGAGGTACCTGTCGGCGTATGCCGACGGGTACGCGAGCGCCTCGACCGTCGACCGCGCCCCCGCCGACGTCAGGATCGTGATGACACCCGAGGCGACGCTCGCGGGCACGGTCGTCGACGGTGGGACGCGAAAACCCGTCGAAGGCGCGCGCGTCCTCCTCGAACCGAGCGGCGGCGAGCTCGACAACGAGGTCCAATCGACCTTCACCGACGCGCGCGGCGAGTTTCGGTTCCGCGGCCTCGTACCGGGGCGCGTCGTCGCGACGGCGTACGCCGACCATGCCTTCGGCCGCACCGCCGGTTCCATCCTCGTCGGACTCGCCCAGCGCGTGGCCGGTGTCGAGATCGAGGCGTGGCCGGCATCCCGCGTCGAAGCGCACGTGTCCGTCGCCGGGGGAGGGCGCTGCCGCCGGGTCCTCGCGTACCTCGGCCCGTACCCGATGCACCTCGACGGAGACCGCCTCGTCGCCGACGGCGTCCTCCCCGGGACGTACGCACCGCAGGTGTGGTGCGACGAGCGCCCGCCCGTCGAGCAAGCCGAGGTGCGCGTCGCCGGCGATGTCACGGGACTGCGCTGGGAGGTGCCACGGGGTGGAAGCGTGCGAGGCACCGTGAGGCTGCGCGACGGCACGCCCGTCGCGGGTGCGCGCATCTGGCTCGTGCAGAGCGCCACCAGGATGCGGGTCACGACGTCGCGCTCCGATGGCGGCTACGCGTTCCACGGTGCCGCGCTCGGCGAATCGAAGCTGGTGGTCGACGACGGCGGCGACTTCAGCATCGGCGACGGCGAGCCCGTGACGATCGGGACGGACGCCGTCGCGCAACGCGACCTCGTCGTCGTCGAGAGCGCGATGATCCGGGGCGTCGTCGTCGATGAGGACGGCGGCCCCGTCGCGAAGGTCTTGCTCACCACCTCCAATGGCCCGAGCGGCGGTCACGCGATCACCGGCGACACCGGCGCGTTCACGATGCACGACCTCCGCGCGGGCAACTACACGATCACGGCACCCGGCGGAAGCAGCGCCACGGTCCAGCTGCGCGACGGTCAGGTCGCGACCGTCAGGCTGACCGTGCCGGCGCGCCGCGGCGTGATCCGCGGCGTCGTTCGCTCCGCGGGTGCGCCGGTCTCCGATGCGTACGTGGTCGCCGTCCGCGACGACGGCAGCGGCGCCGCCCGTGCGCTCGCCGCGTACAATCCCTTCGGGCGCAACATGGTGTTGACCGCGACCGACGGTTCGTTCGCGATCGGCCGCCTTCAGGACGGCGCCTACCTCGTGCGCGCCTACCGCCGCGGCGGCGGTGAAGCCTTCGCCGAACGCGTCGCCATCGGCGCCGGCGTCACGCTCGACCTCGCGCCCACCGGCTCGATCGCCGGCATCGTCCGCGGGCGCGACGGTCGCCCCATCGAGGAGATCGAGCTCTCGCTTCTCGGCGCGGCGATGTCCTTCCGCACGGAGCAGTTCCATCGCACCGGCGGACGCTACCGCGTCGAGGACCTGCCCGCAGGCCGCTACACCATCGTCGTCGAGACCTCGGCCGGCCGCGCCGAACGCGACGCCGTCGTCGCCGCCGGCACCTCGACCACCGTCGACCTCTCGCTCGCTGCGCTCGTCGCGATCACCGGCCGCCTCGTCGACCTGCGCACGCGCACGCCGATCGCCGGCGCGTACGTCGGCGTCGCCGCCTTCGGCGGTGCACCGCGCGTCACCTCCCGGACCGACGGCGCCGGCCGCTTCCGCATCGAGCGCCTCACCGCAGGCAGCGTCCGCATCTGGTGGGGCACCGAGGATGTCGCCTTCGGCTTCGGACTCGCCCGCGTTCCGGCAGGGGAGGCCGCGACCGACGTCGGCGATGTGCCCGTCCTGCGTCCGCGTGCGGCTCGCGACGCGGGCGACCCCGGCTTCACCCACGACGACGATCTCCGCGTCACCTCGATCTCTCCTGCGGCCGCTTCGTCTGGCCTCGTCGTCGGCGACACCCTCGTGGCGGTCGACGGCCTCGCCCTCGACGGCGACCACCGCGTCCACGCATCGGCGGCGCTGCGCGCGCCACCCGGGACCAGCATCTCGCTCCGCCTCGCTCGCGGCGCGACCGTCACGATCACGGTCGGTGCGACGCCTACACCTCGATGAAAGGTCGGGGCTCACCCGTGCGATCGATTGTCGTAACGTACGCATCCATGGTCCGTGCTTGTTCGCTGGTGATGTTGTCGTCGCTCCTCGGCGCGTGCGGCACGCCCGATCCGTCCGGGCCCTCCGACACCGGTGACCCCGATGCCGCCACGTGCCGCGGCGAGACGTCCCCGTTGACGGGCCCGCAGTCCCAGCTCGACCTCTCGGTGCCGGGCCGCGTGTTCGAGCTCGACCTCGCCTCCGGCGACTACGGCCGGCGCGTCACGCCCGGGAATGGCTGCGCGGTCACCGACGAGGCCGGCATCGGATTCGGTGGCGCGCCCGGCGTCCGCTTGATCCCGCCCGATCGGTTGATCGGCGGCCCCGACGGCAACAGCGAATACTGCGGCCTCGCATCCGGCGCGCCGGTGTCGCGCGGCGGTGTCGAGGTCGCCCAGCTCAACATCCGCTACGCCCTCTACATCGGGCGCGGCTACGCGACGGCGACCGCGCCGAACAACGGCCCCAAGGCGATGATCCCGTTCGTCACCGACGCCGCCGGCGCCGAGGGCTTCGCGAGCCGTCCGATGGTGTTCTGGGGCCTCGGCGTCGAGCACGACGGCGTCAACTACGCCGGCGTCGGCGTCAGCGACACCACCGTCGCGTCCTACCAGGAGCCCGAGCTCGACTACTGGCCGATCGGCCCCGGCAAGGACGCTCTCTACTTCGGCCCCGCTCCCAACCACGCCGGCACCGCCACCCTCGGAACTCCGGTCGTCGGCGACGAGTGGATCATCGTCGAGCACGAGCTCGATCTGCGCCGCGACCACGGCAACCCCAACGGCCTCAACCGCCTCTGGGTGTGGACCCGCGACGGCGTCCTCGCCGGCCCGATCCTCGACATCCCGCTCACCTGGAACGAGGCCCACAACTTCGCCGGTGATCGCTTCTCCTCGCTCGACGGCCTCGGCTACTACTGGAACCGAGCGGTCACCCGCACTCCCGACGATCACGTCATCTACTCCCACGTCGCCTTCGCCGCCAACCGTCCCGCCGGTCAGCCGATCGGCCCGCCGCCCGGCTTCCTCACCGCCTGCACGCCGTAGCCGACGAGCGAAGCACGCCACGAGCTCGTTGTCGCATTCGGGGCCGACCTGCTCCGTGTCGTCGCGAGATGGGAATGCGGCGTGGTGCGGACGAACCGACGCGACAACGCAACGGTACACACGCGTCGCGACGGCGAGTCCAAATGCGGAGGCCAAGCACAACCGCAGAAAGAACGTGATCGCGTCACCCGCGGCGCGCCCGCCCGATGCCCCCTTGCCGCGCGCAGTTCCGCAGCGGGCAGCAGAGCGCTCGTTCCGCTCAGGAGGTCACCCGCGAGGATGTCCGAGCACGGCAAGGGGGCATCGAGGCGAGGCGCAGCCGCGGGCGCTCGTGCCGAGCAGCGCGCCCGCGTCACGAGCACATGCGACGCGACGATCAATAAGACGATCAAAAACGCCTCACCACATGCGCCGCGACGATCAAAAACGCCTCACGTCGACGCTGCGCGACTGAGGACAACGGACCACACAGGCACTCCCCAAACACCCCCCAAGTCCTGCCGTTTCCGCAGTGCCCTCCTGCGAATCCTGCAGAGTACGTTCGCCAAAGCCTGCATTTTGTGACCCCACACACCGGGCACGGCCGGTGCAGGCCCGCCGCGCATGAAGACGTTCCTCGGGTTGGCGTTGATCGGGCTGGCGACCACGAACCTGGCGGCGGCCGATAGTCTGCACCCGGGGACCTACCGCGACGCCTACGCTCGGTACGCGACCGCCGGTGCCCTCGACCGCGAGGGGTTCAGCGTCGGGGCGTACGCCGCCGTCCAGAGACTGCGCGATGGCGGCGACGCGTGGACCGCCGAGCTCACCCTCGGCGTCGGGCGGTTCCGCCTCACCGGCGCGATCACGCGCTACGACGGCGTCCGCGCCGGCGATGATCGACTCCCGACCAGCCCCCTCCTGCGCACCACCGAGGGCGGTAAGGACGAGCGCATCCCGACGCTCGCGCAGCTCAAGATCGGCATGCGCCTCGACGACGGCGGCCCGACCCACATCCTCGCCGAGGCCGGGTTCGCGCGCGCCGTGATGTACACCGACGTGGTGCTCGACGCCGATCCGCTCGGTGCGATCGGGAGCCTGCGCGTCGAGCACTTCCTCGCACGACGGATGGCGGTGCTCGGCGAGGTCTCCGCGCTGCGCTTCGTCGCGGACGTCCACGCGACCCACCTGCGCGCCGGCGTGCGCATCGGCCCCGTCGAGGCATCGTTCCGGAGGCTCGCCTTCAACGAGGGTCCGCCCCTGTACGGTCCGGAGCTCGGACTGCGCTTCTAGAGCTGGCTCACGGCGCCACGACGCGAACCGGCGCGAAGCTGTCGGTCGCCCGCCCGTCGCCGAGCTGACCCGCGTCGCCGCGCCCCCAGCACCAGATATCGCCGTCGTCGAGGAGCGCGCACGTGTGGTTGTACCCGAGGGCAATTCCGGTCGCGCGCCCGGGCAGGGCAACGCCCAGCGGTAGGTTGGAGCCGCTCGTCCTGCCGTTGCCGAGGCGGCCGAACTTCCCCGCGCCCCAGCACAGCACCTCGCCGCCACGCACCGCGCACGTCGCGTCCATGTCCGCGGCGCTTCCTCCGACGGCCAGCGCCGTCACGTCGACGAGGTTCGGGACCGGTTGCGGCAGCGAGGCGTCGCTCGAGCCGCCGTCGCCGAGCTCGCCGTCGGTGTTGCGCCCCCAGCAGCTGACCTTGCCGCCGTCGACCGTGCACGTGTGAAACGCCGCGATCTGCGGGAGCGTCGTGATGCCCGGGACGACCGAGGGCGTCGGCTCGTCGGCGTTCGCCGAACCGATCCCGATCGCGCCGTTGTCGTTGTGCCCCCAGCACTTCGCGTCGTTGCTGGTGAACGACACGGCGCACGCGTGGTCGTCGCCGGCGCTGAGCGCCTGGAACATGCGGCTGCTCGCGATCGGCTGCGGGACGTTGTGCGGGTTCGTCGTGCCGTCGCCGAGCTGCCCGCGATCGTTGCTGCCCCAGCAGTTCACGAAGTCCGTCACGGCGCACGTGAACGCGCGCCCCGCCGCGACCGCCGTCACCGGGAGCACGAGCGGCACGTGCGCCGGCTGCACCGCGAAGCCGCTGCCGAAGCAGTACAGGTCGCCCTCCATGATCGCGCAGCCGTGCGTCTCCCCGGGCGCGATCACGTCGACCTTGCCGCTCGGTAGCGCGACCTCCGCCGGCACGTGCCGATCCGTGCGCGAGCCGTCGCCGAGCTGCGCATCCGCGTTGCGCCCCCAGCAGTACGCGCGACCGCCGGCGAGCGCGCACGTCTGGTCCGCGTACGCGACGACCCGCGTGAAGCTGCCCGGCTTCACCGGCGGAGCATCCGCATCGTCACCCGCGTCGAAGCCGAGGCGACCACACGCCGCGAGCAAGGCGACACAGCACCACGCGAGCGACCGCATCCTCCGATTGTCGTTCGAATCGCGCGCGGGAGGGTGGCGGATCGCGCCCTTCGCGCGTGCGCGGTTCCACCGCGGATCGCCGGATCGACCGGCGCGGCCTTGACGATCGCGCTCACGCAACCTACAAAGTTGCGTGAATGCGGCGAACAGCACCGGAGACGCTCCCGGAGGGCGAGCGTGCTCGAGGGGAGGTGGCGTGGCGGCGGCGCTGATCGAGCTCGCGGGCTGGCGGTGGTGGTTCGTCGTGCCGCTCGCACTCGCCGTCGTCGCGTTCGCGATGGCGCTGCGGAGCGGTCTTGCTTGCGTGCGTGGCCGTCCGCGGCCCGAAGGAGGACTCCTGATGTTCCGTCCCTACTGCATTCTCGCCGCGGTCGTCGGGTGTTCGTCCCACGGCCACGGCCACAACCACGGTCACGGCCACGACCACGGGACCTACGCGAACGCCGAGTCGTGGGCGCAGCGGTTCGACGATCCGGCGCGCGACGCGTGGCAGCTGCCCGACGAGGTGCTGCGCGCGATGGAGCTCACGCCCGCGATGGTCGTCGCCGACGTCGGCGCGGGCACCGGGTACTTCGCCGTGCGGCTCGCGCGCGCGGTGCCGCAGGGCGAGGTGATCGCGACCGACGTCGAGCCGGAGATGGTGCGGTACCTGGGGGAGCGCGCGCGCCGCGAGCAGCTGCCGAACCTCCGCGCGGTCCGCGCGACCCCGACGGCGTCGGGGCTGGCGGCCGGCAGCGTGGACGCGATCCTGATCGTCCACGTCTGGCACCACGTTCGCGAGCGGGCGCCGTACGTGCGCGACCTCGCCGCGGCGCTCCGGCCGGGTGGGCGCGTGTTCATCGTGGACTTCAGCCCCGACGCGCCGAAGGGACCGCCGGCGCACATGCGCCTGTCCGCGGAGCAGGTGGTCGCGGAGCTCGCCGGCGCCGGGCTCACCGCGCGGGTGTCGCCGGTCGCGCTCCCCGACCAGTACCTCGTGGAGGCGCGGCGCGAACCTTGACGCCGCGCAGACCACGCAACAGACTGGGTTGCGTGAGACGCGACAGCCGCCTCTCGGGCGTCCTCCACGTCCTCCTGCACATGGCGCAGGAGGAGGGTCCCATGACCTCCGAGGTGCTGGCGAAGGCCATGGACACCCACCCCGTGGTGATCCGGCGGGTCATGGCGGGCCTCCGCGAGGCGGGCTACGTCCGCTCCGAGAAGGGGCACGGCGGTGGGTGGACGCTGGCGTGCGATCTGTCGAAGGTCACGCTGCGCGACGTCTACGACGCGCTCGGCAGCCCGGGCCTCCTCGCGATCGGCAACCGCACCGACGACCCGGGGTGCCTCGTCGAGGAGGCCGTGAACGCGGCGCTCGACCGGTCGTTCGACGACGCCGAGGCGCTCCTGCTCGCGCGGTTCGGCGAGGTCACGCTGGCGATGCTCGCGGAGGACGTCCGCCGCCGCCTCGCCGCGCGCAAGGGCGGTCGCCGCCGCCATCACCACGCATCCACCTGATTCCGCGGGCTTTCAAAGATCCCGGGCGGCGGCGTCTCCGGGACACATGCTCAAGTACCTCGCAGCCTCCCTGTGTGCCCTCGTCGCCTGCACCGACGCGCCGTCGGACGCGCTCCACTTCGACGCCCGCGGCGCGGACCACGTCGCCGGGACGTTCTCGCACGACGGCGTCGCGATCGGCTTCGACATCGCGCGCCGCGCCGATCACCACGTGATCGCGCTGACCGCGGCGGACGGATCGCCGCTCGTCACCACGACGACCGAAGGTGCGGTGCAGACCACCGACGTGCTCGGCGGCAAGCTCGTGATGTCGGGCATCCCGAACATGCCGTCTCCGACGATCACCGGCGACCGCGCCGCGCTGGCCGAGCTCGACGCGCGCCCCGAGGCCGCGGCGCTCGAGCTGCTGGGCGACGAGCTGCGCGCGAGCGACGTGCCGCAGGCGCTGCTCGCCCCGGAGACGACGCCGGTCGCGGGCTACGGCGAGGCCGACCCGATCTACGGCGGATACGCCATCCTCTACAACCAGCAACACACCGTGTTCCTGTCCAAGCCATTCGATCTGCCGACGTATATCTATTTGAAGAAGATGTACAATACGCAGTGGCAGGCGCAGGTGTGGATTGCCCCGTGGTCGTCCGCGACCTCGTTCTTCCTCACCGCCAACACGTGGGGACGCGAGGAGAGTGCGATGCGCCGCTGGTGGGGTGCCGCGTTCGAGGTGTGGTGCGTGTCGCCGAACAACACCTGCATGGTCCGCATCAATCGCTGATCGGGCGGCATGTCGCCGGCATATAGCGACCTATGCATCCACATAGGTCGCTATGCAACCGCGGATCGGCCTGCTAGCGTGCAACCCATGAAGAAGTGGGACCCGACGGGCCACCCGGCGTACTTGCTCGGCCGCGCGGCGCGGCTGTTCGAGCGGCGCACGCACGAGCGCCTGAAGGAGCTCGGCCTCTCGAGCGCGCACATCCCGGTGCTCCGGGCGCTCAAGGACGGCGAGGCCCTGTCGCAGACGGCGCTCGCGGCGCTCGCACACATCGAGCAGCCGACGATGGCGCAGATGCTCGCGCGCATGGAGCGCGACCGGCTCGTGCAGCGCGTGCCGAACCCGGCGGACGGCCGCAGCAGCCTGTACTCGCTGACGCGCGCGACGCTCGCGAAGGTCCAGAACGCGCAGCGGGCGGTCGAGCGCGGCGCCGCGGAGCTGCTCGCGCCGCTCACGGCCGCCGAGACGGCCGCGCTCGCGGCGATCCTCACGAAGGTGGTCGCGCACCTCGAGGGAGGTGCGTGATGGGGCTCGGGATCGTGCTCGGCGTGGTGTGCATCGTCGCCGCGAATGCCGCCGCGCCGCGGATCCGGGTCGCGGCGCCGCTCCTGCTCGTCGTGGTCGGTGTGCTCGTCAGCGTGCAGCCGGTCGTCGACGTCGGGCGGATCGAGATCGAACCCGAGGTCGTGCTCGGCGGCGTGCTGCCGCTGCTGCTGTTCGCGGCGGCGGTCTCGATGCCGGCGGTCAGCTTCCGGCGCAACTTCGGCGTGATCGCCGGGCTGTCGGTCACGCTCGTCGTGATCACGTCGCTCGCCCTCGGCGCGCTGTTCGCGGCGGTGCTGCCGGGGCTCGGGTTCGCGGGCGGCGTGGCGCTCGGTGCGGTGATCAGCCCGACCGATGCGGTCGCGACGTCGATCGTCAAGCGCCTGGGCGTCGCGCCGCGCGTGGTGGCGGTGCTCGACGGCGAGGCGATGCTGAACGATGCGTCGGCGCTCGTCATGCTGCGCACGGCGCTGGCCGCCGTCGCCGCGACCGGCGGAGGCGTCGGCGCGGCGGTCGGCAAGTTCGCGCTGTCGATCGTGATCGCGACGGCGATCGGCGGCGCGGTCGGGTTCGCGACGCTGCTCGTGCGCCGGCGCATCCGGCAGGCGACGGTCAACACGCTGCTGTCGTTCGCGGTGCCGCTGATCGCGTTCCAGCCCGCCGAGCACGCGGGTGCGTCGGGGCTCGTCGCGGTCGTCGCGGCGGGGCTCGTGATCGGCCAGGGCGCGCCGCGCTACCTCGAACCCGCGCACCGCGCGAACGAGCGGATCAACTGGCACACGGTCGAGATGCTGCTCGAGGGCGGGCTGTTCCTCGTGATGGGGTTGCAGCTCGTCACACTCCTCGACGAGTCCCGCGCGCAGCTCCCGCTCGCGCTCGGCCTCGCGGGCGCGGCGCTCGGGATCGCGCTCCTCGCGCGCGCGGTCTACGTCGTGCCGCTCCTGTGGAGCGTGCGTCACCAGCAGACGCGCTACGAGGCGGCGCGCGGCAACCTCGAGGCGCTGCGCGACGGCCTCGTGCAGACCGAGGGCGCGAGGAGCGCACTCGCGGACCACGAGAACGCGGCCGTGGCGCGCGTACAGTCGCGCGTGCGCCGCCTCCTCGCCGATGCGGACTACAGCGCGTCGCGCCCGCTCGGCCTGCGGGACGCCGTGCTGCTCGTGTGGGCGGGCATGCGCGGCGCGATCACGCTCGCCGCGGCGCAGACGCTGCCGCCCGAGTTCCCGCACCGCTCGCTGCTCGTGCTCGTCGCGTTCATCGTCGCGACCGGCTCGCTCCTCCTGCAGGGCGGCACGCTCGGCTGGGTCGTGCGCCGCCTGCGGTTCCCGGCCCCCGACGAGCGGGCGGCCGCGCGCGAGCGCGACGAGCTCACCGCCGAGCTCGAGCGCGCCGGGCTCGCGGTGCTCGACGCACCGGCGACGGCCGCCGCCCACGACCCCGGCCTGATCGCCCGCATGCGCGAGCGGCTCGCGGCGTCGCACGACGGCGAGCGCGTCGAGCGCGCCGGCGTGCTGATCGACGAGGTCTTCGACGCCCAGCGCGCCCGCATCCTCGCCGCGCGCCGCGACGGCGTGTACTCGACCGAGGCCCTCGCGGACGCGCTCGCCCGCGTCGACGCCATGCAGCTCGGCGTCGGCATCACCCGGCGCGGCAGCCTCGGCGACGAGTGAACGCGACGGCTACGGCTCGCGCGTCCAGATCTTCTGACCCAGCACGATGCCGGGCAGGCTGTTCGTGAAGAAGCTGAACGGGGTGGGGCTATCCGGGTGGGTCAGCCGCATCACGATGTGATCCGGCGTGAGCTCCCACGTGCCGGTGAACACGTCGGTCCGCGTCGCGCGGACGTTCGTCAACGAGCCGGTCATGTCGGCGCCGAGGACGATCGTGCTGACGGCGTGATCGCCGTTGCGCGTCGACTCGCCGACCCACGTGCCGAGGATGCCGTCGACGGCGCCCATCGGGAACAGCGCGTCCTCGACGAGGTGGGTGTCGTCGACCAGGTACTTCGTCCGGACGGTCATGCCCGGCTCCGTGACGGTGATGTCGGTCGCGTCGGCGGTCCACGTCGCCGTCTTGATCGTGCCGCGGTCGTCGATCCGGTAAACGCCGTCGGCGGTGAGCTCGAGGGTCGCGCGGTTCTCCGGCGGCTTGGGGAACAGCGGGACCTCGCGCCACGTGCCGAGCATCGCGGCCGGAAGGGCGGGGGTGTCGCTCGGCGTCGCCGGCGCATCGACGGTGCCCCCGGGAGGGTCGTCCTTGCCGCAGGCGAACAGCGCGAGTCCCACCACGGCCACGAATCCAGGCTTGAACATCGCGGGCATGATACCGGTCTCGCGAGGATCTCCACGCCGCGACGACATCTCTCCGGGCGGGTGCCGCGAGATGCCACAGGGGCACGCGCCGGATACCCTATCTGCGCTGCGTGGCGGATCGGCACCACGGCGTAGCCCGGTGCGCTAGGCTGGCCGCGTGAGCCTCCACGAGCTGATCGACGACGAGCGGACGGACATCGCGGCGATCGGCGCCTTCCTCGACGGGCTCGACGGCGACGCGCGGTGGCGGGAGGTCGGCGCCCTGGGTCGTGCGCGGCAGCGCGCCCTCTACGAGAAGGCGGCGCACGCCGCACCGCTCGACCTGGCGCACTTCGTCGGCGACGCACCGGCGCGCGCCGAGGTCGTGCACGAAGGCGTCAACACGCTGCCGCTGCCGCGGCCGCTGCGCCGGTTCCAGAAGCGGTTCTGCCGGCCCGAGCGCGACGCCGGCGACCGCCTGTTCGGCTACAACGAGGGGCCGACGCGCAAGGTCGTCGGTCCCGGGTTCTTCGTCGCCGTGCCGTGCGCGGGCCGGCCCGCGTGGACCGCCCGCGGCGCGGTCGTCGTCGACTACTTCCAGACGCCCGACGGCCCCGTCGCCGACGGCTGGCCGCGCGTCGTCGACAACCGCTGGCGCCTGCAGCGCTTCGTGTACTTCGAGACGCGCGACTTCATGCGCCGCGTGTCCCGGCACGTCTCGATCGGCGCCGCCTTCAAGCGCGAGCGGCCACTCGATCACTACTTCGTCCTCGCGCGCCGCTAGGTCGTGCCGATCTGGCACGCGCCGCCGCCCGGCGCACGCGCCGTCGCGCCGTTACGGGCGCACACGCCGTGGCCCGCCGCTTGCTGTGCGTGGGTGTCATGCAGTTCACGCGGCTCGGCTTCACCATGTTCCGCCTCGAGATCGATCACTTCGTCCCCGTCCTCCACACGCGCAACACGATGAGGTCGCTCGCGCGGCCTCGCAGGTGAGTCAGCCGGATAGCGTCGTCGCCCGCCAGCCGCCGTGCCTGCGTGCGCACAGCGTCCGCTCGCGCGCGTCGAGCTGGAACAGGTGGATCCACTCGTTGTCGACGAGCTCGCGCACCTTCGGGTGCTTCGCGAGCACGGCGTCGATCGCGGAGCGCGAGGCCTCGATGAACACGGCGAGGCGGAGCGGGGTGTGGATCCAGCGCTCGCCGTCGTGCAGCGACTGCAGCGTCAGGCCGATGCGGAGGTCGCCGCTGTTGCCCTCGAACACGCCGAGGTGGCCGCCGACGATGTTGTGCAGCACCTTGTCGCCGCAGCCGTAGCGCGGGTTGTCGACGGTGGACGCGTAGTACTGGAAGTTGATCCAGTGCGCGACCACGGCCGGGCCCGTCATGATCCCCTCGAGGATCGCGTGGTCGGGGTCGTCCTCGCTGCGGTAGTCGTGGAGGAAGACGCGCCCCTCGAGGTCGATGTGCTGCGTGCGCTCGCGCGGGGCCACGATGAACGCGACGTTGCCGACGAGGCCCCACTCGGGCCGCACCTCGGCCCAGTTGCGGGCGCGCCGCACGGCCGCCGCGTGGAGGTCGGCGTCGGAGAGGTTCGCGAGGCCGTGGCGCGGAGCGCGCTCGCGCCTCGCGGCCACGCCCGCACGCGCGAGGGCGAGGCGCACCGCGGCGAGGTCGGTGGCGTGCTCCGCGGCATCCGCCTCGACGAACAGCGCCACCTCGTCGGTGGTGGTGTTGTGGAGCGCGCCGACGAACAGCGTCGTCGCCGGGACCTCGATGCCGTGCGCCGCGAGGCCGGCCCGGACCTCGGCGTCGTTGAGGAGGGCGGCCGCCGCGCGCGCGTTCACGTCGCCGGGCTGGCCGCCGCACGCGCCGCAGTCGAGGCCCGCGGCGTGGGCGTTGTTCTTCGTCTCGCTGCCGTGCCCGACGAGCAGCACGAGGCGCGCGAACTCCCGCACGAGGCCCATCGAGCGCAGCAGGTTCGCGGCGATCGTGCAGCGCTCCTCGACGGAGAGCGGCGCGCCGTCGACGCGGCTCGTGAGCCGAGGGAGGCGCGTGTCCTCGGCCGGCTTCAGCCCGGCGCGGTCGGGCGGGTCCGCGCGATGGCGCTCGGCGCGGAACGCGTCGCGGAACAGGTTGCCCGCGAAGAACAGACCGACCGAGTCGACGAACGCGAAGCTCGACAGCGAGCTCGACTTGAACGCCTTCCACGCGTGGGCCGCGTCGAGGCGCGCGCGGCGCGTGGCCTCGAGCCCGCCGGGCACGTTGGTGTCGGTGACGCGATACTTCGGCGCCAGGAGCCCGGGGAGGTGCGGGCGCGCACCGTCGGCGGCGAGCGGCGCGTACTCGATCGGCACGCCGAAGAAGCCCGCGACGCCGAGCGTCTGGATGCCTGCGCCCTGCGCCTCGAGCGCGCGCCGCAGCACCTCCGAGCGCACGTCGAGACAGAACGCCGCCTGCACCCGCAGCGCCGCCGGGCGCGCGGCGGCGAAGCCCTGCGTCAGCTGCGGGCGCAGCTTCGACAGCCACGCGATCTCGACCGCGCGCTGGAGGAGCCAGTCGTCGGAGCGGACCGAGCGCGCGGCGCGCGCGATCGCCGGCCAGCTCGTCATCGCGAGGCGCCACTCCGCGCGGATCGCCTCGTCGCTCGCCTTGAACAGGATCCACTCCCACCCCAGGCGGATCGCGAGGAGCTCGCGCAGGTGATCGTCGTCGTTGCCGGCGATGCGCGCCGTCCACCCGAGGTACGCGCACCACGACGCCCAGCCGTTGACGTCGAGCAGGAGCGCCGCCAGGTAGCGCTCGCGCTCCGCCGCGGGCACCCCGAGGTCCGCGCAGCCGAGCGCGATCATCTGGTCGGCGCTGCTCGGGAGGCGCTGCACCGTCGCGCGATACGCGCGCAGGCCCATGAACATCTGCGGCGCCTGATCGGTGTCCGCCTGCGCCTTCCAGCTCGCGTAGAAGCCACCCTCGCGGACGCCGCTGATCTGCGCCTGGCCGTCGTCGAAGTACGACGCGCAGAACCGGCTGACGCGCTCCATCACGAACTCGCGCCAGGTGAGCTCGTGCTCGCGGTGCAGGAGCGCCTCCATCGTGTCGACGACGAGCGGCAGGCGCGACGGCGTCGGCTCGCCGCTCCAGAACAGCGCGACGACGTCGTCCTCGGTCAGATCGGACCCGCTCTCCGCGATCGCCTCGCGGATGTGCTCGGAGCGCAGCCGCCCCGCGCGCCACTCCTGCGCGTACCACTGCCGCGGCATGAGGAGCTGCGCGCCCGAGAGTGCGACGAGCTCGCCGGCGACCTCCGAGACCGGCCGGTGCGTGAGCGGCCAGAACGGATTCACCGCGATGAAGCGATCGAGCGGCCACGTCGGCGCGATGCGCGCGCACGCGCGGGCGGCGGCCTCGCGGACGGCGACGAGCTCGCTCAATGGAACCCCGGCGGCCACAGGCGGAACGTCACGCGCGTGAACCAGTCATCGATGTAGAGGCCGCTGAGGAGGTGCGGCTGCAGCCAGTTGGAGAAGCGGCCGTTCGGGTTCGTCTGCAGGATCGACTGCGTGACGAACAGGAGGCCGAGGCCGCCGACGACGATCGACCACTCGAGCGTCGACGCCCCGGGGCCGGCGTTGATCTCGGGCGCGATCAGCTCGAACGCGACGTGCCACCCGAAGTAGGCCGCCGACGCACCGACGGTGAACAGCGCGGCCAGCCAGAAGGCGCGCTTCCCGGCGGCGAGCGCGCGGCCCGTCATCGGCGCGAAGCTGAGGGCCAGCACGAGCGCGAGCGGGCCGATCGAGCTCGACATGTGATCCGACGACAGGATGGTGGCCGCGTAGAACGGCGCCACGGCGAGGCACACGATCACCGCGCCCGCGATCACGTGCCACAGCGACGCGTGCGGGCTGTGCACGACGTGGTTCGCGCGCCACTGCTGCACGACGGAGCCGGTGCTGAGGAACGTGTGCGCCTTGTACAGCGAGTGGGCGAGGAGGTGCATCAGCGCCAGGTGCCACGCGCCGAGCCCGCACTGCACGAGCATGAAGCCCATCTGCCCGATCGTGGACCACGCGAGCACGCCCTTGATCGCCGGGCGCGTCGTCATCACGAGCGCCGCGACGATCGTCGTGAACAGCCCCACGCCGAGGAGGATGCCCTGCGCGATGTACGCGTGCGCCATGAGCGGCGCGAGCCGGATCATGACGAAGCCGCCGATGTTGACGACGCCCGCGTGGAGCAGGGCGGACACCGGCGTCGGTGCCTCCATGACCTGCTGCATCCAGCCGTGGAACGGGATCTGCGCGGACTTGAGCAGGACGCCGAACACGAGCAGCACCGTCGCGAGGTGCAGCATCGGCGACATCTCGCGGCCCGCTCCCGCGACCGCGTTGACGACGTCGATCCGCAGGGTGCCGACCTCGGAGCCGATCAGCACGATCGACGACACGAAGCACGCATCGGCGACGCGACTGAGCAGGAACTTCTTGTGCGCGACGATGATCGCCTGGCGGCGCGTGCGATAGAACGTGAGGAGCTGGTGGAGGCCGACGTCGGTCGCGAACCACGCGACGACGAGCACCGCGAGGTGGTTCGACGTCACGAGCACCGTCACCGACGCGAGGGTGAGCAGCAGGTAGCGCGCGTAGCGATCGAGCTCGCGCTGCCCGGCGAGGTAGGAGCGCGAGAAGCGGACGACCACGAACGCGAGCGCGGAGACGAGCAGGAACATCGCGCAGGAGACGATGTCGAGCTGCATGACCTCGTGCATCACCGACGAGGGGAGCATCGTGCGCGCGTCGTAGCCCGCCCACGAGAGCAGCGGGAGCAGCAGCACCGCGAGGTACGCGAGCCCGGCGGCGAGCGTCGTCACGACGGCCGCGCCGGTCAGGAAGCGCGAGGCCCGGCGCGAGATCAGGAACGCCGCGATGATCAGGATGACCGGGACGAGCGACGCGAGGAAGAACGGGACGAGCGAGAGCAGTTCATCGCCCTCCATGCATCGCCTCCTTCAGCCGGGGAGGCGCCGTTCGTCGTCGCAGCACGCACGCATCTTAGAGGTTCTCCGTCGGTGAGGTCGCGCGGGAGGGCGAGAATCTCGACGCGAGATCGGGCGAGAACCTCGCGCAGCTCACTTCTGCAGGTGGAGGTGAGGCCCGCTCCACGCGGAGTTGCCGCCGCGCCGCTCGTCGATCACGGTGATGCCGTGTGCGCGTGCATCGCGCATGAACGAGTTGATCTCCGCGGAGCTGTGCCCGCGCGTGCGCACGTCGATGGCGTGGCCCGCGCGGTGGGCCCAGCCCAGGTGGTGGCCGCCCGTCGTCGAGGTCACGTGGAAGCCGCGCTGGGTCGCGAACTGCGAGAGCTGGCGCCAGGTCTGCGCGCCGCCGTGGGCGCCGTTCAGGAGGTCGGTCGGGATGGTCTCGATGTTCGACATGACGCTCGTCACGTGCAGCGGCGGTGCCAGCGGGCCCCTGCATCCTCGCGTCGACGAAGCGCGTCCTCGAGGACGCAGGGGCGCGCGGCGAACCACCTGATTCTCGGCGAGCGCGGGCGCGATCGCGGCGGTGTCGACCGCGAGCGACATGCGATCGAGGGGCAACGTCCCAGCCGGTGCCCGCAACTCGACCTGCCACCGGAGCGTTCACGCACCGTCGCGACGGAGCCGGCGGCGCTCGATCCACTCGGTGAGCGCGGCGCCCGACATCCCGAGCATCGCGGCCGCGCGCGCGACGTTGCCGCCCTCGCGCAGCGCGACCAGGCGCAGCGTGGCCTTCTCGAGCTCCGCGAGGGATCCGGGCGCCCGCTCGGCGACCCACGCGCGATCGAACGCGGTGAAGCGATGGCGCGCGCCGAGCTCGGCCGCGGCGTCGGCGCCGTACTCGTCGATGATGCGCCCGAGCTCGCCGGGGCGCGAGGCGCGCGAGGCGAGGGGCGGCACCACGATCGGCGCGGCGGCGAACAGGGAGGCGTCGGCGGCGTGGTGCGCGCACACGAACAGGTGCACGCGGCTGCCCGGATGGCGCGCGCGCCGGCGCACCTCGTCGAAGTCGCCGGGGAGGTGGCGCGACCACACGCACAGCGATCCGCCCTGCGCGGCCGCGAGGGCGTCGAGGCCGCGCCCGTGGTTCTCGACCTTGCGGACGTTCGCCGCGACGGTGCGCCGCCGCGGATCGCACAGCGTGAACGGCCGCTCGGGGCCGAGCGCGCGCCGGTGGATGCCGCGCGCGAGCGGGACGAGGTCCTCCTCGCCGCACAGGACCAGCGGCACGCGCTGCATCGCGGCCGCGCGCACGGCGCGGAGCGCGAGGTCGACGTCCGCGATCCGGACGCTCGACCAGCCCAGGATGCGCGCAAAGAATGCGCGGAGCGCGATGAGGCGCGGACTCTCGACGACGAGCGTCAGGCCGCCGATCCCGATCTCCACACCCGGCTCGAGCGCGCCCTCGGCCCGCCGCACGCCGTCGAACAGGAGGCCGTTCTTGCTGCCGGTATCGCGGAGCACCCAGCGCTCGCCGTCGCGGACCAGCCGCGCGTGCCGGCGCGACACGCGCTCCGACGGATCGATCAGGCGGACCGCGCAGTCCTCGGCGGCGCCGAACAGCGCCTCGGGACGGAGGCGGATGAGGTGGTCGGTGCCCCACACGCGCAGCCGCGCCACGCCGTCGTCGAGCGACCACTCCGCCGCCCCCACGTCCGTGCGCGTCGCGGCGTCCGTCATGGGCGGGGCGCGAGCGTGATGTGGAGCGTGCGCACCTCCGCGTCGAGGACGATCGCGCGGCGCGCGGCCATGAAGCCGTCGGACTCGACGTCGATCACGAGCTCCGCGCCCCGCGGGAACGCACCCGTGACCGGCGAGGCCCCGCGCGCGCGACCGTCCACGCTGACGTGCGCGCCGGTGGGGCTCGTCGTGATCGTCAGCTGCGCCTCGTCGGGGTCGCGGTCGTCGATCCACCTCTCGGCGCGGCTCCCGAGCCAGGCCACGATCAGCGCGGTCGCGGCGGCGATCGCGAGCGCGAGGAGCGCGAGGGGCAGGGGGCGCGGCCGCTGGAGGTCCAGGCGCACCGTCTGCCAGGCGGCGGTGACGGCGGCGCGCGGGCGATCGGCGACGGTCGGGCGGGTCGGCACGGCGTCGCCGACGACGAGGCGCGGGCGCGAGCGTCGGGTTCCGCCCGCGGCGGGAAACCGGTCCGCGAGCAGGCGCTGGAGCTCGAGGCGGCCGTTGCGGGGCGCGTCGGCGCAGCGCGCGAGGTCGTCGATCGCGGCGAAGGCGTCGGCGTGGCGCGCGTCGCGCTCGTGCTGGAGGAGCCGCATCGTGATCGCCTCGAGCTCGGGCGGCGTGTCGGGGCGAAATCGGCGCGGTGCGGGGATGTCGCGGAACAGGAGCTGCGCGATCACCTCCTGCGTCGTGCCGTCGAACAGGCGGCGGCCCGCGAGGAGCTCCCACAGCACCACGCCGACGGCGAACAGGTCCGAGCGCCCGTCGAGCTCCTCGCCGCGCGCTTGCTCCGGGGACATGTAGGACGGCTTGCCCTTGATCTGGAGCGACGCCGACGCGACGCTCGCCTCGCGCGCCTTCGCGATGCCGAAGTCGGAGACCTTGACCGCGCCCTCCCACGACAGGAGCACGTTCTGCGGCGAGACGTCGCGGTGCACGAGGCCGCGGATCCCGCCGCCGCCGCCGGCCGGGAGCTCGTGCGCGTGCGCGAGCGCGGCGAGCATCTCGCTGACGATGAAGATGATCGCCGAGATCGGCAGGCGCCCGGTCTGTGCGAGCGCGGCGAGCTCGCGCCCGTCGACGTACTCCATCACGAGGAACAGGCGCCCCTCCTCGTCGCGATCGAAGTCGAGCACCTGCACGACGTTCGGGTGGCTCAGCCGCGCCGCGAGCTGGGCCTCCTGCACGAACATCGCGGCGAACTGCGGCACGGCCGCGAACCCGGGGAGCACGCGCTTGATCGCGACCGGGCGCGCGAAGCCCTCCGCGCCGATCATCGTGCCGCTGTAGACCTCGGCCATGCCGCCCGCCCCGAGCCGCGCGCCGAGGTGGTACCGCGACGACGAGCTCCTGAGCGACGGCCGCGACGCGCGCACGGTCTCGAGGAGGTTGCCGATGTCGAGGAGCTCGCGCGCGTAGCTCCGCACGAGGTCCGTGCCCGCGGGGAAGTAGGCGTCGCCGGGCGTCGCCTCGGCGAGCATCAGCGCGAACGCGCGCGCGGTCTGCGGGCGACGCGCGGGATCGGGGTGCAGCGCGGTGAGGATCGCGGACGCCCACCGCTCGGGCACGGTCGCGAAGCGCTCGCGCGGATCGACGGGTGGCTCCGACAGCTGGCGCCGGTAGAGCTCGGCGGCGCTCGCCGCCGCGGGCTCGCGCTTCGCACCCCGGCGCTCGTACGGGAACCACCCGCCGGTGAGCATCTGGTACGCGATCACGGCGAGCGCGTAGACGTCGGAGCGGCGATCGACGATGCGCAGGTCGCGCATCTGCTCGGGCGCCATGTACAACGGCGCGTGAGCGCGCGCCCCGCCGTCGTCCTCGCCGAGCTTCGCGATGCCGAAGTCGAGGATCACCGGGTGATAGGGATTGTCCTCGCGCTCGATCAGATAGATGTTGTCGGGCTTGAGATTGCGATGGACGATGTTCGCGGCGTGCGCGGCCTCGAGCCCGTTCGCCGCCGGCGCGAGGATCTGGAGCGCGAGGTGCGGCGACAGCGGGCCGTGCGAGGCGCAGAAGCCGGTCAGCGTGCCGCCGTCGAGGAAGTCCATCACGATGTACCAGCACCCGTCGGGGAGCTGACCGCAGTCGTGTACGCCGATGATCGAGCGGTGCCGGATCGACGCGGCCGCGCGCGCCTCGTCGACGAAGCGCTGCACGCTCGCATCGGACCGCGTCCACCGTGGCAACAGGACCTTGACGGCGCGCGGGGTGCGCAGCACCTCGTGCTCTGCGAAGTAGACGGAGCCCATCGCTCCGTGGCCGAGCTCCTTCTTGATCGTGAGGTGGCTGAGGCTGGCCCCGATCATGATGTTCTCGCCTCCGCAGCGACAGGGTAACACCGCGGATGTGTCGTCGATCAAAACTCGTCAGTTGACCAGCTTATCTGCTCGCTCCCGACATCAGGTGTCTGCACTCCCGCTCTCTTTTACAAGCCTGATCTATTCGACGAGGAGGCAAAGATCCGGTTCGACGAACGACCGAATATCGGGTATTCGGGCGACCTCCGCTGATATCGATTCAGATACCGCGCGAGCCACTGCCACACGTGCTACTCGGCGCGCCCCACGCCGCGATCAGCTCGCGCTCGCGCGCGGCGGACAGGCCGGCGGCGCGCTTGCGGTCGAGGCCCTCCGCGCGCTCCCACACGAGGAGGTCGCGGAGCGTCTCGTCGAGCGGGCGCCGGCGCAGGCCCTCGCGGACGGCGGCGGCGTTCGAGCGATCGAGGCAGGCCGACCACGCCGGATCGGCGAGCCACACCGGCAGCGACTCGGGGCCGTCCCAGTCGGCGACGCCGTGCGCCGCGAGCCACGCGCCGGGCACGGCGACGGCGGCGCCGCGATGGCCGGCGATCGCGCGCGACGCCGCGAGGAAGGCCCCGACGGTGGTGCGGTCGCCGACGGCGTTGAACGCGCCGGCGAGGCCGCGCTCCGCGGCGGACAGGATCCAGGCGGCGAGGTCGCGCGCGTCGAGGAGCTGCAGCGGTGCATCGCCGACGTCGGGCACGAGCATCGGCGCGTCGTCGCGTGCGGCGCGCGCGACGTAGTACCCGGTGCGACACGTCGCATCGCCGGGGCCGCCGATCAGGCCGGCGCGCGCGATGAGGAGCCGCCCGCCGAGCGCCGCGCGGTACGCCGCCTCGATCGCCGACTTCGCCGCGCCGTACGGTGTGGGGGCGGGGTCGAGGAGCGCCGCCGCCTCGTCCGCGCCCGGCTCGTCCTGCCGTGCGTACGCGGCGCCCGACGAGATGAACGTCCAGTGGCCGGCGCTCGCGGCGAGCGCCTCCGCAGCCGGCTGCGCGAAGCTCGCGTCGCGCGCCACGTCGATCACCACATCCCACGCGCGGCCGGCGACGGCGGCGTAGGCATCGGGGGCCGTGCGATCCGCGACGACGAGCGTGGCGCCGTCGGCGACCGCACCGGCCATGCCGCGCGCGAGGCACGTGACCCGGTGCCCGCGGCGCAGCGCCTCGGCGGCGAGCGCGCGCCCGACCCACTGCGTCCCGCCCAGGATCAGCACGTCCCTACGCGCGGCGGTCACCGCTTCTCGCTGTCCAGCGTCGACATCATCGCAGCAGGATAGCGCGTCCCGGCGACGGCGCCGCGCGGGGCGACGGCGTCGATCTCGGCGAGCTGCTCGGCGGTGAGCGGCCGGGCGGCGAGGGCCTCGTCGAGCTGCTGCGGCGTGCGCACGCCGAGCGTCGGGGTGAGGCGCGGCTGCTTGCCGAGCACCCAGCCGATCGCGAGCTGGCTCGGCGTGATGTCCCAGCGCTTCGCGAGGGCGTGCAGCGAGGCGACGAGCTTCGCGTTGGCCTCGCCGTTCGCGCCGGTGAAGCGCGGCATGTGGGCGCGCGCGTCGCCGGGGCGCAGCGCGCTCGCGGACAGGAGGCCGCGCGAGAGCACGCCGTACAGCGTCGCGCCGATGCCGAGCTCGTGGAGCACGGGGAAGATCGCGTCCTCGGGCTCGCGCGTGACGAGCGAGTACTCGATCTGCAGGTCGGCGATCGGGTGCACCTTCGCGGCGCGGCGGATCGTGTCGGGCCCGACCTCCGACAGGCCGATCGCGCGCACGTAGCCGGCCTTCACCATGTCGGCGATCGCGCCGATCGTGTCCTCGATCGGCACCACGGGATCGAGGCGCGCGGGGCGGTAGACGTCGATGTGGTCGGTGCCGAGGCGCACGAGCGAGTAGCTGAGGAAGTTCTTGACGGCGGCCGGCCGGCCGTCGAAGCCGCCCCAGCTGCCGTCGGGCCCGCGCAGGGCACCGAACTTCACCGACAGCTGCACGCGATCGCGGCGGCCGGCGATCGCCTTGCCGATCAGGAGCTCGTTATGGCCGGCTCCGTAGAAGTCGCCGGTGTCGAGGAGCGTGATGCCGCGTTCGACGGCGGCGTGGATGAGGGCGATGCTCTGCGCGTCGTCGGTCTTGCCGTACGCGCCGGAGAGGCCCATGCAGCCGAGTGCGATGGTCATGATGGCGTCGTACCTCCGCGCGGGCGGGCGCGCTTGTCGGTTCTTGGCAGGATCGCCGCCGCCAAGAATCTACAAGCGGCCGGTGCGGGAGCGGCCTACACTGGCGAGATGGAGCGCCTCGTCGAGCTTCCCGTCGCGATGCCGGGCCTGCGCGCGGTGCGCGCCTCGACGGATTCGCTCCACACGAAGATGAAGGAGACGTACTGCGTCGGGCGCGTCGATCGCGGCGACGTCGAGTGGTGGGCCGGCGGGAAGGTGTGGCGCGCCGCGCCGGGGTGCGTGCTCGTGAAGCAGCCGGGCGACGTGCACCGCGACCTCGCGCGCAGCGGCCCGACGACGTTCACCGTGATCACGCTGCCGACCGACGACGCGGCGCGGATGCAGCGCGAGGGCAGGGCGGTGGCGCTGCCGCAGCTCGCCGCCGGCGACGCGCGCGCGGCGCCGTTCCATCGGCTGATCGATGCGGTGTGCGCGGGCGGAGATCGCCTGTCGCTCGAGGTCGCGGTCGCGGAGGCGATCGGCGCGCTCGCGGTGATCAGCAACCCGCCGCCGTACTCGCGCCCCGTGCGCCGCGCGAAGGAGTACCTGCGCGAGCACCTCGCCGACTCGGTCAAGCTCGACGATCTCGCGGCGCACGCGGAGCTCGACAAGTTTCACCTGTGTCGCGCATTTCGCGCGCAGGTGGGCATGCCGCCCCACGCGTACCTGACGCACCTGCGCATCGCGCGCGCGAAGGAGCTGCTGCTGCGCGGCGTGCGCGCCTCCGATCTGGCGCCGCTCGTCGGGCTCTACGACCAGGCGCAGCTCACGCGCCACTTCCGCCGGCTCGTCGGGACGACGCCCGCGCGGTTCCCACGGCTGGGCTGGCCGTGACCGGCCTCGTCGCGGTCACACCGCCATGAACGCGCTCGGCGCGTGGCTCGACGCGCGCGACGGCGCCGCCGTCGCGCAGGCGTGGGCGCGGCTCGGCGCGAAGCGGGTCGAGCTCGGCGGCGACCGGTGGACGATCACACCGCACGCCGCCGCGCACTTCGCCGCCGCGTTCCTCGGGTGGCCGCTCGAGCGCGTGATGTGGCTGGCCGCCAGCGAGGAGGAGCTGCCGCCGCCGACGTTCGCGACGCGGGGCACCGTCGCGCGCTGCTTCCTCGACCAGGCCGTCGATCGCAGCGAGGAGTGCTTCGAGACCTGGAAGATCCGCGAGCTGGTCGACGGCGCGCGCGGCGTGCAGCACGTGAGCCTCGAGTACCTCTACGACGACGGCTCGCGCGAGCCCGCCGGCGGCAGCGTGACGCTGGTGCGCGTGTTCGACCGCGCGCGTGGCATCGGCGCCTCGATCCAGACGTGGCGCGACGTGTGGACGATCGGCGACGTCGATCTCGCCGCGCTCGACCTGTTCGCCGGCGAGGTCCACTTCCGCATCGCGTGGAAGCCGTACGAGCTCGACGGCGTGCGCGGGTTCCTCGCGCAGCTCGCCGCGGAGCTCGATGCGCACTACGACGTCAGCGCGACGTGGCCGGGCACGGTCACCGAGCACGAGGTCGAGGGCACCGCGGTCCGCTGGTACACGTGGCGCTTCAGCTCCGGCGAGCGCGCGATCGAGATCGTCGAGCATCGCTATCGCGACGACGGCGTTCCGGAGACCGGCTCGATCCGCGCGACCGTCCACGGCCTGCCGTGGGGCCACGTGCTCGTGGCGCACCTCTCCGACGACGCCCACGGTGTCGAGGGCTGGCTCAAGCTGCGCCTGCCGCGCGCGCACGGCGACGCGGTGCGCGCACGGCTCGCGTCCATCCCGGGCGTCACGCCGATCCGCTGACCGGGCTATGCTCGCGCCGTGAGCTATGCAGTCCTCGCCGGTGCGATCGTCGTCGCGGCGGCGCTCGCCGGCGTC
The DNA here is from genome assembly GCA_019637375.1 of Deltaproteobacteria bacterium. Taxonomy (GTDB): domain Bacteria; phylum Myxococcota_A; class Polyangia; order Haliangiales; family Haliangiaceae; genus JABFXX01. The sequence continues at coordinate 3,848 of JAHBVW010000078.1, read as the reverse complement.
ATCGCCGCGGGCGCGCGCAGGAAGGGGCGGCGCAACGGCCACTTCCTCGACGGCGCGCTCGTCACGCGCACGCTCGCGCCGGGTGCACCGACCGAGGTCGCGTTCCGGACGGCGGCCGCACCGCACGCGGTGTGGATCGACCTCGAGCTGACCGGGGTGCCGCGGCTCGCGTTCGAGCTCGCGCTGTCGATCCGCGTCGGCGCCGCGGCGGTGCTCGAGGGCTCGTACCGCGTCACGTTCGACGACGAGGAGCACGACGCGCGCGGGCTGCCGAACCCGCCCGGCCTCAGCGCGCTGAACACGTCGGCGGTGATCGCGCCGGGGTCGTGGCGGATCGCGACGGTGCTGCGGGCGTATCGCTTCGACGCGCCGGCGGCGCCTGCCTCGGCGACGGTGCGCGCGACGCTCTCGCCGGCGCCGGGCGTGATCGTCGCGCACGCGGCCCTCGTGATCACGAGCCCGGATGCGCCGCCCGGATCCGGTGCGTTGCCGGCGGGGATGCGCGCGACGTCGTGAGTGCCTGGAACGCCTGCGGCACGCGCGTCAGGGCGCGGTAGCGACGCAGCCCACGTACTCGGCACCGATCAGCTCGCCCGCGATCATGAACAGGTTGGAGACGAGCGCGGTCTCGGCGATCGCTGCGCCCGCGGCTGCGCGGATTCTGCTGGACGGCGGAAATGGCGGCGGTTTTCGTCACGCGTGGCGGCGGCGGAAGTCGAGCGCGGTCGAGCCGGTCCAGCGGCGGAAGGCGCGGCTGAACGAGCTGAGGTCGGAGTAGCCGAGCATGTAGGCGGTCTCGGTGAGCGAGAGCGACGGATCGGCGAGGTACTGCTGCGAGAGTGCGAGGCGGGCCTCGTCGACGAGCGCCTTGTACGAGCGGCCCTCGGCCTGGAGGCGGCGCTGCACGCTGCGCGCGCCCGTGCCGAGGCGCGCGGCGACGGCCTCGATCGAGACGTCGCCGGCGCCGATCGCGGCGACGATCGCTCCGCGCAGCTCGTCGGTGGAGCGCGGTGCGCGCGACAGGTCGCGCAGGCACGCGGCGGCGTGGCGCTCGAGGACGGGCAGGAGGCCCGGATCGGCGGCGACGAACGGCCGCGCGAGGTCGGCCGGCGCGAGCGTCATCGCGTTCGTGCGCCGGCCGAAGCGCACGGGTGCGCCGAGGAGGCGCGCGTGGCGCTCGGCGTTCGCGGGCCCGGCGTGGCGGAACGCGATCTCGCGCGGCGCCCAGCGCGGATCGCGCGTCGCCTCGCGGATCAGGCGCACGGTCAGCCCGAACACGGACTCGACGTGCTGCACGGCATCGCGCACGCGCGCGTCGACGACGGTGTAGGTGAAGCGCGCGGCGCGCGGCGACGAGCGCTCGATCGCGAGCCGCCCGCCGGTCTGCTGCACGGCGAGGTAGCGCACGCTGTTCGCGAGCGCGGTGCCGACGTCGGGCGAGTGCAGGAGGACGTACGCGTACACGCCCAGGTCCTTCCACGGCAGCTGCAGCGCGAGCTCGATCCCGACGCACGCGTTGCCGGTCTCGGCGGCGGCGGCCTCGAGCAGCGCGATCCACCGCGCCTGATCGATCGCGGCGTCGGCGTCCCCGAGCCGCTGCGGATCGATCCCGGCGTCGCGGATCAGGCGATCGACGGAGACGCCCGGATAGCGCGCGAGGTACGCGCGCACCGTCGCCGCGACACCGGCGCGGACGGTCCCGATGGGTGCAGGCGGCACGTCCTCCAGTGTCGACCGCCTGGCGCCGACTGCCAAGTCGCTGGCGCGGACTGTCAAGCCGGCGCGGCGCGGGCGCCCTACGGTCGGCGCATGCTTCGACCGGCCGTCCTCCTCCCGTTCCTGATCTGCTGCGGCGACGACCGCCGCGATGTCGTCGATGCGCCGCCGGCCCCACCGCCGCCCGGGCTCGCGCTGCTCGACTTCGACCTCGCGATCGACGTGACGCCCGACGGGCGAACCGCGGTGTTCGAGAAGCTGACGGCGGAGGCGGCGTTCGTGCACCTGTACGACACCGTCACCGGCGAGAGTGCGATCGCGGCGAGCGTCGGGGATCCGTCGCGCAACGTGGCGACCGGGGTCTCGGCGACGAAGCGGATCTCGGCGCTGCACGGCGAGCCGGTGCAGGCCGGCGTGTGGAGCGCCGACACCGACTGGGTCGACCTCGGCAGCCCGCACGCCGCCGGGTGCGGCGCCGAGGAGGTGAGCGGCGCGTTCGACATCAGCGCCGACGGGCGCGTCGTCGTCGGGCTCGCGTGGAAGGGCTGCACGCCCGACGCGTTCCGCTGGACGGACGGCACGTTCACGACGCTCGAGGTGCTCGGTACGGGAGCCGAGGGCAGCCCGAACCCGCCGGCGAACCGCGCGACGGTGGTGTCCGACGACGGACGCGTCGCCGCCGGCTTCGCGCAGCTCGGGCCGATCGATCGCAGCGCCGCCGTGTGGGACGCCCAGGGCCGCGGGACGCTGCTCGATCCGACGAACCTGGATGCGCCGAGCGAGGTGCTCGCGATCGACGGGACCGGCACGGTCGCGGCCGGCATCGTCGGGTTCGACGCGTTCGTGTGGTCGGCCGCGACCGGGATGGTCCCGATCCCGCGCCTCGACATCGCGCTGCCGAGCGATCCGATGTTCCCCAACGCGATCACGGCCGACGGCCGGGTCGTGTTCGGCGGCATCGGCAGCGAGTTCTTCTCGATCCCGATCGCGTTCGCGTGGAGCTCGGCGCACGGCACGCGCGCGCTCGCCGACGTCGCGGCCGCGGGCGGCGTCACCGTCCCCGAGGGCGTCCTCCTGACGACGGTCCTCGCCGCGAGCGCCGACGGCACGTTGCTGATCGGCAAGGCGCTCGACGCGATGGGCGCATCCAAGGCGTACGCGCTGCGCCTCGCCGCGCCGTCCGAGTGACGCCGGCGGGTGCTTGACAACATTCAACCATGCGGTTAAGTAACAGCCGTGGAACCGCTCTCCACGACCCTGCTGGCCATCTCGGACCCGACGCGGCGCGCGATCGTCGATCGGCTGTCGCGCGGGCCCGCGCGCATCACCGACGTCGCGCAGCCGTTCGCGATGTCGCTCGCCGCGGTGTCCAAGCACGTGAAGGTGCTCGAGAACGCCGGCCTCGTGCGCCGCACGCGCCAGGGTCGCGAGCACACGCTCGAGCTCGACGCCGCGCCGCTCCGCGAGGTGGCGAGCTGGGCCGCGCGCTACGAACAGTTCTGGACCGAGCGGCTCGATCGCCTGGAAGACTTCTTCAAGAACAGGAAACCCCGATGAAGCTCACCGACCTCGAACTCTCCCGCCAGATCCCCGCCTCGCCCGAGGAGGTCTACGACGTCTGGATCGATCCGCACTCCCCGGGCGGCCCGTGGTTCAGCCCGAACACCGAGCACCAGCAGTCGAAGATCATCTTCGACGCGAAGGTCGACGGCCTGTTCTATCACCGCGTGAGCGCCGCCGGTCAGAGCTGGATCCACTACGGGCGCTTCACGCAGCTCGAGCGCGGCAAGGTCGTCGAGCACACCTGGGTGTGCGAGGCGACGAAGGGCCGCGAGAGCATCGTCACCACGACGTTCGAGCCGCGCGACGGCGGCACGTTCGTGAAGCTCTCCCACACCGGCTTCCCCGACGACGAAGAGGGCCGCGGCCAGAGCGGCGGCTGGAAGTGGGTCCTCGGCGCGCTCGCCGAGGCCGTCGCGAACCGCAAGCCGTGAGCCCCCAGCAGCCCATGCCCGCACGGACCAGGCCGTCGAAGCGCGGCCCGACGAAGGCGCCGCCGAAGCGCGACGTGAAGGCGTCGAGGAGCGGCCCGACGAAGCCGTCGCCGACGGCAAAGGCGTTGCCGAAGCGTA
>JAHBVW010000077.1 GCA_019637375.1 Deltaproteobacteria bacterium | reverse complement strand
CGTTCGTTTGGCCCGATCCGCGCCGTGATGTATGGCGGCGCCGACTACTGGAAGTACGCCAACGAGACCATCCTGACGATGGCGATGATCGAGACGCAGCAGGCGCTCGACAATCTCGACGCCATCCTCAAGACCGACGGCCTCGACGCGATCTATGTCGGCCCGTCCGATCTCGGCCTCTCGCTCGGCTTCCAGCCGGGCGCCGACCCGACGACGCCGAAGGTTCTCGAGGCGATCAAGTTCATCGTCGACCGCGCCAAGGCCGCGAAGATCCCCGCCGGGATCCATTGCGGCGCGCCGGCCTGGGCGCGTCAGATGATCGGGCTCGGCTATCAGCTCGTCACGCTCGGCAACGACAACTCGCTGATGATGGGCGCCGCGCGCGCCGCGATCGCCGCGACCGTGGCGCTCGCCGGCGCCGACCGCGCGCGCTGCCTGTTCCACGACGAGGACGGCGGTCAGGTGTGGGCCGAAGGCGAGGGCGACGAAGCCGGCGACGGCCCCGAGCGGGAGGCCTCCGCCGGCCTCGTCGGCTTCGCGATCCGCACCGCCGCGGCTGTCTCCGTGCCGCGCGCCGGCGACGATGCGCTGTACCTGCGCGACCTCGACGATCCGGCCGGCGGCGGCCGCGAGCGCCTGCTCGTGCAGCCGGTGGCCGGCCTCGACGGGCACGTGCACGCCGTGCTCGTCGCCGTGCGCGAGGAGCGCGCGCCCCCGTTCGGCGAGGCCGAGCTCGACGCGCTCGCGGGCCTCGCGACCGCGTGGGCGCCGTACCTCCAGCAGCTCGAGATGCGCATCGAGGCCGACAACATCCTCGGCGATCGCCTCGACCGCGGCCCGTCGGACCTGTTCCGCCAGGAGGCGATCATGAGCCTCGTGCGGCGCGGTGCGCGCGGCGACGTCGTGCGCGTGCACCCGGGCTGGGTGCGCGCGGCGTACTGGCTCGTGCTGCTGTCGCTCGCCGGCGCCGTGTCGTTCGCCGCGTTCGCGCGCGTGCACCAGTACGCCGAGGGCCCGGCGATCGTGCGCTTCACCGGGCGCAGCGACGTCGTCGCGCTCGAGGGCGGCACGATCACCGCGCTCGACGTCGTGCGCGGCCAGGCCGTCGCCGAGGGCGAGGTGCTCGCGCGCCTGTACGACGCCGAGCAGCTCACGCGCCTGCGCGGCCTCGACACCGAGTTCGAGCGCAAGCTCGTCACGTACCTCCAGACGCCCGCCGACCCCGTCACGCGGCGCGACCTCGCGGCGATCGTGTCGCAGCGCGAGACGGCGCGCGCCAGCCTCGCCTCGCGCGTCATCCGCGCGCCGCGCGCCGGCACGGTCAAGGAGGTCTACGTCGCGAACGGCAAGGTCGTGCAGCCGGGCAAGGTCGTGCTGTCCCTCGTCGAGGCCGGCGCCGCCGAGGGCCTGTCCGTCGTCGCGTTCCTCCCCGGCAGCGAGCGCCCGCGCCTGCGCCCGCGGCAGCGCCTCCTGCTCGCGCTCCCCGGCTACCGCGGCGTGCGCATCCCGGCCGAGGTCCGCGGCGTGTCGTCGGAGGTGCTCGGCGCGGCCGAGGCGCGCACGCGCTACCTCGGCGAGCGCGTCGGCGAGAGCTTCCCCGTCGAGGGCAACGTCGTCGTCATCGACGCCGTGCTCGCGAGCGAGCAGTTCGAGTCCGACGGGCAGGTGTTCAGCCTGCACGACGGCATGGTCGGCCTCGTCGAGGTGCAGCTCGCGTCGAAGTCCGTCCTCGAGACGGTGATCCCGGGGTTCAAGTGAGCGCCGCGAACGAGTCGGGGCCGGAGCTCGAGGCCGCCGAGCTGTTCCCGTCGCTCCAGCGGCTCGCCGCCGGGCGCCGGGGGCGCATCCCGTTCGTGCAGCAGCTCGAGGCCGCCGACTGCGGCGCCGCGTGCCTCGCGATGGTGCTCGGCTTCCTCGGGCGCGACGTCGGGCTCGACGAGGTGCGCGAGGCGATCGGCGTGTCGAGCCGCGACGGCGCCACGGGCGAGGCGATCGTGCGCGGCGCCGAGTGGTACGGCCTGCGCGCGCGCGGGCTGTCGCTCGACGTCGACCAGCTGCGCTACCTCCCGCCGGGCACGATCCTGCACTGGGCGTTCAACCACTTCGTCGTGTTCGAGCGCCGCACGGCGAAGGGCGTGCACGTCGTCGACCCGGCGAAGGGGCCGCGCTTCATTCCGGCGAAGCAGTTCGGCGAGCTGTTCACCGGCGTCGTGCTCGTGTTCGAGCCCGGCGACACGTTCGAGCGCAAGCGGCGCGGCACGGGCCGCTTCGCCTGGTACGTGCGCCAGCTCGGCCAGCAGCGGCACGTGCTCGGGCGCGTCGTCGTGACGTCGCTGCTCCTGCGCGTGTTCGCGCTCGCGCTGCCGCTCGTGACGGCGGTGATCGTCGACCGCGTCGTGCCGCACAGCGACCGCAACCTGCTCGTCGTCGTGTCCGTCGGGCTCGGCGCGCTGCTCGTGTTCCAGCTCGTGACGGCGCTCGTGCGCTCGCACCTGATCCTGCAGCTGCGCACGAACCTCGACACGCGGCTCACGCTCGGCTTCGTCGACTACCTGTCGCGCCTCCCGTACCAGTTCTTCCAGCGGCGCTCGGCGGGCGACCTGCTGATGCGCGTCAACAACAACGCGACCGTGCGCGAGATGCTGACGACGAACACGCTGTCCGCGCTGCTCGACGGCATCCTCGTCCTCGGCTACGCCGTGTTGATCTTCGCGCTCGCTCCGCTGATGGGTGCGGTCGTCGTCGGGCTCGGGCTCGTCGAGGCCTCCGTGTTCTGGCTCTCGCGGCGCAGCTACCGCGACATGATGGCCCGCTCGCTCGACGTGCAGGCGCGCCAGCAGTCGTACCTCGTCGAGGTGCTCGGCGGCATGGAGACGCTGAAGGCGGCCGCCGCCGAGGCGCGCGCCGTCGAGAAGTGGTCGAACCTGTACGTCGACGAGCTCAACGCCGCGCTCGACCGCGGCCGGCTGTCGGCGCGCGTCGACGCGCTCGGCGGGCTCATCACGACGGCCTCGCCGCTCGCGGTGCTCGTCCTCGGCGCGCTCCAGGTGATGGACGGCCGGATCTCGCTCGGCGAGATGCTCGCGATCAACGCGCTCGCGATCGGCCTGCTCGCGCCGCTGTCGACGATGGTCAACGTCGCGCTCCAGCTGCAGCTGCTCGGCAGCTACATGGACCGCATCGACGACGTGCTGCAGACCGATCCCGAGCAGACCGGCGAGGGCCTCGCGCGCGCGCCCCGGCTGACCGGGCGCATCACGCTGCAGAACGTCTCGTTCCGCTACGGCGACAACCTGCCGTACGTCGTGCGCGACGTGTCCGTCGACATCAAGCCCGGCCAGACCGTCGCGATCGTCGGCACGTCGGGCTGCGGCAAGTCCACGCTCGCGCGCCTGCTCGCCGGCCTTTACCGCCCCGTCGACGGGCGCATCCTGTTCGACAACCACGACGTCGTGAGCCTCGAGCTGCGGTCGCTGCGCCGGCAGATCGGCGTCGTGTTCCAGACGCCGTCGCTGTTCGCGGGCTCGATCCGCGGCGCGATCGCGCTCGCCGCGCCGAACGCGCCGCTCGCGAAGCTCGTCGACGCCGCGCGCGTCGCGGCGGTCCACGACGACGTCATGGCGATGCCGATGGGCTACGAGACGCTGCTCTCCGACGGCGGCATGTCGCTGTCGGGCGGGCAGCGCCAGCGCATCGCGCTCGCCCGCGCCCTGGTCGCCGACCCCGCGGTGCTGATCCTCGACGAGGCCACGAGCGCCCTCGACGGCCAGACCGAGCGCCGGGTCATCGAGAACCTCGCGCAGCTGAAGTGCACGCAGATCGTGCTCGCCCACCGGCTGTCGACGATCGTCAACGCCGACCTCATCCTCGTCATGGACGGCGGCGAGATCGTCGAGAGCGGCACGCACCAGGAGCTGCTGTCGCGCGGCGAGCACTACGCGCGGCTCGTCGCGGCGCAGCTGCAGGCGCCGGCGCAGCGGGGGCTCGCGTGAGGCGGATCGCCGCGCTCGTCGCGCTTGCCGGGCTCGCCGCGTGCACCGCGAAGGAACCCGACGTCGCGGCGCACGAGCCCGCCGTCGAGCCGGTCGCGCCGCAGGCGAGCCGCGCCGCGGTGCGCGCCGGCGACGAGCGCCCGGGCTACGTCGGCGTGCTCGCGCCGCGCGATCTGTCGGAGGTGCTCGCGCCGTTCACGAGCACGATCGCCGCGCTCGACGTCAGGCTCGGCGACGCCGTCGCGAAGGGCCAGAAGCTCGGGCGGCTCGACGACCGGCCGCTGCGCGAGGAGCGCGTGATCCTCGGCGCGGCGCTGCGCACGAGCCAGGCCGAGGTCGCGCAGGCCGAGGTCGAGCGGCGCGCCGCGGGCGCCGTGTACGCGCGCGAGCAGGACGCGTTCGCGAAGGGCATCTCGTCGGGCGCCGAGCTCAGCGCCGCCGAGTTCAACGACAAGAAGGCGCAGATGACCGTCGCGCGCGCGGCCGCCGCCGTCGAGGAGCACCGCGCGAAGATCGCGAAGCTCGACGCGCGCCTCACCGACACGACGCTGACCGCGCCGCTCGCGGGGCGCGTCTCGCTCATCTACGCGCGCGACGGCGAGCGCGTCGGCGAGGGCGCGCCGGTCGTGCGCGTGATCAGCTCCGACGAGCTGTACATCAAGTTCGCGATCCCCGCCGACAGGGCCGGCACCGTCGCCGCGGGCGACGAGGTCGACGTCGTCGTAGACGGTCCGCCGGAGGTGCGCACGCGCGCGATCGTGCGCCACGTCGCCCCCGAGCTCGACGCCGTCGCGCAGATGATCCTCGCCGACGCCGAGCTGGTATCCGGGCCGAATGCCGCGAAGCTGCAGGGCGGCCTCGTATGTCGAATCCTGCCGATGCGCGGCGCCGGGAAGTGACATCATCGCCGGATGAGCGATCGCTTCGATCTCGTCGTCATCGGCTCGGGGCCCGCGGGCGAGAAGGGCGCCGCGCAGGTCGCGTACTTCGGCAAGCGCGTCGCGCTCGTCGAGAAGGAGCAGCACCTGGGCGGTGCGTGCGCGAACACGGGCACGCTGCCGTCGAAGACGCTGCGCGAGAGCGCGATCTACCTGTCGGGGCTGCGCCAGCGCGACATCTACGGCGTCAACGTGATGCTCGAGCGCGAGATCTCGATCGGCGACTTCATGCGGCAGAAGGAGATCGTCGTCGCGCGCGAGCGCGAGCGCGAGGCCGCGAACCTGGCCCGCCACGACGTCGAGATCGTGCGCGGCACGGCGCGCTTCGCCGATGCGAACACGGTCCGCGTCGAGATCCCGGGCAAGCCGCCGCGCTACCTGAAAGGCGACGTCATCCTCGTCGCGACCGGCAGCTCGCCGCGCCGCCCGAAGGAGATCCCGTTCGACGACCCGGACGTCGACGACTCCGACGAGATCCTGCACATGGATCGCATCCCGAAGTCGTTCATCGTCGTCGGCGGCGGCGTGATCGGCTCGGAGTACGCGTCGATCCTCGCCGGCCTCGGCCGCACGAAGGTCACGCTCGTCGAGGCGCGCGACCGCATCCTCAACTTCATCGACGACGAGATCGGCGAGCACCTCACGCAGGCGTTCCGCCGCATGGGCATCGAGGTCATCCTCGGCGAGTCGATCACGCAGTACGAGAAGCCGGCGCCGCGCCACGTGCGCGTGACGCTGTCGAGCGGGCGCGTCCTCGACGCCGAGCGCCTGCTCGCCGCCGCCGGGCGCACCGGCAACACGAAGGACCTCGGCCTCAACGAGATCGGCGTCGCCCTCGACGAGCGCGGCCTCATCAAGGTCGACCGCACGTACCGCACGAGCGTCCCGCACGTGTACGCCGCCGGCGACGTCATCGGCGCGCCCTCGCTCGTCTCGACGGGCATGGAGCAGGCGCGCATCGCGATGCGCCACGCGTTCAAGCTCGACGGCGAGAAGCAGCTCGAGCGCGTGTTCCCCTATGGCCTCTACACGATCCCGGAGGCCGCGATGATCGGCGACACCGAGGCGGAGGCTGTTAAGAAAGGTTTCGCAGTCGAGGTCGGGCGGTCGTTCTACGCCGACAACGCCCGCGGCCAGATCATCAACGATCCCGACGGGATGATGAAGCTGGTGTTCGATCGCACCACGAAGAAGCTCCTCGGCGCGCACATCCTCGGCGAGCGTGCGACCGACCTCATCCACGTCGCGCAGGCCGTCATGGCCTTCGGCGGAACCATCGATTACTTCGTGGAATCCGTCTTCAACTACCCAACCCTCGGCGAGCTGTACAAGTACGCTGCCTACGATGGCCTCGGGAAATTGCGCCGCTTGTAGTGGGGGTCACACTCCCTGCTCGTCGCTGCTGCGCGGTGCGGCACGGGTCAGCCTGTTTGCGATCACAGTGCTTGACGTAGATGAGAACCGGGCTCGATAGTGCCCGACCATGAATCGAGCACACCTGGCTTTGACGATCGGCGCCCTGGGGAGCGCGCTGCTCGCATGCGGAGACAACAGCAAACTGTGCGGCCCCGGCACGACCGACATCGACGGGATCTGCACGGGCAATTCCGATCCGACGGTGATGTGCACCGACGGCACGATCAAAGATCCCGTCTCGGGCAACTGCGTGCTCGATCCCAACGCCTGCCAGGACGGCACGGTCAAGGTCGGTAACGCGTGCGTCGATCCGGGCGTCGTCTCGGCCGACATCCAGGAAGCCGCCGAGCCGAACGGCCTCGGCCTCCTCGGTGAGGACAGCGAGGACCCGGCCGGCATCATCACGCTCAAGCCGGTCGGCCAGCACTTCGTCATCAAGGGCACGATCGCCCCGTTCCAGGATCTCGACCTCGACGGTCAGATGGATCCGGACGTCGACTCCTACGTCATCCAGGTGAACCAGCCTGCGATGCTCAACATCACCGCCGACGGCGTGCACGGCCTCGCGGCCGGCTTCGTCGCCGTCGCGGCCGTCGACTCGTCCGACCCGCTCGCGAACTGGACGCGCTTCGGCATCAACCTCACGGGCGACACCTCGAAGCGTCAGGTCTACCTCCCCGCCGCCGGCATCTACGTCATCGCGATCGCCGACACCCGCTCGCTGTTCCTCACGGGCGGCGCGGCCGGCCCGGCGCCGGGCGGCCTGCCGTTCGACTACTACGTGACGATCGACCTCGAGAACGCGACGTCGACGGCGCTCACCGTCGACGCGAACGGCGTGGCGCAGAGCCAGGGCGACCTCGCCCCCGGCGAGACCAAGCTGTTCACGGTCTCGATGGGCCAGGGCATCAACTCCGCCCTCTACGACGTCGGCGCCGTCCAGGCCGTCGGCGCGGTGGTCGTGGCCAACACGTCCAACGGCACGACCAAGGTCAAGTCCTCCGCGACCGCCGACGCGCCGGACCCGGCGAGCGCCGTGGTCCTCGGCCTGCGCGCCGGTGACACGCAGGTCGTCGTCGCCGACACCCTGTTCAACTACGCGCAGCAGAACATCAACTACGCGCTCACGATCCAGACCGGCTCGGCGGGCGAGCTCTCGAAGACCGGCCAGAGCGTCTCGCAGCCGTCGACGCTGGAAGACTTCTCGGTCTTCTTCTACGACGTCGCCACCAACGGCGAGGTCACCGGCATGAACCTGTCGTGGGACATCCCGGTCGTCGGCGTCGTCGTCGACGAGACCGTGAACGCGAACGGCAACCTCAACATCTTCGCGTTCTTCACGTTCGACCCGGACTTCGGCTTCTTCTTCGGGGACACGTTCACGAGCTACACCGGCCTCCTGCGCCACCGCACCGCCGGCCGCTACTACTTCCTCGTGTTCGACCCGAACAACCCGCCCGCGGCGACGATCACGGCGACCAGCAACTACGAGCCGGTCAGCGTCACCCCCGTCACGTCGGGCACGCCGCTCACGGCCCAGGCCGTCAACGCGTTCGGCACCCTCCCGTACAGCTACGACGCCACCGCGGAGACGTGGGAGGCCTTCCGCGCCGCCGCCGACGGCGGCACCGTGACGGGCACCATCTCGGGCAAGTACCTGCCGCTCGACACGTCGTTCGGCCGCCTCGACCCGCTCGTCTCGACGTGCACGGTCGTCCAGAACGGTGTGCCCACGGACTTCTGCGCGGACGTCTTCCCGCTGTTCTCGCACACGTACGCGCAGGCCGGCACCACGGTCGGCCGCATCCTGCTCTCGGACACGGTCAAGAAGTACCTCGTGACCATGCGCCCGACGACGCGGAACCCGCTGCCGCAGATCCAGGTCGACTTCCGCCTCCGCGACTTCACCGACCTCGGCACGCTCCAGGTCGGCACGCCGGTGACGCGCACGGGTGAGATCCTCTCGGACACGGTCCTCGTGAAGCGCTACCTGCTGAAGACGAACGCGAACAACGGCCTGTCGATCACGCTCGCGCCGAACGCCGCGCTCAACACGCGCTTCCAGCAGCTCAACGTCGACGAGACCGCCCGCGGCGCCGCCGTCAACAACGGCGGCGTCGGCGCCATCGACCTCGCGCAGCTCTTCCAGGGCGTCGAGGGCTTCACGGCGTTCACGGCCACCTCGGTCGCGACGCTGAACGCGCAGCAGACCTACGACCTGACCGCGGTCGCGAGCCCGGCGACGACGTACACCCGCACCGCGGGCGCGACGGCGTTCTCCGACGCGTGCATCGGCGGCACGGTCGTCACGATGCAGGACCGCGACGAGGGCTTCTCGACCGCGAACATCGCGACGCCGACCGGCTTCAACTTCTTCGGCTTCTCCACGCCGGCGATCAAGGTCAACTCGAACGGGTTCATCACGACGGACACGTCGCTGGTGTGCACGACGGTGGGGAGCAGCTGCTTCTTCACCAACGCGACGACGATGCCGTCGTCGGCCGCGCCGAACGGCATCATCGCCCCGTACTGGGACGACGTCGTCCTCGCCGCCACCAACGCCGTGTGCCAGAAGACCGACGGCACGAAGCTCATCATCCAGTGGCGCGGCACGCCGTTCCTGTCGACGACGACGATGGAGTTCCAGGCGATCCTCGACGGCTCGAACAGCACGATCGAGTTCGTCTACGGCCCGGCCCACCAGCTGACGGGCCAGAGCGGCACGGTCGGCATCGAGAACCAGATCGGTGGCGCCGCGAGCTTCGTCGGCGCGAACACCGCCGGCCTGGTCTCGCCGGCCGCGTCGATCCTGTTCACCCCGATGTGAGCGAGCTCGCCAACTCGACTCGCTAGCCGAACGGCCTGCCTCGCGGCAGGCCGTTCGTGCTTTCGGCCGCGGTCGATTTTCCGTCGAGCATCGACGCCGACCACGTGGTAAGTAGCGACGTCGTGTCGAAACGCAAGCTGCTCGCCGCCGCCATCGCCTTGCCCCTCCTCGCCGGAGGAACCGTGCTCGCGGTGAGGTCCGGTTCGTCGTCGTCCTCGTCCGCGGACGCCGGCGCAGAGAAGGCCGCGTCCACGAGAGCGCGCACGACCGGCGACACGCCGGCACCGCGCCGCGTCCTCCCCTCGGTGTCGGTCGTCCCGCGCTCCGCGGATCAGCTCGCGGTGGACCCCTACGCCGCCGCGGCGAACGTGCCGCCGCCCGACCTCGAGACGTCGAAGGCGACGGATCCGAAGGTCGACGAAGCCGCGCACGCCGCGCGCTACAACCGCGCTGCCTCGGCCACCGGCTCCATCACCGGCGGTCGCCGCGGCGGCGAAGCCCTCGCGCTCCACACCGAGCCGAACGCGCCGATCTCCGTCGACCCGACGGCCCCCGCCGACATCGTGCGCGACAAGGCCACCCGCCGCCGCATGAACTCGATCATCGATCGCCACGTCTGCAACGTCCCCGACGCCCAGCAGCGCCTCGCCGCGATGTCTCCCGCCGACCGCGCCGCGTGGGAGCGGCGCTGCGCCAAGGTCGCCCCGCCGGTCGCGGCGACTCCGCCGGCCACGCGCTAATTGATCCAGGGCGCAGCGACCACCTTCAGGAGGTCGCGTTCGAGTTCCCCGACGGCACGAACGGGACGCAGGTCGCGCTCGCGATGCTCGCGCGCGATGGCGTCGCCGTCGCGCGGCATCAGCTCGCTCGAGCTCCAGGTCACCGCCGGCGCGTCGCCGCCGCGCTGATCGTTCACCGCTTGAGGCGCTCGAGCTCCGCACGCAGGCGGGCGACCTCGGCTTCGGCCTCCTCGCGACGCCGAGTCTCTTCTTCGCGGCGCGCACTCTCCTCCTCGACGCGGCGCTGCGCATCGTCGAACATCTCCTGCAGCCGCGCGATGAGCTCCTCGCTCTCGAGCAGGAGCGCCGTCCCCGCGAAGAAGCGAAGCCGTTCGCGTTCGACCTGGACCTCCAGGCCGAGGACCTGCGACTCGTAGAGCCCGTGGTTGGGCACGATCGGTTCGTAGGACCGAGCGCTCGGCGATGGCAGGCGGTACGCGGCGAGGTGGTTGCGCGCGCGGTCGTACAGGAAGTACTCGGGGATGCCGAGCCGGGCGTAGCGCGCCACGTTGCGTTCGGCGTCCTTCTTGCGGTCACCGCCGACGTGGACCTCGAGCACCCAGTCGAGTCCCTTGCCCTCCGCGCTGACGACCCACTTGTCGCGCTCCTTGTCCTCGACGTCGAGCACGGCCAGCAGATCGGGCGCGAACCGCGGTTCGGCCGGGTAGTAGATCGGGAGCTCGGCGGCCAGATACACCTTGCGCCGCTGCCGGGTGAAGTAGTTGCGCAGGGCGCCGAGCGCGCGGGTCTTCGCCCTGAAGTGGCGATCGCCCTCGGGCGGCGCCATCTCGGCATCCGTGACCTCGCCGGGCAGCGCGGCGTAGACCTCGGCGCGCTCGGCCGGCGAGAGCGCCTCCCATTCCTCGACGGTGGGCGCCATCGGAAAGCCGGCGGGGCTGAGACGAAGGGCGTGCATGCGGACTTCAAGCGTGGCGGGATCGCGCGAATCGGTCAACCGCCGAGCGTCAGCGCTCGTCGGGCGGTGCATCCGGCGGCGCATCCGGCGCTGCATCCGGCGGTGCATCCGGCGGCGCGTCCGGCGGTGCATCGGGCGGCGCGTCGGGTGGACCGTCGGAGGGTGGGCCGTCGGAGGGTGGGGCGTCGAGAGGGGTGGCGTCGGGGGGCGCGCAGACGAGGTCGGGTGGGGAGCCGTTCTTGTGGCAGCGGTTGTCGGAGGCGCAGGTGAAGCCGGAGGGGCAGGCGCCGGAGGGGCCGCAGGTGAAGCCGCAGTCGGGCTCCGTGGGGCTGTAGCAGGCAGGCGCCGCGAGCGTGAGCGCGATCGAGAGGGCGGCACCGAGCCAACGCGTCCGTGTCCGCAGCCGCATCGTCAGCGACGCACGGTAGCACGCCGTCAGGCGTGACGGTTCTCATGTAACATCCGCCCCGTGGCAAAGCTCGACCGTGATGCGACGACCGCACTCGTCGAGCCGCACTGGCGACGGCTGTACAACTTCGTGTTCCGGCTGACGCTGGATCGCGAGCGCGCCGAGCGCTACCTCGCCGACATCTTCGCGCAGGCCGCGGAGCGGTTCGCGGCGGCGCCGGCGGCGGCGAGCGAGCGCGAGGTCTGGCTGATCGGCCTCGCGAACGAGATCCTCGAGGCGCGGTTGCCGCGCCAGCCCGAGGTGAACTTCGACATCCTCGACGAGACGCTGCGCAGCGAGGCCACGCGCACGGACGTGGTGCGGTCGCTGTCGGATCCGCAGCGCGACTTCCTCCTGTGGGAGCTCAAGCAGGGCTGCATGACCTCGGTCATCAACTGCCTGCCGCCGGGGGAGCGCGCCGCGTTCGTCGTGTGTCACGTGCTCAAGCTCGGCGACGCCGACGCGTCGAAGAGCCTCGGCATCACCGAGAGTGCCTACAAGGTCCGCCTCTCCCGCGCGCGCAAGAAGGTCGGCGACTACCTCGCGCCGCGCTGCGAGCACGTCAACCCGATGAACCCGTGCCACTGCCCGGCGCGCGTCGGCACCGCGCTCCACAAGGGCTTCATCCGCCCGATGGGTGAGGTCTCGCTCCGCAAGGCCGAGATCCCGTACGGCCGCTACGGCACCGGCGTCGGCAACGACGACGCCCCCCTGCGCGACATCGCCGCGATCTACGGCAACCTCCCCGAGCCCGATCCGCCGTCGGACCTGGGCACGAAGCTGATCGATCACCTCACGCGCTAGAAGAAGTCCTTGAAGCAGTCGGCGCCCTGCTTCCAGGTCGTCGCCTTCTCGACGCACTCGGACAGCGTCGTGTACTGGTTGTACGTGAGGAGGTCGCGGATGATCTTGAAGGCGTCGACGCAGCGGTCGTAGCGCGTCTCGCCCTCGATCTTGACGATCTTCTTCTCCTTCGCCACGTACGCGCGCGTGACGACGGTGTTCCCGAGCGCCCTGACCCACTTGTCCCAGCGCTGCGGGTTCTCGCTCGCGAGCTGCTCGAGGTGCTCGCACGCGGCCTTGCCCGGGTTGTCGCCGGACTTCCACACCATGATGCCGAGGACGAGCGCCGCGACCACGACCACCGCGCCGACGCCGATCACGATCTTGCCGATGATCCGCGGCGGGCGAAGGTCGGGGACCGAGGAGCTCGCGACGTCGGGTCCGGGCTGCGCCATGCGCGCATGAGTATCGAATCGCCGCGCGCGACTCAACGCCGATCTACGAGGTGGCCGGTTTCATCGACAGCTTCGCGGGACTCCGGGTATCCACGGCGCATGAAGACACTGACGCCGTACCTCTCGTTCCAGGGCACGTGCGAGGCCGCGCTCGCGCTGTACGCCGACGCGCTCGGCGGCAAGGTCACCGAGCTCAAGCGCTTCGGCGACGCGCCGCCGGGAGCGACGAACCACCCGCACGAGGAGCACATCATGCACGCCCGTTTCGAGGCCGAGGGCATCCGCCTGATGGCCTCCGACGGGCGCCCGAGCGACGCCGCGACCACCGAGGCGGCGCCGCAGATCACGCTGAGCCTCGAGCTCGCGGATCGCGACGAGCAGCAGCGCGCGTTCGACAAGCTCGCCGCCGGCGGCAAGGTCACGATGCCGCTCGCCGATCAGTTCTGGGGCGCGCGCTTCGGGATGCTCGTCGACCGCTTCGGCATCCACTGGATGCTCCACAGCGACGCCCCGAAGTAGGCGGGATCGCAGGTCGTCGCGGCTTCTGCGTGCACACCTACGACATCTTTTGCGTGAAATAGCACGACATCTTTTGCGTGAAGTGGCACGACATCTTTTGCGTGTTATCGTACGGCATCTCTTGCGTGTACCGGAACGCCGATGCCACCGCCCAACGAGAAGCTCGCAGCCGCGCTCGATGAGCTACGGCGTCTCCAGGACGACGGCACGCGGATCTTCCGGTCGTCCGACCTGACGCGGACGAGCCGCGAGCGACTTCTCAAGCACGGCTTCCTGCGCGAGGTCATGCGCGGCTGGTTGATGTCGTCGAGCCCCCAGACGCGACCGGGCGACACGACGCCGTGGTTCGCGACGTTCTGGGAGTTCTGCCGGCGCTACAGCGAGGACGCGTTCGGCGCCGCGTGGCACCTGTCCCCCGAGCAGTCGCTGCTGCTGCACGCCGAGAACACGACCGTCCCGCGCCAGGTCATCCTCCACAGCCCCGGCGCGCACAACCACCTCGTCGACCTCCCGTTCGGGACGTCGTTCTTCGCGCTCCGCGAGAAGGCCATGCCGCCGCCGCGCGATCTCGAGGTCGTGCGGGGGCTGCGCGTGTACGACGTCGCGGCGGCGCTCGTTCGCGTGAGCGGAGATTTCTTCACGTCGCAACCGATCGAGACGCGGATCGTCCTCGGGGGTGTGCGCGATCCGTCGCCGTTGCTGACCCGCCTCCTCGAGGGCGGCCATGCAATCGTCGCGGGCCGCCTCGCCGCCGTGTTCCGGCGCCACGGGCGCGGCGAGATCGCCGACGAGATCGTCGCCGCGATGCGCGCGGCGGATCACGACGTGCGCGAGCGCGATCCGCTCGCGGGAGCCGTCGTGCACGCCGCGCTGCCGCCGTCGACACCGCCGATCGCGGCGCGCCTGCAGGCGATGTGGAGCGCGGCGCGCGACGCCGTGCTCGCCGAGCTCCCGCGGACGAAGGCGATCCCCGACCGCGGCGCCTACCTCCACGCGATCGACGACGTGTACAAGCTCGACGCGTACCACTCGCTCTCGATCGAGGGCTACCGGGTGACGCCCGAGCTCGTCGCGCGCGTCGCGAGCGGCGACTGGGATCCCGACGGCATCCCCGCGGATCGCGACAACCGCGACGCGCTCGCCGCGCACGGCTACTGGCTCGCGTTCCAGCGCGTGCGCGACACCGTCGCGCGCATCCTCGAGACGGGCGATCGCCGCATCGTCCGGACCGCCCACCGCGCGTGGTACCGCGAGCTGTTCGGCCCGTTCGTGAGCGCCGGCCTCCTCACGCCGGCGATGCTCGGCGGATATCGCAACGCACCCGTGTACCTGCGCGGCTCGCGCCACGTGCCCCCGCGGTCGGAGGTGCTCGGGGACGCGATGTCCGCGCTGTTCGACCTCGTCGAGCAGGAGCCGCACGCGGGCGTCGCCGCCGTCCTCGCGCACTGGCTCGTCGGGTACGTGCACCCGTTCCCCGACGGCAACGGCCGCATCGCGCGCTTCGTGATGAACGCGCTGTTCGCCGCGGCGGGCTCTCCCTGGACCGTGATCCGCGTGGACGAGCGCGACGCCTACCTCGCGGCGCTCGAGACGGCCAGCGTGGGGAACGACGCCCGGCCGTTCGCGCGCTTCGTGGCCGCGCAGATGCGCCGGCGGCGCTCGTGATGCCAGGTGTTCCCCATCATCTTGACGCGCCGTCAACTGCGGTGAGCAGCCGCGGTGCGAGTGCGCATGTGGATCCGCGCACGTGCGCGCGGCACACCGGTTGCTCGTGATGTGCGCATGCACAACCAACTCGAGCAGATCTCCCGTGCCGCCCTCGACGACGTGACCGGCGGCGGCATCGCCAACGCCATCCAGCTCGGCCGCGCCGGCTGGGACGCCGGCGGCCCCGCCGGCAAGCAGCTCGGCGGCACGCTCGGCCGCGAGATCGGCCGCCAGAAGGGCGGCGGCGGCGGCATCGGCGGCGTGATCGGGGCGAAGATCGGCGAGCGCCGCGGCGCCGCGGCCGGCGAGAAGTACGGTCCCTACGTCGGCGCCGGCCTCGGCGCCCTCACCGGCCTCGTCCTGCCCTGAGCTACGCGCCGGAGATCAGGCCGACGAGGTTCCGGCACGGATCGGCGATGACGGCGGTCTGGATGCCGCCGCCGACGTCGTGCGGGGCCTCGACCTCGGTGCCGCCGGCGGAGAGCGCGGCCGCGAAGGCGGCGGCGAGGTCGCCGACGCGCCAGTAGGCGACGGCGCCGCCGGGGCCGTTGCGGTAGTGCGTGAGGTCGGGGTTGAGGCCGAGCTCCTGGCCGTCGACGTCGAAGCCGACGTAGAACGGCTGGTCGAAGTACGGCGCGCGCCCGAGGAGCTGCGTGTAGAATGCCTTCGCGCGCGGCAGGTCGTCGACCTGGTAGATCGCGCTGCGCAGCGACGCCGGCCGCGCCGGATCGGCCTTCGCCTTCGTCGCCTTCGTCGCCTTCGTCGCCGCCTTCGTCGCCGCCGGCGTCGGAGCCGCGGCCTTCTTCGGCGCCGGCTTCTTCGCCGCGGCCTTCTTCGGCGCCGGCTTCTTCGCCGCCGCCTTCGTCGCCGCCGGCTTCTTCGCCGACACCTTCTTGGCCTTCGCCATGGTCGCTATCCCTTCGCCGCGGCGAACGACCGCTCGAGATCCGCCTGCAGATCCGAGACGTCCTCGATGCCGACGGACAGACGGATGAAGCCGTCGGCGATGCCGAGCGCGGCGCGCCGCTCGGCGCCCAGGCTCGCGTGCGTCATGATCGCCGGGTGCTCGATGAGCGACTCGACGCCGCCGAGCGACTCCGCGAGCGTGAACACCTGACACGCCGACAGGAACCTGCGCGACTCGTCGAGCCCGCCCCGCAGCACGAAGCTGATCATGCCGCCGAAGCCGCGCTGCTGCTTCTGCGCGAGCGCGTGCTGCGGATGCGACGGCAGCCCCGGGTAGATCACCTTCTCCACCTGCGGGTGCTCCACCAGCCAGCTCGCGATCGCGCGCGCGTTCGACTCGTGCCGATCCATGCGCACGTGCAGCGTCTTCGTCCCGCGCAGCACCATGAAGCTGTCCATCGGCGACGGCACGGCACCGGCGGCGTTCTGCAGGAACGCGAGCCGGTCGCGCAGCCCGGCGTCCTTCACGATCAGCGCGCCCCCGACGACATCCGAGTGGCCGTTCAGGTACTTCGTGAGCGAGTGCGCCACGACGTCCGCGCCGAGCTCCAGCGGGCGCTGGAGGTACGGCGTCATGAACGTGTTGTCGACGGCGAACATGAGGCCCTTGCGCTTGCACACCTCGGCCACGGCCGCGATGTCGACCAGCTTCAAGAGCGGGTTCGTCGGCGTCTCCACCCACACGAGCTTCGTCGTCGGGCGCACCGCCGCCTCCACGGCCGCCGCGCCGCCGAGCGGATCGACGTAGGTGAACTCGAAGCCGAAGCGCCGGTACACCTTGTCGAACAGCCGGAACGTGCCGCCGTACAGGTCGTCGCACGCGATCACGTGCGTGCCCGCGTCGAACAGCTGCAGCAGCGTCGACGTCGCCGCGAGCCCGCTCGCGAAGCACAGGCCCCCGACGCCGCCCTCGAGCGACGCCAGGTTCGCCTCGAGCGCGAACCGGGTCAGGTTGTGCGTGCGCGAGTACTCGAAGCCCTTGTGCTCGCCGGGCGCCGACTGCGCGTACGTCGACGTGTAGTAGACCGGGGTCATCACCGCGCCGGTCGTGGGATCGGGGCTCTGCCCGGCGTGGATCGCGCGCGTGCCGAACCCGTGCTTGTCGTCGGTGGTCATCGGATCACATCCCTCAGTCGTCGAACTTGAAGCCCTTGGGGTCCTTCTCGATGATCCGCTCCATCGCGGCCTCCTCGAGCAGGTCGATCATCCGCTGCCCGCCGTACTTCTTCATCAGCTTGTCGTCGTACTCGTCGGCGATCAGCGCGACGTCGCGCAACGTCGCCGTGAGCTCCTCGGGATCGAGCGTCGTCCCGCCGAGGATGGTGTGCGTGAACAGCACCGTGTGCTCGGCCGGGTCGATCGCGAACGCGCCGAAGCGCAGGTGCGCGTTGAGCTCGAGCAGCTGCTTCGCGAGCCCGCCGTCGACGTCGACGCCCTTCACGAGCTGCGCCGTGCACCGGACCATCGCCTTGTTGTCGCCCCACGGCACGACGTTGACCATCACGTACGCCGAGCCCTGCTTGATGACGTAGAGGGAGTCGTCGACCTTGCGATAGGCGGGGCTGTCCTGGAGCGTGCGCTCGATGAGGAGCGCGGTGGCGACCTCGGCGGGATTCATGTTGCGTTGTTATCACGGGTGCCACGTCGTGTGACCGAAGCACGGCGCGAACGTCGTCTGCGCCGTGCGATACTCGCGCCGTGAGGATCGCCGTCGCGCTGTTCGCGATCGTGCTCGCGTTCGTGCCTCTCGAGGCAGCCGCCGAGACGATCAAGGAGATCAAGGTCGAGCGACTCGGCTCTCCGGGCGCACCTCCGCCCAAGACGAGCCCCGAGACGATCATCTACATCGCCCGCATCGACGTCGGCGACGACTGGAACGAGGGGATGGTCGGCGACATCAAGACGCGCCTCAACACGAGCGGCCTGTTCAAGGGCGAGGCGAACGTGTTCAGCGAGGCGATGGGCGACGGCGGCGTCCGGGTCTATTTGCAGGTTGACGACAAGCACTCGTGGATCATCGCGCCCGCCTTCTACAACCAGCCCACGAACGTCGGCGGCGGCGTCGGCTACGGCGAGAACAACCTGTTCGGCAAGAACCAGAAGCTGCTCCTCTACGGACAGGTCGCCACCGGCGACACGTTCCTCATCGGCGCCTGGGTCGTGCCCGCGATCAACGACACGCGCCTGTACTCGCAGCTCGACCTGTACCTGCGCTCGTCGCGCAACATCGAGTACGCGTCGCCGACGAAGTACCTCGACGATCCCGTCGCGGTGCGCCAGTCGCGCATCCACTACTTCAACATCGGCGGCAAGCTCGGCATCGAGCTGTACCGCGGCCTCAAGCTCGACACGCGCCTGCGCGCCGCGAAGGTCAGCTACCTCGACCTCGAGCTGCTCCCCGGCGCGACCCTCGCGAACAGCGGCATCGACTGCGGCATGATCGACTGCACCAACCCGGCGAACATCCCGGCGCCCAGCGTCGACGGCAACGACGTGTCGAGCGAGACGTCGCTGACGATCGATCGCCGCGCGAGCTACTACGGCGTGCAGGAGGGCTACCGCTACTCCGCGTCGTTCGAGACGTCCGTCGAGGGGCTCGGCTCGGACTTCCGCTACTACCTCGCCGGCGTGTCGCTGTTCCGCGCGACCAAGGTCCTCGACCGCCACAACTTCATCGTCAAGGGCCAGGTCCAGTACGGCTCGCGCCTGCCGTTCCACCAGGAGCTGCGCACCGGCGGCACGTCGATGCGCGGCTGGCTCAACGACCAGTTCCGCGGCAACTTCCGCGCGGGCGGCAACATCGAGTACCACTTCCCGTTCCTCGGCATCCGCCTGCCGGGCGTCGGCCCGATGGCGATCCGCGGCCTCCTGTTCGGCGACGCCGCATACACGACGTTCACGAAGACGTCCGACAACCTCGAGGCGCGCGGCTACCTCCCGGGTGCGCAGGCGCGCGGGCTCGCGCCGATGAAGACGAGCGTCGGGATCGGGACGCGCTTCTTCCTGCGCGACATCGTGCTGCCACTCCTGGGTCTCGATTTTGGGTATGGTCTCGAATCAGGTGACTACCAGGTCTATCTCGCGATCGGCCTTACTGATTAGCCTGGTCGCCGCGGGCTGCCGTCCGGGCCCCGCGACGTCGCAGCTCGGTACGAACCAGGCGGACCTGATCCTCGTCGGCGGCGACGTGCGCACGATGGATGCGACGCGCGCCGGCGCGCCGACCGCGATCGCGATGAAGGGCGGCACGATCGTCGCCGTCGGCACCGACGCCGAGATCCGCGCCCTCGGCGGCAAGGCCACGCGCGTGATCGATCTCGGCGGCAAGACCGTGACGCCGGGACTCGTCGACGCGCACTGTCACCTGTACGGCCTCGGCGCCGACCTCGAGAGCGTGAACGTGCGCGCGCAGGCCACGGAGGCCGACGCCGCGGCGATCGCGATCGCGGCCGCGAAGGCGCGCCCGGCCGGCGAGTGGGTGCTCGGCCGCGGCTGGGATCAGAACCGCTGGCCGGGGCAGAGGTTCCCGACGCGCGCGTCGCTCGACGCCGTGACGGACCGCCCGATCGTGCTGCGCCGCATCGACGGCCACGCGATCTGGGTCAACGGCGCCGCGCTCGCCGCCGCGAAGATCACCGCCGCGACGCCGGATCCCGCGGGCGGCAAGATCGTGCGCGGCGACGACGGCGAGCCGACCGGCGTGCTCGTCGACAACGCGATCGGCCTCGTCGCCGTGCCCGAGGCGTCGGCCGAGACGATCGAGCGCCGCATCCGCGCGGCCGCGGCGCAGGCGATCTCCGTCGGGCTCACCGGCGTGCACGAGATGGGCATCGACGCGGCGACCGCCGACGTCTACCGCAAGCTCGCGCGCGCGCGGCAGCTGCCCCTGCGGGTGTACGCGTTCCTCGCGGGCGACCCGATGGATCTCGCGCAGGTGAGGGCCGCGCCGCTCCCCGCCGAGGGCCGGTTCGTCATGCGCGGCGTGAAGTACTTCGCCGACGGTGCGCTCGGCTCGCGCGGCGCGCGCCTGGCGGTGCCGTACGACGACGATCCGCAGAACCTCGGGCTGTGGGTGACGGAGCCGAAGCAGCTCGCCGCCGCCGTCGACGCGGCCGTCGCGAGCAACTGGCAGGTCGCGATCCACGCGATCGGCGACGCCGCGATCGGCAGCGTTCTCGACGCGTACGAGGCCGCGGCGCGCAACCACCCGGGCGATCACCGCCCGCGCGTCGAGCACCTGCAGGTCGTCGCGCCCGCCGACTTCGCGCGCCTGAAGGCGGTCGGCGCGATCGCGTCGATGCAGCCCACGCACGCGACGAGCGACATGCCGTGGGCCGAGGCGCGCCTCGGCGCCGCGCGCATCCAGGGCGCCTACGCGTGGCGCACCGTCCTCGATCTCGGCATCCCACTCGCCTCCGGATCCGACTTTCCCGTCGAGGGTGTGTCGCCGATGCTCGGCATCTACGCCGCCGTCACGCGGCAGGACGAGGCCGGCACGCCGGCCGGAGGTTGGTATCCTGCGCAGCGCATGACGCTCGAGGAAGCGATCGCCGCGTTCACGCGCGGCTCGGCCTACGCCGAGGGTGCCGAGGCGCTGCGCGGCGCGATCCGGCCGGGCCGCGACGCCGACGTCACGGTGTTCGATCGCAAGCTCGGCGCTCCCGATCGATCGCTGCTCGACGCGAAGATCGCCTACACGATCGTCGGCGGAACGGTGGTCTTCGAGCGGTTATGAGGTTCTGCCCGTTCTGCAGCGCGGAGAACGCCGACGAGCTGGCCGTGTGCCAGGCGTGCGGCCGCCGCTTGCCGCCGCTCCCACCGCGCCGCGCGCGCAACGCACCGCCGACGGGGCTCCAGCTCCCGGCGCGCCCGGCCTCGCCGACGGCGCCGCCGCCGGTACCGCCGGCCGCACGCTCGAACCCCGCGACGCTCCCACCGGCGCCCGCGCCGCAGCCGGTGCAGGCCGCCGCGCCGGTCTCGGGCCAGCACCGCGTGCCGCCGTCGGGCCCGCAGGCCGTGCAGGTCGCCGCGCCCCCGCAGGCGTCGCGCCCGCCGACGCCGCCGCCGACACCGCCGCCGACACCGGCGCGCTCCGCGCAGGCCCAGAGCCTGCTCGCCGCGATCACGCCCGGCCCGGCGGCGCAGCGCCGCGAGGCGCCGGCGCCCGAGGCGAACGTCCACATCCCGTCGCGCCGCGCGAACGACGTCGCCGCGGTCGCGCCCGCCGCGATCCCGTCGGTGGTCCACAAGGCCCCGGCGAGCGGCCGCACGCTGTCGGGCATGCCCGCGGCTCCGGAGGCCGCGCGCCCGAAGTCACCGACCCTGCCTCCGCCGACGCCTCCCGCGCCGCCGCCGCGGGCGACCTTCGACGACGACTTCGCCACGGCGCAGGCCGCCTCGGCGTACCCGAAGGCCCCTGTCGTCGCCACCGCCGCGCCGCCGCGGCCCCGACCCGCCGTCGTTTCCAGCGACGACGAGGGCCCGCCGCCGACGCGCATCCAGCGCGGCGAGGCGAACGTCGACCGCCCGTTCACGCCGCCGAAGGTCCTCCCGGTTCCGGAGATCCCCGAGCCGTCGCTGCTCAACGCGGCGAAGTACACGGTGCGGTTCGCCCGCGCGCGCTGGCAGCGGCGCGGCGCGATCAAGACGCTCGGCGCCGAGATCAAGCAGGACACCGAGGCGCTCGACCAGGTGCTCGGCGCGCTCGGCAAGGTCGCGCGCAGCGCCAAGGTCGAGGGGCGCGTGTTCTCCGCCGAGAACTCGGCGATCAGCGCGGCCGAGGAGCGCGTCGCGTCGCTCAGCCTCGAGCACGGCGACGTCGACGCCCGCAAGGTCGACGAGAACTCCAGGTTCGTCGACGTCGAGCGGGAGCGCAACACGAAGCTCACCGAGGCGGAGCGGCTCGTCGACGAGGCGCAGAAGGAGCTGTCGCACCTCGAGGGCCAGCGCCGCGGGCTGCGCGACAAGCGCAAGGACCTCGAGCGCCGCCAGAAGGCGTACCTGAAGCTCGCCGAGGACAACGAGCGCCAGTCGGCGGCCTCGCAGATGGGCGACCAGCGCGCGGACCTGCGGCGCTCCGCCGACGAGCACCGGCGCAACGCCGCGGAGCTCGAGCCGGAGCGCCAGGACGCCGACCGGCGGATCGCCGCGCTCGAGCGCCCGATCAACGAGGCCACCGCGCGCCTCGACGCCGCGAAGGCCGAGCTCGACGCGGCGAAGCGCAGCCTCGCCGACGCGCGCGAGGGACACACCCACCGGCTGGCCGAGCTCGACGCCGAGCAGAAGCGCAAGGCCCGCGAGATCGGGCAGGCCGAGGGCGAGATCGCCCGCCGCCTCGTGACGCTCGGCACGCTCGTGAACCTCAACCGCATCGAGGACGCGAAGTTCGACGAGCTCTACCAGCGCATCGACCGCCTGCGCGGGGCGATTACGGCCCGCACCACCGAGATCGAGAAGCTCACCGCCGAGCGGGAGGCCTACGATCGCGGCACGCTCGTCCGCGGCGTCGCGACGATCGGCGGCGCGATCGTCGCCTTCATCGCCTTCATCGTCATCCTCCGCGCGCTCCTGTAGATCGCGCCCGTGATAGCCTGAGCGCGCGGTGCCCAAGGTCCTGGTATCGAATCACGGCGAGCTCCTGCGGCACTTCACCGCCGTGCCGTTCAAGCGCCTCGGCCTCGAGCTCCTCGTCGCCGCGACCGTCGACGACGCCCGCGCGAAGCTGCGCGAAGAACCGGCGCTCGCCGTCCTCGACGCCGAGCAGGGCGGCTTTGACATCGCGAAGGCCGTGAAGGCCGCGAACCCCGCGACGCGGGTCGTCCTCGTCGCGGGCAAGCGCCTCACCGGCGATCAGATGCGCGCGGTCGCCGCGTCGGGCTGCGACGAGCTGTTGATCGCCCCGATGACCGCCGACGAGCTGTACGACGTCGTCGCGATCCAGCTCGGCGAGCCGCGCCCCGGCACCGAGGCCTACGCGATCACCGTCGAGCTCGGCACGCAGGCGACGTGGAAGAAGGTCGACGCCACGGTCTCGAACCTGTCCGTCGACGGCGTGCGCCTGATGATCACGGAGCCCGTCGTGGAAGGGCAGCCCGTCCGCATCACGATCGCTCCTGAAGGCGAGACGGCCGTGACGATCAAGGGCAGCGTCGTGTGGGCGCAGCCGCGCGAGGGCAAGACGGTGCTCGGGCTCGCGTTCGAGAAGCCGGATGACAAGGCGAAGGCCGCGCTCGCGAAGCTCACGCAGTGGCAGGTGCGGCGCGACGGCGAGCGCACGCGCATCGTGCTGCGCGGCGACTTCACCGAGGCGACGCGCTTCGACGAGCTGATGCCGGCGATGGTCGGGCGCGTCGTGTTCGATACCGCGCAGGTGACGTACATGAACTCGCTCGGCGTGCGCGCGTGGTGCGAGTTCCTGCGCCAGGCGCGCATCCAGGGCTACGAGTTCCACGCGTGCTCGATCCCGTTCATCCTGCAGGCGTCGATGGTGCGCGACGTGATCGGGCGCGGCACCGTGACGTCGTTCTTCGCGCCGTTCCACTGCATCGGCTGCGACCACCAGGAGGAGCGCCTCCTGCAATCGGCGGCGATCCTCGCGGCCGGCCTCGAGCCGCCGGTGTTCAAGTGCCCGAGCTGCGGCGGCGCGCTCGAGTTCGACGACCTCCCCGAGCGATACTTCGCGTTCCTCGAGGACGAGCCCCAGTAGGCGGACCCGATGCGT
Source organism: Deltaproteobacteria bacterium (assembly GCA_019637375.1). Classification (GTDB taxonomy): domain Bacteria; phylum Myxococcota_A; class Polyangia; order Haliangiales; family Haliangiaceae; genus JABFXX01. The sequence continues at coordinate 12,888 of JAHBVW010000077.1, read as the reverse complement.
GGGCTGTTCGCGAGGTCCTTCGTCATCGCCTTTGTGGCGTTTGCGTCGTTCTTCGGACTCGAATTCTTCCTCGAGTGGCGCGCGGCCGGCTACCCCGGCACGGCCGACATGAGCTGGGCGGAGTCGGATCCGAAGAAGCTCGTCGACGTGCTGTCGCCGATGGCGCGCGCGTCGAACAACGTGCTCGCCATGCTGATCGGCATGATCGGCCTCGCGATCCCGCTCACGGCGAACATGCACACGCCGAAGCTGATCGAGATCTTCCTCCGCGATCGCGTCAACCGCTGGGTGTTGACGTTCATCGCGTTCTCGGCGGCGCACGTCCTGTGGGTCGACTACATCATCGGCCCCAAGTTCGCGCCGACGTGGGCGTTCACGCTCGCCGTCTACCTCGCGATCGCCGGCTGGGTGATCCTGATCCCGTACTTCTTCTACGTCATCCGCTTCATCGATCCGTCGCGCCTGCTCGTGAAGCTGCGCGACTCCGCGATCGACGTCGTCAACCGCACGGCGGCGCGGCGCGAGGACCCGACGACCGCGCAGCCCGAGATCCAGAAGCGCATCGGTCAGATCGGCACGATCATCATCAAGTCGCTCGACCGCAACGACCGCGACGTCGCCGCCGAGGGGGCGTGGGCGCTGAAGGTCTCGCTCGACGCGTACTTCCGCGAGAAGGACCGCATGCCGCGCGAGTGGTTCGTCGTCGACCGCGCGGACTTCCTGGGCTTCTCCGACGAGGCGCTCGAGATGCTGACGGAGGCGAAGACCTGGTACGAGATGAAGTGCCTGCAGCAGCTCGAGCTCGGCTACCTGCGCTCGCTGCACGGCCCGGCCGACGTCGTGTCGGTGTTCTCCGACGCGCTCCGCGTGATCGCGTGCCGCGCCCACGATCACCACGACGAGCCGGCCCTCCGCCTCGCGATCCGCTTCTTCAACAACTTCCTGCGCGAGGCGATCAAGTCGCGCAACCTGCGCGCCGTCTACGACGTGTTCCACCAGTACCGGAAGCTGACGCGCAACATCCTCGACCGCCCCGAGCTCCTGCGCGAGATCGGCAAGCACTTCGTCTACTACGCGGGCATGGCGAAGATGTCCGGCATGGTGTTCGCGCCGCACCTGGCGCTGTTCGACCTCGGCTTCGTCGTGCGCCGCGCGTACGAGTGCGCCTCGCCGGCCGCGCCCGGCCTCCTGCGCGAGGTGCTCGCGCTGCCGCACCGCACCGGCGAGGACCTGCACACGTTCGCCGTGAAGGCGAAGGTCATCCTCGGCGGCTTCTTCATCGAGACGAAGAAGCCCGAGGAGGCCGAGCTCGTGCGCAAGAACCTGAGCGACGTCGACGGCGTCGAGATCGAGCGCGCCGAGAACGACCTGCTCGCGGCCGATCGCTGCTTCTTCGAGGTCACCGACCGCCAGCTCAACCTCGAGTACGTCCCCGAGGAGCGCCGCGAGCCGCTGCACCAGTTCTGCGCGAGCCTGATGCAGCGCGGGAGCTGATCGCGGTCAGATCTTCGGGACGATCGCGGAGCCCGACCTGGGCTCGCGGCCGCGCTCCATCTTGAGCGACCCCGTCGGCGACGACCACAGGACGTACGCGATCACGGCGATGCCGACGAGCGCGACGATGAGGAGCGCGCCGAACGGGACGCGGTCGCCGAACGTGCGCTTCGCGAAGAAGCGGCCGGCGGAGCGCTTGTGGATCGTGCCGGTGACGTCCTCGGTGAACGACACGGGCGCGCGCGCCTTCTGCAGCCCCGACAGCGCGTTGCGCGTCTCGACGAGCTCGTCGTGCGCGCTCTTCCACGCGGCGTCGCTCGCGAGCTTGCCATCGACCTCCTTGCGCCGGTCGGCGGGGAGCGCGCCGTCGAGGTAGTCCGACAGCGTCGCGATCATCTCGTCGTCCGCTTCGGTGGGTTCGGCTTCGACCTGCGTCATGACGCCCCTCGACAGGTTAGCTCACACATGGCGCTGCAGCTTCTTGCGCAGCGCGAGCCGCGCGCGGTGGAGGCGCGACTTGACCGTGCCGTCGGGCAGGTCGGTGATCGCGCAGATCTCCTCGATCGACAGGTCCTCGATGTCGCGCAGCACGACGACCGTGCGGTGATCGTCGTCGAGGCTCGCGATCGCCTCCTGCAGCAGGACCTCCATCTGTGCGCCCTCGAGCGCGCGGTCCGGCTGGCGCGCGCGCACCGGCGCGCCGTTCGTCGCGCTGTTCGCGCCCGGCGACATCTCGTCGAACTCGTCGCGGTCGCGGTCCTTGCGGCGCGCGAGGTACTTGATGCGGTTCTTCGTGTGGTTGACCGTCACGCGGTAGAGCCACGTCGAGAACTTCGAGTCGCCGCGGAACGTCTCGATCGTCTTGAAGACGGTGATGAACACTTCCTGCGCGACGTCCTCGGCCTCGGTCTTGTTGCCGAGCATCCGGAACGTGATGTTGTAGACCCGGTCGCGGTGGGCCTCGACGAGCTCGGTGAAAGCCCGTTCGTCGCGGTCGCGCAGGCGCCGGAGGAGCGTGCCGTCGAGCTCAGACATGCCGTGCGAGCATAACCTTCGGGTCGATCTGACACCGACATGACGTCGGGGTTTCTGCGATTTTCCCCTTGTTCTTCCAGCAGGTTGTCGTCGGGGTCGATTTGTTGGTAGCCACGGGAAGTGGCCAGGAGTAAGTTCCGAGCTGCCACGGTCGTCGGTTTGGTCCGGTGCTCAGTGGGAAACAGTCAGGTACTCAGTTCTGAAACCCGCTTCCGAGCACCATGGCCCCCTCGAGGGGCGGGTTGTGATTTGCGACTTCGTTGGGCCAGATCGAGCAAGCGATGAACACTCGTCTGTATGTAGGCAATCTCTCGTTCAACACCACCCAGGATGGCGTTCGCACGGCGTTCCAGGAGTTCGGAACCGTCAATGACGTGCACCTCGTCTCGGACCGCGAGACCGGTCGTAGCCGCGGCTTCGCGTTCGTGACGATGGGTACCCCCGAGGAGGCCGCCAAGGCCATCGAGGGTATGGACGGCCGCACCCTCGACGGGCGCCCGCTCCGCGTCAATGAGGCCGAGCAGCGCCAGAGCCGCGGTGGCGGCGGTGGCGGCGGTGGCTTCCGCGGCGGCGGCGGTGGCTTCGGCGGCGGCGGTGGTGGCCGCGGCGGCGGTGGCTACGGCGGCGGCGGTGGTGACTTCGGTGGTGGTGGCGGCGGTGGCTACGGTGGCGGCGGCGGCTACGACGGTGGTGGCGGTGGCGGCGACGGTGGCGGCGGCCGCCGTGGCGGCGGTGGTCGTGGTGGTCGCGGCGGCGGTGGCCGCGGCGGCGATCGCTGGTAAGTCGCTCGCTCGGTAGAGATCGAGAACCCAACGGCGCGGCCCCAGCGGTCGCGCCGTTTTCCTTTTTCGGATCAGCGGATCACTCGGGCGACGGCGGGCCGCTCATGTAGAGCGACTTCGCCGGCACGTTCGCGGCGGTCGGCGATCGCGGCGTGGGCGCAGGCGCAACCGGTGCGGGTGCCGGCGCCGGCGTCACGGCGGGCGTGCGCGAGGGCGAGCGCGACGGGGAGCGCCACGTGCGCGCGACCCACGCACCGTCGCGCTTCTCGAGCGGGGTGCCGTTGTAGTCGAGCCACTTCGGGTTCGGGTCCCACGACGCGCGGATGCGCACGGGCGTGCCGTCGTTCGCGGACGTGCGCACGCTGCTCCAGCCCTTCGGCGCGGTCGGGCTCGCGAACTCGTAGACGCGCTGCGCGTCGGGCGGCGACAGGTTGATGCAGCCGTGGCTGCGCGCGCGCCCGAAGCCGTCGTGCCAGTACGCGCCGTGCAGCGCGAAGTTGCGCCGGTAGAACATCACGTGCGGCACGTTCGAGACGTCCCACGTCTCGCGCGGCGTGCCGTCGGGCATCGGCGGCATGTCGCGTGGGCTCGCCATGTGCGCGCTCGGCTCCTTCGTGACGATGCGGTGGATGCCCGTCGGCGTGCCCCAGACCTCGAACTTGCCCGTCGAGATCAGCGTGACGAAGCGCGGCGCGTCGCCCTCGTAGGCGATCAGCGTCTGGTGCTGGATGTCGACGTCGATCCAGCGCTCGCTCGCGCCGACGCCGTCGGGCCGCGGCCGCTGCACGATCTGGCGGACCTCGGCGGTGTCGACCCACTCGCCGTCGCCGATCTGCGTGAAGCCGGCCGTCGCCGCGCGGAGCGTGACGAGGTCGCGCGGCGACAGCTGGCGCACGAGGCGCCCCTTCGCGCTCGGCGCGTCGCGCACCGCGACCTTCTGCCCGGGGATGCGCGACACGGCCCACCCGAAGTCGAGCGCCGCCGCCGAGGCCAGCTCGATGCCGCGCCACGCGGCGGGCTCGAACTTCGACGACAGCTGGTCGGCGGCGATCCAGCCGACGTCGGTGAGCACGTAGTTCGCGCCGTCGACGCCCGCCGTCGCGGCGCGCAGGGTCACGCGCGTGCCGGCGTCGATGCGCTTGTTCGGCTTCGCCGTCCGGATCGCGGACACATCCGCGTACGCGCTCGCGGCGGCGCGGACCTCGGCCGCCTTGCCCGTCGACGGTGCGGCGGGTGAGGGCGGTGCCCCGGCGGGAGCGAGGTCCTTCGCGCACGCCCAGCCGCGCGGCTCGAGCAGCAGCCACGCGCGGCACGCGTCGGCGGTCGCCACGATCTTCTTCCACGTGACGTAGGTGCCGGCGGCGATCGACGCGACCTGGTCGCCGCCGCGCGGTTGCTCGAGCACCTCGATGCGCCGCTTCGTCGTGGCCGCGGTCGTCGACGACGGCCACCCGAGGTCGGATGCCGTGAGGTCCTGCGCCGCCGCCGGCGCCGTCATGGCCATCAACATCCACAGCGACGCGCGACGAAACCCCACCAGATCACGATAGCCGGATCGCTCGCGTCACGCCCAGCGATTTTGGCGAGGATCCTTACTTCGACAAGCTCACTCGAGCGAGCCCGACACCGGCTCGCGCGGCCCGTAGAAGCGCATGCTCGCGAGGATCAAGGTGTCGTCGCCGCCGGCGACCTGGCGGCGCCCGGTGATGTCGACGCCCCACTTCATCGTGGCCATGCCGATGCCGAAGCTCGCGTAGGTCGCGTCGAGGTTGGCGTCGTGCAGCGCGCCGGCGCGGATCGGGTACGCGTTCTGGCCGCCGCGCAGGAACAGCTCGGCGCCGCCGCCGTAGCGCGCCTTCGTCTGGTCGCCGTCGAGGCGCCAGCGCATATCGAAGCCGAGCGTGAGGAGCGGCATCGGCCGCACGAGGAAGCCGCCGCCCATCGCGCGCGGGAAGTGGAGCTCGTCGTGCTCGCCGAACAGGTTCTGACCCGAGACGCCAAAGCCGATCTCCTTGGTCAGGCGCAGCGTCGCGCCGAGGTCGAACGAGAAGCCGCTCGTCGACTTCTCCATCGCCATGTCGGTGTTGTGGTCGTGGTACTTCGCGATGCCGCCGACGAGCACGCGCGGCAGGAGCTGCCGCGACGCCGCGAAGCCGGCGACGTGCGTGCGCCGCGTACCCGTCATGCCGCCACCGAGCTCGGGCGCCGCGCCGGCGTAGTCGTAGAAGAAGCAGCCGGGCATCGCGCTCGTCGAGTCGCACGCCGATACGTTGACGAGCGACGCCGAGTCCGACGCGCGGTAGCCGTAGCCGCCCTCGAACACGAGCTCGCGGTTGAGCGGCAGGCCGGCCGGGTTGAGGCTGATCGCCGACGCGCCGGTCGCGCCGCCGCGCATCGCCTCGCCGACGGCGATCTCGCGCGGGCCGAGCCGGTCGTCGAGCGAGTCGGCGAAGGCCGGGGTGCTCCCGAGCAGGCAGCTCACCGCGAGGACGCGGGCGGACGTGCGCATGCCCGAGTGTTCGCGCGGAACCGCGCCGGGGGCAAGAAACCGGGCGGGCTGACGCCGTGGCAGCGTCGGGGGCCGCGCGCCCGTCAATGTGGCAACGGGCCAGGCGCGGGTGGTCGTGCAACCCGGCGGGCCCTCGCGGTCGGCGTCCATCGCGTCCCCCTCTGTGCACGCCGCGGGCCGGCGCGGGGCGAGTTGCCCCACCGGCGGGGCCCGGGCTCATCGTTGTGGGCGCGAACGATATGCTCGCGTGAATCGCGGTGACGTCCGCACGTCTGGACCGTCAACGTCACGAAAGGTGCTGCTCATGCGCATGAGGAAATGGCTGTTCACGTTGTTGCTCACCGGCGGCTGCCCCGCCGGCACCGGGACCACGACCGTCGTGTACTCGACGAACCCGCCCCCGGCGCACCACGGGACGACCACGACGACGTACACGACGACGACGAACCCGGCGCCTCCGAGCGACCCGGTGACGTACACGCCGCCCCCGCCGCCGTCGGACCCGTACGAGGTCAACGTCGGTGTCGCCGTCGAGCCGGCGTACGTGCCGCCGCTGACGCCGACGTACACCGACGTCACGACGGACCCGTCGGGCGACGAGGTCCCCGACCTCGACGTGTTCTACGACGAGCTCGAGCAGTTCGGCAGCTGGTACGACGACCGCACGTACGGCTTCGTGTTCGCGCCGTCGACGACGAACTACGTGCCGTACTCGAACGGCTACTGGAAGAACACCGAGTACGGCTTCACGTGGGTGTCCGCCGATCCGTTCGGGTGGGCGACCGATCACTACGGCCGCTGGGTGTGGGTCAACCGCTGGGTGTGGGCGCCCGACACGACGTGGGGCCCGGCCTGGGTGCAGTGGCGCGTCGGCGACGGCTGGTGCGGCTGGGCGCCGGCCGGCTACACGGACGATGCGTACGTGCCCGACGAGCAGTGGCGGTTCGTGCCGGCCGCGAAGCTGATGGTGCGCGACGTGAAGACGCACTACGCGACGTCGGCGCTGCCGACGTTCGTGAAGAACACGGCGCCGGTGCACCGCTACAACCGCTTCAAGAAGGCGGTGTGGGTCGCCGGTCCGGACGACGAGTGGCTGAAGCACCAGCGCGTGCAGGCGCAGCGCGAGCGCTTCGAGATCAAGGACAGCGGCCGCTACGACAAGGAGCAGCGCAAGGCCGCGGAGACGCGCGTGCGCGACCACCGCAAGGACAACCGCGAGTGGGAGGCGCGCCGCCGGCGCGACCAGCAGGTCCGCAAGGACCTCGAGGCGAAGCAGCGCCAGCAGGAGCTCGAGCGCAAGAAGCTCGAGGCCGACTACAAGCGGCTCGACGACGAGCGCCGCCGCCAGGCCGACGAGCAGCGCCGGTTCGCGGAGCGCCAGCGCCAGTGGGACGAGCAGCAGAAGGCCGCGAAGGACGAGGCCGCGCGCCGAAAGCTCGAGGAGGAGAAGCGCAAGCTCGAGGAGGACCGGCGCCGCTACGAGGAGCAGCGCAAGAAGGACATCGAGGCCGACAAGCGCCGCCGCGACGAGGACCGCCGCAAGAAGGACGAGCTCGCGCGGCGGCAGCAGCTCGAGCTCGAGAAGCGCCGCGTCGAGGACCAGCGCCGCGCCGACGAGGAGAAGCGGAAGAAGGCGGAGTGGGAGGCGAAGAAGCTCGCCGACGAGGCGAAGAAGAAGGACGAGTACGACCGCAAGCAGCGGGCGGAGGAAGACAAGCGGAAGGCGGAGGAGCTGAAGAAGGCGGAGTGGGACCGAAAGCAGAAGGACGAGGCCGACAAGAAGCGCCTCGCCGAGGAAGCGCGGAAGAAGGACGAGTACGACCGCAAGCTCGCGGCCGAGGAGCGCAAGAAGGCCGAGGAGCTGAAGAAGGCGGAGTGGGACCGGAAGCAGAAGGACGAGGCCGACAAGAAGCGGCTCGCCGAGGAAGCGCGGAAGAAGGACGAGTACGACCGCAAGCAGCGGGCGGAGGACGAGAAGAAAGCGGAGGCCGAGAAGCGGCGCCTCGCCGAGGAAGCGAGGAAGAAGGACGAGTACGACCGCAAGCAGCGGGCGGAGGACGAGAAGAAGGCGGAGGCCGAGAAGCGGCGGCTCGCCGAGGAGGCGCGGAAGAAGGACGAGTATGACCGCAAGCAGCGGGCGGAGGACGAGAAGAAGGCGGAGGCCGAGAAGCGGCGCCTCGCCGAGGAAGCGCGGAAGAAGGACGAGTACGACCGCAAGCAGCGGGCGGAGGACGAGAAGCGGCGGCTCGCCGACGAGGCGAAGAAGAAGGACGAGTACGACCGCAAGCAGAAGGCCGACGAGCAGCGAAAGGCCGAGGAAGAGAAGCGCAAGAAGCTCGACGAGGATCAGCGCAAGAAGGCCGAGGAGCAGCGTCGCTACCAGGAGGAGGAGCGCAAGAAGAAGGAGGCCGACGAGGCGGCGAAGCGGGCGCAGGAGGACGAGCGCCGCAAGAAGGAGGAGTACGACCGCAAGCAGAAGGCGGACGAGCAGCGGAAGGCGGAGGAAGAGAAGCGCAAGAAGCTCGACGAGGATCAGCGCAAGAAGGCCGAGGAGCAGCGCCGCTACCAGGAGGAGGAGCGCAAGAAGAAGGAGGCGGACGAGGCGGCGAAGCGGGCGCAGGAGGACGAGCGCCGCAAGAAGGAGGAGTACGACCGCAAGCAGAAGGCCGACGACGCCGCGAAGAAGGCGCAGGCCGACGCCGCGGCGAAGAAGGCCGAGGAGGACAAGAAGCGCGCCGACGATCAGAAGCGCAGGGACGACGAGGCGAAGAGGAAGGCGGAGGAGGGGAAGCGGCGGCGGCCCTGAACAGGGAAGGCTGATGAGCTGACCGCAGGCTCATGCGAGCCACGCGACCGAGGAGGCAAGAAGCCCCTCGGTCGCGTCGTTTTCGGCCGGAAGGCGTGCCGGGGCGGCGCGTCGCCGCAGTACGTTCCGCCGGGTGAGCGAAGCAGCGCCGCCCCCACCGCCCGGCGACAAGGAGCCGTCCTACCCGCAGAAGCCGCCGGGCGTGCGCGAGTTCACGCTGCGCGCGGTGATCGCCGGCGTCGTCGTCGCGGCGATCATGGGGGCGTCGTATCCGTACGTCGTCCTCAAGCTCGGCTTCGGTCCGAACGTCTCCGTCGTGGCGGCGTTCTTCGGCTACCTGTTCCTCGGCATCCTGTTCTCGAGCTTCAACCGCTGGGAGAACAACATCGTCCAGACGGCGGGCACGTCCGCGGCGCAGACCGCGTTCATGTGCATCATCCTGGCGGCGTTCGATCTCATCACGGGCGACACGGCGAACCACCAGTACTACCTGTTCTCGCCGTCGATCCCGGTCACGTTCCTGTGGCTCACGGCGGCGAGCATCCTCGGCCTCCTCCTCGCGGTGCCGCTGCGCCGGCACTACATCGTCGACGAGAAGCTGACGTACGCCGATGGCGTCGCCGCCGCGGAGACGATCGTGGTCCTCGACGCGCGCGGCGAGGATGCCAGGCGCGCGGCACGGGCGCTGTTCCTCGCGACGCTGGCGTCCGCGATCGCGTGGTTCCTCACCACGAAGTGGAGCGGCGAGGTGCTCGGGCTCGTCGGCGCCGAGCTCGGCGGCGCGGTCGGCGAGGCGGCCAGGCCGGTCGTCGTGTCGCTCCTCCCCGAGAACGTGCTGCCGACGTTCTTCGGCCTCACCTACGCGACGGCGGGTGCCGGCTTCGCGGTGAGCCTGCTCGCGATCGGGTCGGGCATGATCGTCGGCAACCGCATCAACATCTCGATGGCGGCGGGCGCCCTGATCGCGTGGGTGATCGGGCCGCACGTCCTCCTCGAGTTCGACATCATCAAGCAGCCGAACCGCGGCGACGTCCTCAAGTGGATGATGTGGCCGGGCACCGGCATGCTGATCGCGGCGGGCCTGACGTCGCTGTTCCTCAAGTGGCGGACGCTCGTGCGCACGTTCACGTCGCTGCGCAGCGGCGCGATCGACGCGTCCGAGTTCCCGCTCAAGTGGGTCGGCGTCGGCGTCGTGCTGTCGACGATCGCGCTGCTCGCGATCCAGTTCGCGTTCTTCGACGTGCCGTTCTGGGCGGGCCTGATCGCGGTCGCGCTGTCGCTGCCGCTCATGCTCGTCGGGTTGCGCGTCCTCGGCGAGACGAACTGGGGTCCGATCAGCCAGCTCACGAACATGATGCAGGCGGCGTTCGCGGGCCTCATGCCCGGGAGCCTGACGGCGAACCTCGCGACGAGCGGCACCACGGGCACGATCGCGTCGCAGTCCGAGGCGATCATGCAGGACTACAAGGCCGGGCACCTGATCGGCTCGACGCCGCGCTATCTCACGTACTCGCAGCTGATCGCCGCCCCGATCGGCGCGCTCGCCGTCGCGCTCAGCTACCCGGCGTTCAAGGCGCTGTACGGCGTCGGCGGCGAGGACGGCCTGTCGGCGCCGGCCTCGCGCCGCATCGCGAACTTCTCCGAGTTCGTCGTGAAGGGCGCGTCCGCGCTACCGCCGTACGCGCTCGCGTTCATGGGCATCGGCGCCGTGCTCGGCATCCTGATCGCGCTCGGCGAGATCAACTGGCGCAAGTACCTACCGTCGGCGACGGGCCTCGGCATCGGCATGATGGTGCCGGGCAACGTCGTGTTCTCGATGGTGATCGGCGGCATCCTGCTCACGATCTGGGAGCGCGTGAACAAGCAGCAGGCGGATCGCCTCGCGATGCCGCTCGCGTCGGGCCTCATCGCCGGCGAGGCGCTCGCCGCGATCATCGTGCCGCTGATCGTCGCGCTCGGCCTCCTGCACGCGAACCCGCTGCCGTAGCGCGCGCTACGGCAGCTCGACCTCGATCGTGCCGAGGTCGGAGGTGCGCCCCGGCTCGACGGTGAACTTCACCGGGACGTCCGGATAGCCCTGCGCCTCGTTCTGCATGTTGATGTGGTCGTACGCGCCGGCGGGGAGGCGCGCCTCGAAGCGGCCCTGCCCATCGGTGGGCGAGCCGCCGCGCGCACCGCCGATCGGGAGGAACACCGTGTGGCCGAGCAGCGGCGCACCGGTGCGCTTGTGGACGAGGCGGCCGCGGATCGCGCCCATACCGGCGACGGTGATCCGCACGTCGCCGCGGACCTCGCCGGCGGCGAGCGCGAACGGCGGCGCCTCGCCGGTCGCGCCGTCGGGCGTCTCGACCGACACGACGATCATCGACGTCGGATCCAGGTGGTCGAGCGCGAACTCGCCGTCGGGGTGGTGCACGGCGGTGGTGCCGTTCGTCATCGCGGTGCCCGAGCTCGTCTTGCGCGAGATCCACTGCCAGCGGACCTGGAAGGCGCGCACCGGGCGCCCATCGCGCCCGACGACGCGGCCGGTGACGCGCGCGCCGCCCGCCACCGCGAGCACGACGTTCGCCGCGCCGCTCGCGACCTCCTGCACCGAGCCGCGCCGGCCGTCGGGGTGCTGCGCGTACACGGTGTACGTGCCGCGCGGTAGCTCGGCGAGGTCGAACGCGCCGTCGGTCCACGAGTACGCGGGCACGTCGTCGAGCGAGGCCGGCGACGTCATGCCCTTCCACACGCGCTCCGCCCACACGGCGGCGCCGGCGACCGGCGCGCCGCTGCCGTCGACGACGCGGCCGCGCACGTGCTCGCGTCCGCCGGGCACCTCGAGCTCGACCTCGCGCGGCGCGCCCGCGGCGAGCGTCACGCTGCGCCACGCCTTGCGCGACGAGTGGGTCTGCGGCGCGGCGGCGACGGGCGGGCGCGCGGCGACCCAGTACTCGCCGTCGGGCAGCGCGTCGACCGCGAAGCGGCCCTCGCGATCGGCGGTGAGCGACCAGCGCGCCGGCGCATCGGCGGGCGTGATCGTGACCTGCGCGCCCGCGGCCGGCGTGCCGTCGTCGTGGCGCACGATCCCGGTGATGCGCGCGGCGGCGCGGAACACGAGCTCGGCCTCGGGGGACGAGCCGGCGGGGAGGTCGACGTGCACGATCTCGGAGATCCCGTGCTCGCGGTGGTACGCGGACAGGCGGACCTGACCGGTCGGCAGCGGCCCGACGCGGAAGGCGCCGCGCGCGTCGGTCGTGACGTCGAGGCGCGGATCGCGGAGGTTCGCGGCGCTGGTCGCGACGGTGGCGCCGGCGACGGGCTCGCCGCGCGCCGTGCGCACCACGCCGCGGACGGTGACGCCGCGCGCGAGCCGGAGGTCGGCGGTGCTCTCGCCGTCGGGGCCGACGACGGCGGACGTGCTCGCGCGCACGAGGTCGGCCGCGGTCCCGGCGACCTCGTACGTGCCGGCGACGAGGCCGGCGATCCGGTACGTGCCGTCGGCGCCGGTGACCGCGTGGCGCGCGAGCGGGCCGTCGGCCTCGACGCGCGCGTTCGCGACGGGGTGGCCGTCGCCGTCGACGACGCGGCCGGCGATCGCGGCGCGCGACACGGCGAGGACGAGCTCGACGTCGACGGCGCCGCCGTACGCGACGGTCACCTCGCGCGGCGGCGCGACGAGGTCGCCGTGCGCGGCGAGGACCTCGAAGCGCCCGGGGCGCATCCCGTCGAGGGAGAACCTGCCCTCGGGGCCCGCGACCGTGGTGCGCGCGCCGACGGCGACGACCGCGCCGGGCGCGGGGCGGCGGTCGGGATCGAGGACGCGGCCGGCGATCGTGGCGCCGGCGTTGAGCCGGAGGTCGAGCGTCTCGTCGGCGCGCACCTCGAGCTGGTGGAACGCGGCGGTGTAGCCGTCGGCGCCGGCGACGATGCGGTACCAGCCGGGCGCGAGCGCGAGCTCGTAGCGGCCGGTCGCGTCGCCGCGCACCGCCGACGTCGCGCCGGCGCCGGGCACGCGCTGCGCGACGACGAGCGGCGCCGCGATGCCGCCCCCGTCGGCGTCGGAGATCGCGCCCGACAGGCGCCCCGTGCGCAGCGCGAGCTCGAGGTCGCGCTCGACGGTCTCGCCGGCGCGCACGACGAGGTCGCACGCGCTCGCGCCGAGCCCGCCATGCGCCGCGGCGGCGACGACGCAGTACGTCCCCGGCGGCGCGACGAGGTCGTACGCGCGCTCGCCGTCGACGGCGACCTCGGCCGTGGCGGTCGCCTCGCGCGACACC
>JAHBVW010000076.1 GCA_019637375.1 Deltaproteobacteria bacterium | reverse complement strand
GCCGGCCGCGCGGCGTCCTCCGCGCTCGTCTCGGGCCGCGCCGTCGACGGGCCGGCGGGCACCGACGCCGCGTTCGCGTGGGCCGGCGCCGCGGATCGCGACGACCTGCTCGCGTGGATCGACGCGACCGGCGCCGCGCGCATCTTCGTCACCGGGCCGTGCGCCGGCGCCGTCGTCGAGGCGCTCGGCCCCCGCGCGCGTGCGCTCGGCCCGCCGCGCCAGATGACGCTGTTCCCGGGGGAAGCGTGACGCTCGAGCGGTTCGCGCTCAGCCGCGCGTGGGGGATCCGGCTCGCGGTCGGGCTCGCGGCGCTGATCCCGCTGTGGCTGCTGTTCGATCCGCGCGCGCTCGTGTGGCGGCTCGCCGTCGCGCTGACGGCGCTCGGCATCGGGCAGCTCGCGAACCAGCTCCTCGAGTCGCCGCTCGATCGGCGCTCGCCGCACCACGTGATCGTCACGAACCGGCGCGACGACGGCTGGTGGTGGCGGCTGCCGATCTTCGGGCTGATCTCACTGATCGCGATCGCGCCCGCCGTCACGCTCGGCTACGTCGTGTGGAAGCTGCGCGCGTGGGCCGCGGACCTCCCCGACGTCCCCGACCTCGCGGCGTGGCGCGTCGGTGCGCCGCGCACGTCGCTGATCGTCGCCGCCGACGGCTCGCACCTCGCCGAGGTGCCGTTCCGCGATGGCGTCGCCGTCGGGCACCGCACGCTCGTCACGCTCGATCCCGCGAGCCCCGACCGCCTGCCGGAGCGCGTCGTGCAGGCGGTGCTCGCCGCCGAGGACGTGCGCTTCTACGAGCACCGCGGCGTCGACTACCAGGCGATCGTGCGCGCGGCGGTGCGGAACTACCAGGCCGGGCGCATCGTCGAGGGCGCGTCGACGATCACGCAGCAGCTCGCGCGCAACCTCTTGCCCGACTCGATCGGCACCGACCGCAAGGTGCGCCGCAAGGTGCGCGAGGCGCTGCTGGCGCGCGAGCTCGAGCGGCGCTGGACCAAGCGCGACATCCTCGAGACGTACCTGTCGTTCGTGTTCCTCGGGCAGAGCGCGTACGGCATTCCCGCCGGGGCGCGCGCGTACTTCGACGTCGACGCGCGCGACCTCGACGTCGGCCAGGCCGCGCTGCTCGCCGGGATGATCCAGGCGCCGGGGCGGCTCGATCCGTTCCGCCGCCCCGACGCGGCGCGCGCCCGCCGCAACGAGGTGCTCGCGCGCATGCAGCGCGCCGGGATGATCGACGAGCCCACGCGCGCGCGCCTCGCCGCGAGCCCGCTCGGTACGCGGCGCCCGCGGCAGGCGTACGGCACGCGGGTGCCGTGGTACGCGGAGCAGGTCCGCGCGCTGCTCGCGACGGCGCTGCCGGCGGACATGGACCGCGGCGGCCTCACGATCGAGACCGCGGCGCTGCCGGCGCTCGGCGCGCGCGTGCAGGCCGACGCCCTCGCGCAGGCGGACCGCTGGGGCAAGTCGCAGGTCGGCGCGCTCGTGTGGGACCACCGCACGGGCTACGTCGAGGCGCTCGTCGGCGGGCGCGACTGGGACCCCGATCGCTTCGATCGCATGCGGCAGAGCTGCCGCCAGCCGGGCTCGGCGTGGAAGCCGCTCGTCTACGGCGCCGCGCTCGACGGCGGCGCGATCACGCCGGGGACGGCGCTGCGCGACGCGCCGATCGCCGAGTACGACGAGCGCACGAACGTCCACTGGAAGCCGAAGTCGGGGAACCGGTTCCGCGGCGTCGTGCTCGCGCAGGATGCGTTCGCGGGGTCGCTCAACGCGCCGGCGATCGACGTGCTCGATCGCATCGGCGTGCGGGCCGTGAAGCGGTTCGCGTCGCGGCTCGGGATCTCGACGAGCATCGCCGACGTGCGGCCGATGGCGCTCGGCGCGTCGTGCGTGAAGCCGATCGAGCTCGCGCGCGCGTATGCCGTCATCGCCCGGCGCGGCTGGGCCATCGCGCCGCGCTTCGCGGTGCGCGTGCGGCGCGGCGAGCGGGTGCTGTTCGACGCGACCGTCCCCGAGGACCCGTGGATCGATCCGGCGCGGCGCTTCGACCGGATCGCGGCGCTCGCCGGCGACGATCCGGACGCGCGGCTCGGCGCGGAGGGCGGGCGCCTCCTCGACGAGCGCACGGCGTTCCAGCTCCAGGACATGATGGTCGCCGTCGTGCAGCGCGGCACCGCGTCGGCGGCGGGCGCGGCGCTCGGTCGCCCGGCGGCGGGCAAGACCGGCACGACGAACGACAACACGGATGCGTGGTTCATCGGGTTCACCGGGCGCGCGCTCGGCGCGGTGTGGCTCGGCTTCGACGATCCGTCGAAGAAGCTCGGCCCCGAGGGCGACGGCGCGCACGCGGCGCTGCCGCTGTGGATGCGGGCGATGCGCGCCGCCGAGGGCGATCGCCCGGCGGTCCCGCTGCCGGGCTCTCCGCCGGCGGGGATGCAGCGCGTGGCGATCGATCGCGAGAGCGGCCTCCTCGCGGCGCCGGGCTCGGGCGGCGGCCTCGGCGTGTGGTTCCGCAGCGGCACGGCGCCGACGGAGGTCGCCGGCGCACCCGGCACGTCACCGACGGACTTCGGTCGCACGGCGCGCGAGTTCTGACGCCGGTGTCGACACTCTGCCGGTGTTGGTGTGCCCGCGGGCGGGGGCGCGCGGACGTGCTCCCGCGCGAGTGCTCGACGGTGCCCCACGTGTGCGATCCCGGCGTCGACATCATGTCGACCTCGCCGCGAGGTCGTGCGGGCGCTGCGCGGGTTCGCGTCGAGCTGGAACGCCAAGGTGTGGTTGCCGCTCGAGGTGTTTTCGTTCTCTGAAACGTGATTTTCCGTCGAGAAAGTGCCGATTCACGGCACCTGCTGCGGACCGGCGTGAACGCGCAGCCACACCCGCGCCGGGGCGTCACCTGGTTTCGGTTCGTTGAACCGGCCGGAGGTTTGCACCGTCAGAAATGCGATGTCGCGCTTTGCCGGTCTGCTGGTTTTTCTCGTCGGAGCAACCGCACTCGCCGAGCCGGAGTCCACACCTCCAGCCGACACCCGGCCACCGGCCGTCGCCGCGCCGGCGCGCACACCCCAGCCGCTGCGGCTGGTGCGCGTGACGCCGGACAGCAGCGCCGCGCTGATCTTCGACAAGAGCAAGAACCGCAACGTGCTCGTGTCGGTCGGTGACCTGATCGGCGGGTACATGGTCGACGCGATCGAGGACGACGCGGTGATCCTCGTCGGCAAGGAGGGCGCGCAGCTCGTGCTCGCGGCGCCGCCGCCCGCGCGCCCGGCCGCGCCCGCCGCCGCACCGGTCGCCGCACCGGTCGCCGCACCCGCGACGCCGGCGACGGTGCAGGTGCCGCCCGCGGCGCCGACCGCCGGTGCCGCGGCGCCGGTCGGCTCGCCGGCCTCGGCGACCGGGCTCGCCCCGCTGCCGGACCGCCGTCCGTCGATCGAGGCGCCCGCGGATCCGTACCCGATGCCGGCGATCGACGCCGACCAGCCGACGGATCCGTACGCGGATCCGTGGAGCGCGATGCCCACCGACCCGTACGTCGACCCGGGTCGCGGGCCCGTGCAGGCGGGCACCACGATCGGCACGGCGCCCGCGGATCCGTACGCGCACACGGAGGTGCCGCCGGTTGCGGCACCTGTCGCAGCGCCGCCGATCGCCGCCGCGCCGTCGGTCGGTGCGCCTGCGGTCGGGGCCGCGCCTGCGATCGGGGCCGCGCCGATCGCTGCCGCGCCGGTCGGTGCGCCTGCGATCGGGGCCGCGCCGATCGCTACCGCGCCGGTCGGTGCGCCTCCCGTCGGGGCCGCGCCTTCGGTCGCCGGGGCTTCGGTCACTGCGCCTTCGGTCGCTGCACCTTCGGTCGCTGCGCCTTCGGTCGCCGGTGCGCCGCCGGTTGCGGGCGCCCCTTCGGTGGCCGCCGCGCCTTCGCTGGGGTCGCGTGGTGCGGTGCCGCATCCTGCGGCGGGGCCGAACCCCGGCACGCCGGGGGCGGTCGCCGAGGTCCGCGTCAACTCGGCCGGGCCGAACCCCGGCGTGGGTGTCGCGCCGGAGAAGGCAGGGCCGCCGGACGCGCAGCTCCGGCCGGATGCGCGCGTCCGCACCGGCCCCGTGACGGCGACCGTCGTCGGTGGCTCGCTCGAGCTGCGGCGCGGCGACGTCGACAGCGCGCTGCGCGACTTCAACTCGCTCGCCGCGTCGATCGGCGGCGCGTTCACGCCGACGGGGCTGCGCATCGACGCGATCGCGCCCGGGTCGCTGTTCGCGCGCGTCGGCCTGCGCGCCGGCGACGTGATCATCGCGATCGACGGCAAGCTGATGCGGTCGCTCGACGACGCCGCCGAGCTGTACGCCCGCGCGCCCTCGCTCCAGGCCGTGACCGTCCAGATGGTGCGGGCCGGCAAGCCGGGCACGCTCCAGATCGCGATCCGTTAGCGCGCCGCATCCGGTGATAGGATGCCCGCGTGGGAGCAGTACGGCTCGAGCTGCGGCTCTCGAACCAGTCGGAGTGGCTGAAGATCTTCGATCCCCGCGACTGGACCGTGTTCGTCGCGAGCGAGGAGGAGGTCGAGTCGGGCGCGAACCTCCGCATCGACCTCGACGTCGGCGGGTGGCTCGTCACGCTGCGCGGCACCGTCGTCGGTCACCGCGACGGCCCGGCCGGCGTCGTCGTCGCCCTCGGCGGCACCGAGCGCGACAAGATCAACTACCTCAACGGCTACGTCCGCGGCGGCCTCCTCAACCTGCGCGAGAAGCGCCGCCTCCCCATCCGCCTCTCCGTGACCTACGGCGCCATCGAGGGCCCCGCGACCACGTTCACGAAGGACATCAACGAGGAAGGCATCTTCCTCTTCACCGACCGGCCCCTCCCCGAGACCTCCCAGGTCCACATGCTCGTCGCCGTCCCCGGCAAGGCCCAGCCCCTCTCCCTGATGGGCAAGGTCTCCCACACGATCATCGCCCAGGACGAGGAGCCCCCCGGCATGGGCATCGTGTTCGACCTCGACGAAGCCCAGCGCGAACAGCTCTCCGGCATCATCAAGGAGCTCGAAGACCAGCTCCGCGCCGGCCGCCTGCCGACGAACACGACCGAGTAGCGGTTTCTTTCGGACGGAGCTCAGCCGGACTTCTTGGCGTCTTTCGGCTCGAGCTCGGAGAGATCGAGGTCCTCGAGCTCCTTCAGATCCTCGGCGGTGAGGCTGCCGAGATCGGCGGCGGCGCTGAGGTCTTGCTTGGGGGCGCCTTTGGCGGCGTCGCCGCCGGAAGAGGCGGCGCCGGCGGCGCCGGCACCGAGCTGCTTGGCCTCGCCGCCCTTGGGCGCCTCGAGGAGGCCCATCTTGGCCTTGAGCTCGGCGAGCGCGTCGTCTTCGTTGCCGCCCGACTGCTCGAGCTGGAGGAACTTCGACTCGAGCGTGTCGCCGGAGAGCTCGCCGGCGAGCTCGGCACCGGCCTCGGCCTCGGCCTCCATGAGCTGGATGCGCTCGGCCATGCGATCGAACGTGTCGAACGCGCTGGTGTCGCCGAGGCCCTGCATCGTGTTCGCGATCTGCTGCTGCGCCTCCGCGCGCTTCTTGCGCGCGATCAGGATGTTCTTCTTGCGCTTCGCTTCCTCGATCTTGTTGTTGAGCAGGCGCAGCGCGTCCTTCAGCTTCTCGACCGCCTGCTTCTGCGCGATCCACTGCTGCTGGAACTGCGTGGAGATGTTCTCGTGCTCCTGCTTCCGCGCGAGCGCCTGGCGCGCGAGGTTGTCATCGCCCGCGCGCACCGCCACCATCGCCTTGCGCTCCCACTCCTTGGCCTTGTCGGTCTCGGCGGTGTACTGCTTCTGCAGCTTCTTCTCGTCGGCGATCGCGACTGCCACGGCCTTCTTCGCCTCGACCAGCTGCTGCTGCATCTCGAGCAGCACCTGGGACAGCATCTTTTCCGGATCCTCGGCCTTCGTGATGAGGTCGTTGATGTTCGACTTGATCAGCGTACCCAGTCTGGAAAAGATCCCCATGGCTTCTCTGGAGCCTACGGGATCAACGATGACGTTGCAACGCTCGCACCGAGCGTGCTACTGCGCGTGACCGACGGCGACTCGAAGATGTCCGAAGCCACGCTGCCACGACACGTCGGGATCATCATGGACGGCAACGGTCGCTGGGCCGAGGCCCACGGCCGACCTCGGATCGAAGGTCACCGCGTCGGCGCCGAGTCCGTTCGCGACATCACGCGCGCGTCGCGTCAGCTCGGCATCGAAGCGCTGACGCTGTACGCGTTCTCCTCGCAGAACTGGCAGCGCCCGGCCGACGAGGTCACCGGGCTCATGCAGCTGCTGCGCGACTTCCTCATCGACGAGCGCTCCGAGATCCTCGACAACGGCATTCGCCTGCAGGCGATCGGCGACATCGATCGCCTGCCCGCGTTCGTCACCGAGCCGCTGCGCGAGCTGCGCGAGGTGTCCGCGCACAACACCGGAATGACACTCACGCTCGCGCTGTCCTACGGCGGCCGCGAGTCGATCGCGCGCGCCGCACAGGCCGCGCTGCGCGACGCCGCCGCCGGCGCGCTGCGCCCCGAGGAGCTCGACGTGGAGCGCCTCGGCTCGTACCTGCCGACCGCGTCGCTGCCGCCGCTCGACCTCCTCATCCGCACGAGCGGCGAGCAGCGCATCAGCAACTTCATGCTGTGGGAGCTCGCCTATGCCGAGCTCGTGTTCATCGACGTGCTGTGGCCCGAGTTTCGCCGCGAGCACCTGGCCCGGTGCCTGGAGCAGTACGCCGGCCGCGAGCGCCGCTTCGGGCTCACCTCCGCACAGCTCGATTCCGATATCGAAGCCCGCTGATTGACGGAGACGTGTGCGTGCGGTTACCTGCCCCACAGGTGGCGCTCGGCAACCTCGCACAACGGTTCCTCGTCGCGGTCGTCGCCGCGCCGATCCTGATCGTCGTCCTCTACCTGCCGCGCCCCGAGCCGGCGTGGGCGGTGATCTTCCTCGCATCGCTCATCGCGATGCACGAGTTCTTCGCGATGACGCTCCCCGGGGAGGACCGCCGCCCGGCGCTCGTCCTCGGCGGCGCCGCGTGCCTCGCGCTGTACTGGCTCGACCAGCACGCGCTCGCGAAGCTCGGCCTCGGCGTGAAGTGGCAGGCCCTCGGCCTCGCCGGCCCGACCGTCGCGATCATCCTCGCCGTCATCGCGCCGGGCCTCTACTACCTGTTCCGCTTCCGCGACATCCCGAGCGTCGCCGGGCGCTACGCCGCGACGGTCGCCGGCATCGTCTACGCCGGCTTCCTGACGACGTTCCTCGCGATGTTCAAGCGCCTCGCCCCCGACTCCGAGGGCGGCCACTTCGTCGTCCTGGTCCTCCTCATCGCGTGGATCGCCGACACCGGCGCGTACTTCGCCGGCCGCTTCCTCGGCAAGACCAAGCTCTACGAGGCCGTCAGCCCGAAGAAGACGTGGGCCGGCGCGTGGGGCGGCCTCGCCGGCTCGCTCGCGAGCATCATCCTCATGAAGCTCGCGTTCCTCGACCGCGAGCTGTCGTGGCTCGACGTGTTCCTCCTCGGCATCCCGGCGGGAGTCCTCGGCCAGCTCGGCGACCTGACCGAGTCGCTCATCAAGCGCTCGACGGGCGTGAAGGACTCCGGCAGCCTGCTCCCCGGCCACGGCGGCATCCTCGACCGCATCGACGCCGTCCTCTTCATCGCCCCGTACGTGTACGCGTACCTGATGGTGAAGGCCGCCCTGCACTGAACATGCGGTCCGACCGCAGGTTGGGGTTGCACCTCCGCGTGACGGCGATTTACCGTGCCGCAGCTGAGAGGGGGGATCCAGATGCAGCAACTTCGCAACCTCGCGCTCGCGCTCTGCGCAATCTGTGCATGCGGCCCCGCGCCGAACCCCCACGGTGGTGGCGGCGGTGACGACGACGGCAACGGCCCCGATGCGGCGGTCACCGTCCCCGACGGCAAGGATCAGCGCTGCGAGAAGATCGACGTCCTGTTCGTCATCGACAACTCCGGCTCGATGGGCCAGGAGCAGACGAACCTGATCGCGAACTTCCCGCAGTTCATCACCGTGCTCAACAACAGCGGCCTCGACTACCGCGTCGCCGTGACGACGACGGGCCGCAACTACAGCTACACGATGCAGACGCCGCTCGGCGGCTTCACGCAGACGATCAGCGGCGGCGACGACGGCGCGATGCTGCAGCCCGCGCAGTGCAACATGCAGCGCCGCTGGATCGAGAAGGCCGACGCGGATCCGTCGGGCACGTTCTCGTGCGTCGCGAACGTCGGCACGAGCGGCCCGAGCGACGAGATGCCGCTGTCCGCGATGCGCCACGCGTTCGAGCAGCAGATCAACAACGGCACCAACGTCGGCTTCAAGCGCCCCGACGCGCTGCTCGGCATCGTGCTCCTCACCGACGAGGAGGATTGCTCGTACGAGCAGCCGGTGAACCTGCCGTTCGCGTCGTCGCTGTGCGAGTCGATGCAGGAGCCGGTCGCGAACTACGTCGCGTTCCTCGACCAGTTCACCGGCAGCCGCACACGCTGGGCGGCCGCCGCGATCGCCGGCCCGGGCCCGGGCTCGTGCAGTTCGTCGTTCGGCAACGCCGAGGAGGCGAAGCGCCTGAAGGCGTTCGTGCAGCAGACCGGCCAGAACGCGGTGATGTCGTCGATCTGCGAGGGCGATCTGTCGATCGGCCTCGCGCAGGCGCTCGCCGTGTTCGAGAGCGCCTGCGACGGCATCGTGCTCTGAGCGCGCCGCTCCGCCGCTACGCCGAGAGGCGGTCGAGGAACGTGCGCGCGTGCGACGACCAGTCCGAGCCGCCGTCGAGCTCGAGGTAGCGCGTGAGGTGGTGGCGCGCCTGCGCGGTGCCGCCGACCTGCGCGAGCATCACGGCGAGGTTGTAGTGGGCGTCGGCGAACTCGGGCGCGGCGCCGCACACCTTGCGGAGCTCGGCGATCGCGAGGTCGAGGTCGCCGCAGTCATCGAGGAGGTTGGCGAGGTTGTAGCGGGCCTCGGGCTGCGTCGGGTCGTACTCGAGGGACTGCTCGTAGAAGCGGCGCGCCTCGGGGAGGTCGCCGCGCCGGTACACGAGGTTGCCCAGGTTCGTGAGCGCCGCGGCCATGCCGGGCTCGAGGTCGACCGCCTGGCGGAACAGGTGCTCGGCCATCGCGCTGTCGCCGCGGTCCTCGGCGGCGCACGCCTCGACGAACAGCCGGTACGCGACCGTGCCGCCGTTCGCCTCCGTCGGCGAATCCTCGACGGCGACGGGCGCGCCCGCGACCGGCCCCGAGCCCTCGGCGGCGACGCCGCGCGGGACGGCGAGGACCTCGGCGACGTGCTCGCCGAAGCCGACGACGCTGAACGCCATCACGACCTGGCCGCCGACGGGCTCGAACGCGACGTCGTCGGCGAGCGCCACGATCGTCTCGCCGTCGCAGCACACGCGCAGCTTCATCAGCGGGTGCGCGTCATCGGGCAGCGCCTTCTTCAGCGCCTCGACGCTCTTGCGCACCTTCGCCACGGTCATCTCCGCGGCGAGCAGGTCCTTCGCCGCCTTCACGGCGAGGAGGTCGGCGAACGTGTAGTAGAAGCGGCCGCCCTTGCGGACCGTCGGGCCGACGAAGCCGGTCTGCGTCCAGTAGCGCAGCCGCGACTCCTGAACGGCGAGGATGCGCGAGACGTCGCGGACGCTGAACAGATCGATCACCGGTCTCTCCTTTGGGCTTCGACGTTGAGGCTGAGGTGCACTTCGGGTCCCTTCGCGCGGCTCTCGACGTCGACGAGCGTCGTCGCGAGCTCGGCTCCGGCCAACCGGCGCGCCTCGCCGACGGCGATCCGGCGCGCGTGGTCGCGGCAGCGCTCGTCGGCGGCGTACAGCCGCGCCACGCGCTGCGCGGTCGTGACGTCGGGCGGATCGCTGATGCGGTCCTTCATGCGCGCCAGGTCGACGGTGAGCATCGTCGAGCCGCTGTACGTGCGGCCGTCGAGCTCGCCCTCGCTGAGCACGCGCGCGGCGCCGTGCAGCAGCTCGACCGCGACCGGCGCGAGCCGCACCGAGACCTCGCGCTCGAACAGCGACACCCGCCGCGCCATCGCCATCGGCTTTCTTCGGGGTGGCGCGCTGGGCTTGGGCTTGGGGCGGCGGGAAGGCACACCGAAACGCTAAAGGAGCGGCAACGGGTGGCCAAGTTTCCTACATGTCGGACATTGCCGGTCGCGGATCAACAGGCACTTGGAAAACGTGATACCTCCAGTGCACCGGGCTCCGTATGACGTTCGATGTGAAGCGCTACCCGATCCTCGTCGTCGACGACGAGCAGGACAACCTCGACGCGTTCCGCTTCAACTTCCGCAAGACGTTCGACATCCTGACGGCGAGCGGCGGCGCGGAGGCGCTGCAGATCCTCGCGGAGAAGGAGGTCGCCGTCGTCGTCACCGACCAGCGGATGCCGAAGATGACGGGCGTCGAGCTGCTCCGCGAGGTGCGCAACCGTCAGCCGGAGGCCGTCGGGATCATCCTGACCGCGTTCACCGACGTCGACGTCCTCGTCGAGGCGATCAACCTCGGGCAGGTCTACCGCTACATCACCAAGCCGTGGGACGCGAAGGAAGTGCGCGGCGTCCTCGTGTACGCGCTCGAGCGGTTCCACCTGACGAGGGAGAACAAGCGCCTCGCCGCGCAGCTCGCCGAGTACACCGGCTACCTCAACCAGCAGCTCCACGGCGAGTTCGACTTCGGCAACATCATCGGCGAGAGCGCCGCGCTGCGCGAGGTGCTCGCGAAGGTCGAGCAGGTCGCGCCGATGGCGTCGACGGTGCTGCTCCGCGGCGAGACGGGCACCGGCAAGGAGCTCGTCGCCCACGCGATCCACATCAACTCGCCGCGCGAGGAGAAGCCGTTCGTGCGCGTGAACTGCGCCGCGCTCGCGCCGGGCATCCTCGAGAGCGAGCTGTTCGGCCACGAGAAGGGCAGCTTCACCGGCGCGCTGGCGCGCCGCCCCGGCCGCTTCGAGCTCGCCGACGGCGGCACGCTGTTCCTCGACGAGGTCGGCGACCTCCCGATGGAGGTGCAGATCAAGCTGCTGCGCACGCTGCAGGAGCGCGAGTTCGAGCGCGTCGGCGGCGCCGAGACGATCAAGGTCGACGTGCGCCTCGTCAGCGCGACGAACCGCAACCTCGAGAAGATGATCGAGGACGGCGAGTTCCGCGAGGACCTGTACTACCGGCTCAACGTGTTCCCGATCAACCTGCCGCCGCTGCGCGACCGCCCCGACGACCTGCCCGTGCTCGCGGCGCACTTCGTCGCGAAGTTCGCGCGCCAGATGGGCGTCGCCGCCCAGTCGCCGACCGCCGAGGCGGTCGCGAAGCTGCGCGAGTACAACTGGCCGGGCAACGTGCGCGAGCTCGAGAACATCATCGAGCGCGCGATGATCCTCGCGCGCGGCACGCCGCTCGGCGCGCACCACCTCGACTTCGGTCGCCGCGGCGCGGTGACACCGGTGCCGTCGTCGCCGGGCACCGGACCGATCGCGACCGTCGCGACGACGTCGTCGGCGTCGCAGCCGCTGCCGCCGATCACCGACGACGGCAAGAGCCTCGCCGAGCGCCTGCTCGACAGCGAGCGCCGGGAGATCGTCGCCGCCGTCGAGAAGTCGCGCGGCAACATCGCGAGCGCGGCGCGCATCCTCGGCATCAACCGCTCCACCTTGTACTACCGCCTGCGCAAGCATGGCCTCGAGCACCTCCTGCCGACGAAGGTCCAGGTCGGCAGCTCCGACGATCCGGGCGAGCCGGTCCCGGGCACCTAGATATGCGATCGATCTCGTTCGGCCGGCGCGTTTCGATCGGCTCCGTTCCGATCGGCTCCGCTCCGATCGGCTCCGCTCCGATCGGCTCCACTCCCGCGTAGGACTTCCCATGCGCCTCCTCTTCATCCTCGATCCGCTCGACCGGCTGGCGCTCGCGGGGGACACGTCGTACGCGCTGATGCTCGAGGCGGCGGCGCGCGGCTGGGACGTGTGGACGTGCGGCATCGAGCAGCTCGGCCTCGTCGGCGACGAGGCGGTCGCCGATGCGTCGCCGACGATCGTGATGCCGGCCGCGACGCCGCGCGAGGCGTTCCAGATCGAGGCCGCGTCGCACCACCGGCTCGCCGAGTTCGACGCCGTGCTCATGCGCAAGGACCCGCCCGTCGACGTCAACTACCTGCACGCGACCTGGATCCTCGAGCACGCGCGCGGCAAGACCCTGCTCGTCAACGACCCGCGCGGGCTGCGCGAGCTCAACGAGCACCTCGCGGTGCTGCGCTTCCCGCAGCTCACGCCCCCGACGATCGTCACGCGCTCCGCCGACAAGCTGCGCCGGTTCCAGGCCGAGCAGGGCGGGACCATCGTCGTGAAGCCGGTCGACGGCTACGGGGGCCTCGGCATCTTCGTCGTACGCCGCGGCGACCCGAACGCGTCGTCGATCCTCGAGACGTCGACGGGCGCGGGCACGCGCTGGACGCTCGCGCAGCGGTACCTCCCCGAGGCCGTGCACGGCGACAAGCGGATCGTGCTCGTCGACGGCGAGCCGGTGGGCGCGGTGCTGCGCGTGCCGGCGGAGGCCGAGGCGCGCGGCAACCTGCACGTCGGTGGGCGCGCCGTGCAGGCGGACCTCGACGCGCGCGATCGCGAGATCATCGCCGCGCTGGCGCCGTTCCTCCGCGCGCACGGGCAGATCCTCGTCGGGCTCGACGTGATCGGCGGCATGTTGACCGAGCTCAACATCACGTCGCCGACCGGTGTGCGGCACATCGCACGCCTCGAGGACCGCAACGTCGCGGCGCCGATCCTCGACCGCATCGGGCAGATGGCGGCCGAGCTCCGCGCTCTGGGCTAGCACGTCGTAGGCGCCGCGCCTTCGTCGGTGCGGTGTTCGTCACGCACGGGCGGCGTGTTCGGCTCCCGGCGAGCGTCGTGAACCGGCCACGCAACGCTAGATTTCTCCAGAGCTGCAATCGGCCGCGGAACCGGGCACCATCGGGGCATGTCCCGTTTCGCCGGTTGCGCCGCGGCGCTGGTCGGACTCGCGGCGGTCGCGCGCCCCGCCGCCGGCGACGGCGAGCTGTGCGAGGTGCTCGACGTCGAGCTCATGGCCGCGCAGGCCGCGCGCGAACCGGCGTTCCAGTTCCCGCTGCAGATGGTCGGCTGGCTCGAGACGGCGAGCGGCACGTTCGTCGACACCGTGTTCCTCACGCGCGAGGTCAGCACGTTCGGCCTCGGCAACCGGCCCGGGCGCTTCGACTTCGCGAGCGGCCCGAAGTGGCCGTACGGCCGCCGCACGACCGTCTTTCCCGTGTGGGCGCACCGCCACGGCCTCGAGTTCCCCGAGGTCGTGTTCCAGGACGGCGACGACAACGCGCTGTCGCACGCGTTCAACCTGAGCTCGATGGAGAACCACTACTGCCGCCCGATCCGGCGCGACGAGGGGCTGTGGGACTCCCGCACGTGCGCGTCGCCGTCGTACACGGACAAGGGCAAGCTCGGCAGCGGCACGAGCAAGTACCCGCCGCGGCGCGACCTCGTCCGGCTCGAGGGCGACGACGCGTCGATCGAGATGTACCAGACGCTCAACCCGTTCGACGGCGTCACCACCGCGACGCCCGCGCCGAACGTGCTGCACCAGGTGAGCTGGCCCGCGCCCGACGGGTTGCCGCCCGGCGACTACGTGCTGTGGGTCGAGGTCGCGCGCGAGTTCGACCACAACGCGACGTACTCGGTGTCCGCGTACCCCAAGCCGGCGGTGTCGTACGGCGAGTACGGCGAGGCGTACCGCGGGCAGCCGTCGGTCGTGTACAAGGTGCCGCTCTCGATCTCCGCGACGGACACGACCGCGACGACGATGGACTACGTCGGCTACGGCGATCCGGACGGCCTCGACGGCAACGTCCGCGCGCCGGACAGCACGATCACGTCGGACCTGCCGGGCAGTGGCGCGCTGCGGCTCGCGCTCGTCAGCGACGGCGGCGACATGTTCCGCGTGCGCGTGAAGTCGCACCAGGAGGTCGACACGGTGCCGCCGAACGCCGTCGGCAACCTCGCGGTCGACGACGTGACGAGCGGAGCGGCGGCGCTGACGTTCATCGCCCCCGGCGACGACGGCGACGTCGGGCGCGTGCGGCGCTACGACGTGCGCTTCCGCATCCTCGACGACGACCCGGCGAACGCGGTGACCGAGGCGAACTTCGACGTGTCGCCGCAGCTGCCGGTCGACGTCGCGATCGCCGATGCGAACACGCCGACGTCGCTCAAGCTCGAGCGCCTGCTGCCGTCGACGCACTACTCGATCGGCATCCGCGCGATCGACAACTGCCGCAACGCGAGCCCGGTCGCCGTGGTCGACTTCCAGACGCTCGAGCGCAAGGTCGGCCAGGTCGACTGGTGCTTCATCGCGACCGCGGCGTACGGCTCGGCGATGGCGACCGACGTCGAGCGGCTGCGCAGCTTCCGCGACCGCGTGCTGCGCCAGACCATCCTCGGCGAGCTCGCCGTGTCGACGTACTACACGTTCAGTCCGGTGCTCGCGAGCACGATCGGCGAGTCCGAGCTCCTGCGCGCGTCGGCCCGCGGCTTCCTGCGGCCCATCGTCGACAGGCTGCGCGGAAAGATGAGGTAGCGATGCGCCGTCTGTACGTGTTGCCGGCCGTGCTCGCCGGCGCCCTCGGGTCGGCGCAGGCGGAGCCCGCGACCTGTCAGGTCATCGACCTCGAGTTCATGCCGGCGGCGAGCCACCGCGAGCCGGCCTTCGCATTCGACGTGCAGATGGTCGCGTGGCTCGAGACGCCCCAGGGGCAGTTCGTCGACACCGTGTACATCACGCAGGCCGTCGGCACGTTCGGCCTCGGCAACCGGCCCGGGCGCTTCGACTTCTGCAGCGGCCCCGACTGGCCGTACGGGCGCCGCACGACGACGTTCCCGGTGTGGTCGCACAAGCACGGCATCGAGTTCCCGCAGGTCGAGTTCCAGAACGGCAACGACAGCGCGCTGTCGCACGCGTCGACGCGCAGCTCCAACGAGCTCCACTACTGCCGCCCGCTCAAGCGCGAGGAGCCGCAGTGGGATGCGCGCACGTGCGCGTCGCTCGCCCACACCGACAAGGGCGCGCTCGGTCCGCGGCCGAGCCGCTATCCGCCGCGCAGCGACCTCGTCGTGATGCAGGAGGACGACGCGACGTCGGTCGGCATGTACCGCGTCCTCAACCCGTTCGACGCGATCTCGAGGGCGACGCCGCCGGCGAACACCGTCGCGGCGGTGAGCTGGCCCGCACCGAACGGCCTGCCACCCGGTGACTACGTGCTGTGGGTCGAGGTCGCGCGCGAGTTCGACCACAACGCGACGTACTCCGAGGCGCGGCGCCCGCGGCCCGAGGTCGCGTTCGGCGACTACGGCGCGCCGTACCTCGGGCAGCCGTCGGTGCTGTACAAGCTGCCGATCGAGGTGTCGGCGGGCGAGTCGTTCGCGACGACGGCGGACTACGTCGGCTACGGCGATCCCGACGGGCTCGACGGGAACATCCGGCCGCCGGACACCACGATCAACACGTCCACGCCCGGCAGCGGCGCGCTGCGGCTCGGCCTCATCAGCGCGAACGGCGAGATGTACCGGATCCGCGCGCACTCGTATCCGGAGACGGACGGCATCCCGCCGGGCATCCCGCGCAAGCTCGGCGTCGTCGACGTCACGCAGACGACCGCGCGCCTCGAGTTCATCGCGCCCGGCGACGACGGCAACCTCGGCAACGTCACGCAGTACGAGGTGCGGATGCTCGTCGGCGGCACGGTCACCGAGGACAACTTCGACGCCGCGATCCCGCTCGCCGTCACCATCCCGGTGTCGGCGGCGGGCGTCGTGCAGACGTTCGACCTGCACGCGCTCCTGCCCGACACGAGCTACTCGATCGGCCTCCGCGCGTTCGACAACTGCCGCAACAAGTCGAAGGTCGCGACCGTCGAGCTGACGACGCTCGAGCGCAAGGTCGGGCAGGTCGACGCGTGCTTCGTCGCGACCGCGGCGTACGGCTCGGCGATGGCGAACGACGTCGAGCAGCTGCGCGGCTTCCGCGACCGCGTGCTGCGGCAGAGCGTCCTCGGCGAGCTCGCCGTGTCGGCGTACTACACGATCGGGCCGGTGCTGGCGGGTGCGATCGGCGAGTCCGAGCTCCTGCGGTCGTCGGCGCGCGGCTTCCTGCGCCCCATCGTCGAGCGGCTGCGCCGGATGAAGTAGCCTGGACGGGTGCTCGCAACGCTGGTGGTGCTGAACGCGCTCGCTGCGCCCGTGGAAGTCGTCTATCACGCGGACCTCGAGGGGCAGATGGCCGTGCCGAGGTGCGGCGAGGCGGCGGCGGGGGCCGAGGAGCCGGACTATGCGGCGCAGGTCGCGGCGATCCGCAGGGCGCGGGACGCGAACCCGGCGGTGATCGCGCTGCTCGGCGGCGATCAGCTCGGGCCGGACCTGTTCACGCGCAACATCCTCCAGCGCGACGGCGAGGCCGGGGCGCGCGACGTCGCGGCGCTGTTCGCGCGCGCCGGGTACGACGCGATCACGCTCGGCAACCACGAGCTGTCGTACGAGAAGGACCAGCTGGAGCGGTTCGCGAGCACGTTCGCCGCGACGAAGATCCCGATCGTCGTCTCGAACCTCGCGTGCGAGGGCCCGCGCGCGGAGCTGTGCAAGCACGTCGTCAAGGAC
The DNA here is from genome assembly GCA_019637375.1 of Deltaproteobacteria bacterium. Classification (GTDB taxonomy): domain Bacteria; phylum Myxococcota_A; class Polyangia; order Haliangiales; family Haliangiaceae; genus JABFXX01. The sequence continues at coordinate 23,372 of JAHBVW010000076.1, read as the reverse complement.
GTCATGCTCGATCGCGGCGGCGACAAGATCGGCGTGCTCGCGGTGATGTCGCCGAAGGCGCTGTCGGCGATCGCCGCCGACCGGCGCGCGGGCCTGAAGCTCGAGGAGCTCGGCGCCGCGATCCCCGCGGGCGTGACGCGGCTGCGCGCGGCCGGGGCGACGCTCGTCGTGGCGATGGTGCAGGTCAACTCCGGGCGCAGCGGCGTCGAGGAGGTGATGGCCCTGCAGCGCGCGCTGCCGCGCGACAAGGCGCCCGACGTGCTCTTGTCGTCGGGCATGGCGGACTCCGACGGGCAGCGCCCGACGGTGCTGATCCGGCAGCACCGCTCGCCGCCGCTCGTCGGCTCCCCGAGCGGCACCCACGGCATCACGCGCGTGACGATCGCGCCGGGTGCCGAGGGCGAGCCGGTGCAGGTCGACGCCGGGATCGAGCGCGCGCGCGCGGACGCCCGCGACGAGGATGCCGGCGCGGTGCTCGCGAAGCACGTCGCGAGCTACTGCGAGCGCTACAACGTGCCGCTCGGCAAGACCGCCGGCCCGACCACGAAGGCCGCGCTGCTCGCGTACGCGCTCGACGTGATGCAGAAGCGGACGCAGGCCGAGGTCGCGTTCGTCAACGACGGCTTCGTGTTCACGCGCGCGTTCCCGATGTCGGGCCGGCTGACGCGCGCCAAGCTCAAGCGGGCGATGCCGCACGCGGCGGTGCTCGGCACGCTGTCGGTGCCGGGTGCGACGATCGCGGACCTGCTCGCCGCCGGCGAGGCGTGGGGGCGGATCGCGTTCGGCGGCGCCGCGCGGCCCGCGCCGGGGAAGCCGTTCGAGATCAACGGGCGGCCGATCGACAAGGCGCGCAGCTACCGCATCGCGACGATCGACTTCATCGCGCAGGGCGGCGACGGCGCGTTCAAGCCCGAGCAGCTGAAGGCGTGGAAGCCGCTCGCCGACAACCCCGACCTGCGCGACCTCGTCGAGGCGGCGCTCGCGGCGGGCACGACGTTCGACACGCCGGCGTCGAAGAAGCTGCTGACGTCGGCGATCAGCGACTTCCTCGTCGACCTCACGAACACGCGCATCGCGAACGATGCGAGCCTCTCCGACGCGCAGCTCTCGCGCGCGCAGCAGCAGGCGATCAAGATCGAGCTCAACGGGCTGCTCCAGCTCGATCACCCGCTCCACCGCTGGGACACGCGCCTCAACATCAAGTTCGGCTACGCGCGCACCCAGCCGCCGGGCATGGAGGCGAAGGCGCAGGAGACGCTCGACCTCACGCAGCTGACGTCGCTGTACACGTACAAGGGCCTGTACCGGCGCAAGCCGCCGCCGCCGGTGGTGCCGAGCCCGTACTCGCGCGTGTTCCTCGAGACGGAGCTGACCGTCCCCGAGACGCGCACGTACCGGCACGCGGAGATCACGCACACGGTGGGCGCGCTGCTCACCGTGAAGACGCGGCTCAAGCTGCGCTTCGGCGCCGGTTACCGCACCGAGCTGCTCGCCGACCGCGACGCGATGGATCCCGTCGAGGCGCAGGCAGGGAGCTTCCGGCCGGTCATCGAGGGCGGCGCCACCGTCGACCCGTTCGCGATCGCGACGTTCCGGCGGCTGTCGGTCACCGCCGAGGGCTCGCTCGACTACTTCCTGCTCGACGCGTTCGGCAAGACCGAGCACCAGGCGCGCGCGAGCGGGCGGCTCTCGCTGCCGCTCCTGCCGCTCCTGTTCGTCACCGCCGGCTTCGACATGTTCTTCGTCGATCGCTTCACCGCCGGGCGCGGCGCGAGCTTCGACGCCACGCTCGGCCTCAAGCTCCACCTCGACGCCACGCACCAGTCGCTGTAGCGGCGACCGCTCACCGCACGAGGACGCACCGGATCTGCGTCGTGTCGTCGACGCACGCGTCGGCGATGCCGTTGCCGTCGAGGTCGCCGAGCCACAGCGCGACCGGCGACGGGCCGGCGGGCAGGGCGGCGAGCGGCACCGACGGGCCGAAGCCGAAGAGCTGGCTGCGCGCGCACAGGATGCGGCGGTCGCGCACGGTGCACAGGTCGGCGCGGCCGTCGCCGTCGACGTCGGCGAGCGCGCCCAGGTTCGTGTCGGCGGGCGCGGGCTCGACGACGCCGGCGAACGAGTACGACCACGGCACGCCGTCGCTGGTGAGCGTCGTGCGGTGGCGATCGAGGCCGCACGCGGCGCCGGCCGGCGTCGCGACGCACCAGTCGGCGCGGTGATCGCCGTCGAGGTCGCCCGGCCACAGCACGGCGTCGCGCGCCGGCCACGGCGACAGGACGGGCGGGGCGGCGAGGCCGCGCTCGGCGCACTGCACGCCGGCCGGCGACAGGCCGCAGATCTCGGCGGCGCCGTCGCCGTCGGCGTCGAGCGCGGCGAGCGAGCGGTCGCCGGCGTCGGGGCCGCCCGGGTGCCCGAACGCCGGGGTCCACGCGACCGCGGTGAAGTCGCGCCCCGCGAGCGCGCACACCACGCCCTGCGACGTGCGGCCGCACGCGTCGGGCTTGCCGTCGCCGTCGACGTCGCCGACCACGAGGCTCTCCGGCTCGACGGCGAGCGCGGCGATCCGCGTCGCGGCGGCGAACGCGCCGGCGCCGTCGCCCTTCGCGCAGGTGAGGGCGCCGGCCTCGACGGCGCACAGATCGGCGCGGCGATCGCCGTCGATGTCGGCGAGGCGGACGGCGCGGCCGGTGCGCGTGAGGCCGGCCGGGCGCGGCGACGACGTCGGCGTGCGCCAGATCCCCCACGTGGGCGCGTGGTCGCCGCCGCACAGGCTCGAGCGCGGGCGGCCGCCCGCGACGTCGAGGCACAGGAGGCGCCGGGTCGCGGTGCCGGCGGCGGCCGGCGCGATGCCGAGCCAGATATGGCCCTCGTCGTCGAGGAAGAACCGCCGCGACGGGGTGGGCGCGCAGTCGGTGCCCGCGACGAGCTCGCCGGTCGTGCGCATCTCGAGGCAGCGGTCGCCGAGCCGGAGCGTGCCGTCGGGCGCGAGCGCGGCCGCCGGGGCGGCGTCGCACGGCGACATGTGGAGCGCGCCGGCGGCGTCGGCGTCGAGGCAGCCCGAGCCGTCGCCGGCGCGCAGCGCACCCGCGGCGGCCCGGCGCATCGCGACCGCGTAGCGGCGGTGCAGCCACGCGAGGTGCTCCGGTGGGAGGTCGGTGCACGCCTCGCCGCACGAGCCGCAGTCGATCGTGCACGCCTCGTAGTGGGCGAGCGGGTCGCGCGAGCGCACGAACAGCGGGTCGATCAGGTTCGGCGGCTCGAGCGTCGTCGCGTAGCCGCGGTACGAGATCAGCTCGGGCTGCTGCTGCGAGCGCGCCGTCGCGATCAGCGCGAGCGCGCCGACCATCATGTGGTCGACGTGATCGCGGTCGTGCGTGCCGGCGACCTCCGGGATGCGCACGACGTGCGGGCGCGTGACGTCGATGACCTCGGCGAGCGTGTCGATCAGCTCCTCGCGCGTGTAGGTGGTCGTGCGCTTCGCGACCGTCGTCGCGCGCGCGATCTCGCCGTTCCACAGGCGGAGCAGGCCGTTCGCGAACTGGCCCTCGCGCCCGCCGTCGGGGTAGGCGAGGAACAGGAGCGAGATGTTCTTCCCGGGGATGCGGCAGTGCTGCGCGACGTGGCCGCGGAGCTCGATGTAGCCGCAGTTCCAGTCGAGGTCGCCGACGATGCGCGCGTACGCGACGAGCAGGCCCTGGATGCGCTCCTCGGCCTGGTCGAGGCCGTGATTGCCGTCACCGGCGGTGATGTAGACGTTCGTCAGGCTGCCGCGGCGCGCGACGTCGTACAGGTCGGGCTGGAAGAACAGGAGGTCGTCGTCCTGGTGCGCGACGATCGTGAGGTCCGCGGCGCGCCCGAGCGGCAGGCCGTCGGGGAGCAGGTTGTCGCCGCAGTGGAGGCCGACCAGCGCCGCGATCACCGGCCACGCACGCATGCCGCGAGTGTCGCCGATCAGCTGCGCGGTCGGCTACCCGCGACTTGCACGGCCCCTCCCGCGGCGCCGATCGCGAGGTGCGCCAGCCACAGGCCCAGGGACGCGGCGAGCGCGTCGCCCTCGGGCATGCCGAACAGGGAGCCGCACAGCGCGACGTACACGGCCTCGCGCGCGCCGGCGCCGCCGACGGTGATCGGCAGGAACGTGGTCGCCGCGGCGAGCGGCACGACGAGCAGCGACGCGCCCAGGCCGACGGGCGCCGTGCCGGCGGGCGCGACCGCCGCGAGGAGGATCCAGCCGGCGAGCGCGATCAGCGTCTGCGTCGCGACGCTGAGCGCGATCGCGAGCCCGAACGCGCGCGCGTCGACGAGCGACGGCAGCTTGCCCGCGATCCGCCCGACGAACCCCGGCAGGTGCGGCGCGATCCGGCGCGCGATCGGGATGCCGGCGACGAGCGCGCACGCGCCGGCGCCGCCGAGCAGCGTCCACCACCACAGCGTGCCGCTGTCGAGCTCGCCGCGCGTGGCGACGAGCCCGGCGCCGAGGAGCGCGAACAGCGCGAACAGGCCGAGCGCGCGCTCGACGAGCACGACGGCGAGCGCCCCGGTCGCGCCCTCGCCGAACGCGTCGCGCGTCACGACGCCGCGGGCGACGTCCCCGGCGACGGCCCCCGGCAGGTAGTTGTTGTAGAAGAACGCGACGAAGTACAGGCGCACGAGGTGCGCGAGCGGCGGGATGCGCACGGCGCCGTACGCGCGCAGCAGCACCTTCCACCGCACGGCGCCGGCGACGACGTTCGCCGCCACCAGCGCCGCGGCGGCGACGAACGTCGCGATCGGGATGCGCGCGAGCGCCGACCTCGCCTGATCGAGGTCGACGTGCGTCGCGATCCAGCCGATCCCCGCCGCGGTGCCGAGCACGCGCAGCGCGACGAAGATCCAGCGCCGCATCCGCCGCTGCTTACCACGCGCTCACCGGCATCGGCACGTCAGGCACGATCGGATCGCCGACTGCCGGATCGCCTCCGCCGCCGGCGCACAGAACCGCACGCTCGCGGTGAACACGGCGGGCGTCACCCCGCCGTGCACACCGTCGAGGTGCGTCGCCTCCAGCGTCATCATGGTCTCGCGGTGCAGCGTCAGCTTTCCCATCGCAGTCGCGGTCGCAGTCTTCTTCATGGCATTCCCCCCAGGAATGTTGTCGTGTGCGCGACTCGTGCACTGCGAGTGCCACCGCGATCCTCGCGACTTCCCTGCGACCGCACCCGCGACGCTGCCGTCCGCGGGTGACGACCTGCGGGTGAGACGAGGCAGGTCAGCGATCGCGCCGCGACGCGAGCCACAGCTGCGAGGTGCCGCCCGCGTCGCTCATCACGTAGACGCGGCAGTTGTCGCGCGAGATCCACACCGGGCGCTCGTCGTGCGCGGTGGCGAGCCCCGGCACGGCGCGCGGGGCGTCGAACGGCTCGTCGACGGCGGTGCGCGAGGCGCTCCACACGTCGTGGTGGTCGACGGAGGGATCGGGTGGCGCGCCGAAGTAGATCGTGAGGCCGTTGGAGGACATGACCGGGTGCTCGTAGGCGGTCGGGAAGGGGAGCGCCTCGAGCGCGACCAGGCGCTCGGGGGTGGCGTAGGTGGTGCCGCGGCCGGCGGCCGCGAACAGGCTGGGCAGGCCGTGGGCGCGCGTCGACGAGAAGAAGATGGCGCCGGCGGTGACGTAGGGCTCGAAGTCCGAGCTCGTGCCGTCGCCGAGGGTGAGCGCCGTCGGGGGCCCGAACGGCTCGCCGATCGCGGCGCGCGTGGCGGCGAGGATCTGGTAGCGGCCGGCGCGGTCCTGGCGATCGAAGTACAGGGTCAGCAGGTCCTCGGACAGGGACGGCGAGAACTCGTCGAGCTCGGTGTTGAGCTCGGACAGGGCGATCGCCTCGCCGAAGTCACCGTCGGGATCGTCGCGGTGCGCGAGGTAGAGCTCGCCGTCGAGATCGATCGGCGTGGAGACCAGGCGGCTGAACACGATCGTGCGCTCGTCGGGCGACAGCTGGGCGTTCTGGACGCCGAGCCCGTCGAGGCCGCCGACCGGCGCGGTCCGCACGATGTCGGCGCGGCCGTCGCAGTCGCCGCGATGCACCTCCGGCACGCCGACGAGATCGGCGCACGCCGGTAGGGTGACGAGCAGGGCGAGCCGCGCGTTCAGAAGCCACCTCCGACGACCATGCCGACCTCGCCGGGCGCCGCGCTCGGCGCGACGTGCACGCGGCGCGGGGAGCGCAGGTACAGCACCGCGGCGGCGGTCGCGGCGACGCCGCCGAGGGCGAACGTCGCCGTCGCGAGGCCGGCGTGCCTCCGGCTCTGCATCGCGTCCGCGTACGCGGCGCCGGTGCACGCGCCGCTGCTGTCGCAGCCGGGCGCGGCGCGACCCCACAGCGCGCCGGCCGAGTGTCCGAAGTAGAGGCCGAGCCCGAGTCCCCCGACCGCGACGCCCCCGGCGATCCACGCGGCCGTCGTCGGCCGGCGCGCTCCGACGACGGGCCGGCTCGACACCAGCGCCTCACGCGACATCGCTCGCTGCGCGGGCGCGAGCTCGAGCCCCACCGCGTGAGGCGGTGCGAGCTCGCGCCTCGCGACGGTGCCGCCCTCGCCGGCGTGAGGCGGTGCGAGCTCGCGCCTGGCGACGGTGCCGCCCTCGCCGGCGTGAGGCGATGCGAGCTCGGGCACCACGACGGTGAGGACCTCGCCCGCGCGCGCGACGACGACCTGCGTCGACCACGGTGCGCGATCGGCGGCGCGCGCCTCGATCGTGTGCGTGCCCGGATCGACCGCGACCGCGAGGCCGAGCGCCTCGCGCGGCACCGGCTGACCGTCGCGCGTCACGGTCGGCTCGCCGGCCTGCGGTGCGACGGTGATCGCGATGCGCGATAGCCGCGGCACCAGCGCGGCGAGGCGCTCGCGGGCGAACGCCTCGCGCGGATCGCGCTGCGCCTGCGCGCGTGCGGCGGCCTCGCCGAACACGACCCACGCGCTCGCCGTCCTGCCGAGGCGCTCGTAGCAGTCCGCGACGTTGAGCTGGACGCCGAGCCGCGGCGCCGCGCGCATGCTGGCCTCGAACCGCGCGCACGCTTCCTCCGTCCTGCTCTCGCCGAGCAACCGCTTGGCCTCGGCGAACAGCGCGTTCGACGTGGCGACGTCGCTCGCCGGCGGCTCGGCGCGCACCGCCGCCGCACCGCACAGGATGCCGAGCGTCGCGACGAGCGTGGTGGTGGGCGTCATCGGGTTCCGTCGGGGCTCAGTCCGGCGAGGCCAGGGGATCGATCGCGGGCCGCGGCCGCGCGCGCTCGATCCGCGGCGCGGGGCGGGTGTCGCGAGAAGGCCGAGGGGGCTGCGCGGACGCGGTCGTCATCGGCGGCGTCGTTGCCGTGGTCGCCGTGGTCGCCGTGATCGCCGTGCCCGCCGTGCTCGGCGTCGTCGCTGTGCTCGCCGCCGTCGTCGCCGTCGTCGCCATGGTCGCCGTGGTCGCCGTGGTCGCCGCCGTCGCAGTCGTCGTGGTCGTCGTGGTCGTCGTGGTCATGGTCGTCGGCGGTGTGTGCCGCGAAGGCGCCTCCTCGCGCCGGGCGGGCGCGGACGGCAGGTGCTCGGCGAGCTTCGCCGGAGATCGCGTCGGCGCCGCGAGGGCGAGGACGCCGCCGAGGGACGCGACGCCGAGCGCGGTGACGGCGGCCCACCGCCGGCGGGAGCGCGGCCGCGCGACCGCGGCCGGTGCATCGGCGATCGGCGCGAGCGCGGCGGCCAGCTCGGCGGCGCTCTGGTACCGGTCCGCCGGGTCGTCGGCGAGACAGCGCGCGAGGATCGGCGCGAGCGCCGCGGGCACGCGAGCTGCGCCGGCGGCGCCGGGCACCGCGCCGGTGACGAGCTCGTGGAGGAGGACGCCGCACGACCACAGATCCGAGCGCGCGTCGCTGCGCGGCGGCGAGCGTCGCTGCTCCGGAGCCATGTACACCGGCGTCCCGAGCTCGTGCGACGTGTCGGCGGGCTCGCCGGCGAGCTTGCAGATGCCGAGGTCGAGCACCTTCACCTCGGTGCCGATCAGGAACAGGTTCGCGGGCTTCAGATCGCGATGGATCACGCCGAGCGCGTGCGCCTCGGCGATCGCGTCGAGTGCCTGCAGCACGATGCCCGCGGCGCGCGCCGGCGCGACGGGGCCGTGGCGGCGCAGGAAGCTCGCGGCGTCGACGCCGTCGAGGTACTCCATCACGATGTACGGCGCGCCGTCGTCGAGCACGCCGACGTCGAAGACGCGCGTCGTGTGGCGGCTCTTCAGGCGCGCCGCGACCCGGGCCTCGCGGAGGAAGCGCCGCACCAGGTCCTTGCGGTCGCGCAGCTCGGGGCGCATCAGCTTGAGCGCCACCCGCTGGTCCAGCGCGAGGTGATGCGCGGCGACCACGACGCCCATGCCGCCCGTGCCGAGGACGGCGTCGATGCGGAACCTCGCCGACAGCGCGTGGACCGGCGCGGCGTCGGCGGCGTCGGCGTCGGCGACCTCGCCCGGTCCGGCCGGCATCGTCGGGGGACACCCTTCGCCGCTCCTCAACACGCGTCAGGATATCAAGGCGTTCAGGGTCGCGTCACCTGCAACCGCGCGACGCCAATCCGGATCTGCCGCGTCGCCGCGCGGCGCTCGATCAGCTGCTCCGACTCCGCGAAGCCGAGCTTCGCGAACTGGTTGCGCGCGCGGAAGATCTCGACGTTGAGGCGCTCCGGCGTGTAGCGCAGCATGTCGGCGAGCTCGCTCGAGTACAGCCAGCCCTGCTCGTCGAGCGGGAGGTCGGCCTGCGCATCGCGGAGCCGCGCCCGGGCGAGCAGGAGCAGCATGTAGTGACTCGAGCGCGCGGGGAGGCTCACACCCTGCTGCGCGTCGCCCTGCCGCACGCGCAGCTCGACGTGCTCCTCGTCACGGCTCGGGGCGAAGCACAGCTCGAGCTCGCGCAGCGCGCGCGTCGACCCGTCGCCGCCGGCCGTCGCCGGGATGGCGCCGAGGTCGCGTGGGAGGAACAGGATCCAGCTCGCACCGCCGAGCTCGATCCGCTCGCGATCGGCGACCGGCCGCACGACCGCGCCGACCTCGACGAACCACGTCCCATCCGCGCGCCCGAACACCGTCGCCTGCGGATCGTCGGCGGTCGGCAGCGCGAGCAGCGCCGACGCGGACCGCACGAGCTCCTCCGTGCGTTCGTTGCGCGCGGCCGGCCCGGGCGCGCTCGCATCCGCGAGCACCCACGTCTCGACGCTCGATCCAAACCCGAGCCGTGCGTCGCGGCCGAGCGGCGCGCGCTCGCCCGTCCCGAGCCGCGCGCCGTCGAGCATCGTCCCGTTCCGGCTGCCGAGGTCGTGCACCTCCCACCCCTCGCCCACCCACGCGATCGACGCGTGCTCGCCCGACGCGCGCGGATCCTCGACGCGGACCTGACACACCGGCGAGCGCCCGATCAGCGTCCGCGCCGACAGCACGACCAGCCGACCGCTGCCGGTGTGAAGGAGCAAGCCCACGGCGCGATCAAAGCACCGCGCACGCCGGCGCGCGAGCGGCGACCACGATCGTTCGCCTCATGGTTCCCGGCGCCGTCATGGCGCGCAATCGCGAGTTATCGCGTGTCATGGTGCCGCGCGGGTGACTGCCCTAAGGTCGGTCACGCGTATGGCGTTGCTGGTGGAGAACGGCGTGCTGATCCGCGGGGCGAGCGCGCGATCGCGCCGTGGATCAGCTCGCGGGCTTGGTGGCGAGGAAGATCACGCCCCAGCCGAGGCTGCGCACGGCGGGGAGGCGGGCGAGGTTGTCGTCGATGGCCATGAGGGCGGGGGCGAGCTTGCCGAGGGGGAGGAGCTTGTCGAAGCTCGCGACGTCGGGGTAGCCGAGGAGCGGGTAGGCGAGGTAGCCGTAGAAGTGGGTGGCGTCGACGCGCAGCGAGGCCGCGACGAGGTCGCGGATGTAGCGCGCGCGGAAGTTCTTGTGGTCCTCGTCGAAGTGCTTGCCCTTGCGCGCGAAGAAGCGCGGCGCGGCGGAGATGATCGTCTTGTTGGGCTCGAGGACGACGGCCGAGCCGCCGGGGCGCAGGACGCGCGCGACCTCGCGCATGCCGGCGCCCGGATCGGGGAGGTGGTGGAGGAGGCCGCGCACGAACACGGTGTCGAACGACGCGTCGGCGAACGGCAGGCGGCACGAGTCGGCCTGGAGCAGGACCTCGCGGTCGCCGGCGCCGCGGGCGCGCCGGCCGGAGGCCTTCGCGATCATGCCGCTCGAGACGTCGATGCCGACGTAGCGGTCCATGCGGTGCGCGTGGTCGCGCAGGTACTCCATGAACAGGCCGGGGCCGCAGCCGTCGTCGAGGACCTCGCCGCGCGGCGCCGCGATCGACACGAGCTGATCGAGCGTGTGCCGGTGGTAGGCGCGCGAGTAGTCGCGGTTGTAGCGGACGCCCTCGTAGAGGTCGCTGACGGAGTCCTGCGTCGCGACCTCGCTCGCGTTGAGCGAGCTCTTCGCGCCGATCAGGCACGGGACCTCGGCGCCGCCGTACCGCGCCGCGCACGCGCCGCAGCGCCAGGCGCCCGCCTCCGGCGCGAGCGTTCCCAGACAGTCCGGACACCGGACACGTTCCCAGAGGGTGGAGCTCATCACGATGTGCCTCGCAGTGGCTTCTCGAACAGCGCGAGCCGCTTGCCGTACTTGGTGCGCGTCGCGATGCGCAGGAACTCGGCCCGTGCGTAGAACTGCAGCGCGCGGTTCGCCGCATCGTCGCGCGTCTTCACGAACAGGCGCGGGATGCCGCGCGCCGCGAGCAGCTCCTCGCACCGCGCGAGCAGGCGCGCGCCGACGCCGCGGCTGCGCACCTCGGGGAGCGTGAAGATGAGCAGGATCTCCGGCCCCGGCGGCTGCGGCGGCGCCTTGGGGCCCCTCGCCGACGCGAGCATCGCGCGCAGCGGCAGGCGGTGCACCGCGAGCGCGGCGTGGAGCGACAGCGACGTGCGCTGGAGCAGCCGGCGCGACAGCGTCTCGGGCGCGAGGCTGACGAGGCACGCGCCGATCAGCGCGGCGCCGTCGCGCTCGGTGAGCACGAGCTCGTCCGCGGACGCCGACGCGTACGCGTAGAACGTGCGCGCGAAGCGCTCGCCGACGAGCGACACCAGCGAGTCCGGCAGCGCCTCGACGTGGGCGCGCGCCAGCTGCGCGATGTCCCGGCGCGACAGCGTGTCGCCGACGACGCTCACGCGCCGTGGCCCCCGCGGCTCCGCAGGTACGCGCGCGTGACCTCGACGTTCCGGTGCGCCTCGCCGGCGTTGTACTTGGGATACGTCGGCAGCAGCACCACGCGCTCGGCGGTCGCGCGCGCCTCGGGGCAGTCGCGGCGCAGGTCCTGGAAGATCTCGAGCTCCGCGGCGCTCGCCATGTGCTGGATCGCGAGGTCGCGGTCGTGCTGCATCATGTAGCGCACGTAGTCCCAGCGATCCTCGAGCTGCACCGGGTACTGGAGGTAGATGTGCGAGCCGTCCTCGCGCCACGGCGGCAGGCGGATGCCGCGCTCGCCGGAGAGGCCGTCGTGGTAGATGCGCGCGAGCTCGCGCCGGTGCGCCGTGAGCTCGTCGACGGACGCGAGCTGCTCGTGGATGAGGTGCGCCTGCATCGACGTCAGGCGGCGCCGGTACGCGTCGGGCAGCTGCGCCTTGCGGGTCGGATCGTCCTCGGTCTGGACGATCTTGTTCACCGACTTGACGCCTCGCACGGCGCCCAGGCGGAACAACCGAAACGTGAGCGGCGAGAACACCGGCGGCGCGGTCATGACGTCGCCGACCAGGCAGTGCGCGATGCGCTTCGCGAGCTTCTTCGCGTCCTCGTCGGGGTTCGCCGCGACCTCGTCGCGGATCGTGCGCGCGAGCGCCGCGTCCGACGTCACGACCATGCCGCCGTAGAACGCGTTGATGTTCTTTGCGCGCCCGAAGCTGAACACGCCCGCGCGCCCGAAGCCGCCGAGCCAGCGGCCGCCCACGCGCGCGCCGAACGCCTGCGCGGCGTCCTCGACGACGGGCACGCCGCGCGCCGTGCACACCTGCAGGATGCGCTCGACGTCGCACGCGAGGCCGTGCAGGTGCGTGATCATCACCGCACCGGTCTGATCGTCGATCAGCTTCTCGACCTGCGCCGCGTCGATGTTGCACGTGTCGCGCTCGATGTCGCAGAACACCGGCTGGCCGCCGGCGAGCAGCACCATGTTGACGACGTCGTGGATCGTGTACGGCGACATCACGACCCTGGGCCGCCCCGACTTCACGAGCTGCGCGAAGATCAGGTACAGGCCGTAGCGGGCCTGCGGGACGCAGATCGCGTGCTCGACGCCGACGAGCTCGGCGATGCGCGCCTCGAGCAGCTCGCGGCCGTCGGGATCGCGGCCGAGCGCGCGGCTCACCGCGTGGCGCGCGGCACTGACGTAGTTACCGGGCGAGCCGTAGAAGCGATAGCGGGCGCGGGGTGTGAACAACGCGGTTCTCCAGGCCCGGGACCCTACCACTTCGACCGCGTCAACTCAGCAAGCTCTCGTGGACCGTCCGGCACGCGTTCGCCATGATCGTGAACGTCGGCGAGATCGCGGGTGCCGTCACGAACGTCGACGCATCGGCGAGGTGCACGCCCCGCGCGACCGCGCCGTCGCGCGCCGTCGCGACCGCGCCGCCGTAGGGAAACGTCGCGGCGTAGTGCGAGCTCGTCGCGTGGCCGCCGGGCGTGATCGGCGGGATGAAGAAGCCGTCGCGGTTGACCGCGCGCCGCAGCGCCGCCATGAACGACGGCGCCATCGCTCTCGCGGCAGGCGTGGTGTCCGGATCGGGGCCGTGCTCGATCACCAGCTCGTCGTCGACGAGCGACAGCTCGAGCGCGCGGTTCGCCGCGCCTGCGAAGAACACGCGGCCGAGCAGGACGCGCCAGCGCCCGAGCCGCCACAGCCCGCGCATCGCCGACCACAGCGGCTCCGGCGTGTAGTAGCGGAACAGGTGATCGAACGCGGGATAGACCGACACCTGCGCCGTCGCCAGCGCCGGATCCGCCGGGATCCCCATCATCGACAGGTTGCACAGCGAGAAGTAGCCCGGCTCGCCGGCGCGCGCGCCGCCCGCGTAGAAGATCGGGAACGACACGACCGCGTTGTCGAGCATGCGCGGCCCGCGCGCGATGCCCAGGCTCCGCATCACGATCTCCGACGAGCCGATGCAGCCGGCGGCGACGTAGATGCGATCGAACGGCCCGGCGCGGTGATCGGTGCCGGCGGCGTCGCGGTACCACACGGCGCCGGGCTCGACGCGCCGCACGCGCCCGACGACGGTGCGCGCGATCAGCGAGCGCTCGTACGCGTCGAGCTCGAGGCGCGCGCTCCAGATCGCCTCGCGCGGGCACCCGAGCATGCACTCGCCGTCGTACGTGCACGAGCGCGGCAGCCCGCGCCGCGTCTCGAGCGCGAGCCGGCTGGCGCCGGCGAGCACGCGCCACGCCTCGTCACCGCCGCCGCGGTTCGTGGTGTCGCGCAGCGCCTCGATCACCGGCGACGTGCGCAGCGGCGGGCGGTTGACGTAGTCGCGCGTGAAGAAGTCGTTGAGCGCGTCGCGCTCGCCGCACACGCCGACGCGCTCGGCGATGATCTGGTAGTAGCGATCGAGGTCCGCCGCGGTCACGGGCCAGCCCGCGAGCTCGCGATCCGGGAACGGGAACATGCCGCCGCCCCACAGGTTCGTGAGCCCGCCGCGGTGCTCGCTCTTCCACAGCCGAGGTTTGCCACCCACGGCGAACTTCCGGATCGTCTCGCCGAAGTGGGACTTGGGCGGCGGGAAGGCGAGCCCGTGCTCCGCGCGCAGCCGGCGGTACAGCGGCGACATCTGCGCGCGCGTGAAGCCGTCGCGCGCGAGGCCCGCGGGGACCTCGCCGAAGCGGTGTCCGATGTCGAACACCGTGACGTCCACCGCACGCGGGGCAAAATGCTCCAGACCGGCGAGGACGCCGGCCGCCGCGGCGCCGCTGCCGATGACCGCAACTTTCATGGAATCCACATATTAGTCACCGATTCGGGCTGGTCCAAAGGGTCGGGACGGCGTACATGATGCCTGACCATGTGCGGGATCTTTGGTGCCGTCGTCGGTGGTGATTCGCGTCTCCGTCACGACACCGAGATCGCGCGCATCGCCGAGCGACTGTTCCTCCTGTCGGAGTCCCGCGGCAAGGAGGCGGCCGGCCTCGCGGTCACGAACCACGACGCACTCGCGGTGTACAAGGTCGCCGCGCCGGCGCGCGAGATGATCCGCTCGCAGGGCTACCGCGCGTTCTGGCGCGAGAGCGTCGCGAACGGCCACGCGCGCAACGGCGTCGCGTTCATCGGCCACTCGCGCCTCGTCACCGACGGTGGGCGCGAGCTCAACAAGAACAACCAGCCGGTGCTCGCGCAGGGCATCGTCGGCATCCACAACGGCATCATCGTCAACCACGCCGCGCTGTGGCGGCGGCACCCCGAGCTCGAGCGCAGGTTCGACGTCGACTCGGAGGTGATCTTCGCGCTCCTGCGCGCCTCGCTCGAGCGCGGTGCGACGCTGCCCGAGGCCGCCCGCGCCACGTTCGGCGAGCTGCAGGGCGCGGCGAGCGTCGCGGCGCTGTTCGACGACCGCGATCAGCTGCTGCTCGCGACGAACAACGGCTCGATCTACTACCGCCACGTGCCGGCGTCGGGCGCGTTCGTGTTCGCCTCCGAGCGCTACATCATGGACCGCTTCGCCGAGGAGCTCGGCGCGCCGATCGCCGCCGGCGAGACCGTGCACGTGCGCGCCGGGCAGGGCGTCGTCGTCGACCTCGCGAGCGTGAGCGCGGCGCCGTTCTCGCTCGCGGTGAACGGCCACGTGAACGGCCACGTGAACGGCGTGCACGTGCCGCCGCCGGTGGCGCGCGCGCAGCGCCGCACGCTCATCGACCGCGCGCCGTCGGACCGCGATCGCCCGGTGCCGCCGGCGCCGCCGCTCGATCTCGAGCACCTGAACCGCCGCTTCCCGTACCGCTCGCTGCGCGACCGGATGCGCCGCTGCACGCGGTGCGTGCTCCCCGAGACGATGCCGTACGTCGACTTCGACGCGAGCGGCGTGTGCGCGTACTGCCGGCACCGCACGCCGCTCGTGTGGCGCGGCACCGAGGCGCTCGAGGCGCTCGTCGGTCCGCACCGCCGCACGGACGGGCGCCCCGACTGTCTCGTCGCCGTCAGCGGCGGCCGCGACAGCATGTTCGGCCTGCACTACCTGAAGACCGTCCTCGGGATGAACCCGGTCGCGTACACGTACGACTGGGGGATGGTCACCGACCTCGCGCGGCGCAACGTGTCGCGCATCTGCGGCAAGCTCGGCATCGAGCACATCCTCGTGTCCGCCGACATCCCGCGGAAGCGCGAGAACATCCGCATGAACGTCGAGGCGTGGCTCGCGCGCCCGTCGCTCGGCACCGTGCCGCTGTTCATGGCCGGCGACAAGGCGTACTTCGCGCACCTCAACCGCACGCGCGAGCAGGTCGGCGTCGACCTCGCGTTCCTGTGCGAGAACCCGTTCGAGCGCACCGACTTCAAGACGGGCTTCGCGGGCGTCGAGCAGCAGTTCACGACCGAGAGCGGCTACAAGCTGTCGCTCAAGGACAAGCTCGGACTGACGTGGTTCTTCGCGAAGGAGTATGCGGCGAATCCGCGTTATCTCAACAGGTCATTCGTCGATACCGCACTTGCGTTCGCGTACTACTACGTGATCAAGCACGACTATCACAACCTGTACTGGTACACGGGCTGGGACGAGGCGACGATCGAGTCCACGCTGCTCGGCGAGTACGACTTCGAGCTCGCCGAGGACACGCAGACGACGTGGCGCATCGGCGACGGCACGGCGTCGTTCTACAACTACATCTACTACGCGATCGCGGGCCTGACGGAGAACGACACGTTCCGCTCCAACCAGATCCGCCAGGGCGTGATGACGCGCGAGCGCGCGCTCGAGCTGATCGACCGCGACAACCGCCCGCGCTTCCAGTCGATCGACTGGTACCTGCGCACGATCGGCTGCACGCGCGGCCTCGAGGACGTGCTCGCGACGATCGAGGCCGTGCCCAAGCTCAGCGCCGGATCATCAGCTCGGGGATGAACTTCAGGCCGAGGTAGAAGAACGCCAGCGGCACGAGGTGCATCGCCATGCGCGAGCCCGAGTCGCCGAGCCCGAAGTAGTACGGATCGCGCCCCCAGCTGAGGAGCAGGATCAGCGCGAGGTACGCCGGCACGCCGATGACGAACAGCCACCGGTGGCGCGGCGCCGGCCGCGCGAGCCCGATCGCCGCGAAGCCGAGGATCACGGGCCACGTGCCCTTCCAGTACGGCGCCTGCATCAGGCACTTCCCCCACGCCACCGCCGAGTCCGTCATGTGCGACGTGCGCAGCGCGAACGCGCCGGCGAGGCCGAGGGTGAACGCGGCCGCGACGATCGCGGGCGCCGCGCGGTGCAGGCGCGGGAACGGCAGCGCCGCGTACGCGAGGAACGCGACGCTCAGCCCGGCGAGCGTGTAGCAGCGCGACGGCGTCAGGAACTGCGACGTCGGCGACATCCCGCTCGCGAGGAGGACGTGCCAGCCGACGATCGCCGCGCTCCACGCCGCGACGAGCCCGAGGAGCGTGCGCCGCGGCAACCGGCTCGGCAGGACGGCGAGCGCGAGGAACAGGATGCAGATCAGCACGCCTTCGATGCGGTGCAGCGCGATGCCGACGAGCGCGAAGAACAGGACCGGCAGGTCGCCCGGCGCCTCCTCGACCTCGGCGAGCCAGAACAGGCCGCAGAACAGCATCAGGTACGCGGCCGTCCCGAAGTTGGTGTGGATGTAGAACGAGTGCCGGAACAGCATGTACGACGAGAACGTCGCCGCGGCGACGAGGGCGACGGCGAGGTTGCGCCCGCGGAAGCGCACGCCGAGCGCGTCGAGCGACTGCGCGAGCAGCACGCCGAACGCGGCGATCGTCGTCGCGGCGAGCACCGGCGCGAGGCCCCACAGGTGGTTCTCCGGCGTCAGGATCTGCAGCGCCTGGGCGACCGGGACGAAGATGCCGTAGTCGCCGAGGTACTCGAGCGTCTTCGGTGCGAACCCGCCGTCGTCGGCGAGGATCCCGCCCATCATGAGGATGTAGTGCGAGTCGTAGGTGAGGATCGACCAGTTGTAGCGGGTGAGCGCGGCGACCACGGCGAGGAAGCCGGCCGTCCAGCCCGCGAGCACGATCCACGTCGCGCGATCCGGCCACGCGCGCCGCAGCCGCCACACGCAGCCGCCGATGCACGCCGCGATCGCGAGGACGCCGGTCGCGCGGTTGAAGACGCCCGCCGCGAGCAGGGCGAGGACGAGCGCGACCATCGCGGCGAGCCCGATCGGGAACCCGAGCGCCGCGCACAGGATCGGCCGCCGGCGCGGACCGAACGCCAGGCACAGGGCGACGCCGAGCAGGTGGAGCGCCGCGAACAGGGGCACCTGGGTCATCGGGCGAGCTCGCTCCGGTACAGCGCCTCGGGGAGGACCAGCACGACACCCGGCGTGGCGCGCTGCACGAGCACGTACCGCTCGGCGGTCGGATCGACGAGGATGCCGAGCTCGGTCGCCGCCTCCGTGCGCCCGTACTGGACCGCGAGCGCGTGGAGCGCGTCGGCGCGATCCGCCGGGAGCACCATCAGCTCCGGAACGACCTCGATGTGAAGCCGCGACACGCGCTCCCACGAGTACCGGTGCCCGGCCCACCGCTCCGGCACGATCAGCGTCTTGCCCGACAGCAGATCTCGGAGCTGGTAGTACATCGCGTACGTGTACCGGATCACCGACATCGAGTTGAGCCGGACGAGCGTCGTCAGGTTGCGCGAGCGCCGCGCCGGGACCTCGTGCGGCTCGAACGTGCGCTGGTTGCGATACGCCGCGTACACGTTCCACGTGAGGAGCAGGCTCATCGCGACGGCGAACAGGACGCCCAGAGCGCGGGCTCGCATCGCAAGAGTCTTAACGTAGTGACACGAAGTTGGCTGCGCCGGCGGATCCATTTGTGATCGCGGCACCGTCGAAATCACGCTCGTTTGACCGGAGGCAACGGCCTTGTTAGGGTGCGCCGATTCCAATGGCGTCCTCGGCAGCCATCTCGCCGCTCCCCGTGGACAGCAGTCCACCCGAGGAGCCGAGCACCGCGCCGGCCAGCGTGACGATCGTCATCCCCGCGCACAACGAGGAAGGCGCGATCGGCGACGTGATCGCGCGCCTGCGCGCGCAGAAGCCGGCGAACGTCGTCGAGATCATCGTGGTCGACGACGGCTCGACGGATCGCACGGCCGACATCGCCGAGGCCGCGGGCGTGCGCGTCCTGCGCCACGGCGGGAACCGCGGCTACGGCGCCGCGCTCAAGACGGGCATCCGTGAAGCGACGACCGACTACATCCTCACGATGGATGCGGATGGCCAGCATCGCCTCGAGGACGTGCTGTCGCTGTGCAACGCGGTCACCGCGGCGCGCCCTCCCGATTGCGTGATCGGTCATCGCGTCCAGCTCTTGCACTCGCCGCTGTGGCGCATGCCCGGCAAGTGGCTGCTGACGCGGATGGCGCAGTTCCTCACGCAGAAGAA
Source organism: Deltaproteobacteria bacterium (assembly GCA_019637375.1). Taxonomy (GTDB): domain Bacteria; phylum Myxococcota_A; class Polyangia; order Haliangiales; family Haliangiaceae; genus JABFXX01. Next base: position 4,756 of record JAHBVW010000076.1, on the reverse strand, counting down.
GATCCCGGACCTCAACAGCGGACTCCGGATCGTCAAGCGGGATGTCTTCCTTCGCTACATTCACCTGTGCCCGTCGGGGTTCTCGTTCTCGACGACGATCACGGTCGCATTGCTGTCGCGTGGCTACGCCGTGAAGTTCCTCCCGATCCAGGTCGAGAAGCGGATCGGCAAGAGCCTCGTCAGCATGAAGACGGGCTTTCAGGCGATCCTGCTGCTGTTCCGGCTGATCGCGCTGTTCAATCCGCTGCGCATCTTCCTGCCGTCGGCGTTCGTGTCGATCGTGTTCGGCGTCAGCTGGACGATTCCGTATCTGCTGCGCGGTGAGGGCGTCACCGTCGCATCCATGCTCGCGATCCTCACCGGTGTCCTGTTGTTTGCGCTGGGCCTGATCTGCGATCAGGTCGCGCAGTTGCGGCTCGAACGATACGAATAGCTGCTCGTGAACCAACGATTCTCGCGCGACGTGATGTGGAATGTCGCGAGCCTCGGCATCGCGGGAGTGTGCGGGCTCGGGGTCAATTTCCTGATCTCGCACGCGTACGGGACGACGGCGCTCGGCGTCTTCAACCAGGTCTTCGCCGCGTACATGATCTTCTCGCAGCTCGCCGCGCTCGGCGTGCACACGTCGATCCTCACGCACGGCGCGGCGGCCCCGGAGCACGAGCGCCGGGCGATCTTCACGGCCGGGCTGGTGGTGCTCGCCGCCCAGGCGACGGTCGTCGCCGTCGTGTTCGCCGCCGCGGCCCCGCTCGTCGGGAGGCTCGTCGATAGCCCCGACGTGAGCACCGGCATGCTGTGGGCCGCTCCCGGCCTCTTGTGCTTCGCCGTCAACAAGGGCGCGCTCGCGATCCTCAACAGCCTGCAGCGCATGCGCCTGTACGCGGTGTTCCAGGGCGGGCGCGTCGTCATGATGTGCGTCGCGTTCGGGGCGTTCGTGCTCGCGGATCTCCCGGTCGTCGCCCTCCCGGTGATCCTCAGCCTCGGCGAGGGCACCGTGCTCGCGGGAGCGCTCCTCGCGATCCGCCGCGACGTCGGGCGCGGCCCCGTCGGCGCGTGGCCGCGCCGGCACTTCCGGTTCGGCGCGCGCGGCTTCCTGTCGGGCCTGTTCACCGACCTCAGCACGCGGAGCGACGTGCTGATCCTCGGCGTGTTCGCCGCGGACAACATCGTCGGCGCGTATTCGTTCGCCGCGATCATGGCGGAGGGCGTGTACCAGGTGCTGATCGCGCTGCGCACGAACTACGCGCCGATCCTCGTGCGCCAGCTCGCCGCCGGCGGCGGCGACGTCGTCGCGACGGTCGCGCGCGCCCGCACGAAGGTCTACGTCGGCGCGGCGGCGGTCGCCGTCGTCGCGATCGCCGGGTACGCGCTGGTCGTGCCGCTGATCTCGGCGGACCCGCTCGTGCGCGGCAGCTGGGTGTACTTCGCGATCATCCTCGGCGGCATGGCCGCGAGCGCCGGGTACGCGCCGTTCGCGCAGCTGCTCCTGTGGGCCGGCCGCCCGGGCTGGCACACGATCCTCGTCGCGGTGATCGTCGGCGTCGGGACCGCGCTCGACCTGGTGATGGTCCGCGCGTGGGGGCCCGAGGGCGCGGCGATCGCCGTCGCGCTCACGTACGCGTGGTCCGTCGTCGCGCTGCGCCTCCTCGTCGGGCGCGTGTTGCAGCTGCGGATCTGAACGCGCCCCTTGGCCGCGCGTTCCGCACCGTGGTAACGCCCGGGGGTGCCCGGACGGTGGAACGGCTGGCAGCGCGCGGCGCGGAACCCGGGCTGGCAGCTCGTCGCCGGGTGCGTCCTGCTCGCGGTGCTGTTCCCGTCGAACGCGTCGGGATCCATCGCACTGATCTTCCTGTCGGGCGCCGCGGGCATCGCCGTCGCCGCGCAGTGGCCGCAGCTCCCGCCGTGGATCCGCACGCCGTCGCCGCGGGTCGCGACGGCGCTGGTCGTCGCGCTCGTCGTCGTGGCCGGCCTGTCGGCGTTCTGGGAGACGCTGACGGTGTCGCCCGACTGGATGATGGGCGACTGGGGGCCGCAGCACGCCGTGCTCCAGCGCGCGATGCCGTCGTTCCCGGGCCTCGACACGCCGGCGTGGAACCACCTCGTCGGCACGGGCGATGCGCCGATGGAGCTGTATCCGAAGCTCGCGTACGTCGTCACGGGCCACACCGCGCTCGCGCTCGGCATGGAGGACGACCTGCCGCACGCGATGATGGTCGTGGCGGTGTGCGTGCACCTGGCGATCGCCGTCGGGACGACGCTGCTCGCGATGCGCGTCGCGCCGCGGCCGATCGCGCTCGTCGTCGGCCTCGTCGCGATCGTCGACGGCGGCGCGGTCGCACACGGCGGGAGCTCGGGCCTGTTCCGCTGGGCCCTGCTCCACTGCGCGCTGTCGGTCGCGTTCGTCGTCGCCGCCGGTGTGGGCGTGCTCGCCGCGCTCGCCCGGCCGCGCCTCGGCACGAGCGCCGGGATCTGGGTCGCGATGGCGCTCGCGTGCATCGCGCACCCGGCGGGCCTCATCGCCGCGGCCGCGATCGCCGTCGGCCTCGCCGCCGTGGCGCTGCTCGCCGACGACGTGCCGCCGCGCCGCGCGCTCGCCGCGCTCGCCCACGTGCTGATCGGCGTCGCGCTCGGCGCGTTCGCGTGGATGCCGCTCGCCGACCGCATCCTCGAGTACGGGCAGCACTTCCCGAACGTGATGCGCACGCCGGAGAAGCTCCTCGAGGACCTCCTGCAGTGGGTGTCGCCGGTGACCTGGTACTCGATGGTCGGGTACGCCGGCTACTTCGGGATCCTCGCGGGGCTGTGGTCGCGCCGCGCGCCCGTCGTGTTCCTCGCGGCGACGTCGCTGATCCTGCTCGTCGGGCTGTGCGACGCCGGCTACCTCGCGCTCGACCTGGCGCCCGGGCAGACCGTGGCGCGCCTCGGCACCGAGCGCCTCGCGCAGCTCGCGCGGCCGTTCCTGATGGCGGTCGCCGCGTACGGGATCTGGCTGTTCGTCGCCGCGGCGATCGGCGCGTGGCGCGGCGCCTCCGCGCGGCGGCGGCTCGTCGCGGCGGCGCTGATCGGCGTGATGGCGGCGCCGGTGATCCGCATCCTGCCGGTGCTGTGGCGCTCGGCGGCCGTGCGCGTGCACGGGGAGACCCAGTGGCTCGCGGCGGACCGCGCCGGCCGCGACGAGCTGACGGCGTGGGCGCGCGCCCGTGCGGCGGAGCTCGGCCCGGGCGCGTGGGCGCGCGCGATGTTCGAGTCCGAGACGCACGAGCACTTCCACCTGACCGCGCTCACGGGGCTGCCGACGTTCCACATGATCTGGCAGCCGGACCTCTTGCTGCGCGAGCGCATCGAGGACACGGGCCCGAGCAGCCTGCGCCGCTTCAACGTGCGCTGGGTGATCGCCGCCGACAGGTCGCCGTCGATCGGCAACCCCGACACGGAGCTGCGCCTCGGCAACTTCCGCATCCGCGAGGTGTCCGCGTGGGACGGCCAGTTCGCGCGCATCGAGTCGGCGACGGGGCCGGCGACGGTGCGGACGACGCGGCTCGACGACGAGGCCGTCGAGATCGAGGTCGTCGCCGACGCGCCGGTGCTGGTCGCGCTCGGCACCGGTCACTACCCGCGCTGGCGCGCGACGCACGCGAGCGGCGCGGACGAGCCGGTCTACGCGCTGCCCGCGACGCCGCAGGGCTCGCTCAGCGTCGTCGCGGCGTGGGTCGCGCCCGGGAAGACGACGTTCACCGTCGACGGGCCGCTGCCGTCGGACGGCGCGGGGCGCATCCCGGCGCTGCTCGGGCTCGCGAGTGCGATCGCGATCGCCGGTGTGTGGAGCGGACGCCGCCGGCGCGTGCGCGTGCTGCGGCGGATGGCGGCGCTGCGCGCGTGGGTGCCGGCGATCGCGCCGCTCGCGCTGCGCGCGGGTGTGCCGCTCCTCATCGCGGTGCTGTTCGTGCGCGGCTGCGTCGAGGCGAACGGGCCGGCGAAGGCGCTGCTGCTCGGCAGCGGCGTGCGCGCGACGGCCACCGTCGAGGCGCGCGCCGGCGACGGCCCGTGGGTCGAGTGCGCCTACACGCGGATCGGCGGCACCTACGCGTGCGCCGGGATCCTGACCGCGTCGGACGGGATGATGGGCCTGCTCAACGATGCGACGCCGAGCTGGGCGTTCAACACGCCCGGCATCCAGGTCAGCCCGGAGCGCACCGACGCCGAGGTGCGCATCCGCTTCGACGGCGTGCGCCTGTCGGGCACGTACTGGACCGCCACCTCCGGCGGCGGTGCGGAGCTGCGCGTCGGCGTCGAGCCCGTGCGCCACATCGATCGCAACCGCATCGCGTACTCCGACGGGCGCCGCGACATCGAGGTCACGGCGCGCGTGCCGGCGGCGTGGCAGTTCACGTTCGTGCGGCAGGACACCCTGATGACGCCGCGCGCGCACCTCGCGCCGCCCCCGCCGGCGGCGCCGCCCGCGATCCGCGCGATCCGCTAACTCAGCGCTCGACGGGCACGCCGCGCGCGAGCTCGGCGGCGAACAGCGCGCCGGCGCGCTCCGGGGCGAACAGGGCCGGTGCACCGTTGCGCCCGTCGGTGCCGACCTCGCGACCATCGCCGCCGCGGCCGCCGCGCGTGTCGAGCTCGACGAGGCGCGCGAGCTCGGGGTGGCGCGCGTCGTAGTGGACGACGACCATGCCGCCGTGGCCGCCGTCGCCGCCGTGGCCGGTGCGGCCGTCGCTGCCGGAGGAGCCGTCGCTGCCCTTGCCGGCGC
>JAHBVW010000075.1 GCA_019637375.1 Deltaproteobacteria bacterium | reverse complement strand
CCTCGGCCGCGCGGGCCTCGGCCGCGATCGCGGCGGCGTCGCTCGACGACTTCTTCGCGGCGTCCGCCGCGCGCTGCGACGCGGTCACCGCCGCCTGCTTCGCCTGCTCGCGCTCGCGCACGGCCTTCTGCTCGGACTCGCGCGCGGCGTCCTCGCGCGCCGAGGCGGCGGCGAGCGCGGCGCGCGCCTTGTCCTCGAGCGCCTGCGCGCCCTGCGCCTTCTTGTCGAGCGCGGCGAGCTGCGCCCGGGCGTCCTGCATCGTCCGGTCGGCCGCCGTCCGCGCGAGCTCCGCGCTCCTGCGGTCGGCCTCGGCCTGCTTCTTGTCGTCGGCGGCCGCCGTGCGCGCCGCCTCCGCCTCGGCGCGCGCCTTCGCGGCATCCGCCTTCGCGGCGGCGGCCTCGGTGCGCGCGGCGTCGATCGCCGCCTGCGTGCGCGCCGCATCGCCCTTGACCTTCGCGACCTCGCTGCGCGCGCTGTCGGCCTCGGCGCGCTTCTGCGCCGCCTCGCTGCGTGCGCTGTCGGCCTCGGCGCGCTTCTGCGCCGCCTCGCGCCGCGCCACGTCGGCCGCGCGCTGCGCCGCCTCGGCATCCGCCTTCGTGCGCGCCGCATCGCCGCGCGCGGCATCCGCCTCGCGCCGCGCCGTCTCGGCCTCGCGCTTGGCCTGCGCCGCCGCGTCGCGGATCCGCGTCGCCTCGGCGCGCGCCGCATCCGCCTCGCGCCGCGCCGTCTCGACCTCGGCCTTCGCCTTCGCGGCCGCGTCGAGCTGCTTCGCCGTCGCGGCCTGCTGCTGCGCCGCCTCCGCCTTGATGCGGGCGGCGTCCTGCTTCGCGGCCTCGGCCTCGGCGCGCATCCGCGCCGCATCCTGCTTCGCCGCCTCGGTCTCGCGCGCGGCCGCCTTCTTCAGCGCCTCGGCCTCGCGTGCGGCCGCCTGCTTCGCCTGCTCGGCGGCCTCCTTCGCCTGCGTCGCGTCGCGCTCGGCGAGGCGCGCCTGCTCGGTCGCCTGCTTCGCCTCGGCGCGCGACCTCGCGGCCGCCTCGGTCTCCCGCGCGGCCGACTGCTTCGCCTGATCCGCCTCGCGCCGCGCCCTCGCGGCCTCGGCGACCGCCGCCTCGCGCTCGCGCTCGGCGTTGGCCTGCGCCGCCGACGCCGCGTTCGTGGCGCGCGCCGCCTCGTCGCGGGCCTTCGCCGCGTCGGCCTTCGCGCGCGCCAGGTCCGCCGCGTTCGCCTGCGCGCCGCTGCGCTTGGCCTCGTCGGCGGTGCGCTGCGCGGCCTCGGCGCGCGCCGTCTGCTCGGCGGCCGCCTTGCGCAGGCGCTCGGCCTCCGCCTGGGCCGCCTGCGCCGACGCGTTCGCCGCGGCGATCTTCGCATCCGCGCTCGCCTGCAGCTTCGCGAGCGCCTCGGGGTTCCCCGTCCGCGGCGCCGGATCGCGCGCCGACACCGTCACGACGACCTCGTTGCCGTCGGTCTTGACGTCGTAGCGCCCCGGCCGCGCGAGCGTGACCATCACGCGCACGACCTGACCGCCGTCGTCGAGCTGCTGCGCGGAGATCGTGCTCACCGCCCACGTGCTCGCCGTGTAGACGACGCCGCTCTCGTGACCGCGCATCGCCTCGGCGAGCCGCGCCTGCGGCACGTCGACGACGACGCGACTCGGTCGTTCGAGCTTGTACACCGTGAACGTCGGTGTCTGCGCCCCCTTGATGGCGATGCGCGTCGCCGCTCCACCGGCCTCCTCCTGGAAGGTCACGGAGCGGATCTCGTTCTTGCCGTCCGCGCGCGCATCGCGCACCGGCGCACCTGTGGCGCCCGTCACCAGGACGGCCGCCAGGGCGATCACTCTTCTGTCGAGTCGGATCATGTGCACGCTCCTCGAGCGAAAAAATTTTCGCCCGTCCTGCGCGAGGTCACAAATTTTTGCCGAAAACATCAAACGCGACCTCGTGGGTCGCGTTCGAGATCGCCGTCGAGAAACCGCCGCTACGGACGCAGGGTCGTCGGCGCCTGCGGCGGGATGTTCGGCGTGATCACCGGCGCCCGCGTCGGCGGGATCACGACCGTCGGACGCTCCGGCGTCACGGGGGTCACGATCGGCACGCTGCTCGGCGGGCGATCGGTGCTGCTGCTCTCGGCGCCCGAGCTGCTCGGGTTCGACGACAGCGCGACGCGGTTCGGGTGCAGCTGGACCGACTTGTCCTCGTACTTGGTGCCGGTGCCGTTCACGTTCAGCTGGAAGGTGATGTACTCGGTGCCGATATCCTTGACGATCGCCTTCTCCTTACCGACGCAGTCCTTGAGGCCGATGATGTGGCCGAGGCCGCCCGAGTCCATCATCAGCACCTTGCGCTTGGTGCCCTGTGCGACGATGCCCCGCAGCGTCAGGTCCTGGAACGAGTAGTTCGACGCGACGACCTTGTCGGGCTTGCACTCCTCGGTGATCACCGGCTTCGCCGAGCCGGCGCTGCCGGCGTCGCGCGACTCGCCCATCACCGACGCGAACGGGTCGCGGTTCACGTCGAGCGCGAAGTCGGACTCCTTGAACGCGGCGCGGATGCCGTCGCGCTCCGGGCACGGACCGCACAGGTACTGGATGCCGGTCTGCGTCTGCGTCGCGATGCAGTAGTGCTTGGACTTCGGATCGCAGGCCGTGAGCGCGTTCGGATCGCACACCTTCGCGCCCGCGGGCGGCGCCTTGCACCCGACGCGGTCCTCGATGTGGACCTGCGGGCTCAACTTCGGTCCGGAGCCTGCGCCCGGGGCCGCCGCCGGCGCGGCCGCCGCGGGCGTGGCCTGCTGGCCGGGCTGCGGCTGCTGGCCGCCGCCGCCGTCCTCGCCGCACGCCGTCGTCGCGACGAGCGCGAGCGCGAGCATGATCCGCGTCATCACATGCCTCCCTTCAGCTTGTCGGCGGCCTTCGGGTCCGCCGCCGGCTCGTCGGCGCCCTTCGCGCGCTCCTCGCCGCGCTTCACCTGCTCCTCGACCTGCGTCTTCACCGCGGCCGGGCTCGGCAGCGGCGCGCCGCCCTGACCGGCGGGCGCCTGCGTCGGCAGCGGCGCGACGCCGGCGGGCCGCACGGGCGCGGCGCCCGAGCCGGAGCCCACGCCCGCCGCCGGGCGGTTGTCCTGGCGGTACGTCACGGCGATGAACTTCGCGCTCAGCGTCGTCTCGCCCTTCTTCGCCGTGAGCGGCTGCTGGATGACGAGGTTCTCGATCGACACGATGCGCTCGGCGGGCTCGCCCGCGTTGCCGGTGACCGTCGGCTTCTGCACGAGCGACGCGAAGAACCGCTTGAGCTGCATGAACGAGCCCGCGAGCTCGATGTCGAGCGGGACCTTCACGAAGTTCTCGACGGGCTCCTCGTTCTTGCGCGTCCACTTGAGGATCGCGACGCCGGCCTCCTTCGCCTTGTTCTGCACGGCGCCGAAGAACGAGTCGGCGTCGGTCGGCAGCATCTTCTGGTTGCGGTCGATCGAGTCCTGCAGCGTCGCCATCTTCTCGCGCAGCTGCTGGTACTTCGGGACCATCTGCTCCTCGGCGGTCGCCTTGCTCTTCGCCGCGTTCGCCGAGTTCTCGGCGTCCTCGACCTCCTCGTTGAGGGGCGTGAGGATGAAGCGGAAGTACAGGATGAACGCGAACACGCCGACCCCGATGAAGATCGCGGCCTTCTTCTGGGGCGGCAGCCGCGCGAAGTCTTGCATCGCGCCCGCCATCAGTAGGCCAGCTTTCCGGTGATGGTGAAGCGGAAGTAGTTCAAGTTGGTCTCGCGATCGGTCACGCGCTCACCGCCCGCGGGCGTGACATCGATGAAGTGGACCGACGCCGCGAGCCGCTCGCGCAGCTGGTCGACGACGGCCTCGGTCTGCGCTCCGCCCTCGAGCTTGAACGAGCCGGCCTGGTCGGAGAACGACGTGAGCCACACCTGCGTGGGCTCCCAGTCCTGGAGCTGCTTGGGATCCATCGTCGCGCCGGCGCGCGCCGACATCGCCGCGGTCATCGTCGGGATGCCCTTCGGCGTGAGGATCTTGCCGAGCTCGTGCAGCACGTGGGCCGGCACGACCTTGGCCCCCATCAGGCGGGCGATCGACTGCTCGCGCTGCGTGGCGTCGGCCTCGGCCTTCTGGAGGTCGGCGTAGCTGAGCTCGTTCGAGCCGCCGGAGAGCTGCGCGCGCGCCTTCGCCGCGTCCTGGTTCGCCTTGTCGGCGATCTCGTGGCTCTCGGCGATCGCGTCGCGCTTCGGCTTGTCGATGAGGAAGAACACCGCGGCGGCGGCGGCGGCGAGGCCGACGACACCGAACATCATCCCGCTCGACGAGGCCTCCCCCGCGGTGCGGGGACCGCCGGCGCCGGCGCGCTGCTTCGGCCGCTTCTGGGGGAGGAGGTTGATCTTGATCATGGCTACTTGTCTCCACCTGCTCGCATCGACAGCCCGACTCCGATCAGCGCCTCCGGGGAGTGCGCCGACAGGTAGGTGCGATCCAGCGAGGCATCGATCTCGACTCTGCGCCACGCATCCGCGACCTCGAGCGGCAGCCGCGACCGCCGCTCGATCGCGCGGTGCAACGAGCCCACCTTGGCGCTCCCGCCCGCGAGCACGATGCGCGTGACGTTCGCGTCGGCCGTCGTCGCGAGGAAGAAGTCCAAGGAGCGCTGGAACTCGCCCGCCATCACCTCGGAGACGCCGTCCATGACGCGGAGGACCTCCTGCGGCACGACGCCGTCCTCGGTCTGGCTACCGCCGACCTTGTAGGCCTCGGCCTCGTCGGCCGCGATGCCGAGCTGCTTCTGGATCTCCTCGGTGAACGCGTTGCCGCCGATCGTCACGTCGCGCGTGAACAGCGACACGCCGCTGCGCACGATGTTGATGCTCGAGATCGCCGCGCCGATGTTGATCAGCACGACCGTCTCGCGCGGGTCGAGCGGGTAGTTCGCCTCGAAGCCGTTCTGGCTCGCGAACGCGGCGACGTCGACGACCTGCGGGACGAGCCCCGCGTCGCGCACGACCTGGATGTAGTCGGCCACGACTTCCTTCTTCGCGGCGACGAGCAACAGCTCCGTCTGGCCGCTCGCGCTCGCCGGGTTCGTGACGTGGTAGTCGATCTCGACGTCGTCGCGCCCGAACGGGATGTGGTGCTCCGCCTCGGCGCGGATGTTCGCGGCGAGCGTCTCCGGCGACATCTGCGGCACCGCGATCTTCTTGATGATCACCGAGTGACCGGCGATCGCGATCGCGACGTCCTTCTGCTTCAGGCGCAGGCGCTGCCACAGCTGGCGCACGGCGTCGGCGACGGCACCCTGGTCCATGATCGTCCCGTCGACGATCGTCTGCGGCACGAGGGGTTGCATGCCGAACGCCTGCAGGGCCCAGTTGTTGCCCTTGCGTCGCAGCTGAACTGCCTTGACGCTGGAAGAGCCGATATCAAGCCCGATGCATTGTTTGGCCATGGCACCTCTGTCCGCCGCAGCGGGAGCCGGTCGTAATTCTAGGACGCCTCGCGGCGTTTTCCAAAAAAGGCCGCGGCGAACGGAGTCAGGAGATTCCGTACTCTTTCAACTTGTAGAGCAGGGCGCGGTGCGAGATCTCGAGCAGCTTCGCAGCGTTCGTGCGGTTTCCCTGCGTCGCCACGAGGGCGCGCGCGATCAACGTTTTCTCGAGCTCGCGCGTCGCCTTCTTGATCGATAGCTCGTTCGAGGCGTCGTCACCGCCACCGGTGTCCGCGGCGGGCTGCCCCTGGATGTTCATGACCGTCGCGAGGAACTCGAGATCGATCGCCGGGCCGCCGGCGCGGTGGTGATCCGCGAGCACGATCGCGCGCTCGAGGACGTTCTCGAGCTCGCGCACGTTGCCCGGCCACGGCTGCTGCGCGAGGACGTCGAGGACGTCGTCGGGGAGCTCCACCTCACCGAGGGCGTAGCGCTCGGCGTGCCGGCGCGCGAAGAAGCGCGCGAGCTGCGGGATGTCCTCGGCGCGGTCGCGCAGCGCCGGGATCTTCAGCGGGAGCACGTTGAGCCGGTAGTACAGGTCCTCGCGGAAGCGGCCGGCGGCGACCTCCTCGGCGAGGTCGCGCAGCGTCGCCGCGACCAGGCGCACGTCGACGCGGATCGTGTCGTTGTCGCCGACGCGCCGGATCTCGCTCTCCTGGAGGACGCGCAGGAGCTTGGCCTGGAGCGCGAGCGGGAGCTCGCCGACCTCGTCGAGGAACAGCGTGCCGCCGCTCGCCTCCTCGAACAGGCCGAGCTTGTCGCGCACGGCGTCGGTGAACGCGCCGCGCGCGTGGCCGAACAGCTCGGACTCGAGGAGCGTCGCCGGGATCGCGGCGCAGTTGATCGCGACGAACCGCCGGTCGCGGCGCGGGGAGGCGTCGTGGATCGCGCGCGCGACGAGCTCCTTGCCGGTGCCGCTCTCGCCCTGGATGAGGACCGTCGTGCGCTTCGGCGCGATCGTCGCGACCAGCGCGCGCAGCCGCTGCATCGCCGGGCCCTCACCGACGAGGCGGCGCGCGACGTCGCCGGGCGGCGGCGCTTCATCGGCCGCGGGAGTGGGGACCCGCGCGTGCTCGCGCGCGAACACGCGGCGCAGCGCGAGCGTCATCGCGAGCTCGTCCGCGGGCTCGCCCACGACCTCGGCGACGCCGGCCTCGAGCAGCTGCAGCGCCGCGCCCACGTCGCGCGGCCGGGCGAGCGCGATCACCGGGGTGCCGAGCGCCGCCAGGGCCGGCGCGGCGGCGGCGGCGGTCTCGGCCCGGGCGATCAACGCGTCGCACGCGTGCGCGTCGAGGTAGCGCCGCGCGTGCTCGAGCTCGGCCATCGCGGCGACGTGCAGGCCGGCGCGGTCGAGCAGCATGTGGAGCGTGCGCCGGGCGTCGTCGTCGGGGGCGAGGAGCACGACACGGCGAGATGCCGCGTCGCCAGCGCCGAACACGCCGTTTGCCTTCGCCGAGGCGGAGATCGCTCCGGCTCGGTCGGTGGACCCCGTCGTCACGACGCCTCACCTTACCACGCGACATCCCGCCGAAAGCCGGCGCTCTTGTCCCGCCTTTGGCCCCCCTTTGGCCCCCCGGGCCCCCTGGCGACGTGCGTCACGCGGTCGCCGGAGAACACGGAGGCGAGCCTCGGGATCCGTCACGGCAATTCACCTGCATGAGCCTCGGCGGCAAGGGCGGCCCTGCATGCCATGCTGCGCCCGATGACGACCTCGCCCCAGAGATCCGCCGCACGGAACGAGGGTGACCCGTCGCCCGAGGGGGCCGATGCCGCGCGCTGGTCGGCGCTCGTCGTCGACGACGACCCGGGCGTGCGCCAGTCGGTGCGGCTGTGCCTCGAGGCGGACGGCGGGCGCGTCCTCGGGGTGGGCAGCACGCGCGGCGCGATCGAGGCGCTCGACCGCGGCCGCTTCGACGTCGTCCTGCTCGACCTGTGGCTCGGCCGCGACAACGGCCTCACGGCGATCCCGCAGATGCTCGCGGCGCGCCCCGGGCTGGGGATCATCGTGATCACCGCGTACGCCAGCTTCGAGACCGCGGTCGAGGCCATGCGCCTCGGCGCCGTCGATTACCTGCCCAAGCCGTTCACGCCCGAGCAGGTCCGCCTCGCCACACGCCGCGTCGTCGAGGCCGAGCGCCTGCGCCGCCGCGTCGCCGAGCTCGAGGAGCGCGTCGAGGCCGAGGGCGAGGACTTCGGCGAGACGCGCAGCCCCACGTACCGCGCGTTCCTCGCGTCGGTGCAGCGCGCCGCCGCCTCGGACTCCGTCGTGATCCTCCGCGGCGAGAGCGGCACCGGCAAGAGCGTCCTCGCCCGCCAGATCGCCGCGAACAGCCGCCGCGCCGACCGCCCGTTCGTCGCCGTGCAGTGCTCGACCCTCGCCGGCGAGGCCCTGTGCGGCGCGCTGTTCGGTCAGGGCACGACGCCCGGCAAGGTCGAGGAGGCCGCCGGCGGCACGCTGTTCCTCGACAAGATCTCGGATCTCACGCTCGACGCGCAGGCCCGCCTCCTCCGCCTGCTCACGAACCACACCTACGAGCGCCTCGGCGACGCGACCGAGCGCAGCGCCGACGTGCGCGTGATCGCCTCGACGACCCACGCCCTCGAGGACGACGTGAAGGCCGGTCGCTTCCGCGAGGACCTGCTGTTCCGCCTCGACGTCGTGAGCCTCAAGGTCCCGCCGCTGCGCGAGCGCGCCGAGGACCTCTCCGCGCTCGCCGCGCACTACCTGCAGCTGTTCCGCCGCCGCCAGGGGCGCCCCACACTCGAGCTGTCCGCGGCCGCCGAGGACGCCGTCCGCCGCGAGAAGTGGCCCGGCAACCTCCGCCAGCTGCGCAACGCGATCGAGCGCGCCGTCATCCTCGCCCCCGGTCCCCAGCTCGAGCCCGAGGACCTGGGCATCGTCGTCGACGGCAAACCCTCCCGCACCCCCGTCCTCGGCGGCGACGTCACGATCGAGGAGCTCGAGATCGAGCACATCGCCCGCGTCATCGCCCGCGCCCCCTCCCTCGAGGCCGCCGCCCGCATCCTCGGCATCGACCCCACCACCCTCCAGCGCAAGCGCAAGCGCCACGGCCTGACGTGAGCCACCGACTCCCGACCTCTCCGATCGTTCGACGCGACCGCTCGACGCCGACTTCTCGGCGAGAACCTCCAGGCTATCTTCCCCGTTGCCCCTGACCCACAATCCTCACAGCCACCCGCTGACTCCGATCCCGACGCTGACCTCGCTGACTCGACGCTGCCCCGGCTGGCTCGACGCTGCCCGCTGCCCCCCGCTGCCCCCGCTACCCCCGCTGCCCCCGCTGCCCCCGCTGCCCCCGCTGCCCCCGCTGCCCCCGCTGCCCCCGCTGCCCCCGCTGACTCGACGCTGACCTGGCTGACTCGACGCTGACCTCTCGACGATGACGACCTCGATCGCGCCCGGCGATGTGCCCCCGTTCGAGCGTCTCCCGGTCAAGCGCAGCCTGCGGTCGCGGTTCGTGGTGACGAGCCTCGTGCTGCTGTTCGCGACCGTGGTGACGGGCCTGTGGAGCTGGATCGTGTTCGTGCGCCTGGGGCGCGTCGTCGACCGCACGCTCGAGGGGCGGCAGGCCGCGATCGACCTGGCCGCGACGATGACGACCGCGCTCGAGCGCGAGGACGATGCGCTGCTCCTCGCGATCTCCGGGGAGCTCGAGCGCGCCCACACCGAGCTGCGTGCCCAGCGCGCCGGCTTCGACACCGCGTTCGCGAGCTTCGCCGGGGTCGGGCCCGACGACGAGCGCGTGATCGCGAGCGCGCTCGGCGAGGAGGTCGCGATGTACCGGCGCCGCGTCGATACGCTCCTCGCGTCCTTGCCGCGCCTCACCGTCGAGCTGGCGCACCAGTACTATCACGCCGAGGTCAACCCGACGCTGCGCCACGCGATCGCCGCGTGCCACGGCCTGCGCGAGCACAGCTTCCGCGCGCTCCGCGACGCCGGCCTCACCGCCCGCAGCGAGGCGACGCGCGGCACGTGGATGGTGGCGCTCGTGTCGCTCGTCGCGCTCGTCGTCGCGACGATGGTCCTCCTGTTCTTCGCGCGCAGCGTGCTGCGCCCGATCCGCGCGCTCACGTCGTCCGTCGATGCGATGCGGCGCGGCGACTTCAACCACCGCGTCGAGCGCGCCGAGCCGAGCGAGCTCGCGAACCTGACCGACGGCTTCAACCGCATGGCCGAGAGCCTCGCCGCGTTCCAGAGCTCGAACCTGGGCGAGGTCCTGCGCGCGAAGGACACGCTCGAGGCCACGATCGGCGCCCTCCCCGACCCCGTCGTCGTCGTCGACGCGAGCCGCGCGATCGCCTCGCTCAACCCGCCCGCGCGCACCGTCCTCGGCGACGCCGCGGCCACCCTCGCCGACACGCCGCCGGCGGTCGCGGCGCAGATCCGCATCGCCCTCGGCGGCACGCGCAGCCGCGCCGAGCTGCGCGACGCCTTCGCGGTCGAGTTCGGCGGCGAGCGCCGCACGTTCCTACCGACCGCCGTGCCGATCCCGCTCGCCGGCAACAAGATCGGCGCCGTCGCCGTGCTCCACGACATCACCGAGTTCGTCCGCCTCGACACGCTGCGCGGCGAGCTCATCGCGGTCGCGTCCCACGAGCTGAAGACGCCGCTCACGACCCTGCGCATGAACGTGCTCCTCCTCGGCGAGGACGTCGGCAGGCTCACGCCGCACCAGCGCGAGGTCGTCGCGATGGCGACCCAGGGCTGCGAGGAGCTCGCCCTCACGATCGATCGCCTGCTCGACCTCACGCGCATCGAGTCCGGCAAGCTGCGCCTCGCCCTCGAGCGCGTCGACGTCTACCGCATCATCGACGTCGTGCTCGCCTCCCTCGAGCCCCGCCTCGCCGAGGCCGAGCTCACCGTCGACGTCGCGCGCGAGGCGGGCGACGCGTTCGTGCGCGCCGACGCCACGCGCCTCGGCATCGTCGTCTCGAACCTGATGACGAACGCGATCAAGTACACGCCGCCGAACGGCACGATCGCCATCGCCGTCCGCTCGCGCGGCGGCCGCATCGAGGTCGCCGTCACCGACACCGGCTCCGGCGTCCCCGCCGACCTCCGCGAGCGCGTCTTCGAGAAGTTCTTCCGCGTCGCCCACGTCCGCCCCGACCCCGGCGACCCCGCCGGCGCCGGCATCGGCCTCTACCTCGCCCGCCAGATCGTCGAGGCCCACGCAGGTGACATCACGTGCGATGACGTCACCCAAGGTGCTTGCTTCTCCTTCCGCCTCCCGGTCGAGCCCGTCTGAACTAGCGAGAATCGCTACTTCCTTGCGAGTGCCAACGATCCTGGCGTACTGTCAACCAAGTTGGCGGTCCGTTCGGTCCCCCGAAAAAGTAAGCATTTGAAAACGTTGATCGCTCAACGTGGAGAGCGGCTTGCTCTATGCTGCCGTCGACTTCCGGAGGTGCGCCCGATGCGCCAGGTACTTTTGCGTTCGCTTCTTCCCATTTCGTTGCTCGCGATGGCGGGCTGCCCTGACCGGAGCATCGACAAGGTGATCCCGGGGCAGGACAAGATCGAGAGCAAGGACATTCCGGTCAACATCAACCGGGATATCGACATCCTGTTCCTGATCGACAAGTCGCCGACGATGGCCGACGAGCAGGCCGCGCTGACCGCGAACTTCCCGCGGTTCATCCGGAGCCTCTCGCAGATCGAGGGTGGCCTGCCGAACATCCACCTCGGCGTCATCTCGCAGGACATCGGTGCCGGCAACATGACCGTCGGCGGTACGTGCACCGGCCTCGGCGACAACGGCAACCTGCTCGCGACCGCGCGCGTCCCGGGCTGCACGCCGCCGAACGGCAACTTCATCTCCGATATCGACATGGGGAACGGGACCCGGCAGAAGAACTACACGGGCTCGCTCGAGGACACGTTCTCCTGCATCGCCTCGCTCGGCCCGACGGGCTGTGGCTTCGAGCAGCACCTCGGCTCGCTCGAGAAGGCGCTGAAGAACCCGAACAACGCCGGCTTCCTCCGCCCCGACGCGTTCCTCGCGGTCATCATCATCTCCGATGAAGATGACTGCTCGGCGAAGGACACGCAGATCTTCAACCCGAGCAACAGCGCGGTCGGTCCGCTGGCCGACTTCCGCTGCTTCGAGTGGGGCTGGGAGTGCGACGAGGGCATCATGTCGCGCACGGCGCCCGGCACGTACACGAACTGCCGCCCGCGCACGAACTCGCCGTACCTCCACCACCCCGACCACTTCGTCGAGGAGATCAAGAAGGTCAAGAGCGACCCGCGCCAGATCATCATCTCGCTCATCAACGGCCCGTCGGCGACGACGGAGCCCTCGGTCCCGACGACCTCGGTCACGATCAACACGGCGATGAACAACGTCGCGGTGCTCGAGCCGAGCTGCCGCGTCGGCAACCAGAGCGCGTTCGCGATGCCGCGCCTCGCGTACTTCGCGAAGCAGTTCCCCGACCGCAACTCGTTCTTCTCGCTGTGCAACGACGACGACGGCGACGGCAAAGCCGACCTCGAGAGGGGCCTCGACCTGATCGCGCAGCTCATCAAGCGCGTCGTCGGTAATCCCTGCTTCGAGTCGGACGTCAGCACGACCGACCTCGACCCGAACAACCCGGGCCTCCAGCTCGAGTGCACCGTCTCCGAGGTCGAGCGCCCGAACACGCCGGCCGCCGTCGAGCGCATCATGCCGACGTGCAAGATGCAGGACGAGAACACGCCGGCGAACGACGCGGTGCAGCCGTGCTGGTACGTGAAGAAGAACCTGATGCAGTGCTCGGAGTACCCGTCGAAGCTCGTCTTCGCGGTGCACCCGGAGCAGCGCAACACGCCGCCCGACACGCACCTGTTCGTCCAGTGCGTCGTCGGCAAGGACACGAACCCGCCCTGATGCGGTGATCGGTCGCTCTCCTCGGGAGAGATGAAAGCGGGCGATGCGTCGCCCGCTTTCTGCGTTTCGGCGTGATGGATCGCGGGGGCGCTCGCCACGAACGGGCATGCTGCGCGCGATCCTCTTCGCCTCTCTCCTCTCCTGCGTCGCCGGTTGTCCCGATCGCTCGATCGCCAAGGTCGACCCCGAGCAGAGCGGCGCGTTCACGAAGAACATCCCGATCAGCGCCGAGATCGACATCCTGTTCGTGATCGACAACTCCGGCTCGACGAAGCAGAAGCAGACGCTGTTCGCGCGGAACTTCGAGCAGTTCGTCACGGCGATCGACACGAAGTTCCCGCAGGGCCGCCCGAACCTGCACATCGGCGTCGTGTCGTCGACCATCGACCTCGGCGTCAACGTCCCCTCGGCCCCGGCGTGCCACCCGGCGGTCGGCGAGAACGGCCTGCTCCAGAACACGCGGCGGCCGCAGTGCGATCCGGCGAGCGGCCCGCCGACGGGGCGCTTCATCGAGGACATCGCGCTCCCGACCGGCGGGCGCCGCACGAACTACCCCGGCGAGCTGTCCAAGGCGCTGCCGTGCATCGCGCAGCTCGGCGACACCGGGTGCGGCTTCGAGTCGCCCCTCGAGGCGATGAAGCGCGCGCTCGACGGCTCGAACCCGCAGAACGCCGGCTTCCTCCGCGAGGACGCGTTCCTCGCGGTCGTGATCCTCACCGACGAGGATGACTGCTCGGCAAAGAAGCCGACCGAGTTCTTCAGCCTGCCGACGTCGATGGTCGGCCCCGACGACATGCGCTGCTCGTCGCAGGCGTTCCTGTGCGACCAGCCGATCTCGACGTCGGCGCCCGGCGACTACACGAACTGCCGCGTGCGAACGGACTCGTACCTCACGGCGCCGTCGGCCTACGCCGAGTTCCTCGCGACGGTGAAGGACCCGTCGCGCACCGTGGTCGCGCTGATCGCCGGCGACCCGAAGTCGGACATCTCGTTCGGCCGCGTCGTGTTCGATGCGACGGTCTCGCAGCCGCTCGGCCTCCTCCCGTCGTGCAACACGACGATCGACGGCAACCCGCAGATCGGCCGCCCCGCGAACCGGCTGGCCGCGTTCCTCGGCACCTACGGCAACCGCGGCCTGTTCCGCACCGTGTGCCAGGCCGACTACTCGCAGGCGCTCGCCGACATCGGCCAGCTCCTGTTCAACGCCGTGTCGCCCTGCCTCGAGGGCGAGCTGTCCACGCGCGACGTGGACGACCGCAACCCCGGCACGCAGCTCGACTGCGAGGTGTCCGACGTGGTCGATCCGTTCGCGGCGCACCCCATCGAGACGCAGATTCCGCGCTGCGCGATGGCGGATGCCACCACCCCGGCCGCCGGCGGGACGCGCCCCTGCTACTGGATCGCGTCGAATCCGGCCGCCTGCACCACCGCCACGGGCCTGGAGCTACGTGTCGAGCGGACTTCGCCTCCCGCAGCCGGGACCGAGCTGCGGGTGAGCTGCGCGCTGGAGTAGCCTGATGATAGGGTCCCGGCGTGGCCAGCCCGGGCAAGCCGTGGATCACCGCGAACCAGGTGACGCTGGCGCGGCTGATTCCCATGCCGCTCCTCAGCTGGCTGATCTACCGCGGCGCCGGCCAGGGCATGGAGGGCAACCCCTACATGGCCAGCGCGCTCATCGCGGGCACGCTGATCGGCTGCACCGACTGGGTCGACGGCATGCTCGCGCGCAAGTACGGCTCGACCGTCCTCGGCGGCCTGCTCGACCCGATCGCCGACAAGGTCTTCATCGCGTTCGCCTACACCCCGTTCGCCGACGACGCGTTCGGCCTGGGCCTCGTCCCCGCGTGGGCGCTCGCCCTGATGTTCACCCGCGAGTTCTTCGTCACCGCGCTGCGCTCCGCCTACGAGCAGCGCGACCTGACGATGAAGACGAGCTACCTCGGCAAGGTCAAGACGTGGACGCAGATGCAGGGCATCGGCGTGATGCTCCTGTTCCCACTGGTCGGCGAGGGCGGCCGCGCGTTCCTGACCTGGTTCCTCGGCTCGCTCGTCGTCGCCCCGATCGCGATCGCCCTCGGCCTGTGGGTCGTGAAGAAGAAGTTCTGGCGCGGCGCGATCGTGATGAGCGCGTCGGTCGCGCCCGTGCTCGCGCTGCACCTGCACGGCGACATGGAGCTGACGATCCGCTGGATCATGTTCGCCGTCGTCGCGATCACCTGGGTCAGCGGGATCGACTACATCGCCGTCGGCTGGAAGAAGCTGCGCGGCCGCGGCGACTTCACGCGCGCCGACGGCGTCCGCCTGATCGGCTCGATCGCGCTGCCGGTCCTCCTGTTCGCCGTGCTCGTCGAGACGCCCGCCCCGGCGTGGCCCGTGTTCACGATCCTCGCCGTCGAGCTCGCGGTCGGCGGCCTCGACAACCTCCTCTCGCACCACAAGGTCGCGACAAAAGCGCTCGCGTGGGGCAGCCGCGTCCTCGGGACGAGCGCCCTCCTCGGGGCCGCGCTGCTGTTCCCGCGCCAGTCGGAGCTCCTGACCATCGTCGCGGCGGCCGTGTCGACGGTCGGCGTCGCCGCCGAGTTCTGGCGCGGCCGCGACTACTTCATGGACAAGCGCATCCGCGACCGGGCCGGGCGAACCGCCGCGACATCCCCGCCGGCGGATCCCCCTGCCGCGAAGTCTGGCGTACCATCGCCGGATGGGGGCTGAAGCCGAACCCGTGTCGGAGGCGCCGGCGGATCCGTCGCGCCCCGGCGCGTCGCCGCCGAAGCTCGCCGCGTCGAGCCCGCGCCTCGAGGCGTGCGAACCCGACGCCCTGATCAGCGTCGTCGAGCTCGACTTCAAGACGAAGAAGTTCCGGCGCCTGCGCCCCGAGGAGGGCCTCGCCGCGATCGAGGCCGGCAAGTTCGTGTGGTTCGACGTCGACATCGCGAAGGCCGAGGACGCGCGCGCGGAGCTCGCGAAGCTCGAGCTCGTCGCCCCCGAGGTCCTCGAGGACGCATTCACGCGCGAGCCGGCGACGCAGATCGCGCGCTACGACCACTACATCCACCTCGTGCTGTCGGGGTGCCGGCTCAACGAGCACAAGTTCGACCTCGAGCGCGTCGACGCGATGATGGGCGAGAACTTCCTGCTCACGCTGCACAAGGGGCACCCGGTCTTCCTCGACGCGGTCCAGCGCTCGTACATCAACGACTTCGTCCGCTTCGCGCAGAGCCCGAGCTTCCTGCTCTACGAGCTGTGGGACCACCTGATCGAGAACTACCTCCACGTGCACAAGAAGTTCGAGGAGCGCGTCGACGAGGTGCAGCGCAAGCTGATCGGTCACGTCGACGAGTCCGTGTTCGGCGACGCGTCCGAGCTCGGCGCCGACCTGCTCCACCTGCGCAAGGTCGTGCTGCCCGCGCGCGCGGTGCTCGCGGACCTGGCGTCGCGCAAGTCGCCGTTCGTGAGCGAGGCGACGCAGCCGTACCTGAACAACATGGTCGGCACGATCGAGCGCGTGCTGCAGGACGTCCTCGTCGACCGCGACATCCTGTCGGGCTCGCTCAACAACTACATGTCCCTCGTCGCCCACAAGACGAACCGGACGATGAGCCGCCTCACCCTCGTCAGCATCATCTTCCTGCCGCTGACGTTCCTGTGCGGCGTCTACGGCATGAACTTCGAGGTGCTGCCGGAGAAGGACTGGGCCTGGGGCTACCCCGCGTTCTGGGGCCTCGTCCTCGTGATCGTCGGCAGCCTGCTGCTCGTGATGAAGCGCAACAAGCTGTTCTGACCGGCGCTACCTACCCGACGACGCGGTTCCGGCCCTCGCGCTTGGCGCGGTACAGGTTGTCGTCCGCGACCTTGATGAACGCGGTGACGTCGACGTCCTCACCCTCGACGGTGGCGACGCCGACGGAGACGGTGACCGGGAACGTGTCGCCCTCGTACTCGAACGGCTGATCGCCGACGATGCGCCGGATCTGCTCGCCGAACGTGCGCGCGCCGGTGATGTCCGTCTCGGGGAGGACCGCGGCGAACTCCTCGCCGCCGTAGCGCGCGAGCAGCTCCTCGCGGCGCACGCGGCCGAGGAGGCGGCGCGCCATCTCGCGCAGGACGTAGTCGCCGGTGAGGTGGCCGTGCTTGTCGTTGATCTGCTTGAAGTGGTCGATGTCGAACATGAGCAGCGACAGCGGCCGCCGGTAGCGCGCGCAGCGGGCGATCTCGCGCTCGAGGAACTCGAGGAAGTAGCGCTTGTTGTGGGCGCCGGTCAGGGCGTCCACGATCGTCATCTTGTAGATCTCCTCGTGGTAGGAGGCCTCGATGCCGCTACCGGTGAGGAACTTGAAGATGGCGGCGCCGATCTTCACGAAGTCGCCGTCGCGCAGGACGGACTTGGTGACCGGCACGTCGTTGACGTAGGAGCCGTTCGTCGACTGGAGGTCTTCGACGGACCAGTTCTCGCCGGAGCGGAACACGCGCGCGTGGCGGCGCGAGACCGAGTCGCGGTCGACCTGGATGTCGCAATCGGCGCCGCGCCCGACGGTGATCTCGCTGCGCTGGAGCGGAAAGCGCTTCCCCATGTCGGGGCCCGGTGGATAGATCAGCACCAGGCACGCCTCTCCGGATTCCTTGGCCGGTTTGACAACCTGGACCTTGGTGATGCGTGTCTTCCACTCGCTCATCGCGCTAGAGCCGTCCTCGATCTGAGCGCAGATCCGTACGAGGTGTCAATGCGACGGGACGCGAGGTGACGATGTGCGCGCCGGTGTGATACCACGACCCGCGTGACGGCGTTCGATCTCGACGGAGATGACGCGGGTCTCGGCGTGGTCCTCCTCCACGGCTTCACCGGCACGCCCTACGAGGTCCGCTACCTCGGCGAGCAGCTCGCGCGCGCCGGGTTTGCGGTCCGCGCGCCGCTCCTGCCGGGGCACGGCACGTCGCTCGCCGACCTCGACCGCACGACCTGGCGCGACTGGGCCGCGCACGTCGACCGGGCCATCGAGGCCGTCGCGGCGCGCGGCCGGCGGGTCGCCGTCGTCGGGCAGTCGCTCGGCGGGCTGCTCGCACTGCACGCGGCGAGCCTGCGCCCGCAGGTCGAGGCCGTCGCCACGCTCGCCGCGCCGGTGTGGCTCGAGGGCCTGTCGGCGCGCGTCGCGTCGTGGGCCGAGCGAGGCCTGTTGCCGGTCCGCGCGATCCCGAAGCTCGGGGGCTCCGACGTGCGCGACCGCCGGGTGCGCGCCGAGAACCCGTGCTACCCGGCGATCCCCGTGAAGGCGCTCGGCGAGCTGCGCGCGTTCATGCGCGTCGCCGACGCGGCGCTGCCGCGCATCACGCAGCCGGTGCTCGTGCTGCACGCGCACAAGGACCACACGGCGCCGGTGGCGTGCGCCACCCACATCGCGGAGCGCACGCGCGCGCGCCGCCTCCGCATCCTGCCCCGCAGCTACCACCTGATCGCCGCCGACGTCGAGCGCGACATCGTCGCCGCCGAGGTGATCGGCTTTCTTCGCAAGGGAGGCACCGCATGCGCCACGTGATCGCGATCGACCAGGGCACCACCGGCTCCACCGTGCTCGTCCTCGACGAGCAGCTCGCCGTGCGCGGGCGCGGCTACAAGGAGTTCCGCCAGATCTACCCGACGCCGGGCTGGGTCGAGCACGATCCGGCGGACATCTGGGCGTCCGTGCTGGCCGCGCTCGAGCAGGCGCTGAAGGGCATCGAGCCGTCGACGATCGCGGCGATCGGCATCACGAACCAGCGCGAGACGTCGGTGCTGTGGGATCGCAAGACGGGCGCGCCGTGCCACCACGCGATCGTGTGGCAGGACCGCCGCACGGCGGACCGCTGCGCGGAGCTGAGGCGAGAAGGCAAGGAGGCGCGCGTGCGCGAGCTCACCGGCCTCACGCTGGACCCGTACTTCGCGGGGACGAAGGTCGCGTGGATGCTGAACAACATCTCGTCGCTCGCCGCGCCGGCCCGCGCCGGGCACATCGCGTTCGGCACGATCGACACGTTCCTCGTGTGGAAGCTGACCGCGGGCGCCGTGCACGCGACGGACGTGACGAACGCATCGCGCACGCTGCTGTTCGACCTGCGCGACCTCGCATGGTCCGACGAGCTGCTCGAGCTGATCGGCGTGCCGCGCGCGATCCTGCCGGAGGTCGTGCCGTCCTCGGGCACGATCGGCGCCACGCGCGGCGTCCCCGGCTTGCCCGACGGCATCCCGATCTGCGGCATCGCCGGCGACCAGCAGTCGGCGCTGTTCGGCCAGGCGTGCTTCACGCCCGGCGACGCGAAGTGCACGTACGGCACCGGCGCGTTCATCCTCATGAACACCGGCGACACGCCGGTCGCGTCGAAGTCGGGCCTGTTGACGACGGTCGCGTGGAAGCTCGCGAGCGGCGAGCTGCGCTACGCGCTCGAGGGCTCGGCGTTCATCGCCGGCGCCGCCGTGCAGTGGCTGCGCGACGGCCTCCAGTTCTTCTCGTCGGCGGCCGAGATCGAGTCGCTCGCGCAGTCGGTGCCCGACGCCGGCGGCGTGATCGTCGTCCCGGCGTTCGCCGGCCTCGGTGCCCCGCACTGGCGCCCCGACGCACGCGGCTCGATCACCGGCCTCACGCGCGGCACGACGCGCGCCCACATCGCGCGCGCGACGCTCGACGGCATCGCGCTGCAGAACGTCGACATCCTGCGCGCGATGGAGCGCGACTCCGGCCGCGCGCTCGCCGCGCTCAAGGTCGACGGCGGCGCGGCGGCCAACAACCTCCTCATGCAGTTCCAGGCCGACGTCCTCGGCGTCGAGATCTCGCGCCCCGCCCTCGTCGAGACCACCGCCCTCGGCGCCGCCTTCCTCGCGGGCCTCGGCGCCGGCGTCTGGAAGGACCAGGCCGCCGTCCGCGCCGCCTGGCGCGAGGAGCGCCGCTTCAAGCCCTCCGGCGACCGCGCCACCATCGCCGCCCACATCGCCCGCTGGGACGCCGCCGTCGCGAAAGCCTGATCGTCAAGCGAGCCAGCTGGCCGGGTCTGCGATGCGCTGGGAGAGGAGCTGCAGCGAGCGCGCGCAGTAGAGGCCGTCCTCGACGCGCTCGTCGAACGTGTAGCGGATCGTGAGGTGGGGGCGGGCGACGATCTGGTCGCCGTCGACGACGGGGACCTGGGCGACCTGGCCGATCGTCACGAACAGCGGGCAGTTCCCGTGCTCGTAGAGGTGGTGGTAGGCGGCGTCGATCTTGATGCTGCCGAGGTTCGCGACGAACGCGCTCGTGTACAGCGGATCGGTGTCGATCAGCTTGCGCGGCGCGAGGCCCCACGCGTACAGGCCGCGCAAGAGCGCGATCATCCAGCCGAGGAGGAAGCCGGGGAACGCGAGGAGGATCTTCAGCTCCTTGTCCATCGCCGACGGCTTGTCGGCGCGCGCCTCGGTGATCTCGCCCGACAGCTCGCGCGCGAGGTCGTCGAGCTTCTCGTCGCGCGCGAACCTGCGCTTGATCGTCGCGAGCGGCGCGTCGTCGGACATCTTCTTCTTCGCGGCGAACGACAGGAACACGTCGTTGCGCTGGTACGTGCGCCGCCCGACGGTGAAGCGGTTGAGCCGCTCGCGCTCGTGCAGCACCGAGGCGAGGCTGTGCAGGATGAGGTGAAACAGGGTGATGCGCGATGTGACGTCGCCGGCGCGCGCTTTTTGCGTCTCGATCCACACGAGCGTCCGCGACAGATCGATGTGCTGCTCGAAGTACACCGCGGACTCGTTCCTGCGGCGCATCAAGAAGCCCATCATCCGGCGGTACGGATGCACGCGGACGCGGCGACCATCGTGGGGTCCGAACATGTCGCCCGGACGATAAGGCGGGAGTGGGTACGCCGCGATTTTGGTGCTTCTTCCTTCGTCACATCCGCATTTGGTGGTTTTGACCTGGGAATGGTGGAGCCGACCGATGCGTTTCATCTGCTCCGCAAGCATTTCAGTCAGTTAACCCTCGGCACCGCCATTGCTACGCAGGCGGACCACACGGAGGGATGACGATGGCCTTGCTCGCGACCCGCACCTCGAAGACCGCCGCCGACTGGAACGACCGCGAGCTCCTCAAGTTCGTCCTCCGCAGCGAGGCGCGGGCCTGGGCGGAGCTGGTCCGCCGGTTCCGCCCGCTCATCTACCGCTGCATCACGAAGGTGACGCTGAAGTACGCGCCGAGCCTGTCGTCGGCCGACCTCGACGAGATCTACGCGGACGTGATGATGCAGCTCGTGCGCGAGGACATGCACAAGCTCCGCATCTACAACCCGGCGCGCGGCACCAAGCTCGGCTCGTGGATCGGCATGATCTCCGTGAACGCGGCGTACGACTTCCTGCGCAGCGCCGGCCGCCGCCCGCTGCTCGACAAGGTCGACGGCGCGCTCGACCCGCACGAGGAGGTCGACCGCACGCCGCTCGATCAGCTGATCGAGAAGGAGCGCTGGGACCACCTCAACTCGCTCCTCGCCGACTTCACCGACAAGGACCGCACGTTCGTCGAGCTGTACTACCAGAAGGGCATGGAGGCCGACGAGATCGCGACCGAGATGAACATCTCGCTCAAGACGGTGTACTCGAAGAAGCACAAGATCCGCGCGCACCTGGTCCGCGTGCTCCAGAACATCGCCGGCGATAGCCCGATCTCCGACCTCGCGACGCAGGCCGCCGCGGCCTAGGTTCTTCCGCGACGATCAGCGCTCGAAGACGGCGTACGCGCGCAGCAGCAGCGAGCCGTCGGGCTTCTTCTCGGGGGCGGTGAGGACGAGGGTGCGCGCGAAGCCGTGCAGGCCGCGGTGGCTCTCGAGGTCGGCGATCGACTTCTTGATCTCGCCGGGTGTGCCGGCGAGCGTGATCTGGCACTGCGAGTGACGGCACTCGGTCCCCGCGATCTTGCCGCCGCGCACCTTCGCGAGGCGCTGCGCGAGCGCCGCCTCGGTCGGCGCGGCCCACGTCGGGTCGCGCGTCTCCTCGGCGAACGTCTCGGCCGCCGGGCGCGGCGGCGGCGGAGGCGGCAGCTTCGGCGGCGGTACCGGTGCGGCCGAGCCCGGCAGCTCGGGCTGCGCGGGCGCGGCGACGCGCGCTGCGGGCGTGGGCTCGGGCTCACGCGAGGGTGCGGAATCGCTCGGTTGGCGGCACGCCGCTGCGAGCGCCGCGGAAAGCGCTGGAATCCCGACGAGCACTGGCCAGCGGCGTCGCATGGACCGTAGACTGTCGGAAGACTAGCACTTGCCGCCCGATCGCGCGGCGTGGCTAGATGACCTCCCCCGATGTCGGACGTTCCACCCGTGGGCAAATCCTCCTCGACCGAGGAGGAAGCGCCGGCCGCGGCGTCGCCCGACGCCGGCGATCGCGGCGCGTTCCGCACGCGCACCGCCGGGTCACAGGCCGACACCGAGGACGCCGCGCCCGACGAGCTCGCCGACACCGCCGGCAGCATCGTCACCGGGGCGCCCGCCGTGCCCGAGCCCGAGCCGTCGGCCAAGGTCGTCCTCTCCGACAGCCTCGGCACCGCCCTCCCCGCCGTGTCCAAGCCGGAGCCGTCGGCGAAGGCCCGCGAGGTGTCGGCTCCGGTCGTCGCGACGGCCGCGGCGCTCGACTCGACGCCGGTCGCCGCCGAGCCGGACGAGCCGGCGGTGGTGCACGACCGGCCGTCGGCGGCGGTCGCCGTCGCGGCGGCGGCGCGGGCGCGGCGCGCGACGGCGCAGCCGGCGGGCGGCACGACGATCAATCCGCCGGTGGTGCTGCCCGGCGTGCGGCCGCGCGTCGCCGTCGCGAACCGCAGGGACGGCGGCTTCTTCTTCTGGCTCGCGAAGCTCTACGCGTTCTCGGTGCTCGTGATCGTGGCGGCGGTGTTCGTGACGCTCGTCGGCGTGTACAGCTGGTTCTCGATCAACGCGGATCCGGTGCCCGACATCTCGCGCTACGCGGCGCAGATCGCGCCGGGGACGTCGCGCATCGTCGCCGCCGACGGCACGGTCCTCGGCGAGTTCGCGAAGCAGTGGCGCGAGATCGTGCCGTACGAGCGGATCCCGAAGCAGCTGGTCGACGCGTTCCTCGCCGTCGAGGACCACGAGTTCTTCGACCACCGCGGCATCTACGTGAAGGGCATCGTCCGCGCGCTGTGGCGCAACCTGTCGTCGGGCGACTTCGCGCAGGGCGGCTCGACGATCACGCAGCAGGTCGCGAAGCAGTTCATCGGCAACAAGAAGTCGCTCGCGCGCAAGGGGATGGAGGCGATCATGGCCCGCCGCCTCGAGGCGACGTACTCGAAGCGGGCGATCCTCGCGGTCTACCTCAACCACATCTTCCTCGGCTCGGGCGCGTGGGGCGTCGCCGCGGCGGCGCATCGCTACTTCAACAAGGACCTCGACCAGCTCACGCTGTCCGAGTGCGCGCTGATCGCGGGGCTCGCGAAGGCGCCGTCGAAGTACTCGCCGCTCAACAAGCCGAAGCTCGCCGTCGAGCGGCGCAACGTGGTGCTCGACAAGATGGCCGGCTACGGCTTCGCGAGCGGCGCGGACGTCGCGGCGGCCAAGAGCGAGCCGCTCAAGCTCGAGTCGATCAAGAAGTCGTTCCCCGAGCGGATGCCGTACTACGCCGAGCACGTGCGGCGGTACCTGCTCGACGTGTACAAGGAGCCGGCGCTGTACGCCGACGGGCTGCGCGTCGAGACCGCGGGCGAGCCGACGTGGGAGGCGGCCGCCTACGAGAACGTCGACTTCGGCGCGCGCAACCAGGACAAGCGCCAGGGCTGGCGCGGCCCGGAGTGGCGCGTCGACGGCGCGGCGCGCGACCTGTTCCTCGCGCGCCAGAAGCAGCTCTACGGCGCCGCGCCGCTCGTCGCCGGGAAGCGCTACCTCGCGCTCGTCGACAAGGTCGACGACAACCACGCCGAGGTGCTGATCGGCGAGCGCCGGTTCCAGCTGCCGCTGCGCAACATGCGGTGGGCGTCGCGGTGGGTGAAGGGCAACGCCGACAACGACATCCCCGTCGGCAGCGCGCTCCAGGTCGTGAAGCCGAAGGACGTCGTGTGGGTGTCCAAGGAGATCCGCACCGTCGGGAAGTTCCGCGCGTACAACCTGCCCGACGCGAAGAACCCGCAGTGGGTGCCGAGCGAGGACAACCGCGACTGGGACCAGAAAAACAACGAGTACGTCAGGCTCGAGCAGGTGCCGCACCCGTCGGTGACGATCTTCACGGCGGACCACCGCACCGGGTACGTCGCCGCGATGGTCGGCGGCAACGACTACGAGCGCTCGGTGTTCAACCGCGCCGTGCAGGCGTGCCGCCAGCCCGGCTCGACGTACAAGCCGATCTACTACGCGCTCGGGCTCGACCAGGGCTACGGCTTCGACTCGGTGTTCACCGACGTGCCGTTCACGGTGATCGACAAGGACACCGGCGAGGCGTGGACGCCGACGAACCTCGACAACGCGTCGAGCTTCTCGTCGAGCCTCGAGTACGCGCTCGTGTTCTCGAAGAACGTGCCGTCGCTGGCGCTGTTCCAGGCGCTCGGCGCGAAGAACGTCGAGGCGTGGGCGCGGCGGATGGGCTTCACGACGAAGATCTTCGCCGACGAGGCGCTCGCCCTCGGCGCGTCGTGCAGCAAGCTCGACGAGATGGCGCGCGCGTTCACGCTGTACGCTCGCAACGGCGCGTGGTGGCCGCGCACGAAGAAGGGCGGCGAGAAGGACTGGGTCTACGTGAAGCGCGTCGTCGACCGCCACGGCAAGATCCTCGAGGACGCGACGCAGCCCGAGGACCCGATGCTGTCGCCGACGGACCGGCTCGACCGCACGGTCGCGCTCGCGGGCGTCGTGCCGCCGCAGGCGATCTCGCCACGCGTCGGCTACCTGATGAACCGCCTGCTCGCGAACGAGGTCACGTACGGGTTCGCGCAGGTGCTGCGCGAGACGAAGATCAACGCCGCCGGCAAGACCGGCACGTCGAGCGCCACGCACGACGTCATGTTCATCGCGTACACGTCGAAGTTCACGACGCTCGTGTGGATGGGCGACGACAAGAAGGAGCGCGCGATCGGCCGCCAGGACGCCGCGTACATGACGGTGGTGCCGCTGTGGTCGCGCTACATGCTCGAGGCCGCGCGCGGGTACCCGAACCCGACGATCCCCTGGAACGTGCCGCCCGGCGTCAGGCCCGACGACCGCGGCGACCACACGCGCGGCGTGCGCGGCCCGCCGATGGACCTGATCTTCCGCACGGTGAAGAAGCCGAAGAAGGAAGACGACGGCGGCGCGAGCGGCGGCGAAGAAGGCCAGCCGCCCGCCTGAGACGCCGGTGCGCTAGAGGTGGGTCACGAGGCCGCTCGTGATCACGGCGCGGCCGGCGCGGCGCTGCTCGAGCTCGGACAGGCCGGCGCACAGCGCGCGGCGGCTCGCCTCGGGGGCGTAGCCGCGGTCGACGAACACGATCGCGCCGCCGTCGCGGACGGTGCGCGACCACGCGGCGAGGGTCGCGGCCCAGGCCTCGTCGCCGGCGATCGCCATGCCGACGACGGCCGCGAGCGAGCCGTCCGCGATGCCCGAGGTGTCGGCGACGGCGCCCGCGAGCTTCTTCGCGGCGCGCGGCGACAGCCCGACGGGCGTCACCTCGCGGACCGCGGCGAGCGCGGCGGCGATGCGGCCGTGCCCGACGACGGCGATCGGGCCCTCGGCGCGTGCGGAGGCGAGCGCCTCGACGATCGCGGTGACCGTGGGTGTCACGAACAGCCCGCCGAGCATCGACGGACTATGTCACAGGTCGCGCAGGTACTCGCAGCGCGGCGCCTCGATGTGCGGGGTCACCCACGTGAAGCCGAGCATCTGATCGAGGAGGAAGTGGAAGTTCCCGACGGTGACGACGAAGAAGTCCATCCGCAGCTTCTTGATCGCGCCGCCGGTGTCGTCGGCGCGCACGCAGCCGTCGTGGATCGATCCGTTCGGCAGCGGGAGCCCGTCGAACTCGGGGATGTAGAGCGGCTCGCCGATCGCGATCACGCGCGGATCGATCGCCACGGACTTGAACGGGATCAGTGGCCGCACGCCGGCGCCGCGCCCGAACGGAAATTCTCCGACGTCGAGCTGCTCGAAGCAGGTGCCGGTGCCGTAGCGGCACGAGCCCGCGTAGTTGAGGACGCGCCCGTCCATCATCAGGCCCGAGCCCTCGAGCGCGAGGTTGCATGCGAACTTCTCCTGCACGCGCCCGATGAAGAAGCCGAGCGCCGAGTAGATGTCGATGCGCTTCGTCGCCGGGATCGCGCACGCGCCGGCGTGTGGTGTCGGGATGCCCTGCGTCTCCTGGTAGTCGGCCTCCTCGGTGAGCCAGTAGAACGTCAGCTTGTAGGCCGCTTCCTCGGAGAGCGGGTACCCGCAGCACAGCTTGTTCTTGCCGCGCTGGGTCGCCTTCGCCTGGATCGGCACGTCCTCCTTCGCCAGCTTGCTGTCGTCGGCGCGCGCGGACGGCGAGGCCAGGGCGACGAAGGAGACGGTGGCGACGGCGATCGCGAGGCGCACCATCGGAGGATCGTACAGGGTCCACACGAGATCCGCACAAGATTTGCCCGAGCGCGCGAGGTACAAGGAAGGCATGTGGGTGCGCGCACTCGCCGACGCCGACGCCGCTTGCGGCGGCAAGGCGCTCGGCCTCGCGCGGATGCTCGCCGCCGGGCTCCCGGTGCCGGGAGGTTTCGTCGTCGACGCGGCGGCGTTCCGCGCCGTCGCCGGCCTCGACGATCACACCGGACTCGACGAGATCGGCCACAGGTTGGGGGAGGCCGCGGCGCGCATCGCCTCCGCCGAGCTCCCGGCCGAGCTCGTGCGCGCCGTCGACGCGGCGGTCGCGGCGCTCGGCGCACCGGCGCTCGCGGTGCGGTCCTCCGCGACGATCGAGGATGGGAGCGCGGGCGCGGCGGCCGGCGTGTTCTCGTCGCAGACCGCGGTCGCGGCGGCGGACGTGTGGAGTGCGATCCGCGCGGTGTGGACGAGCGCGCTCACGCCACTGGCAGCGGCGTATGCGCGGCGGCGGCACGCGGGCGTCGCGATCGCGGTGATCGTGCAGCGCTTCGTCGGCGGCGAGCGCGCCACGGTGTACACGCGCCCTCCCGGCCGGCCGCCCGGACGAACGACCGCGGGCGACGCCGGCGCGCGGTCCGGCGGCGCGGCCCCGGCGATCGAGGAGCTCGCGTGGGTGCAGCGCGGTGATCGCGTCGACAAGGTCCGGCGCGACGCGCGCGATCCGCTCGTCGAGCTCGCGCTGGCCGCGGAGACGGCGACGCACGCGATCGACGCGCGCGGCGGCGCCGACGTCGAGCTCGTCCTCGGTGCGGACCGCACGTGGATCGTGCAGGCCCGGCCGATCGTGGACCCGCCGGCGATCCCCGCGCACCGCGCGCCGCCGCCGATCATCACCGCGCCGCTCGCCGACGGTCGCACGTGGACGTGGGACGTCACGCACAACCCGGATCCGCTGTCGCCCGCGCAGCAGGGCCTCGTCGAGCGCGTCGAGCGCGCCGCCGTCGCGCCGTGGTCGATGCGTCTGTGCGCCGGCTATCTGTACACGTCACCGCGCGGCGCGCGCGCTGCGAGCTCCGCACCGTGGACGTACGACGAGCTCGCCGCTCGCTACGACGCCCTCGAGCAGCGCCTCGCCGCGTGCCTCCAGGTCCGGGATGCCACCCTCGCCGACGCGCTCGCGCGGTACGTGGCGTTCTACGAGATCTGGGCCGCGGAGGTGGTGCCGCTGATCGCGGCGGCGCGCGCCCCGGTGAGGGCCGGCGCCCGGGCCTCGGCGGTGGAGCGGGTGCTGGTGCGGGCCGCGCGCGGCGAGCTCGACGAAGCTGCGGTGGTGCGCGAGCTCGGCGAGCTCGCTCCCGCGTGGGACGTCGCGGCGCCGACGTACGGCGAGAGGCCCGAGGTGCTGCGCGCCGCGATCGAGCACGCGCGGCGCCACGCGCACACCGACACTCCGCCGAGCGCGAAACACGAGGTCGCGGAGCTCGCGGCGGACCTCGCGGAGCGCGACGACATGTGGTTCGCGCGCGCGCAGGCGATGGTGCGGCGCGCGATCCTCGCGAGATCCGCCGAGCTCGGCATCGCCGCGGACGACGCGTGCTGGATCTCGCTCGACGAGCTCCTCGCCGGCGCGCTCGACGACGTCACGGCGAAACGTCGCGCCGCCGCCGCGCGCTCGGCCGCCGGGCACGCGGCCGCGTGGCAGATGCCGCGCACGTTCCCGCCCACCACCGACGACGACAAACCAAGACACGACGAGACCTTGCGCGGCATCGGCACCGGCGGGCGCGTCGTCGGGCGCGTCGTCCGCTACGGATCCCTCACCGCCGCGACCGGCGTCGGCCACGGCGACGTGATCGTCACACGCGCGGTCACGCCGGCGCTCGCCGTGTTCGTCGTCGGCTGCGCCGGCCTCGTCAGCGAGACCGGCGGGCCGCTCGATCACGGCGCCGCGATGGCGCGAGAGCTTGGAATTCCTTGCATCGTCGGCTGCCGCGACGCGATGGCGCAGCTCGCCGACGGCATGGTCGTGCGCGTGGATGCAGATGCGGGAACGGTGGAGCTGATCGGCTAACTGCTGGATCGATCGCCCAACACCCAGCGATGACTACGACTCGTCGTCGTCGTCATCGTTGTCCGGCTCGTCGGGCCCGGTGTCATCGGGCTCGTCGGGCTTGTCCGCCGGCAGCGGCGTACCGAGGCCGGCGTTGACTCGCTCTCGCAAATCCTTGCCCACCTTGAAGAAAGGAAGACGCTTCTCGGCGACGTGTACGGTCTCGCCGGTCCGCGGGTTCCGACCTTCGTAGGCCTTGTACTTGCGAACGGTAAAGCTCCCAAAGCCGCGGATCTCGATACCTTCACCGCGCTCGAGCGCCTTCACCATGGAGTCGAAGATGGTGTTGACGATGGCCTCCGCCTTACCAGCCGGCAGCTTCAACGTCTCGCTGATTTTCTCGATGAGCTCGGACTTGGTCACCCGTAACTCCGCGTAACTAGTCTCAGGCTAGGCGACCAGGTCCCCCTCTGGCAAGTAAAACGCCGTGGAATCAATTACATGCCGTCTGGCTCGGCGGGGAGTGAGCGCTGTCCATTGGTCGTAAACATTCGATAAGACAGGGGAAACTGATAGGTCTGACACCGATGTCGCGCATAGAAGTCGACGAGATCTCTCCAGCCGATTTCTCCGGTTTCCAGCCCGGTTCGGACCGCTTGCGACACCAGATTCGAGCAGCGCGTCGCCTTCCTCGGAGGTCGGTGACCGCGCGCGAGGCGCTCCTCGATCCCCACCAGCTCGGGGGGAAGCTGCGAGACGTAGAACGCCGGCAGCGGCGGCAGCTCGATCGTCTCGACCCGCTTGATGACGATCGCCATCTGATCCCGGTACGCGCACTCGACGCGGACCTCGTGCTGCCGCTTCTCGATCACCATCGCGTTGAACCCGAGCGCCGGCACCGTCGCGCACTCGCTGATCATCGGCGCCGGCTCCGACTGCACGTGGTACGCGAGGTCGGAGTCGGTCGTGTTGAGGATGTCGAGCACGATCGCGTTGCCCGAGCGCAGCGCGACGAGCCGCAGGCCCGCGGTGTCGATCGCCGGCTGACCGACCTCGAGCACGTGCCGGCCCTCGTCGACGCGGTTCACGAACTTGCGCGACATCTCGTCGAGCGTCGGCGTGCGCACCGACGCGGCCGCCGCATCGCGCTGCAACCAGTCCTGGTACACGCCCGGCGACACCTGCGCCTTCCTGCGCAGCTCCTCCGCACCGCCGGCGCTCGAGGCCACCGGCGGCTGCGGCTTCGGCGGCAATGACACGCTCCCGCAGAATCTTACCGATCCGATGCCCAGAGCCAGCACGACACCCGCGCCGACGACGGCCATCCGATACTGCGCGTCGGAAAGCTCCATGTGATCTCCACGATACAGCAGGCCACCTCGGCGGTAACGAAAAGGCACAGGTCGTTCGTCGTTGACTGGCTCGCCGGCCGCGTGCGTAATCGAGCCACCGTGAGGCACGAGGGAGCTCGCCGGATCGCGCGCCTCGTGTGCGCTGCGATCGCGCTCTCCCTCGCCGCGCCGATCACCGAGGCGCGCGCCGAGGATCGCATCACCGAGCTCAGCAAGCAGCTGTCGTCGAGCTCCGACAAGGTGCGCCTCTCCGCCGTCACGGCGCTCGCGCGCCTCGGCGACAAGTCCGCGCTCAAGCCGCTCGTGACGGCGCTCGGCGATCCGAACCCGGAGGTGCGCGGCGTCGCGGCGATCGGCCTGGGCCGCCTCGGGCACAAGGCCGCGCTGCCGGCGCTGCGCACGATGTCCAGCGAGGACACCGACGCCGCGGTGCGCGCGAGCGCGAAGCAGGCCGCGACCGCGATCGCGCGCGCGAACGGCATCTCCGAGCCCGGCGCGGCGACGGCGAGCGCGCCACCCGCGGTGCGCGCACACGGCGGTACGGCAGGGTTCGGCAACCAGCCGCGCGCGCTCGAGGCCCGCCCCGAGGTCTACGTCGCGGTGAACAACGCGAACGACGACTCGCCCGGCAAGACCGACAAGGCCGCGCGCCAGGCGCACGCGGAGATCCTGAAGACGGTGCTCGTCGAGCAGTGCAAGCTCAACACGGCCGTCACGACGGTCGCCGCCGAGGCGAAGCGCTTCGGCCTGGACGCCCGCAACATCGACATCTCGGTGATCAAGCTCGAGACGACGACGGTCGGCGCGATGATCCAGATGAACGCCGAGCTGCGCCTCGCGATCTCGGATGGCAAGGGCCGGATGATGTCGTTCCTGTCCGGGGGCGCGGCGGTGCAGCTGCCGAAGGCCGGCTTCGACACCCGGCACCTCCCGAAGATGAGGCGCGACGCGCTCGAGAACGCGCTGCGCGGGATGTTCGACAAGCTGATCGCGCACCTGCGCGGCAAGTCGACGACCTGAGCGACGCGCCGGGCAACCGTTTTCCCCGCTCCGTCGTCGCGCGCCACACGTCACACCGATGCGACGAGCGTGCGCCCCACGCGCTCACCGTCGGGCCCGCGATCGGCTAAGGTCGTTGACTGTATGAGCCGTACGGTCGTGCTCGCGTGGCTGATCCTCGTCGGCCTCGCCGCGATCGCGCGCGCGGAGGACAAGCCGCCGCCGCCGAAGCAGACGGGTGTCGTGACGAAGCAGCCGAAGCTGCTGCAGGCCGTGTCGCCGGAGTATCCGCCGGCCGCGCTCGCCGCGAACAAGCAGGCGAAGGTGAAGGTGCGCCTGCACATCGACGAGAACGGCGTCGTCACGCAGGTCGACGTGCTCGATCCCGCGGGCGACGGCTTCGACGAGGCGGCGCGCGCCGCGGCGCTGCAGTACATCTTCGAGCCGGCCGAGATCGACGGCAAGGCGGCCGCGATCAAGGTCGAGACGGCGATCAACTTCGTGATCGAGCAGACGGAGGAGCCCGATCCGCCGCCGCCGCCGCCCGCCACGAAGCAGCGCACCGGGCCGCCGAACCACGCCGGGCCGATCGAGCTGCCGGTGACGCTCGAGGGCGTCGCCGTCGAGCGCGGCACGCGCAAGAAGCTCGCCGGCATCATCGTGTCGATCGCCGAGCTCGGGCTCGACGCGATCACGGGCAACGACGGCACGTTCTACTTCCACGGCGTGCCGGCCGGGAAGTACCAGGTGCTCGCCGTCGATCCGAAGTACGACCGGCTCGCGCGGCCGATCGAGATCGCGAAGCGCGAGACGATCGAGATCCGCCTGTGGATGCGCCCCAAGGGCGGCAACCCGTACGAGACTGTCGTCGAGGGCGAGCGCGAGCAGATCGAGGTCACGCGGCGCTCGCTGCAGCGCCAGCAGCTGACGAGCGTGCCCGGCACGTTCGGCGATCCGATCCGCGCGATCACGACGCTGCCCGGCATGCAGCGCGCGCCGTTCGGCCTGGGCCTCCTGCTCGTGCGCGGCAGCAACCCCGACGACACGGGCATCTACCTCGACGGGCACGAGGTGCCGGCGCTGTTCCACTTCCTCGGCGGGCCGTCGATCTTCAACGCGGAGATGCTCGAGTCGATCGACCTCTACCCGGGCGGCTTCCCGGCGCGCTTCGGCCGCCACCACGGCGCGGCGGTCGCGCTCGAGCTGCGCCCGTCGAAGTCCGACGGCGTCCACGGCTCGGCGAAGGTCGACTTCTTCGACTCCGGCGGCTACGTGCGCGCGCCGATCACGAAGGACCTGTCCTTCGCGTTCGCGGGGCGGCGCTCGTACATCGACGCGTTCCTCGGCTTCATCATCCCCGAGCCGGAGGCCGGAGGCCGCCGCCTCGTGACGCCGGTCTACTACGACTACGCCGGGCGCCTCGACTACAACCTCCACGAGAACGGGCGCCTCAGCCTGTTCGCGATCGGCTCGTCGGACTCGCTGCGCGTGCTCGACCAGCGGCCCGATCAGGAGATCTCCGCGAACCTCAGCACGGCGGTGAAGTTCTTCCGCGTGATCGCCAGCTACACGCGCTCGCTCGGCGGCGACATGAAGCTGACGCTGTCCCCGTCGTGGGGGCGCGACAGCATCACGGCGTCGGGCGCGCAGGCCGAGGCGGCGGGCCCGTTCACGAGCATCTCGATCGTGAACAGCAACCTGTCGTACCGGATGCGCGTCCACGGGCGCATCGACAAGCACCTCACGCTCGACACGGGCATCGACGTCTTGTCGCGCTCGGCGAAGTACGAGGCGCTGATCCCGCTCAACGACCAGCTCATCAACCCGCAGGGCGTCGACATCCCGCCGTCGCAGGTGTTCCGCGGCTCGTCGCTGATCGGCGCGGGCGCGTACGCCGACGTCGCGATCGATGCGACGCCGCGGCTCAAGATCGTGCCGAGCCTGCGCCTCGACACGTACCTGATCCAGGGGCAGTCGCGCGCGAACCTCGATCCGCGCCTGATCGGGCGCTTCAAGCTGCGGCCGACGTTCACGCTCAAGGGCTACGTCGGGCGGTTCAGCCAGCCGCCGCAGCCCGAGGGCCTCGACCGCCGCTTCGGCAACCCGAACCTCGGGCTCGAGGCCGCCGAGCACTACGGCCTCGGCTACGAGTGGAAGCCGGACCGGCTGTGGACCATCGACAGCGAGATCTACTACGCGAACCGGCACGACCTCGCCGTGTTCACGCAGGACCGCGTCGAGAACCCCGACGGCACGTTCACGAACGTGCGGTTCAACAACGAGGGCGTGCGCGACTCGTACGGGCTCGAGCTGCACATCAAGCGC
The DNA here is from genome assembly GCA_019637375.1 of Deltaproteobacteria bacterium. Taxonomy (GTDB): domain Bacteria; phylum Myxococcota_A; class Polyangia; order Haliangiales; family Haliangiaceae; genus JABFXX01. Next base: position 7,984 of record JAHBVW010000075.1, on the reverse strand, counting down.
GAGATCAGCGAGCGCGCGTTCGGCTGGCTGTCGTACACGTTCTCGCGCTCGCGGCAGCGCAACCACCTCGATCAGGCGTGGACGCCGTCGGGGTTCGACCAGCCGCACGTGCTGAACGCGATCATGAGCTACAAGCCGGGCGGCGGCTGGGAGCTCGGCGGGCGCCTGCAGTTCGCGAGCGGCCGCCCCGACACGCCGATCATCGGCGCGACGTTCAACGCCGACACCGGCAACTACGTCCCGGTGCGCGGGCCCGTGCGCTCGATCCGCACGCCCGACTACGTCCAGGTCGACGTGCGCGCCGAGAAGGTGTGGCTGTACGAGACGTGGAGCCTCGGCCTGTACCTCGACGTCATCAACGTGTTCAACCTCGAGAACGTCGAGGCCACGGAGTGGGACTACCGGTTCCGACACTCGGCGCCGGTGACGGGATTTCCGATCCTGCCGACGCTCGGCATCCGGGGGACCTGGTGATGCGACAAAGCTGGTGTGCCATCGCCGCCGCGGCGCTCGCCGCGTGCAGCTCGTTCGAGAGCGAGGAGATCGTCCTCGACCTGCGCGTGATCGCGATGCAGGCGTCGGTGCCCGAACAGGTCGTCGAGGTCGACCTGCAGAACCCGCCGCAGCCCGCGGACCTCCTCCCGCAGCTCGTGCCGTCGGAGGTGTGCGCGCTCGTCGCGGATCCGGACCGCGAGCGCAGGCTGCGCTACCAGCTGCGCCTGTGCGTCGACAACCGCGGGCGCTGCGACGAGGGCCAGCCGTCGCTCGAGCTCGCGAGCGGGTTCATCGACGATCCGGACACGTCGCTCGTCGCGCCGCGCCTGTGCGCGACCGTGCAGCCCGATGCCAACCTCCTCGGCATCCTGCTCGCCGTGCTGAAGCTCGACGCGCTGCACGGGCTCGGCGGGCTCGACTACCTCGTCGCCCTGCGCGTCGGCGGCGAGGACGAGGACCCGGCGAACGACATCTTCGCGGGCAAGACGCTGCGCGTGTCGCCGAAGATCCCCGCCGCGCGCACGGCGAACACCAACCCGTCGCTCGACTACCTCCAGATCGCGATCGACGAGGCGGAGCCGATCCAGCTGCCGTTCGGCAGGTGCCTCGAGCAGACGGCGCCGGTGACGGTGAACGCGGGCGCGCGCGTGCGGATCACGCCCGTCGAGAGCGAGACCGCGCGCGAGACGTACGTGGTGCCGACGCTCGACGGGAACGCGGAGACGTTCACCGAGAGCCTCACGTACCAGTGGCTCGCCGACGGCGGCGGGTTCTCCAAGAACGAGACCGGCGGTCCGCGCAACCGCGTGACCGGCAACCCGGCGCCGCTGTTCACCGACTTCCGCGCGCCGAGCGCGAAGACCGTCGACGTCGAGCGCCACGTGAAGCTGTGGATCGTGCAGCGCGACGAGCGGCTCGGCTCGCAGTGGTACGAGACGTGTGTGCGGGTCGTCGCGGGAGGGTGACGCGGTTCGCGCTTGATCGGCGGTGGCGCCGGTGGCATCACCCGGGCATGCGCAAGCTCGCGGTGATGATGACGACGACGCTCGGGGTGGCCGGGTGCGGTGGCGCCACGCCGCCGCCGAAGAAGGCGGAGCCGGCGCCCGAGGAGGCGCGGCAGCAGGCGGTCGAGGAGACGCACGTCGTCGGCCTGCTCGGCTCGGCCAACGCCGAAGGCGCCCTCGGCGCGTCGCTCACGGGGATCGGCGACCTCGGCGGCGGCCTCGACGACGCCAACGTCTACGGCGGGCTCATCGGGACCGACGACGGCGCGGGCGACGGCGCGGGCGGCCTCGGCGGCCTCGGCGGCGTGCGGACCGAGGCCGACGCTTCGCCGACGAAGCCCGCCGGTGCCGGTGGGGTGTCGGGCACCGGCACCGGCGGGGGTGGCGTGGGCTGGGGCACGATCGGCACCGGCAAGATCGGCACCGGCATCGGGTACGGTCCCGGCGGGCGCCGCCGCGCGCCGGGTCCGACGACGTCGGTCGGCGCGGCGGCGGACGTGAAGGGCGACCTCGACACGGCGATCATCCGCCGCTACATCAAGCGCAACCTCGCCAAGATCTCGTACTGCTACGAGAAGGAGCTGGCCGCGCAGCCCACGCTCGCCGGCTCGGTCAAGATCGAGTTCACGATCGGCCCCGACGGCAAGGTCAAGAAGTCCACCGGGAGCGGGATGTCGTCCGTCCAGACGTGCGTCGCCGCGGTGATCTCGGGCATCGAGTTCCCGAGGCCGCAGGGCGGCGGCTCCGTCGTCGTCAGCTATCCCTTCACGTTCCGCCCGAGCTGATCCGCGGAACCGCCCGGGCGCGGCGGTGTCCGAGGCGCATGCGCCGCACCGCTCTGGTCGCCGTGGTCGCCGCCGCCGCAACGCTCGCCGCCGCGGCGAGGATCGCCGAGGCGCACCTCGATCCGAACGTGATCCGGCGCGTGATCCGGAAGGACCTCGCGAAGTTCACGGCGTGCTACGAGCAGGCGCTCGCGACGGACCCGGCGCTCGAGGGGAGCGTGAGCGTGAGCTTCAAGATCCTGGCCGACGGCACCGTCGCCGAGGCGAGTGCGAAGGGGATGCCGGCGATCGACGCGTGCATCGAGCGCGCGGTGAGCGCGGTCGTGTTCCCGAAGATGCGCTCGGTCGTGCAGGTCACGTATCCGTTCGTGTTCCGCCCTGCACGTTGAGCGGAGCGGATCGCGCACCGCCGCGCGCGACGTGCGCAATCGTCCGGCGCCCGGACGTTGGACGTTGACGCGTCGCGCGGCGTCGTGTGGTGTACGTGCGTGCGTCGCATCACCCTCGCCGGCCTCGCCGGCTTCGCCGGTCTCGTCGTCTTCGTCGTCGCGTGCAGTGGGTCGAAGGCGGGCGACGGTGTCGTCGATGCGCCGGGTGGAGGCGGCGGCGGTGACGGCGATGCTCCCGCGGCGATCGACGCGCCGCCGAGCGGAGCGGCGTGCGCGGGCAAGGCGGCGCAGCCGCTCGACGCGACGTGGACGCTCACCGTCGGCGGCAGGACGCGCACCGCGCGCGTGCACGTGCCGGCGAGCTACGTGCCGTCGGCGCGCACCCCGGTCGTGCTGAACATCCACGGGCGCACGTCGAACTCGGCGTCGCAGGCGAACCTGTCGCGGGCGATCGCGAAGTCCGACGCCGCCGGGTTCGTGCTCGTGCATCCGGACTCGGCGACCTCGCCGACGGCGTGGAACGCCGGCTCGTGCTGCGACCCGGCGACGTCGACGAACGTCGACGACGTCGGCTTCATCGGCGCCCTCCTCGACGAGCTCGAGGCGAAGCTGTGCGTCGACACCGACCGCGTGTATGCGATGGGCCTCTCGAACGGGGCGTACCTGTCGCACAAGCTCGCGTGCGAGATGGCGGATCGCATCGCGGCGATCGGGCCCGTCGCCGGGTTGCTCCTCCAGAGCCCGTGTTCGCCGTCGCGGCCCGTGCCGGTGATGATGGTCAACGGGACGTCCGACAACCTGTCGCTGTACCAGTTCGTCGGGCAGGCCGTGACGTTCTGGAAGGGCAAGAACGGCTGCACGACCGAGGGCGTCTCGTTCCAGAACGGCGACACCACCTGCGTCACGCAGGGTGGCTGCACCGGCGGCGCCGACGTCACGCTGTGCACGGTCGACGGCGGCGGTCACCAGTGGCCGGGCGGCGAGGCGCTGCCGCTGCTCGGCAAGAAGTCCGATGCGATCATCGCCACCGACGCGCTGTGGGCGTTCTTCGTCGCGCACCCGCGCACGCCGTGAGCCGTCTCGCGCGTGTCGGCCCGTCGCATCCGTGTGCACGCCGTGATCGTCGCACCGCGCGTCTCGACGAGCCCTGATCGTCGCCCCCCGCGCCTCGACGAGCGGTCGCGTGCGGGCGGGCGCACGCCGTGATCGTCGCGCGTCCTCACGCGTGGCGATGAGCTCGCCGCAGGCGTGCGAGCGTCAGATGCAGGCGTCGCACAGGCCGCGCACGTGCACCTCGACCTGGCGCTGCTTGACGGCGCGCGGCGCCTGCGCGCGGCGCTCGGCGAGCTCGGCCTCGGGGAGGCACTCGACGCTGCCGCACTCGACGCACACGAAGTGCGGGTGCGCGGTCTCGTGCTCGTCGCCGGGGACGCGCGCCTCGAAGCGCCACACGTGGTCGCCGACGTCGGTGCGGCGCACGAGCCCCGCGTCGGCGAGGTCGATCAGGTTGCGATAGATCGTCGCGCGGTCCCAGCTCTGCGACGCGAGCCGATCGGCGACCTCGCCGTGCGACATCGGCGCATCGCTCGCGCGCAGGAGCTCGAGCACGGCGAGCCGCGACGGCGTCGCCCGCAGCCCGCGCGACCGTACCGCGGCGCGCAGGTCATCCGCGTCCTTCGCCATCGGAGCACTCTACGCCAGCGCTACGGGGCGTGCAAGCAGGTGCAATCGTGTTGCAAGTGATTGGGCGGGTTCGCGAGCGCGCGGGTGCGCGGTGCGCGCTACGATGCACGCGATGTTCGCGCTGCGCCGGCGGATCGAGACGCTCGTGCGGACGTTTCCCGTCGAGGAGGTCGCGGATCGCGGGCCGGAGATCGATCCGCGCGAGGTCGGGCTCGATCGCAAGGTGATCGACGCGATCTGGCGCGCGTGCGGAGCGGCGTACCGCACCGGGCTGTACCCGGCGCTCGCGCTGTGCATCCGCCGGCGCGGGCGCGTGATCTTCGATCGCTCGATCGGGCACGCGTCGGGGAACGCGCCGTTCGATCCGCCCGACGCGCACCGCGTGCCGGCGACGACGAAGACGCTGTTCAACCTGTTCTCGGCGTCGAAGATGGTGACCGCGATGCTGGTGCACCTGTGCGACCAGCGCGGCCTGTTGCACCTCGACGATCCGGTCGCGCACTACCTGCCGGAGTTCGGGCGCGCCGGCAAGGAGTGGATCACGATCCGCCACGTGCTCACGCACCGCGCCGGGATCCCGCACATCCCGCCGCAGTTCGCGGACGTCGGGCTGCTCGAGCGCCCGCGCGAGATCCTGGCGCTGCTCGCGGCGCAGAAGCCGCGCTGGCGGCCGGGGCGGCGGCTCGCGTACCACGCGCTGACGGGCGGGTTCGTGCTGGGCGCGGTCGTCGAGCGCGTCACCGGCCGCGGGCTGCGCGACGTGATCGCCGACGAGATCCTGCGCCCGCTCGGGTTCGACGCGTTCAACTACGGCGTCCCACCGGCGCGCCTGCGCGAGGTCGCGCAGAACGCGTTCACCGGGCCGCCCGTGCTGCCGCCGATGTCGCAGATCATGAAGCGCGTGCTGTCGGTCGACCTCGTCGAGGCGGTGCGCGTCTCCAACGATCCGCGGTTCCTGACGAGCGTCGTGCCCGCGGGCAACATCGTGGCGAGCGCGAACGAGACGTCGCGGTTCATGCAGCTCCTGCTCGACGGCGGCACGCTCGACGGCGTGCGCGTGTTCGACGCGCGCACGATCCGGCGCGCGATCGCCGAGCAGACGTACTTCGAGCTCGACCTCACGCTCGGCGCGCCGATCCGGTACAGTATGGGATTCATGCTCGGCGGGCACCTCGCGAGCGTGTTCGGCGTCGGGACGCAGCGCGCGTTCGGCCACGTCGGGTTCACGAACGTGTTCGCGTACGCGGACCCGAGCCGCGACCTCGCGGTGGCGCTGATGACGAGCGGCAAGCCGGCGCTGTCGCCGGGAGTCGCGCGCACGCTGCTCGTGCTGCAGACGATCGCGCTGCGCGTGCCGCGCGACGGCGCCGGGCCGCTACGCCGCCTGTAGGACGAAGTCGAACGCGGCGCGGCGGACGCCGCCCGCCGTGCGGTGCGGCATCACGAGCGAGCTGTGCATGAACGGATCTCCGTCGAGGTACGGATCGTTCGCGAAGTAGAGCTGGGTCGTCAGCTCCTCGCAGCCGTGCGCCCGCAGCTTGACGTGGAGGTGCGACGGCCGGTAGCGCTTGCCGTTCAGGTAGCGCCCCGGGACGATCGAGCGCAGCTCGAAGCGGCCCTGCTCGTCGGTCGCGAGGATGCCGCGCAGGTGGTAGCCGTCGTTGTCGTAGTCGCCGCGCGCGTCGGCGTGCCAGATGTCGAGCTCGGCCTTCGCGAGCGGCGCGCACCGCGTGGACTTCACGGTGCCGGTGATGACGAGCCGCTCGCCCGGCTCGCGGTCGTTCGCGATCGCGAGCCGGTGCGGCGCGCGCGGCTTGTAGAACGGCCCCTCGATCTGGTCGACGGTCGCCGCGCCGCACGCGCGCACCGGTGGGGGAGCTTCGTCGAGCGGGATCGCCCGCGTCGGCGCGATCACGGTGTCGGCGGCGGCGGCGTTGTGGGTGCACGCCTGGAGGAGGCCGGCGCCGGTCGCGCCGAGAAGGCCGGTGAGGAAGGAGCGGCGGTGGAGGAGGATCGAGAGCATCGATCCGCCAACGGAGCGGCGCGCCGACCGGCGCACGAGAATCGTGCGGACGGCGATGCGATGTAGGTGGACGGAGTTTGCCGCGTGAGTCGGTGGTGAGCGGTTCGGCGCGGCGTGGGGATCGGCGATGATGCGGGGATGAAGCTCCGCGCACTCGTCGTCTTGCTCCCGCTCGCGGCCTGCGGCCCGAGCAAGTCCGAATCGATCCAGGCGTTCCTCACGGTCACGGCGGCCGCGTCGTCGGCGCAGGCGCGCGCCGTGGCGGATGCGCAGGCGGGGCCGAACCTCGTGCTGCCGGCCGCGCTGACGCTCGACTTCAGCGGACCGTGCACGCTCGGCGGCACGGTCGGCGTCGCCGGCGCGTACGACACGAGCGGCAGCGGCGAGCGCGCCGCGTTCGACCTCACGGCGTCGTTCGACGGCTGCCGGGAGGCGACCGGCCGGCTCGACGGCGACCTGCGCTGGGCGTCGGTCGCCGAGGCCGACCGGTTCGTCGCGACGATGGACGGCGCGATCGACTACGACGGCAGCGCCGGCAACTTCACGTGCGACTTCGACCTGTCGATCTCCGTCGACAGCGCGCGCACGACGTTCGGCGGCTCGTTCTGCGGCTACGACGTCGCGACCGATCTTCGCGTCGCTCCCTAGCGCGGGAGGCTGGTGCCGTAGACGCCGACGTCGCGCCCCTCGTTCTTCGATGGCGGTGGTGGCGGTGGTGGGGTGAGCGCGGGCCGCCCGGTGGCGGGAGGGTCGCCGCGGCGCGGCGGGGGTGGGGTGAGCGCGGGCCGCCCGGTGGCGGGCGGGTCACCGCGGCGCGGCGGGGGCGCGTCGATCGCGAGCGGCGGCGTCCCCGGCGATCCAGGCGAGACCCGCGCGGGTGCGGGGAGCTGGGCGAGGAGCGCGCGCGCGTCGGCGGCGATCCAGGCGAGGTGTGTGCGATCGGCGGCGGCGGCGATCGCGGTGGTGGCGGCGAGGCGGGCGGTCGGGTCGCCGAGGGCCGCGAGGGAGCGCGCGCGGTCGAGGTGGAGGCGGATCGGCGCGAGGGCGCCCGGGCCGATCGTGGTGGCGTAGATCGCGGCGGCGCGCGCGTACGCGTCGAGGGCGCGGCGGTGATCGCGCGCGGCGGCGTGGACCAGGCCGAGGTTGTGCGCGGCGAACGCGCGGTCGCCGTGGTTCGCGGCGTCGAGCGCGGTCGCGGCGAGCTCGAGCTCGGCGCGGGCGCCCGCCCAGTCCGCGCGCGCCATCTTCACGAGGCCGATCGAGTTGTGCGTGAGCCCGGCCTCGACGGAGGTGTCGCCGCGCAGCGCGACCTCGAGGCGGAGCGCCTCGGTGTACGTGGCGAGCGCGGCGGTGAGGTCGCCGCGCAGGCGCAGGACGCCGGCGAGGTTGTGGAGATCGCGCGCGACGTCGAGGTGGTGCTCGCCGCGGAGGGCGCGGTCGATCGCGAGCGAGGCGCGGTGGTGGCGTTCGGCGCCGTCGAGGTCGCCGCCCGCGCGCGCGACCGAGCCGAGCGCGGACTCGACGGCGGCGACGTCGAGCGAGCGCTCGCCGGAGATGGCGGCGAAGCCGGCGCGCGCCTCGTCGAGCAGGCGCGCCGCCTCGGGG
>JAHBVW010000074.1 GCA_019637375.1 Deltaproteobacteria bacterium | reverse complement strand
CGGGCGACGCGCACCTCACGGCGCGTCTCCCATCACGAATGATCCGGGCTAGCGCGGGACGGGACCGGCGTTCGACCACTGCATCGCGACGACCTTCCAGCCGGTGGCGTCCTCGAGGAGGACGGCGAGCACGCGGAACGTCTGGGTGAGCGGTGCGCCGTCGATCGTGAGGGTGTAGTCGACGTTGGCGGCGCCCCAGCCGGCGTGCTCGGTCGCGAAGCCGACGACGACGCCGGCGCGCAGCTTGAGCTCGGCGCTCGTGCCCTTCAGCCAGCGCCGCACGACGGTGCCTCCGACGAGGCGCTCGCCGGGTGCGCTGCCGATGTTGAACACGTCGGCGCGCGCCGACATCACGCCGAGCAGGTCCTTGCGCGATGCGAGCGCGCGCTCGAACGCGGTGCACAGGTCGCCGCCGCCCGCGACGGTGCGCAGCGGCGCCGCGGCCGGGAGCTTGCCCTCGCGGGCGAGGCGCGCGGCGATCGGGTTCGGCACGAGCCGCGCCCAGTGGCACGCGACGACGGACCAGCGGTTCTTCGCCTGCACCGCGAGCTGCGTCGTCGTGTACACGGCGCTCCGGCCGCCGCCGCTGATCTCGAGGTCGTTCGCGATCCACGCGACCGCGCCCTCGCCGCCGATCTTGAGGTAGCGCGACACGACGGCGAACCCGCCGGGCGGCGGCTCGCCGAGCGTCGCGAGGATCGTCGACACGAGCGCGTTCGCGCCGTACGCGACCTGCGTCCCGTCGGGGCCGAACCCGAACGCGCCCGCCTCGAGCAGCGCGAGCAGCCCGGCGCGATCGGCGCGCGCGATCGCCGCGTGCTCGGCGGCGACGAGGTGCTCGGGCGACGCCGGCGCGATCGCCGTCTCGGGGCCGACGGGCGCCGGCGGCACGACCGTGTCGACGACGGTGTCGCGCGCCTCCGGCCCGCCGCGCAGGCCCAGCACGAGCAGCGCGGCGACCGCCCCGGCGAGCACCACGCCGCCGGCGACGAACGGCCACACCTTCGTGCGCGTGCGCGCGGGAGTCCGCGGCCGCGCCGGCGCCGCGCTCGGCCGCGGCAGCACCGGCGGCTTGACCTCGAGGTCGGGCGCGAACACGCGGTTGGCGCCCGTGCCGAGCGTCGCCTGCCGGGGCGCGGCCCGGAGTTCCGTGTCGAGCGTCGCCTGCCGGGCCGCGGCCGGGAGTCCCGCGCCGTCCGGGAGCGTCCCGCGCGCGAGCTCGTCGGGCGGCACGATCGCGGCCATCGGCAGCGTCACGGCCTTGCCGATCTTCGACGCCGACAGGTCCTCGAGCTCGGCGCCGCACGCGGTGCACGCGCCGCTCGCGGCGTCGCTGCGCGTCCCGCACGTGCAGGTGACCGTCGGCATCAGCGCCCCGCGGTGTGCCCCGACCACGCCTCGTAGTCGGCGATCCGCTTCGACAGGAGGCTGACGTCCTCGCCCTGCGAGGCGCGGTCCTCGGCTGCGACGACGAGCAGCCCCATCGCCGCCTGCAACAGGCGCCCGTGGGTGAGCGGCAGGTTCGCGCCGCGCATCGCCCACTCGCGCACCTCGGCGATCGGGAACGCGACCTGGCCGACCTGCAGGTACTCGTTGCGCAGGTACACGACGTCGCTCCCGACGAGCAGCGCGCGCTCGAGCTCGCGCCGCGCCGACGCCTCGCCCTTGCCCTCGGCCTGGGCGCGCATGCGGCGCTTCGCGTCCTCGTAGACCTCGGGGCGCGTGATCGGAGCGTCGCGCGTGTACGGCGCGAGCTGCTCGCAGATGCTCTTCGCGGCGTCGGGGCCGTCGGCGACGTGGAGCGCGACCTCGAGGTCGCCGAGCGCGAGGAGCAGGTCGCGGCTGCGCACGCGCCGGCGCGCCTCGCTGAACCGCTCGTGCGCGAGGTACGCGAGGCCCGCGCACGCGAACACGCCGCCGGGGATCACGGCGAGCGCGGCGGCGGCGACCCCGGCGGTCGCGACGCCCGACGCTACGAGCGGGCCCGTCGGCGAACGCCCGGTCAGCTCGACGCGGTCGAGGAGTCGCGCATCGAGCCGGATGACCGGGTTGCCCGGAGGAGCGATGACGAGCCACGCCGTGTCTACGCCGATCCCGCTCCGCGGCAGGAGGCGCGCGCGATCGAAAGCCGTGGGCGACGCAGCTTCCATCAGACTGGATACCTTACCGCGCGCCCCTTCATCGGCGACCCTCGGGAGAGGGCGTGCCCGACTCGATGTCCACGACGCCCGCCTCGGCGAGCCGCGCGAATGCGAGCAGCGCCTCGGCCTCGCGCACGTTCGCCGACTTCACGAGCGACAGGAGGTCCCAGCGCCCGTCGACGCGCGACGCGAGCTCGAGCTCGGCCTCGGTCAGCTGATCGGCGGGGCGCGGCTCGCGCACGCGGCGCGGCACCCGGTGACGGGACAGCAGCTGGCGCGCGACCTCGGCGACACGCGCACGCTCGCTCTGCGCGAACGTGCGGCGCACCTCGGCGTCGCTCGGGTCCTGGTGCAGCGCCTGCGCCGCCATCGCGAGGGCGCCGGCGCGATCGCCGTGGCGCAGGCGGCCGCGCGCACCGGCGGCGAGCTCGACGGCGGAGTTCGTGCGCTCGCGGTGGCGGCGGTCGATCGTGAGGCGCCCGCTCTCGACCATCTTCGCGAGGCCGTCGAACGCGGCGAACCGCTCGCCCGCGAAGCACGCCGCGATGTCGGCGGCGGTCTGGCGGTCGCCCGCGAGCGCCCACAACTTCGCGGCGTCGACGAGCGAGTCGCCGTCGGGCGGCGGCGGGGTCGCGTTCGGCGGGACGAAGAACATCGCATCGTCCGAGCCGAGCACGCTCATGATCTTGTCCATGCGCGCGGCGCGGCGCTTCGCGACGGTCAGGCAGACGTCGACGGGGAGCTGCGCGTTGACGCCGGTCGCCGGCGCCTGCGTGCGCGGCACGACCTCGAACGTGCCCTCGGTCCACGTGACGATGTCGGTGATCGTCTCGCGGATCTTCGTCGCGAGGATGTCGATCAGGTCGATCTCGGTGATCAGGCCCGACATCAGGATGACCTTGCCGAGCGGGACGCCGGTCTCGGCGCGCGCCTCGAGGGCGTCGGCGAGCGCGCGCTCGGCGACCAGGCCCGAGCGGACCAGGATGACGCCGAGCTGCTCCTCGCGCCGGTTCGAGCTCGCCCACACGACGACGCCCTCCTCGATCACGATGCTGCGCACCGTCTCCTTCTTCTCGAAGGTGATGGGGGCCGACAGCTTCCGCCGGCCGGCCCACTCGAGGACGTCCTCGGCGGGCATCGTGCTCAGCGCACCGCGCACGGACATTCCTGCAGCATAGCGAACCACACGTCGGAGGGCGCGGCGAGTTCCGCGGTTTCGGTGCGCGGAGGCGAACGGTGTTGTTCGCGCACGTCCGCGTCGCGACGGGGATTATCCGGCGGCGCGGATCAGGTATCCTCGTCTCCATGGCCGACGCGCCCGAGGATCTTCCCGTCGCCACCGCGCTTCCTCCGCGGTCGCAGCGCCAACCCCGCGCCATCGTCGTCGATCCGAAGGTGCTGATCGTCGGCGGCACGGTCGCCGTGCTCGGCGTCGTCGTGCTCGCGCTGTTCCTGTGGATGGTGCCGCACGCGGCGGCGCGCGAGTCGATCTCGGCGTGCCGCGGCCTCGGCGGCTACAACGCCGTCAACAAGGCGCTGTGCCCCGGCGGCGGCCGGTCGTGCTCGCTGCCCCAGCCGGCTCCCGACTTCGAGGCGTTCGACCACACCGGCAAGAAGGTCAAGCTCTCGGAGTTGCGCGGGAAAGTCGTGCTCCTCAACTTCTGGGCGTCGTGGTGTGGCGTGTGCTCGCTCGAGAAGCCGATGCTCGCGGACATGGCGCGGGAGCTCGGCGGCGACAACTTCGAGGTCGTGGCGCTCGCCTCCGACCACAACTGGACCAACGTGATCCGCGCGCTGGTGTCGTCGCTCGCGAAGGGCACGCCGCTGCCGCAGGTGGGGCCCGACGGTCAGATGGCGCCGACGGAGGAGGCCAAGACGGCGTTCCGCGGCGCGTTCCCCGACGGGCTGCCGTTCCGCGTGCTCGTCGACCCGCCCGACGACGACGGCACGATGGGCAAGATCACGAAGTCGTGGGGCATCTCGGCGGTGCCCGAGAGCGCCCTGATCGACAAGAAGGGCCAGATCCGGGCGTACTTCGTCAACAAGCGCGACTGGGAGTCGCCGGTCGCCCAGACCTGCCTGCGCTCGGTGATCGACGAGTAGCGATGGCGCGCGTGCTCGTCATCGACGACGAGCCGGATGTCGTCCGGCTGATCGTGAAGGTGCTGTCGGGGCGCGGGCACGTCGTCCAGATCGCGCGCGACGGCGCGAGCGCGCTCGCCCGGGTCAAGCACGAGCCGCCCGACGTGATCTTGCTCGACTCGGATCTGCCGAAGATCGACGGCGCCGAGGTGTGCCGGCGCATCAAGGTCGACGAGACGACCGATGCGATCCCGATCGTGATGATGACGTCGTCGTACATCGACATCTACGACGTCGGCGCCGACGGCGGGCCCGACGCGTACGTCGTGCGCCCGTTCGCGCGCGAGGTGCTGGCGAACGTCGTCGAGCGCGTGCTGTTCCGGCGCTGAGGCGGCTGGCGATGAAGCGCGTCCCGTTCACGATCCTCACGGGGTGGCTCGGCGCCGGCAAGACGACCGCGCTCAACCGCATGCTCGCGGCGCAGCACGGGCGCAAGCTCGCGGTGCTCGTCAACGAGCTCGGCCGGATCTCGATCGACACGCAGCTGATCGTCGGGCGCGGCGGCGACGTGCTGGAGCTCGCCGGCGGCTGCGTGTGCTGCAAGGTCGACATCAAGAACGACCTGTGGGACGGGATCGGCGACATCGTCGCGCGGTCGTCGCCGGACGCGGTGGTGCTCGAGACGACGGGGATCGCGGAGCCGGCGGCGATCCTCGACGGGCTGGTCCGCGTACCCGAGGCGGTGCGCGACCGGATCGTACCCGCGGGCGTGATCTGCGTCGTCGACGCGGAGACCGGCGCCTCGGCGCTGGAGAAGCGCGACGAGGCCCGCGCGCAGGCGGTCGCCGCGGATCGCGTGCTGCTGTCGAAGCTCGACGTCGCGAGCGCGGAGGCCGTGCGGCGCACGCACGCGCTGCTCGACGAGCTGGCGCCGGGCGCGGAGCGCGCCAGCTTCCCCGCCGGCGACGCCGGCGCGCGCGCGATGACCGCGTGGGTCGTCGAGCCGCGGGCCCTGCGCGCGTGGACCATGCGCGCGCACGCGGACGACCACGATCACCACGACCACCACGCGCACCACCACCACCAGCTCGTCGCGGTCGCGTTCGCCGACGACGCGCCGCTCCTCGGCGAGCGCGTGCTCGCGGTCATCGAGGGCCTCGGCGAGCGCCTCGTCCGCGCGAAGGGCTTCGTCCACCTCGCCGGCGACGCACGCCGCGGCTTCGTCGAGCGCGCCGGCCTCCGCACCGAGCTGCGCCACGAGGGCGCGTGGGGCGCCGCCCCCCCGCGGACCGAGCTGGTGCTGATCGGCGAGGACCTCGACGAAGCGGCGCTCCACCGCGCCCTGTGGGCGTGCCGGGCGGGCTCGTAGCCCATCGTGCTCGCGGTTCAGCGCCAGGACGCGGCGCGGATCTGGGCGAGGGCGGATTCGCCGGCGACGAGGCCGGCGTCGTCGGCGTCGTGGACGGCCAGGCCGAGGAGGTCGCCGCCGGCGGGGGCGGCGCCGAAGGCGGCGTCGACGGCGATCCAGGTGACGCCGGTCCAGCTGGTGGCCCAGCGGTGGCGGACGAGGCGCTCGCCGTCGACGCGGTAGCCGGTGATGACGCGGGTGGGGATGGAGCGCTCGGCGGCGAGGCCGGCGTAGGCGAGGGCGAAGGTGGTGCAGTCGCCGGCGGTGGCCGAGGTCGCGGCGCGGGCGGCAGCGGGGCCGGTGCGGAGGTCGGGGGCGATGCGGAGCTGGACGGCCTCGACGAGCGCGTGGATCTCGCGGGTGCGGTCGCGGCCGGCCGTCTGCGCGGGGAGGGCGCCGGGGAGCCGGGACGAGAGGGCGACCTCGAGCCCGCCGGCGCTCGCCTGCGTGGCCTGGCCCGGGACCGCCGGCAGGACGACATCGCCGTCGAGGAGCAGCCGGTCCCGGCGCGCGGCGGCACCACCCGTACTACCGCCGGTGATGGGGACGGAGGTGGCGGCGATCAGGTCCACCGGCACGAACGGCTCGGCGACCTGCGCGGCCGTCGCGCGCAGCGCGATGACGCCGTCGCCGTCGACCACGCGCACGACCTCGCCGTCGCCGTCGACGTCGAGCGTCGCCTCGGCGAGCGTGCCGCCCTCGAGCTCGAGCCGCGCCACGAGCCTCCCCGGGGCGACCGGCTCGATCTTGCCGGCGCCGGCCAGGAAGCCGCGCGCGGGCAGGAACACGCGCCCGGTGAACGCGCCGTCGCGCCGCACCACGAGCGGCACCAGCTCGGCCGGCACGCCGTCGGGCGGGACCCAGTGCGCGCCGTCGCCGGTGACCGTCCAGCCGCTCGGGTCGAGCCGCGCCTCGGCGGACCGCGTGACCTGCGCGTGCTCCACCCAGCGCACGCGCGTCGGCTCCAGCCGCGCGTTCGCCGCGATCTCGATCGTGGTCGCGATCTCCACCGGCACGTCCCCGCGCAGGAACCGCATCGTCTCGCTCCGCCGCAGCGTCACGCCGTCGGCCGTCCACGCCTCGCGCTCCACCGCCGAGCCGATCCGCCCGCCGCCGAGCCAGATCGTGAACGCCCGCTCGCGCAGCTGGTCCCGCGGCGGCGACCGCTGCGACCGCGTCGCCGGTGGCGGCGGCGGTGCACACGCGGCGAGCGCCGCGAGCCCGAGCCAGACAACGAGGGGCCGCAAGGAACTGATCGTACCGAGCGCGGCTCCCACCTCGCAAATCCGCCGCGCGGCATCCAGATCTTGCGCCCGGCCGCGATCCGCGCTCGATTTCCCGCGTGAACGAGCGCTGGATCGTCGTCGGCTGCGGGTACACCGGCGCGCACCTCGCGCGCGAGCTCGTCGCCGCCGGCGCCGACGTCACGATCACCCGCCGCGCCGGCGACGTCGCCGCCGAGGCCGCCCGCCTGGGCGCCCGCGGCGTCCGCGTCGACCTCGCCGATCCCACCTCGCTCGCCGCGCTCGGGGACACCTCCGGCGCGATCGTCGTCGACCTCGCACCGCCGGGCGACGACCCCGCCGGCGAGATCCGCAACCTGCTCGCCGCCCTCCGGCCCACCACCGCGCGCCTCGTGTACGTGTCCTCCGTGTCCGTCTACCCGCCCGCCGCCGGCGCGTGGGTCGACGAGACCTGGCCGCTCGCGCCCGTCACCCGCGCCGGCCGCGCGCGCGTCGCCGCCGAGGCCGCGCTCGCGAGCTCCGCCATCCCGTGGATCTCGCTGCGCGCCGCCGGCATCTGGGGCCCGGGCCGCGGCCTCGCCGAGCGCCTCCGCGCGGGCACGTTCCGCATCGTCGGCGACGGCACCACCCACCTCTCGCGCATCCACGTCGACGACCTCGTCCGCGCGATCCTCGCCGCGGGCCGCCGCTCCGGCGTCACCGGTGCGGTCAACGTCGCCGACGACGATCCCGCGCCGATCGGCCCGCTCGCCGATGCGATCGCCGCCTCGCTGGACCTGCCCCCGCCGCCGCGCGTCCCCGTCGCCTCGGTCTCGCCCGACGTCGCCGGCATGCTCGCCGCGGATCGCCGCATCGCGAACCGCCGGCTCAAGCACGACCTCGGCGTCACGCTGCGCTACCCGAGCGTCGCCGCCTCGACATGACGAGCGCGGCGACGAGGCCGCCCAAGACGAGCCCCGCCCGCGGATCCGTGTTCGCGTCGCAGCAGCCGCCGCGGTCCTTCGGCGGCTCCTCCGCCACCGGCGCATCCGTCGCGATCGGGCCGTTGCACGTGCTCGGGCCGGTCGCCGCGAACTGATCGCGCAGCGCGGGCCACTGCGGGTCGCACTTGTCCGCCGCGGTCGTGCCGGCCGGGCACGACAGCGGCCCGGCGAGCTCGACGAAGCGGAACACGCGCTGCCACCCGCTCGTCTCCGGCGCGCGCGTGACGGCCATGAAGTCGGGCTGCCAGTTCGCGGCGCACCCGACGAGCGCGCCCTCGTGCGTGCCGAGGCAGCCGAGCTGCGGCGCGTTCGCGATGGGCGCGAACGTCTTGCCGTTGTCGCCGGACTCGAACGTGCCCTTCGTCAGCGTCGCGACGATGACCTTGCCGCCGTGGAACACGACGTCGCGGATGCCCTCGTCGGTGACGAGCACCTCGGCGAACGTCGCGCCGGCGTCGCTCGAGCGGTACAGGCGGTCGCCGGCGCCGTTCGCGCCGAGCGACGACATCAGCACGACATCCGGGTTGTCGGGATCGAGCGCGCGCACGAGCACGATCGGCGTCGCGTTGTACTGCACGCCCGCGAGCGGCTCCTCGGTCCACGTGTCGCCGCTGTCGTCGCTGCGGAAGAAGTGCGCCTGCGGGTGCTGGAGGCCGCCGTCGTCGAGCGGCGGGCCCGCGACCTGGTAGCCGGTCACGTACACGCGGCTCGGGTTCGTGCGCGCGACCTTGACGCTCTTCCACCAGATGTTCGGCGACAGCATGCCGCGCCGTTCGAACGTCACGCCGTTGTCGCGCGAGCGGTAGACGTCGCTCGCGCGCGCCGTCTCCGCGGTCGCGAACCACACCTCGCCCGTCGGGCCGATGTCGATCGCGTCGACCCAGATCTCGTCGGTCGCGGTCGACCACGTGCAGCCGCCGTCGCGGCTCACGCGCAGCCCCTTGAACGTCGTCGCGAAGATCGTGCCGTCGGCGGCGATCGCGTACTTCGGATCGAACTCGCCGCCGTAGCCGACCGCCTGCTCGCACACCCAGCGGAACGAGCACCCGTCGTCGTGGCTGACGAGGAGGCCGAACGTCGACCGCACGTAGATGCTGTGCGCGTCCCCGGGGCGGAACGCGATGCCGTTCGTCAGCGGCGCGCGCCCGTTCGCGCTCGCCACGCCGGCCATCCCGAGGACGGCGGCGACGGCGACCGGGGCGAGGCGCATGCCCGCACTATATGCCGCCGCCGGCGCCACCCCTCGCAACATCCGCTCGCCGCGTGCGACGCGCCGTTCGCGCCCTCCGGCCGTCCGGGCGCGCTATCCCGCGAGGTCGGCGATCTGCGCGATGACCGGCGCGTGATCGCTCGCATCCTGGCCCTTCCGGGCGCTGCGATCGATCACGCACGACGTGCACCGCGCGACGACGGGCTGCGTCCCGTACATCAGGTCGATCCGCAGGCCCTGGTCCTTGAAGAACGACACGCCGCGGTAGTCCCACCACGAGTACAGCTTCGCGTCGCCGTGGTGGTGGCGGAACAGGTCGACGAGCCCGAACTGCACGACGCCGGCGAGCGCCGCGCGCTCCGGCGGGCTGCAGTGGATCTGGTCCTTCCACTTCTCGGGCGCCCACACGTCGCGGT
This sequence comes from Deltaproteobacteria bacterium, assembly GCA_019637375.1. Lineage (GTDB taxonomy): Bacteria > Myxococcota_A > Polyangia > Haliangiales > Haliangiaceae > JABFXX01. The sequence goes on along the minus strand of JAHBVW010000074.1, from coordinate 31,358 downwards.
CGTCCGGCGTGACGTTCATGTCGCCGAGGACGACGACGGGATCCGTCGGTTTCACCGTGCGATCGAGGTACGCGCGCAGCCGCCCGAACCACGCCAGCTTGTAGGGATACTTGTCCGACGTGAGCTCCTGCCCGTTCGGGACGTAGAGGCACACGACGCGGATCCCGCCGACGGTGGCCGCGATGACGCGCGCGTCGGTGTCGTTCGGATCGTCGCCGAACCCGCGCGCGACGTCGGCGAGCGGCAGGCGCGAGGCGATCGCGACGCCGTTGTAGCTGCGCTGCCCGAACGTCGCGACGGCGTAGCCGGCCTTCTCGAACGCCGCCGCCGGGAAGCCCTCGTCCTCGACCTTGGTCTCCTGCAGGCACAGGACGTCGGGCGCTTCCTTCTCGAGCCACGCGAACAGGCGCGTGTTGCGCGCCCGGATCGAGTTCACGTTCCACGTCGCCAGCTTCACGACGGAGAACCTACATCGGAGTACCCCGAGGCGGCTGCAACCTCGGCGTGCCAGGCACGTCTGGGAATGTGGCGGGTAGGGGTGGGGTTAGACCGCCAGAGCCACTCGAACGTGGGGTACACCATGAAGTCTCGCAACGAGCTGAGTCTGTGGAGCATCATCGAGCGCCTGCAGCGCCGCCTCGAGCGCGCGGGCATGTCGCCCGCCAGCGCCGACAGGGCGGTCGCCCTCGCGATCCGGCAGCTGGCGATGACCGCCGCCCGCGCGTAGCGGCGGCTAGCTCGTCGGAAGCTGATCGGCGGGCGTGTTCGGATCGAGGTACTTCGCAAGCTTTCCCTCGATGTAGTCCTTGGCGCGGTTGCGCCAGAGGAACCCGGGATCCTGGCCGCGAAACGATGCGTGGCCGCCCTTGAGCGTCAGCTCGCCGTCGATCTTCACGACAAGGTACTTGCCGGTGAACTTCGCGCGGCTGTCATCGATCCACGAGACCTTGATGCCGTGCTTGTTGGCCAGGTACTGACCGAGGATCTCGAGGCGGGAACGAGCGTCCTGCTCGGAGAGCGCGTACGGAAAATCGATCTCCATCCCTGACCGTTGGTCTACCACAAATTCGTACGACCCGGCGACGAGGGCGGCTCGAAACACCTACTCGGATTTCTTGCCGGCCTCGAGCCGCTCGAGCTCGCGCCGCTGCGCCTCGGTGAGCTGCGTTTCGCACGCTTGAAACGTGCGGCTGTCGCGCGCCTCGAAGAGGCAGGTGCGCACGCCTTGGGACCAGGCGTTGTCGGAGCACGCGTGATCGAGCGCGTCGCGCATGGCCGGGAGCTGCTCGCGCACGGCGCGGCGCGTGTCACCGTCGACCTTCGCCGCGTCGATGTCGCGGGTGGCGATGAGGATGAAGTTGCCGGCGACGGCGCCGCAGGCGGGCGCGGCGTCGCCGGGCTTGCAGGACGCGGCGGCGACCAGGGTGGCAAGGACCAGCGCGCGCGTCACGCCGTCGGTTGTGCGGCGCGCGGGGGCGCGTGTCAAGAATCGCGCCGCCGTCGGTGAAGAAGTGCGTACACGACGAGCCCGGCGGCGCCGGCGAGCCCGAGTGCGAGGCCGGCGGTGAGGCCGGGTGTCGCGTAGGTCCAGCGGATGCGGTGCGCGCCGGGCTCGATCTCGACGGCCCGGCGGAGGACGTCGGCGGCGAGCCACGCGGCGGCGCGATCGTCGACGGCGACCGACCAGCCGCGCGACGGCGCCGATGACACGACCGCGTAGCCGCGCGCGTCGGTGGTGCACGCGAGCTCGACGTCGCCGGGGCGCCAGCGCTCGATCGCGCACGGCAGCGGCGGGCCGCGGTCCGCCTGCGAGGCGCCCGTGCCGCGCAGGACCGTGGTGCCGCGCAGGATGCCGGTGCCGCCGCCGATCGGATACGTGAGGTCGAGCGCGTCGGCGTCGGCGACGGCCCACGACCAGCCGCGCATCACCGACGCCGGCTGCGCGACGGGGAGCTCGACGAGCGACCACGCGCCGCGCGTGTCGAGCGTCGGGGCCTTGAGCGCCATCGCGACGGACGCCGGGAGGATCGCGAACGCGATGCCGAACCGATCGAGGAGCGCGCCGCCCTCGCGCGCCGACGACAGCCACGCGAGGTCCTCGGCGGGGGCGCGCGCGGGATCGTCGGAGCGCGCGAGCGCGATGTTCGCGCCGGCGGCGCTGGCGCCCGCGAGCGTCGCGAGCGCCTCGTCGAGCTCCTCGCGCCCGTCGGGGCCGCCGGCCATGTAGACGGGGCGGAACACGCGGATCGGCGCGCGCCAGCGCTGCGCGGCGACGCCGGCCTCGGGGAGCGTGTCGGCGGGCGGCGGCTGCGCGGGGCGGCGCGCGGTCCCGGGGAGCTGCGTCGGGTGCGCGGGATCCGTGCGCCCCTCGAGCGTGGCGACCCACGGCGCCGGATCGGCGGCGCGCGCCGTCGCCGGCGACGTCGAGGCGAGCGAGCCGATGCCGGGCAGCGCGAGCAGCGCGAGCAGGATCGGCGCCACGGCGGTGCGCTGGATGCGCGCGAGCAGCGCGAGCGCACCGGCGATGCACGCGAGGCCGAGCCCGCCCTCGAGCAGCGCGCGGTCGATCGCGCCGGTGGAGCCCGGGTGGCGGCCGCGCATGACGACGAGCGCGGCGAGCGCGGCGGCCGCGCACGCGGCACCGGCGGCGAGCGCGCGGACGGCGCGGCGCTCGCGGGCGACGAGCGCATCGAGCCCGGCTCCCGCGCGCCCCGCGAGCACGAGCGCGAGCGCGGCGAGGTGCAGCTCCGGAGGCCCGAGCCACGCCGGATAGATCGAGCGCCCGGCGAGGAGCGCGAGCGCGCCGAGCCCGGCGATCGCGACGAGCAGCGGCCGCGGCGGCGTGCGCACGCACGCGAGCGCGCACAGCGGTGCGCCGACGAACAGCGACGGCGCCCACGGCGCAGACCCCGCGATCGCCGCGACGCCGTCGCCGGCGCCGAACGCCCCCGGCACGAGCAGCTCGACGAGCCGCCCCAGCGGCAGCGGCGCGACGGTCGTGCCGACGCCGTCGCCCGCCGCGAGCACCGCGGGGATCCACTGCACGCTCGCGATCGCGAGGCCCGCTCCGACGGCGATCGCGAGCGGCCGCACCGCCGCGCGCCGCAGCCCGACCGCCGCCGCGATCGCGACCGCATCGACGAGCCCGCCGGCGGATCCCGAGAGCCCGACGAGCCCGATCAGCACCGCGAGGCCGGCCACCATGCCGCCCTGCCGCGCGCGTTCGGTGACGAGGGACTGCGCGCACACCGCGATCCACGGGAGGTGGGCGAGCGCGGGGAGGGCGCCGCGGATGCCGGCGCTCGCGAGGAGGCCGCTCGTCGCGACGAGGAGGCCGGCGACGAGCGACGCCGGCTCGCTCGCGCCGCCGCGCCGGCACCACATCGCGACGCCGAGCGCGGCCCACGCGAGGTGCAGGAGGAGCAGCAGGTCGTGCGCGCGCGGCGTCGTCGCGAGCCAGCCGGGCACGTACAGCGCGCCGTGGCTCGGCTCGGCGGCGAGCGGCTCGCCGAGGCCGGTGCCGTCCCACCACTGCGGCAGCTCGGCGTCGCGCACCGCGCTCGCGGCCGCCAGGCGCGGCGGCACCACCTCCGCGTGGTAGCGCAGGTCGGCGAACGTCTTGCCACCGATCGCGACGCGCACGTGCGCGACCGCGACGGCCGCGACCATCGCGATCGCGACGAGCAGCCACGAGCGGGCCGTCGTCGAGTCGCGGCTCACGCGCGCAGCCTGACGCCGGCGACCTTCGTCGAGCGAGAGAACGAGATCGGGAGGTGGACGGCCACGGAGCGGCGAGATGTTGGCACGCGCCGCGCGCGGAGCGCGCCCCGCGCGTCGCCCGAAAACGGCCGCTGCGCGGATTCAGGTGGTGTCGTCGGACGGCGTGGGCAAGAGGCCCGCGGCGATCGCCATGTCGCGGAGCTGGGACTTCGCGCGCTCGAACCGCTTGCGCAGCGAGGCGGCGCGCTGGTCGAGCTTGCCGCCGGTGAGGTCCTCGCCGTCGATGGAGCGCGCGATGTCCTTCCACGACATGCCGCGATCGAGGCGCAGGATCATGATCTCGTGGTCCTCGGAGGTCAGCGATTCGCGCAGCGCGCGCAGGCCGTCCTTGATGTCGGTGCGCTGGTAGGGCGCGGTCGCGCTGCGCTGGACCTCCACCACGCTCTGCAGGAGCGACATCGGCAGGTTGCGCTCGGGGCGCCGGCGCGGATCGATGCGCGCCTGGTGGAGCGCGTTGCGCGCGAGCTGGTAGCACCACGTGCGCAGCGACGCCTCCCAGCGGAACCTCGGCAACCCGCGCCAGATGTGCTCGCTCGCCGCGGCGAACGCCTCGGCCGCGAGATCGTCGTCGCGCGCGAGGGCGCGCAGGAAGCCGAACAGCTCGGGGCCGTAGCGCTCGAGGGCGCGCGTCGCGGCGGCGTCGAGCTCGCCGGCCCCGAGGTGCGTGCGCACGACCGCCTCGACCCCGTCGCGGGCGGGGAGGGCCTCGTCGTCGACGTCGTCAGCCACGCCCGGAGCGTACCTCAGCGCCGGCTGCCTGGGTCGACCCGCCTCAGAGGAGGGACAGGAACGGGATGGCCAGCACGGCGTCGACCTCGCCGACGCGGGCGAGCAGGTCGCTCTCGACGTAACCGGTGCGCGCCTGCGCGAGGTGCGCGAGGGCGCCGGCGACGTCGCGGCCCAGGCAGAGCAGAGCGCGGGCCGCCTCGAAGGCGAGCCAGGCGTCGGTGTTCGGGTCGACCTTCGCGACCCGCATCTTCAGCCCCGCCGTCGCGGCCGCGTGCGCCTCGACGTGCTGCGCGCGCAGGTTGTGCAGCTTCGCGATCTGGGCCAGCACCATCGCGTGCCGCGCCGACCCGGGCTGGATGGCGCCGTAGATCGCCGCCGCGCGCTGCCCCGCCACGGTTGCCTCCGGCAGCTCGCCGACCTGGAGGTGCGCGATGGAGAGGTTGAACATCAGCTCGGCGAGCTGCTCGTGGTTCGGGCCGAGCGTGCGCTCGATCGTCGTCGCCGCGCGCTGCAGCTGCGCGAGCCCGCCGGCGAAGTCGTCGCGGTCGAGGAGGAGGAGCGCGAGGTTCATGTCGACGTGCGCGACCTCGGGGTGATCCTCGCCGTGCTGCGCGACGCGGAGCGCGCGCGCGGTCGCGAAGTGGGTCTCCGCACCGGGTTCATCGAGGCGCATCAGCGCCGCGCCGAGGTTGAGCTCGGCCTGCGCGACCGTCGCCTTCGCTCCCGGGTGGGCCTCGAGGAGCTGCAGCGCCTCGCCCGCGGCCGCGGCGCTGTCCCTCAGGCGGTTCGCGTCGAGCAGGAAGGCGGCGCGTGAGCTGAGCGCGGTCGCGACGCGCGGGTGCCGCGGCCCGTAGAGCGCGCGCAGCCCCGCGAGGAGCTCGTCGTGCACCGCGACCGCCCGCGTGACGTCGCCGCGCGCCGCCAGCGCGAACGCCTCGATGCTCTTCAGCTCGAGCCAGCGGCCCCGCTCGTCGGGGCGCAAGAGGAGCTTCGCAGACTGGATCATGTCGAGCGCGCGGTCCGGGGCGCCGGCGTCGCTGATGATCAGCGCCGCCGTGCCGTACAGGTCGACGGCCGGGCCGGGCGACGTGCGGCGCAGCCGCCCCGCCTCGATCGTGCCGTCCTGGATCCAGACCGACGCGGCCTTGAGGTCGCGCCGCACGCGCGCCGTCACGTCGATCAGCTCCTGCGCGGTTCGCAGCACGAGGTCGCCGTCGCCGTTCTCGCGCGCCCGCCGGTACGTCGCCTCGAGGATCTGCTCGGCCTTCGCCGGGTCGAACTCCGCCGCCGCGATCCGCGCGCGCAACAGGTCGTGGCGCAGCTTCAGGAACGGGTACGACAGCACGTGCGCCGCCGCGAGCTCGTCGCGCACGGCGCGCGCGGGCTCGATCCGGCCGAGCGCCAGGAACGACCCCGACGCGTCGAGCCGCGCCTGCGCGTGGATCGCGGCGTCGCGATCCGCGGCCGCGACCTCCGGCCACAGCGACAGCCTCGTGTGGTCGCCGCACTCGCCGAACGTCTGCGTCGACGCGATGATCTGCGTCACCTCCGACGGCTCGGTCGCCGCCGCCGTCGCGAACACGAGGACCTCGCGGAACGCGCGCGCGTGGAAGTCGAGGCAGTTGCGGCTCGCCTGCGCGATCTGCGGCGACCACTCTCCGCGCACCCGCGAGCGGCACGCGGTGTCGGCGAACGCGCGGTAGCTCGCGCGCAGCTCGGCCGCGCCGCGCACCACGCGCTCGGCGTCGGCGTCGCCGGTGGGGCCGCGCCGCGCCGCGGACGCCGCCGCATCGACGATGCTCGCCGGGACGATCGCGTCGATCTCGTCGCCGGCGTCGGCGCACGCCGCCTCGAGATCCTGCCCCGGCCACAGGAACCACGCGGCGGCCGCCGCGACGAGCACGGTGCCTCCCGCGACCGAGGCGAGGATGCGCGGGTGGCGCTCGGCCGAGCGCAGCGCCCGGATCATCGCGCTCACCGACGGCCAGCGCGCCGCGGCGTCCGACGCCATGCCGCGCGCGAGCACGCGCCGGATCCGCGCCGGCACGCGGCGCTTCGGCGGCCGCGGCTCGCCCGCCTCGATCGCCGCGTGCAGCTCGTCGATCGTCTTCCCCTCGTACGGGCGCTCGCCGCACACGGCCTCCCACGCCGCGACCGCGAACGCGAACTGGTCCGTGCGCGCGTCGAGCGGCTCGCCGAGGATCTGCTCGGGGGCCATGTACATCGGGGTCCCCATCATCGCGCCGGTCATCGTGCTCTTCACGACCGCGCCGGTGACGGGCCGCTGCACGCCGTCGGGCTCGCTGTGCGGCAGGAGTGCGAGGCCGAAGTCGCCGATGCACACGCGCCCGTCCTCGCCGATGAAGATGTTGTCGGGCTTGACGTCGCGGTGTACCAGGCCGGCGCCGTGCGCGGCGGCGAGGCCGGCGCCCGCCTCGCACAGCACCGCGACGACCTCGCGCCACGTGTGGGGCACCGCCGCGAGCCACGTGCGCAGGTTCGTGCCCGCGATGTACTCCATCGCGACGAACGTCCGGCCCTCGAACGCGCCGACCTCGTACACGGTCACCACGTTCTTGTGCGACAGCCGCGCCATCGCGATCGCCTCGCGGTGGAGGCGGTCCGACGCCGACGACGTGCGGTGCAGCTTCAGCGCGACGCGGCGGTCGAGCGAGCGGTCGGTCGCGACGTACACGGTGCCCATGCCGCCGGCGCCGAGCACGCGCTCGATCGCGTAGCGCTCGCCGACGAGCGTGCCGGGAGCGAGCTGCGGGAACTCCGCCGGCGCCTCGACGGCGCGCGCGAGCATCTGCTCGAGCGAGTCGACCGGCACGGCCGGCGACGACAGATCGATGTCGTCATGCTTCCCCTTGATGTCGAAGGTGGACCCGGTCTCGTCGACATGCTCGCTCCCCACAGCCGCCCATTCTAGCGCCGCGGGCAGATCCCGCGTATCCCGACCTCGCGATGGGTCTACAATTGCCACCCATGTGGCGGGTCCTGTCGCTCGTGATCGGTGTGTCCGCCTGCTACCAGCCGTCGGTCGCACCGGGGACGCCGTGCGAGCCCGCGGCCGGCTGTCCGTACGGCCTGACGTGCGCGCTCGTCGACGGTGCCCATGTGTGCATCGACGGCCTGCCGCCCACCGACGCCCCGCTGCTCGGCCCCGACGGCCCCGACACCGACGCCCCCGATGCGCCGGCGGCCGTGCCGTGGCGCATCGTCCAGACGCAGGCGATCGTCGACCGCGTGCTGATGGTCGAGGCGACCGGCGCCGGCAACACGATCCTCGTCGGGCTCGAGACCACCGCCGGTGCGGTGCCGAACAACGTCAGGGACAACGCCGGCAACACCTACACGCGCATCCCCGGCTCGCGCGCGCGCAACGTCGAGCGGAACTTCGCCGCGGAGTTCTGGATCGCGACGAACGTGCAGGCGGGTGCGACGCGCCTCGACTCGGGCGGCGGGATCATCCGCGCGCTCGCGATGTGGGAGGTCGCCGGCCTCGCGGCCGATCCGATCGACGCGATCGCCGTCCTCGAGAACCAGGCCGAGTCGACGCTGCCGGTCGGCGCGCCGATCACCACCGCCGAGGCCGGCGAGCTCGTCGTGTCCATCGTGATCGTCGCGAGCTCCGTCACGGGCCTCGCGCCGGGGAGCGACTTCACGAACGACCACAACACGCTCGGCAACGGCTGGGCGCACCTGACCGCGACCGACGCGCCGGCCGCGATGTACCAGGCCCAGTGGCTCCAGCAGGTGCCCGGCGGCTCGTGCGCGACGTCGATCGCGCTGCGCCGCGCGCCGTAGCCGGCCCGAGTACCTAGCCGGTCGCCGCGACGGTCGGATCCGGCGCGGCCGGGTCGGTCGGGTTACTCGGGGCGTCGAACCTGCGGAACGCGTACGCGTGCTGCGCGAAGTAGCCCTTCGGGAACGGGTCGCTGAGGCCGTACCCGGCCGGCTTCTTCGCCGGCCGGTACGCGGTCCCGAACAGGTAGTCCCAGAAGGCGAACTTGGTGCCGTAGTTCGAGCCCACGCCGCCGTCGACGTGCTGCGGGTAGTCGATGGCGTGGTGCCAGCGGTGCAGCTCGGGGCCGTTGATCACGTACTGCAACAGGCCCGAGTGCACGTTGACGTTGCAGTGGATCCACATCCCCCAGCACGCGCTGATCGCACCCTTGATGAGGATGACGTCCGGATCGGCGCCGAGCAGGATCATCGCGCCGAACTCGATCGACTGGTTGATCAGGATCTCCAGCGTGTGGGAGCGCGAGCCGGCGATCCAGTCCACGTACTTCGCCGCGTGGTGCGCCTCGTGGAGGCGCCACAGGAAGCGGTTGTGGTGCTGCGAGCGGTGGAACCAGTAGATGTAGAAGTCGTGCGTGACGACGAAGAACGCGACCTGGAGCCAGATCGGCCAGTCGGACACGAGCCCGTACGTCGAAGCTCCGGTCTTGCCGTCGACCCAGCGCACGAGCGCCGAGATGATCAGCGTGCACACGAAGCTCTGGATCAGCGCGTACCAGACGAAGTCGACCACGAACCCTTCGCGCAGGAACTTCTGCCCCTTGTCGTAGGGGAACAGCCGTTCGAGCGTGATGATCACCAGCGCGCCCGCGACGATGATGATCGGTGTCAGGATCGACCAGGACATCAGCCCTCGCTACGACGCGGCGATCGACACCACGCGGCGCAGCTTGCGGCGCGGGGCGAGCTCGCTCTCGTGGATGCGCTTGACGCCGTCGCCCATCGACTTCTCGATGTCGCGGATGTTCTGCACGAGCTTCACGAAGCCCGGCACCTCGACGGAGGCCGACTGGTCGGTGCCCCACATCGAGCGATCGAGCGTCAGGTGGCGCTCGATGAACGTCGCGCCCATCGCGACCGCCGCCCACGTCGAGGCGAGCCCCGTCTCGTGGCCGGAGTAGCCGATCGGACACTCCGGGTAGCGATCCTTGAGCGTGTGGATCATGCGCAGGTTGAGCGCCTCGAGCGGGCACGGATAGCTCGACGTCGAGTGCGCGATGAGGAGGTTCTGCTTCCCGACGGTGTCGACCGCCGTGACGATCTCTTCCATCGTGCTCATGCCCGTGGAGATCATCAGGGGGCGATTCGTCGACTTCATCTTCGCGAGGAGCGGCAGGTCCGTGAGCGACGCCGACGCGGCCTTGTAGCAAGGCGGCTCGAACTGCTCCATGAAGTCGACCGACTCCTCGTCCCAGCACGAGACGAACCACAGGATGCCGCGCTCGCGGCAATACCGATCGATCTCGATGTAGTCGCGCATCGTGAACTCGATCTTGTGGCGGTAATCGATGTACGTCATGCGACCCCACGGGGTGTCGCGCTCGATGTTCCACTGATCGCGCGGTACGCAGACCTCGGGGGTCCGCTTCTGGAACTTCACCGCGTCGCAGCCGGCGAGCACGGCGCCGTCGATCATCCGCTTGGCGAGATCGACGGAGCCGTTGTGGTTGATCCCCAGCTCCGCGACCACGAAGACGCGATGCCCGGTTCCGACCAGGCCATCGCCGATGCGTACACTACGTTCACTCATTGGTTGCTCTCCCTTCGAGCTGGTGACGGACGATCCACTCTGCAAGGTCGCGGAACGCACCCTTACCGCCGGGGTTCCGGCAGACCAGGTGGACCGCATCCTGAACTTCAGGCATCGCGTCGGCGGGCGCGGCGGTGAGGCCGAGCGGCGCGATCGCGTGGATGATTCCGAGGTCGTTGACGTCGTCGCCGATGTAGGCGACCTGCTCGGCGGTGACCTTCGCCTCCTCGAGCATGCGCCCGAGGTGCGCGCGCTTGTCGCGGATGCCGGTCCACACGAACGGCAGCGCGAGCTTCTGCCCGCGGCGGTGGACGATGTCGCTGACCTCGCGCGTGACGATCGCCGTCGCGATGCCGCGGTTGCGGAGCCGCTCCACACCCATGCCGTCGCGCAGCGAGTACTGCTTGAGCTCCTCGCCGCGGTCGGAGACGTAGACGGTTCCGTCCGTCAACACGCCGTCGTTGTCGCACAGGACGAGCTTGATTCGCGACGCTCGACGCGCGGCTTCCGCATCGGGCAACTGTCGAAGAATCACCACGTGGTCCAACCCCCGTCCACGACCAGGTTGGCACCGGTCATGTAGGACGACGCGTCCGAGGCCAGGAACACGATGGCACCGGCGTAGTCCCGCGGGCTGGCCATGCGGCCGAGCGGGGTGCGGGCGCAGTAGTTCTCGATGAAGTAGGCATCCTGGCCGTTCTCGACGCCGCCGGGGGACAGCGCATTCACGCGCACCCCGGCCTTGCCCCAGTACGCCGCCAGGTAGCGGGTGAAGCCCAGGACCGCGGCCTTGGTCGTCGGGTAGGCCGGCGACTTGTAGAACGGCTGGGTGCCGTCGGGCTTCTTGTACAGGTTCTGGTCGGGCGCCACGATCCCGTAGGTCGACGCGAGGTTCACGATCGACCCCGACCCGCGGGCCGCCATCGGCGACCCCAGGATCTGACAGGCGAGGAACGTCCCGGTGACGTTGGCCTCGAGCGACTTCTTCCACAGGGCCAGCGGGTACTCCTCCATCATGGACGCTCGAGCCGCCGCGGCGGGCGACTCGAACTTGTCGTTGATGGCGGCGTTGTTCACGAGCACGTCGATGCGGCCGTGCTTCGCCAGGACGGCGTCGCGCAGCGCGACGAGGGAGTCCTCCGACGTGATGTCGGCGCCGTGGCCGATCGCGTTCGGCAGCTGCGTCGCCCGGTCGACGCACGCGGCGTGATCGAGGTCCGTCACGACGACGGCTCCGCCGGCCTCGGCGAGCGCGCGACAGAAGTCGCGCCCGATCAGGCCGAGCGAGCCCGTGACGACGCAGACCTTCCCGCGGAGGTCGAAGTCGGTCACTTCGACGCCTCCTTGGGCTTCATGTTGAACTTCGTCACGCGGCGGAACACCGGTTCGACGGGCTTGCCGCGCAGCGCGCTGCCGACGGTCTTCGCGGTGACGTGGTTTGCCAGGTCGGGGAGGATCTCCCGGTACGCGCCGAGCGTGTAGTCGATGTCGGCCTCGGAGTGCGCATACGACATGTTGTGGAAGCCGGTCCACAGGATGCCGCGGCGGATTAGCTCCTGCTGCACGAACGACTTCAGCTCGAGCGGGTTGCCCGCCTTGCCGTCGAACGTGAGCATCGTGCGGGCGTCCATGCCGACGATGTTCGTCCAGTCGATGCCGAGCTCCTTCGTGATGGCCTGGTAGCCCTCGCGGAGGCGCGCGCCGCGGGCGGCGAGCTGGGCCGGGACGTCGTTCGCGCGGAGCTCCTGGATCGTGGCCTTCGCGGCCGCGAGCGAGAGCGCCTCGCCGCCGAACGTGGTGAAGAAGAAGATGTCCTTCTCGAGGAGCTTCATCACGTCGGCGCGGCCCGTGATCGCCGAGATCGGCATGCCGTTCGCCATCGCCTTGGAGAAGCAGGCGAGGTCGGAGCGGACGCCGAACTTCTCCTGCGCGCCGCCGAGCGCGAGGCGAAAGCCGGTCCACATCTCGTCGAACACGAGGAGGATGCCCCGCTCGTCGCAGATGCGGCGCAGCTCGCCGAGGAAGTTGTCCTTCGGGTGCTCGACCACCATCGGCTCGAGGATCACGCACGCCGTCTGGTCGTCGATCGCGTCGAGGACCGACTGCACGTTGTTGTAGTCGAACGTGCACGACAGGTCCTGCGTGACCTGCGGGATGCCGGCGTTGCGATCCGTGACGCCGATGTACCAGTCGTGCCAGCCATGGTAGCCGCAGCACACGACGCGGTCGCGCTTCGTGAAGGCGCGCGCGAGGCGCACGGCGGCGGTCGTGACGTCGCAGCCGGTCTTCGAGTAGCGCACGCTCTCGCAGCCGGGGACGACCTCGCGCATGAGCTCGGCGACCTCGACCTCGAGCGGGTGCATGAGCGAGAACGTGATGCCGTCGTCGAGCTGCGCGCGGATCGCGTCGTCGACGGCCGGGTAGCCGTAGCCGAGCGAGAGCGGCCCGATCGCCATCGACATGTCGAGGTACTCGTTGCCGTCGACGTCCCACACGCGCGCGCCCTTGCCGCGCGCGAGGTACTTCGGCGCGACGCCGTCGACGTTCTGGCCGGGGCCCTTCGCGAGCGTCTGCGTGCCGGCGGGGATCAGCGTCTCGCGCCGCGCCCACAGCGCCTGCGACTTCGCGATCACCGGGTCCGCGGCGTTCTTCGCGACCGTGTTGCCACGGGGGCCGAGCTCGGCGAGCACGCGCGCCGCGATCGACGGGCCGTCGAGGCCGGTGCGCTTCTGCACGTCCGCGAGCATCGCCGCGCGGAACCACGACTCGCCGAGGTCGATCGGCACCACGCGCGCCGGGAGGCGCTCCTCGACGAGGATCTGCGACAGGATCGAGTACAGGCCGCCGGCGCGGAAGTGATCCTCGACGATGACCGTCAGGCGCGCGTCGCGCACCGCCGCGAGCGCCGTCGCCTTGTCGAGCGGCTTGGGCATGCGGACGTTGAGCACGCGGCAGCGCACGCCCTGCTCGGCGAGGATCTCGTGCGCGAGGAGCGCCTGCGCGACGCCGAGGCCGTGCGTCAGGATCGCGACGTCCAGGGGGCCGTTGCCGCCGTCGGCGAGCGTCTCGATCAGGTGCGGCTGGCCGGGGAGCGGGTGCTCGACGATCGCCTTCGCGTTCGTGAAGCGGATGTAGCAGGGCGACGGATCCGCCATCAGCGCGGGCAGCGCCGCGCCGAGTTCGGCGTCGTCGGCCGGGCAGAACAGCTTCATGCCCGGGATGCCGCCCATGATCGACAGGTCCTCGATCGCCTGGTGCGTCGGGCCGTTGCCGTCGGAGAGGAGGCCGGGCACGCCGCCGACGAGCTTGACCGGCAGGCGCGGGATGCCGACGTCGGTGCGCACGAACTCGTACGCGCGCATCGTGAGGAACGCGGCGAGCGCGTGCACGATGGGCTTTCTGCCGCGCAGCGCCAGGCCGGCGGCCATGCCGATCATCGTCTGCTCGCAGATGCCGACGTCGATGAAGCGGTCGCCCAGCATCGGCGGCAGCGAGCGCAGCGCCGCGCGGTTCTCCGCCGTCATGACGATGAAGTCGGGGTCCTTCTCCGCATAGGTGCGGAGCGCGGCTTCGTAGTTCGTGAGGTTCGCGGGCGTCGACATCAGCGCACCACCAGGGGTTCAGACGTGAGGCCCGCCGACGCCGCGCCGTGCAGCTCGGCGAGGCACTGCTCGATCTCTGCAGGCGTGAGCTTGACGAACCAGCGCTCGGCCTTGCCCTCGAGCGAGGGCAGGCCCTTGTTGCGCACGGTGTCGGCGATGACGACGGTCGGCTTGCCGGTCTCGTACGGCAGCTTCTCGAACGCCTTCGCGAGCTGGGTGTAGTCGTGGCCGTTGACGCGCGCCTGGCGCCAGCCGAACGCCTCGAACTTGGGGCCCATCGGCTCGAGCGGGATGAGCTCCTCGGTCGCGAGGTTGGCCTGGAAGTGGTTGCGGTCGACGATCGCGACCAGGTTGTCGAGCTTCTTCGCGGCGGCGACCAGGCACGCCTCCCACACCGAGCCCTCGTCGCACTCGCCGTCTCCGAGGATCACGAACACGCGGTTGTTCGTGCCCGCGCGCTTCATGTCGTAGGCGACGCCGGCGGCCACCGACAGCAGGTGGCCGAGCGAGCCCGAGTGAAACTCCACACCCGGCACGTTGCGGTTCGGGTGCCAGTACAGCGTGTCATCGGGATCCAGGTGCCGTGCGAGGCGCGACGTCGGGAACCAGCCGAGCTCGGCCAGCGTCCCGTACAGCGCGGGCACGTCGTGGCCCTTCGACAGCATCAGGTAGTCGCGGTTCGGGTCGTCCTTCGTCGCCGGTGTGACGCGGAGGACGCTCGTGTACAGGTGGACGATCAGATCGGTGCACGACAGCGACGCACCGAGGAAACATCCGCCGCCACCCGCCATGCGGATGACGTGTTCGCGGACCTTGAGGGCTAGTTGCTGCTGGTTCATTGCGAAATGGTCCTAAGCTCGCCGGGGTGGTTCCGGTACCACGTGTAGTCCAGGTGAGCGGCGTTGAGGGCGCGCAGCTCCGGGCGCGCCTCGAGGAGCTGGAGAATGTCTCCCAGGGTGAAGTGACGGGTCGGTGACCAGAGTGCGTCGTAGACGGATCGAATGAGGGCGAGATCCTCGGCGTAGTCGAGGACCAGGCGGTGGCTCTTCGAGAAGTCGAGCCCGGTCTCCCACGCCACGTTGTGGCAGCGGAAGCGCTCCGGGTTGTCCCAGAGGAACGGCGTCGTGTGCTCGCGCTCGAGCGGGCGCGTGGCCTCGCGGTGTGCGGTCTCGAGCGCGGCCATCGTCATGACCTCGACGTCGTTGCCGTCGGGCCACGTCGCCGGGTGGAGGTTCGACACGAAGTCGTAGCGGCCAAGCTCGGCGAGGAACGCGCCGATCACGTGATCGATGACGCCCGGGTCGATGAGCGGACAATCCGACGGGATCTTCACGACGGCGTCCGCGCCCACCGCACGGGCGGCCTGCACGTGGCGATCGAGCAGGTCGAGCGGGTGGCCGCGCTCGACGCGCACGCCGGCCCGTGCGCCGAGGCCGACGATGAGGTCGTCGCTCGGGTCCGTGGTCGTCGCGAGCACGACCGTCGACGGCGTCGTCGCGGCCAGGACGCGCTCGAGCATGCGCACGAGCACCGGCGCACCGGCCACCTCGGCCAGCACCTTGTTCGGGAGCCGGGAGCTGCCGCTCCGCGCCTGGACGACGACCGCGACGTTCATGCCCGGATCCGCCGCTCGCCGTTCGTGGCGTGGAGCTCCGCCGGCGGTGCGGCGGCACGACCGATCACGGTCGGTTCCATCCCGAGTACTTCGCGGCACACGCTGGCGATGTTCGCAGCGCCCTGGCCGTGCTGGAGTGGCAACAAGCGGCGCAGCTCATCGTGGGAGCGGTAACTGTAGGTCTCCTTGCCGAGCGCGACGCCGAAGAAGGCGAGGGTGGACCACTCGGTCACGAGCGACGCACAATTTGCGGCCAGCTCCTCACCCGAGCCGCGGCTCGAGTCGGTGAGGTACAGCGCGCCGGGCGCCATCTCCTGCACCTCGCGGATGGAGCGCGCCATCTTCTCGTTCGGGTGGAACTTGAAGACGAGCGGGCGGCCGTTCGCGATCTCGAGCGCCTTCCGGATGAAGGCCGGGCGATCGTCGGGCCGCAGGCACTCGCGCCCGTCGGACGTGCACGCGAGCACGTACTTCTCGATCCAGTGGTTTGGCTTCTTGTGGCCGGCGAAGTTGTCGAAGTTCGGCAGGCCCGTGACGGTGAGCCGGTGGCGCGGCGCGCCGCGCGCGGCGAACTCGTCGATGTAGCCCTCGCTCGCGAGGCAGTAGCGGTCGTACAGGCACGACAGCCCGGTGCCCGTCGTGCTCATCGCCCAGCGCGGCAGCGACGGGAGGACCTGGCGGACCTTGAACCAGAACGCCTTGGGGTCGATCATGCCCTCCATCACGCCGACGATCCGCGTGTTCATCACGTTGCGCGGGATCAGGAGGTCGGAGCACGTGACGACGAGGTCGTACGTGTTGCGCTTCGCGCCGAGGTCGACGCGGAGGTCGTGGCGCGCGCAGTACTCGAGGCACTCGGCGCGGAACTCGTTGCCGAGCGCGATGAACTCGAGGAGCCCGAGCCTCCGCAACACGTCGAGCGGCGACCAGTCATCGCAGTAGTACGGCGTGTACCAGCGATCGCACTCGGGGAGCTGCATCGAGATCTGATGCAGCATCGTGTTGTGGTTGTGGTTGCCGAGGATGAACAGCACCTTCGGCCTGGCTTGGCTCTGGATCATGCAGGCTCCGTCGTGGTGACGAGCACCGTAGTGCCCGGTGGACGCACGCGCGTTGTCAGGAAGAACAAGCTCCCGTAGCCGATGGCCACCCACAGGAGCTCCTTCAGGCGCTTCACGATGACGAACGCGGCGGCCGCGGCGGCGGCGTTCGGGATCGCGAACGCGTGGAGGAAGGCGATGTAGCCCGCGTCCTGCACGCCGAGGCCGGCGGGCACGAAGAAGGCGAGGTTGCGCATGAACACGACGATCGCCTCCATCACGAGGACGTCGGTGATCGGGAGGTGGATGTCGAGCAGCGACAGCAGCACCCACGTCTCGGCGGTCTCGGTGAACCACGCGCCGAGGAGCATCACGAACGAGACGACCCGCACGCGGCGCGGAGCGTTGCGCAGGCGCACGAACGCGCTGTCGGTGGCCTCGAAGCCGGCGCGCTTGCTCTCGATCCACGCGCGGAAGCGGTGGCTCGGGAGCCGGCGCAGCGCGCGGTGGAGGAGGTCGCCCGTCCTGCCGCCGAGGAACGCCATCGACAGGAACGCGGCGACGACGAGCAGCAGCACGACGGCGCCGCACACGAGGTAGGGCAGGCCGCCGCGGCCCATGATCCGCACGGAGTCGTTCGACAGGAGCGACCAGCCGACGACGAGCGCCGTCGACAGGTAGACCGCCTCGGCGAACGTCAGGAGGGCCTTCTTCACACCGATCGTCGCGAGCGTGTCGGAGGCCGGGACGCCGTCGGTCTTCGCGAGCAGGTACGGCTTGAGCGTCTCGCCGACGAACGTGCCGGCCGGCACGCTCATCAGCACGGCCTCGGTGGAGAGGCGGATCGCGATCAGCCGGCGCCAGCGGACGCGGCGCCCGAGTGCCTCGAGCAGCGTGCGCCACGCGAGCGAGTCGAGCGCGATCTGCAGGAGGTAGGGGAACGCCCCGAGGAGCAGGATCGGGCCGGTCGCCGCGAGGATCTTGCCCGCGCCGGGCAGATCCGAGTCGTGCAGCATCACGATGAAAAGGACGATGCCGGCGACCAGCATCGCGCGCCCGATCCAGCGCTGGGCGGGGGACGCCGCGGCGGGTCTGGGATCTTCGGCCTGGGCGGTACTCATGCCGTCACCTCGATGGTGGCTGCTCCGACCCGCGCGTGCGCGAGCTGGGCGAGCTTTGCCATCGACAGCCGGGCGATGTGCACCTCACTCGGCAGAAACATCCCGACAAACCAGCTCGGATCGGTGGTCGGATCATTCGTGTAGTAGCAGATCGTCAGGCTGTCACCGTGCAACACGACACCGGGATAGCCGGTGTCGCCCGCACTCGGGAGATCGACGAGGTGGACGAGCTCCCGGCGGGCCGGATCGACGGCGTAGAGCGCGGTGCGCTTGCGGCCGAGGAAGCCCGCGCGGCGGTTGAAGCGGCCTCCGCGCACGCGGCGGTGCCGGCGGCCGACGGCGAACACGGTGTCGCCGTACGCGAACAGGCACGGACCGTCGAGGCGGTTCGTGGCGCAGCGCTCGGCGGTCCACGTGGTGTACGGCGGCGGCGCGGTCGCGATCAGCGTGCAGGCGCCGTCGTCGCCGAACATCGAATCGCTGATCTCGAGGCGCGCCGTGACGACGGCGGTGCCGTCGGGGAGGAACTCGAGGTCGGTCTCGTCGTTGCGGTCGCCGTCGTGGATCCGCGAGACCTCTTCCCAGCTCGCACCGTCGGTGGATGACAGGAGGATCGAGCGGCCGTGGTCCTTCCAGTACGCGGGGACGAACCAGCGATCGCCGCGCTGCTTCGGGCGCCAGAACAGCCAGCCGTCGGGTCCGCAGGGTGACAGCGGCGCCCAGCGCACGCCGTCGTCGGTGAACGTGAACGCGGTCGCGGACGGTTCGGCGACGAGCTGATCGTTGCGGAGCACGTAGAGGAACAACCGATCACCGATGACCGCGAGCTTGGGGTCGCGGATGTCCGCGCCGGGCATGCGGAGCTCCGCGATCTTCGTCCACGCTCGCGCATCCGGTGACGACCACACGATGATTCGACTGTCGGTGCTCGCCATGTGCCACGGCGAGGAGGAGTGAACGAGGTAGTACGAGCCCCTCCACCACGCGAGGTCGGTGGTCAGGTTGTGGAGCCCGTCGGAGATCGCGGTCCAGTGCTCGACCGGCAGCGGCGGTGGAGCGGTGGGTGTCGCAGCCTCGGATTTCTGACGGTTTCGATAGAGACGCGGCACCACCCACGCCACGACCGGCGCGATGCGCGTCCCCCACCGCATCGGCGTGGACATCTCGTGACGAGGGGCGGGCATCGAGAAAAGCCCGGGAGCAATAAGCCAATCGGTGGGATGAGCGGAAGCGCTAAATCACCGTCTACCAGGTCTTGCCAGGTCGGGTGCCAAATTGGCACCACGTGAGGCAGGTCACCGGTACGCTGGTCGAGCCGGCGCGTGGGTGTCGGTCCGGCTACACCTCGAGCGGTCCGGAGGGCCTTTCGTCGGGGCCGCACAGGCGATCGAGTGTCGCGCGCGAGGACACCTGCTGCCCGCGCGCAATGGCCCAGACGGTCTCGCAGATGCGCTTGTTGAACGGCGTCGCGAGCTCGTGCTTGCCGCCGCGGCTCACGATCTCGCCGTTCAGGAAGTCGATCGCCGGGGTGCGGCCGCGCTCGATCGCGGCGAGCATCGAGGACCGCATGCGGCGGTAGCGCAGGCCGACGGCGAGGAGCAGCGCGTGCTTCGCCGTGAGGCTGACGGACGCCGAGGCGGCGCGATCGGCGTCGGTGAGCGCGACCCAGTTGAGGTCGAGCGTGCCCGCGACCTTCTCGAGCGCGACGCCCTCGGCCCTCGCGACGGCGACGACCTCCGTCATGATCTCGAGCGCGAGCCGGCGGTACCGGCGCACGCGCACGAGCGGCCCGAGGCGCTCCCCGGCGATCGTGCCGAGCGCCGACACGGCGCAGTTGAGCGCGAGCTTGCTCCAGCGCGCGCCGCGGAGGTTCTGCGTCTCGACGACCGGCCCGATCGCCTCGAGCAGCTCGCCCACGCGGTGCAGGTCGGCATCGTTCGGGGTCGGGGAGAGCCTGCCGCCCGGCGAGGGTCCGGAGGAGCCGCGGGCGGAGGACCCGAGCCTACCGATGGCAAACCCGCCGGCGGCGGTGCGCTCGTAGCGGCCGGGCTCGGTCATCGACGCGCCCCACGCCACGATCCCGCCGATCACGCGCTCGGCGCCGACGATCGCGGCGATGCGGTCCTCGCACAGGCCGTTCTGCAGGACGACCACCTGCGCGTCGTCGGCCAGGTGCGGCAGCGCGGTGCGCGCCGCGTCCTCGACGTTCGGCGGCTGCGTCGCCAGGATGCACAGGTCGTAGCGCCCCTCCGGCTCCGGCGACACCCACCCGCGCACGACGCGCTCCTCGCCCTCATCGATCAGCCGAAACCCGGAGCGGTCCACCGCCGCGCGGATCGCCGCGTTCGTCGACACGGCCGTCACCGCCGACCCGATCTCCGTGAGCGTCGCGGCCACGATACCGCCGATCCCTCCGGCTCCCATGACGAGGATCCGCGGCTGCGGGTTCATGCCTCGCATTGTAGATGGTCGCAGTTTTGGGGATCTCGACGAGACGAGATACAATTTCGCCCAGGCATGCAGATCACCTTCTGGGGGGTCAGGGGCTCGTACCCTGTGCCCGGCGCGGCCACCGTGCGGTACGGGGGGCAGACGTCGTGCGTCGAGGCCCGCTCCGCCGGAGGTGACTGCCTCATCGTCGACGCGGGCACCGGGATGCGCGCGCTCGGCAACAAGCTGGTGCGGGAGGCGAACGCGCCGATGCACCACCACGTGCTGCTCTCGCACGTGCACTGGGACCACATCCAGGGCCTGCCGTTCTTCTCGCCGGCGTACGTGCCGGGGACGAAGATCTCGGTGTACGCGCTGCTGACGGCGGCCGACGAGCTGCACCAGGTCATCGGCGGCATCACGCGCCACGAGTTCTTCCCGATGCCGCTCGAGGCGGTGCCGGCGCAGTTCGAGTTCCACCAGGTCGAGCCGGGCGTCGACTTCACGCTCGGCGCGTTCCACATCACGCCGATCGCGCTGAACCATCCGTTCGGCTCGGTCGGCTACCGGATCGACTGCGACGGCTCGTCGTGGGCGTACGTCAGCGACACGGCGCCGTTCACGGAGGTGCTGCACAAGCAGCACTTCCTGTCGGGCGTCGAGCAGCTGTCCGACGACGACCGCGTCGCGCTCGCGGCGATGCGCGAGGCGCTCGTGCGGCGGCTCGCGGGCGTCGACACCGTCGTCTACGACACGCACTTCCTCCCCGACGAGTACGCGCGGTTCCCGCACTACGGGCACTCGACGCCGGACCAGGCGCTCGAGATCTGCGCCGAGGCGAAGGTGCGGCGGCTCGTCCTTTATCACCACGCGCCGTCGCACGGCGACGAGCAGATGGACCGGATCGCGGCCGACTACCTCGGCAAGGGCGCGGCCGTCGGCATCGACGTGCTCACGTCGTTCGAGGGCATGACCCTGCCGATCGGCGACGAGGGGACCCTGATTTGAGGATCCGGTTCTGGGGCGTGCGCGGATCGTTCGCGATGTCGGGGCGCGACTTCTTGCGCTACGGGGGCAACACGACCTCCGTCGAGCTCGTGACGGCGGCCGGCGAGCGGCTGCTCATCGACCTCGGGACCGGCGCGACGGAGCTCGCGAAGACGCTGATGGGCGGCGAGTTCGGCAAGGGGCAGGGACAGCTGCCGATCCTGCTCTCGCACACGCACCTCGATCACATCCAGGGGCTGCCGTTCTTCACGCCGTTCTTCATCAAGGGGAACCAGATCCGCATCCTCGGCGCGAACCCGATCAGCGGGCTGTCGCTCGAGGCGACGCTGCAGAACCAGCTCGCGCCGCACTACTCGCCGCTCAACGGGCTCGAGAACCTCGCGGCGGGCGTGTCGATCGAGACGATCCAGCCGGGCGCGGCGCTCGAGGTGCCCGGCTTCGAGATCGAGACGGGCGCGGTGCCGCACGGATCGATGTGGACCACGGCGTACCGGATCACGGCGGATGGGAAGACGGTCGCGTACCTGTCGGACGTCGAGTACCCGAGCTACGAGGACCCGCTCGAGGTGGCGCTGTCGCTCGCGCGCGGCGCGGATCTGCTCATCCACGACGCGATGCACGCCGATCACGACTACGAGCTGCGGCGCGGCTGGGGCCACTCGCCGGCGGCCGCGGGCGTCGTCGTCGCCGAGCGCGCGGGCGCGAAGAAGCTGGCGCTGTTCCACCACAGTCCGGATGCGACCGACGACATGATCGACGAGGTCGTCGCGCGCACCACGGCGCGCACCGCCGTGCCGGTGTTCGCCGCCGCGGAGGGCAGCTACCTCGACGTCTGAGCCGGGTGCGAAGAAATTCGCACCCAATGCTTGCTAAGAAATTCGCACGCTGCTAATTCTTTAGCACGCGATGACGAAGCCCGATCCACTGACGCGCCGCGAGCGCGAGATCATGGACATCCTGCACCGGCGCGGGCGCGCGACCGCGCATGAGGTGCTGGAGGATCTCGCCGACCCGCCGAGCTATTCGTCGGTGCGCACGTTCCTGCGCCTCCTCGAGGAGCGCGGACACGTGCGCCACGAACAGGACGGCCCACGCTACGTCTATGCGCCGACCGTGGCGCGCCGGCAGGCGCAGCGCTCGGCGCTCGCCCACCTCGTCGACACGTTCTTCGACGGATCCGTCGAGGAGGTCGTGGCGGCGCTCGTGGACTCGCCGAAGGTGAAGCTGTCACCGGATGAGCTGGATCGGATCGCAGCGCTCGTCGCGAAGGCCAAGAAGGAGGGCCGCTGACCATGACCGATCTACTTCCCGACCTGATGTTCGTGCGCGGCGCGCTCGTGCTCGCGCTCGCGCTCGTCGCCGTGCGCCTGTCGCGGCGCGCGGCGGCGTCGCTCCGCTACACCATCCTCGCCGCGGCGCTCGCGGCCGTGCTCGCGCTGCCGGTGATCGAGCTCGTCGTGCCCGTGTGGCACGCGGGTGCGATCGCCGCGGCTCCCGCACCGGCGACACCACCCGCGGTACCCGTCGTCGAGGTCGCCGGCACGGCGGCGGCGGCGGTCGCGGCGCCGGCGCCGGTCGCGGCGGAGGCGCCGATCACCGCGGCGGGCTCGTCGATCCCGTGGCGCGCCGTCGTTGGCGGCGTGTGGCTCGCGGGGCTCGCGGCGTTCCTCCTGCGCGCCGCCGTCGGAGCGCGGCGGGCACGCGCGATCGCGCGGCGAGCCGAACCGGCGCCGGGCGTGGGTGCGCACGTCGCCGCGGCGTGGCGCGCCGTAGGCGGGAGCGGCGAGGCGCCGCGCGTGCTCGCGAGCGACGAGGTCGAGGGGCCGATCGTCGTCGGTGCGATCGCGCCGGTCGTCGTGGTGCCGCGCGCGTCGTCGGCGTGGACGGCGGAGCGCTGGCGCGTGGTGCTGCTCCACGAGCTCGCGCACGTGCGCCGCGGCGACGGCGTCACGAGCTTCGTCGCGCAGCTCGCGTGCAGCCTGCACTGGATCGATCCGCTCGCGTGGATCGCGGCGCGCCGGATGCGCCACGAGCGCGAGCTCGCTGCCGACGACGCCGTCCTGCGCGGAGGGGCGCGCGCGTCGACGTACGCCGAGCACCTGATCGCGATCGCGACCGCGGCGCCGAGCCAGGCACCGGCCTCGGCGCTCGCGATGGCCGGGCGCTCGCAGTTCGAGGCGCGCGTGGTCGCGCTGCTCGACGCGGATCGCTCGCGCCGCCCCGCCGGTGCGCGGCGCGCGATCGCCGTCGCGGCCGCCGTCACCGCGGTCGCCGCCGTCGCCGCGTGCGTCTCGCCCGACGGCGCGCCGCGCCCGTCGGTGGAGGACGTGCTCGGCGCGCCGGTGACGATCGCGCCGGCGGCGCCCGCCGGGCTGCAGGCGTCGATCGAGGCGGAGCTCGACCGCGCGATCGCGGCGCACAAGGCGCGCGGCGCCGTCGCGGTGATCCTCGACGCGAGGACGGGGGCGCCGGTCCTCGTCGCGGCGCGCGGCAACGGCGATGTCAAAGTCGCGCGCGCGCCGGGCTCGACGGTCAAGCCGTTCACGGTCGCGGCCGCGCTCGAGGCGGGCGTCGTCGACGCGCGCACCCGCCTCGACTGCCGCGGTGCGCGCGCGTACGGCGACCGCTCGATCACCGACGGCAAGGCGCGCGGCGTGCTCGACCTGGGCGGCATCCTCGCGGTGTCGTCGAACGTGTGCACCGCGCAGATCGCCGAGCTGGTCGGCGATCGCCTCGCCGGGGCGTTGCGGCGCTACCACCTGCCGGCGCCCGCGCAGATCGACACGCGGAGCTTCGAGGGTGCGGCGATGGCGTCGGGCGAGGGCCTGTTCGTCACGCCGCTCGACGTCGCGTCCGCGTACACCGCGTTCGCGAACGGCGGCGTGTTCCACGGGCGCGACGGCGCGAGCGAGCGCGTGATGACCCAGGACGCGGCGAAGACGGTGCTGGCGCTGCTCGATCGCCCGATCAGCGATCCCGACGGGACGGCCCACGCCGCGCGGCTCGACGGCGTGCGCGTCGCCGGCAAGACCGGCACGGTGCAGTCGGCGAGCGGCGGCTACTACGGCAGCTTCGTCGGGATCGTGCCGGCGGATGCGCCGCGCTTCATCGTGCTCGCGGCGGTGGACGGCGGCGTCGACTCGATGGGCGGCAAGGTGGCGGCGCCGCTGTTCGCGAAGATCGCGGCGCAGGCGCTCGCGCGCTGACGCCGCGGGATGCGGCGGGGAGCGGAGTCCCCGACGCTGTCACCCGCGGTCGACGGCCACGTACGTCGCCGGCCACGGCCGACAGTCGCCACCTCCGCCCCTCGTTGTATTGCAGGGTTACGCGGGCACGTGCGCTGCACCGAACGCGGGCATGACCCCGCAGCAGCGCCTCGGCTTCCACCTCCGCCGCCTGGCGGAGCAGCGCGTCGATCCCTCGTCCAAGCCGACGGTCCGGTTGATCGGTGCCGTCCGCTCGTTCGGCGGCGAGGGGCTGTCGTTCACGCGCGAGGACACGGTGCCCGACGCGCGCCTGCTGCGGCGCTAGTAGGGCGTGAAGCGGCGGACCTTCTTGAAGTAGAAGATCGGCGTCACGATCGAGCCGACGAACAGGACGCCGACCGGCCACATGATCTTCTCGGTCTGCGAGAGATCGCCGCGCTTGTCGCAGTAGAGCGCGACCCACGTGGCGAGGCCGATCTGGAGGAGGACGGCGCCGCCGGCGATGAGGAGGAACGGCACGAACGCCGAGAGCGGCAGGTGCTCGAGCCTGTCGAGCTTGCCGGCCATCACGAGCTTCCACACCGGGCTCGACTGCATCCAGACGGAGAGCACGACGACCGTCGCGGCGGGTAGCCAGCACACGATCGCGAACACCGCGCGCCAGGGCGATCTCATGCGCGCATCCTGCTACGGGACGGGCGTCACGGGAACAGCGCGCGCTCGATGAAGCTCGTCAGCGCGGCGCGCGCGCGGGTGGCGTCGACCGGGGGCTCGCCGACGTGGCCCGCGAGGCCGTACGCGGTCTGCATGGCCGATCCGTACAGCACGTACGCGGTGGCCTCGGGATCGGGGATGACGTCGCGCGGCGTGATCGCGGAGATGAGCGCGGTCAGGCGCTGGATCGACATGATCTCGAAGGCGCGGCGCAGCTCGGCGACCTGCGCGTCGCGCAGCGACATCTCGGTGAAGCTGCGCGACAGCTGCGGGCGCTCGAGGACGTTCTCGAACAGGATCGCGACGGTCTCGCTGATCGTCTCGTGGCGTGCGCGGCCGAGGAACCGCTCGGGGCCGAGGCCCTCGATCGTCTGGCTGTACGCGGCGACCATCGTGCGGCGCGCGACCTCCAGGTAGACCTCGTGCTTGTCGTCGAAGTAGCGGTAGAAGGTCCCGACCGACACGCCCGCGCGCTGCGCGATCTCCGGAGTCCCGACGGTGTCGTAGCCGTGGCTCGAGAACAGCTCGGTCGCGGCCTCGATGAGCGAGAGATAGCTGCGGCGGGCGCGCTCCTGACGGAAGTCGGGCTCGCGGGTCGCGCGCAGGAGGGTCTCGGGGTCGCGCGCGGCGGGCTTGGTTCGGGCACGAGACGCCACGCCTCCAGAATGCCGTTGACGTGGGGGGCGCCGCCAGTCCAAAATGAAATCGGTTTCAGTTTTTGAACGGAAGGAGCGACCATGGGCATGGAATCCAACGCCGCCGTCACCCAGGCCGCCGTCGCGAGCGCGGCGCCGTCGATCGAGACGCTCGATGCGATGCTGGACGTGACGTACACGTGGGGCTACCAGGAGACGCGCGCGAAGCTGCGCGACCTCTACGACAAGGCGGTGTACGGGCAGTGGATCGCCGCCGACGTGCTGCCGTGGGACACGGACGTCGACCTCGAGAAGCCGATGGGCCCCGAGCAGCTGATGCCCCTGTTCGGCTCGGACGTCTACTTGAAGATGACGGAGAAGGAGCGGCGCCAGGTCAACCTCGAGACGTTCTCGTGGACGCTGTCGCAGTTCCTGCACGGCGAGCAGGGTGCGCTGCTCGCGACCGCGCAGCTCGTGGACTCGGTGCAAGACCTCGACAGCAAGCTGTACGCGGCGAGCCAGGTCGCCGACGAGGCGCGGCACGTCGACGTCTACAACAAGTACGTCCACGGCAAGGTCGGGTTCTCGTACCCGTGCAACCCGCACCTGAAGACGCTGCTCGACATGATCCTCAAGGACAGCCGCTGGGACATGAAGTTCCTCGGCATGCAGATCATGGTCGAGGGCCTCGCGCTCGCGGCGTTCGGCATGATCCGCAACAACACGGAGGAGCCGCTGCTGAAGGCGCTCACCGCGTACGTGATGGGCGACGAGGCGCGCCATGTCGCGTTCGGCGTGCTGTCGCTGCGCGACTACTACCGGGAGCAGCCGGAGAGCGTGCGGCGCGAGCGTGAGGACTTCGTGTACGAGGCGGCGCGCCTCATGCGCGATCGGTTCCTGTTCCAGGAGGTGTGGGAGAAGATGGGGCTGCCGGCGAAGCAGTGCATGGACATCGCGCTCGTGAACCAGGGGCAGGTGATGTTCCGGCAGATGCTGTTCGCGAAGATCGTCCCGGCGATCAAGAAGATGGACCTGCTGTCGGATCGGCAACGGCAGCGCTTCGCGGACCTCGGGATCCTGCAGTTCGAGCACTGGACGGATCCGTTCGCGGATCACGAGAAGGAGAGCCCGTCGGGAGCCGTCTCGGCGCGGCTGTCGTAGCCGGGATCCGGCGGGCGCGCTATCGTGCGCGCATGCTCCGCTCCGCCGCGCTCGCGCTCGCTCTGGTGTTCGTCGGGTCTGCGTGTACCAAGGCCGATCCGGCGGAGGCGAAGGACAAGAAGGAGGACAAGCCGGCGCCTCCTCCGAAGGACGACAAGGGCGGCGTGGCGAAGACGGCGGACGGTGCGCGGAAGGTCGCGATCGAGGCGAACAAGGAGGGCTACGTGCCCGCCGAGATCGTGGGCAAGCCCGGCGAGAAGCTGGTGCTCGTGTTCACGCGCACGGTGAAGGGCGAGTGCCTCGCGCGCGTGAAGACGCCCGACGGCAAGGTCGTGGAGCTGCCGATGAACACGCCCGTCGAGGTCCCGGTGACGGTGCCGCAGGGCGGCGAGGTGCGGTTCGCGTGCGACATGGACATGTTCTTCGGCAAGATCATCGCGAAGTCGTAGTCACGGGCAGGTGGACATGCCGCTGATCCAGCGGCCGAACAGGTCGGCGGCGAGGGGATCCGGGACCAGCGTCGCGAGCGGGGGCATGCCGGGGCGCTGCGTGACGCGCGCGTACACCACGGACTGCGGGGGCGAGCCGGGGACGATGCTGGTGCACAGGTTCGTCGCGGCGAGCGGCGTCGTGTAGCGGAGGTCCTTCACGGCGATGTGCTGCGGGTTGTGGCAGTGCGCGCAGTTCGCGGCCATGTAGCTGCGGGCGCGCTGCTCGGCGGTGGCCGACGGGTCGTGCGCGGCGATGAACGGCGCGGCGGTGGAGGCGGGGCCGACGCCGAGGTGCGCGAGCGTCGGGAGCTGGTCGGCGATCGTGCCGCCGTAGTCGAACCAGCGCGCGAGCTGCTGCGGGCGTAGGCCGAGGAGCGGGCCGTAGGAGGCCTCGTGGCACGACAGGCACTGGCTGCGGCTCGGGTAGACGTGCGTGTGCGTGCCGCCGGTGGCGAGGGGCCAGTCGGTGGTGAACGTGCCGTCGGTGAGCAGGTCGGCGTCGCTGCCGTCGGGGCGCCACCGGTAGCTGAAGCCGAGCCAGCCGCTCGCGGTGCGCGCGAGGACGCGGGTCTCGATGGCGCGGCGGTGGCTGGGTGTGTCCTCGACGGCGAACTCCTTCACGATGAACGTGCCGGGCGGCGCGGCCCATGCGCCGGTCGGCGAGGCGGTCATGCCGGCGCCGTCGGGGAGCGCGATCCAGCGGCGCTTGCGCGTGCCGTCCGACCACAGCTCGACGACGATGTCGTACGGCACGAGCCCGGCGTGCGGCGCGGGGACGGCGGGGGCGGCGAGCGTGAAGCAGCCGGTCGCGAGCAGGCGCGCGGGTGGCGCGGCGGGGTCGAACGCGCAGCCGGCGAGCGGCGCGCGCGCGGCGATGCCGACGCCGGCGACGCGCGGGCCGTTGAAGCAGGCGACGCCGAGTGCGCCGGCCGCCGTCCACGCGACGACGGGGGCGCCGCCGGCGTGCAGGGCGAGCGCGGGCCGGCTCGGTGTGGTGTCTGGTGCAGGGAGCCAGCTGGGGCCGGCGGCGATCGTCCACGCGGTCCCGCTCCAGCGCGCGACGATGCCGCGCTGGTTGCCCTCGATGCGCTCGCGCCATGCGACGACGGGCGCGCCGGCCGCGTCGAGCGCGATCGCGGGTGCCGACGCGTCGCCGGCGGCGTCGACGTCGAGCAGGCGCCCGAGGCGCGTCCAGCCGGTCGCGGCGCCGGTCGCGGTCGCGGCGAGGACGCCGAGCGATCCGCCCCACTGGTCCCAGGCGACGGCGATCGTCGCGTCGCGCGCCGCGAGGCTCAGGCGATCGACGCCGGAGGGTGGGGCGCCGAGCGCGATCGGCGCCATCGCGGTCCAGGTACCGGCGGTGAAGCGCTGCACGCGCACGGTGTTGCCGGCGATCCAGCCGACCGCCACGCGATCCGCCGCGGCGACGGCGATCGCGGGCTCGCCGTCGACGTCGCCGCCGGTGGGGAGGTCGCCGAGCGACGTCCACGTGTTCGAGGCGAGCCTGCGCACGGCGACGGTCGCTCCGGCGGCGTTGCCGGCGATGACCGCGGTGACCGCGCCGCCGCCGTCGGGCGCCGCGGCGAGGGCGATGCGGTCCCCGGCGCCGGGCGAGGGCAGGGCGACCCATCCGGCGCCGTCCCACACGGCCGCGCGCGCCGTGTTATTCGCGGTCCACGCGACGACGGGGCGGCCGTCGCCGTCGAGCGCGATCGCGGGGCTCGCCGCGACCCCGCCGATCGCCGCCCCGATCCCGGCGCCCAGCGGCCGCCACGCCCCGTGCTCGTGCACGCTCGCGACCAGCTCACCCCCGGCGATCCACGCCGCATACACCGCCCCTCCGGCGCTCGCGGTCACCGCAGGCGCACCCACGGCCGGGCCGCGCTCCACCGGCGGCCTGCTCCACGCCGCGATCGCCCTCTCGACGACGACCGGCTCCACGATCCCATTCCCCGCGAGATCGGCCACGCCATCGAGCCTCACCTCCAGCGCCCCGACGCCGCGCGCACCCGCATCCAGCTCGATCACGACCGTCCGGTCTCCGGACAGCGTGATCGCACCTGCGACCTCCTGCCCCCCGACCACCGCGACCACGCTCGCCCTCGCGATCGTCACCGGCTCGTCGAAGCTCACCTCGATCGGCTCGTGCAACCACGCGTCTGCCTCCGCGCCGATCGCCGCGACCCTCGGCGGCGTGACGTCCGCACCGTCACCGTCACCGTCACCACCATCGCCACCACCGCCGCCGGCATCGTCCCTCGCCGCCGCACCGCCGTCGCACGCCACCGCGAGCGCGAGCGCC
The DNA here is from genome assembly GCA_019637375.1 of Deltaproteobacteria bacterium. Classification (GTDB taxonomy): domain Bacteria; phylum Myxococcota_A; class Polyangia; order Haliangiales; family Haliangiaceae; genus JABFXX01. The sequence continues at coordinate 1,967 of JAHBVW010000074.1, read as the reverse complement.
CAGCACCACGGCCGTCGAACCACGCGCGACGACCGCGACCGGGGACGTTGCATGCGCGACGACATCGCAAGCCACATGCCCACCACTCCGCTGCTCTCGCAGCCCCTTGTCGATTCCCGCGTGTCATCACCGCGCACGCGCGCGCCGTCGGATGAGCCGCTCCCCGATACCGCAAAACGCCGGCGTCACGGCTCTTGCGATTGTGAAGGTCGGACAAGCCACCTCCGATTTTCGGAATGGATCCGGTCATTTGAGTTGTCCGGTGTCCGAGGCAGAGCTGCGTTCGGACAAGGTCCGTAAGATCTTGGGATCGTGGTGGAATCGCCGAAGCTGCCGTTTCCCTAACCCCGGAAGGGGAATCGGCGCGCAGCGCCAGATGCACCACGATTCCCACCACCTACGTGGGAATCGCGGTGAATCGAACGACCGTGCTTTCGGAAGTAGCCGCGGAGGGCTACTTGACCTGGAAGCTGACGACGAAGCACGCGGGCGTGGCGACGCCGTTGACCATGTGGGGCTTGTAGCGCCAGGCGTAGAGGGCGGAGGTGAGGTCGCCGACGGTCATGCGCTCGAGCTTCTGGGTGATGACGCTGACGTTGGTGACCTTGCCGGAGGTGTCGATGCACACCTTCGCGGCGACGGTCGACGGCATCTCGGCGCGCTTGGACTTGGCGACGTTCGGGGTCTCGCCGGAGATCTTGGTGACGGCGTTCGGGGTCACGATCACGGGGCCGGCGGAGCGCGCGCCTTCGGTGGTCGGCGGGGGCGGGGGGAGCTCGACCTTCACCTGCGGCGTGGTCGGGGTGGGCACCGGCGTCGTCGGGTCCTTGGTGTCCTTGGGGTTTCCGACGGGGGGCTTGTCGTTCTTGTCGTTCTTCTCCACCACGGGCGGCCGGGCCTTGTCGGTGGTGCGCTCCTCGATCGCGGGCTCGGTCGACGTCGGCGTGGGCTCGGTCGACGTCGACGTGGGCGCCTCGGGCGTGAGCTTCTTCGGCTCCGCGGCGGCGGCGCGCTTGCGCTCGCGGGCCTCGCGCTCGCGGGCCTGCGCCTCGGTGACGTTCGGGTTGAACTGGTAGTCGGCGTTCGCCTGCGCGTTGATGTACTGGCGCCAGACCTCGACGCCGTTCTGGCGCAGCACGACCGTGTGCGGGCCCGGCTTGATCGCGAGGCGCAGCGGCGTGCGCTGGCCGAGCGGCTTGCCGTCGAGGTAGGCGTCGAGGTTGCCGGGCGAGGACGACAGCAACAGCGTCGCGTCGGCCGCGGCCGCGCCGACGGCGAGCTTCTCGAGCGGCACGATGTAGTTGGTCTCCTTCGCCGAGACCTCGATCGACATCAGGCGCGCCTTGAAGCCCTCGCGCTGGATGTTGACGGTGTACGTGCCGGGCGCGAGCTCGATCGTCCACGGCGAGCCCCGGTGGGCGTCCTTGCCCTCGATCGCGATCTCCGCGTCCGCGGGCTCGGTCATGAACTTGACGGTGCTCGTCTCCTTCGCGACCGGCGGCGGCGGCTCCTTGGGCGCCTTCTCCTTCGGGGCGGTCGCCGACCCGTCGCGCGTGACCACGACGACGGCGACGGCCGCGCCGGCCGCGGCGACGAGCAGCGCGGCGAGCCACAGCCAGCCGCGGTGCCGCACCGACTGGCGCTCGACGATCGCCGCGCCGATCGTGATCGACGACGGCCGCACCGGGCGCGGCGTCGTCACCAGCATCTCCTCGTCGGTGGGCGCCGCCGCCGTCCGCGCGCGGACCGCCGCGACGCCCGGCTTCGTCGAGGTCATCGCGCGCTCGCTGAGCTCGCTCGGCGCGCGCGCCGGGTGGGGCGTGTGCCGATCGAGCGGGCCCGTCGACGGGCGCGGGTGATCGCCGGTGTGATCCGGATCGGGCGTGCTCGGCGCACGCGGCGCCGCCGCGACCGCGCTGCCCTGCGCCGTCGTGCGCGCGCGCGCGACCACGCCGGGGGCGATCGGT
>JAHBVW010000073.1 GCA_019637375.1 Deltaproteobacteria bacterium | reverse complement strand
ACCCGGGGGCGCGCCGCGGCGAGCTCGAGCGGGCGCCGACGGTGGTGGCCTCCGCCGCGGGCGTCGCGATCGAGTTCGCGGTGTCGGGCTCGGTGAGGCTCGCAGCCGTGCTGCACGTGCCGCCGGGGCTCGAGCTGCGTGTGCCGCCGCCCCGGACGGCCGAACCGGCGTGGCCGTGGCCGCTGGACCTGCCGGTGGTCGTCGCCTCGTGCGCGCTGCCGCGCGAGGCGGCGCGCCTGGCGGTCGGGGACGTCGTCATCGTCGAGCGGGCCCTCAGGATCTGGCTGGGGGAGGGCGCGGTCGGCCTCGCCGCCGATCCCGGTGCGATAGAAGCGCGCGTGGCGACCGGCTATGTTCCCCGCGCCATGATCGCCGACGACGCGCACCTCGAGCTCACCGTCCAGCTCGGCACGACGCGCCTGCCCGTGCGCCGCCTCGCCGAGCTCGCGGTCGGGGAGGTCATCCCCCTCGGCCGCCCCCTCGCGGGCCCCTACGAGCTCCGGGTGGGCGGCCGCACGATCGGGCGCGGAGAGCTGCTCGACGTTGACGGCGAGGTCGGTGTACGCATCGTGTCGCTAGATCCAGCGGAGTAGTCAGCCCATGCCCGTCTACGAGTATCAGTGCCAGGCCTGCCAGCGTGAGTTCGAGTACCAGCAGCGGATGAGCGATCCGGACAAGACCGTGTGCGAGGCATGCGGCGGCTCCCTCGAGCGCCTCATCTCCCGCACCGCGTTCCAGCTCAAGGGCGGTGGCTGGTACAAGGACCTGTACGCGTCCCAGAAGCCGAGCAGCGACGCGTCGAAGTCGGACAGCTCGACGCCTGCGTCGGGCGCGTCGGGCTCGTCGGAGAGCTCGGCGTCGAGCGGCTCGTCCGGTTCGTCGGGTTCGGGGGGCTCGTCCGGCTCGGGCTCGTCCGGCTCGGGCGGCTCGTCGGGCTCGTCGGGCTCGTCCGGCTCGTCCGGCTCGGGTGGTTCGTCCGGCTCGTCCGGCTCGTCGGGCTCGTCCGGCTCGTCCGGCTCGTCCTCCTCGGGCTCGTCGTCGTCGTCGGGGGCCTCGTCGTCGGGGGCATCGTCGTCCTCGCGCGGCTCGTCGACGTCCGCCGCGAGGGGTGCATGAGCCTGGGCCAGATCATCGACGGCAAGGCGGTCGCCGCCCGCGTGCGGGCCGAGGTCGCGACCGCGGCGGCCGCGCTGCGCGGCCGCGGCATCGCGCCGACGCTGGCGGTCGTGCTCGTCGGCGACGATCAGGCCTCGGCCAGCTACGTGCGCTCGAAGACGAAGGCCGCGCGCGAGGCGCACGTCGACGTGCGCGACCACAAGCTGCCGGCCACGACGACGCAGGCCGAGCTGATCGCGCTCGTCGCCGAGCTGTCGCGCGACCCGATCGTCGACGGCATCCTCGTGCAGCTGCCGCTGCCGCGCGGCCTCGACGAGGAGGCCGTGCTCGCGGCGATCGATCCGGCGAAGGACGTCGACGGCCTCCTGCCGACCAGCCTCGGGCAGCTCGCGCAGGGCAAGCCCACGTTCATCCCGTGCACGCCGAAGGGCTGCCTGCGCCTCCTGCGCGAGGCGAACACGCCGATCGAGGGCGCGCGCGCCGTCGTGCTCGGCCGCAGCAAGCTCGTCGGCAAGCCGATGGCGCTGCTCCTCGCGAACGCGAACGCGACCGTCACGATGTGCCACTCGCGCACGCGCGACCTCGCCGGCGAGGTCCGCCGCGCCGACATCGTCATCGCCGCGATCGGCAAGCCCGAGCTCGTGCGCGGCGACTGGATCGCCGAGGGGGCGACCGTGATCGACGTCGGCACGAACCGCGTCGAGGGCCGCGCGCACCTCGTCGGCGACGTCGAGTTCGCCGCCGCCGTGGCGCGCGCCCGCGCGATCACGCCGGTCCCGGGCGGCGTCGGCCCGATGACGATCGCCGGCCTCCTCGAGAACACCGTCGAGGCCGCCGCCCGCCGCCGCGGCTGAGCTACCCCGAGCGGACGGCGGAGGGCTTCGACAGGGCGCGGACGAGCACGACCTGGAGCTCGGCGAACGGCGGCGGGTTCGTGATCACCTCGTCGGCGCCGGCGGCGCGCGCGTGCTCGCGGAGCTTGTTGTTCATCGTGAGCGCGACGGCCGGGACGGCGGGCGTCTGCTGCTTGGCGAGGCGCAGCGTCGCGAGCCCGCCGTCGACGTCGAAGTCGACGTCGACGACCGCGAGGTCGATGTCGCCGGTGATGAGCGTGCGCGCGACGTTCGCGTCGGCGGCCTGCATCACCTCGGCCGTCGCGATGATCGACTTGATCGAGCGCGCGAGCGTCGTGCGGTCCTGGCGGTCGCCCGACAGGATCAGGATCTGGACGCCGTGGAACGCGGACACGAGCTTGTCGATCGTGCTGCCGAGCTGCGGCGCGACGTCCTGGAACTCGACGCCGACGCCGATCGGGCTGTCGGGCGTGACCTCGCCCTCGCCGCGGCGCCACGCGACGACGCCGTTGAGGCTGATCGGCCCGACGCCGGGGATCGCGAGATCGACGGTGATGCCGGCGCCCGTCGGGACGTTGCTCGGCGTCTCGATGAACATCCCGCCGCGCGAGAGGTTCACCGAGTACGCGACGAGGAACGACGACGCCGTGCGGAACTCGACCTGCACCGCATACGGCATCCGGTCATGTTCGCGGTCCGCCACAGCGAACCTCAGTATCACGGAAACGGGGTGCGCCCAGGTATGCCCAGACGCGATCCGGGGGCGCTCGCGGGTGCCGCACGGTGCGTCAGGGCAGGGCGCATCACGTGCGCGCGCCGCCGCCGGCGCGACGCGCCTTCAGCTCACAGCAGGCGATCGAGGAGGCGCTCGAGGTGGTCGAGGTCGAGGTACCGGATCTCGATCCGCCCGGCGCGGCCCGGGTCGTCCTCCGTGATCGTCACGGGGCCGCCGAGGGCGCGGGTCAGCCGCTCCTCGAGGTCGCGCACGCTCGCCGACTTGCCGGCGTTCGCCGGGCGGGGCGGGCGGTCCTTGCCCGGGGCGCGCGCCTTCTTGACCAGCGCCTCGGTCGCGCGCACCGACAGCTGCTTCTCGACGACCTGCCGCGCCGCGCGCTCGATCGCGGGCGCCTCGTCGAGGCCGAGCAGCGCGCGCGCGTGGCCCATCGACAGCCGCTCGTCGTCGACCATCGCGCGCACCGGCGCCGGCAGCTTGAGCAGGCGGATCGCGTTCGCGACCGTGCTGCGGTCCTTGCCGATGCGCTCGGCGATCGCGTCCTGCGTGAGCTGGAACTCGTCGACGAGGCGCTGGTACGCCATGGCCTCCTCGAGCGGCCCCAGGTCGGCGCGCTGGAGGTTCTCCACGAGCGCGCGCTCGAGCGCCGTCGCCTCGGCGACGTCCTGCACGACCACCGGCACCTCGTGCACGCCCGCGCGCTGCGCCGCGCGCCAGCGCCGCTCGCCGGCGATCAGGAAGTAGCCGCTGCCGTCGGGGCGCGGCCGCACCACCAGCGGCACGATGATGCCGTGCACGCGGATCGAGTCGGCGAGCTCCTTCAGCTTCTCCTCGTCGAAGCGCTGCCGGGGCTGCTCCGGGCTCGGGTACAGCTCCTCGATCCCGGCGAGGAAGTACGACCGCCGCGCCGTGCGCTCGGGAGGCGGCTCGGCCTCCTCGCGCGAGCGCGGCTTGGGGACGACCGGTGCCGCGCTCGGCATCAGCGCCGAGAGACCGCGACCGAGCGTGCGCTTCTTCGAATCTGCCATGTTGATCACTTGTGCGCCCCTGCGGCCGGCGCGGCCGGCTTCTTGCCGCGCGCGGGCGCGGGCGGCGTGGGAGCCTCGAGGACGAGTGTACGATCGAGGAACTCGTCGGCGACGGCGAGATAGCTCTTCGTGCCGGGGCAGCGCAGATCGTAGAGGAGGCACGGCTTGCCGTGGCTCGGCGCCTCCGACAGGCGCACGTTGCGCGGCACCGTCTCCTCGAAGACCTTCTCTCCGAAGAACTTCGCGACCTCGTCGCGCACCTGGTTCGCCACCGACAGGCGCGCGTCGTACATCGTGAACACGACGCCGTCGATCGACAGCTCCGGGTTGTACGCGGTGCGGACCTTCTCGATCGTCGACACGAGCGCCGACAGGCCCTCGAGCGCGAAGTACTCGGCCTGCATCGGCACGACGACGCCCTTCGCCGCGACGAGCGCGTTCAGCGTGAGCAGGCCGAGCGACGGCGGGCAGTCGACGACGATGTAGTCGTAGTCGTCGAGCACCGGCGCGAGCACGTCGGCGAGGTAGCGCTCGCGCTTGTCGGCTCCGATCAGCTCGAGCTCGGCGCCGACGAGGTCCGTCGTCGCGGGCGCGAGGAACAGCGTCGTGATCTCCGTCGGGCGGATGACGTCGGCCATCGCCACCTCGCCGACGAGCGCGTCGTAGATCGAGAGCTCGATCTTGTCGCGCGGGTAGCCCACGCCCGACGACGCATTGCCCTGCGGGTCGAAGTCGACGAGCAGGACGCGGTAGCCGCGCGAGGCGACCGAGGCCGCGAGGTTGATCGCGGTGGTCGTCTTGCCGACTCCACCCTTCTGGTTAGCGACCGCGACGATCCGGGTCATGTAGGGCGAGTAGCACGCGACCCTGACGAAAAAAGTTTGTCCGGAGTGGGTTCGAGGATAGGGTGGTAGCCAGATGTAGGACATGTGGGGCTGAGTAAGCTCCACCTTGAAGGAGCCGCAATGTCTTCTGTGAATCCACGTATTTACACGTCGTTTGCCGAGTTCGAGCGCGAGGAGCTTCGCCGCCTGGACTCCCTTCACACGAGCGTCGACGACCTGGTCGAGGAGCGCTTCGCCGAGGAGGTCGACTTCGGCCAGAGCGACCAGCCGCGCCGCCGCGGCCGCCCGCGCAAGCACCCGCGCTGACCTTCCGTTGGTTGTAGTCTGCGCGCCATGCGCTGCCTCGCCCTGGTCGCCTCCGCGCTCGTCGCGCTCTCCGCCTGTTCCCCCGACACTCCCCAGGCGTACCCCTCGTACCAGGACTGCTTCGACGACCACGCGCTCGTGAAGCAGGATCCCGTCGTCGACAGCATCGTCACGTGCTGCCTCGACCACGAGATCGCCGGCGTGGTCCCGGTGTGCAAGGACACGCAGGCCGACTGCATCAACTACCTCACGGCGAACCTGTTCCAGACCAGCGCCGACACCGTCCAGGTCCGCGACGCGTGCACGCTGTACATCAACAAGCTCACGATGCCGCCGTCCGACGAGTGACCCGACCCGGGACCTCGTGACCTTCGCGCCCTCCCACGAACCGAACCGGGTCATCGCATCCCTGGCGCGCGACCAGGTGACGCTCGACCTGAAGACGGTCGAGCTGTGCTTCCTCGCGGGGCTGTACCTGCGCGCGGACAAGGCGGCGCTGGCCTCGTTCGAGGAGGACGTGCTCGTCGACATGTTCGAGCAGGTCTGCGACGTGGTGGAGCCCGGTGCCGAGAACCCGCGGAAGCGTGCGACGCACTCGATCCAGCGGCTCCGCGAGCAGCGCATGCTCGCGCGCGTCGATGGGGCGGGGATCGTGCGTGCGGGCGACTACGCGCTCACGACGCTCGCGGCGGCGATCGTCCAGTACTTCCTCGCGGATGAGGCCCTCACGCGCGAGAGCCTGACGCTGCTGACGGGCACGCTCGGCGCGCAGCTCGCGCAGGTGCTCTCCGCGGCGAAGAAGGTCGCGGACGCCGAAGCGTGGAGGAGCGAGGTGTCCGCACCGCTTCGCGTCACGGTCTCCGAGCTGGTCTCCGGGATCGAGCGCAGGCAGCGTGGGCTCGACGCGCAGCAGGAGGAAGTCCAGGCCGAGATCGCCGAGCTCCTCCAGTCGGACTGGTTCAGTGCCGTCGACCGCTGCCAGCTCCTGCTGGACACGATGACGAGCACGCTCGACGAGCTCAACGCGATCCTCCTGCGGGATACCCACCTGTTCGTCGCCTTCCTCCTCGAGATCCAGGGACTCGCGACGGCGGCCGAGAACCGCGACGCCGAGGAGACGGTCCAGCGGGTCATCGAGCACGTCGATCGGATCGCGGCGTGGGGTCGCGCGCGACAGCAGGCGTGGTCGGAGTATTACCAGTACGTCCACCGGTACCTGCGCGACGTCGTGCGGCTCGACCCGGACCGCGCCCTCAGCCAGCGCCTGCGCGATCAGACCGCCGCGTGGCCGGCGTCGCCGTACCATCTCGTCGTCGCGCACGCGCCTTCGATCCGGCTGCTGCGTCCGCCGGAGGCGCGGGTCGAGCGTCCACCCGTCGCGCGGCCGCGCACGGAGCGCGAGGCCGACCCCGCGTGGGTCGAGCGCGAGGACGTCCACGCCGACCTCGAGGCGCTGGTCGCGCGGGCCATCGACGAGGGCGCCGCCACGCTCGCGGAGGTGTCCGCGCGTGTGCTTCCGGAGCTGCCGGCGTCGCAGCACTACGCTTCGGCCGGCCGCATCGCCGACGCCGTCGGTCGCCTGGCCCGCGTCCACGGCGAGCACGAGCGTCCCTGGACCCCCGTGCTCGCGCGGCTCGAGGTCGAGGACTGGACGGTCGACGGGAGCGATCCGGCGTGAGCGCCACGACCTTCCACACGCTCGAGGAGGCCGTCGACGACGAGCACTACCCGGAGGTCGACCTCGCCCTTCGGCGTGGCCGGCACATCGGACGCGACGACGGCACGATGTACGAGTACCTCGTCGACGCCCAGGCGCTGCTCGAGAAGCTCTACCGGCGTTTCGGTTGCGAGCTGATCCAGCAGAGCGATGGGTACTTCTACCTCCTGCCCTCGGGCGACCGGCTCGGGCGACGCCACCTCTCGGCCGGCGAGATGCTGGTCGGGCAGACGCTGGCGCTGCTCTACCTCGATCCGACGACCTTGCAGTACGGTGGGATCGTCGTGCGCGAGGTCGTGCTGCAGCGGCTCTCGGCCCTGCTCGGCGCCGACGTCCTCGTGCGGACGCTCGAGCCGCGCCGCCGGAGCAAGTACGACGAGCGCGTCGCGGCGGAGCTCGTGCGCACGAAGGTCAGCGATGCGCTGCGCCACCTCGCCGACCTGGGCTTCGTCGACCTCCTCGACGAGGTGCGCCTGCGCCTCCGGCCCGCGCTGATGCGCTTCGCGGAGCCGGTGCGCGGGCTGGGCGACCGGAGCGCCGCGCTCGAACGGCTCGTACGCGCCGGTGAGGTCGTCGTCGACGACGGCGAGCACCGTGGCGAGGAGGACGCGGGCACGGAGGAGGTGTCGCCGTGAGCCGGACGACCGCCGAGGCGCTCGTGCTGGTCAACTGGAAGGGCGTGTTCTACGCCCGCTACGGGCTCGACCGGCACGTGACGGCGCTCGAAGGCGCGAACGGCGCCGGCAAGACGACGGTGATGATCGCCGCCTACGTCGTGCTGTTGCCCGACATGTCGCGCCTCAGGTTCACCAACCTCGGCGAGACCGGCGCGACCGGAGGCGACAAGGGGATCTGGGGTCGACTGGGCGAACCGGGACGGCCGTCCTACGCCGTCGTCGAGTTCGCGCTGCCGGACAAGCATCGCCTCGTCGCCGGCGTTCACCTCGAGAGGAAGGGCGAGCCCTCCGTCGAGCCGACACCGTTCATCGTCTCCGGACTGCAGGCCGACGTGCGCCTGCAGGACCTGCTCCTCATGAAGCAGGGGGAGGACGAGGCCGTGCCCGAGCTCCAGGAGCTGCGCGAGAGTGCGGTCCGCCTCGGCGGACGACTCCAGTCCTTCACCTCGGCACGCGACTACTTCTCGGCGCTGTTCGATCACGGCGTCACGCCGCTCCGCCTCGGCACCGACGAGGAGCGCAACAAGCTGAACGAGATGCTCCGCACCAGCATGACCGGCGGCATCTCCCGGGCGCTCACGTCGGAGCTGCGCTCGTTTCTACTCAAGGAGGAAGGCGGGCTCGCCGACACGCTCCACCGCATGCGCGCCAACCTCGACGCCTGCCGGCGGACGCGGACCGAGGTTCACGAGGCGCGCCGGCTCGAGCACGAGATCGGTGGGGTGTTCGAGGCGGGTCACACGATGTTCGCGGCGGCGCTGATCGCCACGCGCGAGCGCGCCGAGGATCTCACCCGCCGCGTCGAGGACGCCGAAGCGGTGCGCGCGAACGCCGCCGACGCGCACGACCGCGCGAAGGACGCCCTCGCACAGACCCTCACTGCGATCGACGCCCTCGAGCGTCGGCGAGGCGAGATCGGCGAGATCCTCGCGTCGGCTCGCGCGTGGCAAGAACGAATACGCGAGGCGCTCGCCCTGGCGAAGCACCTCGCCGAGTGCGTCGCCCGGCTCGCGCAAGCGGAGGAGCTCGCGCGGGTCACCGGTGCGAAGCGCGACGCCGCCGAAGCAGCGCGCGCTGCCACGCGAGAGGCACTGCGTCGCGCGGAGGCGGAGTACACGCGCACGGCGGGAGGTCTGGCCGATCTCCAGCAGGGGCTGGAGCAGCTGCACCGCCGCGCCGACGCCTATCGCCAATCGACCCGGCGCCTGCGCGAGGCCGAGGAGAGCCTCGGAGGTGCGGTCATTCCCGTGGCAACGTTCGCCGAGCGCATCGCCAGCACGCGTGACGAGCTGGCCATCGTCGACGAGGAGCGCCGAGATGCGAGGACGCGCCTCGACGACGCCGAGGCTCATCGAACCCACCACGCCCAGGTCATGACCGCACTGCGAGTCCTCGTCGACGGTGACGTCGCGCTGGAAACGGCCCACGAGGCAGCCCTCTCTGCGCTTCAGGCACACCGAGCTCGTGTGGATCTCGCCGGCCGGCTCTCCTCGATCGAGCGCGACCTCGCGGAAGCACGCAGCCAGGCCGCGCGGCAGTCGGGTGCGCGCGCGCGCGCACACGCGCTCGATGTCGTCGGTGAGGGCCCTGCGGGCCAGCTCGTCGAGCGGCTCCTCGGCGAAGCCGAGTCGGAGCTGAACGACCATGAAGCCTGCGAGCGTGCGGCCAAGGCGTCGACCCAGCAGCTCGAGCGAGACCTGAAGGATCTGGAATCGCGTCGCCGTTCCCTGGTCGAGCGCGCGCCGATGTTCCGCGCCCTCGCGGAGCGCGCGGCACACCTCGCCGGACATCTCGCCACGCCCGTGGACAGCCGGGCGACGCTGGATACCGCCCGCGTCGCGCTCGACGAGAGACTCGCGGCCGCGCGCAAGGTCGAGGACGTCGTGCGACAGGAGCACGAGGTGCTGCTCCGGCAGGCGCGCGAGCTCCTGACTCGAGGTGGCCCTTTCGCGCCCGAGCTCCTGAAGCTGAAGGATCAGCTCGGCGCCGAGCTGGTCGCCGGGAGCTTCGAGGACGTCACCCTGGAGGAGGCGGGACGCCTGGAGGCGCGGCTGGGCGCGCTCGCGCAAGCCCTCGTGGTCGACGATCCGCGAGCCGCGGCGCGCGCCCTCCAGGCGCGGTCCGACGCGCTCGCGACGGTGCTGCTCGTCTCGCACGACGCCGACCTCGAGCACCTCGCCTCGGCACCCGGCGCGATCGACGCCGGCGACCGTGACGTCGCCGTGGAGGATGGGGTCGCCCTCCGCGTGTCGCGCATCCCATCGCATCCCCGCCTCGGGCGCCGCGCTCGTGAGGCGCGCGCCGCCGAGCTGCACCGCGAAGCGGAGCGGAAGGCCGAAGGGCTCGACGACGCGAGGATCGCGCGCCGACTCCTCGAACGCTTCGTCGCGGACGGCGAGGCGCTGCTGGCGGGCCATGCGGTGTGGCTCGCCGGCGATCCTGCTCCCGAGCTGGCCGAGGTGAAGCGCGCGATCGTCGAGGCCGAGGCGCAGCTCGGGATCGAGCGCGCCGCGGGCGTCCGTCGCGCAGAAGCGGCGCGCACGCTTCGCCCTCGCGTGACCGGCCTGCGCGCACTCCTCGGCGAAGCGCTGCTCCTCGACCCACCCGACTTCTCGGAGCGCGCTCGGTCGCTGGAACACGATGTTCGGGCAGCTCGGGTGGCCAAGGAGCTCGTGGCTCGCAAGAAGGCGAGCGCCGAGCTCGTCGACCGTCATCAGGCCGTGCTGCGTCGAGCGCCGCTCACCGACGAGGAGGTGGTTCAGCTGCGCGAGCGTCTGCACCACCTCACGCATCGGCGCGAGCGGCTGGGGGAGGGCATCGACGCGCTCGACGACGTGCGGGCGAACGTCGAGGCCCTGGGATGGCGGGACGCACCCGCGCGCCTGGCCGAGGGGCAGGCGCTCGTCCCTGCCATCCAGCAGCAACTCCAGGAAGCCGAGCAGCACCGAGCTGCGGCCGAGCGCGCTGCAACGGACGCCGCGACGGGCTTCGATGCGGCGCTCACGGCCTTCCAGGACGCCGACGGACACCGGCTCGCCACGACGCATGTCCATGCGCAGGCCGGAGAGCGCTTCGAGAAGGTCGGCATCCACGATCCGACCGACGAGGCACTGGCGGACGCGGAGCAGGCCGTCGCTCGTCTCGACGAGGAACATCGGAGTCACGACACGAGGCACCGGGAGCTCCTGACCGCGAAGGGTCGCCAGGAGGGTCGTGTCGGCGAGACGGCCCACCGTCTCCAGGATGCCGAGGAGAAGCTGGCCAAGGAGCGCGGCGAGGCCGAGCCCGCCGTGAAGCGCTGGGACGACCTGCGCGAGCGCGCCGCCAGGTTCGGCGTCGTGGGTGGCCTCCTCACCGACGCGCCGCGTGACCTCGCCGACCTCCGCGGCCACGTCAACCTCGTGCAGAAGGCCAACACCTGGCGCGAGCTCCTCGTCGAGCGTCTGCGCGGAGCGCAGGGTGGTGCGCAGCTCCTTGCGGAATTGCAGATCCTTCGCGCCCCCTCGGAGGGAGAGTTCGCCGCGGGTGTCCTCGAGCTGTGGCTCGCGGTGCGCGACTGGCTGCGCCGCCGTCTCCCGGCGCAGGTCGCAGAGGTCGATGATCCGCGCGAGGCCCTGCTTCGTTTGCGCGATCAGCTCGCGGGGCTGGAGGCGCGGCTCGAGAGCCAGGAGACCGTCCTCCGCGGCGCGAGCGAGGACGTCGCGCGCGGCATCGACGTGCAGATCCGCAAGGCGCGCACGCAGGTCACGCGGCTCAACAAGAACCTCGAGGGGGTCAGCTTCGGCAGCATCCAGGGGATCCGGGTCCGTCAGGGCGCGGTCGAGAAGATGGAGCAGGTGCTCCGGGCGCTGCGCGACGGTGCCGCGCAGACGCTCCTGTTCCAGGCCGACCTGCCGATCGAGGACGCGTTCGATCACATCTTCCAGCGCTTCGGCGGCGGGCGCACCGGCGGTCAGAAGCTGCTCGACTATCGCGAGTACGTCCACCTGCAGGTCGAGGTCCGCCGGAAGGCGGGCGCCGACTGGGAGATCGCGAACCCCGGCCGGCTCTCGACGGGAGAGGCCATCGGCGTCGGCGCGGCCCTCATGATGGTCGTCCTCACGGAGTGGGAACGCGATGCAACCTTCCTTCGGGGCAAGAGGTCGCATGGCTCGCTCCGGTTCCTGTTTCTCGACGAGGCCAATCGCCTCTCGCACGACAACCTCGGCGTCCTGTTCGATCTCTGCCAGGCGCTCGATCTCCAGCTGCTCATCGCCGCGCCGGAGGTCGCGCGCGCCGAGGGCAACACCACGTATCGCCTCGTCCGCAAGATGACCGCCGACGGGCGCGAGGAGGTGCTCGTCAGCGGCCGGCGCACGAGGGCCGAGGCGTGAACTGGCGATCGCAGGCATCCCGTCTCGCCCTGCTGGAGCTGCTCGTGCTCGGCTCCCTCCGGCGACGACGCGCGCAGGCCTCCGCCTGGGATGCCCTCGACGAGCTCCCGTGGACGCGGCGCACGGGGCGGCGCGACGAGCTCGGGCTCGTCGAGGCGCGGCGCCACGAGCTCGTCTCGCTCCTGGGGCGCGTCTGGGCGGAATGGGGTGCGGTGCTCGCGACGCTGACCGCGCGCGGGCTCGCGCCAACACCCGATGGTTGGAGCGAGCTCGAGGACGCGCAGCGTGCCGAGGGGCTGCCGCAGCTCCCCGATCAGCTCAACCGGCGAACGGCCGCGGCCCTCGTCGCGCCGCACGCGAAGGCGACGCTGACGGAGCGCCGTCGGGCCGCCCTCGGCGACGCCGAGCCCACGCACGACGGCTCGGTGCGCCTCCGACCACCGCCCGGGCTCGTCGCGATCACGCCCCAGGGGCGCGTCGACCTCGCCGCGGTCGCGGCCGTCCTCGGCGAGGTGTCGATCCCGGAACGCGCCCTCCGCGGCGTGCTCGCGCTCGAGGGACCGATCCGCGCCGCATTGCTCGTCGAGAACCTCGGCGCGTTCTGCGATCTTCGCGCCGTCGATGGCTGGCTGCTCGCGCACGTTCCGGGATGGGACACGGTGACGGTCGCGCGACTCCTCGAGCGCCTGGTTCACGTGCCGGTGATCCACTTCGGCGACCTCGACCCCAACGGCCTCCGGATCCTTCTGCACCTCCGCGGGTTCCGCGCCGACCTGCGGTGGTTCGTGCCGGAGTTCTGGTCCGAGCTCGTCGATGCGAAGGGGCTGCCGGGCGTGTGGCCCGAGGACCTCGACCTCGGCGAGGCTCCCGCTCTCGTGCACGAGCTCGCGAGCCGCGATCTCTGGCTCGAGCAGGAACCCGTCGCGGTCGACGCGCGGACGCCGGCGGCGCTGGAGGCGATGCTGTCCTACGCCTCGATGCCGTAGTCCTTGAGCTTCTTGTACAGCGTCGAGCGATCGATCTCGAGGATCGCGGCGGCCTGCGCCTTGTTGCCGTTCGTCGCGGCGAGCGCGGCGAGGATGCCCTCCCGCTCGAGCTCGCGCAGCGACTTCGCCGGCGCCGCGGCGGCGGCCGCCGGCTTGCCGATCGGCGGCGGGGGCACGAACGCCGGCATCGGATCGATCGTGACGTGAGCGTGCGGCGGCGTGAGGCCGGGTGAGCTGGCGCGCGGCGCGGTCGGCGGGGCCGGCGGGGCCGGCGACGACAGGGCCTGCGAGCCGAGCGGAGGGGTCGGCGACGACGTGCGGACGCGCGGTGGGGCCGCGGAGGCGAGCACCTGCGGAGGCAGGTCGGCGGCCATGATGTGGTCGCGGTCGCCGAGGACGACGGCGCGCTCGACGGCGTTGCGCAGCTCGCGCACGTTGCCGGGCCAGGCGTAGCGGGTCATCGCGGCGAGCGCGTCGGGCGAGAAGCCGGAGATCCGGCGCGCGGCCTGGCCGCGGAAGCGCGCGAGGAAGTGCTCGGCGAGCAGGGGGACGTCGTCGAGGCGCTGGCGCAGGGGAGGGACCTCGACGGTGACGACGCTGAGGCGGTAGTAGAGGTCCTCGCGGAACGTGCCGCGGCGGACCATCTCCGCGAGGTCGCGGTTCGTCGCCGCGACGACGCGGACGTCGACCTCGATCGCCTTCTGGCCGCCGACGCGCTCGAAGCGGCGCTCCTCGAGGACGCGCAGGAACTTCGTCTGCAGGCCGAGCGGTAGCTCGCCGACCTCGTCGAGGAACAGCGTGCCGCGGTCGGCCATCTCGAAGCGGCCGGCCTTCTTCTCGGTCGCGCCCGTGAACGCGCCCTTCTCGTGGCCGAACAGCTCGCTCTCGATCAGGCTCTCGGTCAGCGCGGCGCAGTTGACGGCGACGCACGGGCCCTTCGCGCGCCGCGACGCGCGGTGGATCGCGCGCGCGACCATCTCCTTGCCGGAGCCGGACTCGCCGCCGAGGAGCACGGTCGCGTCGGTCGGCGCGGCGCGCTTGACGAAGTCGAGCACGCGGTGCGCGGCGGCCGAGCGCCCGACGAGCTCGCCGTCGCCGGTCGGCCCGCTGAGCTGCTCCTCGAGGGCGTCGGCGCGGCGCACGAGCATCTCGCGCGTGTCGGCGCCGACCCACGCGGCGCCCGTCAGGTGCGCGAGGCACCCGGTCGCGAGCGTGTCGATCGTGTCCCACGGTGCGCCGCGGCGATCGACCCACAGCACGGCGACCACGTCGTCGCCGCCGCCGTGCACCGGGGCCGCGATCAGCGCGCGCCCGCCGGTCTCGGCGGTGACGACCTGCTTGGCCTGGATGACCTTGTCGATGACGTCGGCGGGCGCCTGCAGCTGCGTCGACTCGTTCGCCGCCACGACCGCCGCGAACGGCGCGACCCGGCGCGACGCCGACAGCACGAACGCGCGCTGGGCGCCGAGCGCCGTGAGGAGGGCATCGCACGCCGCCCGCGCGACCGCCTGCGCGGCGAGGCGGTCGCCGAGCTGCGCGAGCGCCGCGAGGTGCCGGCGCGCGCGGTCGCTCTCGCCGCCGCCGCCCGTCAGCGCGAGCAGCTGGCGGCTCGAGATCTCCATCGTCACGTGGCTCGACGCGCGCGTGATCGCGACGCCCTCGACGGGGAGGTACGCCATCCGCGTGCCGCCGAGCACGATCTCGTCGCCGGCCTCGAGGCGGTGCAGCACCGCCGGCTGCCCGTTGATCAGCGTGCGCACCTTGCCGCTGTCGTCGATCCAGCACAGGGCGCCGTCGCGCAGCTCGATCAGGCCGTGCTGGCGCGACACGGCCGGGTCGGTGAGCTGCACCAGGTTGCCGTCGCCGCGCCCCACACCGCCGCCGCGCAGCGGGAGCTCGAACTCGCGACCGGCGTCGGGGCCCTCGATCACGACGAGGCGGGCCAGGGACATGCCGGCATCTTACCCCTGTAGTAGCTTTCCAGGATGAGACTCGGGATCGCGCTCGCGCTGCTCGCAGCCGTCGCGGCGTGCAGCGGCAAGGGGAAGAACGGCACCACCGCGGGCGGCGGCTCCGGCGGTCCCGCTCTCCTCGTGAAGAAGGTGTCGGTGTCGTGGGGCATCGACCCGGGCGCCGACGCGGCGGAGGTGTTCCTGGTCACCACCGACGAGACGGGCAAGCAGGTGAGCCACCCGCTCGGGACGTACCAGGGCAAGTGCACGACGATCTTCCCGCCCGCCGAGATGGGCGCGATCACCGGCGTCGCGTGCGTGATGGGCGGCGGCGGCACCGAGCTGCACGCGATCGCGCGGCCCGACGAGATCGTCGTCCTGAAGCTCGGGACGGCCGCGAACGTGAAGCCGGACCCGATGGCGCGCGAGCTGGTCACGGTCGTCAAGGTGCCGCTCGGCATCGCGATCGAAGCGCAGCAGTAGAACGCGCGGGCGCGTGTGCTAGCGTCTGCGCCCATGCGCAGGCGGGCCTCCCTGACGCGCTTCCCGGAGTTCCCGATCTCCGGCGGCATCGGGATCATCGCGATCCTGGTGACGCTGATGTCGCTGGCCGGCAAGAGCCACGGCTCGATCGAGGCGCTGACGATGAACGCGCTCGCGCTGTGGGACGAGCCGTGGCGCCTCGTGACCAGCGCGCTGCCGCACGCCGACCCGCTCCACCTGCTGTTCAACGTGTACTGGCTGTGGGCCTTCGGGACGGCGCTCGAGGAGGTGTTCGGCCACGTGGCGACGTTCGTCGTCATCGTCGTCGTGCAGGTCGGGGCCGCCGCCGCCGAGTACGCGCTCCTGAGCGGCGGGATCGGGCTGTCCGGCGTCGGGTTCGGCCTCCTGGGCCTGGTGTGGGTGCTGTCCCGGCGCGACCCGCGCTTCGCCGGCACCGTCGACGCCGGCACGCTGCGCCTGTTCGCGATCTGGTTCGTGTTCTGCTGCGTCGTCACGGTGCTCGACCTGTGGGCGTTCGCGAACGTCGCGCACGGGATGGGCTTCGTCCTCGGCGCGTTGATCGGCGCGATCTTCACGTGGCGCGGCGTGGCGCGCCTCCTCCCGGCGGTTGCCGTCGCGGCGCTCCTCGCGGGGGCCCTGCTCGGCGCGTCGGTGTACCGGCCGGACGTCAACCTGTCGTCGTCGGGCGCGGACAGCGCGTACCTCGGCTACGAGGCGGCGCGGGCCGGGCGCGTGCACGACGCGATCCGGCACTACCGCCGCGCGCTCGAGCTCGACGGCAAGAATGCGGGCACCTGGTACAACCTCGGCATCGCACTCGACGAGATCGACGACGACGACGCGAGCGTCGCCGCGTTCCGCACGGCCCACGAGCTCGATGTGATCGACCCGCAGTTCCGCGAGGGCCTGCGCCAGATGGCGGAGAAGCGCGGCCACGCGCTGATCCAGCAGCGCGACTTCCGCGGCGCCGAGGCGCTGCTGCGCGAGGCGCTGCGCGTCGGCGGCGATCGCGCGGCGACGCTGTGGACGCTCGCGTTCGCCCTGGAGTCGCTCGGCCAGCACGACGAGGCGAAGCAGCTGCACGAGCGGGCGCGGGCCCTCGACCCGGCGCCGCGGCCGCCGGCCCCGTAGATCACAGCGTCTTCAGGTACTCGACGACGGCGCGCGCCTCGGGGCCCGTGTCGGCGAGGTAGCTGTGGCCGAGCACGGAGAAGCCGGGCTGCGCCGCGTCGTGCACGTAGGCGTCGCGCCCGGCCGGCGCCTCCGCGGGCAGGACCGCCACGCCGACGGCGTCGAGGTCGTAGAGCGCGCCGAGGTCGACGACGAACCTCGGCGCCCGCTTGCCCGGCGGCGTCGCCAGGTACGCGAGCGTCGGCCACTGGCCGGCGTGCCCGTACGGCGCGCGCGCCCACACGTTCGACAGGATCGGCGGCACGTAGCCCGACGAGCGCTCGAACTTCGTGTAGCCGCGCGTGAGCGCCGGATCGTTCGCCGCCCGCTCGAAGCTCGCCGTCGCCGCCTGCACGCGCGCCGGATCGACGCCGAGCTCCTCGGCGGACACGGCCTCCTCGTCGTAGTCGACGACGCGCCCGTCGGGCGTGTAGCGGCCGTGGCAGCGCGCGCACTCCTTGTCGAACACGCGCGCGCCGCGCGCCGCGAGGTCGCGATCGATCTTGCCGGGGAACGCGGGGCGGGGCGCCGGCTGGCGCAGGTACGCGCCGAGGCTCGGGCCCTGGCCCGGGTGCTGCTCGAGCCACGCGACGCGCACGCCCGCGGCGACGTCGGCCTCGACGACGAGCAGGTCCATCGGGCCCTGCGCCGAGCTGTCCCACGACAGCGTCGTCTTCTGCGCGAACCCGATGACGTCGGGGACCTTCGCCCAGCCGACCGTCGGGGCGAAGTCGACCGGGCGGCCGGTGAGCTGCCCGAGCACCACGGCGAACGCCTCGATCGTCGCGACGCGGCCGGGCGGGTCGAGGCGCGTGCGCGCGTGCAGCTCGCCGCGGTCGCGCGCCCGCTGCTGCAGCGCCGCGACGGCGGCGGCGGTGAACGCCTCGCGGTACGTGTCGGGCCACGCGATCTTCTTCCGCGCGGCCTCCTCGGCCGCGAGGCGCCCAAGCCGCTCGACGGAGAACCCCGGCTTGCCGACGACGTCCGAGAACGCGCGGTCGTACGCGTGGATCTTCACCCGCTTGTTCGCGAGGCCGACGACGAGCGCCTCGCCGCCGCGCCAGCGCACCTTCTCGGCGTGGCACAGCGCGCAGCTCGTGACCACGAACGGCACGCCCGTGATCGGATCGACGGTGGCGTGCATGCCGATCGGTAGGCCCTCGCGCTCGTCGAGGTCCGCGCTCGCGGGATCCGGCGCGCGGCGCACGAAGCCGAACCGATCGGCGAGCTCGCCCGTCGTCGCGCCGAACGCGTCGGGGAAGCCCCTCAGGAGCGCGAGGAAGATCGGCAGCGGCACACCCGTGCGGTACGGGTCCCCGATGCCGGTCGTCGCGAAGATCTTCCGCCCGGCCTCGCGACCGATGCGCTCGATCGCGTACTCGTGCGGGTCGGACATCGGCACCTCGGCTGCCCTCGGCGCCGTCGGTGTCGGCGTCGGTGCCGGCGCGACGGCGGTGCTTCCACACGCCGCCAGCACGAAGCACGCGAGCGGCAAGGTGCGGCGCGTGCGGCGGCTAGAAGTCCCAGGTCGTGTCGTCACAGCGACCTCGCCCGGTCAAGTAAGCCCCGACGGGGACGGACCTCTTGATGACATAGGTACTCTCCTCGACCGAAGCTCCCTCCGTATTCGAGTCGTGTGGGCATGTGGCACTCACAGCAAGGGATTGAGACGTGCTGTCGAGATGAACCTCGAGCTCGAACAACCACGACCGACCTTCCGCCGGCGAGGAGAAGTGCTCCTCGATCACGATCGGACTCGTCGCGGTGATCCCGTTCACCTTCACGTCGCCGACAGCGTCATCGAAACTCACCGTGGCGTGAAGATCCATTCCACCACACGAACACAACACCGCAGCCAGGACGATGCCACGCATGTAGAAGCACCTCGCAAACCACGCAGCGATGTTATCGCCAAGTCCCGGTCCAGGGAGCTTGAGAAAACGTGGGGTTGAGCCCCGTTCGGTTTCCTATTGACCAAACGTTCTATTGGTCTTACCAGTTGGTCTTACCAAATGGTGACCGCGATGAGCCCGACCCCCGACGCCGACGCCACGGCGATCGATACCGTCTTCGAGAAGCTGCTCGCCGACATCGTGCAGGGCGTGTATCCGGCAGGGGCGCGCCTGCCGGCCGAGCGCGAGCTGAGCCGGCAGCTGGGTGCGAGCCGGCCGACGCTGCGCGAGGCGCTGCGCCGGCTGGGGGAGTGGAGCCTGGTCGAGCCACGGCGCGGGTCGGGGATCGTGGTGCGCCCGTACCGCGACTGGTCGATCGAGGTGATCGCGGCGTACATGCGCTACGGCAAGCCCGCGGCGAACCAGCCCTCGATCACGCGGATCATGATCGACATGCTCGCGATGCGGCGGGCGGTCGTCCTCGACGTGATCCGGCTGTGCGCGGGCCGCGTGCCGAAAGGCGGGACGGCGACGGCGCGGCTCGCGATGGCGCGCGCGTGGTCGCTGCGCGATCAGCCGGCGTACGCGCACGAGGACTTCCAGGTCATGCGCGCGATCGTCGAGTCCGCGAAGTTCACGCCGGGGCTGTGGCTGCTCAACCGCGTCGCGAGCATCTGGCTCGACGCCAGCTCGGCCCTGCGCTTCGCGCTGCGCGCTCCCGACGACTACGTCCTCGTGCACACGCGGTTCTTCGACCTCATCGAGTCCGGCGACGCCGAGGCCGCGGTCGCGCACATGACCGCGTACCTCGAGCGCCACGACACCAAGCTCGTGGCGGTGCTCGAGGCGATGGAGCAGGCGGCGTGAGCGGCTACCGGCACAGCGCCACGGGGCGCCGCGTCCTCGAGTCGCTGGTGACCGTCGTGTGCCCGCCCGAGGCGCACGGGCTCGCGTCGGCGATCGTCGACCACATGGAGCTCACACTCGCGGCGTCTCCGCCGATGCTGGGGCGCGCGTTCGCGACGGGGCTCGTCGCCTACGACCTGGGAGCGCTGCCGCTCCACGGGCGGCGCGCGCACAAGCTGTCGGCGGAGCGCCGCGAGCGGTACTTCGCCTCGTGGGAGCACGGCCCGACGCCGCTCCACACGCAGTTCTCCCACGCGATCAACCAGCTCATGAGCCTGTCCTGCTACGAGATGCCCGCGATGACCGAGCGCCTCGGCTACCACCCGGCGCCGTGGATCGACGAGGTCACGCGGCGCCGCCTCACGGTGTACCGCGACGACGTGCGGCGGCAGGAGGCGCAGATCCTCGCGCCCGACCCGCTGCGGCCGGGCGTGTACGTCGGCAAGCGCCGGCGGGAGGTGGGGTGATGGCCGTCGCTCGTCCCGCGCTCCTCGAGGGCACGCGCCCGCCCGGCGTGTTCACCCGCCACGACCACCACGGCGACACCGTCGTCGACGCCGACGTCGTCGTGATCGGCTCGGGCGCCGGCGGCTCGACCGTCGCCGCCGAGCTCGCCGAGGCCGGCTTCGACGTGATCGTCGTCGAGGAGGGCTCGTACTACCAGACGCGCGACTTCACCGCCGACACGTCCGCGATGGTCCGCCAGCTCTACCGCGACGGCGGCGCCACGATGGCGATCGGCAACCCGCCCGTCATGTACCAGGAGGGCAGGGCCGTCGGCGGATCCACCGTCATCAACGGCGGCATGTCGTGGCGCACGCCCGACAAGATCCTCGCGCGCTGGGAGCGCGAGGCGGGCCTCGCCGGGATCGCGAAGGACCTCGAGCCGCACTTCGCGCGCGTCGAGAAGCGCATCCACGTCGCCGGCATGGACGCCGAGGCGATCGGCAAGGACAACCATCTTCTGAAGCGCGGCGCCGACGCGAAGGGGTGGCAGATCATCGGCAACCTGCGCAACCAGGCGCACTGCGCCGGCTCCAACCGGTGCGCGTTCGGCTGCCCGACGGGCGCCAAGCAGAGCTCGCTCGTGTCGTACGTGCCGCGGGCGCTGCACTACGGCGCGCGCATCTACGCCGACGTCCGCGTCGACAAGATCACCCGCCACGGCAAGCGCGCGACCGGCGTGATCGGCACCGTGCGCGGCACGCCGCACCGGCTCGCGGTGCGCGCGAAACTCGTCGTGTCGGCGTGCGGCGCGATCCACACGCCGGCGCTCCTCCACCGCTCGGGCTTCCGCACGCCGAGCGGCCAGCTCGGGCACAACCTGTCGATGCACCC
The DNA here is from genome assembly GCA_019637375.1 of Deltaproteobacteria bacterium. Classification (GTDB taxonomy): domain Bacteria; phylum Myxococcota_A; class Polyangia; order Haliangiales; family Haliangiaceae; genus JABFXX01. The sequence goes on along the minus strand of JAHBVW010000073.1, from coordinate 20,868 downwards.
GAACGTGAAGGTCGTGGCGATCTTCGACGAGCAGGTCACCGGCTGGCGCGGCGCGCACCAGGCGTTCCAGGTGCGCGAGTTCCAGGACCAGGGCCTCGTGTTCGCGGCGGTCAACCTGCCGCCGTCGGTGCTCGCGATGTCGTTCCCGCACCGCGGCGCCGCGCTCGGCCAGCTCATGGACCAGTACGACCGCATGGTGGTCGCCGGCATGCTCTGCGAGGACACGGCGACCGGCCGCGTCCGCACGATCGACGGCAAGCCGCAGGCGTTCTACCAGCTCGCCGAGGCCGACGCCGCGAACCTCCAGCGCGGCGTCGGGCTGCTCTCGGACCTGCTGTTCGCCGCCGGCGCCAAGCGGATCCTGCTGCCGTTCCAGGGCGCGCCGGATCTGCTATCCGCCGACGACGCGCGCCGCCTCATGGACAGGAAGATCCCGGCGAAGGGCTGGGAGGTCGTGACCGTCCACATGATGGGCACGGCGCGCATGGGCACCGACCGCGCGCGCCACGTCACCGACGCGTTCGGCGCGGTCCACGACACCGACCGCCTGATGGTCGCCGACGCCTCGCTGTTCCCGACGCCGATCGGCGTCAACCCGATGGAGACGATCATGGCCCTCGCGACGCGCGCGGCGGGCCACGTGATCGACAACGCACGGAGATACCTGTCATGAACACCGTTGCCGCTCACGCCCCGCCCGCCGCCTCGCCGGCCGCGATCCGCTCGATCTCGCCGTTCCCGACGACGGCGGCGCTCGCCCTCGAGCGCGCCACGCACGCCGAGCTCGAGCTCGCGTTCCTGCGCGGCGCGACGCCGGACGCGGCGGCGCTCGTCGGCTGGCAGTTCCGGGGCATCAACCACCCGAGCTGGGCGCGCCTCGCCGGCATCAAGAAGTTCGTGAAGGGCTTCTTCAAGAAGGACGGCGCGGTCATGGGCTACAACTGCGCCGTCGAGCAGAACGTCCTCGACGGGCGCTGGCACACGAAGCCCAGCGACGCCGAGCCGCGGCGCTTCGGCTTCTACGAGGTCGTGCCCGTCGACGCCACGGCGCGCGACAACGCGTACCTCCACGCCGTCCTCCTCGACTACGGCCGGGGCGGCAACGCTGCACTCGACCCGATGGCGCAGATCCGCGACTACGTCGTGCAGGTGACGCCCGACAACCCGGACCTCTACCTCGGTAAGGCGTACCTCGCGCTCGGCCCGCTGCGCGTGCACTCGAACTTCTTCATCCTCGAGCGCTTCCGCCGCGCGCCCTGAGCCGCGCTACGGCCGGACCACGACGGCGCGCTCCGAGCGCAGGCCGTCGTTCTCGTTCGCGATCATGATGATGATCGTGCGGCCGCGCGGGTCGCGCATGACCTGCTCGAGCGACTCGTGGTCGCCGCTGTCGACGGGCGCCGCGTACATCGACGTGACGTCGCGGGCGCGGCCGTTGATGAACAGGCGCACGTGGCCGTCGAGCCCGCGGTCGTTGTTCGGGTCCTCGTCCTCGTTCTCCGGCGGCGCCTCGTCCCACACGGCGCGCACCGTGATGCGCTTCTCGCCGGCGCTGTAGCTCCACGCGTCGCCGCTCGTGTTCGACACCTCGACGCACGGGACGAGGCCGACCTTCGCGAGCTGGGCGTCGAGCCGCTTGCGCGTCTTCTCCCAGACCTCCTCGACGTTCTCGTCGTCGAACTCGATGAACAGGTCCACCGGCGGCGGGCGGTCCTCGACCATCACGAAGCGCAGCGTGCGCGTCGTCTTGTCGGTCGTCGGGTTGATGCGCTCGGTGTGCTGGGTCCACACGAGGGCGCCGTTGCCGTTCGCGAGGAACCCGAGGCAGGCGGGCGTGTCGGGGAGATCGTGCGGGAGCGGTACGCGCGGCACCCACGGAGGTGCCGCGGCCGGCTCTGTACCTCGGGGGACGGCGGACACCGCCCCCCGCTTCCCGGGCTTTCCGCACGCCGCCATGGCGACGAGCACGCAACAAGCGACCAGTCCACGCACGTCGCCCAGAAGTAAAGCACGGCGGACCGGGAGCCCGCGCGGTCCGCGGCGGTCGCCGGACCGGCCCACATGTCGACCGACGGAAAAACCACCTGTCATGACGGGCAGGTCGGCTTGACGGTCCCTGATCGGCCTCGCTAGGTTCCGATCCATGACCAAGCCGAAGGCGGGTGGTGAGCAGCCGGTCGAGATTCCGGACACGCTCCCCATCCTTCCGCTGCGCAACTCCGTGCTGTTTCCGGGGGCGATCATTCCCATCGACGTGGGTCGCCGAAAGTCGGTGCGCCTCGTCGAGGACGCGATCGCGAAGGAGCGACCGGTCATCGGCATCCTCACGCAGAAGGACGCGCGCACCGAGGACCCCGGCGCCGGCGACCTCTACATGGTCGGCTGCGCCGCGCGCATCCTGAAGGTCATCAAGCTCGCGAAGGACAACTTCTCGGTCATCCTCCAGGGCGTCTCGCGCTTCGAGGTGTCCACGTTCGACGGCAGCGAGCCCTTCCTCGCCGCGAAGGTGCGCTCGGTGCCCGACCCGACGGCGTCGGACGTCGAGCTCGACGCGCTCGTGATGAACCTGAAGGACATCGCGAAGCGCGTCGTGAAGCTGATGCCCGAGCTCCCCAAGGAGGCGGGCGCCCTCGTCGACAGCGTCACCGAGGCCGGTCACCTCGCGGACCTGATCACGAGCCACCTCGAGCTCGAGGTCGGCGAGAAGCAGGACGTCCTCGAGACGTTCGACCTGAAGACGCGCACGCGCAAGGTCCTGCAGTTCCTGTCGCGCCAGCTCGAGGTCCTGAAGGTCCGCGAGCGGATCAACACGCAGGTGCAGGAGGAGATGGGGCGCAACCAGCGCGAGTACGTGCTGCGCCAGCAGCTGAAGGCGATCAAGGAGGAGCTGGGCGAGCTGGACGACGGCGGCGGTGACCTCGACGAGTTCGCCGACAAGATCACGCGGGCGAAGATGCCCGAGGAGGCCGAGAAGGTCGCGCGCAAGCAGCTCGACCGCCTGAAGGGCATGCAGCCCTCGTCGGCCGAGTACACGGTGACGCGCACGTACCTCGAGTGGCTCGTCGAGCTGCCGTGGTCGCTCTCGACCGAGGATCACATCGAGCTCGCCGAGGTGCGCAAGTGCCTCGACGAGGACCACTACGACCTCGACAAGGTCAAGAAGCGCATCGTCGAGTACATGGCCGTGCGCAAGCTCAAGAACGACAAGAAGGGACCCATCCTGTGCCTGGTGGGCCCCCCCGGCGTCGGCAAGACGTCGCTGGGGCGGTCGGTCGCGCGCGCGATCGGCCGCAAGTTCGGTCGCATCTCTCTCGGTGGCGTGCGCGACGAGGCGGAGATCCGCGGCCACCGCCGGACGTACGTCGGCTCGCTGCCGGGTCGCATCATCCAGGGCATCAAGAAGGCCGGGACGAACAATCCCGTCTTCGTGCTCGACGAGATCGACAAGCTCGGCCACGACTTCCGCGGCGATCCCGCGAGCGCGCTGCTCGAGGTCCTCGACCCCGAGCAGAACAGCTCGTTCAGCGATCACTACCTCGAGGTCACGTTCGACCTGTCGAAGGTGCTGTTCATCGCGACCGCGAACCAGCTCGAGCCCATCCCATGGGCGCTGCGCGACCGCCTCGAGATCATCGAGCTGCCGGGCTACACGCGGCAGGAGAAGAAGCAGATCGCGCGCAAGTTCCTGGTCCCGAAGCAGCTCGACGACCACGGCCTCAACAACGATCGCTGCGAGATCACGGACGACGCGATCTTCGAGGTCGTCGACAGCTACACGCGCGAGGCCGGCGTTCGTAACCTCGAGCGCGAGATCGGCTCGGTGTTCCGCGCCGTCGCCGTGAAGGTCGCCGAGGGCCAGGCCAAGGACCACGAGACCATCACGCCCGTCGAGGTCGAGCAGTTCCTCGGGCCGAAGAAGTTCGTGTCCGAGGTCGCGGACCGCACGAGCGAGCCGGGCGTGGCCACGGGCCTCGCGTGGACCGCCGTCGGCGGCGACATCCTGTTCATCGAGGCGTCGCGCATGCCCGGCAAGGGCAAGCTGACGCTGACGGGACAGCTCGGCGACGTGATGAAGGAGTCGGTGACCGCGGCGCTGTCGTTCGTCCGCGGGCGCGCGGCGGCGCTCGGCCTCGACCCGGGGAACTTCCTCGAGAACACCGACCTGCACGTCCACGTGCCGGCGGGTGCGGTGCCGAAGGACGGTCCGTCGGCGGGCGTCACGATGTACACGGCGCTCGTGTCGCTGTTCACCGGCGTGCCGGTGCGGCCCGACGTCGCGATGACCGGCGAGATCACGCTGCGCGGCAACGTGCTGCAGATCGGCGGCGTGAAGGAGAAGCTCCTCGCGGCGCACCGCGCCGGCATCAAGCGCGTGATCATCCCCGAGCGCAACGTGAAGGACCTGATCGACGTGCCCGACGAGGTGAAGAAGGAGATGGAGATCCACTCGGTGAAGCGCATGGACGAGGTCCTCGCGCTCGCGCTGAAGGACCCGCCGCCCTCGATCCTCGACCTCGCGAAGGCCGCCTCGAACGACGCCCACCCGATGGCGTGATCGCCGTCCGCCGCCCCACCCCGGTGTTCCACCGGGTGGGTGCGAGCACAGGCCCGGGCGTACATGCCCGGTGTGCGCGGAGCGCGTCGAGATCCTCGACGGCGCACGCCCGGCAACCTCCCTCAGCGGTCAGCTCGGTTGATGCGATCCAAGCCTTGACCCGGGTTTGAGGTGTCCTTAGGTTGCCCAGCACACAATCGGAAGTTGAAGGAACAGTCATGGGCAAGATCATCGGCATCGACCTGGGCACGACGAACTCCGTGGTCGCGATCATGGAGGGCAAGGAGCCCAAGGTCATCTCCAACGAGGAAGGCGCACGCCTGACTCCGTCGGTGGTTGCCTTCGATGACAAGGGCGATGTCCTGGTCGGCCAGATCGCCCGTCGTCAGGCAATCACGAACCCCGAGAACACGGTGTTCTCGTCGAAGCGCTTCATGGGGCGCAAGAGCAGCGACCCGCTGGTGCAGGAGGAGGGCAAGCGCGTCCCGTACAAGCTCGTCGGCGCCGCCAACGGCGATGCGGCCTTCGAGATCCGCGGCAAGCGCTACTCGCCGCCGGAGATCGCCGCGCGCGTGCTGATGAAGCTCAAGCGCGCCGCCGAGGAGTACCTGGGCGAGCCGGTGACCGAGGCGGTCATCACGGTGCCGGCGTACTTCAACGACAGCCAGCGCCAGGCGACGAAGGACGCCGGCAAGATCGCCGGCCTCGACGTCAAGCGCATCATCAACGAGCCGACCGCGGCCGCGCTCGCGTACGGCCTCGACAAGACGAAGGAGCAGCTGATCGCCGTGTTCGACATGGGCGGCGGCACCTTCGACATCTCGATCCTCGAGGTCGGCGACAAGGTCGTCGAGGTCGTCTCGACGAACGGCGACACGCACCTCGGCGGTGACGACATCGACAACCGCCTCATGGACTGGCTGGTCGCCGAGTTCAAGAAGGACACGAACATCGACGTGTCCAAGGACAAGATGGTCCTGCAGCGCCTGAAGGAGGCGTCGGAGAAGGCGAAGATCGAGCTGTCGTCGGTGCAGGAGACGGAGATCAACCTCCCGTACCTGACGGCGGACGCGACGGGCCCCAAGCACCTGCTGAAGAAGCTGTCGCGCAGCAAGTTCGAGCAGATGATCGAGGACATCGTCGCCCGCACGATGGAGCCCTGCAAGAAGGCGCTCGCCGACGCCGGCAAGAAGACGGCCGACATCCACGAGGTCGTGCTCGTCGGCGGCTCGACGCGCATCCCGATGGTGCAGGCCAAGGTGAAGGAGTTCTTCGGCCGCGAGCCGAACCGCAGCGTGAACGCCGACGAGGTCGTCGCGCTCGGCGCGGCCGTCCAGGGCGGCGTCCTCTCGGGCGACGTCAAGGACATCCTGCTCCTCGACGTCACGCCGCTCACCCTCGCGATCGAGACGCTCGGCGGCGTCGCCACCCCGCTGATCCCGCGCAACACGACGATCCCGACGCGCAAGAGCGAGACGTTCTCGACGGCGGCGGACAACCAGACGTCCGTCGAGGTCCACGTCACGCAGGGCGAGCGCCAGATGGCGAAGGACAACAAGACGCTCGGCAAGTTCCAGCTGACCGGCATCCCGCCGGCGCCGCGCGGCGTCCCGCAGATCGAGGTGACGTTCGACATCGACGCGAACGGCATCCTGAACGTCGCCGCCAAGGACAAGGCGACGGGGGCCGAGAAGACGATCCGCATCGAGGCGTCGAGCGGTCTGTCGGACGCGGACATCAAGCGCGCCGTCGACGACGCGGCCAAGCACGAGGCCGAGGACAAGGTCCGCAAGGAGTCGATCGAGGCCCGCAACCAGCTCGACACGCTGCTCTACGGCACGCGCAAGCTGGTGAACGAGAACTCGTCGAAGATCGGCGAGGCCGAGAAGCTGATGATCGAGGAGGAGATGAAGGCGGCCGAGCAGGTGCTCGAGCGCAACCGCGACGGCGGCGACCTCGACGAGCTGCGCGGCGCGTTCGAGAAGCTGCAGTCCGCGGCGCACAAGCTCGCCGAGGCCATGTACAAGCAGTCGGGCGGCGAGGCCCCGCCGAGCGACCACGCCCCGGGCGGCGAGGGCGGCGGCGGCGGCGACGTGATCGACGCCGAGTTCGAGGACAAGAAGTAAGCGCACCGACGCGCACCCGCTCGCAGTGCGACGACGCGACGGCCGGCTCCCGCAGCCGGCCGTCGGTGTTTTCGGGGGCTTTCGGGCGCGCACTTCGCGTTTGCCGCGCGCACGTGCATACTCATCGTCGTGCTCCGTCGACACCTGGTATCGACCTGGGGGGTCACCGCGATCGCGGCCGTCGGACTGACCGCGTGCGCCGAGCTCGGCGTCGTGAGCGACGGGACCAGCATCTCCGTCGGCAAGCCGAGCAAGGGCTACATCATCGACGGCGCCCGCATCCCGGATAAGGGCGAGGGCTTCTTCACGCGCGAGGTGTGGCAGCAGCGCGGCGTGCGCTACGGCACCGACGAGATGGTCGACCTCCTCACGGGCGTCGCGCGGCGCATGTACGAGAAGGTCAACCGCGAGACGCGCATCGTGATCGCGGACATCTCGAAGAAGGGCGGCGGCCCGGCGGAGCAGTGGCACCGCTCGCACCAGGCCGGGCGCGACGTCGACCTCCTGTTCTACGTGCGCGACGCGCGCGGCAAGCCGATGGAGCCCGACCTGATGCGGCTCTTCGACAAGGCCCCCGACGAGCGGCTGCTCGCGAAGGACGGCAGCGGCATCACGATCGACGTCCCGCGCACGTGGCTGTTCGTGAAGGAGCTGGTCACGGCGCACGAGGCGGCCGTGCAGTGGATCTTCGTCTACGAGGCGATCGCCGTGAAGCTCGTCGAGTACGGGACCTCGATCAACGAGCCCGAGGCGATCATCCAGCGCGTGCGCAACACGCTGCTCCAGCCGAAGGACGCGATGCGCCACGACGACCACATGCACGTGCGCCTGTACTGCACGCCGGAGGACCGGCGCCTCGGGTGCCGCGACATCGGCTCGATGGCGAACCTCGAGGAGCGCGAGCAGGAGCACGCGGCGATGGGCGGCGCGATCCTGGCGGCGATGGGCGGCGCGCTCCCCGCGCTGACGACGGGTGTGCCGGCGGCCGGGACGGCGAAGGTCAGCGCGGCGGCGTCCCGGCCCAACCCGGCGTCGCTGCGCGCGCTCGGCCGGTTCGTGTACACGCACCTCGACCGCTTCCAGCTGCGGCGCTGATCAGTTACACGGGCCGACGGGCGAGAGCCCGGTCGGGGCCGGCGGCGGCACGACGGGGGCGGGCCCGCCGAGCTTGCTCGGGGCGTTGAGCGGGGTGCCGAGGTCGGCGGGGGCGTTCGTGGCGAGCACGGCGCTCTCCTCGGCGGTGAGGATGCGCAGCGTGCGCAGCGCCTGATCGAACGGGCGGCCGAGCGAGCCGCGCGCGTCGTTCGTCGGCGCGGACAGGACGAGCGACACGGCGCGATCCGAGGACATCGCGATCGCGTGGCGGAGGAAGTGCCGGCCGTCCTCGTAGTCGAACCAGATCGACTGGAAGCCGTTCGCCTCGTTCTCCTTCGGGCCGGTGCCGGCGACGCCGACGTGGATGCCCTCGGCGCGCAGCTTCGTCTTGATCGCGCAGTAGTAGCGGTGGGGCAGGGACTCGCGCAACGTGCGGCACGCGACCGGCCACGAGCAGTAGAGCTCGCGCGTGAACGGCTCCGACGTGAGCGCGATCTGTCCACCCTCGCCGGCGCGCGGGGTCATCCACAGGACGACGCCCGGGTAGGTCGGCACGTCGGTCGCGCGCCACACGCGCGGCACCACCATCCGGACCTGACCGACGCGGCTCGTGAACACGTTCGTCGTCGCGTCGAGATCCGCGGCGGACTCGCGCGCACTCCCGACGAGGGTCGTTGCGGCGCCGACGAGGATCGTCGTCGAGAACACCGCCGAAACAGCGCGCCGCACCGCCGACGAAGCTAGCCGTTTTCGTCGCGCTCGTCGCGCCGGGAGCTCGATGGCGAGCGCACGCGCGCCCTGAACAGAATCCCAGTCAAAAACATTCGTCTATCGTTGGCGGTCTTGTTGACCGAGTCCATTCACGCGAATATTGTGACGATACCTCGACGGACTGTGGAACTTCCCACGACGCGGCGAGGTGGACGACGTTCGAACGGACCTACGCAGACGGCTTCGACGATGCGCTGCTCGAGGGGGCAAGGCATCGCGGCTGCGAGCTCCGCACGCGCGCCTTCGCTCGCTTCCAAGAGGGGGACTCCGTTCTTCATGCGCCACCGAGGCTGGTCCGCACACGCATCGCCGACGGGACAGGTCGTTCCGTTCCGCGCCAACCGGCGCGCGGCCGTCGTGCGCTACCCGCAGCGGCGGGATGACGACGCGCCTCCGGCGACGTCCGGGGCGACGTCGTCCCGGACGGAGACGTCGCGCTCGACGATCCTCACCGAGGAGGAGCTGCGCGCGATCGAGACGACCTACGCCGAGGGCATCACCGCGGTGCAGATCGTCGACGTCTTCACGAGCCGCGGGATCAAGTTCAGCGAGGCGAGCTTTCGCAAGTACGTCCAGCAGGGCCTCTTGCCGCGCTCGAAGCGCGTCGGCCGCAAGGGCAAGCACCGCGGCTCGCTCGGCGTGTACCCGGCCAAGACGATCCGCCGCATCAACTCCGTGAAGCGGCTGATGGTGGAGGGCTACACCATCGAGGAGATCCAGGGGCAGTTCCTCGCCTACACGGATCTCGTCGAGGGCGTCGCCGAGCACCTCGCGGAGCTGTCGTCCCGGCTCGGGAAGGACCTGGCCGCACTCGACACCGATCAGAAGACGCGTCGCGAGCTCGAGAAGGAGCTCGGCGACGCGAACCGTGAAGCCGACCGCGTGGTGGCGCGGCTGGGCGAGCTCGCCCGCCGGATCGCTGCACCGCGCACCGACAGCCTACGTCTCGCCGGCGCCGCGGGGGGCGCCGAGGACCTGCTCTAACACCGAGGGAGATACCAATGAGCGACCGCCGTGACGACGAGGATCTCGATCAGGAGCTCGATCAGCAGCTCGACACCGCCAGCGCCGCCGAGGAGATGGCGGATCAGGATGAGGACGAGGACGACAGCGACGACGACAACGACGACGACAGCGAGGACGGCGAGGACGGCGAGGACGGCGACGGCGAGGCCACGTCGGCCGAGGCCGGCGAGGGTGCGGGTGGCGACGAGCCGCCCGAGATCAGCCGCAAGGTCCGCCGCCGCCGCCGCCGCACGCGCCCGAGGAGCAAGACGATCGCGATGAAGCGCCTCACGCGCGAGGAGCTCCGCGTCGGCGCGCTCATGTACCCGCCGGTCGACATCCCGCGCCCGACGTCGCGCGAGCAGTGCCGCGGCGAGGCCCGCCCGTGCCCGTGGGTCGCCTGCAAGCACCACCTCTACCTCGACATCAACCCCGAGACCGGCTCGATCAAGATCAACTTCCCGGACCTCGAGCCGTGGGAGCTCAAGCACACGTGCGCGCTCGACGTCGCCGAGCGCGGCGGGATCACCCTCGAGGAAGTCGGTGAGATCATGAACCTGACGCGGGAGCGCATCCGCCAGGTCGAGGTGCGAGGTCTCCTCAAGCTGAAGATGGGCTCGCCGTCCCCCGACGAGCTCGGCGCGGAGCTGCTCGCGGCGCAGGCCGAGGGCCGCAAGTTCAATTGAACTGAGGTACAACCCGCGCGCCATGAAGCGCGCGCTGATCTCGGTGAGTGACAAGCGAGGCGTCGTCGAGCTGGCCAGGACGCTGGTCGAGCTCGGCCTCGAGATCCTGTCGACGGGAGGCACCGCCACGGCGCTGACCGCCGCCGGGATCCCGGTGACGCAGGTCGCGGCGTACACGGGTGCGCCGGAGATCCTCGACGGCCGCGTCAAGACGCTCCACCCCAAGGTGCACGGCGGCATCCTCGGCCGCGGCACCGAAGCGCACCGGCGCGAGATGGACGCGCACGCGATCCCCGCGATCGATCTCGTCGTCGTCAACCTGTACCCGTTCGAGGCGACGGTCGCGCGGGCGGGTACGACCTTCGACGACGCGATCGAGAACATCGACATCGGCGGCCCCGCGATGCTGCGCTCGGCGGCGAAGAACCACGAGCGCGTCGCGGTCGTGGTCGACCCCGACGACTACGGTGCGATCGCGGAGGCGCTGCGCGGCGGCGGCATCTCGGCGGCGCAGCGGTTGCGGCTCGCGCGCAAGGCGTTCGCGCACACGGCCGGCTACGACACGGCGATCGCGGCGTACCTGTCGGCCGTCGACGACGCGGCCGCCGACGCGCGCGATGCGGCGCCGGCGCGGCGCGAGCTGCCCGACACGCTCGGGTTCCAGTGGCGCCGGCTGTACGAGCTGCGCTACGGCGAGAACCCGCACCAGCGCGCCGCGTTCTACGCGGATGCGCGGTCGCCGCTCGCGACGCCCGCGAGCGACCGCCCGACGATCGCGACGGCCGAGGTGCTCGGCGGCAAGCAGCTCTCGTACAACAACATCCTCGACCTCGACGCGGCGCTCGGGCTCGTGCTCGAATTCGACGAGCCGGCGGCGGTGGTGGTGAAGCACAACAACCCGTGCGGCGTGGCGATCGACGCCACGTGCGCCGCCGCGTACGTGCGCGCCCGCGAGGCCGACGCGACGTCGGCGTTCGGCGGCATCGTCGCGGTCAACCGCGAGGTCGACGCCGAGCTCGCGCGCCTACTCGTCGAGACGTTCCTCGAGTGCGTCGTGGCGCCCGGCTACTCGGCGGAGGCGCGCGAGACGCTCGCGGGGAAGAAGAACCTGCGCCTCGTGCGTGCCTCCGGCGCGTGGAAGGCCCCGACGGATGCGGTCGCGTGGTCGATCCGCACGATCGCGGGCGGCGCGCTCGTCCAGACCGTCGATCACGGCATGGTCGACCTCGCCGCGGCGCGCGTCGCGACGAAGCGCGCGCCCGACGACGGCGAGCGCCGCGACCTCGCGTTCGCGTGGCGCGTCGCCAAGCACGTCAAGTCCAACGCGATCGTGTTCGCGCGCGACGGCGTCTCCGTCGCGATCGGCGCCGGGCAGATGAGCCGCGTCGACAGCGTGCGCATCTGCGAGCGCAAGGCCGGCGACAAGCTGCGCGGCGCGGTCGTCGCCTCCGACGCGTTCTTCCCGTTCCGCGACGGCGTCGACGTCCTCGCGTCCGCGGGCGCGGTCGCCGTCGTCCAGCCCGGCGGCTCGGTGCGCGACGAGGAGGTGATCGCCGCCGCCGACGAGCACCGCCTCGCGATGCTGTTCACCGGCATGCGCCACTTCCGCCACTGACGCGCGTGACGCGCCGCTACAGCAGCAGCAGGCCGACGGGGTAGGCGAGCATGAAGCCGATGCCGAGGAACGTCACGAACGCGCCCCACATCGCGGCGAGCTGAAGGCCGCGGGCGCCGCTCTCGCCGCGCGCGGCGCCCGACGTGATCGCGCGGAGCTCGTCCTCGGCGAAGCGCCAGCACAGCGGCGCCACCATCGGCGCGAGGACGACGGCGAGCGCGAGGAGCATCGCGGCGCGGGCGCGCGGTGCGCGGGCGAGGACGAGCGGCACCGTCGGCCGCTCGAGCGGGTCGCGATCGAGGTGGTGCGGGGCCGTGTCGAACGCGCCGGTGTCGCAGAACCAGCCGCGCTCGTCGGACATCGCGGGGAAGCTCTGGCGCTCGGCGGGCGACGTCTCGGCGGGGCGCGCCCAGCGCGCGGTGACGGCGGCGGACGGGGTGGGGAGGGTCAGCGTCGGCGTGGTCGGGAGTGCGGTGAGCGCGTACGCGGAGGCCTTCATGTGACGCGGATGTCTCGCCACGAGACGGCGCGGGTTGCGTACGACCTGCGATCTCCCGGCGCGCGGGGCGGCAACTCGTTGAAACGGAGGTAGATTGCGCGCCATGAAGATCCTGGTCGTCGGTGGAGGAGGGCGCGAGCACGCGCTCGCCTGGCGCCTCGCGCAGGGTGGTCACACGGTCGTCGCCGCACCCGGCAACCCGGGGATCGAGCAGGTCGCGCGCTGCGTGCCGATCGGCGTCGACGCGCACGAGGCGCTCGCGCAGCTCGCCGTGGACGAGGCGGTCGACCTCGTCGTCGTCGGCCCGGAGGCGCCGCTCGTGGCGGGGCTCGCCGACCGGATCCGCGCGCGCGGCGTGCCGACGTTCGGCCCCGGCGCCGCGGGCGCGCAGCTCGAGGGCAGCAAGGTGTACTCGAAGCAGTTCTTCGCGCGGCACCGCATCCCGACGGCGCCGTTCGCGATCGCGCACTCGCTCGAGGAGGCGGATGCGGCGATCGACCGGCTGTTCCACGGCGGCGTCGTCGTGAAGGCGGACGGGCTCGCGGCCGGGAAGGGCGTCGTCGTCGCCGCGACTCCCGACGAGGCCCGCGCGGCGGCGCGCGACATGCTGCTCGCGCGCCGGTTCGGCGACGCCGGCGCGACGGTGGTCGTGGAGCAGAAGATCGTCGGGCGCGAGGTGTCGGTGCTCGCGCTCACCGACGGCACGCGCCTCGAGGTGCTGCCCTCCGTCGAGGACCACAAGACGATCTTCGACGGCGACGTCGGCCCGAACACGGGCGGCATGGGCACGGTGTCGCCGTCGTGGGTGAGCGACGATCTCGCGTACCGGATCCGCCACGAGATCCTGGGGCCGACGCTGCGCGGCCTCGCCGCCGACGGCATCGACTACCGCGGCGTCCTCTACGCCGGCGTGATGATCGATGCGGCGGGCGCGCCGTACCTCCTCGAGTACAACTGCCGCTTCGGCGACCCCGAGACGCAGCCCGTGATGGCGCGCCTGCGCGGCGACCTCGGTAGTGTCCTCCTCGGCGCGGCGAAGGGCGAGATGCCCGTCGCGGCGCTCGGCTGGGATGCGCGCGTCGCCGTGTGCGTCGTCGTCGCGGCCGCCGGGTACCCGAGCAACCCGCGCACCGGCGACCCGATCACCGGGCTCGACACGATCGATCGCGAGGTCCTCGCGTTCCACGCGGGCACGGCGCGCGCGGCCGACGGCACGCTGGTGTCGTCGGGCGGCCGCGTCCTCGGCGTGACGGCGTGCGGGGTCAGCGTCGACCAGGCGCGCGCGAAGGCGTACGGCGCGGTCGACGCGATCGGCCTCGCCGGCAAGCAGGTGCGCCGCGACATCGGGGCGCGCGGCCGCCGGCCGTGATGGCGCCGGTGCTACGTTCGCGGCCATGCCGCAGATCGCAGGGTTCCGGGGCATCGTCGCCAGCGCCGCGAAGCTCGCCGCCGCCGCCGCCGCGCCGACCGTCTCGTCCGCCGCCATCGACGTGACCGGCGGCGCGCGCGACGCCTCGCGCGCCGTGTACCGCTACCACCAGGTGTTCGAGGGGCCGGGCGGGCGCTCGGTGACACGCAAGATGTTCCTGTGCGCGCTGCGGCTCGCGCCGTGGAGCGACGGCAGCGTGCGCCCGCACGCGCTCGCCGACGACGCGGTGCGCGCGGCCGAGCTGGCGCGCATCCGCGCCGGCGGCTCGCAGGGCGGCGCCGTGCTCGCCGGCTTCCGCGACGCGCCGGGCGAGGTCGATCGCCTGTTCCGCAAGGTCGAGGGCGCGGCGCCGACGCTCGAGACGCGGTCGCCCGACGGCACGGTGCACCGCATCTGGCGCATGCAGGACGCCGAGGCGTTCGGCAAGCTGCGCCACGCGATGGCGCCGAAGCGCGTGCACCTGCTCGACGGGCACGCGCGCTACGAGGCGATGCTCGCGTACAGCGACGAGCTCGGCGCGAAGGCGCCGCTCGCGCAGTACGCGTCGGCGAACTACGGCCTCGCGTGCCTCGTCGAGCTCGGCGATCCGGGGCTCGTCGTCGCCGCGCGCCACCGCATGCTGCGCGTGCCCGGCGGCGCGCCGCCGCGGAGCGAGCCCGTCCTCGCCGCCGTGCGCGCGACGATGATCGTCGATCGCATCGCCGGCGGAGCGACGAACGCCGCCGCCGCGCTCGCCGCGCTCGCCGAGACGGTCGCGCACCAGCCCGCGTTCGTCGTCGCGTTCGCCGGCGAGCCCGACGCGTGGAAGCTGACGCTCAAGCCCGACGTCAGCCCGGCCGCCGAGGGCGTCACCGTGCACCGCGCCGTGCACAAGCTCGAGCCGTACGTGATCGAGCACCTGTTCGTCGACCGGGCGCTCGAGGGGGCGACGTCGACGTCGACCACGAACGCGACCGTCGCGCTCGGCGCGCTCGCCGGCCCGGGAGGTCAAGGAGGCGCGCCGCGCACCGCCGACGCCGCGCTCCTCACGCGCGCACTGTCGCTGACCGACATCCTGCGCGTCGACGAGCACGAGCAGCGGCTCCCCGCGCACGCGACCGCGTTCCACCCGCCGCTCCTCGACGGGCTCGTGCACCTGCCGATCGATCCCGACGAGGATCTCGTGTAGCGCTACTTGCGGAGGCGGCGGAGCTCGAGGTCCTTGTCGGCGTAGCCGGAGTCGGCGATCGCCTGCTCCTTCGGCGAGTCGAACAGGGTGTGCATCATGAGGTCCTGGTCGTCGAGGACGCCGAGCTGGCCGCGGTCCGCCGCCAGGACGCCGACGTGGCGCGGGAACAGCACGAGGTCGCCCGCCTGCGTGTAGGGCAGCGGGACGCCCTTCTTGTCGCGGTAGACGCCGTCGGCGCCGCGCGTGCCGGCGGCGAGCAGCGTCGTGATGCCGGGGAGCCCGCCGGTCCACGTGTACGCGAGCTTCTTGCCCATGCGGCGCGCGGCGTAGACGACGAAGTCGGCGCAGTCGGAGCCCTCGAGGCGCTCGCTCTGGTGCGTGGCGTCGGTGATGCCGGCGGACGCCCAGATGTACGGCTGCCCGAACATCTCCGTGAGGTAGCCGAGGTACGTGTCGTCGCGGCGGATCGACACGCGCGCGACGGCGTCGGTGAGGCCGCCCGAGCCCTTGCCGCGGCGGGCCTCGGGGCCGGCGCTCGCGACCACGCGGTCGCCCTGCAGCGCGACGAGCTGGTAGCGCATCGTGCCGACGCCGTGGCCGTGGTCCGGCGTGAGCGTCGGGCGCACGTCGGCGGCGAGGCTGCCGGCGCCGTCGGCCATCGGCGTCGCGCGGTAGTCGATGGGCTCGAAGCGGAACACCGCGGGCGTGTCGCCGTTCGTCATCGTTGCGACCGCCGGCTCGATGCGGTTCCAGCGCAGCTCGGCGAGCGGTGCGTCCGCGAGCGGCGCGTGCGGCACCTTCGCGCCGCCGAGCGAGAGCTCGTGCGCGTCGCTGTACGTCGTGCGGGTCTTGCCGCCGGGGCCGTCCTCGGCGACGAGCACCGCGAACATCACCACGCTCTGCCCGGCGCGCGCGTACGCGGGGCGGTCGGTCGCCGGCGCACCGTCGACGGACACGGCGATCTTCGCCGCCACGATCCGGCCGGTCGCGCTCGCCTTGCCGATCTTCGGGATGGGCTTCGGCGGAAGCGGCTTCGCGATCGGCTGCGCCGGATCTGGTGTGCGTGCAGACACCGCGGCCGGCGGTTGATCCGGAGTCTGCGACTCCGCGTTGCTCGGCGCGCTGCACGCGAGCGCTGCGACCGCCAATCCGGCGAATCCGAAACGTCCCTCCCGGATCATCGTGTCCGGAACGCGCGACGGCGCACGACGATTCCCGAGATCGTGTCGTCGGCGCTCGGTGGAGGTTCGGTGGCGAAACGCGCCACGCAGATGCGGGTTGTCGAGTGGTTTTCGACATGGCAACGTGGCTTCGCCGTCACCCGAGGCGCGAAGAAACGTCGCCCTCGGCCGTCAAGCTGTAAGGCGCATCCCACCAGCGGGAGGACACCAATGTGGAGCCTGGCAGATCGATTCGTGAAGGCCGTTTCGGATGTCACCGTCGGAACGGTCATCGTGCTGTTCCATGTCGCGCTCGCCGATCGCAACAACCGGCAACGCCGGCTCGCACCGGGTGAGAACGCGCAGCCGGCTCGCATGCCTTCGTGATCCGGACACGGGTGGCGATCCCGCGGTTGCAGGACGCCCGGACGTTCGCGAAGCCGGCGATCAGACCCGCCTGCTAGCGTCACGGCGCATGGAGACCACGCAGCTCGCGATCTCGGTCCGCCGCGCCCGGGTGGAGGACGCTCCGGCGCTCGCGCGCCTCGTCAACCTCGCGTACCAGGTCGAGGGGTTCTTCGTCGACGGCGAGCGCACCGACGCCATCGAGATCGAGCGCCTCGTGCGCACCGGTGGCTTCATCGTGCTCGACTTCGATGACCGCCGGCTCGCGGGCGCGGTCTACATCGACCCGATGCGCGACGGCGACGGCGGGTACTTCGGCATGCTGTCGGTCGACCCGTCGCTGCAGGGCATGGGCCTCGGGACGCGCCTGGTCCGCATCGCCGAGGCGATGTGCGAGGCCATGGGCGCCCGCTCGGTGCGCCTGCGCATCGTGAACCTGCGCGAGGAGCTCGGGCGCTGGTACCGCAGCCTCGGCTACCGCGAGGTCGGGACGGCCCCGTACGACCACCGCCCCGTGAAGCAACCCTGCCACTTCGTCGAGATGCACAAGCACCTCGCCGCGTGATCTGCGAAGATGGCCCATGGTCCTGGCTCCCGGTTCCTGGGTCACCCGGTGCGCGCTTGTCGTCGGGTCGAGCGCGGCTGCATGTGGTGACGGCGGCGGGTTTCCCGACGCGAGGCTCCCGGAGGGGCCGCCGCCCGGCGGCACGTTCTCGGTCGCGTGGTCGGTGACCGACACGGGCGGCGGCGGGCTGTCGTGCACCCGCATCGGCGGGCAGACGGTCACGATCTCGGTGCACAACATCAACGTGGCGGGCGCCGACACCGAGGTGTTCGGCTGCGGCAGCCTGATGGGGACGTCGCGGGTGTTCCCCGTCGGCAAGTACGAGATGTCGTACGAGCTGTTCGGATCCGCCGGGCTGCTCGCGACGGCGCCCAAGCAGATCGACGTCGTGATCGAGTCCGGCAAGGACACGCGGCTCGATCCGGTGTCGTTCGCCGTCGAGGCCGTCGGCGGGATGGCGCTGCGCTTCAACACGAACAAGCCGGGCGGTAACTGCGGCGCGATCGCGGCCGACGGCGCCGGCATGACGGGGACGACGATCGCGCTCACCCACACCGCGGGCGGCGCGTGCGAGCCGGTGACGTTCGACGTCGCCGCGGGCGCGACCCAGCCGGCCGGCTCGTACACCGTGAACTGCGCGGCGCCGACGGTCGCGCCGTGCATCGAAAACGACCAGGTGCTCACCGTGAGCGGCGTCCCGTCGGACCAGTACCTCATCCGCGTGCGCGGTCTCGTCGGCGGCACCGAGTGCTGGAAGACGGACACCGGGTTCACCGTGCCGCCGCTCATGAAGGTGCTGATGCAGACGCTGACGCTGACGAAGCAGAACGGCTGCTAGCAGCGCCCGTCACGAGGTAGGGTCGTGGTCAACGTGACCACCGTCGACCACTTCCGTCCCAACCTGCGCGACACGTTCTTCCAGCTCTTCGAGGTGCTCGAGATCCACAAGGGCGTCCTCGGTACCGGCCCGTTCGAGCCGATGGACGAGGCCACCGCGCGCGCCTCGCTCGAGGGCTTCCTCGAGGTCATGCAGCAGAGCTGGGCGCCGTCGTTCGCGAGCGGCGACCGCGAGGGCGCGACGTTCGACGGCAAGGGCAACGTGACCTTGCCGCCCGGGTTCACGAAGGCGCTCGAGGCGTTCTATGCGGGCGGCTGGAACAAGCTCGAGCTGCCCGAGCACCTGGGCGGCTACTGCGCGCCGCCGTCGGTGCAGTGGTCGGCGTTCGAGCTGATGGCGGGCGCGAACCCGGCGGTGTGCTTCTACGTCCTCGGCAACCCGATGGCGCGCATCCTCGACGGGCTGTGCACGCCGGCGCAGAAGAAGCGGATCGTCGAGCGCATGCTCGACAAGCACTGGGGCGCGACGATGGTGCTGACCGAGCCGGGCGCCGGCTCCGACGTCGGCGCGGGCACCACGAAGGCCACGCACGTCGCCGGCGACGAGTACCTGCTCGAGGGGACCAAGCGCTTCATCACGAACGGCGACTTCGACTACCCGGAGAACATCGTGCACGTCGTGCTCGCGCGCCCCGAGGGTGCCAAGCTCGGCACGAAGGGGCTGTCGCTGTTCATCGTGCCCAAGGTCTGGGTCGAGGAGGACGGCTCGCTCGGCGCGCGCAACGGCGTCGTCGTGACGAAGGTCGAGCACAAGATGGGCATCCGCGGCTCGGCGACCTGCGAGCTGACGCTCGGCGACGGCGCGCCGTGCCGCGCGCTGCTCGTCGGCGAGGTCCACGACGGCATCGCGCAGATGTTCCACGTCATCGAGTACGCGCGCATGGGCGTCGGCACGAAGTCGATGGCGACGCTGTCGACGGCGTACCTGAACGCGCTCGCGTACACGCGCGACCGCAAGCAGGGGGCCGACCTCGCGAAGCAGATGGACAAGTCGGCGCCGCGCGTCGAGATCCTGCGCCACCCCGACGTCCGCCGCATGCTGATGACGCAGAAGGCGTTCGCCGAGGGGCTGCGCGCGATCGTGCTGTTCACGGCGAACCTCCAGGACCGCATCGAGCTCGCGGGCGGGCACGGCGCCGACGGGGCGCGCGCGCTCGAGGCGCTCAACGACCTCATGCTGCCGCTCATCAAGGGCTACGGCTCGGAGAAGGTGTACGAGCTGCTCTCGCTGTCGCTGCAGTGCTTCGGCGGCTCGGGCTACTGCCAGGACTTCCCGATCGAGCAGTACATCCGCGACCAGAAGATCGACTCGCTGTACGAGGGCACGACGCACATCCAGGCGCTCGACCTGTTCTTCCGCAAGATCGGGCGCGATCGCGGGGAGACGCTGCAGGCGCTCCTCGGCCAGATCGACGCCACGGTGAAGGGCCTGCCGGAGGAGCTCGCCGTCGAGAAGGCGGCGCTCGCGGCGGCGCTCGGCGACGTGCGCTCGATCATGGGCACGATGCTCGGCAAGCTCGCGCAGTCCGTCTACCACGTCGGGTTCCAGGGCAACCGCATCCTGTTCGCGCTCGCCGAGCTCGTGATCGGCTGGCGCCTCGCGGTGAGCGCGCAGATCGCGCACGGCAAGATCGGCGTGGCGACCGGCGACGACAGGGCGTTCTACAAGGGCAAGCTCGCGGCGGCGCGCTTCTACGCGAAGACGGTGCTGCCGGGCCTCGCGCACGCGCGCCAGCTGATCGAGGCGAGCGACCTCGAGCTGATGGACCTGCCCGACGACTGCTGGTAGCGGCGCGCTACATGAAGTTGCGCGTGTGCAGCGCGGACAGGGCCGCGGCGCGCTCGGGCGGAAAGCCGAGGCGCTCGAGGCGCGCGCGCCGGCCGTCGTCCATCGCGCGGACGAGCGCGACGACGGCGGCGTGACCGCGGCGCAGGTCCGCGGGAGCCCAGCCGCCGGCGGCGAGCAGGATCAGCGCGTCGAACACCTCGGAGTTGAGCCCGGCCGTGTGGGCGAGCGCGCCGTGGCGGCGCTCGATCGCGGCCGCGAGGCGCTCGCGGAGGGTCGGATCCTCGCCGACGTGGCGCCCGAGGTGCGCGAGGCCGAACGCGACGTGGCGCGCCTCGTCCTGCGCGGTGAGGCGCGCGACCTCGCGCGTGCACGCATCGGGGGCGTGCTCGTAGATGAACCACAGGAGCGCGAGGAAGCTGCCCTCGCCGAGGACGGATAGCAGGAACGACGCGATCGCGAAGTCCGGCTCGTCGAACAGGGTCGCGAGCGACGCCTGGCCGCCGGCCGTCGACAGGCCGAGCTGCGTGCGGCGCAGGCGCGCGCGGCGGGTGAACACCTCGATGTGGCGCGCCTCGTCGGCGGCCTGGATCGCGAGGAGCTGCATGACCTCGCGGAAGTGCGGGTGTAGCCGGCCGAGGAAGCGCACGGGCACGAGGAGCGCCGCCGTCTCGTTCTCGATCAGGTACGTCATCACCTGCACGACGGCGTCCTCGATCTCCTCCGGCAGCGCGAACTCCGCCTGCCAAGGAATCGCCGTCGCGGGATCCCACTGCGCGGCGGCCGCCTGGGCGTAGAGCCGCGCCGCGTCGCCCGACCAGACATCGGCTTTCTCGGCCAGGGTGAAGGCGAACTCCGGCGAGCCCGCTTCCACCAGTGCGCCGCGCGCGGCAAGCCCCCAGCGCAGCGGCGGATGCTCAACTACCGCCCCCTCGGCGCGCGCAGTCGCCCGGCCGGCGCGCTCGGCGCCTTTCCAGCGCTGGGCGCCCGCCGGACCTTTCACGATCGCCGCGCGCCCGCCTTCCACGGCCACGAACCCGTGGCCCTCGGCCCGGCACCAGGCGCGCAGGTGGACGGAGAGGTTCGGGTCCTCGCCCTCCACATCT
>JAHBVW010000072.1 GCA_019637375.1 Deltaproteobacteria bacterium | reverse complement strand
TCCGAACATCGGTCTCATCGCGTCGCTGTCGACGTTCGCGCGCGTCAACGAGTACGGCTTCATCGAGACGCCGTACCGCGCCGTCGAGGGTGGCAAGATCGCCGAGGAGGTGACGTTCTACTCGGCGCTCCAGGAGGAGGGCCAGATCATCACCCACGCGAACGCCGAGCAGAAGAGCGGCAAGCTCGCGGCGGACTACGTCTCGAGCCGCAAGGGCTCCGACGTCGTGATGTCCCGCCCCGAGGACGTGACGCTGATGGAGGTGTCGCCGAACCAGCTGGTGTCGGTCGCCGCGTCGCTGATCCCGTTCCTCGAGCACGACGACGCGAACCGCGCGCTCATGGGTTCGAACATGCAGCGCCAGGCGGTGCCGCTCGTCCGCACCACGTCGCCCCTCATCGGCACGGGTATGGAGGGCATCGTCGCCCGTGACTCCGGCGTCACCGTCGTCGCCAAGCGCGACGGCATCGTCGATTGGGTCGACGCGAACCGCGTCGTCGTCCGCCCGTCGAAGGTGGATCCGAAGGACCCGAACTCGGTCCGCCCGGACATCTACACGCTGGTCAAGTTCCAGCGCTCCAACCAGAACACCTGCATGAACCAGAAGCCCATCGTCCAGCCCGGCGATCGGGTGAAGGCCGGCGACGTCATCGCCGACGGCCCGGCGACGGAGACGGGCGAGCTCGCGCTCGGCCAGAACGTCGTCGTCGCGTTCATGCCGTGGGGTGGCTACAACTTCGAGGACTCGATCCTCATCAACGAGAAGCTGGTCAAGAACGACGTCTTCACCTCGATCCACATCGAGGAGTTCGAGTGCGTCGCGCGCGACACCAAGCTCGGCAAGGAAGAGATCACGCGCGACATCCCGAACGTCGGCGAGGAGGCCCTGAAGGACCTCGACGAGTCGGGCATCGTGCGCATCGGCGCCGAGGTCAAGGCCGGCGACATCCTCGTCGGCAAGATCACGCCGAAGGGCGAGACGCAGCTCTCGCCCGAGGAGAAGCTCCTGCGCGCCATCTTCGGCGAGCGCGCCGGCGACGTGCGCGACACCTCGCTGCGCGTCCCGCCGGGCGTCATCGGCGTCGTCATCGGCGCCCGCGTGTTCGCGCGCAAGGGCACCGAGAAGGACGAGCGCGCGCAGGCCATCGAGGACCAGGAGAAGGAGCTGCTCCTCCTCAACAAGCGCGACGAGGTGAAGATCATCTCCGAGGCCTACTACAACAAGATGCGCGAGCTGCTCGTCGGCAAGACGACGGCGTCGCGCCTCGTCGACGACAAGGGCAAGGTCCTCCTGCCGAAGGGCGAGAAGATCACGCTCGAGATGCTCAACGAGGTCCCGAACCGCTACTGGCACGAGATCCAGCTCGACTCCGGCGACGGCAAGGTCGAGGAGCAGCTGGAGCAGCTCGCGGCCAAGCGCGAGGAGGACGTCTTCAACATCGAGGCGCAGTACTCGGAGAAGATCGCGAAGCTCACCAAGGGCGACGAGCTCCCGCCGGGCGTCATCAAGCTGGTCAAGGTCTACCTGGCCATCAAGAGGAAGCTGTCGGTCGGCGACAAGATGGCCGGCCGCCACGGCAACAAGGGCGTCGTGTCGCGCCTCCTCCCCGAGGAGGACATGCCGTACCTCGAGGACGGCACGCCCGTCGACATCGTGCTGAACCCGCTCGGCGTGCCGAGCCGTATGAACATCGGCCAGATCCTCGAGGTGCACCTCGGCTGGGCGGCGAAGTCGCTCGGCAACCAGATCCAGGCGTACCTCGACACGAACTGGTCGGCCGACGTCCTCAAGCAGAAGCTCGCGAAGCTGTTCCCCGAGCAGACGCCGTTCATCGAGAAGCTCACGCAGGAGGATGTGGGTCGGTTCGCGCAGACCCTCATCACCGGCATCCACCTCGCGACGCCCGTGTTCGACGGCGCCGACGAGCACGAGATCAAGAACGCGCTCAAGATGGCGGGCCTGTCGATCACCGGCCAGTCGCGCCTCATCGACGGCAAGACCGGCGAC
The DNA here is from genome assembly GCA_019637375.1 of Deltaproteobacteria bacterium. Lineage (GTDB taxonomy): Bacteria > Myxococcota_A > Polyangia > Haliangiales > Haliangiaceae > JABFXX01. The sequence goes on along the minus strand of JAHBVW010000072.1, from coordinate 41,199 downwards.
CCGTTCGAGAACCCGGTCACGGTGGGCGTGATGTACATGCTCAAGCTCCACCACCTCGTCGACGACAAGATCCACGCGCGCTCGATCGGACCGTACTCGCTCGTCACCCAGCAGCCGCTGGGCGGCAAGGCGCAGTTCGGCGGCCAGCGCCTCGGCGAGATGGAAGTGTGGGCGATGGAGGCCTACGGCGCGGCGTACGCACTGCAGGAGTTCCTGACGGTGAAGTCCGACGACGTCCTCGGCCGCACCCGCATGTACGAGTCGATCGTGAAGGGCGAGCACGTGCTCGAGGCCGGCCTGCCGGAGTCGTTCAACGTGCTCCTCAAGGAGCTCCAGGCCCTGTGCCTGGACGTCGAGCTCATCGAGGATCCGACGATGCCGCGCCGCGCGCAGGAGCAGGCCCCGGGCATCCCGGCCGGCCTCGCCGCGCTCGCCCGCGAGGTCGCCGACAAGATGGGGAGCGCCGGCTAACCGCGCAGCCTGACCCGAACGAACCTAATTTCTAGACCGCAGCAGCACCAGGAGACCCCGTGAAGGACATCTTCAACTTCTTCGAGAAGCCGAAGGATCCGCGTTCGTTCAGCGCCATTCGCATCATGCTCGCCTCGCCGGAGAAGATCCGCGAGTGGAGCCACGGCGAGGTCAAGAAGCCGGAGACGATCAACTACCGCACGTTCAAGCCGGAGCGCGACGGGCTCTTCTGCGCGAAGATCTTCGGACCGGTCAAGGACTACGAGTGCAACTGCGGCAAGTACAAGCGCATGAAGCACCGCGGCGTCGTGTGCGAGAAGTGCGGCGTCGAGGTCATCCAGGCCAAGGTGCGCCGCGAGCGCATGGGCCACATCTCGCTCGCCACGCCGGTCGCGCACATCTGGTTCCTGAAGTCGCTGCCGTCGCGCATCGGTAACCTGCTCGACATCCCGCTGAAGGACCTCGAGAAGGTCCTCTACTGCGAGGCGTACATCGTCATCGACCCGAAGCAGTCGGGTCTGTCGAAGTCCGAGCTCCTCACCGAGGAGCGCTACTCGAAGCTCCTCGACGAGATGGGCTTCGACGCGTTCGACGCCGGCATGGGCGCGGAGGCGATCCTCCAGCTGCTGAAGGACCTCGACATCCTCGCGCTCGCGGAGACGCTGCGCACCGAGATGCGCGAGATCACCTCCGAGGCGAAGCGCAAGAAGATCGCGAAGCGCCTGAAGGTCGTCGAGGCGTTCCGCGAGAGCGGCAACAAGCCCGAGTGGATGATGCTGACGATCATCCCGGTCATCCCGCCCGACCTGCGGCCCCTCGTGCCGCTCGACGGCGGCCGGTTCGCGACGTCGGACCTGAACGACCTCTACCGCCGCGTCATCAACCGCAACAACCGCCTGCGGCGCCTCCAGGAGCTCAACGCTCCGGAGATCATCATCCGCAACGAGAAGCGCATGCTCCAGGAGGCCGTCGACGCGCTGTTCGACAACGGCCGCCGCGGCAAGACGATCACGGGCCCGAACAAGCGCCCGCTGAAGTCGCTGTCGGACATGCTGAAGGGCAAGCAGGGCCGGTTCCGCCAGAACCTGCTCGGCAAGCGCGTGGACTACTCGGGCCGCTCGGTCATCGTGATCGGCCCCGAGCTCAAGCTCCACCAGTGCGGCCTGCCCAAGAAGATGGCGCTCGAGCTGTTCACGCCGTTCATCTACAACAAGCTCGAGGAGCGCCACCTCGTCACGACGATCAAGAGCGCGAAGAAGCTCGTCGAGAAGGAGCGCCCCGAGGTGTGGGACATCCTCGAGGAGGTCATCAAGGAGCACCCGGTGCTGCTCAACCGCGCACCGACGCTCCACCGCCTCGGCATCCAGGCCTTCGAGCCGGTGCTCACCGAGGGCAAGGCGATCCAGCTGCACCCGCTCGTGTGCGCGGCGTTCAACGCCGACTTCGACGGCGACCAGATGGCCGTCCACGTGCCGCTGTCGATCGAGGCGCAGATGGAGGCGCGCGTGCTCATGATGAGCACGAACAACATCCTCTCGCCCGCGAACGGCAAGCCGATCATCGTCCCATCGCAGGACATCGTGCTGGGGCTCTACAACCTCACGCGCGAGCGCCCGTACGCGAAGGGCGAGTACAAGGAGGACAAGAAGGGGCAGGCCGTCCGCGGCGTGTTCGGATCCACCGGGGAGGTGCGCATGGCGTACGACCACGGCGAGGTCCACCTCCAGGCGGCGATCAAGCTGCGCATGCCGAACGGCGAGGGCGGCACGCACCTCGTGTCGACGACCGTCGGCCGCGCGCTGCTGCACGAGATCTGCCCGGCGGAGATCGGCTTCGACGCGATCAACCGCGTGATGGGCAAGAAGCAGCTCGCCGAGCTGATCGACCTCGTCTATCGCATCGCCGGCCAGAAGGCGACGGTGCTCCTGGCCGACGCGCTGCGCACGACCGGCTACACGTACGCGACGAAGGCCGGCATCTCGATCTGCCTCGACGACATGGTCATCCCGCCGTCGAAGGAAGTCCTCCTCGGCGAGGCGCAGAAGGAGGTCGGCGAGATCGAGGAGCAGTACACCGAAGGTCTCATCACCGACGGCGAGCGCTACAACAAGGTCGTCGACATCTGGGCGCAGGTCGCAGAGGCCATCGCCAAGGACATGATGAAGGAGATCTCGACGGACGAGTTCAAGGACCCGGACGGGCAGAACACGAAGAAGGCGCCGTCGTTCAACTCGATCTTCATCATGGCGGACTCCGGTGCGCGCGGTAGCCAGCAGCAGATGCGCCAGCTGGCCGGCATGCGCGGCCTGATGGCGAAGCCGTCGGGCGAGATCATCGAGACTCCCATCACGACGAACTTCCGCGAGGGCCTCTCGGTCCACCAGTACTTCATCTCGACGCACGGCGCCCGCAAGGGCCTCGCCGACACGGCGCTGAAGACGGCGAACTCGGGCTACCTGACCCGCCGCCTCGTCGACGTGTCGCAGGACACGATCATCTCGGAGTTCGACTGCGGCACCCGCCAGGGCGTCGAGATGATGCCGCTCATCGAGGGCGGCGAGATCATCGAGCGCCTCGGCGACCGCATCCTCGGCCGCGTGGTGCTCGAGGACATCGTCGACCCGTACACGGGCGAGGTGCTGTGCCCGGCGAACGCGGAGATCACCGAGGAGCACGTCAAGATCATCGACAACGCGGGCATCGACCGCGTGAAGATCCGCAGCGTGCTCGCGTGCGAGACGCGGCGAGGCATCTGCTCGCTGTGCTACGGCCGCGACCTCGCGCGCGGTCACATGGTCAACATCGGTGAGGCCGTCGGCGTCATCGCGGCGCAGTCGATCGGCGAGCCCGGTACGCAGCTGACGATGCGCACGTTCCACATCGGCGGCGTCGGTCAGATCCGCACGGAGCAGAGCTCGCTCGAGGCCCGCAACGAGGGCACGGTCAAGCTCAACAACATCCACACGGTGAAGAAGAAGGACCACTGGGTGGTGATGAACCGCCAGAGCGAGCTGGTCCTCGTCGACGACATCGGCCGCGAGCGCGAGCGCTACGGCCTGCAGTACGGCGCCAAGCTCATGGTGGCGGACGGCCAGCGCGTGAAGGCGGGCCAGGTCGTCGCCGAGTGGGACCCGTTCGCGATGCCGATCGTGACCGAGGTGTCGGGCTACGTGAAGTACGACGACATCATCGACGGCGTCACGATGCAGGAGACGCTCGACGAGATCACGGGCCTGTCGCGCAAGACGATCATCGAGTCGAAGGACGCGGACTCGCGCCCCCGCATCACGCTGAAGGACGCCGACGGCAACACCGTCACGATCCCCGGCGGGTCGGGCGACGCCGAGGCGCGCTACTTCCTCCCGGTGGGGTCGAACATCTACGTCAACGACGGTGACCTGATCGAGGCCGGCGACGTCCTCGCGAAGGTCTCGCGCGAGACGACGAAGACGAAGGACATCACCGGCGGTCTGCCGCGCGTCGCGGAGCTGTTCGAGGCCCGCAAGCCGAAGGACCACGCCGTGATCTGCGAGATCGACGGCACGGTGCACTTCGGCAAGGACACCAAGGGCAAGCGCAAGGTGCTCGTGGTGCCCGAGGTCGGCGACCCGTCCGAGTACCTGATCCCGAAGGGCAAGCACCTGTCCGTTCGCGAAGGCGACCGCGTCCGCGCGGGCGAGGCGCTGATGGACGGTCCGGCGAACCCGCACGACATCCTGAAGGTGCTCGGCGAGCGCGCGCTCGCGAAGTACCTCGTCGACGAGATCCAGGAGGTCTACCGGCTCCAGGGCGTGCGCATCAACGACAAGCACATCGAGGTGATCGTTCGCCAGATGCTGCGTCGCGTGAGCGTGAGCGACCCGGGTGACACGAACTTCCTGCTCGACGAGCAGGTCGAGAAGCACATCTTCGAGGAGGAGAACGAGCGCGTCATCGTCGCCGGCGGCCAGCCGGCCAAGGGCGACGCGCTGCTGCTCGGCATCACGAAGGCGTCGCTGTCGACCGAGTCGTTCATCTCGGCGTCGTCGTTCCAGGAGACGACGAAGGTGCTCACCGAGGCGTCGATCAACGGGCGCGTGGACTACCTCCGCGGCCTGAAGGAGAACGTCATCATGGGCCGCCTCATCCCGGCCGGCACGGGCCTCGGCGCCTACAAGCGCCTGACGGTCGACGTGCAGGCGGAGGACGAGGACGAGGACGACGATCTGGACGACTACTCGAGCAGCAGCGCGGGTGTCGTGGACGAGCCGCCGCCTCCCGCGGTGGTCGAGTCCGACGTCATCGCCGAGGGATGACCTACGTGTAGGTCCACCGGGCCCGTGCTAGCAGGTCACTGTTAACCACGGGCGATGGTGTTGGGTTTTCGTCGTAGCGTGTCTCTACAGAGGCACGCGGCGACGCTCTTGCAGTGTGGGAGGGTCGCGTGCTCAGGCGACGCGACATGTCGGAACCCACGTCGGAGCTGCCCGTCCTCCCGCCGGACCCTGACCTCGAGGTCGGGCAGCCGGTCGGCGAGTACCACATCGAGGGCAAGCTGGGGCAGGGGGCGTTCGGGACGGTGTTCCGGGCGGCCCACCCGCTGATCGGCAAGGTCGTCGCGATCAAGGTGCTGGCGCGGCGCTTCTCCGTGGATCCGGAGATGGTGTCGCGCTTCGTGGCCGAGGCGCGCGCGGTCAACCAGATCCGGCACCGCCACATCATCGACATCTTCGCGTTCGGGCAGCTCGAGGACGGCCGCCACTACTACGTGATGGAGCACCTCGACGGCGAGACGCTGGATGCGAGGCTCGAGCGCGACGGGCGGATGTCGCTCGCCGAGGCGCTGCCGATCCTGCGCGCGATCGCGCGGGCGCTCGACTCGGCGCACGCGAAGGGCATCGCGCACCGCGACCTCAAGGCGGAGAACGTGTTCCTCGGGCGCGAGGCCGATGGCGGCGTGTTCCCGAAGCTGCTCGACTTCGGGATCGCGAAGCTGCTCGCGCCCGACGACGGGCTCAAGCACAAGACGCGCACGGGCACGCCGGTCGGGACGCCGTACTACATGTCCCCGGAGCAGTGCCGCGGGCGCGACGTCGATCACCGCACGGACCTGTACGCGCTCGGCGTGCTCGCGTACCTGATGCTGGCGGGCGAGTTCCCGCACGACGCGGACGACTACATGTCGATCCTGATCAAGCAGATGTCGGATCACCCGGCGCCGCCGTCGACGATCGCGCCCGAGCTGCCGGCCGCGGTGGACGAGGCGATCGCGTGGCTGATGAAGAAGGACCCGGCGGACCGGCCGTCGCACGCGCGCGCGGCGATCCAGGCGCTCGAGGCGGCGGCGGGGATCGCGGTGGGGCCGCCGAGCGCGGCGTGGGATGCCCAGACGGGCCCGATCGGCGCGCGGACGCCGACGACGGGGCAGTCGGTGGTGCCGTCGGCGCCGGTGACGACGCAGACGGGCTCGCTCGCGCCGGCGAAGCCGTCGCGGCGCGGGCTGGTGATCTCGTGCGGTGCGATCGCGGCGGCGGCGATCGCGGCGGTGGCGATCTACCTCGCGACCCGCGGGACGTCGGAGGCGCCGGCGGTGGTGGAGACGGCGCCGGCGCAGCCCTCGCAGCCTGCGCCGGCGCCGCCGCCGCAGCCGGAGCAGCCGCCGGTCGTCGTCGAGAGCACGAAGCCGAAGCACGTCACGGTCGACGTCGCGGGTGTGCCCGAGGGGACCGAGGTCTTGCTCGCGGGCGCGACGATGGGCGTGGCGCCGGGGCCGGTCACGGTGCCGCGCGGCGACGACCCGGTGACGCTCACGTTCAAGCTCGACGGGTACCTGCCGGCGTCGCGCACGCTGACGCCGGACCGCGACCAGAAGCTCGCGGTGACGCTGAAGAAGAAGGGCGGTCCCGCCGTCGCGCCGCGCCCGGGTCCAAACAAAGACGACATCATCGACATCGACTTCTCGAGGAAGAAGGTCCCCTGATGAAGCTCCCATGGGTGGTGCCGCTGCTCGTCGCGGCGTGCACGGACTTCGGATCGATCGAGCCGAACGTGTGCGGGAACGGCATCGTCGAGGCGGGCGAGGACTGCGACGCCGACGACGCGCGCTGCGTGCGGTGCGCGATCGTGTGCACCGCGAGCGCGGAGTGCCCGACGTCGGACTACGCGTGCGGCGTCGACGGGTTCTGCCACGCGCCCGGCGGGGTGCTCGGCGCGGCGTCGGCGCCGGTCGCGTTCCAGGCGGATGACCTGCGCATCACCGACGTCAACGGCGACGGGTTGGGCGACGTCGTCGGCGTGTCGAAGACGTCGATCGTCGTGCGCTTCGGCGACGCGGCGGGCGCCTTGTCGGCGTCGGAGTCGTTCGTGACGCCGGCGCAGTCGGGGCCGGCGGCGTTCGGCGACGTCGACGCCGACGGGCGGCTCGACCTGACGCTGTCGACGGCGGACGGCCTGGTGTCGTTCACGTCGCGGTTCGGCACGCTGTCGCCGATCGACATCGAGGAGCCGATCCGCAACGAGCACGGCGAGCCGATGGACATCCTGCACATGTTCCCGATCGGGCCGCAGCAGCTGGGCACGTTCATCGACGACGGGCAGGGGCGGGTCTTCCTCGTCGTGATCGACCTGTTGCGGGGCGACCAGGGCGTGTTCGTCGACGCGCCGTGCCTCGGGCGCATCGGCGTCCTCACCAAGCCGCGCTTCCGCGTCGACCGGCTCGACGTCTACCAGGCGACGCCGCGCGGCGCGCTCGTCGGCGACCTCGTGGTGTCGTTCACGACGGACACCGGCCAGCTGTGCGCGACGTCGATCCACGGCGGCACGCTGACCGGCTTTTCGTTCGCCGACGTCACGCCGCCGGGCGCGGCGCTGCTACAGCAGAAGCCGGTGCTCGCGGACCTCGATACGGACGCCGATCCGTGCCCGAGCCTGGTCAACTCCGACGGCGGCGCCGGCGCGCTGCGCGTGTGGGACGGCCGCATGGTCGGCGGGCGCTGCGTGCTCGACGCCGCGGGGCCGGCCGGGGCGGCGCTGCCGCCCGCGCCGTTCGCGCCGGCGAGCGCCGTCGCCGTGGGGCGCATCCCGATCTCGCCGGCGATCCCGACGGTGTCGTCGGACGCGCTCGTCCTCACGAACGGCGTGTACGTCCACGCGCCGTCGCAGCATGCGTTCGCGGTCATCTACCAGTCGTCGCGGAGGCTCGCGAAGGTCGCGACCGCCGACCTCGACAACGACGGCGACATCGACGCGGTGCTCGCGGTCGAGGGCGAGGACGACCTCGACGTGCTGTACCGCTACCCGCTCGGGGTCGAGCTCCTGCGCCTCGACACGGCGGGGCAGGTCACGTCGATCACGATCGGCGACTACGACGGCAACGGGATCCCCGACATCGCGTACACCGAGACGTCGACGGACCACCAGAAGATGATGGTCGCGTACGGCACGCCCGACCGGCCGCTGCCGGGCGCGCAGGTCGGCACGTTCAGCGCGATCGCATCGGTCACGCCGATCCAGGTCCCCGACTCCGTCGACCAGCTCGCGATCGCCGAGGACCTGTTCGTGCTCCAGCCGCCGGCCGCGCCCGGCAAGGCGCCGACGTCGACGCTCCTCCACGGCAGCCCGCAGCGCACGATGCTGTCGTTCTTCGATCCGCGCGCCGACGACGTCCGCCCGCAGACGCTGCCGCGCGGCGCCGTGGTCGGCAACTTCGTCGACTCGAACCCGCTGCGGCTCGACCTGCTCGCGGTCGCGACGCCGACGCCGGGCGCCACCGTCGGGCTGCTCGCGTTCCGCATCGCGGGCGGCGAGAGCGGGCTCGACCCGTCGCCGAACCGCGGCGTCGCGGCGACCGGCCTCGCGGACTGCCCGGGCGGCGACGGCGTGTGCGTCGACGACGCGCTGTACCTCGCGTTCCCGCTGTCGCCGACGCGCGACGTCGTGATCGCCGTCGACCGCGCGACGCCGCCGCACGCGGCGCGGCTCGATCCCTCCGGGCCCGCGTCCGCGTCTTCCCTGGGCAGCCAGCCGCTCCCGGTGGTGACGACGGGCGTGCCGGCGGGCGCGCGCGTGCGGTCGCTGCACGCGGCGGACGTCGACGGCGACGGCGCGCCGGAGCTGATCGCGTCGTTCGCGGGTGGAGCGCAGGGCTCGGCGGTCGGCAGCGTGCGCGCGTGCACCGTCGCCGGCGGCGTGCCGGCGGCGTGCACGGACCTGGCGCCGCTCGTCGTCGGTGTGGTGCCGGGCATCGTCGCGTGCATCGACGCGGCGCCGGGGCGCGTCGGGCCGCGCGGGCCGTTCAGCGCGCCGAGCGCGGCGGTCGACCTCGTGATGCTGTGCCAGGCGGCGGGCAACGCCACCACGCCGGCGCAGTCGTCGCTGTTCCGCGTGTTCCACGACGGCGCGCAGCTGGTCGCCGATCCGACGCCGCTCGGCAACGCCGCGAACCTGCGCGCGGTGCGCCTCGCCGACGTCACCGGCGACGGCGTCGACGACGTGATCGCCGTGCAGGGCGAGACCAGCCGCGCGCTGCTCGTGTTCCCGCAGTGCAGCTCGCGCGATGCGGCGGCGTGCCGGAAGACGGCGGCGAGCGGCACCGGAGGTGACCGGTGAGACGCGTCGTCATCGCCGTCGTTGGTCTCTTCGCGCTCGCCGGCGTCGCGGGCGCCGACGACAAGGCTCCCGGCAAGGAAGGCGAGCGCTACTTCCGCGCCGGCGCGAAGGCGTACGCGGCGCAGAGCTTCGCGGCCGCCGTCGCGAACTTCGAGGAGGCCTACCGGGCGCTCGGGATGCCGGAGATCGCGTTCTCGCTCGCGCAGGCGTACCGGCGCCTGTACCGCGTCGATCCGAAGCCGCTGCACGTGCAGCGCGCCGTCGAGCTGTACCGCGTATACCTCGACAAGGTGAAGACCGGCGGGCGCGTCGGCGACGCCGCCGACAACCTCGGCGAGATGGAGCGCGAGCTCGACCGGCTGAAGCTGCGCGGCGTCGCGGTGCGCGAGGACCGCACGGAGCGGACGCGGCTCGGCGTCAACGTGTCGCTCGGCGGCGACGGCGGCGAGGCGGCGGCGCTGCGCGAGGTCGGAGATGCGACGGGCGACGCGATGAAAGGCGTGGTCGTGACGGTCGACGGCAAGCAGGTCGAGCCGTTCGCGCTGATCGACGTCGAGCCGGGCGAGCACGCGGTCGCGGTGACGGCGGAGGGCTACTTCCCCGTCGAGAAGAAGCAGCGCGCGGTCGCGGGTGCGCCGGCGCTCGTGGAGATCGCGCTGCAGCCGCGGCCCGCGAAGGTGTCGATCCGCACGCTCGCCGGCGCGGCGGTCACCGTCGACGGGCGGCGGGCCTCGACGGAGCTCGCGCTCGATGCGGGCCGCCACCTCGTCGCCGTCGCGCACCGCGGGCGGGTGCCGTTCGAGCGCGAGCTCGTCGTGGTGCGCGGGCAGGAGCTCGGGCTCGACGCGCCGCTGCCGATGACGGGCCGCCGGCGCGCCGTGCCGTGGGTGCTCGGCACCGCCGGTGCGCTCGCGGCCGGTGCGATCGCGTCGGGCACGGTCGCGTTCGTCGCCGACGGGCGCGCGTCGGACCTCGACGCGCGGATCGCCCGCGGCAACCAGCCGCCGAGCGTGCGCGCCGACTTCGACGCCGAGGTGAGCCGGCGCAACGACTTTCGCACCTCGGGGCTCGTCCTCGGTGGTTCGGCCATCGTCCTCGGCGCCGTCGGTGCCTTCCTCTACTACTTCGACCACCCCCCGACGCGCGGCCGGTTCTGAGCTTGGCACGCGCCTTCCGTGCCGCTATAAGCAGGCGCGTATGGGCTCGACGGGCAAGCGACTCGCGGCGGTGGCCACCACCCTCAGCTTCGACAAGTTCTGGACGTGGCTCGGCGGTCACGCGAACTGCATCGTGCGTGCGGGGACTCCCGAGGTCGTCTTGCTGGACCACGACGACTTTCACTGGACGCTGATCACGGAGGACGACCACACGCTCGTCGTGCAGCTCGCGCGTGCGAAGGACCTCGTCGGCGAGCTGCTCGTGTTCCCCGCCGAGATCGCCTACGTCCAGGTCGAGCCGTCGGAGACCGACGGCGAGTGGCTGTTCGAGTGCATCGTCGAGAACGAGAAGGCGCGCGAGGTCGCGTACCACTTCGTGATGGCGCACGAGTACGAGGACGGCGAGCACCGGCGCGAGGAAAAGTGGACGCACTGATCCCGCGCCGAACGGCGACGACGCGCCGCGTGAAGTAGGGAAACCCCGTGCTAGGCTCGTCTCCGCCCATGGTGGAGACGAGTCGTCCCGGCACGGGTCCCGAGGATCTGATCGGCAAGCTCGTCGACGGGCGCTACAAGGTCCTCGAGGCGATGGCCGCGGGCTCGATGGGCGCGGTGTTCAAGGCGGAGCGCGTCCCGGTCGGCAAGCTCGTCGCGATCAAGTTCCTGCACGCGAGCTTCGCGAACGACACCGAGTTCCAGACGCGGTTCGAGCGCGAGACGCGCGTGATGAGCAAGCTCGCGCACCCGAACTGCGTCTCGGTCGTCGACTTCGGGACGTGGCAGGGCGCGCCGTACATCGTGATGGACTACATCGCGGGCACGACGCTGCGCGCGATCATCGATCGCTCCCACGGCGAGGCGCGCGGCGCGCTCGCACCGGCGCGCGCGCTGGCGATCGCGCGGCAGATCGCGGCGGGGCTCGCGCACGCGCACGCGCAGGGCGTCGTGCACCGCGACGTGAAGCCGGCGAACATCATGATCAGCGAGGAGATCGGGACGGGCGAGCACGTGCGCATCCTCGATTTCGGGCTCGCGCGGCTGCGCGGCGCCGTCGGGCGCGATGCGACCCAGAGCAACGTCGTCGTCGGCACGCCGAACTATATGGCGCCCGAGCAGACGGTCGGCGGCGGGACGATCGACGCGCGCACCGACGTGTACGCCGTCGGCGTCGTGCTGTTCGAGATGGTCGCGGGCGAGCGCCCGTTCCAGGCGGAGGACACGCTCGCGCTGCTCGGCATGCACCGCGCGGCGCCGATCCCCAAGCTCGCCGATCGTGTCGACGGGCGCGCCGGCGACCCCGCCGAGATCCCCGACGGGCTGCAGGGCCTCGTCGAGAAGGCGATGGCGAAGGTCCCCGACGATCGCTACCAGACGGCGATCGAGCTCGCCGATGCGATCACGGAGGTCGCAACGCGCGCGTCGGGCGTGCTGCCGCGGCCGCCCGAGCTCCCCGGCGGCGCGCGCCCGAGCGGCAAGCACGCGGTGATCCGCAAGGGCGGGCGCACCGACCTCGGCATCGCGCCGACGATGGTCGACATCGACGGCAGCGATGCGGCGGTGCCTGCGCCGCGCGCGACGCCCGCGAAGGCGTCGAGCTCGAAGGCGGGCGCGGTGCTCGCGGTGCTCGTCCTCGGCGGCGGCGCGGCGGCCGCCTGGTACGTGAAGGGCCGGAGCGGCGGCGAGGGCGGGGAGGGCAGTGGCTCGGCGATCGCGTCGCGCGCCTCCGGTGACGACCACGGCGTGCGCGACCCCGGCCCCGGAACGGCGTCGGCGTCGGTGGAGATCGGGCCCGGATCGGGGACCGGCTCGCCGGTGGAGGCGAAGGTCGTCGACGACGGATCCGGCAGCGGCAGCGGCAGCGCCGAGGCCGGCAGTGGTAGCGGAAGCGGCAGCGACGCCGACGCGGGGAGCGCGAGCCCCGACGCGGGCAGCGGCAGCGCGCCGGGACCCGGCAGCGGGAGCAGCGTCGAGATCGACATGTCGGCGGACCCGGTCAACGCGCGGCAGCCGGACCTGCCGGGCGCCGGCTCGGGGGACAAGGCGGAGGACGAGGCCGCCGACGCCCCGAAGGACGTCACCGAGGTCGAGAAGAAGCCTCCGCCCGCGCCGACGCTCGCGAAGACGATCGACGACGCGATCAAGCTCATCAAGGACGGCAAGCGCGAGCTCGCGCTCGCGAGCCTGCGCCAGCTCGCCACCGCGCAGCCGAAGAACTGGTACATCCCGTTCGTTCTCGGGAACCTGTACTTCGATCAGCTGTGGTGGGGCGTCGCGATGGACTACTACACGCGCGCGATCAAGCTCAACGGTGCCGTGCGCGGCAACGGCATCATGATCCGCAACATCATCCGCATGCTCGCGTCGACGAAGACGCAGAAGCGCGCCGGCGAGCTCCTGCGCTTCACGATCGGCAAGCCGGCCGTCCCCTACCTGCAAGCCGCGGCGCGATCCGACGAGAACCCGACGGTCAAGAGGGCCGCCGGCCAGCTCGTGCGCGTGATCCGCTGAGAAAAAACCGTCCGACCTACGGACGGTTGCAGATCGCCCCCGACGGGAGGCCCGTAAGCCTTGACACCGCGGGCCAGATCCATAAAGTTTCGCGCTCCCTTAGCTCGGCCCCACAGAAGCCAGGACCCGCATGCCCACGATCAACCAGCTCGTCCGTCGAGGCCGTGAGAAGGTGCGCACGAAGAGTGCGTCGCCGGCCTTGAAGCAGTGCCCGCAGAAGCGCGGCGTCTGCACGCGCGTGTACACCACGACGCCGAAGAAGCCGAACTCCGCACTGCGCAAGGTCGCGCGCGTTCGCCTGACCAACGGCATGGAGGTCACGTCGTACATCCCGGGCGAGGGGCACAACCTGCAGGAGCACTCGGTCGTCCTCATCCGCGGCGGTCGCGTGAAGGACCTCCCGGGCGTCCGCTACCACATCATCCGCGGCACGCTCGACACCACGGGCGTCCAGAACCGCAAGCAGAGCCGCTCGAAGTACGGCGCGAAGCGCCCGAAGTAAGGATCCCGCCATGCCCCGTAAAGGTGAAGTCCCCAAGCGCAAGGTCCTGCCGGATCCGAAGTACACCGACGCGCCGAGCGACGTGCGTCGCCGCCTGACGAAGTTCGTCAACGTCGTCATGCGCGACGGCAAGAAGGCCGTCGCCGAGGGTATCGTCTACAAGGCGTTCGACATGGTCGCGGAGCGCGCGAAGGACGATCCGCTGAAGGTGTGGGACCGCGCCCTCTCGAACGTGCGCCCGCGCGTCGAGGTGAAGAGCCGCCGCGTCGGTGGCTCGACCTACCAGGTCCCCGTCGACGTCCGCCCGGATCGCTCGCTCGCGCTCGGCATGCGCTGGCTGGTCGAGTATGCTCGCGACCGCAACGAGAAGACGATGATGGACCGCCTCGCGAACGAGATCGTCGACGCCGCGCAGAACCGCGGCAACGCCGTGAAGAAGCGCGAGGACGTCCACAAGATGGCCGACGCCAACAAGGCGTTCGCGCACTATCGCTGGTAGAACGTCCCCCACCGCAACCGATTCACGACGACAGGAGGCGAGTAGCAAAGACGATCGCATCGACACGCGGGGCTCGAAAGGCGGCATCCAGGCCGAACCACCGGGCTCGACGGGAATCACCGGCGCTGGCAACAGGCCACCGCACCTGATCCCACTCGTCTTTCGCCCCGCGGCGCTTGGTCGTTCGTTCACTCGAACCCCGCCGTGACTCGCCCCAGCACCACCGAGCGCACCGCTCCGATCGCCAGGACCCGCAACATCGGGATCATGGCGCACGTCGACGCCGGCAAGACGACGACGACCGAGCGCATCCTCTACTACTCCGGCGCGACCGCGCGCCTGGGTGAGGTCGACGACGGCTCCACCGTCACCGACTGGATGGCGCAGGAGCAGGAGCGCGGCATCTCGATCACCGCCGCCGCGACGACGTTCGGCTGGAAGCAGCACGCGATCAACCTGATCGACACGCCGGGCCACGTCGACTTCACGATGGAGGTCGAGCGGTCGCTGCGCGTCCTCGACGGTGCGATCGTCGTCGTGTGCGCGGTCTCCGGCGTCGAGTCTCAGACCGAGACGGTGTGGCGCCAGGCGGACCGCTACCACGTCCCGCGCCTCGCCTTCATCAACAAGTGCGACCGCGAGGGCGCCGAGCCGGAGCGCGCGATCGCGGAGCTGAAGTCGCGCCTCGGCGCGAACCCGATCGCGATCCAGGCGCCGCTGTTCACGCCGAAGGCCCTTCACAAGGCGCAGCCCGGCACCGGCGTCCTGGTCGACTCGTTCCGGCCGAGTGGTGCGATCTTCGAGGGCGTCATCGACCTCATCACGATGCGCGCGCGCACGTGGGATCCGGCGACGCTCGGCGCGACGTTCAGCGACGGGCCGATCCCGCACCTGCAGATGCCGCTCGCGAGCCGCGCGCGCGAGGCGATGATCGAGGCGATCGCCGAGCTCGACGACGAGCTGATGTCGTCGTGGGTCGCCGGCCGCGAGCTCGCCGCCGAGGCGATCCGCGCCGCGCTCCGCCGCGTGACGCTGTCGTGCCGCGGCGTCCCGACGCTCGTCGGCGCCGCGTTCCGCAACCAGGGCATCCACAACCTCCTCGACGCCGTCCTCGACTACCTGCCGTCGCCGTCGGACGTCGACGAGATCCGCGGCCGCGACCCGTCCGATCCCGGCGGCGCGCCGACGATCGCGCGCACCCCCGGTGACGACCAGCCGCTCGCCGCGCTCGCGTTCAAGGTGATGAACGACGACGCCGGCGGCCAGCTCACGTTCGTCCGCGTCTACGCCGGCACGCTGCGCATCGGCGACAGCTGCCTCCGCCTCGGCGGGGCGCTCGACGGCACGCAGGGGCACCTCGAGCAGATCCACCGGCTCGTGCGCATGTTCGCGAACCACCGCGAGGACATCCGGCAGATCGAGACCGGCATGATCGGCGCGGTCGTGTCGTCGCAGGGCGCCTCGGGCGGCCGGCTCGCGACGGGCGATACGCTGTGCGACCCGCGCTCGCCGATCCTCCTCGATCCGATGGCGTTCCCGTCGCCGGTGATGGGCATCGCCCTCGAGCCGGAGACGCTCGAGGACCACGCGAAGCTCGCGCACGCGCTCGAGCGCCTCGCCATCGAGGACCCGTCGTTTCGCGTGAAGACCGACCCCGAGTCGGGGCAGATCGTCATCTCCGGGATGGGCGAGCTCCACCTCGAGGTCGTGGTCGACCGCCTCCTGCGGGAGTTCCAGGTGCGCGCGCGCGTCGGCCGGCCGCAGGTCGCCTACCGCGAGACGGTCACCCGCCGCGCCGAGGGCGAGCACCGGTTCGTCCGCGTCGCCGGCGGCCCGGGCGGCCCGCGCGGCGAGTTCGGCCACGTCCGGCTGGTGGTCGAACCCACGAACCGGGGCGGGGGCTACGTCTACGAGAATCGCGCACCGACCACGGAGATCCCCGGGGAGTACGCTCCCGCCGTGGCTGCGGGCATCGCCGAGGCCGTCGAGCGCGGCGTCCTGGCCGGCCACCCCCTCACGGACCTGCGCGTCCAGGTGGTCGGCGGCAGCTACCACCCCGTCGACTCGAACCAGCACGCCTTCAAGATGGCGGGCGGCAAGGCCCTCCTCGCGGCCGCCGCCGGCGCCGCCCCTGCGCTCCTCGAGCCGGTGATGTCCCTGGAGGTCATCACCCCCGACGAGCACGTCGGTGACGTCCTCGGCGATTTGCATGCCAGAAGGGGAAAAGTCACTAGAATTGCGCCGCGGGGTGGTGTACAGACCGTCGCCTGTTTTGTCCCCATGGCGGCGATGTTCGGCTATGCCACCGACCTTCGGAGTCGGACGAAAGGTCGAGCGACCTACGCGATGGAGCTCGACCACTACGCCGAAGTCCCGCATCAAGTCCGAGATGACCTCGCTCGCCGAGCGCGAGCGTAGAGACCCAGCAAGTCCCAAGGAGAATCGATCGTGTCGAAAGAGAAATTCGTTCGCAACAAGCCCCACGTCAACATCGGCACGATCGGTCACGTCGACCACGGCAAGACGACGCTGACCGCCGCGATCACGAAGGTCCAGTCGACCAAGGGCTTCGCGAAGTTCACCGCGTTCGACCAGATCGACAAGGCTCCCGAGGAGAAGGCGCGCGGCATCACGATCTCGACGGCGCACGTCGAGTACGAGTCGGACAAGCGCCACTACGCGCACGTCGACTGCCCGGGCCACGCCGACTACATCAAGAACATGATCACCGGCGCCGCCCAGATGGACGGCGCGATCCTCGTGGTGTCGGCGCCCGACGGCGCGATGCCGCAGACGCGCGAGCACGTGCTGCTCGGCCGCCAGGTCAACGTGCCGGCGATGGTCGTCTACCTCAACAAGTGCGACATGATCGGCAAGGGCGACGAGGAGCTCCTCGACCTCGTCGAGATGGAGCTCCGCGAGCTGCTCGAGAAGAACGGCTACTCCGCCGAGACGCCGATCATCCGCGGCTCGGCGCTGAAGGCGCTCGAGGGCGACGCGAGCGACTACGGCGCGCCGTCGATCCAGCGCCTCATGGACGCCTGTGACAACTTCATCCCCGAGCCCGTCCGCGAGCTCGACAAGCCGTTCCTCATGCCCGTCGAGGACGTGTTCACGATCACCGGTCGCGGCACGGTCGTCACCGGCCGCATCGAGCGCGGCATCGTCAAGGTCGGCGACGAGCTCGAGATCGTCGGTCTCAGCGAGACCCGCCAGACCACGTGCACCGGCGTCGAGATGTTCCGCAAGCTGCTCGACCAGGGCCAGGCCGGCGACAACGTCGGCGTGCTGCTCCGCGGTACGAAGCGCGAGGAGATCGAGCGCGGCATGGTGCTCTGCAAGAAGGGCACGATCCCGCCGCACAACCACTTCAGCTGCGAGGTCTACGTGCTGAAGAAGGAGGAGGGCGGCCGCCACACGCCGTTCTTCAACGGCTACCGCCCGCAGTTCTACTTCCGCACGACGGACGTGACGGGCACGGTGACGCTGCCGGCCGGCACCGAGATGGTGATGCCGGGCGACAACATCAAGGTCGACGTCGAGCTCGTCGCCCCGATCGCCTGCGAGGAGGGCCTCCGCTTCGCGATCCGCGAGGGTGGCAAGACGGTCGGCGCCGGCGTCGTGACCAAGATTCTCGAAGAGGCCAAGGCCGCGCCCGCGAAGGCCGCCGCCCCGGCGAAGTAAGAAGGACCCCTGCCATGACGACCCCACGCATCCGCATCCGCCTCAAGGCCTACGATCACAAGCTGCTCGACCAGAGCGCGGGTGAGATCGTCGAGACCGCGAAGCGTACCGGCGCCAAGATCGCCGGCCCGATCCCGCTGCCGACGAAGATCAACAAGTACTGCGTGCTGCGGTCGCCGCACACCGACAAGAAGTCGCGCGAGCAATTCGAGATCCGCACCCACAAGCGGCTCCTCGACATCCTCGAGCCGACGCAGCAGACGCTCGACGCGCTGATGAAGCTCGACCTGTCCGCCGGTGTCGACGTCGAGATCAAGACCTAGAGAGAAGCCCCATGCCGAAGCTAGAGCTCAAGAACATCAGCGGTACGTCGGTCGGCTCGGTCGACCTCGACGACGCCGTCTTCGGTGCCGAGATCCACGAGCACCTCCTGTGGGAGGTCGTGAAGTGGCAGCTCGCGAAGCGCCGCGCCGGTAACGCGTCGACCAAGCGCCTCGGCGAGGTCCGCGGGTCGTCGAAGAAGGTGTGGAAGCAGAAGGGCACCGGTCAGGCCCGCCAGGGCAGCCGCCAGGCTCCGCACTGGGTCGGCGGCGCGAAGGTCTTCGGACCCAAGCCCCGCGACTACGGCTACACGCTGCCGCGCAAGGCGAAGAAGCTCGCCCTGTGCTCGGCGCTGTCGCTGCGCGCGAAGGAAGGCAAGCTGATCGTCCTCGACGGCTTCGCCACCGACGGCAAGACGAAGTCCGTCGCCGGCGCGCTCGCGGCGCTCGGCATCGCGCAGCCGGCCGCGAAGGTCCTCATCGTCGACGGCAAGACCGACGGCAAGGACAACGTCAACCTCATCCGCGGCGCGCGCAACCTCGCGTCGTCGCAGTGGATCGCTCCGGAAGGCGTCAACGTGTACGACGTCCTCCGGCACGAGACGCTCGTCATCACCCAGGCGGCCGTGAAGCAGATCGAGACGGCGCTGAAGGGTGAGGAGTAGCCCGATGCGCGAGCCCCAGACCATCATCAAGCGTCCGCTCCTCACGGAGAAGACGGCGCGCCTGCGCGAGACCGGCGGCGCGTCCTCGCGCCACGCCGAGGGCGTGGACTACGCCCAGCAGGTCGTGTTCGAGGTCGCGCGCGACGCGAACAAGATCGAGATCCGCGCGGCCGTGCAGAACCTGTTCAAGGTGACCGTCACCGACGTGCGGACGCTCGTCGTGCGCGGCAAGGCCAAGCGCATCGGCCGGTTCAGCGGCCGCCGCCCGTCGTGGAAGAAGGCGTTCGTGACGCTCAAGCCCGGCGACAACATCGAGTTCTTCGAGGGCGTCTAACCATGGCGATCAAGAAATACAAGCCGACCTCTCCGGGCCGCCGCGGGATGACCTCGCAGGAGCTCGGCGACATCACGAAGAGCGAGCCGGAGAAGTCGCTCCTCGCGCACAAGTACGCGAAGGCCGGCCGCAACAACTACGGCCGCATCACGTCGCGCTTCCGCGGCGGCGGCCACAAGCAGCGCTACCGCATGGTCGACTTCAAGCGCCAGAAGACCGGCGTCGAGGCGACGGTGCTGGCGATCGAGTACGACCCGAACCGCTCGGCGCGCCTCGCGCTGCTCCAGTACAAGGACGGCGAGAAGGCGTACATCCTCGCGCCGCAGAAGCTCGGCGTCGGCGACACCGTCGTGTCGGCGAACACCGCCGACATCAAGCCGGGCAACTCGCTGCCGCTGCGCTTCATCCCGATCGGCACCGAGATCCACTGCGTCGAGCTCAAGCAGGGCCGCGGCGCGCAGATCGGCCGCTCGGCCGGCACGCGCGTGACGCTGATGGCGAAGGAAGGCGACTGGGCCACGCTGCGCATGCCCTCGGGCGAGATGCGCCGCGTCCACATCGAGTGCCGCGCGACGATCGGCGCGATCGGCAACTCCGAGCACGCGAACATCCAGTGGGGCAAGGCCGGCCGCATGCGCTGGCGCGGCATGCGCCCGCACAACCGCGGCGTCGCGATGAACCCCGTCGATCACCCGATGGGTGGTGGCGAGGGCCGCAGCTCCGGTGGTCGCCACCCGTGCACGCCGTGGGGCCAGAAGACCAAGGGCCTGAAGACCCGCCACAACAAGCGGACCCAGCAGTTCATCATCCGCCGCCGCAAGTAACAGGGAAAGCCGATGCCTCGTTCAATCAAAAAAGGTCCGTTCGTCGACAAGTACCTGCCGAAGAAGATCGCGGCGGCGCAGAAGGAGTCGAACCCGAGCAAGCGCGTCGTGCAGGCGTGCTACTCGCGGCGCTCCACGATCACGCCCGACATGGTCGGCATCACGTTCATGGTCCACAACGGCCGCAAGTTCATGCCGGTGTTCGTCACCGAGCAGCTCGTCGGGCACAAGCTCGGTGAGTTCTCGCCGACGCGCACGTACCACGGCCACAGCGGCGAGCGGAAGAAGGCCTAGTCATGCAGGCTCGTGCACTCGTTCGAGGAATCTCGATGTCGCCCCGCAAGATGCGGGTCGTCGCGGCGCTCGTGCGCGGCAAGCGCGTCGAGGAGGCCGTCGGCCTGCTCTCGCTCATGCCGAAGAAGGCGGCTGGCATCATCGCGAAGGCGATCAAGTCGGCGGCGGCGAACGCCGAGGACAAGTCCGGCGGCGACGCGTCGGTCGAGCAGCTCCGCATCCACACGATCGCCGTCGACGGCGGGACGATCAACAAGCGCTGGATGCCGCGCTCGATGGGCCGCGCCAACCGCATCAACCACAAGACCAGCCACCTCACGGTGGTCGTGACCGACGAGGCCTGATCCATGGGGCAGAAGACACACCCGACCGGTTTCCGACTGGGCATCATCAAGACCTGGTCGTCGCGCTGGTACGAGGACAAGAACTACGCGAAGTGGCTGCATGAGGACCTGAAGCTCAAGGCCTTCATCAAGAAGAAGCTCCACCACGCGGGCGTCTCGTACATCGAGATCGAGCGCGCTGCGAACAAGGCCAAGATCAACATCCACACGGCGCGCCCGGGGATCGTGATCGGCAAGCGCGGCGCGGGTGTCGAGACCCTGAAGAAGGACGTCCAGGCGCTCACCGAGAACGAGGTCTTCCTCAACATCATCGAGGTCCGCAAGGCCGAGACGAACGCGCAGCTCGTCGCCGAGAACATCGCGACGCAGCTCGAGCGCCGCATCGCGTTCCGCCGCGCCATGAAGAAGGCGACGCAGACCGCGATGAAGTTCGGCGCCAAGGGCATCAAGGTCGCGTCGGCCGGCCGCCTCGGCGGCGCCGAGATGTGCCGCCGCGAGTGGTACAAGGAGGGCCGCGTGCCGCTCCACACGCTGCGCGCGGACATCGAGTACGGCTTCACCGAGGCCCACACCACCTACGGCAGCATCGGCGTGAAGGCGTGGGTGTTCCACGGCGAGGTGCTCCCCGCACCGCGCAAGGACCCGCGCGGCACCACCGGTCCCGCTCGCTGATCTGGAGATTTCCGTATGTCGATGCTCTCTCCCAAGCGCTCCAAGTTCCGCAAGTCCCACAAGGGGCACCTCGCCGGCCGTGCCAAGGGCGGCGACGAGGTCTCGTTCGGCGACTTCGGTATGCAGGTCCTCGAGCCCGGCTGGCTCACCGCCCGCCAGATCGAGGCCGCGCGCGTCGCGATCTCTCGCCAGGTCAAGAAGCTGGGCAAGATCTACGTCCGCGTCTTCCCCGACCACCCGTTCACGAAGAAGCCCGCCGAGACCCGCATGGGTACCGGTAAGGGCGGCGTCGAGGGCTGGGTCGCCGTCGTTCGCCCGGGCCGCGTGATCTTCGAGATCGAAGGCGTCTCCGCCGAGGTCGCGAAGCTCGCGTTCACCCGCGCGCACCACAAGCTGACCATCCGCACCCACATGATCTCCAGGGAGGCTGCGCTGTGAGCAAGCTCGCCACCACCCTCGAAGGTTTCCGCGATCAGCCCGACGAGGAGCTGCAGCAGGCGCTCGCGAAGACGCGCGACGACCTGTTCCGCCTCCAGCTCGGCCAGCACACGAACCAGGTCACCTCGACCGCCGAGCTCATGACCAAGCGGCGCGACATCGCGCGGATCATGACGATCCTGCGCGCGCGCAAGCTCGGCCTCGAGAGCCAGGCGCAGAAGACCGAGTCGACGGCCTCGGCCTCGCTGATCGATACCCCGCCCGCCAAGAAGACGAAGAAGGCCAAGTAGCCATGAGCGACACCCCCACCACTCCTCCGGCCGATGGGCAGGACCAGCGCGGATCGCGACGTGTCATCGTCGGGACGATCACGTCGACGGTCATGGACAAGACGATCACGGTCACCGTGATCCGCCGCGTCCGCGACCGCCGGTTCCACAAGTTCCTGACGAACCGCGTGAAGTACCACGTGCACGACGAGCACAACGCCGGCAAGGTCGGCGACGTCGTCGAGATCGTCGAGTGCCGTCCGATGTCGAAGACCAAGCGCTGGCGTCTCCTCAAGACGATCAGCCGCAGCGCGGAGGTCGCGTCGTGATCCAGATGACCTCGGTGCTCGACGTCGCGGACAACAGCGGCGCGAAGAAGGTGTTCTGCATCAAGGTGCTCGGCGGCACCCGTCGTCGCTACGCGACGATCGGCGACGTCATCATCGTCTCGATCCGCGAGGCGATCCCGGGCGCCAAGGTGAAGAAGGGCGAGGTCGCGCGCGCGGTGATCGTGCGGACCAAGCGCGAGCTCGCGCGGCCCGACGGCAGCTACATCAAGTTCGATGGCAACTCGGCCGTCCTCATCAACAAGGAGAACGAGCCGATCGGGACGCGCATCTTCGGGCCCGTCGCCCGCGAGCTGCGCGCCAAGCGCTTCATGAAGATCATCTCGCTGGCTCCGGAGGTGCTGTGATGGCTCGCCAGACCCACGTCCGCAAGGGCGACCTCGTGATCGTGACGGCCGGTGCCTACAAGGGCAAGAAGGGCAAGATCCTTCGCGTCGTCGGCGACCGCGTCGTCGTCGAGAAGGTCGCGATGGTCAAGCGCCACATGCGGCCGACGCAGAAGTCGCCGCAGGGCGGCATCATCGACAAGGAAGGCACGATCCACATCTCCAACGTGGCGCTCTTCGACGACAAGCTCGGCAGGGGCACGCGTACGAAGGTCGTCGTCGACGGCGACAAGAAGATCCGCGTCGGTGTGAAGTCGGAAACGAAGTTTGCCAGCGCCGGAATGGCGTAAGAGAGAACGCAGATGGCGAAGGACGAGGACAAGAAGCCGGAAGGCGACAAGCCGGCCGGCGAGAAGAAGCCGAAGCAGAAGTCCGAAGGCGGCAAGAAGAAGGCCGCCGAACCGACGGGCCCGGCTCCGAAGTACAAGCGCGAGCAGTCGCCCAAGCTGAAGGGCGTCTACGACAAGCAGGTCCGCCCGCAGATGATGAAGGAGTTCAGCTACTCCACCGTCATGCAGGTGCCGCGCATCCTGAAGATCACGGTCAACATGGGTCTCGGCAAGGCCAAGGACGAGCCCAAGATGATCGACAACGCGATCGAGGAGCTGAAGGCCATCACCGGCCAGTCACCCGTCGTGTCGCGCGCGAAGAAGGACATCGCCGTCTTCAAGCTCCGCAAGGGTCAGAAGATCGGCGTGATGGTCACGCTGCGCCGCGAGCGCATGTGGGAGTTCCTCGATCGCCTGTGCAACGTCGCGCTCCCCCGCGTGCGCGACTTCCGTGGCGTGTCGCCGCGCGGCTTCGACGGCCGCGGCAACTTCACCATGGGCGTGCGCGAGCAGATCATCTTTCCCGAGATCGAGTACGACAAGATCGACTCCATCAAGGGTCTCAACATCAGCATCGTCACCACCGCCGGGACCGACGCCGAGGGGCGCGCGCTGCTCGGCCATCTCGGGATGCCGTTCCGGCAGGCCACGCCCACGGGCGGCGCCCCGGCGGCCGCGAACGCGTAGAGGAAACAGGCGCAATCATGGCAAAGCTGATCGATACGCTTCCCAAGAAGCAGAAGTTCAAGGTTCGCATCAAGAGCCGCTGCAAGCGCTGCGGTCGTTCGCGCGCGTACCTCCGCAAGTTCGAGATGTGCCGCTGCTGCTTCCGTGAGCTCGCCCTGCGCGGCGATATCCCGGGTGTGATCAAGTCGAGCTGGTAGGCAGGAGAGCCAACGATGTCGATGACCGATCCAATCGCTGATTTCCTCGCGCGCATCCGCAACGGAATCCGTTCGCGGAAGCAGCTCGTCGAGTGCCCCCGCTCCAACATCAAGCTTCGCATCGCCGAGATCCTCCGTGACGAGGGCTTCGTCAACAGCGTCGTCGCGAGCGAAGACAACAAGCAGGGCACGCTGAAGCTCGCGCTGCGCTACGACGGCCGTGGGGCCGGCTCGGGCTGCGCGATCACCGGGATGCGGCGCGTGTCGCGCCCCGGCCAGCGTGCCTACGTCCCCGCCAAGCAGGTCCCGCGCGTGCGCAACGGCCTCGGCATCGCCATCCTGTCCACGTCGCAGGGTGTGATGACCGACAAGGAAGCGCGCACCAAGGGCGTCGGCGGCGAAGTCCTCTGCGAGGTCTGGTAGCCATGTCCCGAATCGGAAGGAAACCTCTCGAGATCCCGTCGGGCGTCAAGGTGTCGATCACCAAGGACGTCATCGAGGTCGCGAGCGGCAAGAACAAGCTCTCGATGCCCCGTCACAAGGACATCGAGATCAAGCAGGCGAAGGACGACGACAAGAAGGACGTCCTCGTGTTCGAGCGCGCCGGCAACGACGGCCGCGAGCGCGCCGCGCACGGCCTCGTGCGCGCCCTCGTCTCGAACATGATCGTCGGCGTGACCAAGGGCTTCACGCGCACGCTCGAGATCAACGGCGTCGGCTACAAGGCCGAGCTGAAGGGTCCGAAGATCGTGCTGTCGCTCGGCTTCTCGCACCCCATCGAGTACACGCTGCCCGAGGGGATCTCGGCGAAGACCGACAAGAACAACCTCATCCTGTCGGGCATCGACCGCCAGGCTCTCGGCGCGGCCGCGGCGAAGATCCGCAGCTTCCGCCCGCCCGAGCCCTACAAGGGCAAGGGCATCAAGTACGCCGAGGAAACGATTCTGCGCAAGGCCGGCAAGACGGCAGGCAAGTAGGAGAGCGCCATGGCTGGGCACGTCAAAGTTGCAAGCGAGAAGGTCCGCAAGCGCCTGCGTCGCAAGGTCCACATCCGGCTGCGCGTCAGCGGCACCGCGGAGCGTCCGCGCCTGTCGGTGTTCCGCTCGGCGCGCTACGTCTACGCGCAGGCCGTCGACGACACCACGGGTCGTGTGGTCGCCGCGGCGAGCGAGATCGAGACGAACCTGAAGGAAGCCGTCGCCGGCAAGCCGAAGAAGGAGCGCGCGCGCCTCGTCGGCAAGGTGATCGGCGAGAAGCTCGTCGGTCTCAACGTCAAGAAGGTCGTCTTCGACCGCAACGGTTTCATCTTCCACGGGCGCGTCAAGGAAGTCGCCGACGGCGCCCGCGAAGCCGGGCTGGAGTTCTAACGCATGCTGATCAATCCCGAAGAAGTCGGCGAGCTCGTCGACCGCGTCGTCCACATCAACCGCGTCGCGAAGGTCGTCAAGGGCGGCCGGCGGTTCTCGTTCTCGGCGCTGGTCGTCGTCGGTGACCAGCACGGTCACGTCGGCGCCGGCCTCGGCAAGGCGAACGAGGTGCCCGAGGCGATCCGCAAGGGCACCGACCGCGCCAAGCGGAACCTGTTCAAGATCCCGCTCGTGAAGGGGACGATCCCGCACGAGATCGAGGGCGTGTTCGGCGCCGCGCAGGTGCTGCTCCGTCCGGCCTCGCCCGGTACCGGCGTCATCGCCGGCGGCGGCGTGCGCCCGGTGCTCGAGGTCGCGGGCATCCACGACATCCTCACCAAGTCGCTCGGGACGTCGAACCCGCACAACGTCATCCACGCGACCGTCGTCGCGCTCAAGGCGCTCCGCTCGCTCGAGCAGGTCGCCAAGACGCGCGGCAAGAACGTCGCCGACTTCCAGGTGCGGCGCTCGCTTCAGACGCCCTAGGAGACAGCAGTCATGGCGATCAAGCTCAAGATCACGCAGGTCAAGAGCGGCATCGGCCGCTCGAAGTCGCAGAACCAGACCCTCGAGGGGCTCGGGCTGCGCGGTCCGCACAAGTCCGTCATCCTCCAGGACACCGAGTCCATCCGCGGGATGATCCGCAAGGTCTCGCACCTGGTCACGGTCGAGGCCGCGGACTGAGAGAGGGCTGACCTTTCGGTCAGGTCCTCTTTTTATCAGAGCACTTGCTCCAACCTCGTTTCGGCGCCAGATTCCACCGGCGCCCGGTCGGGAACCTCCATGTCGACGATCACGCTGCACAATCTCCATCCGAACCCGGGCGCCACGCGCGACAAGAAGCGGCTCGGCCGCGGTCGCGGCTCGGGCAAGGGCAAGACGTCCGGTAAGGGCGTCAAGGGCCAGAAGGCCCGCCCCGGCCACCACGGCGCGCGCTTCGCGTTCGAGGGTGGTCAGATGCCGATGCCTCGCCGCATCCCGAAGCGCGGCTTCAAGAACCCGAACCGCGACGCGCCGTTCGTCGTGAACGTGTCGACGCTCGACAAGCTGTTCGACGCCGGCGCGACGGTCGACCTCGACGCGCTGCGCACCAAGGGCCTCGTCCCGAAGCTGTCGGAGCACTTCAAGGTGCTCGGCGACGGCGAGATCGGCAAGAAGATCGTCCTTCGGGCGCACGCCGTGTCGGCGGTGGCCAAGGAGAAGATCGAGAAGGCGGGTGGCAGCGTCGAGATCGTCTCTCGGTCCGTCCCCGCGAAGACTGCTGAGGGCTAGGAACTAGCGCGTGGCCTCGATCTTCAACATCGCCAAGATCCCGGAGCTTCGGCGCCGGATCCTGTTCACGCTGGGCATCCTGGCCATCTATCGCCTGGGCGTGTTCATCACGGTCCCGGGCGTCAACCGCGTCGAGATGAGCCACGTCGTCAGCAAGGGCGGCTCGGGCTCGTTCCTCGGCATGTTCAACATGTTCTCGGGCGGCGCGCTCGAGCAGTTCTCGATCTTCACGCTCGGCATCATGCCGTACGTGACGTCGTCGATCGTGATGCAGCTGCTCACGGTCGTGGTCCCCAAGCTCGACCAGCTCAACAAGGAAGGCGAGCAGGGCAAGCGCCGGATCAACCAGCTCACGCGCTACGGCACGATCCTCGTCGCCGCCGTGCAGGCGTGGTTCGCGGCCAGCTACGTCGAGAGCCTATCCTCGGGCGGCGCGGAAGTCGTCGCCGAGCCGGGCCTCTCGTTCCACCTCCTCACCGTCCTCACGATGACCACGGGCACCACCGTGATCATGTGGTTCGGCGAGCTCATCACCGAGAAGGGCATCGGCAACGGCTCTTCGCTCATCATCTTCGCCGGCATCGTCGCGGACATGCCGGACGCCATCACGCGCTACCTCGCCGGCAGCGGCGGCGGCAGCACGAGCGGCCTCACGGTCCTGTTCGTGCTCGTCCTCGTCGTCTGCACGATCGCGGCGATCTGCTTCTTCGAGCGCTCGCACCGCCGCGTACCGGTGCAGTACACGAAGCGCCAGGTCGGCCGGAAGATGTACTCCGGTGCGCAGAGCTACCTGCCGCTGAAGCTCAACGTATCGGGCGTGATCCCACCGATCTTCGCATCCTCGATCCTCATGTTCCCGGCGCAGATCGCGAACATGGCGGGCTCGGGCTGGATGCAGGAGTTCGCGTCGATCCTGAACCCGATGGACTGGCGCTACAGCCTCATCTTCACGACGCTCGTGATGTTCTTCTCGTTCTTCTACACGGCGGTGGTGTTCAACCCCGTCGACGTGGCGGACAACCTGAAGAAGTCGGGCGGCTTCATCCCGGGCATCCGCCCCGGCAAGAACACGGCGGCGTACATCGAGCGGGTGCTGTCGCGCATCACGTTCGCGGGCGCGCTGTACCTGTCGGCGGTGTGCATGCTGCCGGCGATGATGCAGCGCTTCGCCTCGGTGCCGTTCAGCTTCGGCGGCACGGGCCTCCT
Organism: Deltaproteobacteria bacterium; assembly: GCA_019637375.1. Taxonomy (GTDB): domain Bacteria; phylum Myxococcota_A; class Polyangia; order Haliangiales; family Haliangiaceae; genus JABFXX01. The sequence continues at coordinate 13,802 of JAHBVW010000072.1, read as the reverse complement.
GATCGTCGTCGGCGTCGCGCTCGATACGGTGCAGCAGATCGAGTCGCACCTCATCACGCGCAACTACGAAGGCTTCGCAGGGCCCAAGGGCCCGCGCATCCGCGGACGCGTCGCCGCACGTTCCAAGTAGGACGTGCGGATCCAGATCAAGTCGGCCGAGGAGATCCGCCTCATGCGCGAGGCGGGCCTCGTCGCGGCCGAGATCCTCGACCAGGTGTGCGCGGCGGCCAAGCCCGGCGTCTCGACGTGGGAGCTCGACCGGATCGCGCGCGTGGGGATCGACAAGCACAAGGTGAAGTCGGCGTTCCTCGGATACGGGGGCTACGACGTCCCGCCGTACCCCGGCGTGCTGTGCACGTCGCGAAACCACGTCATCGTCCACGGGATCCCGCGCAAGGACGACGTCATCCAGGACGGCGACGTCATCGGGATCGACTTCGGGATCTTCAAGCACGGCTTCTGCGCGGACACGGCGCGGACGGTGATGGTGGGCAACGTCTCGCCGGCGAATCGCAAGCTGGTCGAGGCGACCGAGGCCGCGCTCGAGACGGCGATCGCCCTGTGCAGGGTGGGGAGCCGGCTCGGAGATCTCGGGTCGGCGGTGCAGAACTACGCGGAATCGCGTGGCTACACGGTCGTAAAGCAGTTCGTCGGCCACGGGACCGGCCGGCAGATGCACGAGGACCCGCAGGTCCCGAACTTCGGCGTTGCAGGGAGCGGAAAGCGGCTCAAGCAAGGCCTTGTCATTGCAGTTGAACCCATGGTAAACGCCGGGGCCCCTGAAGTAGAGGTTCTCGACGATAAGTGGACGGCCGTGACCAAAGATCGCTCGATGTCCGCGCACTTCGAGCACACGATCGCGGTCACCGACGAAGGTCCCTGGGTGCTCACCCGACCGTCCTCCTCACCGGGAAAACCTTAACTCTCCGCTGGAACGAGACGCCATGAAAGTCCGAGCTTCCGTCAAACCCATCTGCCCGAAGTGCAAGGTTATCAAGCGCAAGGGCGTCGTTCGCATTATCTGCAGCAACCCGCGCCACAAGCAGCGCCAGGGTTAAGAGGCAAACGTCATGGCTCGCATCGCAGGCGTCGACCTTCCCCGCAACAAGCGGATCGAGATCGCACTCACGTACATCTACGGGCTCGGCCGCAAGGCCGCGAACGTCGTCCTCAACCAGGCGGGCATCTCGCCCGACAAGAAGAGCGATGACCTCGACGAGAACGACGTCCGCAGGATCCGCGACGCGATCGAAGCGAACTTCCGCGTCGAGGGCGATCTTCGCCGCGACGTGCAGCTCAACATCAAGCGGCTGATCGACCTCCAGAGCTATCGCGGTGGTCGTCATCGTCGCAACCTGCCGGTGCGCGGCCAGCGCACGCACACGAACGCCCGTACCCGCAAGGGACCGCGCCGCATGGCGGTGAAGAAGATGGGCGCGGTCACCAAGAAGTAGCCGGTACGGAGACAACGCATGTCGCAGGCCAAAGGTAAGCAGAAGAAGAAGGTCCGGAAGAACATCCAGACCGGCGTCGCGCACATCTCCGCGACGTTCAACAACACCATCGTCTCGATCACCGACGTCAGCGGTAACGTCGTCGCGTGGTCGAGCGCCGGCACGTGCGGGTTCAAGGGCTCGCGCAAGTCGACGCCGTTCGCCGCGCAGCTCGCCGCCGAGGACGCGGCGAAGAAGGCGATGGAGCACGGTGTGCGCAACGTGACCGTCTACGTGAACGGTCCGGGTTCCGGACGCGAGTCGGCGCTGCGCGCGCTGAACGCGGCCGGTTTCAAGATCAACCTCATCCGGGACGTGACGCCCGTGCCGCACAACGGTTGCCGGCCGCGCAAGCGTCGTCGCGTCTGATTACCTCTCGGTAGGAACAACAAGATGGCTCGCTACACGGGTGCAGTTTGTCGGCTCTGCCGGCGCGAAGACATGAAGCTCTTCCTCAAGGGAGAGCGTTGCTACACGGACAAGTGCGGCTACGAGCGGCGGAGCTATCCGCCGGGCCAGCACGGCCAGAACCGCCGCCGCAAGCGCTCCGACTACGGTGAGCAGCTGCGCGAGAAGCAGAAGGTCAAGCGCATCTACGGCATCGCGGAGCGCCAGTTCCGCGGCTACTACTACAAGGCGCTGCGCACCAAGGGCGTCTCGGGTCACACGCTGATCCAGCTGCTCGAGCGCCGCCTCGACAACGTCGCCTACCGCATGGGCTTCGCCTCGGATCACGCCGAGGCGCGCCAGCTCGTGCGCCACGGGCACTTCACCGTCAACGGCAAGAAGGTGAACATCCCGTCGTACCTCGTGCGTCCGCGCGACGTGATCCAGGTGCGCGAGTCGTCGCAGAAGATGGCGCGCATCAACGAGGCGCTCGCGGCCGTGGATCGCCGCGGCGTGCCGCAGTGGATCCAGCTCGACAAGGAGAACTTCCGCGGCGCGATCGTGCAGCTCCCGGCGCGCGAGGACGTGACGCTGCCGATTCGCGAGCAGCTGATCATCGAGCTCTACTCGAAGTAATGGTTTGAGCCGCGAAGCTTCGCGGTGTGACGGGCTTCGAACCCCGTCTAGCGATCGGCCGTGATGAAAGCGAGTCGATCAGGAGACATCATGGAACCGACCCCCGAACAGACTGCTTTCATGGCCAAGAACTGGCGCGACCTGATCCGGCCGCGCACGCTGGAGATCGAGGAGCGATCCGAGACCTACGGCAAGTTCAGCTGCGAGCCGCTCGAGCGCGGCTTCGGCACGACGCTCGGCGTCGCGCTGCGCAGGATCCTGCTGTCGTCGCTCCAGGGCGCGGCGATCACGCACATCGCCATCGAGGGCGCGCTGCACGAGTTCACCTCGCTGCCCGGCGTCGTCGAGGACGTCACCGACATCATCCTCAACCTCAAGGAGACGCTGTTCAAGGTGGAGACCGACAAGGTCTACACCGTGCGTCTCGACAAGCAGGGTGAGGGCGTCGTCACCGCGGGCGACATCGCGCTCGTCGACGGCGTCACGTGCCTCAACCCGAACCACCGCATCTGCACGCTGTCGAAGGACGGCAAGGTCGCCATCGAGCTGACCATCAACACCGGCCGCGGTTACGCGCCGGCGGAGCGGCACTCGGCGGACCTGCCGGTCGGCACGATCGCGATCGACGCGCTGTTCTCGCCGATCCGCAAGGTCAACTTCACGGTGACCAACGCGCGCGTCGGCCAGCAGACCGACTACGACAAGCTCACGCTCGAGGCGTGGACGAACGGCAGCGTTCGCCCCGACGACGCCGTCGCGTACGCCGCGAAGATCCTCAAGGAGCAGCTCAACCTGTTCATCAACTTCGAGGAGATGGCGGAGCCGGTCGAGGCGCCGCGCGACGAGGCCGCGGAGAAGCTCAACGAGAACCTATGGCGCACCGTCGACGAGCTCGAGCTCTCGGTGCGCTCGGCCAACTGCCTCCAGAACGCGAACATCAAGTACATCGGCGAGCTGGTGCAGAAGACCGAGAGCGAGATGCTGAAGACGAAGAACTTCGGCCGCAAGTCGCTCAAGGAGATCAAGGAGCTCCTCGCCGAGATGGGCCTCCAGCTCGGCATGAAGCTCGACAACTGGCCGGGTCCGAACCCGCTCAAGAAGCCGTGAGAAGAGAAGACCATGCGTCACCGCAACTCAGGACGAAAGCTCGGTAGGAAGTCGGCGCACCGCACGGCGCTGTGGAACAACCTCGTCACGTCGCTGCTCACGCACGGACGGATCGAGACCACGGAGGCCAAGGCCAAGGAGCTGCGCTCGTACGCCGACGCGACGATCGGCTGGGGCATCAGCGTCCAGGCGCTCATCGCGAAGGGTGAGAACGCGACGGTCGCCGAGAAGGCGAAGATCGTCCACGCGCAGCGCATGGCGCGCCGCACGGTGAAGACGCGCGAGGCGCTCGCGCGCCTCTTCGGCGAGGTCGGCGCGCACTTCGCGTCGCGCAAGGGCGGCTACACCCGCCTGCTGAAGACGCGCGTCCGCAAGGGCGACGCCGCGCCGATGGCGTTCGTCGAGCTCGTCGGGCTGTACCAGCCCGTCGCGCCGGCCGCCCCGGCCGAGTAGCCACCCACCTCGGTGGGAACCGACCGCCAGCCCCGACGGGCTCGGCGGTCGTTTGCATTTGCGGCGAGGGTCACATCCTGTGGATGTGGCTGGCGATCAGCGTCTGACCGGCGCGCGGCGCCGAGGTCGCAGCGAGATCTCCGCAGACGGGGTAGGCGGGCGATTTGCCGTGCCGGGACGCCCACGTGCAGCGCTCGCGATCGTCGCGCGACCGGCCGTTCACATGTTCCGGCGGATCTGGCCGGCGAGATAGCCACTTTCCTTCCGAGCCGTTCTCGGGCACAACCGTCGCGTTTTTACGGAGCCATCCTCGATGAAGCGCGTTTCCGTCCTCGCCTACCTCTCCCTCTCCCTGCTCGCCACCGCTGCCTGCCGCGGAGGCGGCAACGGTGACGACGACGGCGGCGACGACACGCCGGACGCTCCGGCGACCGGCCTGCGCGTCCAGGACGTGCAGAACGACTCCATGCCCAAGGGCACGCCCGTCGCCCTCACCGGCGTCATCGTCACCGCCATCGACGCCTTCGGCGCCCGCACCGGCGACCTCTGGGTCCAGGACCCCGCCGGCGGCGAGTTCTCCGGCGTGAAGGTCTTCGGCGCGCCCCTCGACCAGGTCGCCAACCTCGCCCCCGGCGACATCGTCACCATCACCAACGCCGAGAAGGACGAGTTCGCCCTCACCTCCGACACCTCCGGCCGCACCGTCACCGAGCTCAAGGGCGCGGCCGGCGGCAAGATGTCGATCACCAAGACCGGCAGCGGCCCCATCCCCACGCCGTCGACCGTCGACGCCGCCGCGATCGAGGCGCTCCCGTCCGATGCCGCACGTGACGTCGAGTGGGAGAAGTGGGAAGGCGTCTTGATCAAGGTCATCAACGTGCGGCAGACCAGCGAGTACAGGCCGTTCAGCATGATGTCGATGGCGGAGGACCAGCAGGAGTTCAGGGCGAGCGGCGGGATCTCCGTCCAGTCGGTGATCGCGAACCTCGGAACGCCGGCGGAGCGCGTCTCGGGCACCTGCTACGAGAGCATCACCGGCATCGGCGACTACTTCTTCAGGTACCTGCTGCTGCCGCGCGCGGCCAGCGACCTCGTCGGTGGTGGTACCGGCTGTGCGCTCCAGCAGAGCGTGACGATCGTTGATGTTCAGACGGGCGTCGCCACCGGGTCGGTCACGATCCCCAACGTCTTCGTCGTCGCACGCTCGTTCAACAAGAAGAACCTGTGGGTCTCGCAGAATCTCAATGCCGCGCCGAACGAAGGCATCTTCGTGTTCCGCGGGAATAACGCCGCCGATCTCGACGCCATGATCGCTCCCGGCGCCAAGGTCGATGTCGCCGGCTTCGTCACCGAGAACAACAACGATCAGACGGGTGACACCCTGACGCAACTCGCCGGTGGGAGCGTCACGTTCAAGGCTGCGCCGGCCGGGCTGCCGGTCCCCGCGACCGTGGCGAACGTCGCTGACCTTCTCGTGGCGGCGACCGGCGAGCCGTACGAGTCCGTGCTCGTCACGCTCGCGAACGTGAAGATCACCAAGGTCCCCGATCCCGCCAACTTTGGAATGGGGGAGATGCAGCAGGGAGCGACGAAGTTCCTCACCGACGACGACACGCTCCGGTTGCCGGATGCCGTCAACACGTGCTTCGCGAGCGTGACGGGTATCTGGACCTACCAGGTGTTCGAGAACGTGTACGCGTTCCTGCCGCTCTCGGGTACGGGCACCGGGACCTGTCAGTAGGTTTCGCCGTCGTCAGTGGGTCGCAAGCGGTCCGTTGGAGAGGGCCGCGTCGACCTCTCCACCGTGGAAGGTGACGGAGTTGATTCGCACGCGTCCCAGCCCACCTCCGCCACCACCAGCATTCATCAGGGGCGCGGCGCTGTAGGTCGTTCCCATCCCCGGAGTTGCTCCGGTGTTCCGCGTGGCGCCCATGCCACCGACGCCGCAGCTGGCCGTTGGCGACACGCACGCCGATCCACCGGCGCCCCCGGTCGCCAGCACGCGTCCTCCGGTCAGGATCACCGACGGAGCTTCCAGCAGCGCTCCGCCACCGCCGCCGCCACCGCCCACGACGGTCCCGTTCTGGCCGTCGAAGGAACCGACGAAGCCGTCATGACCGCGGACATCGATCACGCCCGTCACGGTGATCGAGACGCCACTTGTGAGCTGGATCGCGCCGCCTCCGCTCCGATACTGCTCGTCGGGCGTCGAGCCGAAGAACCCACCGGTGCATCCGCCTCGTAGGGGAACGAGGCTGCTCGCGCCCGTGACGACACCCTTGCGGCCTCCTGCAGCGTCGAAGAAATCGGCGCTGTCGTCGACGGCACCTCCGTCCGCGCCGGCGGTCGCGTGGCCGCCGCCTCCTCCGCCGGCTGCGACGAGACGCGACAGCGGGTCATGGAACACGGTGCCGATACCCGCGATGCAGCCATCGCTTTCGGTGACCGCCGATCCGGCGCGAGGCGTGACGGTGAGGGTGCCGCTGATCTCGATGGGACCACGCGCGAGGAGGGCGATCGCAGGACCCACCGAGGACCGCTCATCGCCGGAATCCGCGCTCGAGGCACCACGCAGCTTGATGGACTTGGCAACGAACACGCGAATGCTGGGGACGCCGGGCTCTGACACCGTCAGGAAGTTCGGAACCGCGATGGTCGTCGCCCCCTTGCGGACGGAGCCGTCGCGGGTGTCGAACGTCACTCCGTCCAGATCCAGATCAGGTGGGTCCGGGACCATGTCGAGGAATCGCTCGAGGTTGTTGGAGGGCACGACCGCGCGGCAGCGTGGCTTGTCTTCGAAGCAGCCGAGCGCACACGGCTCGGCGAGGACGACCGCGCCGCTCGCATCGCAGGTCGCGAGCATTCCGTTCGTGCACGCGGTCTCGTTCGGGTTGCACAGCCGACACCCGGATCCGGGATCGCAGCCGCGCTCGCATTGCACGACCTCCAAGTTGTCGCCGGTCGCGTTGCACGTGAGCGCCTGGTCGCCGCGGCACTGCTGGAGGTCGCCGGGGGTGCAGCCGATCGCGACGCACGTGTTCTCCTGGCCGAAGACGGTGCCGTCCTTGTCGCAGAACGGAAGCGACGGATCGATGCAGATGCCGTCGTGGCAGGCTGCGGGGTTTCGGATCGGGTCGGGGCAGCCGGGGAGGAGGAGGAACATGGAACCTACGACGACACGCCACATGCAACGAGGATCCTTCGACATGGGCGCCTGCGTCGACCATGGTTCGCGGCCGTTGCGTGATTTTTCGCGGCCGCCGCAGAATGCGGCAGTCACGTTGTCAGGGTCGGCGGGTTCGCCGTGCACGACCCTTCGCGGGCGTGCGGTGGCGGATGCGCGCGAGGGCGTCGTCGATCTCGTCGAAGCTGGCCTCGTCGGGGAACACCTTCCGGGCCTTCAGGAGGGCGGCCTCGATGGTGGGGAGGGAGAGGGCGTCGCCGACGGTGCGCAGGGCGCGGAAGGCGGTGTTCCAGCGGTCGGACTGGTAGGTGGCGCCGCGGAGGGCGCCGTCGGCGATGCGGGCGAGCCGGGTGCGCGCGGCGGCGGGGAGCTTCGCGAGCGCGCGGTCGGCGTCGGCGTCGGCGGCGAACAGGTTGCACGCGGTGCACACCTGGAGCGCGGCCTTGCCGCCGCCGGGCTCGACGGCGAGCCGCTCGGCGAGGACCGCGGCGGCGGCGAGGCGCTCGGCGCCGTGCACGTCCTCGTTGCCGAGGTAGTTGAGGGCGCGCAGGCACAGGGCCGGGTCCTTCGTCGCGCGCGCGACGGCCGACGCGGGCTTGTCGTGCACCGCCACGACCATCTCGACGAGCGGGCGGTCGCGCGCGGGCGCGTCGGGCATCGCGGCGCGGATCGCCTCGAGCGGGTAGGGGTGGTGGCGCAGCGTCCACAGCGCGTCGTCGGTGGTGTTCTCGACGGTGGTGAGGAGGAGCTGCGTCCAGCGGTTCACGGACGCGCGGGCGCGCGCCTGCTTCGCCGAGGACTTGCGCCGTTTTGCCTCCTCCGCGGCGAGGCCGCCGCCGTCGAGGTGCTGGATCGTGCCGCCGGCCTTCTTCGCGAGCCCGACGAGGTTCGCGACGGCGTGCGCATCGACGACGACGAGCACGTACGAGTCCGACTGCTTGTCGAGGTGGAGCAGCGCGCGCTGCGCGCCGCCGAGCGTCTTGCCGAACAGCTCGAGCGCCTCGTACGTCGGGCGCTCCTCGAGCTCGGGGTCGGCGCGGCACGCCGCGAGCGCCTTCTTGCCGGCGCGCCCGGCGAGCCGCTCGAGGTGGCCGAGGGCGTCGGCGGCCTCGTGCTTCCAGTCGAGCTCGATCGCGGTCCCGCGCGCCGTCAGGCCCTGGGTGATCGCGAGCCAGGCGAGGTCGTCCCGCGGCTCGTCGACGCCGATGTTGCCCATGCGCTCCGCGAACGCGGCGAGGTAACCGTGCGGGTCGTCCACGGCGCGCGCGACCTCGGTCCCGAGCGCACGCCCTCCGAGCTGCTCCGCGAGTGCGACGAGTCCTGATCTCCGTGCGTCTCTTCCTCCGGGGCGTTTGGCCACGGCGTACGGTACCAGGGGAGGCTATGCTGCACGCACCGTGCTCCGCCGCATCGCCGTCGCGCTCGCCGTCGCGCTCGTCGCACCGGCGTGCAGCTCGAGCGGCAACGCGGCGCCACCGGCGGAGGCGCCGGCCCCGGTCGCGCCGAAGCCCGCCGCGCCGCCGGCAGCACCGGTCGCGAAGCCGGAGCCGCGCGTCGTCGTGGTCAGCGTCGACGGGCTGCGCGCGGACCTCATCACGCCGGAGGTCATGCCGCGGCACGCGAAGCTCGCGGCCGAGGGCGCGACGGCGAAGTCCGCGTCGACGATCCCGGAGACGGACACGCTGCCGTCGCACGCGGCGATGCTGTCGGGCGTCGGCGCGGCGGCGCACGGCCTGACCTGGAACTCGTACCGCAAGGACCGCGGCCCGATCCGCGTGCCGACGGTGTTCTCCGCCGCGCACGACCGCAAGCTCGCGACGGCGATGTTCGTCGGCAAGGCCAAGCTGAGGCACCTGCTCCTCCCCGGCAGCGTCGACCACTTCGAGATCCCGCGCGATCCGACGTGCGCCGGCGTCGCGGCGGCGGCCGCGGCGCACTTCGCGAGCGCGCGCCCGCACCTCATGTTCGTGCACTTCTCCGACCCCGACGACGCGGGGCACCGCAGCGGCTGGTTGTCGCCGGACTACCTCGCCGCCGCGAAGGCGAGCGATCGCTGCCTCGGCACGCTGCTCGACGCGATCGACGCGACCCCGATGGCGGCGTCCACGCTGGTCATCGTCACCGCCGACCACGGCGGCGACGGTCACTCGCACAGCGACGGGCGCTCGCAGCTCAACCGCCGGATCCCGTGGATCGCGCGCGGCGCCGGGTTCGCGCGCGCGTCGACGATCGACGCGCCCGTCGACACGCGCGATACCGCTGCGACCGTGCTCGCGGCGCTGGGGTTGCCCGCGCTGCCGAACATGCTCGGCACGTCGCGGCTCCCCGTGCGCTGACGTTCACGGACTGTGAACGCGCGGCCTCGGCGGGCGCGCGCGGCGCGAGGTTCCGCGCCGATCCGGCGGCACGCGCGCTGCACGGCGGGGTCGCATGAGGCTCACCCCGCTCGTCGCCGTCCTCGCCACCGCCACCGCCGCCGCCGCCTGCGCCACCGACGAGGGCGCCGACGACGCCCCGGCCGCGTCGTTCGACAAGGCCAACGAGGCGCAGATCGCGCGAATGATCGAGGCGGGCCTCGGCGGCGACGCGATCGCGGCGCGCGGCGTCGCGGGGTTCGCGGAGTCGATGGCGCACGGCAGCGGCTGTCCGCACCTCGTGGACGACGGCGGCACGGTGACGCTCACCGGCGGCTGCCTCGACGAGCGCGGCAACCGGTGGGACGGCACGCTGGTGATGCGCGACGAGGGCACGCGGCTCGAGCTCACCGGGTTCGCGTTCCAGCACGGGACGCGCCCAACCCCGACGACGTACGACGGCACGCTCACCATCACGGAGACGGCGATCACCGGCGACATCACGCGCCACCGCGACGCGATCCGGTCGCGCAGCGTCGTCGACCTCGTGGGCTCCGAGTACGCGTTCGCGGTGCGCGGGCCGTCGACGGTCGAGGTCGAGGGCATCGGGCGCGCCGACCTCACCGGCAGCTGGAAGCTGAAGGCGTACCTGAGCGACCCGCCCGCGACGGGCGCCGCCACGCTGACCGGCGCCGACGTCGCCTACATCGACGTCACCGGCGGCGACGCGCGCGGCTGCTACCCGTACACGATCAACGGCGCGTTCCACGGGATCCTCTGCTACGCGGAGAGCATCTAGCCCGCGCCGACTGTCAGACCGGCGCGCTACGACAACGCGCATGCCGGGCAATGGTGCGGCGGCGAGTTATGGTGACCTGCTGATCACGTCTCTCCTCGTGCTCGGGGGCGTGTGTCTGGCGGCGTTCGTCGTCGTGCGGCTGTTCGGCCGCTTCCTCGCAACCGGGCGCACGCGGGGCACGCACCTGCTCGACGTCGTGGCGCGCGTCCCGCTCGAGCCGCGGCGCTCGCTGTACGTCGTCGAGGTCGCCGGCAAGACGCTGCTCGTCGGCACGAGCGAGATGGGTCTCTCCGTCCTCACCGAGCTCGACGGCGCCGAGGTCCGCGCGCGCGCCGTCCCACGCCCCACCTTCGGCGAGCTCGTGCGCACCGCCTGGCTCAAGCGCCGCGCCTCCGTCGCCACGAGCAATTCATCACCGGTGGTCGAGCACGCGTCGCCGGGGCGCGAGGCGAGCGAGCCGGTCGCGAGCGTCTCGACGGCCGTCGCGGGTCATGCCGCGAGTGCGCCGGTCGCGAGCGCCTCGACGGCCGAGCGCAGGGTCGCGGGTCATGCCGCGCGTGCGCCGGTCGCGAGCGTCTCGACGGCCGTCGCGGGTCATGCCGCGAGTGCGCCGGTCGCGAGCGGGACGACGGCGATCGATCGGCCGTCGACGGGGCGTGAGGCGAGCGAGCTGGAGAGCGGCGCGGCGACGGCGATCGAGCGCGAGCTGGAGGCCGATGTGGCGGGCGGCGCGGATCGGGAGGGGCGGTGACGGCGGCGGGGTGCCGGAGCACGCCGCGGCCGTGGCGGCGGATGCGGGCGGCGAAGGTGGGGCCGGTGCCGGTGTGGAGGCTCGCGAACGAGGCGGCGAGCTGCCGTTCGGCGAGGCCGTGGGCGTCGCGGCGCGCGGAGGCGCGGAGCGACCGGCGCCGGGGCGTGGCATGAGCGGCGCCGGGAATGCGGCGCTGCTCGCGGCGTTCGCGCTGGTGCCGCTCGTCCTCTTGATGCTGACGAGCTTCGTGAAGGTGTCGGTGGTGCTGTCGCTCGCGCGCAATGCGATCGGGGCACCGGACGCGCCGTCGGGACTCGTCGTGCTCGGCGTGTCGCTGATCCTGACGTTCTTCGTGATGGCGCCGGTGGCCGTCGACATGGTCGCGGCGGCCACCGCAGCGGCACCGGCACCGGCACCGGCGCCGGATGCGCCGCAGCCGCGCGGCGCCGAGGCAACGCCGCCGACGCCGGCGACACCGGGTGTGCCGCAACCGCGCAGCGCCGAGACGCCGCCGGGGACGCCGGGGACGTCGGGGACGTCGGGAGCGGACGGGGCCAAGCTCGATTTCGGAGGGGCGGTGCGGGCGCTCGTGCCGGCGGAGTACCACGCGCAGGTCGACGCGGCGGAGCGGGCCCTCGGGCCGCTGCAGGCGTTTTTGGCGAAGCACGCCGCGCAGGCGGATCGCGAGACCTTCACGAACCTGGCGGAGCGGATGGGGCGGTCGGCCCGGGGCGACGAGCTGTGGGTGCTCGCGCCGGCCTTCCTCGCGACGGAGCTGCGCGAGGCGTTCGCGATCGCGGTGCTGCTGTTCATCCCGTTCCTCGTGGTCGATCTCGTCGTCGGGCTCGGGCTCGCCGCGCTCGGGCTCAACGCGACGTCGCCGCAGACGGTCGCGCTGCCGCTCAAGCTGCTGCTGTTCGTCACCGTCGATGGCTGGCGGATGCTGCTCGACTCGCTCCTGCGGGGGTACGTGTGAGCGACGGGCTCGCCGCGCTCGCGCGCGAGGGGCTGTTGCTCGCGCTGCTCCTCGCGGCGCCGCTCCTCGTCGCGGCGCTCGTCGCGGGCGTCCTCACCGGCCTCCTCGGGGCGTTCACGCAGATCCAGGACCCGGCGGTCGGCCTGGTCCCGCGCGCGGCGGCGGTCGGGGTCGCGCTCGTCGTGTTCGCGCCGTCGATCGGCCAGCAGCTCGTCGCGTTCATGAACCGGCTGTGGCCGCTCATCGCCGGCGTCGGCGCGAGCCCCGGCGGGTGATGGCGCTGCTCGTCGGCCTGCGGGGTGCCGCGGCCGTGTTCGTGCTCGCGGCGCTCGCGGGTGGCATCCCGCGGCTCGCGCAGCTCGGCCTCGCCGTCGTCGCCGGTGCGTGGCTCGCGCTCGTCGTCCCGGCGGCGCCGCTCGACGACGGGCTCGCCGCCGCCGTGCTGATCGGCGCGCGCGAGCTCGTCCTCGGCGCCGCGATCGGCATCGCCGCCGCCGTGCCGCTGCTCGTCGCCGCGACCGCCGGGCGCCTCGTCGACGCCGCGGGCCGCGAGGGCGCCGTGTACCGGCGGCTGTTCGGCATCCTTGCGGCCGCCGTGTTCGTCGGGATCGACGGCCACGTCGCCGTGATCTCGGCGGTCGCCGACAGCACGCGCACGGTCCCCGTCGTCCTCGACGTGCAGCCGCGCGTGCTCGATGCGCTCGGCGCGATCGTCGCCTCGGCCGTGCGCCTCGCGATCCCGTGGCTCGTCACCGCGGCCGTCGTCGAGCTCGCCGTCGGCGTCGGGCAGCGCATCGGCGGGCGCGCCGCGGCGCACCTCCCCGGCGCAGCCGCGGTCCCGGCCGCGCTCGCGATGATGACCGCCGCGCTCGTCGCGACGCTCGCCGTCGGGGTCGCGCGCCTGATGTCGGCGTGATGTCGCGCCGAGCGGAGACGTAGGTCGCGAGGTCAGCGCCCGACGGCCGCGACGATCTCGGCGAGCGCGACCCAGCGGGCCTCGGGAACCGGGCCCTCGCCGTCGACGAGCGCGCCGGCGAGCGCGTGATCGCGGTGGACCGGCACGCGGTGCCGCCGCGCGAGCCCGAGGAGCTGCGTCGCGCGCGCGCCGCGCCCGGTCGCCGTGCGCATCGGGACGGGGCGCCGCATCGGATCCCACGCGATCGCGACCGCGACGCCGTCGCCGAGCAGCAGCACCGTCGCGCCGGCGACGGACGTCGCCGCGTCGCCGAGCTTCGCGCGGTACCTGCGCCAGCGCGGATCCCCGCCGGCGAGGCGCTCGTCCTCGCGGCGCTCGCGCGCGGTCATGCGCAGGCTCGCCGCCAGCTCCGCGTGGCGCACGAGGGCGTCGACGACGCCGAACGCGACCCACGCGATCGCGAGCGCCGCGAGCCCGGACGCGATCATCGCACCCCCCGCGAGGGGCACCTCCACGAGCGCGGCCAGCCGCGGCGCGCACCACCACAGCCACGCGACCGCCACGCCGCCGGCCGCGAGCGCCGCCGCGAGCTCGCCGCCGGTGCGGCGCACGCGCGCACCGGCTCCGCGATCGAGCGCCGGCGCACCGTCGACGCGCCGGCGCGGCAGCCAGAGCGTGCGCGCCTGCGCCACGTGCGCCAGCGCCGCGGCGGCGGCGACGGCGCCGAGCGGCAGCGCGACCTGCGC